>JALQCR010000004.1 GCA_023336205.1 Pseudanabaena sp. Salubria-1
CCCCCCGTCTTACCACTTTTGGGGGTTTTAAAATTAAAAAAAAAAACACCGGCGGGGGGGGGCGCCCCCCCCCCTCCCGTTAAAAAATAAATTATGATTACTACCAACACGATCGCACCAATTCCCGAAATAGCTGATGATTCTAGACGCGAAATCGTCAGACTGAATAATGTCTGCAAATTTTACGGTCAGGGCGATACATTAGTTAAGGCTCTAGATGATGTTAGCTTTGTGATTAAAGAAGGCGAATATTGCGCAATTATGGGCGCTTCTGGCTCCGGAAAATCCACTTGCATGAATATCGTTGGCTGTCTTGATAGCAGCACATCAGGGCAATACTTTCTAGATGAACAAGATGTTTCTCATATGGAGGAAAGCGAGCTTGCCAAAGTTCGTAATCTCAAAATTGGCTTTATCTTTCAGCAATATCATCTGTTACCACAACTCTCAGCAATGGAGAATGTGATGTTGCCAATGGCTTATGCCAATATTCGTCCTAAGGAACAAAAAGAACGGGCGGCGGCTGCACTGGAAAGGGTTGCGATGGGACATCGATTAAATAATCGACCTAACCAAATGTCGGGTGGACAGCAGCAGAGAGTCGCGATCGCGAGAGCGATCGTTAATAATCCTGTAATGTTGCTAGCTGATGAACCTACAGGCGCACTAGATTCGCATACTACTCAGGAAGTAATGGAACTATTTGGTGAGTTAAATGCGAGTGGGATTACGGTGGTGATGGTCACGCATGAAGCGGATGTGGCTCGAAATTCGCATCGGATTATCTGGTTCCGTGATGGTCAAATCATTCACGATCGCCTCTCGCCGTCGGATCTAAACCATGTAATTTGAAGAAAAGGGCAGCACAATGCGCCGCCCTTTTTTTCAAATTACAGCAAGTAAATTATTCTCGATCGCAATCGGTTCAATATCATCAGCAGGTGTAAAGCCAAAAATTTGTGCGTAGAAATAGAACTCACCATCAAGGGCGCGTTTGATATTTTCGGCTTTGCGGAAGCCATGTTGTTCGCCTTCAAAGGGGACATAGGCAACAGGCAAACCTTTTTTGCGTAGAGCATCCACCATCATTTCTGCTTGGTTAGGCGGCACAACTTTATCTTCTAAACCTTGGAAAAAGGCGATCGCACAGGATAGCTTGTCGGTGAAATGAATGGGCGATCGCTGAATGTAAATTTCCTTCTGTTCAGGATATTTGCCGATTAGACTATCGAGATAGCGCGACTCAAATTTATGGGTATCTGTAGCAAGAGCTTCAAGATCGCAAATGCCATAATGACTCGCCCCTGCTTTGAAATCATCGCGAAATGTCAAGGCGCAAAGGGTCGTATAGCCGCCAGCACTCCCTCCCGAAATTGCAAGGCGATCGCTATCCACCAAACCCTTGTCTGCAAGGAATTTTGCTCCATTAGCGCAATCATCAACATCAACGATACCCCAATTCCCTTTAAGGCGATCGCGATATTCACGTCCATAGCCAGTGCTGCCGCCATAGTTGACATCTAGCACCGCAAAGCCTCGACTTGTCCAATATTGAATACCGAGGCTCAAACTTCCTGAAGTCGAAGCGGTGGGGCCACCATGACTTTTGACTAACAAAGGTGGTTTCTCGGAATCATCTGCTTGAAAATCTTTGTTTTTTGGAGGATAGAATAATCCATAGGATGTCTTCCCATTTTCGGTGGAAAACTCTATGGGCTGAGCGGCGGAAATATAGTCTGGGTCAATTTGAAGATCTGAGGCAACCCGTACTTTTTGACAAGTGCTCGTTGACAAATCCAGTAAGACGATCGCAGTTGGCTCCGTAGCTGAACCACCATGAAAAACAGCGCGATCGCCTTCGCAATGTAATCCTGAAATGGAAGTAAAGGGGGTAGAGATTTCTTGTAAACCTATTTCCAAATTAGCAGGATCGAGAATTGCTAAATGAGATTTGCCATGCTCAGTATAGGAACAAAGAATTTTGCCATCACCTGTAAAGTCATAGGTTGTCATACCAAATACCCACTGAGGCAAACCAAACTCAGCTGGCTTTGGACAGATAGCTTCAATAGCAAAATCTTCTACTGAAGTACGATATAGGTTCCACCAACCTGTGCGATCGCTAACAAAGTAGAGATTCCCATCGGGTGACCATTCTGGCTGAAATATAGATTCTTCAGTACCTCCTGCGACCAGTTGTGGATTTTGAATTGTGAGAACTCCTGTGTCTGATTCCACAAGATTAGCAACCCAAAGTTCGGTTCCATTCCAAGGCATATTCGGGTGATTCCAACTAATCCATGCGAGTTTATCGCCAGTAGAATTCAATCTCGGTGAGGCATAAAAATCTGCTCCTGTGATCAATACCTGAATATCTTCGCCATTGCTGGTATCTACTGCCACCAAAGTATTAATCGGCTCACCGCCACTCGTATGGTCTTCGCGCACACAAATCAACTTGCCATAAATCCGATTCCAAACAAAATCAGCATAGCGATAGGCACTTTCTGTCGTTAGTGGTTTGCATGATCCACCGCCAACCTTACGATAAATGCGGCGATCGCTAAAGTTAGAGAAATAAATGCGTCCATCGCTTACCAGATATTCGCCGCCGCCGTATTCATGGACTAGCGATCGCACATTGATCGATGCAGGTGTCATTTCGCGATAATTACCATCCAGGTCATAGCGCATGATCACGTTACGCCCTGATTCTTGTGGTCTGCCTTCATTCCAATAGACATTACCTCCATCAATAGCGATCGCGCCGAGGCGAATGCTACTAGAAACGATCAAGTCAGAACTAATTGGCGATTTCCAAGAACCGTATGGTGCGAGAGACATAATTTTATGGTGATTGTGGCAAACTATCTATTGAGATGATTATAGATGAGCTTGCACAAGCGGTGTAGTTAGCATAGATCGTAGAGATTTACGAAATTCGGGGGATAAATACTGCTCTTGCAGAGGTTGCCAACTCTGCCAAAATGCGATCGATTCTTCCTGCATTATCTGGGCGATGGTTGGAAGCGATTTTTCTACATCCTCCTTTAGTGTTGATTCCAGAAAATCACGGAGGACGACATGATCCTGAAGCTGACCGATCAGCTCTTGCATTGTTTTAAAGGTCTCTATTCTTTGAGCATAGGAGTCTTCATAGAAGTCAGAAAAAAACTCAGTCTGATAGCGAACCCCTTTAATTTGCTTACGCAAGTCATGCAAATCACTGCCAAACTTTCTTAATTGCTGATTTAACTCTGCGGTATCCTCAATTGATATTAATGAAACTTTGCCTGACTGTAAGGTTGTACCAACCATCCAGCCTGAATGCAAAAAAAGTCTACAAATTAATGGCAATAGCAAATCTGGCAAAATTTCTAAGACGGATAAACTACCCATTGCTTTATAGGTGGGTTGAACTAGCCAATCTTGAATTGCTTGCTTGAGGGCTTGATAGCGATCGCCATTGAGCGTTTTTTTCAAATTCAGAAAACTCTGATCGCGTTTCTGGTGTAGGTGCTTAACGACTTTATCGAACTTAGGTTCTTCTTTTTTTGACAGTAAAGGTTGAAAACGATCAAGCAGTTCCTGTTTTAGGACATCCAGATCTCGCGTTTCTCCTAAATTTCTAGCAATTTTTCCAATCGATGAATTGTTAACTAGTTGAGGAAGGGCGATCGCATTGTCAAATACTTGAATAGATGTTCGCAATCTCCTCATTCCGACTCGCATCTGATGCAACGGTTCAATCTCTTTATCTTTAAAAACAAATTTTTCCCGATCTACAACCTTATGGAAATTTTGGTAAATCACTTGATGGGCATAATCACCGAGGGAGATAGAGAGATCGAATTGATGCTCATTCATACAGATTATACCGAAACTTGGTTAGAGCGATTTTGCCAGTAAAATACGAGCGATATATTAATCCATTTAAAAATGTAATAAAGCCCTGTAAAGGTTATGAAAAATAGAATTGTACCAAAGAGAAAATTAGGGCTTGCAAAGTTATAAATTGTATTACGAATAACATTTAGGGGATTAGTGAACAAGTCCCAACTATTTAATCGATTAAATCTTCCTAAATACACGCCGAAAGCGCAGATAAAATTCAGGCTTACTTCGAGCCAAGTTGTATTTTTAATTATCTTCAGCCAACCTAAATATTTGATGAGCTTCATGACAGAAGCCACGTAGCACTGAAAGCCTAACAATATAAAAACAATATATTGTGGAATCAAGATAAAAATCACACCGTTATCAGAGACGTTTGGTACTCGTACATCATCTACAAAATGAATAATATCAGTGATGATATAAGGCGCATTGGGCAAAAACAAAATGAAAATTGCTACGCCAAACCACCAGATCGGATTTAAAGGTAGTCGTTTTGGCGATCGCTTCGCAAATAAAATGAAACTAAGTGCGTAGGGAATTATTGCTAAGAAAAGATTCCAAGACATAAAACCACTTAAATTTCCCCAAAACAATTCAATTGCTGCTGTCATTATTTTTACTCCGTAGTATGTTGAGTAGGGTGGGCAATGCCTGCCTTACTAATTTTTAAGATAAACTTTTATGATAAATAGTTTCCCAATTTCACAGGGCTGGTTGATCGCGATCGCCCTTAATACGCTTCTCGGTGCGATCGCCTTACTGTTACCACGTAAAGTCTTGACCACCTCAGGCATATGTCATGCATGGGCTTTGGGAATTACGGTCTGGGGCTGTCTAGGATGGCAAGGCTATATCGTTATTTTAAGCTATTTGATCGTCGGTTCAGGGGTAACTCGTATTGGCAAGGACATCAAAGAAGCAAAAGGCATTGCCGAAAAACGCGATGGCGCAAGGGGACCCGAAAATCTTTGGGGATCGGCGGCAACTGGTGCTGTTTGCGCGATTGGTCAGGCGATCGCACCCAATCCGCTGTGGTTATTAGCCTATGTCGCTAGCCTCAGCACCAAACTTGCGGATACGACTGCTAGCGAAATTGGGAAAGCATACGGTAAAAGTACATTTTTGATCACCACGCTCAAGCCAGTAGCCGCAGGTACAGAGGGTGCAGTCAGCCTAGAAGGCACGATCGCAGGAATTATCGGTTCGTTGTTAATGGCAACTATCGGTTGGGCGGTGGGATTATTAACTAGTCCTTGGGATCTGCTTTGGTGTGCGATCGCTGCTTTCATTGCCACCAATATCGAAAGCTTGATCGGAGCAACTTTACAAGAAAAATATGACTGGCTCACCAATGAGCTTGTCAATGGTATTAATACAACTATTGGAGCTGCGATCGCGGTTTTAATTCCACAATTATTACAAGCTTTTAACCTTAAGTTAATTTAAATTTAACCTTGATAAGTCAGGCAACAAATCTTAGATATTTTTGCATAAGATCCTGCTTAAAGCCTTTGTTAGCAGATAGTATCTCCGATTATTTCAAGGATTTACTTTATTCCTAGAACAGTTCACTTTGCAATTACAATAATTATCGTGTTTCTATTCTTTTTTTCATTTACTTTTTGATAAAGTGGAGTTTAATCTTGACTACAATTGACTTGTTTAATAATGCCAAAGACTTTGTGATTATCCCTGCTGGACAAGTTATCTTTGCGCAGGGCGGAGTCGCAGATCAAATGTATGCGATTATCGAAGGGGAAGTAGAAATTTTAATAAATGGTAAGTTGTTGGAAACTACGGCTGCTGGTTGTATTGTTGGCGAAATGGCTTTGATTGACTCCAGTCCTAGAAGTGCCACTGCGATCGCTAAAACCGAATGTAAGCTAGTCCCCGTCGATCAAAAGCGGTTTAATTTTTTGGTGCAACAAACCCCAAATTTTGCAATAAACGTGATGAAAATTATGATTGCAAGAATTAGAAAACTAGATGCCCTTGTTTTATCGCTTAAATAGATTTAACCCAAGCGATTTGTAATCAAAACCCTAAAGATAAAGGTACGGTGCAAAGCACCTTTGTCTTTAGGGCTAGCTGTAGCTAAAGAAGTTAATAAATAAAACCCAAAAGAGAGTTGGGGGGGGGGGGGGGGGGGGGGGGGGGGGGGGGGGGGGGGGGGGGGGGGGGGGGGGGGGTGGGTGGTTGTGTTTTTTTTTTTTTGTGGATATAACTGTCACCTATAGCAATAAAAAGATGCTAGGACAAATCAAAAACCCCCCCCCCCCCCCCCCCCAAAACCCCCCCCCCCCCCCCCCCCCCCCCCCCCCCCCCCCCCCCCCACTTTTGTTGTGGTTTTTATATCCTAAGCAAACCTTTTATTACTATAAAAGTGAATTTTGTCAACTTTTTTAATGAAGACCTAACATTTGAGAAATGGGACAACGCAAAACTGTAAGATTGTTGCGAATAGCTTCACTTAATCATTAAAGGAATAGCTCAAAGTGACTAAAGGCACAGAAATCATTGCGATCGCTGCACGAGAAATCCTCGATTCGCGCGGCAACCCAACCGTTGAAGCGGAAGTCAAACTTGCCAACGGCGCAATCGGTCTCGCACAGGTTCCCAGTGGCGCATCTACAGGTAGTTTTGAAGCCCATGAATTGCGGGATGGAGATAAAAAGCGCTACCGAGGCAAAGGGGTATTAATCGCAGTTCGCAACATTACTGAAAAGCTACTACCCGAATTGAAAGGGGTAGATGCGCTCAATCAAGAACTCGTTGATCGGATTATGCTCAAGCGAGACGGCACACCCAATAAATCCGAAATCGGTGCAAATGCAATTTTGGCAGTATCTCTGGCTAATGCCAAGGCAGCATCCGCAGCGATCGGACAGCCTCTTTATCGTTATCTGGGCACACCTCTCTCGAATGTTTTGCCAGTTCCCCTGATGAACGTTATCAACGGCGGCGCTCACGCAGATAACAACGTTGATATCCAAGAATTCATGATTGTGCCCGTAGGCGCACCAACTTTTAAAGAAGCATTGCGCTACGGTGCGGAAGTATTCGCGGCGCTTAGTTCGATCCTTCACGAAAAAGGCTTGTCAACTGCTGTCGGAGACGAAGGTGGATTTGCTCCTAACCTTGAGTCTAATCAAGCAGCTCTAGAGTTGCTGATCGATGCAATCACCAAAGCAGGTTACAAACCAGGAGTTGATGTTGCTTTGGCGTTAGATGTTGCATCTAACGAGCTATTCAAAGATGGTAACTATGCGATCGATGGTAAATCCCTTACTCCTCAAGAGTTTGTCAACTATTACGAAGGGTTGATCGCCAAATACCCGATCGTCTCGATCGAAGATGGTCTAGAAGAGGATCAATGGGCTAGTTGGAAGGCTATGACTGATCAACTTACTAATACTCAGTTGGTTGGCGATGATTTATTTGTAACTAATAAGACTCGTCTAGAGCGTGGTATTCGTGAGGGTTGTGCGAGCGCTATTTTGATTAAGCTCAATCAGATTGGTAGTTTGACTGAGACTTTGGAAGCGATCGCTACTGCTGACAAGAATGGTTACCGCTCGGTGATCAGCCATCGTTCAGGCGAAACTGAAGATACAACGATCGCCGATCTTGCCGTTGCAACTCGCGCAGGTCAAATCAAAACAGGTTCTCTCTGTCGTAGTGAGCGCGTTGCTAAGTACAACCGTTTGCTGAGAATTGAAGCTGAACTGGGCAGCCAAGCTGTTTATGCTGGTGCTGTTGGCTTAGGGCCTTCTCGTTAAGCAATACCTTCTTAATCCTTTCCCAGCCAAGAAATAGCGAGGCGGGGCGAAGCCCCGCCTCGCTATTTCTTGGTTTTATATGTCTATTTCTTTTAAACCCAAATAAGTGAAGGCGGCACTTCGTGCCGCCTTCACTTATTTGGGTTTTGATTTTTCCTAGCTATCTCTTACATTGCTATGGATAAAAACTAACACCAAGAATGCTCACCAGCAGGATTGTGAAGCAACTCACGGATATTAGCTTCAATAACTCGATAACCCACATTACCATTCAATCTTTGTCTTCCCTCATTAAAAATCAGAGTAGGGCTGACAGTAACGTTATGCTCTTTCACCAATTCAGCATCTTTAGATAAACTCGCATAAGCTTCTCCATTGTTAATCATAGTTTCAATGGCTTCAATCGGTAGCCCCAAGTCTTTGGCGATCGCAAACTGAATTTGGCGATCGCTGATATTCGCAAGTTTAGTGAAAAAAGCTTCTCGAAATGCCCAAGCAGTTCTTTCTAAGACCTGATCAGATGGTGAAACTATACCTTTAATTTCTAACAAATGGACTGCACGTAAAAATAGATGGGCTAAAGTAGAAGAGGCAGGAACTTGCTTCCAAATATCAGGATGCACAGAAATATGGTCAAATTTACTGGCTGTCGCCTTAACATGTTCACTATAGCCTTCTAAACCTCCGCGATCGCGCCAGCCTTTCTCCAACTTTTCACGGGCATTACCAAAGACAGAAACAAAGTGATAATCAATTTCAATATTGTCTGGAAAAGCTGTCTTGAGCTCCTCCAAGCGAATTTGAGCTATGTAAGCCCACACACATAGAATATCCGAGAAATAGAAAATACGAATTGGTTTCATAACTGTTAGTTGCGTTGATTGTAAGGAAGTTTTGTCAAAAGTGTTCCCATCGCACAAGTATTGGTGACCCCAGCAAATACTAAACCGCCGCCAACAAATCCACTCAATAAAAAGAACCCAGGCGATACAAATACACCTAATCCAGTTCCCAGCAATACGAGGGAACCAGCTACAATTTGGACTTGGCGAAATAAGCTAATTGGAGCATTGCGAACTACTTGCGTTTTAAAGCCTGCGTCTTTCCAACTTAACAAGCCCCCTTTGAGTTGGATAACTGTTCCAAATCCATTTTCTAACAACTTCTGAGAAGCCCTATTAGAGCGCATTCCCGACTGACAACAAAGTACTACGGGCTTGTCTCCAATTTTGTCAATATGATTTGAGTCAAAAGTTGATAAAGGCATAGAAATAGCACCTGAGATGTGTTCGGTTGCATATTCGCCCACTTCTCGAACATCAATCAGAGTAACTTGTTGTAATTCCAACTTTTGTTTGAGTGATATTGCATCAATCTCTTTTAGTTGGGGTGATTTGAAGGATGTCGTCATGTATTTTTAGAAATATAGTTTGCCAAGCTTTGTTAGATTATATCACTATATAGTAATAATATATAGTTGATGGTAACTATCTTAGCAATTCTCATTATGAAACCGATTTTTATAATGTGAATTACTGAATTATCCCTAAAATCTCCAAATCGTCAAAATTTTAGGATTTGCTTCTTTGTAAAGTAAATTATACAAGTTGCACCACAGGGATATCTGCTAATAAATTTTGTTTGGTTAACAGGTCAAGAACTGTAATTCTTAATGTGCGCTTTTCGTCTACTTGGAAGGAAACCTTGATGCGATCGCTGCCTGTTTGCCCCAGTGGTTCCAGCTTCGCGATCGCCTTGCTATTTTCATTGAGAATCTGCGCTGCAACTTGTTTGACATCTAAAACACGAGTCACAAGTCTGTCATCTTCAAAATAGACTTCTACATTAGTTTCTCCTAATTCACCAATAACTAACTCAATGCTAGGCTGATCGGCAACGGATGCACCAAGCGTGAGTTCTACTGGTTTGAGTAATGGATAGGTCTCACCTGATTTAATAATCGTATGCCAGTTATGTTTTTTGTAGCGCTTGTCCCAAAAGCGTACACCATAGCTGTGATAGAGAAAGTCCTTTAATTCCCAGCCTTGAGAAACTGCTCCATGTGCGATCGCCTCAAAGGGCTTATTAGCTTTTACTTTCTCGGCTGGAAAATGTCGCAAAGCCCATTCCTTGACAGCAGGGATTTGGGATGTACCACCTACCAAGAGAATTGCATCTATTTGATCTAAATCAATATTTTGGCGATTTGCTTGTTGGCGAATGCGATCAAGAGCGCTATCGAGATTAATAAAAAATTTATGCTGTTCGAGGATTTGATTTAATTGCGATCGCGTTAAAGTTAATTCATAGGATTCAAAGGTTTGGTCATTAAAATAAACCTCAGTTGATGATTCAGCATTAGAAAGAGCGATCTTAATTCGTTCAGCTAAGCGGTCTATGAGCGAGTTCTTTGGCAAGCCTAAAGTCGAATGGAAGTAATCAACGATCCAATTATCAATATCAATGCCACCAAGATTTTGCCCAGTTTTGGCGAGAACTTTAGCGGTTTGTGAACTTTGATTATTGGGTAAAGGTTGGCTTTTAATTGTGCGATCGCCCCATTTCAATAGGAAGCCTAGAGGTGATTTCGGTTGGGTAGATTCCGTTAGTAGTTGCGCATAAGATAATTTTACTAATGACAAATCTAACGTACCACCGCCAAAATCCACCACTAAAATAGTTTCATCACCACCATTAATTCCATAACCCAAAGCAGCAGCAGTAGGCTCGTCTAATATTCGCACCTGATTTACAGTTAGTTTTTCGCAAACTTCGCCAAGCCATTTACGATAGGACTCAAAGCTATCAACTGGAACCGTAAAAATTAATGAGTCAACATCTGGTAAGCTCTCAATGATTTTTTTTAAAAACCACTCTCCCACTAGTTCATATTCTATTTCGCGTCCATCTACTTCTGGTACAAACATGGACATATTAGAGCCAATCGCTCTTTTGAAAGCTTTAAAAAATCGCTGTTCGCCTTTATTACTCTTGTTGTCTAAACCGCGATCGCATACCTCTTGACCAATTAGTACCTGCTCTTTGGCAGCATCCTGCACATAGACAAAGCTAGGAATCAGTGGCGGGTTATCAGCAATGAGGCTGCTGTAGTCAGCTAGTTTGACTGTTTCTATAGCTCCATTCTCATTAATTCTGGCAACAACAGTATTACTCGTCCCAAAATCGATCGCATATTCCATAATTGTAGTTCCTTGACCCATAGTGGTAATTAATTGCCTCTATGGAAAAATAATTATTATCAAACCAAGGCATCCTTCGATAAACTCTTGCCATAGAGAATTGCCCCAAATCCAGTCATATACATGAACAGACTATAAATAGCCGCAGGAATTGCCATATCTTGATTTCCCAATATTCCTGCTGTAATCGCGATCGCTAAAGTTCCATTCTGTATTCCAACTTCAATTGCTATACAAATCTGCTGCGGTGTACTGAGCTCTAGTAGTTTACTGATTACAAAACCTGCTGCCATTGAGAACAAATTAAGCAAAATCACTCCTACGCCTGCCTGCACAATAAACTCAGGTAAACGGCTCCATTCGCGAATAACGAGAATCAGAATAATTAAAGCGAGAAAGCCGATTGCTAGGCGACTAGTAACCTTTTCTAAACTGCGGGCAAGCTCAGGAAACTTATACTGTATATACATTCCTATCACAACAGGAATAATCGTAATTAAAAAGATCTGCCCCATTGTTGTTCCAATTGGCAAAGAGAGCGCTGCGCTCTGTCCGAGAAAATGATTTAGAGCTAGATTTGCAAGGATCGGGATCGTAAATATGGTGATAATGCTACTACATACCGTCAATGTCACTGACAAAGCTACATCTCCACCCGCGAGGTAAGTAATCATGTTTGATGACACACCACCAGGGGCAATGGCGATGATCATTAGTCCCACCGCGATCGCAGGCGGCATTGCTACAATTTTCGTAATTATAAAGCCAATGATGGGTAACAGAACGATTTGACCAAATAACCCCACCGACACTGCCTTAGGATATTTTGTGATCCGTTGGAAATCCTCAAACTTTAGCGATAGTCCCATCCCCAGCATGATTAGAGCTAAGGCAATTGGTAAGATTAGAGTCGTAAAAATACTTTCTTGCATATTTTGTTATGAGATGAATTAGGAACTAATTCGCATACTGATGTCTAACCAATGCGATCTCGTGACCATTGCCGAAGTGGAAATATAATCTACACCTAAATTTGCAACTTGGGCTATGGTATTGAGCGTAATATTGCCAGAAGCTTCAATTTTTGTATGGCTGCTATTTTGGCGGATGAGGGTGATCGCTTCTCGCATCATTTCTACTGGCATATTATCGAGCATGATCACATCAAGATCTAGCTGCACTGCTTCCTTTACTTGAGGAATTGACTCAGTTTCTACTTCAATCGATGTGGTAAATGGAATATTTTCGCGTACTCGTTGTACCGCTTCTGTGATGCCGCCAGCCGCCGCAATGTGATTATCCTTAAGCATCACTGCATCATCTAAGCCATAGCGATGATTGATCGCACCACCAATGAAAGTGGCATATTTCTCTAAGATGCGCATTCCTGGAATAGTTTTGCGGGTATCAACTAGATGCGCTTTCGTGTTGCTGATTGCCTTGACATATTCTGCTGTAGAGCTAGCAATCCCTGATAATCGCATCACCAAATTAAGCGCAACTCTTTCACCCATAAGTAATGTGGCAAGGCTGCCCGTAATTTCGGCGATCAGTTCACCTGATTTCACAGGTTTCCCATCCTGCGCGATCGCAACAAAATTTACTGATTGATCTAATAAATAAAATACTCTAGCTGCGATCGTTAGTCCTGCAACTACACCATCAGCTTTGGCAATCCACACAGCTTTACCAATTGGCGCATTGCCATCTGGAAATAAGCCACTAGTGCTGCGATCGCCACGCCCGATATCTTCGCGTAACCAGTCTTCAATAAATGGATCTAAAACAATAAAAGGAGGAAGCATTATCTAGATATTTTTAAATGATTGAAAAGAAATTCCTAAACTGTAGGGGCAATTCATGAATTGCTCCTACAGTTTAGGAATCAGGATCTAAGCATGAAGCCAAGCTTCAGTGGCTATACCTAATTTACTAGCTGTATCAATTAACTGATGTAGCTCCAAATTAGAAATACTTTCGCAAAGATTGACCTCTATATGAATTGGTTGTTTTTGAGTAGATTCCAAATCGAGAATCTGTCTAGCGAGTACACACTTTGGGGCAACCCGTGATGATAGATAGTTGAGAAAAGCCTCTTGAGAAAGATCAAGGTCTAACTCAAGATCCAGGCGATCGCTAATGATTAGTGACTGCTCAATTTGATTGAGATAGGTAAACAGCGATTTTTCATCAATATCTTGCGATCTCGAAAGTTGCTGAATTTGGCTCAGAATATAATTTTCGAGAATTTCGGCATCTTCTTCATGGGTAAATTTACAGCCCAAATTAAGCGCCTCGATCGCGACAGCATCTAATCCCACATTTGGAAGTGATTCGCCAGTTTCTAATCGCTTGAGTTCCTCGGTGAGGCGATTGTTAAGCACAATCTCCGCAGCGACTTGCAGTTCACGCGGTACTGGTAGATCATCCCGACGGAATGAGATCAAGATTCCATAGTTATCACGATAAACTTGTTCATAAAGCTGATCGAGTCTAGTCAAAGTCTCATCGGCGAGCATTCGCAAAATCCGATGGCGCTCTTCCGCAAAGAGATGATGCAGATTGAACTGCTCTCCACTAAAGTTGCTAGCCATCGCCAGAATTACCGCAGCCGTATTCGCTTGTTTGAGAACTTTAAACAGAGTTGCTTTGATCTCTTCGTATTCACGCCGTCCTGTAAAGGGTTGGATACAGCAATGGAAGTCATCGCCACCAAGGTGCAGTACTGCAAAAATGTAATTTACAGATTCTTGCGTGATCCCAGAAACTAATTGAATTTGCCCGATCGCTAAAGACATTGAGCCAATCCGTTGCAGTTGATAATCTTGCTGTTGGATTTGGTAGCAATAGATTTGTTGCGATCGCGCATAGTTACCCAAAGTCGAGCTAAGGGCATATTGGGCAGCAACTTGAGCGAGGGTAATGCTGTTAGTCGCTACTTGATGCTTAAAGACACCTTCACCGTCCTTAAATTCAACGAGATTGCTTGGGGCTTTCGCCATGCGATGAATAAACTCATCCTCTAGCAATACACCTGCAACATCAGCCGCTAGTTCGATCGCTCTGGCGGCATAGCGCAAAATTTGTACGGTTTCAGGACGTGATAATTCTTCAAAAAACCAACCGCAACTCGTAAACATGAGCAAAGCGTGGCGTTGCATTTCCAACAACCTGAGAGCATCAACCCTCTGAGCCGAGGTTGAAACTTTGCTCCCAGACTGCTGCGCAAAAAATTTCTCTAGAACTGGAGAATGCTCAGAGATACCATCACGTAGAGAATATTGCAGCACGTCAATATAGCGATCGCGTGCTTCCCAAGGATCATTAAAATATTTGCGACCGATATCTACATAGACAGCAGCTAGACGATCGCGTAGCCAGTTGAGACTATCGCGCAGTGGTCGCCGCCATAGGAGTTGATAGCCCGATCCTTCTCCACCACATGAACAGCCACCTTGCCAGCGATCGACTCCGTGAGCACAACTCCAAGCAGTTACAGATTTTAGCTCTGCTTCCCATTGAGGTGGGAAGAGACTTAAATAATGTGCATAATTAGTGACATTCCAGCCACGCTTAGGAAATTCTTCGACAAAGGCATAGGAAAGGGTTTTTTCAGTAAAGTGCTTATGGTGTCCAAAGGTTTCGCCGTCGGTTGCTACGGAAACTATCTGATGCGGACGGTGATCCCCCTGTACGGCTTGACTAAGACGCTTAGCAAAATTATGAGAACTACCTAAGAGATCGCCAAAACCCATATCACGCGAGATTGGTCCATCATAGAAAAACACGTCGATATAAGCATCAGTATCCGCTGGCAGATGATATTGCCCAAGTTCCGATACATTACTGTTATTGCCATTATGACGACGCAAATAGCAACGATAGGGACGGTTAGGATCAATCTGGGCTCCGCCTACTTCTTGCCATGCAGGGTTAGGATTGTTTTCAGTGGGTTGAGGACGACAGCGCTGGGCTTGAGATGGCGCGAGAATAATAAACTTGATCCCCTCTAAAACTAAAGCTTCAAGGGTTTCATAGTCTACAGCAGTCTCAGCCAGCCACATCCCTTCAGTCTCGCGCCCAAATCTCGCCTTAAAATCTTCCTTGCCCCAACGAATTTGCGTCAATTTGTCCCGCCAATTCGCTAAAGGCATGATGATGTGGTTATACACCTGTGCGATCGCATTGCCATGACCATTAAGACGCTCGGCGCTGCGTTTATCGGCATCTAAAATCGCTTGATAGGTATCGCGATCGTGAAATTCCATCCATGAGAGCAGCGTTGGTCCCATGTTGAAACTCATGTATTCATAGTTGTTGACGATCTTGACGATCTTGCCATCATGGCGCTCAATCCGAGAGAATGCGTTGGGGCGATAGCATTCATGGTGAATCCGCGCATTCCAGTCATGAAAAGGGGCTGCACTCTCCTGTCGCTCGATCGCATTGAGATAGGGGTTTTCACGGGGAGGCTGATAAAAATGCCCGTGAATCGTGATATATATTCCCGAATCAGTCGGAACTTGAACAGGAGAGGCGACAGGAGTAGCAACAGTCACGCAAATTATTCCTTATGAGGCAAACGACAAATCTAGTCTATCTTGGCAGATTTTCTTGGTGGTTAACAAGCAAATGTAGAAAAGTTTGAGAAATAAGCGTTAAATGTTTGGGGATCGCTATTTTTATTTTTAGGCTAATTTTTAGAGTGCTTTCAAAAAAAGTGCGATCGGAGTTAGGAGCAAAAGTCCCATTCCTACTCGCCAGAAAATTTGCCAGAGCATAGGCAACAAAAACAGCAAAGTATCAATCGAGCCACATATTAATGAAATTGGGAAAGCGATAAATATGCCAAAGGTAAAAAGTGCAAATAGATTTAGCAAATAGATAATGACTTTCAGCACGATATATCTCCCATTACTTTTCTAGTTATCGCGGTTTGGGCACTGGTCAGCTAACGTGGGATGGGTTCTGAAATGTCCATTTCATTCCGATAAAAAAGACGCAAATACGTCGATCACGATTTAGCTGACCATTGCCCAACACCGCCCAAGAGCAAGTTATTGCCACCAGTTCCAACGAAGAACTGATTGTTGCGATCGCCACCAAGGGCACGATCGCTCTATAATCCCAGTCTAGAAGGCTGAAATATAGCAATGAAAGTTTTGCTTAGGACATAAAACCCAAATAAATAAAGGCGGCGCTTCACGCCGCCTTTATTTATTTGGGTTTTGATTTTTCCTAGCTATCTCTTGCATTGCTATATGAGGCGATCGCCTAGACAAACACCCTTAGTTGAGATTTTCTAAACGAACCCAAGAACACACCTCTTTATCATCACAATTAACAACTTGTAGTGAGTCATTAATGACCGTAAAGAAAAAGTTGTCAGGACTATAAGGAGCCGCAATAGAAGTGCCAGAATAAACAGGGTTATAGCCAAATAGAGCTATTCCTTTCGATGAGTATCTAAGTTGCATCAATTGATCAACATTTTGAATCCTTTTCAAATTAGAATCGAAATAGGTGACTTTGGCTACTCCATAGGAACCTTGCATGGTCAACAATGCCGTATGGACAGCGCCATTACCAATAAATGTCAACCGCCAAGTTCCATCTAGGGGAGAATTGGCGTTCAATGATTGAGCAATCGTCAAAGGTGATGATGGAGAATCGGATATAAGATCTGCGATTACTCTTGTCTCAGTTAAATTATTGTTGGAACCGAAAGCCCAAGCAGGATTCTGTATTGGCAATACAGAGGCGATCGTGAAAACTAAAAATGTTGCTGATTTTGTAATTAGATTGAGCTTCATATATTCCTGCCTATTAGATAAATTTCATTTGTCTTAGCCGAGATGGCACTAGTCCGCTAAATTGAGATCGACGTATTTGCATCTTTTTATCGGCATGAAATGGACATTTTAGAACCCATCCCACGTTAGCTGACCAGTGCCATCTCGACTTTCGATCTATAGACTCATCACGATTACCCAAAGTTTTTATGCAAAATCAAGGCGAATTAATATAACTTTACAAAATCAAGGCGATCGCTGTTTATTCTCTTAGTATTTATGAATTTTAAAAATTTTGCATAATTTACTAACGTATTGGCTGATAATTACTTGACCACAAAAATTTTGGAGTTAGGATGAGCGCGAATGAATGAAGAAGAGTCGCTAGAAGAGCAACTAAAGAATCTTGTTGTAGAAACCTGTCAGCATCCGCAGGGTACTATTCAGCGACAAAGGGGATTAAATAAGCTGATTCGGATCATGCAGCGATCGGGCAAGATTTGGAGAGATAGTTCTCCAGATTATGAGGATGCTCTACAGAAAACGTGGTTGTATTTTTGTCTCAATCTCTCTGTCTATGATCCGACCAAAGCTAGTTTAATCACTTGGTTCAATAATTATCTCAAATGGAGATTGTTGGATCTGTATACCGAGAGAGGCAAGAAGCCAAGTACCAAGGGAAATAAGAAGCCAGAAGAGAAGCCAAGTACCAAGGGAGACAAGAAGCCAGAAGAGGAATTTATTGTTGTTGACAATCAAAAGGCTGGTATCGATATCATTGGTGAAATTCGTGCGCCTGAAATTTATCTTGAGTCAGAAGAATATCTATGGGATTTTGTTCGCAGATGGATCGAAGATGATTCTGATGGCAAATTTAAAGGAACTCATGTACGCGATCGCCCCGATGCTAATGCTCAATTTCTCTGTCTCAGAAGCTTGGCTTATGAAAAGCCTAATTGGCAAAATCTATCAACAGGATTGGGAATATCGGTTTCAACTCTCAGTAGCCTTTATCAACGACAATGTATTCCTTTATTAAAAGAAATTCCTGTAATAAAACAAGCTTACGAATCGCGGAAATCTGACGAGTTGCCAAAAGCTCAATAACCATTTCTATCATTACCTTACCTTACAAAATTCAAAGGAATAACTATGAATAATATTGAAGATTTTTCTATCTCTTTGCCCATTACCACAGCCGCTAGAAATATGGCTCAACGGTTTGCCTCACAACAGTCTTCACCAGAAGCAGCAGAACGAGTTAGACGGAATACTCTATCTGTGCTTGTGATGCGTAATTATTTGGAGATGATGGGAATTACCACAAATTTAGAAGCGAGTGATAGTTGGCATCCAGTTGTACGTCTATGTACCGATGTTGCTGATCAGGAAATTGATGATTTGGGTAAAAGCTTGGGTAAATTGGAATGCCGATCGCTACGGGCTGGTGAATCAACTTGTTATATGCCTCCTGAAGTCTGGGAGGATCGGATTGGCTATACGGTGCTGCGGCTGGAAGAAGATGGGCGATCGGCGACAATTTTGGGATTTGTCAAAAAGGTATCGACTGAGTATCTTGCCCTTGATCACCTTGAGCCGATTGAGAATTTGTGTGAGGCGATCGCTGCTTTGCGACCTAAGCCTATCAGGATCATTGATTGGTTTCAAGGTCTATTTGATTCGGTTTGGCAAGAGATAGAAACTTTGCTGGTTAATCCTCAACCTCAGTTTGCTTGGAAGTCGGCGAATAGAAGTACTATCTCCAATCCATCAGCTAATCAAACCGAAGTAAGACGTGGAAAGGCGATCGATCTCAGTGATTATCTGCCTAATTGTCAGGTTGCACTGGTTGTGACGATATGGCAGGAAACTGAGAATAAAACTAATATTCGTTTAGCGGTTTATCCAATTACAGGTATGTATTTGCCACAGTTTTTGAAATTGGTGGTGTTGGATGAAACAGGAAATGTTTTTAAAGAAGTTGAGTCTAGAAGTATTGATAATTTTATTCAGTTTGAGATTTATGGTGATGCAGGTGAGCATTTTAGCGCTCAAGTTGTTTTTGCGGAACTTGTAGTGACGGAAAACTTTGTTATTTAAGTTTTGTGAATCAATGCGTAATTTCTCTCAACCTCTCTGATAACTATACAGTGGAGGACTTGTTATAGAGGAGTTCCACTATTTCCAATTAAAATACTGATGGAGATAGAGTGATGAAGACAACTGTTAAATGGGTAAGAATATATTTTGTTGCTATTGGTCTATTTAGTATTGCTGTAACTATTGGATTTTTCGCCTTGACGCTAAGCCTATTTTTCTTAGCAGTCAATCCACAATGCAATGCCAATCTGATGAATAGCGAATGTCTGCGTCAAATTGCAGTTCTATTTTTAGAACCATTATGGGTTTTTCGAGTGATCGTTGCGTTTGGTTTGGCGGGTGCATATCTGTATATAGGTATAGATTTGCGTAGGTTGCTTGCGAAATCACCTAAACTAATCAGGAGGATTATTTTCCTAAATATCGCTTATCAAGTCTTGTCATATGTAATATCTTCGTCTTCGTATAATTTAGGATCGAATTTAATAGGTGATTTTTCTGGAAATAGTGCAGGAGTGGGAATTTCATTTTCAATCCCCCTGTTTCTATGCATCTCAATATACATAGATTCCGAGCTTCTTGATCGCGTTAAATATTTGGCTCAAGAGGAGAGATCTAAGATTGATGGTAAGTAGTTATAGAAAAGTTCATCATTAGGATTTGAAATATCTACTTCCTCTCTGTTAGCTCTAGTAGAGGATTGAAATTTTCATCTAAGGGTCTAAAATCGTAGCTACGAGTGCTTGTTTTTTCATTTGCTACGATTTTGAGTAACCTTATTTCCGCATCGCGACCGCCATCATTCGGCTTAAAGATTATTTTGTTATTCTTTTGACTATTCTTGATCCCTGCCGAAGATTCCATATCAAGTTTTGAACTTGACACAAATTCCATCAAATTCTTTCGGATGGGATCAGAATTATTTTTTAATCCTGCAATGATAACCTGCATTGCATCATAAGAAGTTGCTGTGCGCCAATTGATGATGGAATCGCTCCAAAATGTTTGAGCAGAGTCAGCAAAAGCCTTAGAAAATTCAGGATGCCAGATTGTAGCAACTACCATACTTTCTACGCTGTTTTTTCCTGATGTCAAGGTTTCCCCTGTATACATAACAGAACTTGCTAAGAGAGGTAGTTTTCTTTTACTATTAGCTTCTGCTATTTTAATTGCAAGATCGATTCCATTGATACTAGGTAGTAAAATTAATGCCTTGAAATCGGCTGGAAGGTTTGAAATAACTATATCAGCATTGATTTTTTCCTTTAGACTAAAATCACAATTCTTGTCTTCAACCGAGTAACCATTGGTTGTGAATTTGATGGCAAATGATTCTTTTAAAGATTTACTTGATTCATCAGTTTGATCAAAACAGATTCCAATTTTATTCCATTCTTGCTTCTTTGCGTAACTTGCTAAAACATCAGCATCAGTCGCAATACTTGGTAAAGTTCGGTAATATATGACATCGGAAAGCTTATCGCCATTAGATGTAGGAGAAATTGCTAACAGTTTGCCTTTATATGTATCCGCAGCAGCGAGCGAAGCCTTAGTGGAGTTATGACCTACAACTGCAAGAATACTTTCATCTTCGACAAACTTTTTAGCGATCGCTTTGACAACATCATCATTCTTGCTAGCATTGTCATCCTTAGCTATGACAACTTTTAGAAAATTTCCATTGATGCGCTGTTTTTCCTCACCTTGATTTACTTCATTCTGAACCTGTGCTACACCACGCAGAATTTCTTCTGAAACTCCCATCAGATAGGCTGGGTCTTCAACAATAGGTACACTCACGGCGATTGTCAAATATTTGCCGCTTTTTTCAGCGATCGCGTTATTCAAGTAAATTAGAGCTTCAGGATCATTCTTTTTTAATGGAGTTTTTGAAGTAATGTTTTGCTCATTGTTATATAAATAGTTTCTAAATTTCTTAATTGTTTCGTCCCAGTTTGTGGGATCGAAAGCATTTGCACTTAGGTTGTTTCTTAATGACAATCTTTCACTGCTTATAAGAAATTTTTCGCCATGACTAATTCTTTCATTAATATTAACTGGGACGGGATCTATTAAGAGAGAAAATATTTTAGCCAATACAATAGCAGTCATAAAAAGTATAAATAGAAACCCTATGCGACTGGCAAAAATCTTTTTGAGTTCGGCAAAAAAATTGTTGCCAAATATTCGTTCTGGTGGTTTTGTTGCTGATTCTGGTGGTTTTGTTTCTGATGTTTCAGGAGTTTCAAAACTTGACAGAACGGTTTCAATGGGCGTATCTGGTGCTTTTTTCCAAATTAACGAATCTTCCGCAGGATTTTGGCAAATCATGGGCAACCATGACGCACAAGGATATTCATCTTCCATTCCTTGTAATTGTTTTCTTGCTTTACGAACAGCTAAATATAAAGGAGTTCCATTAGCGAAATCACTTAGAAAATATTTCAAGAATTCTTCAGCAACCTTATCAGCGATTGGTTCTCGCATGACAATTACTTGAGGGATATTCAGCTTAAGCAGAGTTTGAGCTAAACCTAACCCATCACAGGAATTAAAAATTGCTAACTGCAAACCATTGCTGACTGCATGTTCTAAAGCACCGCTTAACTCTTCGAGATTAAGACTGTCTGTATCATTAATACATATAATTCCTTCATCCAATTGACTGCAACTATGACCAGTAAAAAATAGAATATCCCATCGCTTGTCTTCCAATAATTTTGCGTTAAGTTGCTTACGATGTGGTTTCGACAAAAAATCTGTATCAGTATTTGGTAGGCTTTTTATAGCTTGTAGATCGCCTGAAATATCAATATCTTCATCGCCACCAAAGATTGCCAGTATATTATTTTTGTCTGAATGTAAATATTTTTTATCAAAAAAATCATATGCAGGCGCACTTAGCGCAAACTCCGCATTAGGATATCGACTAAACAAATCCCACGAGTGCCAAGGTAAACGTTGCAAGAGGTTATCATTAGATACCAAAAATATACGTACTTCATCATCACGATTAATCTTGTCGAACAGTAGCTCTCGTAGTACTCCAAAAGAAGTTCCAGGTCCCAACCATTTATTAAAGCGAGCGCTTAGTTGTTTTGCTAATATCCTGCAATTTCTACGATCCTCAAGCGAAGATCTATTTGTCCTCCTATTTTCCCCTAATGAAATTCGAGGTGGTGGCCCCAGTTTTTCATAAGCTGATCGCCAGATCTCATATAAATTTGGTATTTCAACGTCAGAAGATAACGAATAATCAAGACTTTTTGCTACAAATCTCGCTTTTTTTTGATCACTAATGTCTACTGACACTGTAAAGTCATTCTCAAAACTGCCAACAAAATTGAGTTTAACTAACTTCGTCATATTGATATTTCAGTGTCTAGCATTAGCAATCGCAATTATAATACATTATTTTCATGGTCTAACCTATGCGCCAACTTGATCTGCAGCAATTCCAAATTCAAAAAGTAGCAAGATATACAAAACCAAGAGTCTAAAAATTAACAGGAATCTGCAAAGACGGGGGCTTCATCAAGCATAAAGTCGATTAAATGTTGCCAACTCTTAAATAAAAAGTACTTGGTAAGAGAGAGAATATCTTGAAAGAATCCTCTACGAGTGCCACGCTTACGACGAATCTCTTGATAACTGGAATCTATTAAATGTAAAATCGTGTGAAATAGAAAAGCTAACAAATTAAGAGATAGAAGTGTCGATGACAAATGTTTTTGTCCATGACCAAAGTTATGTTCCAAGTTGTAGCCCTTGGTTTTCAACACATTGTGGTTCTCATTTTCGGTTTTCCAACGACATCTACCCGTTTCAACTACGACCGCCACATTGTCAATATTAACAGCATGATTAGTCACAAAAGCATTACGGTAGACTTCAGAATTATCAACACTATTGCGAACAGTCAGTTCACACCAGTTCACTAACAGAGAGGGTTCTTGTTCTCTTAAAGGTATCTGATTCACAAATCGATAACTATATATTTCTATAGATTTCCCCTTGCGGTGTTTAGTCGTCAAATTCTGCACTTCACCATTTTTTTCAATGTAATCTAACCACTGATATAAACTAGGATGACTGGATGGTAAGCAGGTGAAAATGAAGTTCATATTTGCCTCTAAACAATTCTGACACATCGGTTGACGGCTATAGAGATCATCCCCTAATAACGTAATCGCCTGTCCTTCAAAAAGATGCCCATGTTTACTAATCCAGCGTTTCGCTGCGGCTGTTTCACAATCTTGTTTCTCATGTCCATCTTGCGGAGTGACGAATTCGGGTGGTAGAGAAATCACCTGTTCGCAACCTGGTGCAGCGATTACGGGCAAAATTGCTGTGTGTGAGTATGTTATTTTGCCACTGCGATGATTACGGGTACTACAACATTCGCAGGATATTTTCGATGAGCTATGGTACTCCGTTCCATCTAAACAAATCAGTAAATTCCTATCCAATCTTTCATATCGTTTCAGGTGCTTTCCCATTTGCAGAAATTTATACACTTTCTCAAATACAGCGTTCAGACTCTTGGCGCTAATTAGGTCGAGGATATTGCGTATTTGCTGGTCAGAGGGTATTTTCTCCACTCCAAATATACTTTGAACGTTATTTTTTCCACTTCGACTCTGCAATTGTCTTTGATACTCTAAAAATGATTGACACTGCATAAAAAACATCGAGAAAGCCGACAGCATCGCATCGCTGATTTTAAATTTTGTCCCATTGCTTTCGCTTCTTGGGTCTTTTATTTTCTCTATCCCCTCTTGCAGGAAATCTAAAAAAACACTAAAAACTAAGATCGTTGGTGGCATTAACTGGATAGGATTATCATTTTTGCTATGTTTTAAG
This sequence comes from Pseudanabaena sp. Salubria-1, assembly GCA_023336205.1. Taxonomy (GTDB): domain Bacteria; phylum Cyanobacteriota; class Cyanobacteriia; order Pseudanabaenales; family Pseudanabaenaceae; genus Pseudanabaena. Next base: position 23,632 of record JALQCR010000004.1, read on the forward strand.
CTCTACCTTTATCTGGTTCCTTATATCTGTATACTTTGCTGCTTTTTGAATTTGAAACTGCTGCTTGATCTGCCATAGGAAGAGAAGCCTATCTCAAGCATTAGAACTGATTTTCAATATCTCTAGACTGATGCAGAATACGCACAATTTCAACTTTGACCGCGATTTTTAATATTTTCTAGCAGATTTGGCAATGTGTCTGCATCATACTCGCTGTAGTCACCGTTTTTGAGTTGGGCAATTCCGAAATTAATATCCTGTTGTAGTGTTGAGAGTTTCAATGCGCGAATCTCGGCTTCGGCTTGCTCAGCGCGATCGCAGATAGGTTGAAAGGCATAAGCATCTTGGACAACGACTTCCGCTTTACCGTTAACAGTCAGAACCATAGGCGATCGCGTGGATTTAATGCGTTCGATAAATTCTTTGGCGTTACGTTTGAAGTCGCTCAGGGAATGGATATTTTTTAGCTCGATCATGATTATCAAAGCACTTAATTCGGATCTAATTTAATGATAACCCATGATAATCGATCTTTTTCAGTGATTACAACTTCTTTGATTATTCATAAATATCTATTGTTTTACACCTAAATCTAAACGTGATCGCCTATTTCCTCAAATTAAATAGCGATCGACATAAACTTTACGAATATTATTAATTGTTAAGTATTGTAAACGAGTTGCATAAATCTCGAATTGTTTTGGCGATAGGTAAATAGCTCAAGACAAGATTCAATTGCAAAAAACATGAAAAAAGTAATGTATTGGCTCATCGGTGAAAAAGCAGGGAGAACAGTTGTCGGCACATGGAACTGGCTCTGGGGAATACCAATAGACTCTGGCGGTAAAATTGCCGTGGCAGTTGCCGAAGAATCATTACAATCCATGCAAGAAGGAGTCCAACGTCTGGCTGAAGCCGTAGCAACACAAGATGCTTCCTATCAAAGGGCGAAACAAAAATATGACACAAAACTTCAAGAGATAAAAGTCCTGAATCGTCAAGTCTTGAATGCTCAAAAACTGGGACATGATTTAGCCGCTAGACAGACAATGGCAAGAATCATTCAGATCGAGCAGATTTTGCCAACCCTTGAAGCAATGCTCCAACAAGCTGAAGATTCCGTCAAACTGTCCAAGGCAAAACTCAGTCGCGAGAGGGAAAAGATCGAATCCTATAAATCCGCTATGCAAAATCTCAAAGATCTTGCTGAGGTAAATGAAGCGTTGGTGGAGATCGGCAAAGTCAATAGTGAATTTGACATTGGCTCTGCGAAGAGTCAATTTGATGCTGCCAAGAGTGCTGTAGAAAATCGCAACCTACGAGCAAATGCGCTCAACTCCCTATCGGAAGATCCTCAAGCTGCCATCAATGAAGAAATTGAACAGATGACTTTAGATGAAGAAGTATCACTCCGTCTACAGCAACTTGAGAGCAATGACATCACAAAAACAGATTAAACAGGGAGTATATTCATCATGACAAAAAAAACTTTTTCGCCACCTCCAATTGTTTACATTTCATTATTTCTTCTGCTTTTTGGGTTTGCATATCGGTGGTTTTCGCAAAACCAAAGTCAACCTAATCCTTTCAATAGCGTCTCTATATTGCCTCGGAATACAACTAGTTCGATTAGCACTGGAGAAAAAATCCTGATCACCGAGAACCTGACTCCAGACAAACAAGCAGGAGTGGAAGCCTATGCCAAAGGTGACTGGAAGGAGGCGATCGCTAAATTGCAATCTTCACTCCAACAAAATCCCAATGATCCTGAAGCTCGAATTTATTTAAATAATGCCAAAATTGGTAATTCAAAAGCATTGAAAATCGCTGTAAGTATTCCCATTGGCAGTAACCTCAATATTGCACAGGAAATTTTGCGTGGTGCTGCTCAAGCCCAAGACGAAGTAAATAATAGTGGTGGCATTAATGGAATTCCCATAAAGCTTGTCATTGCTGATGATCAGAATAAACCTGACATCGCGGCTCAAGTAGCGACAGAATTTACCAATGACAACACGATAATTGCGGTGATGGGACATAATTTCAGTGAAGCTGCCAATGCTGCTGCTGAAATATATCAAAAGGAAGGATTGGTCGCTGTTTTTCCGACATCGGGTAATGTGGAGAATGATAACAAGTATATAAAGAGAGTCTCATCAAGCACTGTTTCGGAAGCAAAAGCATTGGCAAAATATGCCAAGACTAAAAATCTCACCAAAATCGCCATCTGTGCTGATTCCACAGATCGCTCAAGTAGATCGATTCAGAATGAATTCACAGATTCTTGGCAAAAAAATGGTGGGCAAGTTGCTAAGACAACCTGTGATTTTGCCTCGAAGGATTTTACCCCCCAACTGATTATGCAACAGATTATTGCTGAAGGAGCCGATGGTATACTCTTGCGACCTAATATTAATAGGATTGAGGATGCGACCAGCATCGCACAGGCAAATCAGGGCAAACTTCAGCTTATGGGAAGTTCTACGATGTATACGCAAAAAACTCTAGATGTGAGGAAAGATGCTAGCGGTATGGTCGTGAGTGCGATTTGGCATCCCGATTTCAATCCTCGCAATCTTTTTGGTAAAAATGCTGAAAAGCTTTGGAATGGTCCTGTAAGTTGGCGCACAGCCACTTCTTATGATTCTATGCAGGTAATTATCGCAGGCTTGAAACAAAATCCTAATTTTACTAGAGATGGTTTACAGCAGTTCATATCCAAACAAGACTTTTTGATTGAAGGTGTAACAGGAACTTTGAAGTTTAAGCCGTCAGGTGAGCGTGATGATGAAAACCAAATGATTCTGCTTAAAGTTCACCCTGCAAACTCACTAACTGGTTACGATTTTGCGCCTTTATAATGAATGTCAAAACTTAGCCAAATTGGTGGTTCGCAAGCAAGTATCAAAATAAAATCCAAAAAATGAGCGGCGGCGCTTTGCGCCGCCTCTCATTTTTTATCTAACTCGTTTGACGATAAGTTTGTATGCTCCCTTGCCATTAGGATCAAAAGCATTAACGATCGTGCGATAAGTCCCTGTAAAAGGTAATTCGAGTGTCATTGATGCATTCTTACGGCTTGGCAACCCATTGTTTTCTCGCAACAGTCTGCTATCTGGTGCAAATAAAACTAAATATGGATGAAAATCAGAACTGACAAGTTCAATTTGAACTACTTGACCTGCTTGACCATTAAAACTAAAAGCGTCAAAGAGACTACCATCTCTCGCAAAGACTCTACTCTGAGTTCCTAGGATTCCATTTTTCTGCAAAATGATGCGGCGATCATCGGTTGATTCAATTGGTGATTGAGAAGTGAAGTTGTTACTCATCCGACCTGTGATCTTACCCGCGATCGTGAAAGAGCCTGCTTGCCCTACTTCATAGGAGTTTGCATAGAGCGTATATTTACCTGTATTAGGCAAAGTAATCGCAATTCGAGCATTTTTACCGCCACCGCCATCATCATCCTCAGCGATTTTGCGTCCTGTTGAGTCAAATAAAACCAAATAGGGATCAATGCCATTGCCACGCATCTCAATCACCACTGATTGTCCAGCTTCACCTTGAAATTGATAGGCTTTGTAATAGCTACCATCGGGCAGAGTATTGTCTGAAGCAGTTAAGACTGATGCGATCGCATTGCCATCAAGATTAAGAACATTGGAGCTTCTGGTAACTGTAGGAGTATTATTGGTGATCGCCCCTTGTCGAGCCGAGGCTATAAATTGCTTAACAGTGTCAGCTTCGATCGCTAACCCGATCCCACTATTAGCGGAATTAGTAGTAAAAATGGCAGTATTTACACCCACCAGTTCGGCACGACTATTCAGCAATGGTCCCCCAGAATTCCCAGGGTTTAGAGCTGCATCGGTTTGTAATAATTTGCGATCGCTATCAATGCGACTAATGATCCCTGTGGTCAAGGTTCCTGCAAACCGCCCGAATGGATTACCGATTGCAAAAGCTCTTTGCCCCACTTGAATTCCGCTTGAAGATGCTATTTGAATTATCGGAAGGTTTGTAGTTACGCCATCTAGTCTGATCAAAGCAAGATCAGGATTGCGACTGCTTGCCATGACTACCCCACGAAATTGGCGCTTATCGCTCAGGATCACATTTACATTGGTCGATCCACGTACTACATGGGCATTAGTTAAAACTAAGCCTTTGGGATCAATAATTGAGCCACTGCCATTACCACTGCGAGACTGGATTGATACGACTGCGGGGCTAGCTTTTTTGTAGACACGAATATTTGTATCTTCATCTTGAGCTTTTACAGGTGGCGGCGCGATCAAAGGAAAAGTAGCGATCGTGCTTATACCTCCGCACAATATTAGGCTTACTGCCAAAAATTTAATTAATCCTTGTTTCACAAAACTGTCCTCAGTCGCGATCAATCATTTAGTTTGAGTGGAGCAAATTATGCAAAATCAAACTCACAGAATGTTAGAAGTATTTTGTTGGTATAAAGTTGCTTTACTCAACTACTCCCATTATGAATCTAATTTTTAAATAAGACTTGCTATCTAGCCTAATACAGCAATTCTCATTATAAAAAATTGTTTTTTTGAAAGCCCACCTACGGTGGGCTTTCAAAAAAACAATTTTGGTGTTTCCAGTGCCAAAGTCGCTGGAAACACCAAAATTGTTTTCATAATGAGAATTATAATGACAATTGCTGAGCCTAACATTTAGGGTTTGTTTAATTTGCAGTCTTTAATTATAATATTTTTATAAAGAGGGATTACACGACTTATGGCTGTAGATTACAAAAGATTTTTTAAAGCAACTGATCCGAGTAAAACTTTGCTGGCGGATAGTGCCGAAGATAAAAAATACTATATTGACTTTTCGACCGTGCGCGGCGGTAAGGTCGTTGAAGACTTAAAAGATAATATTTCACTTTTTTCTGATGGACAGCCAACTTGTCAGCTATTTACAGGGCACATCGGTTGTGGCAAATCTACAGAAATATTACAGCTCAAACAACAACTGGAAAGCGAAGGTTTTCATGTTGTTTACTTTGAGTCTAGCCAAGACATGGAAATGGGCGATGTCGATCTGAGTGATATCTTGCTAGCGATCGCAAGGCGTGTAGTTGAAAGCCTAGAAGCCATCAAAGTTAAGACCGAAGCTAAAGGGTTCCGAGCGATGCTGAACGGCGCGGTTAAGCTTTTGAATACGGAGATTGAACTCTCAGCTGAAGCCGATGTCCCAGGAGTAGGAAAGATTGAGGCTAGTACCAGTGGCGAGTTTTCTCTATCTTTAGGCATTGGCAAACTGTCAGCAAAAACCAAGGATAGCCCCGATATGCGCAGTAAACTGCGTGGCTACATGGAACCAAAAACTAATGGTTTGTTAGATTTAATTAATAATGAAATCCTCTTACCTGCGATCGCAGATCTTAAAAAGCTAGGAAAAGAAGGCGTTGTGGTCATTGTTGATAACCTCGATCGCGTCGATGACTCGCCTAAACCTTGGGGAAGACCTCAAACCGAATATTTATTTGTCGATCGCGCTGAGCAACTTCGTAAATTGCAATGTCATGTGGTGTACACGATGCCCCTTGCATTGAGATTCTCAAGGGATTACGGTACGCTAACCGCCAGATTTATGACTGATCCGATTGTGCTGCCGATGGTTCCTGTGGTGCGTCGTGATGGCAGCACCCACGAAGAAGGTATTGCCCTGCTGCGTCAAATGATTCTATCGCGAGTATTGCCAGATAGTACGCCAATTGAGCGATTGAATGCTATTAAAGAAGTCTTTGATAGTATGGAGACGCTGGATCGCCTTTGCTTTGCGAGTGGTGGACATGTACGAAACATTATGCGATTGCTCAATGATGCTCTTCGCAAACAACGCGGGTTACCTGTCACTCTTGAAGTTCTCGAAGATACGATTCGTAAGCGTCGCAACGAGTTGGTTCTTTCCATAGATGATGATGAATGGAGACTATTACGTCAAGTTAATAGCACCAAGAAGGTGGTGGGAGATACGGGCTACCAAACCTTGATTAGAAGCATGTATGTATATGAGTATCAAGATGAAGATGGTTCTTGGTTTGAAGTAAATCCTGTACTTGCCACCGCCCAAGAATTCGACAAAGCATAGCAAGTAGGGTGGGCAAAGCCCACCTTTTAGCAAATAAGAAACCATTTAAGAATTGTTTAGATCCTTCCAAGCCCACTTAAAAAGCTACCTAGTACACACAAGTCTAAATACCCCCTTGCAATCTTGTTCCCTCCCCTTTGCAAGGGGAGGGCTAGGGTGGGGTAATTAATGAGATATAAAAATTTCTTTAGTTGTGTGTACACGTTAGCCTTAAAAGGGGAGAAAATTTAAATTCTTCCCCCTTTTTAAGGGGGATTGAGGGGGATCTCTTAGGGCTTTTGAACGCAAGAAGTAATTCTTAAATAGTTTCTAAGTAAATAAGCAAATTTAAGGTGGGTAATGCCCGCCCAACTATCCGCGATCGCAGAGGACAAAACATTTATGTCACAGGTTCCCTACTCCAACCAATTACGAGAAGAAGACGTAACTGCGGTTAATATGTCGCTTGAAGCAGAACAGGCTCTCCAGCTCTTGACATCAGAACTTGATATTTATAAAAACGAATTAGTCAAATCCTTTAACATCTCTCCTAAGATTGAAGACGCACTTCAAGAATTGTCTTTGCTGCTGGATATTTATGATGGGACTTTTACCCTACTGTTAGCGCGTTGTAACTATGCCAATCTTCGCGATCGCGCGATCGCCAGATTATCTGAAATATTACCAACATCAATGCGTCAAGTCCGCCTAGAGCCAACAACTAAATCGATTTACTATGCAATTCATTCATCGACCCCTGCCACGCGAGAAGGCAACTTACCTGCGGTGATGGTAACGGGGCTAGAAGCAGCCGAAGATCCTGATGTTTTGATAAAGGGGCTAAATCAGATTCGTGAGGAATTTCGTAAAAACTGTCTGTATCCAATTGTTTTGTGGATCAATGATGACTTGCTAAAACGGATGATCAGAGTTGCTCCTGACTTTGAGAGTTGGACAACCACGATTGAATTTGAGATCGCTAGTGAGGACTTGATTTCATCGATAACATCGGGAACTGAAGCTCTATTCCATTTAGATCTAAGTGCTAATCTCATCGATCCCAGTCATAGCCTTGGTCGGATTTCCCATCTAGGTGGTATTTATTTGACAGAACTGGATGCTGCTCAGCGGGATCTTCGCAATCAAGGAGAACAGATCTCGCCCCAACTACAAGCAGGTTTAGACTTCATTCGGGGCATGAATACTAGAGATTGCCTTCAATCGTTGTCCTACCTAAAAGCTAGCTATAAGTATTGGGAATCTGTCCAAAACATTGAACGGCAAGGTTTACTTCTTTATCAAATTGGACGACGGCGCTATCACCTAACTAAACTCGAAAAACATTCTCACGAAGAAAACTGGCAAGCAGTAGAAAAATTATTTGCCAAGAGTTTGAAATGCTTTAAATTTGTCAATCGCCTCGATTTGATGTCTCAGTGCTATTTACAGTTGCAACGGACTTTACATCATTTGAAAGCATGGACAGAACTAACTTCCATATCTCAAAAAGCAATCCAGATTCATCAAACCCGTGGCGATGTCAGCAATCTGGCGGCTGATTATGGATTTTTAGCGGAAGCTGCTCTCGAACAAAAAGAATGGGAAATAGCAAAGGGCTACGCTGAACAAGCGATCGCACTTTTAGAAGATGCACCCAAAACCTTACATTGGTTATACGGCTTATATTTGTGCTATCTTGCCGAGGCTCAAATCCAACTTGGCGATCTCGAACTTGCCTTGACCAATCTTATCGATGCTAAAAGCAGAGATCATTGCGGACATCCGCGTATGTATATTCGGATTTTGAGTGAATTACGCAATTTGTATTTTAGTCAGGGTCAATATCTAGAAGCATTTCAAACAAAACAAGAAAGTTTAGCAATCGAGCAGCGTTACGGTTACCGCGCCTTTATTGGTGCTGGTCAATTGCAATCTTGTCTGGAAGAGCATTCCAGTTTTGTAGACAAAAACAATAAATTCATCATTTCACCAGAGATCTATGCGTCAGGGCGTAAGCAAGATCTTGACGAACTCACTAGTCGCATTAGTGAGCCGCGTTATAAAATGATTGTGCTACATGGCAACTCAGGCGTAGGCAAGAGCTCTTTCGTGAATGCGGGATTGATGCCAGCATTGCAACAGGCTTCATTTGGGGGGCGCGATGTCATACCCATTTCGATGCGAGTCTATACAAGTTGGGAACAAGAACTAATTAATCTGTTAACAGAAACTTTGCATTCATTTCACTTAACTTCAGCTCCTCTGCTTGCCTCTACTAGCAACGAAACTAGTAGCGAAGATTTAAACAGAGAACAATTATGCAATCGCTTAATCGAACAATTACGCTGGAATGAAGCCCACAACCTACGTACTGTCTTAATCTTTGACCAATTTGAAGAATTTTTCTTTGTTCATCAACACAGCACTAGCGATCGCCTCAGATTCTTTGAATTTATCGGCAGCTTACTTAGTGATTTCCAATATTTGTCATCGATTAAAGTTGTGCTGTCGCTCCGTGAAGACTATATTCACTGCCTCTTAGAGTGCAATCGCGTTAAAGGTATGAGTGCGATCGATAATGACATTCTCAGCAAAAATGTTCTTTATCCCTTAGGTAATTTTTCTCCCGAAGCCGCCCACTCGACGATTGAAACCCTTACCGAAAGAGCGCAGTTTTATCTAGAATCTCAACTAATTGATATTTTAGTGGAGGACTTAAAGAATGAACAAGATGAAATTCGTCCGATTGAACTGCAAATCGTCGGAGCACAATTGCAACGCGATCGAATTAGTACGATTCAGCAATATCACAAACTAGGAGATAATCCGAAAGAAACTCTCGTTCAGAGATATCTAGACAACGTAGTTTTTGATTGTGGTAAAGAGAACTATCGGCTAACCAAATTGATCTTATATTTACTCACCGATGAAAAGGGCACTAGACCACTTAAAACCTATGAGGATTTAGAACGTGGACTGAATCATCTGGATAATGAAGTGCGCAAACAAAGTAAATTAGATGCAGGATTTGACACTGAACTCAGTTTGAAACTCGATATAGAGAATGATGGAGATATCGAAATCAGCCAAATAGAACTTGTTCTTCAAATTTTAATTGGTTCAGGATTAGTAGTATTGATACCTGAGAACGCCACCAATCGCTGTCAATTAGTACATGATTATCTAGCCGTGGTCATTCGCAAATCACAGGCTCCAGAAATCCAAAAGCTCCAAAAAGAGCTGGAAAAAACTCAAGGAGAATTACGTCAAACCGTCCGTCAATTAGAAAGTTCATTCAAAAATTCGCAAGCAATCGCTGATAGTTTGAGCTTAAACAGTCTGCTTACTAACGATCTAGTCGATCTTGATGAACTAGCTAAATCCATGGATATCGCGAAACAGTGGCTGCCAGATATCGAAGCAATTGCGAGCGAAAATCGCTTGCAGCTTGCTAGTACAATCTATCGTGCCATCTATGAGATTAAAGAAAAGAATCGTATCCAAGCCCATCTAGAAGGAGTATGGAGCGCTGAATTTAGTCCCGACGGTTCCCAAATCGTCACAGGGGGATTGGACAAGGTGATCACACTTTGGCAGATCGACGGGCAAGAAATCACCAAAATTACTGGACATACGGCTGCGATTCGGAGTGCTTCCTTTAGTCCTGATGGTCAGACAATTCTGTCTAGTAGTAGCGACAAAACAATCGCATTGTGGAATCTGCAAGGCGATCGCCTTAATACTTTGACAGGACATACCTCCGCAGTTTGGAGTGCTCAGTTTAGTCCCAATGGAGAGATGATTGTATCGGGCAGTGGCGATCAGACGATTAAACTTTGGCATCGTGATGGTACTGAAATACTCACCCTCAGCGGACACCGTGGCGATGTTCGTGCAGCAATATTTAGTCCTAATGGTGAATGGATTATTTCGGGTGGTGCTGACAAAAACATCATGATTTGGAGTCTGGATGGTACATTACTGCAAACTCTGAAAGGGCACTCTGCCGATATTCGCTGTATCAGTATTAGTCCAAATGGCGAATTTATTGCCTCTGGCAGTGGTGACAATATTTTGAAGTTATGGCACGTTCAGATTGATCGCGAGCATAGCGAAAACCCGATCGCGATCGCAGAGGTGTTTTCGATTGAAGCGCATTCTAGTGCCATCCGCAGTGTTAACTTCAGTCATGATGGAACTCTCTTAGCATCAGGTAGCGCTGATCGAAACATTAAGATCTGGAATCTGCATGGTGATAAGCTGCGAGTCTTTAAAGGACATACCGATCCAATCCGTTCCGTCAGTTTCAGCCCCGATGGCAAAACTCTGCTCTCAGCGAGTCTTGATAGCACTGTGCGTCTATGGCAGATTGAAGACAGGAATCAGCAAACTCTGTCTGGACATAGTGCAGCAGTTCGCAGTGTTGCGTTTAGCCCTAATGGATTACGGCTTGCTTCAGGTAGTCTTGACGATCAAATAAAGATTTGGGATTTACATGGTAATGAGTTGCAAACCATTGTCCACGATAACGACATTCTCAGCGTCTGTTTTAGTCCTGATGGGAATAATCTCTTAGTTGGGAGCGGTGATAGCGTTATTTCCCTTTGGGCTTTAGGTACTTCCAGTCATCAGCTTTTACAGACTTTTGCAGGGCATAGTACTGCTGTCTGGACTGTAGACTTTAGTGCGGATGGACAAAAGATTGTCTCTGGTAGTAGCGATAAATCTGCTAAGTTGTGGAACATTGATGGAACGGAACTAGCTACGTTGAAAGGACATAAGTCTACGGTGTGGACGGTGCGCTTTAGCCCCGACGGTCAGAAAATCATTTCTGGTAGTGGCGACGATACGATCAAACTATGGAGCATTGATGGGACAGAACTGCAAACCTTGCGGGGTCATCGCGGCGCAGTTTGGAGTGTGTGTTTTAGTCCTGATGGTCAACATATTCTTTCGGGAAGTGGTGATAGTACGCTCAAACTCTGGAACCTTGAAGGTCAGTTGTTACAGACTTTTCGTGGACATGACGCGGGCATCTGGACGGTAAGTTTTAGCCCTGATGGAAGGAGTATTATTTCGGGAAGTAGTGATAATACGATCAAGCTTTGGAGCATTGATGGGAAAGAATTACAAACTTTCCCATGTCCAGACAGTACGCCAATTAGTCTTTGTTTCCGCCCTGATGGTCACGGATTTGCGTCTGGTCATGGCAGTAATGTCATTGGCTTATGGGATCTTGATCTTCCTGATCTAATTACACAAGGCGATGCTTGGTTACAGAACTATCGCGATCGCGAATAGTTTGCTCAGTCCTTACGCATTGTTACTTTAACGGTACAAACATTTACACCTAACGATTGCTATCAATTCCATATAGAGACTTCACTGAAGTCTTTGATAAAAAGTAAAGAGTATAGAGTCCCAATATTGTTCCCACAGGGAAAAAGTAAAGTTCAAACTGAGCCATATTCTTGACAAACCAATACACCTTTAGCTCTAAGAAGTAAGCAAGCGTTGCAATTAGTCTTAGGTCTCTCAGTCTTTTCATTGCTATAGTTCTAACATATAACCAATTCAAGGAAAAGAGGAAATGCTCTACCCAAAACCCAGGGCAACCGCATAAAAAAAGTGAATAAAGTAGCGTTTAGAAATTCGGCGTTGTTGGACTTTATCTAACTTGGACTACCTGACTCAATTGACTTTATGGTCTGGTTTACAGACTTACAGCAATTATCGATCAAACGAACCACAAGAAAATCCATGAAAGTGTTGCAAAGCAACACTTTCATGGATTTTCTTGGTTTGGGTTTGAGCGCTAAGCGCTGTATGTTACGTGGAAGAAATTCCTGTCATCGCATAGGTCTGGGGCTGGCATGGGAGCACAGCCCATACAGAACATAAATTGTTTCAGTTAGGGTGGGCAATCCCCCCGTGGTTGCCCTGTCACGCCAGAAGCTCAAAACATTGTATATCAATAATCTTGATTTCATCCTGATTTCATAGTTGTATGAGAGATTGAGATTACAGACACTTACTCTCGATAATTGACTTCATGCTCAGTGCCTTCATTAAATGGGCTATCGCCCGTCGTTGGTTGGTTATATTGGGGGCAATGATTCTCACCATTTGGATTTTTCGTACCATTATCCAAATGCCCTTAGATGTATTCCCTCCCTTTGCACCACCACAAGTCGAAATTCAAACTGAAGCAGCAGGATTAGCTCCTGAAGAAGTAGAGTCACTGGTGACATTGCCGATTGAGAGCGCCATTAATGGCACGGCAGGAGTAAGTGCGGTGCGTTCATCTAGTGCCGCTAGTATCTCAGTAGTGCGCGTGATTTTTAACTGGGGAACTGATATTTTTCAGGCTCGACAATTGGTAACGGAGCGATTACAAGCAGCTCGAAGTAAATTGCCTGCATCCGTGGAAACTCCTCAAATCGCCCCCATTAGTTCACCGATTGGTACGATTCTCACCTATGCTTTTACTTCTAAAAGTAATGACTTGATGGAAGTGCGGCGATTTGTTGATTGGCAAGTTACGAATCGATTGCTGGCGGTGTCAGGGGTTGCCCAAGTGATTGTCTTTGGCGGCGATGTGCGGCAATATCAAGTTTTAGTAGCTCCTGAAAAATTGCAGGCATTTAACGTGTCATTGCAAGAGGTATCGGATGCGGTGGCGGCAGCAAACGTGAATGCTGCGGGTGGTTATTTGATTACGCCCGATCGCGAAAAATTGATTCGAGGTATTGGGCGAATTGAGGATATTGAAGCTCTCAAACAATCGGTGATTACGTCTCGTAATGGTGTGCCAGTGAAGATTAGCGATATCGCTGATGTCAAAATTGGTGCAGCCGTGAAGCGAGGTGATGCCAGTGTGAACACCGAAAAAGCGGTCGTGGCAATTATCAATAAACAGCCGCAAGCGGATACGCCCACTGTCACCCGTGCCGTCGAAGCTGCCATGAATGAGGTGAAGGCAGGTTTACCCGCAGACATTAAAATTGCTACCACATTTCGTCAAGAAGCTTATATCGAAGCATCGATTGAAAATGTAAAGGAATCCTTAATCGAAGGCAGTATTATCGTTGCCCTAATTTTGATTCCATTCTTGATGAATTGGCGGAACTTAGTGGTATGTTTGGCAGCTTTACCTTTGTCTTTATTAATTGGGGTATTGCTCCTTAACTGGCTAGGACAGGGTCTGAATACAATGACTTTAGGCGGTTTGGCTGTGGCGATCGGTTCGGCGGTGGATGATGCGATCGTTGATGCCGAAAATGTGTACCGATGTCTGAGGGAAAATAAACATTCCGATCATCCTAGACCTGTCTTAGAGGTGGTTTTTGATGGCTGTCAGGAAGTGCGCGATTCGGTGTTTGGAGCCACCGTGATTACAATTGTTGTCTTCTCTCCCATCTTTGCGCTCACTGGTGTGGAAGGAAGCATTTTTATCCCGATGGGATTGGGCTATTTAGCCGCAGTAATAGCCTCTAGCTTTGTGGCGCTTACAGTTACGCCAGCCCTCTGCGCGATTTTGCTTCCTTACGGACATCTTCCTGAGCGAGAACCTTGGGTAGCGAGGTTCTTCAAAAAACTTTATCTGCCACTCATCAAATTTGCGATGCAGCGATCGCAGATCATTATTGGTATTGCGGCGGCGAGCTTACTGATTTCTGCGATCGTGGTTCCATCCTTTGGACGCATCTTTCTCCCCGAATTTCAGGAGCAATCGCTAGTCAATACATTACTGCTCTATCCCGGCTCTTCCCTAGAAGCAACCAACAGCGCAGCCTCTGTGCTAGAGCATAAGCTAAAAGACAATCCTAAATTCCAGAACATTCAAGTGCGTTCTGGTCGGGCGGAAGGTGATGCTGATGCCGCAGGGGTGAACTTGGCTCATGTCGATGTGGAGTTGAGCGAGATGGGTATGCAGGATCGCAAAGCTAGCATTGATTTATTGCGCCAAGAATTTGCTAAAGTCATCGGCGCAGCTCCCAATGTGGGCGGATTTATTTCGCATCGCATGGATGAAGTGCTGTCTGGGGTCAGAAGTGCGATCGCGGTCAAGATTTTTGGTGCGGAACTAGAGCAACTTCGCACTTTGGGACAGCAAGTAAATGATGTCATGAGATCGGTTGAAGGCGTAGTCGATCTGCAACTCGAACCACAGATTCCTGTAGAACAAATTCAAATTAAATTCGATCGCATAGCGGCGGCAAGATATGGTTTAACCATTGGCAGGCTTTCGGAAACAGTTGAAACAGCTTTAAATGGAAAAGTAGTTTCTCAAGTTTTGGAACAGCAACAAACCTTTGATCTTGTAGTCTGGCTGAAACCAGAATCTCGCCAAAGCTTGGATGCGATCGGGAATCTGATGATGGATACTCCCACAGGCAATAAAGTTCCATTGGCGCAAGTTGCCAAAGTTATCGATGGCAAAGGCGCAAATACGATTAACCGTGAAAATGTATCGCGATTAATCGTCGTGGCGGCAAATGCACAGGGGCGAGATTTGCGATCGGTCGTGAATGACATTCAGGCAAAGGTTAAGCAACAGGTGCAGATTCCTGCGGGTTACTACATCCAATATGCGGGACAATTTGAAGCTGAAGGAAGAGCCTCGCAAAATATTGTGCTATTTAGCGCGATCGCCTTCGTAGTGATTACGGTGATCATGTATCTCTCAGTCAAATCAGTTGCCTCCACTGTGATGATTATGATTAATCTGCCGCTAGCAATGGTGGGCGGTGTAATTGCTGTGGCACTGACGGGCGGCGTTTTGTCGATCGCCTCACTGGTGGGATTTGTGACTCTATTTGGGGTCGCAACCCGCAACGGGCTATTGCTAGTAGACAACTACAACACCAAATTTGCATCAGGAATGCCTTTGAGAGATCTGTTGATCCAAGGATCAATGGAACGACTCAACGCAATCCTGATGACTGCGTTCACTTCCGCACTAGGATTAGCGCCCCTAGTTGTGGCAGGTGGTGCGGGTAAGGAATTACTGCAACCCCTATCCATAGTGGTTTTGGGTGGTTTATTCACTTCCACTGCTCTTACTTTGCTCGTACTTCCAGCGATCTACTCTCGGTTCTGGAAATACCTCGTGCCCAAACCCAAACTATCTGTCAACATATAAGAATTTGGGTGCTTATACAGCATTTGCGTATGAATTATAAGTTATGCACTCTCTGATATGATGCGCCTTGAGTGTACCAACATCTCGAAGGGCTAGATTACAATGCCTGTAATCGTTAGAATACACAACCCATGCCACACTGACTATTATTCAAAACCTATTAAACCAGAATTTTCACAATGACGAGTACCCAACAACGCGCCGCCCTGCAACGCCAAATCTGGCAAATCGCCAATGATGTGCGCGGCTCAGTCGATGGCTGGGATTTCAAGCAATATGTACTCGGTACGCTGTTTTATCGCTTTATTAGTGAAAACTTTACGAGCTACGTCGAGGCTGATGATGAAAGCATCCACTACGCCGAACTGCCCGATAGTGATATTCCCGACGACTTTAAAGACGATGCGATTAAAACCAAAGGCTATTCGCTCATGTAGGTAAATAGGTGGAAGGAGGAAAAAGAAGACGACGCAGGAAGTCAAAATCAATCCAACGTAGATTGTAAGCCCACTCGAACATGGCTACATACAGATACAAATACTTCTTGTGAATACCTCGAAAGGGACGCAGAAAATTGCGTAAACCAACCCAAATGCCCTCCATAGTATTGCAATGAACCTCACAAAAACCATCTTGATCTTCATCGCGGGCATACTCGCGCTGAGAGTGACAAACGGTTTGACGCTCACGACCAGAAGCAGGTATGCGATTATAAGCATCGGATTCATCGGTATAGACTGTCGTGGTCGGTAAGGTCGTTACCTCTACCTGCGGTTGAATCGTGATTTGTTGAGTATTGTCACAGACCTTCATGCGGATCTGACCACTGTTGCGCCCAACAGTACCGACAATGGGTGGACGGTCATTTGCCATGGTTCCCTTGCCTTTGCGTTGATTCCCGCGTTGTCTTGGTGGGTCTGCTATTGGATCTTTTTTTTTGCTCCCTTTTCTCCTGCATTCTGAAACATCTCGTCCATCTCGGCTTCAGCATCGGGCAGATTACCATTAATCAAATGGGCAAATCCTCGACGTTGGATGCGATGCCGCCAAGACAATAATGTCCCATAGTCGAGTCCTAGTTCCTCGGCTATGTGTTGGGTCGTTTGTCCTTGTAAGAATCCACGCAATATCAGCACGATCTGACCACAGGTGTAATGGCTTCCTGATAAGTCTGTTCCTGTAAAAATGTGAAACACTTTCCCACATTCCCGACACTTATATTTGACGATTGGTGTACGTTGGCGATCGTGTGGCGCTTGTCCTGCTGGTATTGCGTGTCCACTTGGACAATGCAAACCCTTTGGATGCTGGATCTTTAATAACCATTCATAGCACGCTTGTTCATCTAACAATTCGGTCAGGGGAAATTTGATCATGGCATCTCTATCGATTTATGAAAATGACTTCCTCCTATTTTGCCATTTCACCTACTTCCCCATATGAGCGAGGCTATTTTGTTTATCCTAGCCAGTTGTTTGCCAATATTGCTGCGAGTGCCAACAATAACGAAAGCCTAAATACTGACCTAGCGGCGATTTTTGGGGCGATCGAAAGTTCTGCTAATGGCTACCCATCGGAGAGGGACATCAAGGGGCTGTTTGCCGATTTTGACACCACCAGTAACCGCCTCGGCAATACGGTTAAAGATAAAAACCTACGCTTGGCGGCGGTACTAAAAGGGGTGTCTGGGCTGGATTTTGGTGATTTTGAAGGCAGCCATATCGATCTGTTTGGCGATGCCTATGAGTTTTTGATTTCCAACTATGCCGCCAATGCGGGTAAATCGGGGGGTGAGTTTTTTACGCCGCAGCATGTCTCTCGGTTGATTGCCCAGCTTGCCATGCACCAGCAAACCAGTGTTAATAAAATTTATGACCCCGCCTGTGGTTCTGGTTCCCTGCTCTTGCAAGCCAAAAAGCACTTTGATGCTCACATCATTGAAGATGGTTTTTACGGGCAGGAGATTAACCACACGACCTATAACTTGGCGCGGATGAATATGTTTTTGCATAACATCAATTACGACAAGTTCAATATGCAGTTGGGCAACACTCTAACCGACCCACATTTTGCTGATGATAAGCCCTTTGATGCGATCGTTTCCAATCCGCCCTATTCGGTGAACTGGATTGGTAGTGATGACCCGACGCTGATCAATGACGATCGCTTTGCACCAGCAGGTGTACTTGCGCCTAAATCTAAGGCTGATTTTGCGTTTGTGTTACATTGCTTGAGCTATTTATCGAGTAAGGGTCGGGCGGCGATCGTGTGCTTCCCCGGTATTTTTTATCGTGGCGGTGCGGAAGCCAAAATCAGAAAGTATCTGGTGGATAACAACTATGTGGAAACAGTGATTGCCCTCGCGCCTAATCTGTTCTTTGGCACGACGATCGCGGTGACAATTTTGGTGCTATCGAAACGCAAGCTCGACAATGCTATTCAGTTTATTGATGCCAGTGGACTGTTTAAAAAAGAAACCAACACTAACACTCTGACCGATGACCACATTGCCGAAATTATGGGTGTGTTCGATCGCAAGGAAAATATTGCTCATTTTGCGCGATCGGTGCTTTTTGAAGAGATTGCTGCTAATGATTACAATCTGTCGGTTAGCAGCTATGTGGAAGCCGAGGATACCCGCGAAATCACGGATATCACTGCGCTCAATGCGGAATTAAAAACCACTGTTGCCAAGATCGATCGCTTGCGTGCTGAGATTGATGCGATCGTGGCGGAGATTGAGGGAGAAGCATCATGACGATGGAAAATAAATTAAACATCACCAATCAGGTGGATCTGGCTAAGGCTGAGGAAAAAATCGGCAAACAAAAGGCAAAGCAGCTTTTTGACTCTGGCGATATTGACAAGGTGGAAGTTGGCACGTTCAAAGGGCTTGCTTTCATTCATGCCTATTTGTTTTTACCCCCCTTAATCCCCCCTTCGCAGGGGGGGAATTCAAGTCCTCCCCCTTTGCAAGGGGGAGTTAGAGGGGGTGCTGGTAAAGTCCGCGAGGTGAATATCTCTAAGGGCAATTTCCGTTTTGCGCCAGTGATGTATCTGAAAGCATCTCTGGAATATATCGACACAATGCCACAAGGGAATTTTGATCAGATTATTGAAAAATATGTGGAGATGAATGTGGCTCACCCTTTCCGTGAGGGCAATGGACGGGCTACCCGCATTTGGCTAGATTTGATGCTCAAAAAGGAAATCAAACAGGTTGTAGATTGGAATGGGGTTGATAAGGATGATTATCTTTCGGCGATGCAGCGCAGTGTGGTGAAGGATGTGGAAATTAAGGTCTTGCTGAAAAATGTGCTGACTGATCAAATTGGCGATCGCGCTTTGTTTATGAGGGGTATTGATGTGAGTTATTACTACGAAGGTTATAGCGAATTTAAAACGGAGGATCTGTAACGATGAATAGTAAACCCATCTCACTGACACAGATTCCAGAGGGTTATTTTGTGCAAGAGGTGCTTGCACAATTGCCAACAAGCATTGAAGCAATTGTCCAACAGGCTGCTGGACAATTACCCAGTATTGAAGAGATTGTGCAACAACCTGTTGCACAATTGCCGAATATTGAAGACATTCGGCGTTCTTCGCGCAGTCTCAAAATCTACAGCCAAGTGCATAGTTCCTTTAAGCAAATTCTTGGGTTGTCAACCCAAGAATTGATCCGTAAATCGAGTATCCACAAAAATATCCTATTATGAGCAAACCAAAACAGCCTATTGCTTTAATAGGATTGAAGGTTAAAAAATACAACTTAAATTTAAGATCATGCAAAAAGACATAATCAACTCCCTAACTGAAAACTTTGAAGCCCATGCCCAACAAACCGATAACGGCATTGAATATTGGCTTGCCCGTGACCTTCAACACCTTTTAGGCTATACAAAATGGGATAACTTTCTAAACGTTGTTTCTAAAGCAAAAACTGCTTGCGAAATTTCAGATCATGACGTTGCTGACCATTTTGCTAACGTCGGGAAAATGGTTGATCTTGGCTCTGGCAGCCAAAGAGAGGTTGATGACATTATGCTCACCCGCTATGCCTGTTACCTGATTGCTCAAAATGGCGATCCGCGCAAACAAGAAATTGCCTTTGCCCAGACCTATTTTGCAGTTCAAACTAGAAAAGCCGAACTCATTGAGCAACGACTGCTAGAAGTTGAGCGGGTTTCTGCGAGAAAGAAACTATCAGAAACCGAAAAAGAATTTTCGAGAGTCATTTACGAACAAACGGGTAGCGATCGCAATTTTGCCTCAATTCGCAGCAAAGGTGACACGGCTCTATTTGGTAAATCCACCCAAGCCATGAAAGCCCAATGGAAAGTACCCGATAGCAAATCTCTTGCGGACTTTGCACCAACGATTATTTTAAAAGCTAAAGATTTTGCTGCCGAAATTACGATCTTTAACGCACAGCAAAATCAAATGAAGACAGAGCCAGAAATTTCTAGCGAACATATCACGAATAACCAAGCGGTTCGCAAGACGTTACTAGAACGAGGCATTCGTCCCGAATCTTTGCCCCCTGCTGAAGATGTCAAAAAAGTCGAACGCCGTCTTGCCTCAGATGAGAAAAAATCTCTTAAAAATCCCGATGTTTTGGAAAATTGATCAATGCAAATTTATTTGACTTTTCCCAATTTTGATGAATTCGCTACGCACTGCGTAGCGAATGTAGAAGATAATGCAACGGAAGGTGATGTATGAGTGGTATGAATTTTCTGGAAAGGTTGTTGGATGGGGTGGCGGTGGAGTGGAAACCTTTGGGGGAGATAGGCGAGTTAGTTCGTGGGAATGGCTTGCCGAAAGCAGATTTTACCGAATCTGGAGTACCAGCTATTCATTATGGTCAGATTTATACTTACTACGGGTTATCAACGACATCAACTAAATCATTTGTTTCACCTGAGACAGCTAAAAAGCTAAGAAAAGTTGATAAGGGTGATGTTGTGATTACAAATACGAGTGAAAACCTTGAGGATGTCGGAAAAGCTTTGGTTTATCTCGGTGATCAACAAGCTGTTACTGGTGGTCACGCAACGATATTTAAACCACGTAAAAATATTCTAGGAAAATATTTTGTCTATTTCACTCAAACAGTTGTGTTTACAAAGGAGAAAAGAAAATATGCCAAAGGGATAAAGGTAATTGATGTTTCAGCTACTGATATGGCAAAAATTCAAATCCCTATCCCATGCCCAGACAACCCCGATCGCTCTCTTGCCATTCAAGCTGAAATCGTGCGGATTTTGGACACTTTTACAGCGCTGACTGCCGAGTTGACCGCCGAACTGACTGCCGAACTTAGCGATCGCAAAAAACAATATAACTACTACCGCGATCGGCTGTTGACTTTTGAAAAAAGTGAAGTGGAGTGGAAGCCGTTGGGAGAGATTGGCGAGTTTATTCGCGGCAAACGTTTCACCAAAGCGGATTATGTAGATGACGGCATACAAGCTATTCACTATGGCGAAATTTACACACACTATGGAGTTTCAGCCTCTCATACGCTATCGCAGGTTCGCGCTGAAATGGCAGCATCATTACGCTATGCAATGCCCAACGATGTTGTAATGGCAGGTGTAGGTGAAACTGTTGAAGATGTTGGTAAAGCTGTTGCATGGATAGGAAGTGAAAAAGTAGCTATTCATGATGATAGTTGGGCTTTTCGTCATTCAATTAATCCAAAATTTGTGTCGTATGTGATGCAAACAACTGCATTTATCAATGAGAAGACAAAATATGTATCCAGTGGAAAGGTTAAGCGGTTATTGATTAATGGAATTGAAAAAATCAGAATACCAATCCCATACCCAAACGATCCTAAAAAATCGGTTACCGAACAAGCCCGCATCATTGCTATTCTCGACAAATTCGACACCCTCACCACCTCCATCAGCCAAGGCTTGCCTCGTGAAATTGCCTTGCGCCAAAAGCAATACGAATATTACCGCGACTTGTTGTTAAGCTTTCCACCCCCTCTAACTCCCCCTTAGCAGGGGGAGGACATGAAATCTTGTTCCCTCCCCTGAGAAGGGGAGGGCTAGGGTGGGGTAAGATTCTCTCTAAGGACACAGCAGAATGAACCATATTTTTAATAAAGCCGAATACAAACCACGCCGCCAAGCACTGCGCGGCAACATGACCGAACCCGAAGAAAAGCTATGGCAAATCTTGCGTGGCAAACAAATGGGCGTAAAATTCCGCAGACAGCACGGCATCGGGCATTACATTACTGATTTTTATTGCCCTGAATTAAAGCTAGTCATCGAGGTTGATGGTGACAGTCATAGCTCAGCCGATGCACAAACCTATGACGCAATACGGCATGATTTTATGGCTTCATTAGGCATCATCACCTTACGGTTCACCAATGATGAAGTGATGCACAATATCGAGGGCATTCATCAGCATCTGACGGAATACCTTAACACCGTATTACCCCCTCTAACTCCCCCTTAAAAAGGGGGAGGACATGAAATCTTGTTCCCTCCCCTTGCGAAGGGGAGGGCTAGGGAGGGGTTTGATTCCCCTTAAAAAGGGAGAAGAATCTGAGTCTCCTCCCTTTCTAAGGGGGGATTAGGTAAAAGTTTTTAGAGGACAAAAAACAATGACCAACTACAACGCGATCGCCGAATCCAATAACTTCATCATTCTGGATCAATACAGTAAGCAATCGAAAGTTAGCGAAAGCTACCAAAGCGAATACGATTTGGAAGGCGAGTTTATTCAGGATTTAGTTAATCAAGGCTATCAATACCTGTCCAGCGTCACCAACCCGCAAGCCATGCTAGCCAACGTGCGCGAGCAGTTACAGACCCTCAATCATGTGCAGTTTAGCGATCGCGAATGGCAGCGCTTTGTAGAAACCTTTTTAGATAAACCTAGCGACAGCATCACCGATAAAACCCGCAAAATCCATGACGACTATATCCATGATTTTGTATTTGATGATGGTCGCATTCAAAACATCTATCTGTTAGATAAAAAGAACCTTGCCTGTAATAAAGTCCAAGTGATCAAGCAATTTGAACAAAAGGGTAAACAAGCCAATCGCTACGATGTGACCATCTTGGTAAACGGCTTACCCCTCGTACAAATAGAACTAAAAAAGCGCGGCGTGGCAATTCGGGAAGCATTTAACCAAGTCCATCGCTACAGCAAAGAAAGCTTTAACGCCGAACATTCCCTATATAAATATTTGCAACTATTTGTCATTTCCAACGGAACCAATACCCGCTACTTTGCCAACACCACCCAGCGCAATAAAAATAGCTTTGACTTCACCATGAACTGGGCGAAAGCCGATAACAACCTGATCAAAGATCTGAAAGACTTTACCACCACATTTTTTCAGAAAAATACTCTGCTCAGTGTCTTATTGCAGTATTCAGTATTTGATGTGAATGATACTTTACTGGTGATGCGCCCCTACCAGATTGCCGCCACCGAGCGCATTTTATGGAAAATCAACAGCGCCTACCAAGCCAAACAATGGAGCAAAATTGAGAGCGGCGGCTACATCTGGCACACCACAGGCTCAGGCAAAACCCTAACCAGCTTTAAGGCGGCACGACTGGCGACCGAGCTAGATTTTATCGACAAAGTGTTTTTTGTGGTCGATCGCAAAGACCTCGACTTCCAAACCATGAAAGAATATCAACGCTTTTCGCCCGATAGCGTCAATGGCTCTGACAGCACGGCGGGGCTGAAGCGTAATCTGGATAAAGACGACAACAAAATCATCGTCACCACGATCCAGAAACTGAATAACCTGATGAAAACCGAAAGCGACCTAGCCATCTACAACAAGCAGGTCGTATTTATTTTTGATGAATGCCACCGCAGCCAGTTTGGTGAGGCGCAGAAGAACCTACGGAAAAAATTCAAGAAGTTTTATCAGTTTGGATTCACTGGCACGCCCATTTTTCCGCAAAACGCCTTGGGCGCAGACACCACCGCCAGCGTGTTTGGTCGTGAGCTACATTCCTATGTGATCACCGACGCGATCCGTGATGAAAAAGTGTTGAAGTTCAAGGTGGACTACAACGATGTGCGCCCAAAATTCAAAGCCATTGAAACCGAGCAAGACGAGCAGAAGCTAAACGCCGCCGAAAACAAACAAGCCTTATTACACCCCAATCGCATTCGCGAGATTTCCCAATACATCTTGAATAACTTCCGCCAGAAAACTCACCGCTTGCAAGGGGGCGCTTATCAAGCCAGTAAGGGCTTTAATGCCCTGTTTGCAGTGAGCAGTGTGGACGCTGCCAAGCTATATTACGAAACATTTAAGCAGTTGCAATCTCAAGAACCCCCTCTAACTCCCCCTTTCAAAGGGGGAGAACCAGACTCAGTAAGCATCCCCCCTGCTAAGGGGGGACTGAGGGGGGTACAAAAACCCCTAAAAATCGCAACGATCTACTCCTTTACAGCCAACGAAGAACAGGATGCAGTGGGAGAAATCTCGGATGAAGGCTTTGATGTATCAGCCATGAACAGCAGTGCTAAAGAATTTTTAAGTGTGGCGATCGCTGACTATAACGCCCTGTTTAAAACCAACTTCAGCGTCGATAACAACGGTTTTCAAAACTACTACCGCGATCTTGCCAAGCAAGTAAAAGCCAAAGAAATCGATCTGCTGATCGTGGTGGGGATGTTCCTAACGGGATTTGATGCGCCTACACTCAACACGCTGTTTGTGGACAAAAACCTGCGCTATCACGGTTTGCTGCAAGCCTATTCACGCACCAACCGCATTTATGATGCCACCAAAACCTTTGGCAATATCGTCACCTTCCGCGATTTAGAACAAGCTACCATCGATGCCATTACCCTGTTTGGCGATAAAAACACCAAAAACGTGGTGCTGGAAAAAAGCTACAAGGAATACATGGGCGGCTTTACCGATGTGGTGACTGGCGAAGCGCGGCGCGGCTTTGTAGAGGTGGTGACAGAATTAGAGCAGCGTTTTCCCAACCCCGACGAGATTGTTTTAGAAAAAGACAAAAAAGACTTTGCCAAGCTATTTGGTGAATACTTGCGCGTGGAAAATGTGCTGCAAAACTACGATGAATTTGCCAGCCTGAAAGCCTTGCAACAGGTCGATATGAGTGACACGACGGCGGTTGAAGTATTTAAAGCAGAACACTATTTAAGTGATGAAGCCCTGACGACATTGCAAACAATCAAGGTTCCGAGCGATCGCACCATTCAAGATTACCGCTCCACCTACAACGATATCCGCGACTGGTTGCGCCGTGAAAAAAGGGAAGGTGAAAAAGAAAAATCGGCGATCGATTGGGATGATGTGGTGTTTGAAGTGGATTTGCTGAAATCCCAAGAGATCAATCTGGATTACATTCTTGAGCTGATTTTTGAGCAGAATAAAAAGAATAAAAGTAAGGGTGAATTGATCGAAGAAGTGCGCCGCTTGATTCGTGCCAGCCTAGGCAATCGAGCCAAAGAAAGCCTGATTGTGGATTTCATTAATCAAACCAATCTCGATGAGATGACAGACAAAGCCAGCATCATTGATACCTTCTATAAATTTGCCCAAGCCGAGCAAGCCCGCGAAGTAGATGAGTTGATTCGTTCAGAAGGCTTGAAGGTCGAAGAAGCCAAGCGTTATATCAGTGCCTCCCTGAAGCGCGAGTTCGCCAGCGAGAATGGGACTGAGTTAAATTCAACCCTGCCGAAAATGAGTCCGCTTAATCCACAATACAAAACCAAGAAACAAAGCGTTTTCCAAAAAATCGCGGCGTTTGTTGAGAAGTTTAAAGGCGTAGGCGGGCAGATTTAGGACTGCCTATGCGCGAACAACGGAAAGCAAACCGTTATACCAAACCGAAAGGCACGACAAAGCTAGGGCGGCGCAAATAAAGTATCAATTCTGGTTTTATACTTAGTACTTTACTTATTTGCTTGTCCCTTATTATTATGCGATCGCTAAAATCTTTGAAATCTCTCACCATCGTATCAAGCTTAATCGGCATCATTGCGATCGCCGCATGTTCTAGTCCTACCCCAGAGACAAAATCATCTCTACCAAATCCTATCTCAACTCCCGCTAATCCTAGCGAACAAACTAAAGCCACTGCTCCAAAAAATAGTGAAAAAGCCAGTGAAAACCCCAATGAGAATCATGGCAAAGCTAATCAAGGTGGACAAGTTGTTGAAGTTGGTGCATACCATTTAGAATTGGTCGCGATCAACGAAGATGGAGGTGTGCATATCGATCTGTTTTTACAAAATGGCAGTGACCATTCACCAATTCCTGATGCAAAAGTAAGCGCACAGGTGCAACTCCCCAATGGCACAAAAAAGTCTTTAGATATGCCATATAAGGCGGATGGAAAACATTATGGAGCATTGTTGTCTGAGACAATTGCAGGGGAATACAAGGTCGTAATCCTCAGCGAAATTAAAGGTGAGAAGATCAATGGTAGATTTACTTTTAAGCGATAAGGGTTTTGTAATGTGCGGTGCAAAGCGTCGGACATTACACCAGAAATAAACTATGCGAATTCTATTAGTAGAAGATGAACCTGACCTTGGCGCAGCGATCGCAAATCGTTTGCGCCAAGAAAAGTATGTCGTCGATTGGGCAAAGGATGGCGCTGAGGCTTGGAATTATCTGGAGAGCCAATGGACTCAATATACTGTTGGGATTTTTGATTGGATGTTACCGAAATTGTCAGGTTTGGAACTATGTAAAAGATTGCGATCGCAAAAAAGCACCTTGCCAATTTTAATGCTCACAGCCAAAGATAGCATCGAAGATCGAGTCACTGGGCTGGATGCAGGAGCCGACGACTATCTGGTGAAACCTTTTGGAATGGTTGAGTTGTTGGCACGATTGCGAGCATTACAAAGGCGATCGCCTCAATTGCAAGCGATTCAACTAAAAGTAGGAAATCTCACCCTTGATTACAATACGGCAACGGTTTCTTCTGAAGATACTAATGGAATCACGCAAGTTCCCTTAACCGCTAAAGAGTTTCAACTTTTAGAATACTTCATGCAGCGTCCCAATCAGATTATTTCTCGCGATCAAATTCTCTATCAACTATGGGAAATCCAATCAGAACCAGAAAGCAATGTGGTTGCCGCCCAAATGCGTTTGCTAAGACGCAAACTAGCCGATAGTAATTGCCTCATCTCCATTGAAACCATCTATGGATTAGGGTATCGCCTGAATCAGAAGCCTGAATTAATAAAGGAATTAGATGAACCAGAATAGTCTATTTTTTCGCGCCCGTTGGCGACTTGCCCTCTGGTATTCAGGTGTGATGGGCATCATTCTTTGTCTCGCGGGAGTAGGCGCTTATCAAATGATGGTTCATGCTCATTGGCAAGGCTTACAAGACGAAATCGAAGCAGTGGCGGGAACTCTGCACGATACGCTTGAGCCAATGTTGCACCAGCCTGATCAAATGAATCCATACGTTCAGAATGTACTTCCCAATCTCTGTATAGTGAGTGAACCATGCGCTAATTCTCCACAAAATCAAAGCAAGCGACATATTCTCGGTGTCACCCAAACCAATGATTATTACATCCATTTTCGCGATCGCAACTACCAGACCATCGCCACGGTTGGTAACCTGCCAGAAGCAGAAGTAAATAGGGGAGTCATTTGGCAAATACTCCGAGATCCGCAAGGCAGGAACTATTATCAATTCTCACTATTGCTCAAAAATTCCGCAGGATTACCTTGGGGCTATATGCAAATCGGGCGATCGATGGCAGATTATGATCGACATTTGAGCGAGTCAAGACTCGCTCTATTATTGGGGCTTCCCATTGGATTTATCGCGATCGCGATCGCCAGTTGGTATTTAGCCAAAATCGCCATGCATCCCGTTTATACATCTTATCAACAGATCCAACAATTCACCGCTGATGTTGCCCATGAGTTACGCACACCCCTCGCCGCCATCCAAGCTACGGTTGAATCATCCTTAGCGATGGATGTACTTCCAGAAACTGATTCTCGCAATGTCTTAAATGTAATTGATCGCCAAAATGGTCGCCTGTCTCAACTCGTTGGAGATTTATTGCTATTATCACGATTAGATATCGAAACAAATCCACCAAAGTTTTCACCCTGTTGTCTGAATGATATTCTCAGCGATCTTGTCGAAGAATTAGCACCCCTAGCTCTAGCTTCAGACATTAGCCTAAATCTCAGTCTTAAAACTGAAACACGCATATTTGTGATGGGCAATGAGTCTCAGCTATATCGGCTATTCTCGAATCTCATCGCCAACGCTATTCAATATTCCAATCTAAATGGAACTGCATCTATTTCCCTAACTCTCCAAGATCGCGATGCGATCGCCCAAATTCGCGATACGGGTATCGGCATTGCTGAACAGGATTTACCTCATATTTTTGATCGCTTTTATCGAGTAAATAGCGATCGCTCTCGGACTACAGGAGGTTCAGGTTTGGGTTTAGCAATTGCTAAAGCGATCGCCAATAGGCATCGTGGGAATATTCAAGTAACTAGCGAATTAGGAAAAGGTAGCGAATTTGTAGTTTCTTTTAAGTCGGTTTAAGCATCCTCCTAAATCCCCCAATTCTGGGGGATTTAGGAGGATGCTTATTTTCTTCTTCCCCCAGAATTGGGGGCTAGGGGGCGATTGATTGTTGATTTGACTAGTTTTTATGGGTACACCACAAGCCTTTGCTGGACAAGACAGTAGTTATTAACTCAGCGCCATCAATTCAGGATCTTGGAATAGAGGCGTACTCAAATAACGCTCACCAAAACTAGGCTGAATCATCACCACCATTTTGCCAGCATTCTCAGGACGCTTGGCAATTTGTACTGCTGCATAAAGGGCTGCTCCACTAGAGATTCCCGATAGAAGTCCTTCTTCACGCGCTAATCTACGACCGAATGCGATCGCTTGATCATCAGTCACAGGAATAATCTCATCAATCAGTTCTGTTTTGAGAACTTCAGGGATAAATCCCGCGCCGATGCCTTGGATTTTGTGGGGACCTGGGCGACTGCCTGCCAAGACTTGACTGTTGGCTGGCTCAACTGCGATCGCTTTAAACGAAGGCTTACGCGATTTAATCACTTCAGCAATCCCTGTAATCGTTCCACCAGTGCCAACTCCAGAGATTAGAAAATCAATCTGTCCTTCCGTATCTTCCCAAATCTCTTCGGCTGTAGTCTTACGATGGATTGCAGGATTAGATGGATTGCGGAACTGTTGCAACATATAGGCATCGGGAGTACTTTCGCTAATTTCCTTAGCGCGACGGATTGCGCCGCCCATGCCTTCAGTGCCAGGGGTAAGTTCGAGGGTAGCACCATAAGCGCGTAACATGGATCGCCTCTCCATACTCATGGTTTCGGGCATAGTCAAGATTAATTTATAACCCTTCGCAGCAGCAACCATCGCCAGAGCAATCCCTGTATTACCCGATGTTGGCTCGACCAAAATCGTCTTATTTGGCGAAATTAAGCCCTGTTCTTCGGCTTCTTGGATCATGTTCACGCCAATACGATCCTTGACGGAGGCGGCGGGATTCATGCCCTCTAGTTTGACAATAATTCGCGCCACGCAGCCTTCAGCCTTGGGGATGCGCTGCAATTCAACCAGTGGGGTACGTCCGACTAATTCGGTTATGTTATTGGCGATTTTCATAGATAAATGCTAACCGTAAATGCTTAAGAGATTGCGAGTAAATGAGCTTGTAGTCAACTTTAGAGCATTTTTGAGAGCTTTGGATTTCTTGGTATAAGGAGGCGATCGCTGCTTTTATCTCCCAAAAGCTACACACACTAACCTTTTTCGGCTTTAATAGGGATATTGCGATCGCAAAAAAATTTCACAACATCATCACAAACTTATTAATTAATATTAAACAAACTCCTATGGCTGCTACTTTAAAAGATTTTTTAGAAGAATGTCACACTCTCGGCTTAGTCCGCTTGATCGTCACCAGCGATGCGGGTGTGCTGGAAGCAAGGGTAAATATCGAGAAGCTTTTTTACGCGGAACTCCCCAAGGGCAAGTATGCGAATATGCATTCTGAGCATATCGAGTTTCACCTAAACATGGACAAAATCACTGATGTCCGCTTTGAAACAGGCGAAGCCAAACGCGGCAATTTCACTACCTACGCTATCCGCTTCCTCGATGCCGATGACAAGGCTCAAATGAGCGCTTTCCTGCAATGGGGTAAACCAGGTGAATATGCTGAAGGGCAAGTTGAGGCATGGTCTACCCTCAAAGACAAGTACGGCGAAACTTGGAAGCCTGAGCCTGTTGAAAGTGTGTAGGTCATAATTGTCAATATTTCTATCTGCGATCGCTCCAGAGCGAAAATCCATTCAATTTTCCCACCCACATCAAACAGCGATCGCCTCTCACCACCTACAAACCCGAGCGCCTATTCACCCAAACCAAAAAGTGATCGCACTTCCATCCACAAAACCCGATCGCCTATTTCCCACAGCAAACAACGATTGCCCCCTCACCACCCACAAAGCCCAATCGCCTAAATTTCAAAATCAAACAGCGATTAGAAAAGACTAAAGTGAATTTTGAATATCGTTCCAAAAGTCTAAATTCAGTAGATCATCAAGTGATCTGCTGAATTGCCATGTTTCTGGGAACTTCGTTGTGTTATATTCTGGACGCAGTTTTTTGAGACATTGCTGATAAACCGTATCAAGGATTTTTGAATAGTCGTTCTGCAAACTGGGAGAAGTTTCGATTAAATCCTCAATTTCAGGGCGAATATTGCGAATTGTTCTTTCCCATCCGTTGTATTCCAGTTGCATATCGACATAGCATCGTTTTATAATATGTTCGATGAGAGCGCGAATTTGTCCCTTGAGCGCATTTTTTTGAGCTTTTCCCAATGAGTCAATCTCCTCAATCAAATTATTAATATCTAGTTGTTTAAAGTCACCAGTGTGTAAATGGGCAATCGTTTCTTCTATCCATAGCAAGAAATCACGGTCATATAAACTTGATGATTTTGTTGATATTAAAGCTTGTGCCATTTGTTTTTGACTCCTCGCTAAATTATGCGATCGCCTACTCAATGCTTTAGGGATTGTATATCTCGCTCTATTCTAAACGAATTTAATGCCTGAAGACACCCGACGCAAATTCCCCTCATCAACCAGCGATCGCCCCTCAACCCACAAAACCCGATCACCTATTCCCCCCAATCAACCAGCGATCGCCCCTCATCACCCAAAACCCGATCGCCTATTCACCCAAACCAACCAGCGATCGCCAAACTCAGCAAAAATCAATTATGATCAACTTAGATGAAATCTAAAGACTAACATCTTAAAAGAATCAAGATTATATGAAAAACAGCAAAAAAGCATACAACTATACGGTGCTTCTAGAAAAGGAAGAAGATGGAGGCTATCACGCTTTTTGTCCTATTCTCAGAGGCTGTCATTCTCAGGGGGATACTTTTGAAGAGGCGATCGCTAATATTACAGAAGCTATTGAGCTATATATTGAAAGTTTAATAGCTGATAGTCAGCCTATCCCTAGAGAAAATTTAATTGTCAAACCTCTGAGTGTTTTGGTATGAGCAACTTTCCAAGTGTTAAGGCTAAGGAGTTTATCAGAGTTATCGAAAAGTTGGGGTTTTATTTCGATCGCCAAAAAGGAAGTCATGCTATTTACAAAAATATTCAGGGAAAAAGAGTTGTTGTTCCAATTCATTCTGGAAAAGATATTAAACAAGGTACTTTGATGGGAATGATTCAAGATGTTGATGTTGACAAAGAGACTTTTTTCAAATTACTACAAGAATAAAGCGATCACCCCTCAAAATCAAACAGCGATCGCCTCTTCATCACCAACAAAACCCAATCGCCTAAATCTCAACATAAAACAGCGATTGCCCCTCACCCAGCCACAAAACCGATCACCTTTTCCCTCAACACAAAACAGCGGTCGCCCCTCAATCTCTAAATTCTTGTAAGGACGCTGTTATTATGAAATTAGTTATGTGCAAATCTTGGTTATGAATGAATATCGCGATCGCATACGCATCAGTCCGCATATTCGTAGTGGTAAGCCATGTATAGTTAATACACGCATTGCCGTATCAGATGTGTTTGACTATCTTGGCGGAGGGATGACTGTTGACGAAGTATTAGATGATTTTCCTGATTTAACCCTTGCGGATATACAGGCTTGTTTTGCTTTTGCAGCCGATCGAGATCGCCGTTTAACAGTGGTTCCCTATGAAGTTGCTGTTTGATGAGAATTTATCTCCAAAGTTGCCGCGTATATTATCTGTAGATTTTCCAGAGAGTATGCACGTTCGTGATTGCGGATTGAAGGGATTTCCTGATGAGGATGTTTGGGAATATGCTCGAAACAATGGATTTACAATAGTTTCCAAGGATTCAGATTTTTATCAACGGAGTTTGCTTTATGGGCATCCGCCGAAGCTTGTCTGGTTGAGAATTGGCAATTGTAATCGTGATATTCTCGTAGCACTAATCACTAAATACAAGGAACAAATTTATTTGCTAGACAGCAATCCATCTGAGTCGATATTAGTAATTTTAAGTTGAATCGCCCCTTAATAAAAATTAACAAACGATCGCCACACATCAACCACAAAACCCGATCACCTGTTTCCTCATCACCAAAACAGCGATCACCCCACATCAACCACAAAACCCGATCGCCTATTTCCTCAAATCAACCAGCGATCGCTCCTCACCTCACCACCCACAAAACCCGATCGCCATACCTCAAATCAAACAGAGATCGCCTCTCACCACCCACAAAACCCTATCGCCTATTTCCCCGTCAAACAGCGATTTCTAGTAGTGAAAACGGCAAGCGAGAATTCTGATTTTATCGTCTAGGACTTCATAAACTAGACGATGTTCTTGATCAATACGGCGCGACCAACAGCCAGACAGATCGTGTTTTAGAGCTTCGGGCTGTCCTGTACCCTCAAATGGATTACGTTGGACTTCACGAATCAGCTTAATGATTTTTAATGCTTTTTTGCGATCGTTTTCAATCCACCAAGCTAAGTCCTCAAAAGCATCTGCATCAAATTCCAAGTTTTTCACAGGCAGATTCCAAAGAGATTCCATCTTGACGTTTTCTGGCTGCTAGCAGTCTTTCTTTCATGGTTGGACTGCTGAGTAAATAGGCGGTTTCCCTTTCTGCCATTAGTTCTTGCCAAAAGGCAATTGGGACAACTACAGAAACTGTTTGCCCTTCTGAATCACAGATGTATTGTAATGCGTTAGTCATAGCAGGATATATAGTTTGCTAGATTAATGATAATTATAACTGTTCGCCCCTCATCACCCACAAACCCGATCGCCTATTCCCTCAAATCAAACAGCGATCGCCCCTCAACACCCACAAAACCCGATCGCCTATTCCCTCAAATCAAACAGCGATCGCCCCCTCACTACCCACATAGCCGATCGCCTATCCCCCCAAATCAAACAGCGATCACGTAATCTCAATCAAATCCCTAAACTTATATCCTACAGAATACAATGAAGTTAGTAACTTTCAAATCATGGATATGCTAAAAACTCTTTGGGCTACTGTTCAAAAAGGAAAAATTGAGTTATTAGAGGCTTCAAACCTAGCAGAAGGTACAAAGGTACGCCAATTCAAGGATGAAATGCAACACCTAGAGATCTTTGCGTAAAGGGACTCATAAGGATATTCTGATATTAATCACAATAATTAGGATACCCTCATGAGCTTTGTCCATCTTACCACCACAGAAAGAAGTGAACTGTATAAACTAAGGATGAAAGCAAGACGGAAACAAGCAAAGGTAAGATTTCAGAGCATCAGTGCTGAGACGATCGCCGAAGTCAAACAACGGTTAGAGCAACACCACAGCCCAGAGCAACTAGCAGGGAGAATGGAAAGGGAGGGGCTAGGTAAAATCAGCTATGAGACGATTTATCTGATGATCTATGCAAACCATCAAGAGATGGGAATATATCAACAATATCTGAGGCAGAAGCAAAAGCAACGAAGGCGCAAAGGTCGCCATCAGAAGCGAGGTGGCATTCCCAATAGGGTAGGGATAGAGAATCGACCGAAGATTGCAGATTTAAAAACAGAGATTGGACATTGGGAAAGTGATACGGTAATCGGGTGCAACCACACAGGTATCGTAGTTACGCATGTTGATAAAGCATCGAAGTATTTACTTGCTGGACTAGCTAAGAACAAGACGATGGATGAGATAAACAGAGTGACATTCAATCTATTTGAGCCTATAGAATCAACATCTCGAAAGACAATGACCTTTGATAATGGAAGAGAATTCTGTGGGCATGAGAAGCTATCTGAAAGATTGAAACTAGAGACCTTCTTTGCGAATCCATATCATTCATGGGAACGTGGATTGAATGAACACACCAATGGATTAATTAGAGAGTTCTATCCCAAAAGTACAAACTTTAAAATCGTGAAAGAAGAGGACTTTCAGAAGGCAGTGAATTTGATCAATCACAGACCCAGAAAATCACTTGACTATCGTACTCCTTACGAAGTATTCTTTGCTTCATCAGAACCCGTTGCATTTCATCCTTGAATTGGCGGTATTAGTGACTGTGCTTTCTGAAGACTATGAGTCTGAGTTTTGGCTTCGGGCGAGTCAGACATCTCTTGATGCAGTTTGGGATAATTCTGAGGATGATATCTATGCCGAATTACTCTAAAAATATCGTTATTTTAGTTAGATATCCATTTTCAGATCTGTCTAATGCGAAGGTTCGTCCTGCTGTAATTGTCAATGCACCACATAGCACTCAAGACATTCTAATTGTGCCATTAACCTGCAAAACAGGCTCTTTGCTTGATGGAGAGTTTGTTCTTTCTGACTGGGCGGCGGCAGGACTTAATGTTGTTACAGCAGTTAAGCGTGGTATCTATACTGTAAATAGAAGTTTAGTTATTAAGACTGTTGGGAAGTTGGCTGATGTTGATATTGAGAAACTTGAGGAATCTTTGAGAACTTGGCTAGGTTTATAATTACAACCCGATCGCCTATTCCCTCAAATCAACCAGCGATCGCCCCTCACCCCCCACAAAACCCGATCTCTTAAATCTCCAAATCAACCAGCGATCACCACTCATCACCACAAACCCGATCGCCTATTCCCTCAAATCAAACAGCGATCGCCCCTCATCAACTAAAACCCGATCGTAAATTCCCTCAAATCAAATAGCGATCGCCCCCTCATCAACCATAAACCCGATCACCCATTTCCTCAACCAAAACAGCGATCGCCATATCAGTATTCGTCATCTTCTAAATCGATTTCTAGATCTGAAATCAAATCTTGTGTAACAGCATAGACCTCTCGCTTATCCTTACTTTTCCCGTTAAGTATGAATTTGAGCAAGAAGCCAACCTTGGCAAAGTTCACGTAGATTAGACCAGCCCCGCCAGAGGACTTGAATGCCAATGGGAGATTTACGACGATGTTCAAGATACCCGCCAAGGAAAGCAATCGACTCGATAGCCCAAGCAACGGTTAAAACAGGAGGAGATTTAGGGAATCTAGCCTTTAAAACCTGAATTTGGACAGGAGAAAGAATCTCAACGGCAGGAGCATCAGGTTGATTGCGATGGAGATAAGTAACCTGTAAAAGTTCGACCGCACAGACACTTAAAAAGCCTAACAATGTCTTCATCCCTTCAGCAGCAAGTCTATAGCGCTCACACTGACAGCCAGACTTAAAGATTTTATGGAAATCTTCGACACGCCAACGGTAAGTATACCAACGTAAAATCTTAATGGCAGTCTCTAGTTCTTCTACGACTTCAGTGGTCAACAGCATCCATTCCAAAGAGGTTTCACCTTCTGGGCAATCGATTTCCGTTGCATAGACAGCATAAACGGTTAATGGGTCACGATTGTCAAAACGATAGGGAACCCGTAGATGAACCTTAGAAAATCGTACAGCTAATTTCGCGATACGGGCTTTACGTTTACCAGTCTCTGGTACTTTGATTTCCTGTTCAAATCTTACGGGTTGCGACTCCAGTTTTTGCCATAGACGTTCGCTATTTTGGTCTAAGCTACGGTCATGGGCTGCTCGTACTAATACCCCTGTATGTTTCAGTTGTCGTACTTGGTCGAAGACTTCGGTGATATCTCCTTCGCGGTCGAAAATATGAATTACATTGGTGCTGCTACTTACTTGATGCTCGACTGCGGTCATCGCTTCTACCCATCGATAAGACTCTTTATCTTTGAATAACCTTTGTCGGGCTGCTTTTCGGTCAAGCGCCTGTCGTTGCTTTTTCGCTTCTGGAGTTTCATCTTGCGGTGGCTTTGCTTTCGGTTCTCGGTTCCACAATTTTTGCCATAACAACCCGATTACTTGTCCTTGTTCGGGGGCGATCGCTAAGGCACTATGCAGAATTAATCCGTTCCCACCGTTTCCTGTTGGTCCATACCCTTCCCGTTTGGCTTTAATTTTGCCATAATCTAGATAGGTGGTATCTCCTATGCATAAGACCAATTCTTGTTCTTCCACGGCTTCACTGGTCATTTGACAGTGTGGTTTTATGATCTTGCTAAATTCTGTTTTCCGATTGGCGAAAACTCATAAGCTCTTTTTAACTCAGAGCCACTTTTAAATATCTCTGACAAGGCTTTCCCAAATCCTTCACTTATCTTTTTGCCGATTGAGTAGGCTCTATCGCTTAGTCTCTCATCCCCTAATTCACAACTCGCAAAGTTTTTGTCCCACCAGTTCATCATTTTTCTTGCCTACTTTTACTTCATTTTTTATACTTTAACCTCATCTGGGCTCTTTCCCTGAAAGACTTTTCTATTATGCCTTTCAAAGATCCCGTGAAAAGTAAGCTCGCTTATCACCTTCCTTACGTCTTCCTACACCCACGATAACTACCACTACTCGATCTTGTTCAATTCGATAAATAATCCGATAACGCTGTCCGACAGACCGAATACTACGATAACCTAATAGTTCTTCAGATAAAGCCTTACCTTGTTTTTCTGGTTCATCCTTGAGCTTCTCAATCCTTTTCAAGATCAGGCTTTGTTCACGCCGATCCTTGATTTCAGTAAACAGTTTCTGCGCTTGAACAGAAAAAATAATTCTATATTCCATAGCAGTATTAGAAGCCTAACTCTAATTTCAAGGCTTCTAAACTAATTGTTTGTCCTAAATCTGCTTGTCGAATACCTTCTCGTAAATCTGCCATAAACTCACGATCGCTTAAAATCTCCATTGTTTCAACCAAGGAAGCAAACTGCTGCATACTCAAAGCAACAATTACAGGTTTACCGTCTTGCGTGATAATCGCTGGATCTTTGAGGTTCTTAGATAGCGCTGGTAATTGTTGCTGAGCTTCAGCAACAGTCAAATAATTAAGCATAATGTTTTTTGAGTGACTATTGTTATTTTAGTCAATTTCAAGTTATTTAAGATTGTACGATATCCAGTCAAGCGATCGCACTCTCAACACCCACAAAACCCGATCGCCTATTTCCTCAAATCAAACAGCAATCGCCCCTCACCACCCACAAAACCCGATCACCTATTTCCCACACAAAACAGCGATCGCCTATTCATGTTAGTGATCCTAGATTAGAATAGTGTTGATAATGCTTGCTTTAGCCTTAAATCTATGATTACAACTATTAAGAACAAGCAATTATTTGTTTTGTTGAACGAGCTAAAGTCTAGTCTGGTAGAACTCTATAGAGACAGATTGTTTTCGGTGATTCTTTTTGGTTCTCATGCAAGAGGAGAGGCTACTTCTGAATCAGATATTGATGTGATGGTAGTTTTGGCAGATCCTGTTAACGCAGTTGAGGAGCGATCAAGAATGTCTAGTCTTTTTTGGTACTTCTTGAGGGAATATGATGAACTAATCTCAATTATCCCCATATCAAAATCTCGATTTTTAGCAGGTGAAATTTCATTTCTGAGAGTGGTTAAGCGTGAAGGTATTGAGGTATGAATGAATTAGCAAAGTTCTTGCTATTATCCAATGACGATTTGGAAACTGCTCAATTATTATGCGATTGTGGACGTTATCGTTCGGCTATATCGCGTGCTTACTATGCCATGTTTTATATGACTCAATATTTACTTCTCTCTGAAGGATTGGATACTTCTACTCACAAAGGAGTTCTTAAGATGCTTAGTCTACATTTTGTGAAAACAGGGAAAATAACTCCAAGTGTTGCGGACTTACTGAGGGAGGCTTACGATGCTCGACAAGCTTGTGATTATGAATCTGATATGACTGAGGACGAGGAAATGGCGAAAAATGCGATCGCTAACGCTCAAACTTTTATTTCTGAAGTTAAAATGCTACTTTCTTAAAATTAGCGATCGCCTATCTCCTCAAATAAAACAACGATCGCCCCCTCACCACTCAGAAACCCGATCGCCTATTTCCCACATCAAACAGCAATCTCAATTTATGTTTAGTCTATGCTTCGTAATGCCCACCGATAGCGATGATGTATATATTTTCGTCATCAAAGCTATAAACTAGCCGATCTTTGTCAGATATTTGGCGCGAGTAATATCCAGCTAATTCATATTTCAATGCTTCAGGTTTTCCAGTTCCTTGAGTGGGATCGACCTTTTGCATTTCTTTGAGAATATTAAACAGTTTTTTGTGAATGGGTTTATTAGTTTCCCTCAAATATTCGTATGTTTGTAGTGTGTCTTCATGAAATACGACTGAGCGCATGATGCTTCTGTTTGTGGGTTTCGATTAGTAATTGAATTTGTGTAATTAGCTCTGGATTTTTTAGGATGTAGTCAAAGTCGAGAGATAGATTTGCTTGGCTAGGGTTCAATTTTTTAGAATTATGCTTGAACTGCCTGATCTGTTGCATTAAGCGCGGATTACTCAATATATATTCGGTTTCTTGGTGTGTATCCATAAGTCTTGGTAAAGTTTATAGTCTACAGCTACATTTCTAGCATATCTGAGACGTTGTTGGATAGAGATCGCCCCCTCAACACCCATAAATCCGATCGCCTATTCCCTCACCTCAAACAGCGATCGCCCCTCAACACCAAAAACCTGTTCGTCTATTTCCTGCATCAACCAACAATCGCCCCTTCACTAGAACTGATTTTCAATATCTCTAGACTGATGTAGAATAAGCACAATTTCAATGTAAGTTTCTATTCTTTTGTAGAAGATAATGTATGGCTTAACTGGAAAACTACGCAGTTCTTCAGCAAGCTCTTTTCTGCTTCTGCCCATCTCTGGGAACTGTGCAAGCATAGGAAACTTGTCAAGGACTTTTGCAAGGAATAAATCGGCTGATAGGGAATCGTTTTGAGCAAGATATACCCACATATCCTCAAGGTCACGATCTGCTTGTCGGGATATCTTAAATCGATTCATTTTTATGAGCTAAGCGTTTTTGACCACGATTTTTAATGTTTTCTAATAGATTGGGTAATGTGTCTGAATCGTGTTCGGTGTAGTCACCATTTTTGAGTTGTGCAATTCCAAGGTTAATGTCTTGTTGTAGTGTTGTGAGTTTCAGTGCGCGAAGTTCGGCTTCGGCTTGCTCGGCTCGATCGCATATTGCTTGAAAGGCATGAGCATCTTGGACAACGACTTCAGCTTTACCGTTAACGGTTAGAACCATAGGCGATTGTGTTGATTTAATGCGTTCAATAAATTCTTTGGCGTTGCGCTTGAAGTCGCTCAGGGAGTGGATATTTTTTAGCTCGATCATAGTTGTCAAAGCACTTAATTCGGATCTAATTTAATGATAACTGATCTTTCTTGGCGATCGCAATTTCTATGATTCTTCATAAATATCTATCGCCTGTTTCCCCACATCAAACAGCGATCGCCCCTCAACACCAAACACCCGATCGCCTATTCCCCAAACATCAAACAGCGATCGCCCCTCAACACCCACAAACCCGATCACCTATTCCTCAAATCAACCAGCGAGCGATCGCCCCTCAACACCCAAAACCCGATCGCCTATTCCCACACATCAAACAGCGATCGCCCCTCATCACCCACAAAATCCGATCGCCTAAATCTCAACGTCAAACAGCAATGTTATCCCAAAAAACTAAAAGTAGTTGTAAGATTTAAATATCTAAAAATAGTTGTGAACTGCCGATTAAAATGCTTATGGCTTATAGTCCATGTGGTGAGTTGATATGAGTACCACTTTCGAGTGGGATGAGCAAAAAGAGGCTGATAATAAGGCAAAGCATGGCTTAGATTTTGAAACTGCTCAATATGCTTTTTTCGATCCAGACCGTTTGATTGTCCATGATTCAGAGCATAGTGAAGTGGAGGAACGTTGGTTTTGTATCGGCAAAGTAGATGATCTTGTATTGACAGTGCGTTTTACTTATCGAGATGGAGTGATTCGGATATTTGGGGCTGCTCAATGGCGTAAATGGAGGAAATTTTATGAACAACACAATTCCTGATCCTGCTAAACCAATTGGTATTGTCACTATTGTTAAAGACTTTTTGCCGCCAGTGAATGAGTTAGTTCCGAGGCAAAAAACGGTAATGATTACGATGGAATTTACTCAAGAAAGTATTGAGTTTTTTAAGCGCGAGGCTATACGCCGTAATTCTTCATATCAAGAAATGATTTCCAATCTTGTAGATGCTTATGCAAAACAGAGTAAGGTATGAATAATTGATTCTGATCGCCCCTCTCCACCCAAAACCCGATCGCCTAAATCTTCAACATCAAACCGCGATCGCACTCTCAACACCCACAAACCCGATCGCCTATTTCCTCAGAACCAACCAGCGATCGCCCCTCACCACCAACAAAACCCGATCGCCTATTTCCCCGTCAAACAGCGATTTCTAGTAGTGAAAACGGCAAGCGAGAATTCTGATTTTATCGTCTAGGACTTCATAAACTAGACGATGTTCTTGATCAATACGGCGCGACCAACAGCCAGACAGATCGTGTTTTAGAGCTTCGGGCTGTCCTGTACCCTCAAATGGATTACGTTGGACTTCACGAATCAGCTTGATAATTTTTAATGCTTTTTTGCGATCGCTTTCAATCCACCAAGCTAAGTCTTCAAAAGCATCTGGATCAAATTCCAAGTTTTTCACAGGCTGCTTCCAAAGAGATTCCATCTTGACGTTTTCTAGCATTAAGCAGTCTGTTTTTCATGGCTGGACTACTAAGCAAATAGGTAGTTTCTCTTTCTGCCATTAGTTCTTGCCAAAAGGCGATAGGGACAACTACCGATACTGTTTGTCCTTCTGAATCACAGATGTATTGTAATGCGTTAGTCATAGCAATCAATATAACTTGCTGTATTAATCATAATTATACCTGATCGCCCAATCACCCCCCCCCACCCCGATCGCCTATTCCCACATCAAACAATGATCGCTCCCTCAACACCCAAACCCCGATCGCCTAATCTCTCAACACCAAACAGCGATCGCCTAATCTCAATCTGATATCTAAATTTACATCCTACGGAATACAATTAAGTTAGTAACTTTCAAGTCATGGATATGCTAAAAACTCTTTGGGCTACCGTTCAAAAAGGAAAAATTGAGTTATTAGAGGCTTCAAACCTAGCAGAAGGTACAAAGGTATTAGTAACTGTGCTTTCTGAAGACTATGAGTCTGAGTTTTGGCTTCGGGCGAGTCAGACATCTCTTGATGCAGTTTGGGATAATACTGAGGATGATATCTATGCCGAATTACTCTAAAAATATCGTTATTTTAGTTAGATATCCATTCTCAGATCTGTCTAATGCGAAGGTTCGTCCTGCTGTAATCGTCAATGCACCACATAGCACTCAAGACATTCTAATTGTGCCATTAACCTGCAAAACAGGCTCTTTGCTTGATGGAGAGTTTGTTCTTTCTGACTGGGCGGCGGCAGGACTTAATGTTGTTACAGCAGTTAAGCGTGGTATCTATACTGTAAATAGAAGTTTAGTTATTAAGACTGTTGGGAAGTTGGCTGAAGTTGATATTGAGAAACTTGAGGAATCTTTGAGAACTTGGCTAGGTTTATAATTACAACCCGATCGCCTATTCCTCAAATCAAACAGCGATCGCCCCTCAACACCCACAAAACCCGATCGCCTTTTCCCTCAAATCAACCAGCGATCGCTCCTTCACCACCCACAAAACCCGATCGCCTATTCCTCCAAATCAACCAGCGATCGCCCCTTCATCACCCACCAAACCTGATCGCCTATTCACCCATCTCAAACAGCGATCGCCCCTAAGCACCCATAAAATCCGATCGCCTATTCACCCATCTCAAACAGCGATCGCCCCTAAGCACCCATAAAATCCGATCGCCTATTCACCCATCTCAAACAGCGATCGCCATATTCTAAATGCTAAACTTTATTCTCAAGAGACGAGTGATTTAAGGTATGTATAATAAAAGTTATATATGAAATTCATATGGAATGAAGTTAAAAGACAAAGCAACCTAAAAAAGCACGCTATCGATTTTGTGAATGCTGAAAAAGTCTTTACAGGCTCAACATTCACGTTTGAAGATAACCGTGAAAACTATGGGGAACAGCGTTGGGTAACGATTGGACTCTTAGGCATGAAAGTTGTTGTTATCGTACATACTGAAACCGAAGACGAAATCCGTATTATTTCCATGCGTGAGGCAAACAAAAATGAACAACTTCTCTTCTTCAGAAACCTCTAATGATCGTGATGAATATTCCGAAGTAACACAATCAGATTTAGATCGGGCAAAGTTTCGTATTGCACTTAAACCTATGCAACGCAAGCAAAGTATTACTATTTCTTTAGATGCTAATCTTATTGAGTACTTCAAATTGAAGGCGGGAGAAGTTGGCTATCAAAATCTGATTAATGAAATTTTACGCCAAGCGAAGGAGGAGGAAGAATCGAGAAAAGTTTTACAATAAATTATTAAATCAAAGCATGATCGCCCCTCACTACCCCAAACCCGATCGCCTATTTCCTCAAATCAAACAG
This sequence comes from Pseudanabaena sp. Salubria-1, assembly GCA_023336205.1. Taxonomy (GTDB): domain Bacteria; phylum Cyanobacteriota; class Cyanobacteriia; order Pseudanabaenales; family Pseudanabaenaceae; genus Pseudanabaena. The sequence goes on from JALQCR010000004.1 coordinate 65,910, forward strand.
CGATCGCCCCTTCATCACCCAACACCCGATCGCCTACTACCCACACCAAACAGCGATCGCCCCTTACTAAAAGCAAACCCTGATCGAGTGTCTATGCTTTTGTTTTATAATGAAATAGGTTATATCGTGCAATGTAATGACACTAAATAACTTATTGGAAATGAAAGGGATTATTCATCGCGATCCCGATATTATGAGTGGAGTTCCAGTTTTTAAGGGAACGAGGGTTCCTTTGCAGACTTTTTTTGACTATCTTGAAGGTGAGGGAGGTTTAGCAGAATTTATTGATGATTTTCCCTATCTAAAATCACAAGTCATGAGGGTTTTGGAAAGTGCTGCCAAATTATTAATTGCTCAGGAACGCGCTGCTTGATGATTATATTATTGGATGAAAATCTTCTGAGTAGAAAACTCAAGCAGTCTTTTCTATCTAGAGGTCATGAAGTTTACAATGTTGATGATATGGGATGGCGTGGGTTTAAGGATAGTGAAATTCTTCGCTTAGCTGAGAATCATCCCTTTGATGCTTTTATTACTGCGGACAAGAACTTGCGTTATCAGCAAAATTTAGTGGGGAAGAATTTGAGAATTGTCGTTTTGGATGCTCGTAGTACTAGACCTGATTATTTACTGCCGTTGATGGAACGAATAAGTGAAGTGATTGCATCTTTGCCAGCAGGAGTTGTCATATCAATCAATGACTCTTGTGAGTTTATATAAGTTTATCTTGCTTCTTAATCAGCTATCGCCCCAACACCCGATCGCCTATCTCCTGACACCAAACAGCGATCGCCCCTCAACACCCAAAACCCGATCGCCTATTTCCCCATCAAACAACGATCGCACCCTCAATACCCACAAACCCGATCGCCTATTCCCTCCAATCAAATAGCGATCGCCCCCACACCACCCAAAACCGATCGCCTTTTCCCTCAAACCCAAACAGCGATCGCCCCTCACCCCCACAAACCCGATCGCCTAAATCTCCACATCAAATAGCAATCGCCCCTCAACACCCATAAAACCCGATCGCCTAATCTCTCAAACCAAACAGCAATCGCCTCTCACCATCCAAAACCCGATCGCCTAAATCTCAAAATCAACCAGCGATCACCCTCTCAACACCCAACACCCGATCGCCTAAATCTCAAAATCAAACAGCGATCGCCCCTCATCACCCAAAACCCGATCGCCTATTCCCCCAAATCAAACTGCGATCGCCTCTCATCACCCACAAACCCGATCGCCTATTTCCCACATCAAACAGCGATCGCCCCTCGACAACAATAAAACCCGATCGCCTTTTCCCCAAATCAAACTGCGATCGCCCCTCACAACCCATAAACCCCGATTGCCTATTTCCCACACCAAACAGCGATCGCCCCTCCTCACTCATAAACCCGATCGCCTACTCCTCAAATTAAACAACGATCGCCCTCTCACCACCCACAAACCCGATCGCCTTTTCCCTCAAATCAAACAACGATCGCCCCTCAACACCCACAAAACCCGATCGCCTAAATCTCAAAATCAAACAGCGCTCGCACCCTCATCACCCACAAAACCCGATCGCCTATTCCCTCAAATCAACCAGCGATCGCCCCTCACCAACCCTAAACCCGATCGCCTATTCCCTCAAATCAAACAGTGATCGCACCCACATCACCCACAAAACCCGATCGCCTAAATCTCAAATCAAACAGCGATCGCCCCTCATCACCCAAACCCCGATCGCCTATTTCCCCACATCAAACAGCGATCGCCCCTCAACACCCACAAAACCCGATCGCCTATTTTCCCACCAAACAGCGATCGCCCCCACACCACCCAAAACCCGATCGCCTATTCCCCCAACATCAAAAAGCGATCGCCCTCCTCACCAACCATAACCTGATCCACTACTCCCAAAATCTAACAGCGATCGCACCCTCACCACCCAAAACCCGATCGCCTAATCTCTCAAATCAAACAGCGATCGCCACTCATCACCCACAAACCCGATCGCCTATTTCCCTCAAATCAAACAGCGATCGCCCCTCACCACCCAAAACCCGATCGCCTAAATTTCAAAATCAAACAGCGATCGCCTATTTCCCACATCAAACAGCGATCGCCCCTCACCCCCCATAAACCCGATCGCCTATTCCCCACAACAAACAGCGATCGATCGCCCCTCACCACCCACAAAACCCGATCGCCTATTCCTTCAAATCAAACAGCGATCGCCCCTCACCACCAGAAACTTGATCGCCTATTTCTTTCAAAATCAAACAGCGATTGTCTCTCTCAAAACTCCGAGTAGTAATGCTAAGTAATATCAAGGAATCATTGAAGTTTATCAAGAAATTGCTAGAATCTTCTCCAAGATAATAAAGCTTTAACACAGGATTAAATATGGTTACTCTAACAATTAGCTTTACTGATCAAGAGCTAACATCTGAAGAACGTGATGAAGAAGTAGTTCGATTACTAGAAGAATTGAGTGATCGCAGTGAAATCGGAGCAGTAGACCGTGTGCGAGATCCACATCCACCAGAGGGAAATAAGAGTATTGGGGGCTTCCTAGTGGGAATGTTCACGGCTGAAGTAAATGCAGCAAATGCGAAAAAGATTTTGGGCTTTTTAGGGGATCGTTTGGTTAATAAGCCAATTTCTCTTAAGTTAGAGGACACTGACAAAGGTAAAAAGCTTGAGTTGATAGCTAATAGCCAAGAAGAGTTAATAGTTGCTATGCAGCAAGCTAAAGAATTTTTTGGAAATTAGGTCTTGTAGATATGGGACGATATGCTCTATTAGTTGGTATTAGTAACTACAACGCTGACCTTAATCCCTTGCCTAGTGCGGTCAAAGATGTGGAGGCTTTGCGACAAGTTTTGATCGATCCTGAAATTGGAGGGTTTGCTGAGTCAGATGTGACGGTTTTGAAAAACAGTGAAAGAATATTGATCGAAACGGCAATTTATCAACTGTTTGCTAATCGCAAAACAGAAGACCTGCTGTTATTTTATTTTTCTGGACATGGTGTAACCGATAGTCGGGGTGATTTTTATCTAACAGGACTTTCCACGCGCAAAGATGCTTTACCGCCGACTGCAATTTCATCAACTTATATACATGATGAAATGAATAAAAGTAGGTCGAAGCATCAAGTGCTAATTCTAGATTGCTGTCATAGTGGTGCATTTTCTAAGGGAATGACAATTAAAGGTAGTGAAACAGTGAAGGTGTTACCCAAATTGGGTGGTGAAGGTCGAGCGATTTTAACTGCTTCCGATTCTAGTCAATATGCTTTTGAACAGAAAGGATTTGAATTATCACTCTATACACATTTTCTGGTCGAGGGGCTAAAAACAGGGGCGGCAGATCGTGATGGCGATGGGGATATTTCAGTTGACGAACTGTATGAATATGTACAAGATAAGGTCAAGAGTACAAATGATTGTATGTCGCCTGAGTTTTATCCTGTGAAGGAAGGGCATCGAATTGTTTTGGCAAGAGCAGCACTAGATGATCCTAAGTTAAAGTTTCGGAAGGAAGTAGAAAAACTTGTTGCACGGAATAACGGTGAAGTTTCGACCATTGCAAAACATCTGCTAGATCAGATGAGTCAAAATCTAGCGATTATTCCGATAGAAGCGGAAACGATCATTGGTGATGTTTTGCTACCATATCAAGAGTATGAAAAAAAACTTAAGCAATATGAGCAAACTTTGCTAGAGGCTCTTAAAAAAAGATACCCCTTTAGCGAAGTTGTACAAGCAGAATTAAAGGATTATGAAAGAGCGCTAGGCTTGAGGGAAGAGGATACTCAACGGCTGAGAAGTCAACTGCTTCCAAAACCCTTAGATCTGAAAAGCTTCATCTCTAGACGGAATTTTTTAACATTGATGAGTTTAGCAGGAGTAGGTTTTTTGAGTGCGTTAATATGGGAGCGACTCAAACCACAGCCAACAAGCTATAAAATCTTTAAATTTGAGACAGTGAAAGTTGATAAGACTGGGGCAGTTATAGAATTTATAAGCGCTCAAGTAGAATCTCTAATTTATGTATTAAAGGATGATATAACCCTTGAAATGTTAGGCATACCTGCGGGAAAGTTTTTGATGGGAAGTAATGAGGATGAGAATGAGAAACCAATTCATGAAGTAGCAATTCCAGCATTTTTTATGGGGAAATATGCTATTACTAATACCCAATGGCAATCTTTAATGGGAAAGTTCCCATTATCGCAAATTGCTGATCCCCAGAAATACAAGGGATTTCAAGATAAAAATCAACCTGTAGTTGGTGTAACATGGAATGAGGCGAATACGTTCTGTAAAAAGCTATCTGAGAAAATAAAGCAAAATGTAAGGCTGCCAACTGAAGCGGAATGGGAGCATGCATGTAGATCTGGAACAACTACCCCTTTCTGCTATGGCGAAACTATTCGAGATAATTTAGTGAACTATAACGGTGCTTACCCCTATGGTCAAGCACCTAAGGGAGACAATCGTGGAAAAACAATCAATGTAAGCAGCTTTAGTCCAAACTTCTTTGGGATGTATCAGATGCACGGTAATGTGTGGGAATGGTGTGTAGATGAATATCATGACAACTATAGCGGTAAGCCTGAAGGTTTAAAAATCAATGGTAGTCAAGCTTGGGCAAACATAAATGATAATCGAATTCTTGAACACATTCTGCGTGGTGGCTGCTTTGCTAATGAAGCGACAAAATGTCGCTCATCTTCTCGGGGTAAAGGAGTACCAGATTATTATGATAATGGTATCGGATTTCGTGTTGTTTGCACTTTGAGTAATACTTATGGGTGATATGAAATCCAAAACGTCAAACAACGCGATCCTAGTCCCAACAAAGAAAGCAAACGCCGCAAAACCCTTAACTCCCTACTCTCCGAAGCATCCCGCCAAAACCCTGAACTCTGCGTTTTAGGCATGAGCGCCACACCCGTCATCAACAACCTCTACGAAGCTAAAGCACTGCTGGAAATGACAAGGGGCGAAAAATTTGACGAATTGAAAACCTTCAGCACGATCGCCAATGCCCTCGCCATGCACGAAAAACTGATGCTCTATGGCATCCGCTATCGTCCCAATTACAAGATTGCGATCGCCGAAAGCTTTCCCGAAATCTCAGGTGAACACCTACGCCCCCAACTCATCGCCGCCATCAAAACCAGCCCCCTCGCCGTGGAGCAAGTCCTCCTCTCAGCCAAAATCGACACGATCCTCGCCCATCTCAAAACAGGAACCCTCATCTATACCCACTATGTCGAAGGCATGGTCGAACCACTCCACAAGGCGATCGCCGCCGCAGGTTACAAGGTGGGCTTATTCACAGGCATAGAAGACACCAAAGAACGTGATTCCGCCAAACAGAAATTCATCGCCAGAGAAATCGACATTCTCATCGGCACGGCTCCCATCGGTACAGGCGTAGATGGACTGCAATATGTATGCGATCGCCTGATTATCGCCAGCCTCACTTGGACTCATGCCGAATACGAGCAGCTAGTCGGGCGCATCTATCGCCAAAAATCCTCATTCACCAAAGTAGAAGTAATCATTCCCCAAGTCATTCTCGACCATCAAGGCGATATCTGGTCATGGGATCGCCAATACCGATGGAGTCGCATCCAATGGAAAAAATCCCTCGCTGACACTACGATTGATGGCGTAATTCCCAAGGGCGAACTCGCATCGGAAAAAGTCGTACTCCAAAAAGCAGGAGAAGCCCTGCAAACATGGATCGATCGTGTCGAAAGTGGCGACATCTATGAAATCAACCGCGAAGAATTGCGCGTCCCCTTACCCGAAGCGATCGCCAAAATCCTCCAACGCCGCTTCGGTGATTTCTCGGCGATGAACAACCGCTTCAATAACTCCTACAGCCAAACTACAAGCGATCGGCTCAAAGCAAATCCCGAAGAATGGTATCAATACCACACGCTCTATCGTGCTGCCCGTGAAACATGGCAAGAAATCCCCTATGAAAAAATCGCGGAGAAACTCCAAAACTATACCAATCTCCAAATCGGTGACTTTGGTTGCGGTGAAGCCAAACTCGCCGAATTACTTCCCAATCATCAAGTCCATTCCTTCGATCACATCGCCATCAACGCAAAAGTACAAGCCTGTGACATCTCCCATACTCCTCTCCCAGACGGAACCCTCGATGTCGCCATCTTTTCTCTATCCCTCATGGGCTTAAACTACGCCGACTATCTCCAAGAAGCCCATCGCACTCTCAAAGGCGGTGGCAGTCTCCTCATCGCCGAAACTGTCAGCCGATGGACAGACAAAAAGCAAGAATTGCTAGATTTGATTACCAGTTTGGGATTCACAGTGGTTAAGGAGCAAACAGGCGATCGCTTCCTCTACATCAACGCTACCAAACCTTTGATTTCCTTAATGTGATTATACCAAAGCACCTTTGATTTCCTTAATGTGATTATACCAAAGCACAAAATGGCTACGCCATTTTGTGCTTTGGTATTAGTTCTATCTGCCATGATATTTGGACAAAAAAAAGGTAGGGGCAGTTCATGAACTGCCCCTACCTTTTTTTAATAGATTTTAGATTTGAGGAACAAAGCGCTCTTTTACAGGAAGCGATGTGTATTCAGAAACAATGCGACGGAATTCATCGCCATCAAGAGTTTCATTCTCAACTAGAAGATCGACAACGCGATCGATCGCAGCGCGATTTTCGTAAACAATCTGAAGTGCAGATTGATAGCACTTCTGGACGATTTCGCGAACTTGTTGATCGATTTTTGCGGAAATATCTTCTGAATATTGAGAACCGCCGCCCATACTGCGACCGAGGAACACCTCAGAGCTTTGACCTTCGAGGGCAAGTTGACCTATATTCGACATCCCGTAACGAGTCACCATTTGACGCGCCATACCGCCTACCTGCTGCAAATCGCCACCAGCACCAGTAGTAACTTCCGCAGCACCAAATACTGCCTCTTCCGCAGCACGACCACCCAGCGCCGCCGTGATCCGAGCGAGAATTTGACCGCGAGAAACTAGAGTTTGCTCTTCATCGGGAGTGAACCATGTCAAACCAGCCGCTTGACCTCTAGGAATCAGGGTAACTTTTTGGACAGGATCATGATCCTTGAGCAATGTACCAACGATCGCATGACCAACTTCGTGATAGGCAATCAAACGCTTGTTACGGCTATCTACTAGTGCTTTACCTTCGAGCCCAGCGATAACACGATCCACAGCATCATCAATTTCTGCCATAGTCATCGCATCCTTACGACGACGTGCAGTAAGAATCGCGGCTTCATTGAGCAAGTTAGCTAAATCAGCACCTGCAAAACCAGGAGTACGACGCGCGATCGCCTCTAGAGATACTTCAGGACTGATCTTTTTGTCACGAGCATGAACATTCAAAACTTGTAAACGACCTTTGATGTCAGGTGGATCAACACCAATTTGGCGATCGAAACGACCTGGACGTAGTAATGCAGAGTCAAGCACATCAGCACGGTTAGTTGCCGCAATGACGATTACGCCAGAGTTACCTTCAAAGCCATCCATTTCGGTGAGGATTTGGTTGAGGGTTTGTTCGCGTTCGTCATTACCACCACCGATACCAGCGCCACGTTGACGACCGACAGCATCAATTTCATCGATAAAGATGATACAAGGAGCATTTTCTTTGGCTTTTTTAAATAAGTCACGTACACGGGATGCGCCTACACCGACAAACATTTCGACAAATTCAGAACCAGAAACTGAGAAGAAAGGAACGCCAGCTTCACCAGCGATCGCTTTAGCTAGCAAAGTTTTACCAGTTCCTGGAGGCCCAATCAACAACACTCCCTTAGGAATCTTTGCTCCAACAGCAGTAAAGCGTTCTGGCTTCTTCAAGAAAGTAACTACTTCTTGTAGTTCTTCTTTGGCTTCTTCGATACCTGCAACATCATCAAACATTACTCCAGTTTGAGCATCCATCGCAAAACGGGCTTTAGACTTACCAAAGTCCATCGCTTGCCCAGGACCGCCCATTTGATTGGAACGACGGAATAAAAAGAATAGACCTGCGATTAGGGCAACTGGGAAAATTAGATTACTAATAAAGCCCCAGATTGCACCGTTGTTGCTAGGTGGGTAAATTGCTAAATCTATACCGCCTTCATTGAGTTTGTCCATCAACTCAGGTGCGTACAATGGCAAATCAACTCTAGCGCGTTGCTCTTTGCCTTCAATTTGGGGATCGGTTGCTACGATTACCGCCGTGCGACCACCATCAAAAATGTCAACCTTACGTACCCGATGCTCATCAAGGTATTCAAGGAATCTTCCGTAAGCGATGCGAGTATTTGCCGCATTTACAGTGGGACGGCTAGGTGCGGGACGAGCAACTAATGTCTGCCATCCAAAAAAGCCTATTATCGCTATGGGCAGTAACCACAGCAGTGCAGTTCTCCAAGAGGATTTCATATAGCAAAGAGCCTGATGTTCAAAATAATTTCTTAACTAAACTTAACTTACCATGATCCTTAATCAATGGGATCGCGCGATCGCAAATATCTACCAAAAGGAAAATGCACTCAGGTGTTGGCTTGAGCCGACACTCGCTTCAATGCGAGTTGGGTTAACTGATGCAATTACCAATCTTCTATTCTGTCTAGGACTGTGCGATTTAATATATAAAACCAAAATTGGCAGAGCGGCGAAGCCGCCCCACCAATTCTCTAAAATATGAAATGACACTATAATTTATTCGCTTGTACTTATACACCACAATAATATCCAAGAACAAAATGGCTACGCCATTTTGTTCTTGGATATTATTGCCTTAGCCACTTTTATCAAGACAAATCAAAACCCAAATAGTGAGAGGGGGGGGGGGGGGCGCCCCCCCCCCCGGCGGGGTTTTATGTCCTAACAAGAATGGCGACAGCTATATTGTGGTGTTTGGATTTTAATCCACAAAAATGCCCAGACACTTTTATGGATTGGGATAGAATTTATTGGCTTGGGGATGAAAGCAAGGCAATGTCAGAAACTTTAGCAATTTCTTGTAATAACTGGTCAAACACTTTCCTTAAGATCAGCTTTTCTGTAGAAAATACATGGGGAGATTCATCGGCATCATTCAAAGAATGACTATCTAAAACTAGACAACTTTCGCCATCAGCCATCAGCCATTCTAGTTGGAGTAGCGCCTCGCGATCGCCTAATTCGCTGCTATAGCCTTCCCGAAATTCAAGCTCTATATCTGATTCGTAACCATCAACGGGAATAAAGGCAGTTAATTTTGCATGATAACGAAGATTAAAATCTACAGCATATCCCAGCTTGATTAAGATCTGTTCTAACAATGAGTAGGTAAGCATATTAAGGTTGATCCTAAACTGGTGGGGACTCCATTGATCGCTTCTTCAGGTTTACTATTATATCGTGACGATCCACCTTCTTTCACCAATTTATAAAAGTGCAGTAATTCTAATTATGAAACCAATTTTGGAGGTTACTGCACCGAAGGCGCAGTAACCTCCAAAATTGGTTTTGTTGAAAGTCCGCCTTTGGCGGACTTTCAACAAAACCAATTTTTATAATGGGAATTTGTATAAAAGTGTGATGATAGAGTTTCCAAACTTACAAACCCCCAAAAAAAAAAAAAAAAAATCTGGGGGCCCCCCCCCCCCCCCCCACCACTAATTATTCATATAAAAAATCCTCAATTGCACCTAACGATTTGAGTATAGATTTTTGAGCCTCAGTCAATCCCTTGACACCATTAATATTCATCTCCTCATAGGGCTTGGGAATTTTCAATAGCTTGAAACTTTTGCCACTTTGCACATTCCAAAGACGATTAGTTCCATCCTCACCGCCACTAGCTAAAAGCTGTCCGTCAGTACTAAAAATCACGTCGCCCATGTAGCCAATCCCGAACTCTCCATCTAAATGTTCCAAATAACTATTAGTATTCCAATTCCACAGACTTATCTCTGAAGTATTGCCACCGATCGCGAGAATTGGCGAAGTTTGACTTAGGGCAATTGTCCAAATAAGAAATTGACTTTGCAGCGTTCTCACACAATCAAAAGTTGCCAGATCCCAGAACTTCACCGTGTAATCCATACTGCCGCTAATCAACATCCCATCTTGACTAAAAGCTAAACTTTCCACCCGATCGCTATGTCCCGCTAAAGTGATGAGACATTCAGGCGATCGCAGATTCCACATTTTAATCGTGCCATCCCAACTGCCACTAGCAAGGATTTCACCATTGGGATGGATAGCTAGAGATTGAACAGGACTATCATGACCGTACAGAGTATGTATGCATTCTCCCGTTTTCAGATGCCATATCTTAATCGTGCGATCGCCACTTCCTGAAATCAACATCTCGCCATCAGGAGAGAAAATCACAAATCTCACCCAAGTCGAATGTCCTTGGAGGATTTGGGAACAGGTTCCATCTTTAGCGTCAAAAATCTTGATTGTATGGTCATAGTTACCACAGGCAAAGGTTTGCTGGTCAGGACTAAAGGCAACTTGCATCACTCCCGATGTACCGAGATCGAAATTCCTCAAACATTTTGCCTTCTCAACATCCCAAACTCTGATGCTCTGTTCTTCATAACTAAAGGAGAAAAGAGTATCGCCATCAGGACTAAAGCTAACAGGTTTAGTAGCTCTATGATAGCCCTGAATCGTTCTAATACATTGCCCCGTCTCCACATCCCATATCTTCACTATGCGATCGTCGCTGCCACTCACCAACGCCTTTGCATCGGGACTAAAGGCAACCGACCAAATCCGATTTTTGTGACCATACAGAGTTCTAATTACTTCACCCGTACTCACTGACCACAGCTTCACCGTTTCATCATCCTCCGCACTCGCTAGCATCTGACCATCCGCACTAAAAGCGATCGCCCAAATCTGTTTTTGATGCCCTGCGATCGCACTCACAATTTGCCCCGTATTAACATCCCAAATTTTGATCAGGCAATCTTCGCCAGCACTAGCAAGCTGTGCTTCTGAGCTATTCGCATCGATTTGGGGCGCAAAGGCTAGGGAATAAACAGCACTAGAATCGACAATGGTTCGCAGACATACTCCCGTTTGCACATTCCATAGCTTAATGGTGCGATCCAAGCTGCAACTGGCAACCATTTGACCATCAGGGCAAAAGGCAACCGATCGCACGATCTGCTCATGTCCCTCTAAGGTCATCAAGCATTTGCCCGTCTTGACTTCAGTTAACTTGACCGTGCGATCGCCTCCACAACTTACAATCAGGCTATCATCGGGACTAAAGGCAAGACTGGCCACACCAAGGGCATGGGCTTCCATCGCCAGCAGACATTCTCCTGTCTGCACGTTCCACAGCTTAATATGGCGATCGAGGCTACCACTAGCGATCACCTGACCATCGTGACTGAAGGCAAGCGCAAATATAAATTCGCTATGGGCTTGAGTTTTGAAGAGTTGACTGCCATCAGAAACTAGCCAAAAATAAATCCAGCCTCTGACATCGCTAGTGGCTAAAATCTTACCATCGGGACTAAAGGCAGTCGCCATCACACTGCTGTAGGTGACTCGAAAAGCGGATTTCGACAGGTCACAGTTAGAGAAATTTACTCGATGGAGTTCCACAACCCTAAGGTCAGCTTGCCAAATTGATAAATTAGAAAAATCGTAATCCGTCAGATCGATATGCAGATAGCAGAGGAGATTCAGCAAATTACCACCTGCATATCCTTGCTTCGGTGGGATTTCTGACTTTAGTCTCCTTAACGCCAAGTCGATCGCTTGATAGCCCAACTTATCCGCAACAGTCTGAAGGATAAAGCGAGTCTGAGCATCACGAATATAATCCTTAGCTGTAGCTTCGATGAGAGCGTGACTATGGAGCAAATTCAGTTTCTGTTCAGCGCAATTAATCTCCTGACAAATCTTTTCGATGAATTGATAATTGACATATTCCATTACCACAGGCTGAAGCGTGAATCCAGTCGTCGTAACTTCGATTAGCGATCGCTTTTTCAATAACTCCAGAGTTGTGATTAGCCTTTGCTTGGATTCTCGCGATAGTAGATTCTCTTTTAAACTAAGCGCCGAAATAGGTTCGCGGGCGATCGCTAGCCAATACATCACCTCCTGCTCCGCTTTCGATAGCCTTAAAAATTGCCGATGCAGCAAATCCTGAATATCGCCAAAGGTAAGCCCACCTTCCCGCATTAAGGCTAGCATTTGAGCAACATCACCGCCGAGTAAATCGCGAATCCCTGCGGCGACAATTTTGAGAGCGAGGGGATTGCCTGCATAGTGAGTGATGATTTCCTGCCATTCCGCATCGTTTGCCGCAATAGCTTCTTTCGCAAATATCTGCAATCCCTCCTGCTGCGATAAACCTGATAAATGTAGCGATCGCACTTTGTCACCCATCAAGCGCGATAGTTCAGGCGGTGCTTCGCGACTAGTCATCACCAAACAACTTTGATGGCTCCGTTCACCGATATATCTCAGCAAATCCTCATAGCCTTCAAAACCAGAGCGATAGTAATAGCGATCGCTCAGAATTGATTCCCAGTTATCAATCACCAGCAAACATCGCCGCGCATCTAGATAGTGCATCAGTAGGTCAAGCTGTGCGGGTAAATCATCATGAAGTTCAAGCGGTTGAGGATGGGAGAGAAACTGCAAAATATCAGTGAGGATACTCTCAAAAGATGGGGCATTGCGGAGCGATCGCCAGATCGTAAATTCAAATTCTTCTTTTAATTGATGGGCGAGTTGTGATGCCAGAGAAGTCTTGCCCATGCCACCCATGCCCAAAATGGTGACAATTTGATAGCGATCGCTGATTACCCATTGCTCTAGCTGTTGCAGTTCGGCAGTACGCCCATAGAAATTACGAACTTGCTGCGCCTCTTTTAAATCGATTTGTGGAGTCCTTGCGATCGCCTCTTGCTAATCCACAATTCAAATTCTTCTTTTAATTGATGGGCGAGTTGTGATGCCAGAGAAGTCTTGCCCATGCCACCCATGCCCAAAATGGTGACAATTTGATAGCGATCGCTGATTACCCATTGCTCTAGCTGTTGCAGTTCGGCAGTACGCCCATAGAAATTACGAACTTGCTGCGCCTCTTTTAAATCGATTTGTGGAGTCCTTGCGATCGCCTCTTGCCAATCCACACCCAAAAATTCACAGATCTGCATGAATGTATCTTGGCGAATATCATCCCCCTGAAAAAACCGCTTAGCCACACCAATCGATCCAGCCCTTTCTAAAACTTGGCTAGCAGTTTGGGACAGTCCAAGCTGACGCAATTTGTCTTTAAGTATTTGCTGTCCTCGTTTAGACGCTTTTGCCATATTTTCTCGCCATAGTTCTGAAGGGCTAGCACTCTTTGCTAGCCCTATTTTACAGATCGCGGCAATAGCGATCGCAAAATGCCGATCCTATTCATGATCCTGCAACTGATCCTAAAAGTGAGTCTTTTGCACAAATTAACTCAGGCATCCTATTAGACAAGCGTTATACATAGCTAATCGGAGTTAGACATGAACAAGAATTTTTGGCTCAAAGGTTTTCAAGTTAAAGCAATCATCATCTCGCTGTCGTTAGCCTTACCAGTCGTCGTCATGGCACAAACCTATAGCGATCGCAAAGCCACTGCTACTCCTGACGTACCTGCATATTCCTACTCAATCGCCGACCTAGCCAATGCAATGCGCTGGCATTGGTAACTGATGCACAAGTTCTCACTTAGATATTCATGAGAGATTGAGATAAAAAATGTCTCATGAATCAACTTAAAAATTAGTGATAAATATACAAATAAAAAATGGCAGGCGGTTCTATGTGGTTCAAAAGTGAAACCTTGACAAATCTATAGATTGGCAATATTCATAAGCATTATTAGAGGGAAATACCCATGAAAATTGAAAGAGAGGATTTGGATTGGGCAGTTGGCAAAGATTTGATCGATGCAAATGTAGCTGAGCATCTCTGGCAGGCTTGGCTGGTAAGGAAACAGCATGTACCAAAATTTGATTTTGCTAATGTGGCTTATTACTTTGGCGCACTCATCGTCATTGTTGGGATGGTTTTCTTTCTGACCCTTGCTTGGGAATCCTTAGGTGGACAGGGTATATTCGGTCTATCTTGCATTTATATACTGATTTTTGCTCTTACTGGACGACATTTGTGGTTCGATCGCGGGCTAAAAGTGCCTGGAGGTTTGCTCACATCTATTGCTGTATGCATGGTTCCACTAGCAATTTATGGCTTTCAGCGCATGACAGGGATCTGGCCAAATGGAGATCCTGGCAACTATCGTAACTACCATGTGTGGGTAAAAGCCAGTTGGTTTTATATGGAGTTGGGCACAATTCTCTCTGGGCTGCTAGCACTTTGGTGGATTCGCTTTCCATTCCTAACAATGCCGCTCGCTTATTCGCTATGGTACATGTCAATGGATTTGACACCATTGATTTTCGGTAAAAATGAATTTGCTTGGAATGAGCGATGTCTAGTTTCTTTCTGGTTTGGCATAGCCACTATCGTCATTGCTTTTTTCATCGATCGGCGCATCCGTCGCAGTCAGGGTGACTTTGCTTTTTGGCTGTATTTGTCTGGACTAATGGCATTTTGGGGAGGCTTAACGCTGATGAATTCTGGTGGTGAATGGGAGCGATTCCTCTACTTCCTAATCAATCTGTTTTTGATTCTACTCTCTGTCTTGCTGAGAAGACGTATATTTGTCATCTTCGGCGGTATGGGCGTTATCGGTTATGTGGGACATCTTGCCTATACAGTATTTAGCAATTCACTACTGTTTCCGATCGCACTTTCTTTTGTCGGTGTTTTCATAATTTTTGCTGGTATCCAATACCAAAAAAATTATCCAAATTGGCAACAGTGGTTACATCGTATCCTTCCTGAATCATTGCTGCAACTTTTGCCTAAAGATATTTGAGGCAAGAATAAAGAGAGCATCAGTTAATTCTTGCTTGCACGAAATTGTAATCTCAGTCTTTATTTGATCACAATTTTCTGTTGCTTCGCTCAGTCATCAGTTTGCTCTGGCTGAGCGAAGTTGAATCCCTTAACACTTCATGAGCGATAAAACAATGTGTTATTTAGAAACTCAAAATACATCGATAAAAAAATAAGTATGTTTATAAAAAAATGGCAATTGATTTCTAGTCTCGTAGTTCTTTTACTAGCTGCGTCTGGATTTTGCTGGTGGAAATTCTATCTCTATCCGAAACAGACCTTATTTCAGTCAGGTAAAATAGCCGAGAACTTCCGTTCGATGGAAAGCATCTTTCCTAGTAAACCGATCGCAAAATCTACTAATCCTTACAAACCACAAGAAAATATTCGCGAATTAAATGTTTCCTACAAATTCGGTGGCAAAAACTACGCAATGTCCGATCTGCTCGATCGCACTTTCACCACTGGCATTTTAGTTGTTAAGAATGATGCGATCGTCTATGAGCAGTATTTTCGAGGCAACTCGGCGATCGCTCGGAATACATCTTGGTCGATCGCAAAATCATTTATATCGGCACTCGTTGGCATTGCGATCGCTGAAGGCAAAATCAATAACATCAACGATCCCATCACGAAATATGTTCCCGAACTAGTTAATTCTGGCTATAACAACGTTCCCATTAAGCATATTCTCCAAATGTCTTCAGGAGTTCGTTTTGATGAAGGTTATTCCAATCCGAAGTCTGATGTTAATGAACTCCTGCCTAAGTTGTTTCTCTATGCTCGTCCGATGGATCAAGCCATATTTGATTTTCCATCAGAAAAAGCCTCTGGCAAAGAATTTCACTATATGAGTTTAGATTCTCACGTATTGGGATTATTACTCAGACGTGCCACAGGAAGAAATATTGCCGACTACTTTCAAGAAAAGCTATGGCAACCTCTCGGAGCCGAGTCTGATGCATCTTGGTTAACTGATCTATACGGCACTGAAGTTACTTTTTGCGGTTTCAATGCGACTCTACGTGACTATGCTAAATTTGGCCTGCTCTATCTCCATGAAGGTAAACTTAATGGCAAACAGATTATTCCTCAAAGTTGGGTCAAAGAGTCTGTACTGCCTGATCGCCCAGATATGCAAGCTGGGGCTACAGATTTTAAGGAATTTGCTGGCTTTGGCTATCAATATCAATGGTGGATTCCACCTAATACTGATGGAGATTTTGTCGCACTAGGTCATCGCAGACAGTTTCTCTACATTAACCCCAAGCATCAAGTGGTAATAGTTAAAACTAGCGCCGCAGAGCAATCGTTAACTAGTGAGACAAGGTTAGAAACAATTGCACTGTTACGGGCGATCGCGAATTCTATCTAAATTTTACAGCAATTACCGCTCAAAGCCAAACCCTGAAGTTTCCGCCCCTGCGGGGGCAATCTTAAGGGTTTGGGTTTGCAAGTAATTAAGCGTGTCTACTTATAAGGATTAAATTTTTCTAAAATTTTGGCTTAATAAGTAACAATGCTCATGGTTAACACATCGCACCTGAGCGCCCTGTAGTAAACTGGCTTATTAAAGGATCTCTACAATAAACTTTGCGTTCAAACGCGACCTATGGACTTTGCATATCAATACGCATGGCTGATTCCCTTGCTGCCACTCGCCGCAGCATTGATTATCGGCACAGGACTGATTACCTTTAACAAATCCACCAACAAACTGCGATCGCTTTGGTCTGTCCTCAGCGTATCCGCCACAGGCGGCGCAATGGTGATGGCTATCAACCTACTTTGGAGTCAGATACAAGGACATGATCCTTACCTCTACACCTTTGAGTGGGCGCAAGCAGGTAGCTTTCATCTGAACATGGGATTTGTGATCGATCATCTAACTGCTCTTATGCTAGTGATCGTCACCACTGTCGCATTTTTGGTGCAAATTTACACCGATGGCTACATGGCGCATGATCCCAGCTATGTCAGATTTTATGCTTACCTGAGTTTATTCACCTCCTCAATGTTGGGCTTAGTCGTTAGCCCTAACTTGGTACAGATTTATATCTTCTGGGAACTTGTGGGGATGTGTTCCTACTTGCTGATTGGCTTCTGGTTCGATCGCAAAGGAGCTGCCGATGCTTGCCAAAAAGCATTTGTAACTAACCGCGTTGGCGATTTTGGCTTATTGCTTGGTTTACTTGGCTTGTATTGGGCAACAGGCACATTTGAGTTCACGGAAATGGGATCACGTCTTAGTGAATTAGTTGAGTCGGGAGCATTGAGCGTTGGTCTTGCCACCCTGTTTGCAATTCTTGTATTCATGGGGCCCGCTGCCAAATCTGCCCAATTCCCTCTGCATGTATGGCTTCCAGATGCAATGGAAGGTCCTACACCGATCTCAGCTTTAATCCATGCGGCGACGATGGTTGCTGCTGGTGTATTTCTAATTGCGCGGATGTTTCCTGTATTCGAGGAGATTCCTGCGGTGATGAATGTGATCGCTTGGACAGGAGCCTTTACAGCCTTTTTGGGGGCAAGCATCGCGATTACTCAAAATGACATCAAAAAAGGCTTGGCTTACTCCACCGTTTCCCAATTGGGTTACATGGTGATGGGTATGGGAGTTGGAGCTTATAGCGCAGGCTTATTTCACCTAATGACCCACGCTTACTTCAAAGCGATGATGTTCCTCGGTTCTGGTTCTGTCATTCATGGAATGGAGGAAGTCGTAGGACATGATCCCGATGTTGCTCAAGATATGCGTGTGATGGGCGGCTTACGTAAGTACATGCCAATTACCGCAATCACCTTTTTCATTGGTACTTTGGCGATTAGTGGTATTCCTCCCTTTGCTGGTTTCTGGTCAAAGGATGAGATTCTTGCTTCTACTTTCAGAGCCAATCCTACACTTTGGGCGATCGGCTTTGCGACGGCGGGGATCACTGCTTTCTATATGTTCCGTATGTACTTCACTACCTTTGAAGGTGATTTTCGCGGTACTGATAAGAATCTCTTGGCAATGGTCAAAGCCGAAAATTCTGCTGGCAAAGAAGCTCAAGCAGAAGATGGACATGGTCATCATCATGCCAGCAAGCCGCATGAATCTCCAATTACGATGACTTTTCCTCTGATGGTTTTGGCAATTCCTTCGATGGTGATTGGTCTTGTTGGTACACCTCTAGGTAATTACTTTGAGTACTTTATTCATGCCCCATCCGAAAAAATCATCGAAGTTCCCGTTGAAGGCTTTACACCTGAATTTCTGTTGATGGGTGGTAGCTCTATCGGTATTGGTTTGATTGGGATTTCTCTTGCCATCTTGATGTACATGCAAAAGAAAATTGATCCCAGTGCGATCGCCAAATCTATCGAGCCTCTATACAAGCTCTCGAAGAACAAATGGTACATCGATGAAATCTACAACACGATCTTCGTGGTTGGTTCTCGCCGCCTAGCGCGTCAGGTGCTAGAAGTCGATGCCAAAATCGTCGATGGTGCTGTTAATCTTGCAGGTTTTGTGACTGTGGTTACTGGAGAAGGCTTGAAGTACTTTGAAAATGGTAAAGCACAATTTTACGCTCTAGTCATTTTTATCGGAATTCTTGGTTTCGTAATTGTTACTTCGATTTAATTTCTGATTTGATACCAATTCACGAAAGTATGACAACACTTTTGTGAATTGAAACCCAAAACCAGTAAGTTTTTTTAAATAAAGAAATAGCTAGCCATTTCTTTATTGGGTATGACTTCTAAAAAGCAAATCGCCCGCATAACGGGCGATTTGCTTTTTTTTGGTTTTATAGCAACGTAAGCTTTGCTTAGGACATAAAACCCAAAAGATGAGTGGCAGAGCTTTGCTCTGCCACTCATCTTTTGGGTTTTGAATTGTCCAATCTATCTCTTACGTTGCTGTATATACCTATGTACCTTTATAGGCTGCCCAACCGCCGAGGTGAGAGATATCAATCCAGTTGAACTTTTCAATTAATTCTTGAGGATAGAAAAAAGCAGTGAGAACTTCTCCACCTTCTAGGTAAACATCCGTAGGATACATATGTGGAGGTTCGTTACTAGCAAGATATTCAAATTCATCATCTTTCATTTCATAGACTTCACCAGGTATAGAAACTCCACCTGTCTCTACTTCATAAATTGCAGGATGCCAGCCATTACCAGCAGCATGGAGTCGATAACGTGGTTGTGTCTGTGCAGGACGGATAAACTTAGCGTCCTGTAAATTCCCATGATCAGGCTGTCCGCGCAGAGCCGAACCACAAATAAATACTCGTCTTGTCCCGTTGGATACTGTCATAAATAGGGCTTTTGAATTTATGGATTAATCTTGAATATCTTAGTTTAGTGTATACAGTATGCAACATCAAGGTGCAATATTGTAAGAGTCAGCGCAAAGCGCTGACTCTTACAATTCCAGCCCCATAAAGTTTTGCCCCTGAGAGCAAAACTTTATGGGGCTAGGTAATTATTTTGTAGAAGTACTTATTGCTAAAAAAACATGTCTGGAAAACTCTCAACTCACGTCCTTGATACAGTAAATGGATGCCCGGCCCGAAATATGCAAATTGAACTATGGGCGATCGCAGATGATGGACAAAGAAACTTATTAAAAAAACTATATACCAACCAAGATGGTAGAACTGACGAGCTATTACTAAACGAAACTGAAATCAAAGCGGGTATCTACGAAATTTGTTTTTATGTTGCTGACTATTTTACAAATTGTGGAGTGTCTTTACCAGAACCTAATTTTTTAAATACTGTTCCTGTGCGCTTTGGTATTGCTAATGAGAGCGATCGCTACCACGTTCCTCTATTAGTATCTCCTTGGGCTTACAGTACCTATCGAGGTAGTTGAAGTCTCAAATAAGCGACTGCCGATCAAAAGAACCACAAGAAAAATTTTAGAAGCGTTGATTCGCAACGCTTTTAAAATTTTTCTTGGTTTGGGTTTGAAAGCAAAACGCTGTGAGTAGCTAGGCATAATTAATTCCAAAGTCAAACCCATAAAGTTGTGCACCGCAGGAGCACAACTTTATGGGTTTTGGTAATTTATTTTGCACAAGTGCTTATGTACCTCGTGCAAGGTCTTTGTAATCTGCAATACAGAAAGCGATCGCAACTCTAAAGTTTAATCGCAGTAATTTGGATACTGTATACAGTATCCAAATTACTGCGATTTTTCGTCCGTCGCTCATGTAAATGGTTTGAGGATTTATGTCAAAGGCTTTCAATAGTTCGCTTTCATGTCTAGCGATGTTTGTCGCGCTATCTAGTTTGTACGAGGCTCCTGCAAAAGCTGCGCCTCAAGCTTCAGATAATTTACCTAAAGATTCATCAACTAATTTATCGACAGCAAATTTATCAACAAGTACCTCACCAGAGGTTAACACATCGATTAGTAATTTAATTGATCGCCAAGAAAATGCTGTCAGTCTTCAACCCAGTTTGTCCACGGGTTCACCAGCTAGTAATTTAGAAGTGGATAAGCTGGCAGAAACTACAGATGTTTCTCAAGTAACATCTGTTTCACAGCTATCTGATGTACGTCCAACTGATTGGGCTTTTACCGCTCTTCAATCCTTAGTAGAGCGTTATGGATGTATTGCAGGTTATCCAGACAGCACCTTTAGAGGTGGTAAATCTCTAGCAAGATACGAGTTTGCGGCTGGGCTAAATGCATGTTTGGATAAGATCAATGAAATCATTTCCGCAGGACTAGCCGATAAAGTCTCTAAGGAAGATCTTGCGACTTTACAGAAGCTTCAAGAAGAGTTTGCTGCGGAGTTGGCGACTCTACGTGGTCGAGTAGATGCACTTGATGCGAAGACAGCTAAACTCGAAGCACAGCAGTTCTCAACCACAACCAAGCTCAGTGGGCTTGCCTTCTTTAACCTCACTGGAGCGACAGCATCTGCACCTGTCAGAGCTGAGCGTAGTTTAACCGATCCCAATAACATCAATGCTAGACCAAATCGCATTGGTGGTGTTCCAAACACATCATTGAGAAGTAATCCAAACGTAACTTTTGGATATTATTTATTTCTGAATTTAACAACTTCTTTTACAGGAAAGGATGCTTTAGTTACTCAACTGGTAACAGGTAACGGTAACTCTCCAGCAAATAACTTTGCTTCGGCTGGCTTTACCAACTCTTGGGGAACCCCATTTCTTGATCAGACAGGTGTGCCGAGTGCCAACGTATTCAATATCCGTGAGTTGTTCTATAGTTTCCCTGTCTCTAGTAACGTTAATGTCGCGATCGGACCTCGTTTGAATTTCTATCGCTATTTCGATGGCAACCGTTTTACTAACTTCTTGACAGGGGCGACTAGCTTTAACTCAAATGGAAGTACCCTCTCAAACTCCGTCGATCGCGGTTCGGGTGCAGTCGTGACTTGGACAATCAATCCACAGTTTAGGCTAACTGCGGCTTATCTTGGAGAGAATACAGAGTTCCTCAATCCTGCTGTTCCTAATTTCAATACTTCAAGTAATCCAAATCAAGGGCTATTTGGTGGGACTAATACTCTAAGTGCTGAGTTGGTCTATTCGCCAAGTCGCGATGCTAACATTCGTCTCTTGTATACCCGCTCCAATATTAAAACTAATGGCGATCGCATTGGTGGCGCGACGGCTGAACCTTTACCCTATGGGTTCGCGGATGATGGTCTAGGCGGAGGCATTAACAATGCTACTGCCGATACAATTATCTTGAACTTTGATTGGTTGGTTACTAAAGGCTTTGGTGTCTTTGGTCGCTACTCCTATGGTAGTACCAATATTTCGCCGCTTAATCCTGCTGTTCAAGGCGGTAGCGTCAATGTTAATGCATTCCAATTTGGCTTAGCTTTCCCAGATTTATTTAAGGAAAGTGCCTTAGCTATACTTTCTTTTGTTGTGCCTCATAGCTACAGCAGCGGACGTAATTTCTTGCTCTCTGGTGGTGGTGATGGCGCTACTCAATACGATTTGGAGCTTTCTTACTATTATCCAATCAGCAAAAATATTGCGATCGTTCCTGCGTTCTACGCGATTTTCAATCCGAATAGTTTCTCGACTAACCCAACTGTATTTGTAGGTAATCTACGAACTCAGTTCAGTTTCTAGTTAACTAATCCCAATCCTCAAAATGGGAATGCCATTTTGAGACCTCAAAGAGATACTGGCAGTGCTTTGTAACGCCAGTATCTCTTTGTTTTTTATATCAATTTCCAATCAACCAAACCAAAAAATTCTTGAAAGCATTGCGAAGCAATGCTTTCAAGAATTTTTTGGTTTGGTTTTGAGAGCAAAGCGCTGTAAACCCTCATGGAGTTTTTTTTTTACAGAAGTGCTATCACACTTTTGTGAATTGGTATTATCCCCATATCAGCAAGTGTTAATTCACTTGCTGATATGGGGATAAACGTGAGTTTGATGTTTGTAAGGTGCTTCGTATGGTTAAATGCGCAAAATGGGATGAAGCGCTTTGCTTCATCCCATTTTGCGCATTCGTCAAACTGACGTTTTGATTAGAACAGGCATTCAAAAATCGGACACAAAAAAGTCATCAAATGATGACTTTTTTGTGTGTTGAGGCAATTTGTAGTTTATAATACAAATATAAGTCATTATTTATGGATAAAAAAAATGAAAACTACTCGTGAAAATCAACAACAGCACAGGTATAGCGATTACCGCGATCGCCAAATATCTGAAGATGTGCTAGAAAGCCATGAGCCAAAAGACCATTTACATCCAAACTATTGCCATTGGGCATGGCTACCAAAACCTAAATAATTTTGCAAACAAAAAAAGGCTCGCTTGTGCGAGCCTTTTTTTGTTTGCAAAATTATTTATCTTGCCCAGTAAATTACTTTTTTCTCTATGGCAACAAATAATGTGTAGAGCATTACACCTAAGATGGCTAGAGTGATCAGTGCTGAAAAAGCAAGAGGCACATTAAAGTCTGATGCTGCCTGAACGATTAGATAACCTAAACCCGCATTAGATGCGATCGACTCAGCGATGACGGCTCCAATGAAGGAAAAAGAAACGGCTATCTTGAGAGATGCAAACACATAGGGCAGAGTATGTGGCCAGCCAACCTTCTGGAATATCTCAAAATCAGAAGCACCCAAAGCTCGCATAACATCTTTCATTTCAGGCTCAATTGTTTCCAATCCCAGCGCTACGTTAACTGCGATTGGGAAAAATGCTAGTGCAAAGGCGGTTACGATCGCAGGAATAGCATTTGCCCCAAACCATACAGCCAGTAGTGGTACTAATGCTGACTTAGGAATAGTATTAAATGCAACTAGTAATGGATAGAAAGTTAAATAAATAAGTTTGGAATAACCAATCAGGAATCCCAACACGATGCCAACTACGCTGGCTAGCACAAAACCTGCAAAGGTTGTCCAGATAGTTCTCCAAGAGTTTTCTGCAAGTTGTGGTGCAAATTTGATGGTCGCTTCGAGAATTTTCGTAGGGGCTGGTAAATTAAAAGGTTGAATTTTAAATATAATTACTGCCAATTCCCATAGAGCAAACAACACAACTGTAGCGATCGTAGGCAGGATAATCGTCGCAGTTTTTGTATTTAGAAAAGCCTCAAAATCAAATTTTTTAGTTACCCGTCTTGAATGGTCAACAGTTCCCTGCATATATTTTCCTCAATACTGATTGCTAAAACTTGTGAAGACAGAGAATCTGGCTAAAGCAGATTCTCTGTTTAACTCTTATGGATATGGCGGCGCAACTCGGCGGCGAGATGAGCAAATTCATCACTAAGACACATTTCTAAGGTTCTCGGACGAGGTAGATCGATCTTCAGTTTGAAGGCAATCTCGCTAGGTCTAGGACTCATTACATATACGGTGTCAGAAAGAAATACAGCCTCGCGTAAATCATGGGTGATTAGCATTCCTACGCATTTTGCTTCCATCCATAGGGTTTGGAGCATCACCCACATTTCTTCACGGGTAAATGCATCAAGAGCGCCAAAAGGTTCGTCTAACAGCAAAATCTCTGGTTGGTGAATCAATGCTCGACATAGTGAAGCTCTCTGACGCATCCCACCTGATAACTGCCAAGGAAACTGCTGCTGAAAATCTTTTAAGCCTACCGCTTTCAATAGCTTTTGTGCCATCTCTAGATAACGATCGCGATTAACTTTAAAGTCTCGCTTGTAGGGAGATACTATCTCTAGTGGCAGCAAGACATTATCAATAGTGCGTCGCCAAGGCAGCAATACAGGATTTTGGAAGGCAATGCCGACATTCTTGAGCGGTTTTTTTACAGCTTGGCCATGGCAGCGTAGCTCACCGATTTTGGTAGGACTTAGTCCTGAAACCATTCTCAAAATCGAGGTTTTCCCACATCCACTCGGACCAACAAATGTAACAAACTCTCCAGGCTCCACGGTAAGGGAGATTTCCTGAATGATTGTACGCATCGATTCTTCAAATGGATATTCCAGACCGATGCGATCAAATTCTAGTAAAGGTTTAGGAGAAACGGAGGTTTCAGTAGATGAAGAAGTTACAGGCTGAACCATTTTTCTGTACCAATTGATTGAGTGTGGACTTTTTTTAAGCCAATTATCAAATACATGAAAACGATTGGCTAAGCCAATCGTTTTCATGTATTTGGGTTCGATTTACTGCAAAGGTTTGCGATCGCTAGATGGAGGAACCATTCGTTTTTCTTTAGCAGGCAAAAACTTATCTGTGAAGATATCAGCAGCGGTTACTGGTTTCAATTTGAAACCTTCAACAGTCTGATTAACACTCTTTTCTAGACGTTTCATGTCCGCACCACCGAAGCCAGCTGCCTCGACTTCTGGAGTCACATACATCCGTTCGATCGCCAATTTTAGACGCAGCTTTTCAGCTTCGCGATCCATCAATTTACTTTGATCGGTGGAAACAACTAGGTCGAGTGCTGCGGTAGGGTCTTTAACAACCTCCTGCATCCCACGGAAATATGCTTTAAGGAATGCTTTAATAGCATCAGGATTCTTGGTCATAAAATCTTGCTTAACCAAAATTCCATTTCCGTAGAAATCTAAACCAAACTCGTCATAGAAGAAGATTTGGATGTCATCCATAGTCTTACCACCTTTGATCAAAGATGGAATGACCGAGGTGTAGAAACCGCTGACAGCATCAACCTTACCCTGTAGCAAGAAAGTCTCACGTAGTTTAGGTTCCATTGTGTCCCAAGTTACTGAATCAGGAGCAATCTTTATCTCTTTAGCAAAAAGCGGGAAAAGTTTCCGTGGTCCATCACCTGCTGGTGCGCCAAGTTTTTTACCAACTAAATCGGCAGGAGTTTTAATTCCATTTGCTTTAAAAGTAACAATGGAGAACGGAGCTTTATTTTGATAAAAGGCTACGGCAAGAATCTTATCATTAGGATTTTTGTCATTGAATTCCATTGCATTATAGACATCGCTAAAAGCCATGTCATACTTGCCAGTTCCAAGTTTGCTGATCGTATCAGCATTACCGAAACCGCGCTCATAAGTAACGTCTAATCCTTCTTCAGCAAAGTAACCCTTTTCGATCGCCCAAATCAGGGGTGCATCAAGACTTTGTTTCAAAAAAGGGAGTTGTACACGAATCTTTTGTTTTTCCTTTTTGTCCGTACTACTAGTTTGGGGAGATGATGCTGTAGTAGGTGCAGCAGTCTTGTCTCCAGTTGTGCTTGTAGTTGGTGGTGCAGAGTTACAAGCAGCAAGCAATGCTGTTGAGACGGCAATAAGGAGAATTCTGTTTAACTGTTTCTGGAAAGTATGAAGCATTATTGCCCTGTTAAATTTGATTAAATTTGAAAATGTATACTGTATACAAAGCTATGTCTCATTTAAGGGGAGTAGAAAAGAAGTTTCTGTATATCTCAATACAAAGAAATATGCCTCTCAAACCGATCTTAATACCGATTTATCAGTAATTATGTAAGCAAGCAATTCAGCACTTCTCATTATAAAAATTGGGTTTTCGCAAGCTCACCTACGGTGGGCTTGCAAAAACCCAATTTTGGTGTTTCCAGAGCCCAAGGCTCTGGAAACACCAAAATTGGTTTCATGTTTTTTGACTTTCAGCACCAAACCCAGTGATACCAAAACGCAAAATGGCTACGCCATTTTGCGTTTTGGTATCACTGGGTTTGGTTTTTAATTCATAACTCACCTTACGCAGATAGAATTCCTGCGATAGCTGAGGTTTAGGGCTGGCACGCAACGTCAGCAGCCCCTACGAAGATCATGAATTTCTCAGGTAGGGGCAATCCCCCCGTGGTTGCCCCGCTTGGCTAGCAACAAGAGATTCATCATCTGCGTTCTGCGTAAGGCGAGTTCCTAAGCAAACCTTCTATTGCTATACAGATCTAAAAGTCAAAAAAGTAGAATTGCTGTAATTAAGCACAATGGTTTGTTAAGACTTCAAAACTTTGATGTAAAGTATTCAGTACTAAAAGTTTGATATCAATTTGATGAGGGTGTTTACTAATGACTGGTATATCGATAGATTTGGTGGCAAAGTCTCCTCTTTATGTCGGTTTGTTATTTGGTGGACAGTCAGGCGAACATGATGTGTCAATTACATCAGCAAAAGCGATCGCCTCAGCCCTCAGCCAAAATCCTCGTTATCATGTGCAGCCTTTTTACATTCAACGCGATGGTACTTGGCGCAGTCCTGATGTGTCAAAACAAGTATTAGAATCTGGCAAAGGTTTACAAGATTCAGAAATATTAACTAACGCAGCATTTTTCTTGCCAACTGAAGTTCAGCAAGTAGATCTGTGGTTTCCAGTCCTCCATGGGCCAAATGGTGAAGATGGGACGGTGCAGGGTCTATTGCAATTGATGCATAAGCCCTATGTTGGCAACGGGGTACTTGCTTCTTCGGTAGGAATGGATAAGATTGCGATGAAGGCGATTTTTGCGAATGCTGGCTTACCTCAGGTCAAATATGTAGCGCTAAATCGTTGGCAATGGCAACAGGATGAGCCAGCGTGGAGTGAACATATCGAAGCTACGCTTGGCTATCCTTGCTTTGTGAAGCCTTCTAACCTTGGCTCATCAGTTGGTATTTCCAAAGTACGCGATCGCACTCAGTTAAAAGAAGCGATCGCTAGTGCCACGAGCTACGATCCGCGCATTATCATCGAGCAAGGAGTAGTTGCCCGTGAAATCGAATGTGCGGTTCTCGGCAATGAACAACCCCAAGCTTCTGCGATCGGTGAAATTACTTTCACTAGCGATTTCTATGATTATGAAACTAAATACACTGCTGGCATGGCTGATCTAATCATTCCCAGTAAGCTGCCTGACAACGTGACTCAAGCAGTGCAGTCAATGGCAGTAAAAGCTTTTCAAACTGTGGCAGGTTCAGGTTTAGCCAGAGTCGATTTCTTCTACGTAGAAGCAACTGGCACTGTCTTAATCAATGAAATTAATACTTTCCCAGGATTCACTTCGCTGAGCATGTATCCCAAATTATGGGAATATTCGGGAATTCCTTTTGCAGAACTATGCGATCGGCTTGTGGAACTTTCTTTAGAGAAGCATATTTGAAGATCAGAATATTCAACGAGATATAATATTTCATTTTAAAAAACATCAAATTAATAATAATGTCTTGACATGTTCTCGTTTTGAGAACATAATATTTGTTAAAGATTGCAATACCCCTAACAACGCTAATCAATACCTACAACGCTAATCAATACCTACAACGCTAATCAATACCTACAACGCTAATCAATACAAAAGGAGCAATCTAAAAAATGAAAAGTTTTCTGAAGAGAAAGATAAAATGCACGTTATTTCGAGAAAGGCTCTGCGTGAGTTTGGTGAACGCTATGGTGACTCCAGAGTTGTTTTAGATAATTGGTATCGAATTGTTAGCAAGGAAAAATGGCAGCATATCAATGATGTTAGGGCTGTCTATCCATCGGCGGATGCTGTTGGCAATTTCACGGTTTTTAATATCAAAGGAAATAAATATCGCTTGATAGTCAGTATTTCCTATAGAACGCAGGACGTTTATATCAAATACGTCCTAACACATACTGAATATGATTCAGGAAGTTGGAAAAATGACCCTTACTTTAAATAAATCAGAATATGGATCGCTACTAGCAGACATTCAGCCACGAGTTATTACCACTGAAGAAGAAAACGATCGCGCTTTAGGTATTGTTGAAAGTCTGCTAGCTGAGAAGAATCTGTCTCTAGAAAAAGAACAGATTCTTCGACTTTTAGTTTCGCTAATTGAGAAATTTGAAGACGAATATTATCAGTTAGCGGCTTCAACGCCTCATTCTATCTTGTTGCACCTAATGGAAGAAAGAGGACTAAGACAAACTGACCTTGTAGGTTTAATTGGCTCTCGTGGCGTGGTTTCTGAAGTTGTCAATGGCAAAAGAACTATTAGCAAAAGTCAAGCTAAATCACTTGGCGAGTTTTTCCACGTCGATCCAAGTCTGTTTATTGATTTTTAAGATTGAATGAATCAATTTTTCAAAAGTTTTGCACAGCAAAACTTTTGAAAAATTGATTAGGGTTTGAGCGCAAAGCGCAGTAATCATGCAATACTGCTACGCTTGCGGGACTCTTTGTAGGAAGTCGTAACATTGCGTAAACCAGACTTCACCATTTGTTGCTCTAAAATTGCAAAAAAGCGGCGGCGATCGCTACCAGTGACAACCGCCTGATTATGAGCTTCCGCTAGGGCAACAGGATATCCATAGCCTTTTTGGACTTGGGCGAGAATGATTTGTAAAGCTTGCGATCGCAGTTCTATATCCAATGCAGTCCAAGCTGGCATCTCAATTCTGGCGATTTCTGTACCGACATGAAGATAACAAAAATAAATTTGATGTTCGCCATATTCCTGCAAAATCCTTGCGTGGCTTTTCCAAAGCGGGCTACATTCTCCCACTTTTAACAGCCGGCTCCATAAAGTACCATCTCGCAATGGTTGAATTTGACTACAAGGAGCGGAATCAAGAGGCTTAGCATCACAATGTATCTTGCAATCAGGCTGCTCAAAAGGACAGATTTGTAACCGCAAAAAATTAGTGGTTTCCGCAGCGCGAGGAGCGCTAATATATCCTGCTAAAGGAATTCGTCGAGCTTTCAGTTCATCCCATGCAGCTAAAATATCTGGCAAAAGTTGCGATCGCGCATCAGCGGCAATCTCGTCAAATTCCCAATAAACCAAAGCTCCATCGGTGAAGGCTAATAATGGTGATTTCGGAGAACTCGCAAGAGTTTCTATGGCTAAATTTGCTAGGGCGACATTTTCCGCAACCGTGCGTTTAAAAGTCATCCATTGCTCAGTCTGAATTCCCCATTGACGAGCTTTGTAGAGATCTTCCGTTTTATAAAATACTTCAGGCACATTATCCAATAATGGATAGATACCAGAGTTGTAATAAATCGCAACTCGACCAATATTAATCAAATAGCAATAGGCAATTTCGTGGCGGCTGGGAGCTATTTGTGAGCCATCGGTAGCTAATACTAAGTGTGGTGTGGAGATTGGAGATATTACTTGAATTTCTGATAAAGCTTCAACTGGTTCAGCACAATTAAAAATATAGCGATCGCGAAATTTCTCACTTTGTTGATGGAGGGATGCTTGATTTACAACTGCTTGATGAAATATGGTTTCTGCGCGATCGAGTTTGACTGTCAACTGCTGAGATTCCCTCTGCAATTGTTCAGACATCCCTTGCATCTGTCCCATCAATTTCTGTAAATCCAGCATAGTCATATTTCTCTGTTTAAACTAGAAACAAGAAAATTATCATTACAGCAATTACTGATCAAAAGAACCACAATATATTTGTTGAAAGTGCCGCTAAGTAATACTTTCAAAAAAAATATTGACTTGGGTTTGAGCGTAAAGAGCTGTAATATTATTTTCCGTCAAAAAGTGATTGAAAAAACTCAACGATGATATCCCACAAATGATGCTCTGGGAAGATATCTATACCTAATAAACTTTTGACAATATATAGCAAAATTAGAATGGAGATGATTTTTATAATAAATAAACCGACTAGACCTAATGTTTTAGGCTTGTTTTGAGGTCTACTTAAGGAATAACCTTGTACCCCTTTTACACCGACATCATTTGCCAACTTCAAGGATAGATTATCATCAATTCCCTTGAGAACAGTCTGAATCTGAAAAGCTCTGCTCGAATATGATATTGCGGTCGCCAGTTGTTTTTTTTCTGATGATACAGGTTTTAAAGCAAAGCTGCGATGCAGCTTAATCATCTTGATCGGTAGCTCTTGCAATTGCAATAATGGGAAAAACTTGCCAGTAAAGTTGTCAATTGCAACATAACAGCCCATCATCTGCAATTCTGTTATAAAAGGAAATACAAGTGATTGTTTATGAAAGAGAATTTCCTCTTCTATCTCAAAGTAAAGTCTTTTGGGTGCAACTTTGTATTGAGCGAGCCATGTATGGAGTTGGGGAAGAAATTCCTGATCATCAAAGATGTCATTGGATAGATTTATTGAGAGCGTTACATTGGTCTGATTAGATAGTATCGAAATTGATTTTTCAACAATGATGCGATCCAACTGACTGAGTAACTGAGTATTTTGAAGAGCAATGAATAATTCTTGAGGCTGTCGTAAGTTTCCTTGCTCATCGCGCCAACGCACTAGCACTTCATTATGCAGAATAACCCCAGTAGTTAAATCATAAACTGGCTGGAACCATAGCTCAAACTTCTCAGCTTCCAACTGAATTTTTGGAAATTCTTCTTCTATTTGAAGATCGATATGGGCAGTGGTAAGAGGATCGAATTCAGTTTCCATTTGACACTCTCAGCGCTGAAGCGACTGAGATTCCTGAATAGTCCAAAGATTGAACTTCAGAGGCGTAGTCAAAGCGCGTCTACTGACTCCATCTAGGTCTAAGCCTAGTGTTGCCGATACTTTTCTAGCAATATTTGCAGCACCATTACAGTCTGCATTAATCAAAATGTTTTTAGCACTACGATACAAACCACGTTTTACACGTTTACCAGATTCTTTCCACAATTCGGGTTTTTCACCGTAGACAGGGATTGTATCTGAATCCAAGAAACTAGCCTTAGACGTGTAACTTTCTTCAGTTTCGATAAACTGAATACCGTAGATTTCACATAATTGCTTAATCCTTTCTTTCAGCCTAGCGGTGGGAATTTGCACAAACTTTTGATTAGTTTTTGCTCCCATGTTGACAGAATCTTTTTGTCCTTTATTCCAGCCAAAAACAATCGTGCCAATACCATTATTTAGGCAGTGGTTAACCACAATACGCGCCGCTTTGTTGACAGCATCACGCATTTGACGATTACGCTTTTCGGTAATATTGGCTAACCGTTTACTCCAATATCCGTTAGGTTTACCTTCCATCAACACTGATGTACGTTTGTTGTACCACTGGTTAAGCGATTTTAGGTGTAATCCATCAACAATAAAACTTGCGCCAACATTGCTCACACAAGTTAGCCAATTATTTAAACCGTGATCTATACCTAAGCATTTATCAGGATCTAATTCAGCTTTAATACTGGCTTTTGGATAGACAAACTCAGCATAAAAAGCGCCATTTCTAGGCAAAATTCTAACTTCTTTGAGTAAGTCAAAATCAAGATTAGATGGCATTGGTAGAAAGAACTCTTTGAGTCCAAACCACGCTTTGACCTGTAGCCCTAATGGGAAACGAATCGTGTTGCCAACCAATCTCAGCGCTCTTTTTGGGAACGCAACTAATTGATAGCCTTGTTTTCGATACTTAGGGAATTTAGGGGTTTGTTCTAATTCTCCCTTGCGAGACTTTTTAAGCAACTCAGAGAACGATTTAACCGACTCACCAACTGACAAACAGGTTTGCACGGCTGCTTCAGAAGGCAATGCCGAAAAATGCTTATTAGAGCCAAGTTCATTAACTAAGTCAAAACCTGTAACAAACCTTCTGGTTTTGAACCAGATTTGTCGAGCATAGTAGACAGCACAGTTGTGCAGTTTGTTAGATTCTGAACAAATATATTCCAAAATTGATTTTAAATCTTTATCAGGAGTAATTAAGCATTGCTGTACTCCCATTAACTTTTTAAGTTTCGCCATTGCCTCGACTCACAATGTTTTTTCACCTCTTTATTATAATAGTAGATATTACAATGTCCATCAACTAAAATATTATGCTAGTTCAGGAAGACTATAAAACTCATAATCATGTTAAATTCTTGGTTAATTACCATTTTGTCTTTATCCCAAAACGTAGGAGACGTGTTTTAACTGGTAACGTAGCAACTAGGTTAAGACAGATATTTTTGGAGTTGGCAATAGAAAAAGAGTGGGATATTTTGGCTCTTGAAGTCGCGCCCGATCATGTACATCTATTTGTAAGCGCTAAGCCTACCGACACTCCTTATTTAATTGTCAAAGCTTTTAAGGGGCGCTCTAGTCGATATTTGCGTCAAGAGTTTCCAGAGCTTTGCAGAATGCCTTCCCTTTGGACTAGCAGCTATTTTGTTAGCACGGCTGGTAATATTAGTTCAGAAGCGGTGAGAAAATATATAGAAGATCCTCACCATGCTTCTAATTAGCCAGAAAGATTAAGGGCAATAAATTGCCTCGCTCGTTTCCCTCTCAGGTCTGAAGACACTGAGTTTCCCACTTACCGTATTATTTTTATGATAGTTAACTATACTTACCCAATATCAGTTAATAATAGATGTTACGTGGAAGGAATTCCTGTAATGGCATAGGTTTAGGGCTGGCACGGGGGCACAGCCCCTACGAGAACCTTTAAATGGGGGGGTAGGGGCAATCCCCCCGTGGTTGCCCTGCTTCGCTAGCAGCAAGAAATTCATCATCTGAGTTCCACGTAACATCAGTTAATAAACAAAATAAGAGCAGTGCGTTGTACTGCTCTTATTTTATGGGAACTAAATAAAACTAAACTGAAACCGTCTGCCACTCTAGCTTGTCTAGTGTATGTGAGCGCTCTAGTGCACGCTCGAAGCTGTCAAGTTTAGGCTCAATCAAGAATGGCTCACCGACATATCCTTGGATTGCTTCTTGGGTTTTCAATCCGTTACCTGTGATGTAGACAACCGTTACTTCTTCAGGATCAATTTTGCCAGCTTCGACTAACTTCTTGAGAACTGCGATCGTTGTACCGCCAGCAGTTTCAGTGAAGATGCCTTCAGTTTCAGCAAGCAACTTCATTGCTTGGATAATTTCATCGTCATTTACAGATTCGATATTGCCGTTGGTCTTGTGGGCAATATCGATCGCATAGATGCCATCCGCAGGATTACCGATCGCTAAACTCTTCGCAATGGTTTTAGGTTTAACAGGGGTAATAAAGTCGCGACCTTCTTTGTAGGCAGCAGCAATTGGAGAACATCCTTCAGCCTGTGCGCCACTGAATCGAACAGGCTTGTCGTCTATTAAGCCCACCTTCACAAATTCATTGAAACCCTTGTAAATCTTGGTAAATAGAGAGCCAGAAGCTAAAGGCGCAACAATGTGGTCGGGCAACTTCCAACCGAGTTGTTCAACTACTTCATAAGCGAGGGTCTTGGAACCTTCAGAATAGTATGGACGGAGGTTAATGTTTACAAATCCCCAACCATGAGTATTAGCGACTTCTGAGCAAAGACGATTTACTTGGTCGTAGTTGCCATGTACCGAGAAAACTTTGGGATTGTAAATCGTTGTCCCCAGAACTTTGCCAGCTTCGAGATCTGATGGAATGAAAACGCAACATTCTAAGCCTGCATGGGCGGCGATCGCAGCGGTGGAGTTTGCCAAGTTGCCAGTACTAGCGCAGGCAACGGTGGTGAAACCTAACTCAACGGCGCGGCTGAGAGCAACGGAAACCACGCGATCCTTAAAGCTCAAGGTGGGCATGTTTACAGCATCGTTTTTAATGTAGAGATTTTTGATGCCGAGACGCTTGGCAAGGCGATTTGCCTTGATCAAGGGAGTCATGCCTGTAGATACATCGATATAGTTTTCAGTTTTGACTGGTAGGAAGTCGCGATAACGCCAAATTGAGAGGGGGCCTGCTTGAATTGTTTCACGGCTGACTCTTGCAGCGATCACGTCATAGTTATAGGCAACTTCTAGTGGTCCAAAGCACAATTCACAAACGTGCATTGCTTTGGCTTCATATTCTGCACCGCACTCTTTGCACTTGAGATTACTGAAGGTTTCAACGCGATCGCTGGTGTAAGGAGAAACAATCGTTGCAGTCATGTTCTTGGTTGCCTTTCTAGTCGTTAAAGGTTTTAATTTGATTTCTTTATTGAAACAAACTCTAACACAGTAATTTTATAGTCGTCAAATATACCAGACTAAAATAGTCGGGTTTTAGTCTTTGCGGCAAAATTATAGCTAAAGGCACTTGCTCTTTGGACAAATCCAACCCCAAGAAACGATTGGCAGCACTTAGCACCGCCAATCATTTCTTGGGGTTTATGTCCTATTAAATTTGGCGACAGCTATAAAAAGGAGATATTGCACTATGAAGTGCTTTGCACTCAAACCCAAGAAGAAAAGTGCGATATTTTTCGCAGCTAATTGCTAGGGCGATTTATGCGGATTAGTTTGTTAGTTAGATCTACAGTGTTGGTAATTGCCTCATGAATTTGGGTAGCTAGTCTTTGTCTATTGAGGTCTTCTGTGCAAACGATAATACCTGCATGTCTAGGTTGTGAATTATGCAGTCGAATGAAGTCACTTCGATTAATCGTTAATACAGTTCGGTTATCAGCGATCGCAAAGGCTAATACGTCTTCATCGGGGATTCTTTGGTTGGCTTTTCCTGCTTCTTGGACTGTCAGAATATCATGCCCTAGTGCGCGTAGTAGGTTGACGACAACTCTGGGGAATTGCTCATCGGCATAAAGACGTGCCATGTTAAGCTGCCTCTTGCCTATGAATGGCTATTTCTATCTCATCGATGTGAGTTTCGGCGTAGCGCCATGCGTTTACTAGGTCTGTTGCGGATAGGCTGGGATAGTCTTCGAGGATGTAGGCTTCGCTTGCGCCTTGGCGTTGGAGGCTTACTAGCAGCCATACGGGTATGCGGGTTTGACGAATGCAAGCGTCACCACCCATGACTCTGGGATTTTTTTCGATGCCTTGCCATGTGTTACTGAGGCTTTGGACTAGGATTTGGATTGCCTGAGATTTTTCTTCGGGGGTTAGGGATAGTAGTTGTGGTTGTAGTTCTTTGAGTGTCATGTTATATCTCCTTTTCTATCGGTAAGTCTCGCATTTAGTAAAAGCGATCGCCTTTTATCCCATCACCCTTAACTCTTCCTAAATATCTCACCAATGGTGAAAAATCAAACTCTAGATTAGGCAGCATAGCTATAAACGGGTGTCTGAATTACACGCTTTGGTTCTTGACCATCCAAAATAATCTGTTGTAAAAATGCCACTGTTGATGGAGCGAAAAATTGCTCTCCTGTTTCTTCGTTGACACGAGCAGGAACGTTCTCGATCAGGATGAATTTGCCGTTTAGTTCTAATGAGTAGGTTACTCGCTTTTCGACAAGTTGTTCTTGATTATTATTCATTATAAATTTGAATATTCTTCCTTAGATTGCTTTGATGTTGGGGTGCGATCGCGGATCTTGTTCTAATTGTTGCAAGCATTTAGCAATCTTTTTCGCTAAAGCTTTATCTGCTTTAGCATAAACTTTCTGAGCATCAGGATGCCGTAAAATTTCATACATCAGAACGTACTGTTCTCCAATTTACATATTGGCTTTTAGGTGTTGTTTGATTCTGTTTGATGCGCTCTAATAGTCCTGAGATTGATAATAGCTCTTG
The DNA here is from genome assembly GCA_023336205.1 of Pseudanabaena sp. Salubria-1. Classification (GTDB taxonomy): domain Bacteria; phylum Cyanobacteriota; class Cyanobacteriia; order Pseudanabaenales; family Pseudanabaenaceae; genus Pseudanabaena. Next base: position 101,762 of record JALQCR010000004.1, read on the forward strand.
AGTTGCTGCTTCGCTTTCAGCATTTGCTAAGAATGCGGCAAAATCGGCAACTACTTTTAATCTTTCTGGAGATAGCTGTTTAATTGATTCACTCAGTTGATGCTGTATTTCCGTTACTGGTATCGTAGAGGAATTATCGACAACAGATATATCATTGGATGTATTCATTGTGATTGCTTGAGTTATTTTAAGTGTTTACAGTTTAGCATTTAAGAAAATAGAAGCAATTATTGCTATCAACAATTCAGATCGGTAAGTCTCGCAGGTAGTAAAAGCGATCGCACTTTTTCCCACACTCATAAACCTATCAACAAGTAAAAGGCGATCGCCTATGACGCGCATCATTAAGTAGTGTCATAATATAAAGCATCGTAACCAATGCGATCGCCAAAGGTAAATTTTATGAACGCCAAACTGATTAATGGACAAACTAAGCTATCTATTAACGTCTTAGTCAAAAATGAAAAAGATGGCAGAGTCAGCGCCAGAGTATTAGGGCTACCAGAATATAGTGTTACTAGCAGCGATCGCAAATCAGCTATTTCTGAATTAGATCGATTAATTACTGCAAACTTATCAGAGAATGAAGTCGTATCTCTAGAACTAGAAATTCCTAAACGAGAACATCCTTGGCAAAAATTTGCAGGGATTTATAAGAATAGTCAGCTATTTGACTCTGTATTAACCAATATTGACTCTCATCGCCGTGAACTGGATTCTCAGGCAGCAATTCAAGAGGAAAAAATCGCTTGAGTCTATTGATACTCGATACCGATCATGCTTCTTTGTTTCTCAAAGGAAATACTCTAGTTTGCGATCGCATATTTCAAACTGAACCAGATGACCTTGCTATCTCAGTCATAACGGCTGAAGAGATTTGTCAAGGATGGCTTAGTGAAATTAATAAATATAGCCAAGCTAACCAGTCATCAAGATTACTTTTAGCCTATTCAGAATTCGAGAAATCTTTGGACTTCTTCCAAACTATACAGAGACTTAGTTTTGATACTAACGCTTATAATCAGTTTGAGATTTTACGCCACCAATTTAGGCGTTTAGGTACGAGAGATTTAAGGATTGCAGCGATCGCGTTATCTCTCAACGCCACTGTAATAACACGCAATGCAAAAGATTTTGGGCAAATTCCAAACTTATCAATTGAAGATTGGTCTTAGGTATAGAGCAATCTACTTTTCGTAATGGAATTTACAGCTCACAATTATTACAGAATCATCATTAATCTTATAGACCAAACGATGTCCATCAGAAATTCTCCTCGTCCAACAGCCTTTTAGCTCGTACTTAAGCGGTTCAGGCTTGCCAATGCCGTCAAAAGGATTGCGGAATATATCATCAATCAAGCTGACAATTTTGCCATAGATTTTCTTATCCTCTTTTACTCAGTTATTAAAATCTTGAAATGCTTGTGGCTCAAATACGATATTTCTCATGCCATTCCTCAGCAGAAATTGTTACCAAGCTTTCACCTTTTTCTATATTAGAAATTGCATCTAATAGCCTTTTACGATTTTTCTCATTCGATAGTAAGTACTCAGTTTCATCCTGATTATTAACTAATAGAATTACCTCAACCTGCGTACCCTCAATCAACTCTGGCGTATAAAGTTCAATCTTGCCATCTTTACCGACAGTTCCAATTTGCTTAAATGCTGTAATCATTGGCTGAACCTAATCTATGTTCTCTGTATTATAACTAACTCGACATCGGGGGATGTTCAAATTTTTATGGTAAGTCTCGTAAGTAGTAAAAGCGATCGCACTTTTCCCCTTTCTCTTCAACTCTTCCCAAATACCCCGCGAACGGTGAAGTTTGTTTCTATTATTTCCGTCAAACAAATGATTCAACAGATTCAATTATTTTCAAAGCTTCCTTCTGCTCATCTGCACTAACTAAAACAGCCAATGTTGAAAATAATTGACTGATTCTTTGTCGTCTGATACTTTGTCTTTCTGGATTGCTACTATTAATTTCACTCATGGCAACATCCCAAGCACTTGCCGATGAAGATTTTGTAATTCGCTGTTGATGAAAAAAATGTACAAAATCTAATAACTCAGGAATGTATTCTTCGGGAGTTTGTGCGATCGCATCTAATAGTTCAAGCCTTTGTTTAGTTAACATATACAAATTCTCCAACCAATATACTGAAATATTGAGTTTACTAGATATTTTAGCAATACTCTCAATGCGATCGCCCTACTCACAAATCTGTAAAAAATCAGCTAGGAGCGATCTCATTCTGCAACAATCGTAACTTGACCTTTACTTGCAGAATCCAGAACTACTAAAAGCTTTGCGGCTAAAGGTTTGAGCGCCGCTAAACTATTTGACGGTGCTTGCAAAACCACTACAGAAATATCAAATTGTGGCAAATTCTGCTGAAAAGACAAATTGCGATCAACCGTCACAAATACATCAAATTCCTCTACAGCAAGAGCTAAAAGCTTTCCGTTTTTTACGCCTGCCCATCCCATCTGCGGAACTGTTTTTACTTCATAGCCAATGATTTCTCTAGCAAATCGGCGATCAATACATTCATCCAAAAGAATCCTCATATTAGGCAGCCACACTCAACAAACTTCTTCCTAGCTCTTCCAAAAAGTAAATAACCTGTTCTCTCGTTACAGTCGGAAATCCATCCAAAAAATCATCAATCGATTCTCCCGCCTTGAGATAATCCAAAAGTGTCTGCACGGGAACTCTGGTATTTGTAAATACAGTCGTACCACCCATAACATCAGAAGATTTGCTGATAAACTTTGAGTCTCTAAACATAAATTTGTGATATTTTAGATATATTTAATATTCTAGCAACTATCGTTGAGCGATCGCTACTCACAAACCCATAAACAAGAAATTAGTGATGATGATCGAATGGTAAATCTCTCAAGTAGTAAAAGCGATCGCACTTTTTACCAGCCTCTTCAACTCTTCCCAAATATCTTAAGCTAATGAGAAAATATTAATCCCATATACGTGAAACTGGATAAGAATCAAAAGCGGTATCTTGGCTCACTAAGTTGAAGGAATAGTTTATTGCTTGGGCAATTAGTATGCGATCGAATGGATCTCGATGTTTTATCGGTGAATTTGGTAATGGAAGGCTAGAGTATATCTCAATATCCCTAATCGTAATTGGTAGAATTTGGATATTCATATATTGAAGTTCTATTGGTAATGCTTCAATAGGTCGATTTATTTGCAATTTACCAATATTAACTTTAATGGAAACTTCCCAAAGACTGATAATACTAAAATACAGATTATTCCGTGCGTCTACGATTTCTTTTGCTTTGGTACTAAGTTTAGGATCTTCGCTCAAATACCATAAAATTACGTGTGTATCGAGAATATATTTCATATTACATATATTCCTCTAATTCTTCCAATGGCTCATCAAAATCACTTGACATAAAAATTTGACCAGCCCAACTACCATAGCCATGCTGTTGTTTTGCAGGTTGCTCATCAACAATTTTGACTATTGGATATTTGTTAAGTAGATATTCTGCATAATGCAAAAGTTCTGTTTTGAGTGTGTCTGGCATATTGATGACAACTTGCCATAAGGCGGTATCGGTATTCATAATTTCTCCTTTTTGAGGTTTGCTAAAAATATATTAACTTGGCAAGTCTCTCAGATAGTAAAAGCGATCGCCTTTTTCTCCATCGCCCTCAACTCTTCGCAAATATCCCGCCAATGGCGAAGAAAGCTTAGTTGTTTATAGGCTTTAGATTAGGCGGCGTAGCTATAAACAGGTGTCTGAATTACACGCTTTGGTTCTTGACCATCCAAAATAATCTGTTGTAAAAATACAACTGTTGATGGAGCGAAAAACTGCTCTCCTGTTTCTTCGTTGACACGCGCAGGAACGTTCTCGATCAGGATGAATTTGCCGTTTAGTTCTAATGAGTATGTTACGCGCTTTTCGATAAGTTGCTCTTGATAATTATTCATTGTTTGTTCTCCTTACGGTGAAGTTGTCATTCCATTTATTTGGATCGGGTTCATAGACTGTAATGATTTTAACCAATGGGCGGCTAGGATAACTGGTTTGGATATGAATTGTTCTACCAGTTTGAGTTACGCCACAAATGAGACAGCTAGGAGCGTATTTGTCGTTGGGATAGTCTTCGATGATTTGACCGTTAGCGATCGCTTCTCCGATCTCGTGCAAACGAATTTGGCGAATAATGGATTGATCGACGGCATGTTTAGAAAACTCATATTGTTCGTTGGCAATTTTGGTCTGAATATCTTCAATCATAGGCATGAGTATATATTGATCAACATTTTAAATCGGTAAGTCTCGCAGGTAGTAAAAGCGATCGCACTTTTTACCATCTTCTTCAACTCTTCCCAAATATCCCACCAAGGGCGAAGAAAGCTCAATCAGTATTTCTTTTAATTCTTCTTTAGACAAGTTTTGAGGGGGATTAGAAAAATGATAGGCTCCCGAAAGTGCATTTAAATCGACATTGGAAGAGTTAAATGTCTCCAAGCACCTTTTAACTAAATTAACGATATGCGATCTCAATTTCATTTCGTTGGTTACTTTTTCAATATATTTGTCAATTTCTTGGTTACTCTGACCGCCAACAAAATATTTTCTAAGCTCGATTAAATCAATGGAGCCTAAATATTTAGATTTTAACTCGACTAATCTTTGTAATGTCACAGCATTAATAATCGCCATTCCATGAACTTTTGCTGCGTCTTCAAGTTGAGGAGTTGGTTTTCCAGCACCGATTATTAATTTGACTGCTTTTGGAAATAGATCTCCCCTTCTTAAAGTTCCTAAGTTAAGAAGTTGTACGGCTGTATCATTGGGGATTTTCTTTCCTGCTTTGCATTCTCCAAATAGAGCATATGGTTCTAGACATAACAAGTCTAGTCCGCCTGCCCCACCTTTATGAGTATAATCCGCTTTAAAACCCAAAAACTCTAATGCTTTTCGTACTATATTTTCAAAGTCTGTACCTGCTTTCCAATTAGTTTTACCTGTATCTGTTTCAATACTCCGATCGCCCAATGTTGAAATCGTTTTAATCCAACTTAAACTATTATTTGGTTGGGTTTCCTCATCTGTAACCTCCTGTGGCTCTACGGTCATTATGTTAGGATTGATTTCTAGAAAAACGTCATCATCCAAAACAATATCTGGAGATTGATTAGGAATAATTAATAGTTCTAAATCCTTTGATTGATCTTGAATTTGTTGAAATTGTTCATCATCAAGAATAGAAATCTTCTCGAAAATAGTAATTGTCTCTGGTAGAGGGACAAAATTACCTATGGATTTTTGCTGAACTTGAATGGGATTAGGTAGTTTATAAACACGCAAAACTAATAAAAATATGCTTGCACGTTGTTGAAAGATTGATTCTAATTCTTCGATAGGTAAGGCTGTTAGCTGGGAAAGTTTTAATAGGTCAAAAGTATTATCAATACCTTCACAGCTTTTACATTCTGCCCAAAGCTCGACAGTTACTAGATCTGAGTTTTCAACTTGTAAATCAGGATAGAGAGCAAATGATCTGTCGATCGCAAGAAATGTTTTAGAAAAAGCACCAACGATCGCACCACTTCTTAAAGCATCTAAATTTGTTGCTGAAATGCGTAAACCGTTGGCGATAGAAATCATAAAATTTTCTAAAAAATATTTTGTTTATTCAAGTAAGCTATCTAAATCAATATTCACTTCATCAGTAATATCAATAAAGGCTGGTTTTACTTCATCACTTTCGTTCTCAACTACTGGCTCAGCTTCACTATCATCATCAGAAATCAGAGTTGCGGGATTGCTTAAGATGTCTTTAATCAAGAGATTATTGAAAGCAATTTGTGAGTCTGCAATAAAAGCTAGAATGGCATCTTCACTAACACCATAAATTTCTCGTTTGTCGTATACAGCAAGAATTGCGATGAGTGGTTTTACATGATCGGCAACTAGATAAATGTATTCGCCACCCATTTCATCAACTAACTTAGCTCGTAGATTGTGGGCTTCCCATTGCTTCTTAATCTTTCTATCTTCAGAACGAATCACGCAACCACGAGTAAGCTTAAATTTGTCGTACCATGTCAGTTTTTGCATTCTTGAGCCAACAGTCATTCCGTGAGTATGTTGAATTACAGCAACACCGATCGCCTCTTCTTTCCCATTATCAGTTGCAATAATCTTAAATTGAATTGAACCTTTGTTTAATCCAAGCGGCTTAACTTCATTCGTGACATCTTGAACGAGAATATTCTCAATTGTCTGCCCCTTTAGGGTTGTAAATCCGAGATAAAGCGCCCTAGCAATGAGATCGCTATCATCCAAGAAATCTTCATTAATTTGAGCAAGTTCTCTGTCATAGTCTTTTTGAACCAACTCTTTTAGATCAGGAGGTGGTGCAGAAATTGCAAAGTTATCACGACACCATTTTAGTAGCTGCCTGATAGCTGGTCTTTCATTTCCTAAAGATCTCAACTTCTCTTCTTCAAAAGGAAATACAGGATTTGGTGGAACAAGGTTATGAGATTGATAAAAATCTTGAAGCCATAATTCTACAACATTAACAACTGCGTCTGCATCTGCATACTTTAGTTCCAGTGGTTCTGGATACTTTGAAGAAAATCTATCTCTTATTCCTGCTACATCTCTACCTCCTGCTATATTTTTTAAGAGATCTCTCCAAACAACAGCAGGTATTACTGACAAAATAACTACTCCTTTTGTCACGTCAGACTGTTCAATTGCATCAAATAAATCCTTGACTAATCCACCGACAACTTGCGACTTAAAATAACCAGCCTCATTTACTTCCACCCCTTCTAGTTCATCAAAACACACGAGAATAGGATTGTAGTCAGACGCTATGCTGATAATCTGTAGTGCAGCACTTAGCGCATCTGCCTCTAATAGTTTAATTTCCTTCGTTGGGTTGGGTAAACCTAGCTCTTTTGCCTTTGCATCAGACAACTCTTTCCCTGCAAGCCATTTAATTGCAAAAGGTGCATGGGCTGCACTTCCTAATGTCCAGATAATCGCTCTAACAATATCAGGATCACCAACTTTCGGCTTGACTTTAAGAATCGCATTGGTGAGTTGATCAATTAGATTACGATTATTTGCCAATGCTTGAGGAAGCTTATTAACTAGCTCTAATGCAGGTCTTTTGTTAGCAACGACTTGGTTAACCATTGCCGCAGCTAATTCTTGCCATTGATTAACGCCATGTCCATTAGACTGCTTGAAACTGTCTGCTAAAATTTGGCGAAATTGATACTGAATCAGGTTCAAATCACCATACTTGTTAGCGTAGATGAAAAAAGCTTTGTTTTCTGCTTGTAATCCTCGGCGGATTCGTCTAATTAAATGACTTTTACCAACTCCAATTTCGGCACTAAAAGCAAGAGATGTTACTTTGGGCTTGCCTGAACGAACTTGCTCAATTGTTTCAAATACCGCATCCGAGGCATGAGCATTTAAAGTCGTTAGATCGGGAAAACTACCATTCCAAATATCTTGACCTGTGATAATTGGCGGTACATCGAACGGATTATTTTTGTTGATGACCTCATAAAGTTCATCAAAAGATGACGCTGTAGACATTACAAACCTCTTTAAATTATTTTTTAAATTTAGTTAAAATCAACACAGAGCAATACTTTTATAAAAGCTTGGCGTAGTAACGTAGCCCACCCAGTTCTGTAGTAATCGAATCTTGTTCCTTGTCTGGAGTAAGATCTGTAACTCTGCCTGTAATAAACTGAAAAATCTCTTTTGACTGAAGTTCTAGCATCCAGTTGTTAAACTGCGATCGCGTTACACGTTCACCGATCGCTCGTCTAATCCGATAAATAGGGACAAGGCTATCCAAGTTGTAATCACGATTAAGCTGATCGTAAGTTTCTAAAGCCACAGCCTTAAACTCATCGTAGGTCGAAATTTTAGGGGCGATCGCATCCACACTCACAGCAACACCTTGATTGTGCCGAAACCATCTCAAAGCCGCATTCGCCAACCGACTGCCAACCAACCGCCCCTCAAACCCAAAATCCGCCGACAGCAACCCCGTCGCCAACTGTTGCGAACCCGCATTCGTCAACGACAGCTTCGGCACTTTTTTATCCATCGTCAATGCGATCGCACCACGATCAGCCAAATCATTCAAACTAACTTCATAAACAGCTTTCTTCTCCTTACCCTTATATGGGCGCAAAAGCTCACTTTTTTTGACTAGCCCTTGCCCATTTCCCAAGCCCCACAAATTTAGAAGCAAACGAATCTCTGTATTAACTTTACTCATTGTTATTTCTTAGGTTACGAACCCGAACTATGTAAATATCTACAAAGCAAAAACAAAACTGAAATCAAGCAACCACACCCACTTTTTTAGGATAATACTTTTCTGACCTGTTTTATAAATTTCCAAGGATTAAATCGTTTATAAACAAGCTTTTTATAGAATTCATGCGATCGCCAAAGATTATATGCACTGCAAGCGATCGTTAGTACTTCGACAGGTTCACTAACTAGTAGTCAATGGGAATCTGATTCAACAAACAGCAATTCCAAATTCAAAAAGTAGCAAGATATACAAAACCAAGAGTCTAAAAATTAACAGGAATCTGCAAAGACGGGGGCTTCATCAAGCATAAAGTCGATTAAATGTTGCCAACTCTTAAATAAAAAGTACTTGGTAAGAGAGAGAATATCTTGAAAGAATCCTCTACGAGTGCCACGCTTACGACGAATCTCTTGATAACTGGAATCTATTAAATGTAAAATCGTGTGAAATAGAAAAGCTAACAAATTAAGAGATAGAAGTGTCGATGACAAATGTTTTTGTCCATGACCAAAGTTATGTTCCAAGTTGTAGCCCTTGGTTTTCAACACATTGTGGTTCTCATTTTCGGTTTTCCAACGACATCTACCCGTTTCAACTACGACCGCCACATTGTCAATATTAACAGCATGATTAGTCACAAAAGCATTACGGTAGACTTCAGAATTATCAACACTATTGCGAACAGTCAGTTCACACCAGTTCACTAACAGAGAGGGTTCTTGTTCTCTTAAAGGTATCTGATTCACAAATCGATAACTATATATTTCTATAGATTTCCCCTTGCGGTGTTTAGTCGTCAAATTCTGCACTTCACCATTTTTTTCAATGTAATCTAACCACTGATATAAACTAGGATGACTGGATGGTAAGCAGGTGAAAATGAAGTTCATATTTGCCTCTAAACAATTCTGACACATCGGTTGACGGCTATAGAGATCATCCCCTAATAACGTAATCGCCTGTCCTTCAAAAAGATGCCCATGTTTACTAATCCAGCGTTTCGCTGCGGCTGTTTCACAATCTTGTTTCTCATGTCCATCTTGCGGAGTGACGAATTCGGGTGGTAGAGAAATCACCTGTTCGCAACCTGGTGCAGCGATTACGGGCAAAATTGCTGTGTGTGAGTATGTTATTTTGCCACTGCGATGATTACGGGTACTACAACATTCGCAGGATATTTTCGATGAGCTATGGTACTCCGTTCCATCTAAACAAATCAGTAAATTCCTATCCAATCTTTCATATCGTTTCAGGTGCTTTCCCATTTGCAGAAATTTATACACTTTCTCAAATACAGCGTTCAGACTCTTGGCGCTAATTAGGTCGAGGATATTGCGTATTTGCTGGTCAGAGGGTATTTTCTCCACTCCAAATATACTTTGAACGTTATTTTTTCCACTTCGACTCTGCAATTGTCTTTGATACTCTAAAAATGATTGACACTGCATAAAAAACATCGAGAAAGCCGACAGCATCGCATCGCTGATTTTAAATTTTGTCCCATTGCTTTCGCTTCTTGGGTCTTTTATTTTCTCTATCCCCTCTTGCAGGAAATCTAAAAAAACACTAAAAACTAAGATCGTTGGTGGCATTAACTGGATAGGATTATCATTTTTGCTATGTTTTAAGCTCTACCTTTATCTGGTTCCTTATATCTGTATACTTTGCTGCTTTTTGAATTTGAAACTGCTGTTCAACAAATCAGTCCCTTGCGCGATCGCAGAAATAAACTTGAGATTTCTCTCCTGTTCTGCCGTAATGAATTGAAAACTAATGGACATAATCATCCCAGTTCCCTTTTCCTCAAACTTAGTCTCAAAGAACGAATCTTACAGCACTTTGCGACTAAACCTAAACCAAGAAAAATCTTAAAAGCCCTGCAAAGCAACACTTTTAAGATTTATCTTTTGGCTCTTCATGATCGGCAATTGCTGTAAATATGCATTATCTTCCAACTAGCTTCTCAAGCGTGAATTTCTATAGGTCTTGGAATATCTTTCCTTCATAGAAGTGTAGAGAGATAAACATATTTTTCCCGATGAAATTAATTTTTATGCTTAGCTAATTAATCTTTATAAAATAGTCACAATAGGACTAATATCATAGACTTTTTTCTATGATTAATGCAAGAATAATTGGATTGTATCAATGTGTTTCATCATGTATTGTTTATACCAAAGCTAAAAAACTTTAATCACTCTTTAAAATTCACTCATGATTCAGGTTGACTTGAATACTAATGTCGATAACTAATAAAATTAACTTTGATAACTTGCGCGGCGATATGTTTGGCGGTTTAACTGCCGCGATCGTCTCGTTACCCCTAGCGCTTGCCTTCGGTGTTGCCTCTGGTGCAGGACCGATCGCAGGGTTGTATGGTGCAGTTTGTGTCGGCTTCTTTGCAGCTTTGTTTGGTGGAACGCCCACTTTGATTTCTGAGCCAACTGGTCCAATGACCGTGGTCATGACCACTATTGTGGCTAGCTTAGTTGCCAAAAATCCTGAAAATGGTTTGGCGATGGCTTTTACCGTGGTGATGATCGCGGGACTATGCCAAATTGTGTTTGGCTATTTTAAACTCGGTAAATATATCACCCTGATGCCATACAGCGTTATTTCTGGCTTTATGTCAGGAATTGGCGTGATTTTGGTGATTTTACAAATTGCCCCATTTTTAGGTCAGGCTCCACCTAAAGGAGGCGTTTTAGGGACTTTCTTATCTATTCCTGATTTAATTTCTAAAGCAGCCTCTCCCGATAATCTACCTGAAGTAATTCTGAGTGTAGTCACCCTCGCAATTATTTTCTTAACTCCTAAAAAAATCAAGAAAGTAGTCCCACCACAATTAATTGCTTTAATTATTGGTACGGTCATCTCAGTAACTGTATTTAATGGTGTCGAAGGTATTCGCAGAATTAGCGACGTTGGACCAATTCCTGTTGGATTGCCTCAGTTCCGTTTACCAGTATTTGGTGCGAACGAAGTCACTATCATGCTAGTTGATGGCTTCATGCTAGGGATTCTCGGATGTATTGATACTTTGTTGACCGCCGTAGTTGCTGATAGCATCACTCGTACTGAACATAAATCTGATAAGGAATTAATTGGTCAAGGTATCGCTAATATCGTTTCAGGTATTTGCGGTGGGCTTCCAGGTGCTGGTGCAACCATGGGAACAGTGGTCAATATTCAAACGGGAGCCACTTCGGCGCTGTCTGGTTTGACCCGTGCGTTGGTTTTGCTAGTCGTCGTCTTGGGCGCAGCAAAATATACCGAGCCAATTCCTATGGCGGTTCTCGCAGGTATTGCGCTGAAAGTTGGTCTGGATATTCTTGATTGGAGCTTCTTAAAGCGATCGCACAAAATTTCGGTCAAAGGCTCTTTGATCATGTATGGCGTGTTGTTGCTGACTGTATTTGTGGATTTGATTGTCGCCGTTGGTATTGGAGTATTCATCGCGAATATCCTCACGATTGAACGCTTGAGCGAATTGCAATCTAAGGAAGTGAAGCTGATTTCCGATACCGATGATGATGCAAGATTGACCAGAGAACAAAAGGATCTCCTAGACAAAGCAGGTGGTCGCGTATTGCTGTTTTATCTCAGTGGTTCGATGATTTTTGGACTATCGAAGGCGATTGCTCGTGAGCATAACGCCATGCGAGAAGCTGATGTCTTAGTAATGGATCTTACCGATGTTCCTTCAATGGGTGTGACAGCTTCCCTAGCGATCGAGAATGCAATTCGTGATGCCCACGACAAAGGCTTGGAGGTCTATGTAGTTGGTGCAAGTACTAAGATCTCGAAGCGTTTAGAAAAGCTTGGCATTTTTGAGCTAATTTCGGTTGAGCATGTAAAGAGCGATCGCACAGAAGCTCTTCGCAATGCCGTTGATTTAGTTTCCAGCAAGTCGGTCTAATCAAAATTAACCGCAAGAAATTTTTGAAACCGTTGCCTCGCAACAGTTTCAAAAATTTCTTGGCTTTGGTTTGAGAGACAAACTCTGTAGCATCCTACAAAAACTGTAGCTGATAGCACTAGAGCTAGATAACCGAAGCCGTAATAATGTGAAATCTCTGTTTCTTGGATCACCCCTAATATAAAGGAAAATAGCCTATGTTCTCGATCGCAGCGATCGCCAATCATTTATCTGGATTGCACATACCGCAGCCTCTACTTGCCACCGCCGAGTCAGAAAATGCTCCAGTTATTTTGTCAGGTGTATTACTCACCCTCATTTTCATTTACATCGCCAGTAAAGTTGGTAGTGAAATTGCTAAGCGGTTAGATTTACCTCCTGTTTTGGGAGAATTAGTCGCTGGTGTAATTATTGGTGTATCTGCATTGCGCTTAGTCATCTTTCCTGAAGGGGGTTTTGTTGCTTCGGACTCTTTGATCATGTCGGGCTTGCAGTTGCTCAACAACCTATCACCTGAAGCCGTTAACAGCATCTTTGCCGAACAAAGCGAAGTAATTTCGGTAATAGCTGAATTGGGCGTAATTGTCCTTCTATTTGAGATTGGTTTAGAGTCAGATTTGCGTCAACTTAAGGAAGTTGGTATCCAAGCCTTTGTAGTAGCTTTTATCGGTGTAACCGCTCCCTTTGCAGCAGGGACATTGGGACTAATGTACTTCTTCCATGTGGCGGCGATTCCCGCCATTTTTGCAGGAGCTGCTCTCACAGCAACCAGTATCGGCATTACTTCTAAGGTTTTGGCTGAAATCGGACAGCTAAAATCCAAGGAAGGGCAAATCATCGTTGGCGCAGCCGTCATTGATGACGTATTGGGAATCATTGTTTTAGCGGTGGTAGCGAGTTTGGCGAAAACAGGTGAGGTTGATATTACCAACGTCGCTATTCTGTTAGTCAGCGCGATCGCCTTCTTGTTCGGCGCAATCTTGTTAGGTGGTTTCTTTAACAAAAGTTTTGTTGCATTAGTTGATAAGCTCCAAACTCGCGGCAATATCGTCATTCCAGCTTTTATCTTTGCCTATGTGATGGCTTTTATCGGTAATGCAATCCATTTAGAAGCAATTTTAGGAGCCTTCGCCGCAGGATTGGTACTTGATGAAACCGATGCTCGCAAAGAGTTAGATGAACTGGTTAAACCCATTGCAGATTTACTCGTACCCGTTTTCTTTGTGACTGTAGGGGCGAGAGCCGATCTCAGTGTTCTCAATCCGATGATCCCTGAAAACCGCAGTGGCTTATTAATCGCGGTATTTATGCTCGCAGTTGCGATCGTGGGTAAAGTCATCACAGGTTGGGTGGTTTTCGGAATACCCGATATCAATCGCCTAGCGATCGGTGTGGGCATGGTTCCCCGTGGCGAAGTTGGTCTTGTATTTGCAGGTATTGGTACGGCTAGCGGTGCGATCGACAAGCCTCTAGAAGTAGCGATTATCATCATGGTGATCATGACCACATTCCTTGCACCTCCATTTCTACGCATAGCCTTTGGGAAACCCAAGGAACCGACAGCAAGTGGAGAATTAGCATAAAAAGAAAGGCGGCTCGTTGAGCCGCCTTTCTTTTTAAAATCTAAAAAACCATTTAAGAATTACTTTCTACGGTTAGAGACTCTAAGAGATCCCCCTCAATCCCCCTTAAAAAGGGGGACGAAGATAATTTAATTGATTCTCCCCCCTTTCGTATATACACAAGTCGGACTTACCCCCTTTAATTCCCCCTTGCAAAGGGGGAAGACTAGAAATCTTGTTCCCTCCCCTTTGCAAGGGGAGGGTTAGGGTGGGGTAATTTCCTTGATTTCACACACAAACTGAGATGTGTTTACACCGTAGCTTTAGTAAGGGAGGCTGGGGGGATCTAGGCAATTCTCAAAACCTAAGAAGAGAATAGCGGCGCTATTCTCTTCTTAGGTTTTAAGAGCAATAAAATTAGCTGGATCTTGATCGCGGCGATTTCTGACAGGAATGGGTGGACTTTGGCGATCGCCTACTAAAGCAGCAGTTTTCTCTAGAGCCTCTCTCAGACGCTTAGCAGCATAGATAGACATGTCGCGAGGCACACTAATGCGATCGCGCAGATATCGCAAAGCAATATCCGAATCAGATGGAGGAATACATTCCTCATCAGTCATCATATTCGTTAACTGAGATCTTGCACCATTCAAGAAAAGGGGTTGCAGAAAGAGCAGAAATGTGAAAAAAAGGGCGTAGTAGTAAATTAAATAACGAGCATGGAAAGCATCGTTAAGCACGCCCAAGGGCTAGTGTATAGTCTTCTGTGTTTGATGCCAAGTGTGTATCAAACAGCAAGTCTCAATGCAATACTAGGACTATTTCTCGAAGCACAAAGGCATCCTTATCCAGAACATACACAGATAAAATCAGCGAGTGCACTCAGCCGATTTCTCAATCACTATAACTGGTCAACGAGAGCAGTAATTCGGTCAACACGGCAGGCTATTTTGGGACAAATCGCCAAGCATCGCCCATCGAAACAAGTGCCATTAAAGATACTGATAGACTTGACTACCCTAGAAAAAAGCGGCAAGTTTTTACATTTGAGCAATCCCACCCAAAACGAACCAGACCCATGGGTGAGAATACTAAACGGAAAGCGAGGACTACATCTGGTTGTACTGTATCTGGTCTATGGAGAGTGGCGCGTACCATGGAGTTTTAGAGTATGGCGCGGCAAAGGATACCCCAGTCCCTCTGACTTAGCTTGTAAGTTATTGGGGACAGTACCCAAGCAACTAACCCAAGGCAAGACTGTGATTGTCCTTGCTGATACTGAGTTTAGTACGGTGAAGTTTTTCAATACTGTCCGCGCCAAGACTTGGCGCATCGTTGTCGGTGTACGCAACAATCGTAAACTTCAAGATGGCCGTACAGTCAAACAACTTTATCGTCATGGCAAACGTGGACAACAAATTTTGCTAGAAGGGCTAACTCAGCCTTTGACGATCTCTTGGTTTTGGCTCAAAAGAGCTGATAGTAAACGGGAGTTACGCTTTGTTGTCTCTTCTCATCCTTATTCTGGTGCTTATCTGGTGATGTTAGGTCGTAAGCGTTGGGCGATTGAGGGATTCTTCAAAACCATCAAACATCGCTTTGGTTTGCATTGTTTTGGGCAATCTACAAAACTTGGTGTTTATCGTTGGCTTATCCTCTCTCTGCTTGCTTATCTTTTGGCCCATTGGATTGATCAATGGTCGAGTCCTCCTGTCTTGGACTGGAAAGCTACCTGTGATTTGACACTTTCCGTTTTATTTCCTTCTGTCCTTTGGTTGAAACTTCTTAGGTATCTCCAAATTAGTGCCGATATTGCTGCTCGTCATGGGTTTGAAATTATTCTCAAACCCATTCCTACTTAACTCTTTCAGGAATGGTGCAAGATCTCAGTTAACGCACAACGTAACGCAAGATCAAACAATTGATCATCCGCAGGATTGACTTTAATAATATTATTGCGATGCTTGATTACTCTTTGCAGTGGGTGTAATTAAAAGTGAAATGGGAGAAATAAAGTAGGTTAGAAAGTATGATGGATAACAGTTCTAATCCAAAGAAGTCATAAAATTGAGCCGTGAATATAAAAACAAAAACAGCATCGTCCAGTAAAAGCATAGAAGAAAGACTAAACGATTATCCTGAATTGAAAGCGAAAATCGAAGGATTATTATCCGTTGTAGAAAATGCAGAAGGTGATCTAATCAAAGCCGACGCAGCCGAGGAACGAGTGATAGAAGAAATCCGTCAGTTAGGACAAACAGCACTACAAACATGGGCAACGCGGCAAGAAATCAAGCAAAGCGAAGCATATATCGCCGCGAATCCATCTTCACACCGAGGTGGTAAAAAAAACTCTATTGGTACAGCCGATATGGACGCATCGAAGTACTAGAGCAAAGGTACATCGAATTTGGAAGAGAGTCCAAACAGGTAGTGAGACCATTTCAAAAAGCCGCCGAAGTACATTGCCGAGGATATTCACGCCCATTGCAGAGAGTGATTACCGACTTTGGGTCAGATGTAGCGTTTGGGAAAATCCCAAAAAAAATGATGGAACATCATGGAATAAGCATCCCAATTAGTGCAGGACAGGAGATCACAGAAAGTCATGCCCAGCGTATATTAGAAACGCAGAGTTGGGAAACAGGATTCCCAGCAATCGAGGGTGTGGAGTTTTTAATAGCGGAGATGGATGGGACAATGATTCCGATTGTGGAAACAACGGCAAGCGAAACTGATGGCGAAGAAGTTGACCGTCGTAAGACGCGTAAAATTAGCTGGAAAGAAGCGCGTCTAACCTCGGCGCGTACCCCTGAGCAAGAGCAGCCTATTTTCGGAGCAACGATAGGCTCGACTGATGATGCAGGAGCAGCATTACTTGATTGTGCTATCCGTGCTGGATTGGGAGAAGAAACCTTTGTGCATGGGGTTGGCGACGGTGCGCCTTGGATTGCTAGCCAAATCGAGCAGCGTTTTGGTGTACTTAGTCGCTACTTACTAGATTTCTATCATGTATGTGAATATCTAGCCGATGCAAGTCGCGTTTGTTCCCCAGATGCTCCGAAAGCATGGATGGATGTGCAGAAGCAACAACTCAAATCCAATCATGCTTCGGCTGTCCTTGAAGCTCTTAAGCCGTTTCAAGAACCTGAATCTGTTCCTGACAATCTGGCTGTGGTTAGATCCGCTTATCGCTATCTTTTCAATCGTCCTAATCGTCTAGACTATCAGGGCACGATTGACTCCAATTTACCCATTGGCTCTGGTGAAATTGAGAGTGGTCACCGCTATGTTATTCAAAATCGTTTAAAGCTTGCTGGCTCTTGGTGGACGATTGAAAATGCTAAGGCTATGCTTGCTCTTAGGATCTGCCGTACTAATCAAGATTGGGATGCTTATTGGCTTAATCTTTCTTCCATTTCTTATTGAGCTGAACTTTCACTTTTAATTGCACCCCTTTGCAGTGCTTCCTGCCGAGAGTTAGCTGGCTCAGGATAAGTCACATCTGGAAGTCCAAACCAAGAACCATAATCCACTCGCTCTTTATTAATGAGCATCTGCGGTTCTCCATTCTCATAACAACCTCCCATCTGTGGCGGCAAGTCATGAGCATGGGTATGGAAGTCACTCTGAGTGCCACGATAGGTTAGACGACTTTCCATGGCATCAAACCAAGCGGACATACGCGGATTGACTTCTCGCATGGAGTAGCCTTTGTAATAGTAGAGACTAGCATTCATCCGCTCTACATAGGGCGTAAAAATTCGCCAATTCAAGGATGAAATGCAACACCTAGAGATCTTTGCGTAAAGGGACTCATAAGGATATTCTGATATTAATCACAATAATTAGGATACCCTCATGAGCTTTGTCCATCTTACCACCACAGAAAGAAGTGAACTGTATAAACTAAGAGTAATTGAGCAATTATCTGTATCAGAGATAGGTCGTCGCTTGAAGCGAAACAAAAGTACGATTTCAAGAGAGTTATCGCGCAATACAGACGAGCGACAGATTGGCTATTTGCCAGATACTGCGGTTGCCCTGATGAAAGCAAGACGGAAACAAGCAAAGGTAAGATTTCAGAGCATCAGTGCTGAGACGATCGCCGAAGTCAAACAACGGTTAGAGCAACACCACAGCCCAGAGCAACTAGCAGGGAGAATGGAAAGGGAGGGGCTAGGTAAAATCAGCTATGAGACGATTTATCTGATGATCTATGCAAACCATCAAGAGATGGGAATATATCAACAATATCTGAGGCAGAAGCAAAAGCAACGAAGGCGCAAAGGTCGCCATCAGAAGCGAGGTGGCATTCCCAATAGGGTAGGGATAGAGAATCGACCGAAGATTGCAGATTTAAAAACAGAGATTGGACATTGGGAAAGTGATACGGTAATCGGGTGCAACCACACAGGTATCGTAGTTACGCATGTTGATAAAGCATCGAAGTATTTACTTGCTGGACTAGCTAAGAACAAGACGATGGATGAGATAAACAGAGTGACATTCAATCTATTTGAGCCTATAGAATCAACATCTCGAAAGACAATGACCTTTGATAATGGAAGAGAATTCTGTGGGCATGAGAAGCTATCTGAAAGATTGAAACTAGAGACCTTCTTTGCGAATCCATATCATTCATGGGAACGTGGATTGAATGAACACACCAATGGATTAATTAGAGAGTTCTATCCCAAAAGTACAAACTTTAAAATCGTGAAAGAAGAGGACTTTCAGAAGGCAGTGAATTTGATCAATCACAGACCCAGAAAATCACTTGACTATCGTACTCCTTACGAAGTATTCTTTGCTTCATCAGAACCCGTTGCATTTCATCCTTGAATTGGCGATTACATCCGCAGTACCAAAATCTTCAAGAAAATAAGGGCTAGGCGAATTGCCCAACAACTCTTCTACTTTTTGCATGACTTCAATAAATTGCTGGCGATGGCGTTGCTCTTGTGCTGCTGAACTGACAGGACGACAGAGCCATTCACACCAAGCTCTAAACAAGGTTCTTTCTAATCTTCTAATCGGAATTACTTGAGAGTCATTCATGCCATGTCTAAGCGAACCAAAGACTTTTTCTAGGGCTATTAAAATGTCATCGCTTTCAGTAATAATCTTTCCGTCTAATGCGATCGCAGGCAACATTCCCGAAGGAACAATCCGTTTGTACCAACTTTCTTTTTCGCCATAACAAAACATGGTTACTTTTTCAATGCGATAGGGAATCTGTTTTTCCTCTAGCCAGAGCCAAATTTTTTGGCAGTAGGGACACCATGCATGATGGTCGCGATACAATGTCACGCGCACATCAGCTTCGGTATGTCCAAATAGCCGTAAATTGGCTTGTGCATTAGTGGAACCATTGACAGTATCTATTTGGAAGTCTGTAAGGGATTCTAGCTCTTTCCAGCTTAGAGGGGCAATAGTCATAGAAGCATCTGTAATGAAGGTAAGTTGTTTGAGATTTAGCTTGGTATTCTCTGAAAATCAGAACACTATCTTAACGAAGTCTCGCGTTTTATAGCGTCTTGTATGTAATTGTGCACTATGAAATTACCACAACCCGTAAAGTTGTGCCCCAAAGGGGCACAACTTTACGGGTTGTGCTTTGAAATTAATTATGCCTAAATACTTATCATGAATTCTCATTAGAGAGTGTTTGAGAAGTTTTTTACCCCCTCTAACTCTCCGTTTGCAAGGGGGAGAATTTAAGTCCCCTGCTAGACTACCTTGTACACATAAGTTTTAATTCCCCCTTTGCAATGAGGAAAACTAGAAATCTTGTTCCCTCCCCTTTGCAAGGGGAGGGTTAGGGTGGGGTAATCAAATACTCAGCTTCAATATTACAATCACTGACTTTATGACGAAAAAAATAAGATTTATGCACAATCTGCTATAGTTAAGAAACTAGAGTATATGCTAGCCAATGAGTTTCAGCAGCCAAAATATTTAGTAAAACAATCGGGGAATATTAAATTTATGATACTTGTTACAGTTGGCACTGAGCAGTATCCATTCAATTCGTTAATGGATTGGATTAGTTTGTTAATTAAGGAAGGGATCATTAACGAAGAAGTAGTGATCCAGTATGGGGCTTCAACAAGGTTGCCTGACAATGTTCGGATTAGCAAAATAATTCCAGAGACACAATTTAAAGAGCTCGTTAAGCAAGCAAGTGTGGTGATTGCTCACTGTGGTGAGGGTAGTGCATTATTACTCGAAGAATTTGATAAGCCTTATATACTAGTACCCCGTACAGTCAAATTTCATGAACACGTGGACAATCATCAATTAGAAATGGCGGATGAACTAGAAAATCAAGGTGTGTTAATTGCTAGATCCCCAGCAGATTTAGTGAAATTTTTAAAACTAATTATGATTTCCAATGGTTCTCCAAATTTTGCTGAGGATAAGCTTTTATGTGACTATTTGGGCGATCGCTATCCCAGTAAAGACAATAACAAACTCATGCTGATATGCTCATCTGGCGGACATTTTAAAGGCATACAAGGGTTGAAGGAATATTGGCAAACCTATTCACAAAGAACATGGGTAACATTTAAAACTGGTACAACAAATACTGAACTAAGTGAGGAAAAAGCGTATTGGGCGCATAGTCCCACAAATCGTAATTTGCCTAATTTGGTACGGAATTTATTATTATCAATTAGCGTATTACGAACAGAGCGCCCCGAAATTGTGCTGTCAACTGGCGCTGGAGTCGCGGTTCCATTTTTGTTAGCGGCTAAGTACTTATACAAGAGCAAAGTCATCTTTGTGGAGTCGAAGACCCGCATTCGAGATCTGAGCCTGTCCGCTCGTCTTCTACGCTCATGGAAAGCCTTGGATTTACTGATTGTGCGTTCCGAGGCGATCGCTCAACTTTATCCTGAAGCCATATATATTCCTACTGGCAATGAGCAGGAATCAGCTAAGCTTGGATTGAATGATGTCCAAATCACTAGTTTTAATGAAACCGTCTTAATTAGTACCCCTCAAAACATCTTCAATCCTGAAGCAAGGAAATTAAAGGAAGATTTTCAACAATTGTGCCAAGATGATGAGAGCTTTAGCAAAATTATTATTGACATGTCAAACACCGAGTTTATGGATAGCTCAGGTGTCGGCGCATTAGTATCTTGTCTAAAAGTCCTTCGGCAGAAAGATATTCAATCAGTCAAACCAGAACCAACGGAATTAGTACTTTGGAGTGTTAATCCACAGGTGCTATCGATTTTAAAAATGACCAAGCTAGAAAATATTTTTAACATCGAGCCAGCAACACGTACAAACCGTTTATCGAGAAGTAAAAACTCGCGATCGCCAAATCAATCAAATCGCTTCTCAGGTATTTTATATCGCTTCTATCAAGTGCTGATTAATATTCCTGTTTTATGTTTGTTCGCCTATTTAATGTATTTTCTTTATCCTGCGATCGAGCTAGATCCTAGAGTTCCAGTCCATCCTTCGGTTCGCAGCTTTCCAAAGCGCCTCATTGATATATGCGGATCCTTAGTTGGGTTAGGCATAACTGCTATTTTATCCATCCCGATCGCGATCGCGATTAAATTGGAAAGCCATGGTTCAGTGCTTTTCATGCAAAAGCGAGCGGGGCTGATGAGCAAACCTTTTGGAATCTGGAAATTTCGCTCAATGGTGAAAAATGCCGAATTGTTGAAGCAAAAAGTTACTAATCAGATAGCCGATTCAGTAGATGGAAGTAGCACAAATAATGATGGTGGTAAATTCTTTAAGAATAGTAATGATCCAAGAGTCACAAAAGTTGGACGAATTCTCCGCAAAACTAGTCTAGATGAACTTCCTCAGTTCTGGAATGTTTTGATGGGCGATATGAGCCTTGTCGGGACAAGACCACCGACTTTTGGCGAAGTTGGACTCTATGAACTAGAAAATGAATATACTGACGAGAAAATGACTGAATGGAGTCGTCTAGATGTAAAGCCTGGGATGACTGGGGTATGGCAGGTTAATGGGCGATCGAGTGTCAAAAGCTTTGAAGAGGTAATGGAATTTGATTTGTCCTACAAACAAAACTGGAGCTTGAAAAACGATCTATGGTTAATATTAAAAACAGTCATGGTGTTACTAAATCGTAAAAACAGTGCTGTATAGTTCCAAAAGAGTCGGCTTACTTTTTTACAGCGCTTTGCGCTCAAACCCAAACCAAGCAAATTTTTGAAAGCATTGCTTCGCAATGTTTTCAAAAATTTGCTTGTGGCTCGTTTGCTCGAAAACTGCTATATAGTTAACTATTCGGTGGAACTTCGTTACTCGTAGAATCATCTTCGATTACTTCTTCATATTCAATTTCTATATCTTTCTCTATATACTTGGGCTGTGCTCCAATTCCCATCATCACTAAACCAGGCCAAAATAGATATGATAAAATTTCTAGGTTCTCGCCGAAAGTATAGAAAAACAGCACCATTACCATACATAAACTAACTTTAGCAGGAGTGCTTTTTTGAGAAAGATATAACATATGGATAAAACTACAACCCATAGGAATAGCAAGGGATATATATCCAACTATTCCTTTAACATATAGCAATCCAAACCAACTATGATGAGAACCAATGGGCATGAACTCTACCATGTGCGGTCCTTTGACAACAACTCCATGCCCCCAAATGGGAGCGTCATTTTCCCACCGATAGACTGCTATCCTTCCTAGAGCAGCACGCACACGCGAAGAATCTTTTCGGGCTGCCGAAAATTTTTCTGAAAAATCATTGATTGACTCAATTATTTGAGTAGTGGAAATGCTTATAAAAAAACTGGCAAATCCAGATGCAATTAGAAAGGGGGGACGGCTGAGCTTTGACAGATATAGACTCATCAACCAAACCGTAGGCAAACAGACTAGAGCCAGACGTGAGGCTGAAATTTGACAAATGACCACACAACCTGCAATTCCTAGCCAGCGCAATCTTAGATCTTTCTCATGAATGATCATAAAGAAGTAGATGTTCGCGACAAATCCAGCAGCAGGAGCCCAAGGGGTATATAGTCTCCATCTTGGCTTACCTTCCCCAGGGTCAATTTCATAAAGCATCACCTCAAAAAAAGCATCACTAGGTCCTCCGATCGCCCTAAGAGGAGAAACATAAAGTCTTTGAGGTAAACGAAGATAGAATGCTAAAACAAATGGAATAGAAATTAGCAGACTCGTTCTACAAACTAATGCTGCCGCACGATACATTAACTTTGGTCGAATCTTAAGACATCCCACTAAAGGATAAAGAGCCAGTAAAGCCCATCCTTTTGCCCAACCAATCGTAGATTTAATGATTTCTCCTAAGCTTAGATTAAAATCCAGATGACCAATCACGAGAGCAACTTCCATCATGATCATTCCCGCAATCCATACCCAGATTGACCAAGGAATATGTATCTTTTCTTCTTCAGGAGTTTGCTCGTTTTGTTTCCATAATTTATGACAAAGATGAAAAAACAAGATCCAAGCTAAAACTGCTCCTAAGATATACAACCCTCCAATCAAGTAGAACCAATAAGTCCAAATGATTGAATACCAAACAATCTTTTCGGCAAAATTCTCAGGTTGGATATTTTCTCGTTTCACTGGGTGACTTCCACAGGTTTATTTTTTGATAAAACTATTTTGTTTTTGAGCTCTTTACGCCACCACAGCATGACTAAGCCTGTTGTCACGAGGATTGAACCGACCCCAGTTCCTATAAACACAACGGTCGGTTGAGGCGCAGACTTTTTATCAGGTAATGAAGGGTTAGAAAGAAGCTGTATTAACGGATAGGCTGTAAAAATATCCGATTTTGCTAAATTTATCTTTGCTAAAGTAGATGCAAATACGGCTTCGGCAATTTGTACCTCACGTTGTAAGTTATCTAAGGCAACTTGCTTTTGGACTAAAGACTGCAAGCGATCTTCAAGCTGGAAGATTTGCGACTGTAGAGCCTCATTTTGCGCGATCGCACCTTGCTGATCAACTCGAAAACCAATTAGATCACGAAATAAATTTTCTCTACTTGAGCCCGAATTTTCACCCAATACTATATGTTCAATGTACTTTGGCGTGACTTTCTTGCGAAGGATCGCACTGGCACGCTCAATCATAGCATCTCTAGCAGATTTCTGCCTTGCTGCCTCTTTAACGACTAGAGGATGATTGATTCCCCACTTTGTCTGCATGATAGTTAATGTGGTATTTGCCTCGGTATAGTCCTTAGAATTTTGGAGGAACTGGCGATCGGCATGGAGAATAAAAGCATCAGCTACTTCTGGGACAGTCAGCCCCAAGCTATCAGATAGTTCTTGAAAGCGGCTAGAAATTTGTTCTTTTTGGGCAAATATCTCGGCTTTTTGCTTACGAAGTGTTTCAATATTTGTAGATAGCTCGCCAACTTGATTTGACGAGCTTAAGCCTGAACTTGCCTTGTAATCAGAGAGTTTCTTTTGGGCGAATTGAAGTTTTTCTCTTGCCTCTTTCAACGTTACATCGTTGTTTTCTCCACGTTTATCAATTTCTTCTGCCCTCAAAAGATTTAACCGAGATTGCAAAGCTTCTATGACAGCTGTGGCATTTTGCCTAGCCTGTTCAGGTGTCCTTGCCCCGATTTCCATCTCCATGATCGAAGTGTTATCGACTAGCTTGACTTTGGGCTTGCCCAATTTGCTGAGAGGGATTTTCTGACTTTCGGCAGCAATTTCTAAAAGACTCTCATCTGTCAGAATAAATTGATAGTTAGCTCTTGGGTCCATACTTGACCCTCCAAATGGAGAACTACTAGAAGCAGAAGTCTGTCCAATATCTGCCAAACTAACATTCACTCCCAGCCCATTTCCAGGCATGATCATCGCCCATTTGCTGACATAAACTGGTGGCGTTACTTTTAAATAGAATAGAGCCATTCCCCATAGTCCTACATTAGCAACAAGCCCTAAAGCAATATATCGAGAGTATCTAAGGAAATTATTCTTACCCAATATAGAAAGTTTTATCAAGGAGGAGGTAGGAATATCGGTCATTTTTTGTTGCCCCCAAAGATGCCGAAGAGCAGATTTAAAGGATTGATAACATCGGAGATGGTAGAAAACACATCTCTCACATCTGTGGTTGTGGAGTCATAACAGGCAATTGTATCTTCAGGCATCAAAAAAGGGTTGTCGTTATCATTCTTGGAATCCCTCATAATCTGTTCTACAGAACGATCCCACGAACTAGTCTCACCTGTAACACGATCAACCCGCACAAGTAAGGCATGTCGGTCATGAGCCGTGATTACACCACCAGCACAGTTAGCGGAAACAACTGCCTGAGAAAATCTTGCCCCGTAAGGAAAGGAAGAACCATCAGACTTAATAGCTGAACTAGCATTACTAGTAGCTGAATTAGTTAGATTAGATAGAAAAACTCGAATACCAGGGGGGGTAATTTGGGAAGGTCTTACGAATTGATTTTGAGGTTGAGGTAATCTAGACACGATAATGCGATCGCCCGCGATCAGTGGTACATCTTCGACAGGCTCACCAGTGAAAATCCCTGTGAGATCAATTTTTTGCTCTTTACCATTACGAATCAACAGGATTTCTTTGATGTTGGCATTGGGCATAACTCCACCTGCGCCACGCAATGCAGCAGTGAGATATCGTTCTGGAGGGTAGTCACCCGAAGCTACGCTTTGTTGGAGTGAGCGATCTTCTGCCGATCGCGAATTGACGATAATTCTTCCAGGCTGAAATGTTTCCCCCGAAACCGTTACTTGAATAGCCGACCATTGCAAGATGCTGACATTAACCTGCAAAAAATTAGGCTGAAAATATTTTTGAGCAATTAAAGCATCATGAATCCGCCAATTCAAGGATGAAATGCAACGGGTTCTGATGAAGCAAAGAATACTTCGTAAGGAGTACGATAGTCAAGTGATTTTCTGGGTCTGTGATTGATCAAATTCACTGCCTTCTGAAAGTCCTCTTCTTTCACGATTTTAAAGTTTGTACTTTTGGGATAGAACTCTCTAATTAATCCATTGGTGTGTTCATTCAATCCACGTTCCCATGAATGATATGGATTCGCAAAGAAGGTCTCTAGTTTCAATCTTTCAGATAGCTTCTCATGCCCACAGAATTCTCTTCCATTATCAAAGGTCATTGTCTTTCGAGATGTTGATTCTATAGGCTCAAATAGATTGAATGTCACTCTGTTTATCTCATCCATCGTCTTGTTCTTAGCTAGTCCAGCAAGTAAATACTTCGATGCTTTATCAACATGCGTAACTACGATACCTGTGTGGTTGCACCCGATTACCGTATCACTTTCCCAATGTCCAATCTCTGTTTTTAAATCTGCAATCTTCGGTCGATTCTCTATCCCTACCCTATTGGGAATGCCACCTCGCTTCTGATGGCGACCTTTGCGCCTTCGTTGCTTTTGCTTCTGCCTCAGATATTGTTGATATATTCCCATCTCTTGATGGTTTGCATAGATCATCAGATAAATCGTCTCATAGCTGATTTTACCTAGCCCCTCCCTTTCCATTCTCCCTGCTAGTTGCTCTGGGCTGTGGTGTTGCTCTAACCGTTGTTTGACTTCGGCGATCGTCTCAGCACTGATGCTCTGAAATCTTACCTTTGCTTGTTTCCGTCTTGCTTTCATCAGGGCAACCGCAGTATCTGGCAAATAGCCAATCTGTCGCTCGTCTGTATTGCGCGATAACTCTCT
Source organism: Pseudanabaena sp. Salubria-1 (assembly GCA_023336205.1). GTDB lineage: Bacteria > Cyanobacteriota > Cyanobacteriia > Pseudanabaenales > Pseudanabaenaceae > Pseudanabaena. The sequence goes on from JALQCR010000004.1 coordinate 128,338, forward strand.
TGAAATCGTACTTTTGTTTCGCTTCAAGCGACGACCTATCTCTGATACAGATAATTGCTCAATTACTCTTAGTTTATACAGTTCACTTCTTTCTGTGGTGGTAAGATGGACAAAGCTCATGAGGGTATCCTAATTATTGTGATTAATATCAGAATATCCTTATGAGTCCCTTTACGCAAAGATCTCTAGGTGTTGCATTTCATCCTTGAATTGGCGATCTTTTGCTTTACTACACTAATTTCTAACCCCTTTACTGAAATTGGATCGAGATATGGAACCTGAATTTTGCCATCTAGATTAACTTCAAACACACCACTAAATAGATCTCCCTCAGGAATTGATATCCTTAAGCGATCGCCCTGTGAAAGTGGAATGGCGTTTACCCCATTTACCAATGCAAATGAGGTAGCGATCGATATAAGGGCTAAAGAAATTACTTTTTTTGTGTACTTAGCTAGTAGCCTCATACGAAAATTTTCCTAATTGTTATATCTAACTCAAATCTAATTATATAGCAGTAAAAGTGAGAGGGGTTACTTAGCATTTCAGCCTCAGCAGTTTCAAATTCAAAAAGCAGCAAAGTATACAGATATAAGGAACCAGATAAAGGTAGAGCTTAAAACATAGCAAAAATGATAATCCTATCCAGTTAATGCCACCAACGATCTTAGTTTTTAGTGTTTTTTTAGATTTCCTGCAAGAGGGGATAGAGAAAATAAAAGACCCAAGAAGCGAAAGCAATGGGACAAAATTTAAAATCAGCGATGCGATGCTGTCGGCTTTCTCGATGTTTTTTATGCAGTGTCAATCATTTTTAGAGTATCAAAGACAATTGCAGAGTCGAAGTGGAAAAAATAACGTTCAAAGTATATTTGGAGTGGAGAAAATACCCTCTGACCAGCAAATACGCAATATCCTCGACCTAATTAGCGCCAAGAGTCTGAACGCTGTATTTGAGAAAGTGTATAAATTTCTGCAAATGGGAAAGCACCTGAAACGATATGAAAGATTGGATAGGAATTTACTGATTTGTTTAGATGGAACGGAGTACCATAGCTCATCGAAAATATCCTGCGAATGTTGTAGTACCCGTAATCATCGCAGTGGCAAAATAACATACTCACACACAGCAATTTTGCCCGTAATCGCTGCACCAGGTTGCGAACAGGTGATTTCTCTACCACCCGAATTCGTCACTCCGCAAGATGGACATGAGAAACAAGATTGTGAAACAGCCGCAGCGAAACGCTGGATTAGTAAACATGGGCATCTTTTTGAAGGACAGGCGATTACGTTATTAGGGGATGATCTCTATAGCCGTCAACCGATGTGTCAGAATTGTTTAGAGGCAAATATGAACTTCATTTTCACCTGCTTACCATCCAGTCATCCTAGTTTATATCAGTGGTTAGATTACATTGAAAAAAATGGTGAAGTGCAGAATTTGACGACTAAACACCGCAAGGGGAAATCTATAGAAATATATAGTTATCGATTTGTGAATCAGATACCTTTAAGAGAACAAGAACCCTCTCTGTTAGTGAACTGGTGTGAACTGACTGTTCGCAATAGTGTTGATAATTCTGAAGTCTACCGTAATGCTTTTGTGACTAATCATGCTGTTAATATTGACAATGTGGCGGTCGTAGTTGAAACGGGTAGATGTCGTTGGAAAACCGAAAATGAGAACCACAATGTGTTGAAAACCAAGGGCTACAACTTGGAACATAACTTTGGTCATGGACAAAAACATTTGTCATCGACACTTCTATCTCTTAATTTGTTAGCTTTTCTATTTCACACGATTTTACATTTAATAGATTCCAGTTATCAAGAGATTCGTCGTAAGCGTGGCACTCGTAGAGGATTCTTTCAAGATATTCTCTCTCTTACCAAGTACTTTTTATTTAAGAGTTGGCAACATTTAATCGACTTTATGCTTGATGAAGCCCCCGTCTTTGCAGATTCCTGTTAATTTTTAGACTCTTGGTTTTGTATATCTTGCTACTTTTTGAATTTGGAATTGCTGTTTCAGCCTAATATTTATCAAAACCTAATAGATTTGGGCATACTATCTCAGATAATAAGGATAGGGGGGAATTGTTTTGGCTACTAATATGAAACCATTGCACAAACAACTAAAGAAATTTTCATATCTCATTAATTACCCCACCCTAGCCCTCCCCTTGCAAAGGGGAGGGAACAAAATTTCTAGTTTTCCCCAAAAAAATTAACTTATGAAGCCTAAAATATTACATCTACTTAGCGATCGCAATGTTGGCGGTGTAACGGCTTGCACCAATAGCTTGATGCGATCGCATCTGGCTGAGAAATATGACTTTCTGCTGCTCACGCCTGACGAAGCTTTAGCACAAATGTCTACCTTAAAGCCAGATTTAATCATCGTTCACGATGCTTCATCATGGAGCATTTTGCCTCTCTTACGGCGTTTGCGATCGCATGGTAAAGTCCTAATTCATGATCATCATTATTCAAAATCTTTTGAAGCAATTAATGTGCCTGTCAAATGGCGGTTTCGGCTTGTTTTAAAATTAGCCCATGCGATCGCAAATTATGTTGTAGCGGTTTCCCATGCCCAAGGCAAATGGATGCTCAGTAACAAACTGGTCAATCCACAAAAATTGTCAGTAATTCAGCAATGTCGCGTACTAGAAGATTTCTTGGCGTTACCAGTTAAACCCTTGGGAGAAAGATTGATCTTAGGAGTCTATGGTCGATTTTCTAACCAAAAAGGAATCGAGCTATTACTCGAAGCAATGCAAGGTTTGCCTGATTTAGATATAGAACTGTTGATCGGTGGCTATGGGGAAAAAGAAGAGCTATTGCGACAAATGGCGGATGGCGATCGCCGTATTCAATTTGTTGGCAAATTAACCAATGTTCCTCAGTTTTTATCAACTTGTGATGTTTCTATAATCCCGTCACGGTGGGAACCTTGGGGCAATGTCTGTGTTGAATCTAAAGCGGCGGCGAAGCCTGTAATTGTGACCAATGTTGATGGGCTGACCGAACAAGTAATTGATTGTGGATTAATTGCCGAACCAACTGCCGAGTCTTTAAAACAGGCGATCTCACAAGTTGTACATATTTATAAAACTTCGCCGCAAACTCTGATCGATTGGGGTGATAATGGTAGAGCATCTGTACGTGGTGCATGGGAAAAATATCTAACCGAATGGGACAAACTGTCTGAACAGCTAACAAGGAAATCATAGGATTTGACCTTACCCCTAACATTTATGAAACCTAGCATCTTACATGTTCTGATTGATCGTAACGTTGGTGGCGTAACAGCTTCAGTAAACAGCTTATTGCGATCTCGACTTGCTGAGAAATTTAATTTTCTACTCCTAACTCCTCAAGAAGCCTTTTCCAAAGCATCAAAATTAAAGCCAGAACTTATAGTGGTGCATGATGCCTGTTCATGGAAGTTTGTATTTACTTTATTGCGACTGCGATCGCAAAGTAAGTTAATCATTCAAGAACATCATTATTCAGAAGCTTTTGAAGCCCTAAACGTGCCCTCGAAGTGGAGATTTAGGCTGATGCTCAAGCTCGCCTATAGCATTGCTAATCGAGTGATCGCTATTTCCTATGCTCAGATGAATTGGATGCTGGAGCATAAACTAGTCAGACATCGAAAATTGACCATAATTCAACAAAGTCGTGTTCTAGATGATTTTTTGGTTATACCTATTAAACCGCTGGGCGAAAGATTGGTTTTAGGAGCTTACGGTCGATTCTCCGATCAAAAAGGAATTGATTTGCTTCTCGAAGCAATGCATGGGCTGCCAGATTTAGATGTGGAATTACTGATTGGCGGCTATGGCGAAAATGAGGAATTATTAAAGCAAGTTGCTGAGGACGATCGCCGTATTAAATTTGTTGGACAGTTAACCAATGTCCCGCAGTTTTTGGAATCTTGCGATATTATCGTTATTCCCTCACGGTGGGAGCCTTGGGGCAATGTCTGTCTCGAAGCAAAGGCGGCTGGAAAACCTGTAATTGTGACGAGCGTAGATGGACTAGCTGAACAGGTTGACAATTGTGGATTGGTCGTTGGCGCAAATGTAGAGGAACTAAAAGAGGCGATCGCCAAAGTTTCAAACATTCATAAAACTTCACCACAAACTCTGAGCAGTTGGGGAGAGAATGGCAGAGATTCTGTGCGTGGTGCATGGGAAAGATACCTAGCTGAATGGGAGGCTCTGTTTTGGCAGTCCAGAAAATCATCAAAGTAATTAAAGATAAATTCGCCGATCGCTTTCTCCGCAATCTCGGTTGGTTGGGTCTGTCGCAGCTATTTATTCGTATATCCCGTCTCGTGGCAACGGTGGTCTTAGCGCGACTATTGACCAAAGAGGACTATGGACTGGCGGCGCTGGTGCTGACAACCAATGAATTTGTGAATGTGTTTACCCAAAATGGGATCTGGGCAAAACTCGTCCAAGCGGATGCAGCCGACTTACCGAAGCTCTGCCAAACTTCCTACTGGCTAAATTGGATTGTCTGTGGATTGGTATTTTTAGGGCAATGTATTGCCGCTTTTCCAGTCAGTTGGTTTTACAACGATCCGCGCATTGTCCTCCCCATTTGCGTGATGGCTACGGTCTATCTCATCATTCCGATCGCTCTGGTGCAAGCCTCTCTATCCAATCGAGAGAATCGCCTTCATGTTTCAGCGATCGCTAATGGTATTCAAGTTTCTGCAGATAATATCCTCACGATTATTCTTGCCTTCTTTGGCTTTGGAATGTGGGCGATCGTGTTGCCAAAGGTTTTAGTGGCTCCCGTCTGGGTGATTGTCCATTATCGCAATAATCCTTGGCGACCAACTCGCGAATTTACGCTCGACAGGTGGCAAGAGATTGTGCGGTTTGGGCGCAGTGTTCTCGGTGTAAAGATAATGCACACTTTAACCAATAACCTCGACTACGTGATCGCGGGTAGATTTTTAGGTGTGGAAGTTTTAGGTTTATATTATTTTGCATTCAATGCGGGGCTGGGTATCAGTATGAGTGCGATCAATGCTCTGGATACGGCGCTCTTCCCCCATCTCTGTGACGCTCGTAGTCAGCCGAAAGAATTCAAAGAAAGATATTTCCAAACGTTTAAGAGAGTTGCTTGGATTATCCTTCCTTTAGTAATTTTGCAGTCGGGACTCGCTCCATTTTATGTGCCAATTATCTTTGGGCAAAAATGGATACCTGCTATCCCTCTATTAATTCTAATTTGCCTATCAGCGATCCCACGTCCTTTTGCGAATGTGGCTTCTAATGGGCTTTGGGCGATCGATAAACCTGATTGGGATTTCGCTTGGAATATTCTATTCACAGGTGCTTTTGCGATCGCGCTACTAGTTGGAGTGAATTGGGGCGTATTAGGAGTAGCTGTAGCCGTTTTCTTGACCCATAGTATTGCTTCACCAGCCTATACGGTCTGGGTGTCTTCCTATATTTCTAAGGTGATGGATAAGGAGATGATTGAAATAGAAGCAAAAGAAACTATCTGAAGAGCGAACATTTACTGGATCGAGTAATTAGGATAAAATCTAATCAACTAATAATACTTATTCACCACTGAGCAAATTCCATGCACATTTCACGCTTTAAAATAGTCAACTTCAAGTTGTTCCGAAATATTGAAATAAATTTTAATCAAACTATCAGTATTCTTACAGGAGTTAATAATGCTGGAAAAACTACGGTTTTACAAGCATTATCACTATGGCATGAGTGTTTTATTACATTAATCAGGAAAGCGGGAACCACACGGGCAAATTACAAAAAAAATGATTATATTTTAGGAAATACCCAAGAAAAATATTTTTCATTCAATCAAATAAATAGTGTATTGAGTCCTAACTTTGAAGATATCTTTTGTCAAAGAGATGTAAAAAATAAAATTCAGTTAAGTGCAACAATTTTTAATAAAAAAAAAGAAATAGAAATATGTTTTCAAATTGGTAGCTCAGGACAAAATTATGTTATTGAGTTAATTGATTTTCGAGATTTTGATTTTAACAAATTCAATGATTTTTTCTTGAATTTACCATCGCCATTTGGATTTTTTTATACATCACCATCAGCCGTAATTAAACAAACTGAAAAATTTATTACCTTTCCTCAAGTAACCGAATCTATCATTAATAGAGACTCTGCTAACGTTATTCGGAATAGATTGTATTTACTCTATCGTTCAACAAACTCTTCTTTATTTACAGAGTTTTTAGAAAATTTATCATTTGTTCTTTACAACAACCAGAAAAAAATAAACATTTCGACTACCAGCGATTTGCAAAAAAATTCTACAGTTGTGTTGAACTTTAGAGATAACCTATTAGATACTGAGAAAGATATAGCTTTATTAGGAAGTGGAACTATTCAGATCATTGAGATTCTTTTAAATCTTCATAATTCAGAACCAAAAGATCTAAACTTAATTCTTTTAGATGAGCCTGATAGCCATATTCATCGTGAAATCCAAGGTCGCTTATTACAAGTATTAACTAAATTCTCTTCAGGTAATCAAATTTTCTTGACAACCCATAATGAAGCATTAATCCGTAGCGCCGATCCGTCGCAACTATTTCATTTGGATGGTAATACTACTGGCAAATATGAGAGTCTCAATATCAGCCTCAAAGATGTATCTCCACATTTTTCTGGTATCTATCCATCCCAAGTTAACCCGATTATCAGCGCATTAGGCGGTATCGTTAATGGCTTAGATTTTTTGAATGCAATTGAATCTGATACCTTAATTCTTGTTGAAGGTGCAGACGATGCCAAAGCGATTGATATATTACTGAAACAAAGAATTGGAGCTCGCAAAAAGTATGTTTATTGGGTATTAGGTGGAGTCAGTGAAGTATTTGAAAGGATCTCGCATTATAAAACTGTTTTCTCAGCTATAAAAAACAATCGAACTCTCTGGCAAAAGGCAGTATTGATAATCGATAGAGATTTTTTAAATGATACTCATCAGTCTGAACTTGCCGAACAATTTAAAAACCGCATGGACTTAAAAGCAAATGTTTGGTCAGCTTATACCTTTGAATCAATATTATTTACTGACATGCAAAAACTATCTCAGCTTTTGCTTAAATGGTTGGCTAAGAAACACATTAATACTGATGTAACAACTATAGAAAATAATTTACAAGCTTGTTACCTAGGCTTAAAGCAGAAATTAGAAGGGCGTTATGATGACAAAAAATATGAAACAACTGCTCAGAATTATAGGAATTTTAGAATTAAAGCATCAAATTTGTTTGGCGACAAATATTTCACCAGCAATGATATTCAATTATCGACGATTGTCCATAATCACATTGATAACTGCTTAGCATCTGGAAACTACTATAAGCTAATGACTAAAAATGATGTTGAGCAAGTTATTTCTTGTGCATTACAGTCCTATGGTTCCAATTTGAATCCTAGTTTTATAGAATTAATTGAATTGGTGGATAAATCAACTTGGATTGAAGAGTGGAATTTTCTAAATTTGATATAAAGATTTGCCCAAAATCAGGAGTTTTTTTTTATACGCATCACTAATTGTTTTTGCATGTGCTGCCCAAGAATATTTTGCAGCCTGTGCTAAGCGATCGCCGATTGTTTAGTACCAATGAGATCATTAGGGTTCGTTTGGTTTTGATGAGAGGCGATCGCGCTGTAGATTCAGAGATCGGCGGTATAAAATATAACTACGATAAGAGGATGATCATCATGGCGATCGCATTAGATGTGTAGAATAACTAAAAACTAAAGTTATGAAACAAAGAGAACTGTTAAACCGAATCTCAATTAACCCTAATATCTGTTTTGGTAAACCCTGTATTCGTGGACATCGCATTTGGGTATCTCTAATTCTTGACTTTCTCGCCAGTGGCACTAGCATTCCTGAACTACTAGAAGAATATCCCCAACTACAACCAGAAGACATTTATGCTTGCATTGCCTATGGAGCTGCCATGTCAAGCGATCGCTATATTGATATTCCCATCGAGCAATCTGCATGAAATTTAAACTAGACGAAAACATTGGTCAAAGAGGCATCAATCAATTAAAACAAGAAGGTTTCGATGTTTCTACAGTACTTGAACAAGGACTAACAGCAGCATCCGATCCAACTGTCATCAAAGTATGTCAGGCAGAGGATCGTTGCCTTGTTACACTAGATCTAGACTTTAGTAATCCTCTACAATATATTCCATCTGAATACAAAGGAATTGCTGTTTTAAGACTTCCCAATAGATCAACAATAGATGATTTGACCGATGCTATTCAAACTCTAATTGGAGGATTACAGCGCGAGAATATTACAGGAAATCTCTGGATAATTCAGCGTGGGCGTATCCGTATTTATCAGCAAAACGATCAGGAAAAATAACATGAACGCGATCACCCTCTAAAGTCAGTGATCGGCAATATAAAATATAACTATGATAAGAGGATGATCATCATGGCGATCGCACTACAAACAGATTTGAGAAACTTTTAAATTACATACCAGAAGTAATGACCGACAACAAAAAGTACCGCATTCAATTAGAAGGACAATATAAAGCACTTGAAGAACATTTACAAAAACTAGAAAAAGAAAGAGAAAAGCCAATTGAAAATCAAGATTTAGGATTAATCGCTCACTGGGAGAAAACCGTAGCAAACTGTCATAACCAAATCGCAAAATTAGAAAGGAGACTCAAAAAATGAATACAACTTATAAACAACCAATCGATCGCCTCAAGCGTCACATGGCAGAATACCAACCTCAACTAAAACGCGCCATTGCAGCGATCAACATTCTCGAAACAGCTAATCCAGACTCCGATGAGTTCTGTAATGCTCTAGCAGAACTTCACGTTTGCACCACAATCTTAGAGCCATACTCAGAGGGAATGTTAGAAGCGATCGAACAGTTTACCGAAGATGACTCTATCTCGGCTGATTCATAAATTCTGCAAGCAATAGCGATCGCTGATTGCTTAGTACCAAAGCGATCATTGGGTTTTGTTTGGGTTTGATGAGAGGCTATCGCGGTTAGATACTGAAGATTTAGGCGATCGCTGTACAATATTAGCAATATCCTAGTTCTAACGGAAACATTTATCAATCTTTTTACCAGCGATCGGGCAATCAGTATAAATTAAAAATCTGGAGAATAAAAAATGATCGAACTAACTCTTGAGCAAAGGCAAGATGTCATCAAACAGGTCGAAACTCCTCCTCGTGCCATTGATCCAGATACAGCCATAACCTATGTACTTATTCGCGAAGAAGTATATGCAAAAATAAAAGCACTGTTAATTGAAGAACAAAACAATCAATTCTTGCAAGATATGTATCTTCCTGTCATGGAAACCTTCGGGAAAGAAGGCTGGGACGATCCAGCGATGGATATATACAACGATCTCGATCCCCGCAGACAATCATGAATATTCAGCGCGGAGATATTGTGCTAGTTGATTATCCTTACACTTCGAGTAGTGAAACTAAAGTTCGTCCAGTCCTTGTAATCCAGAACGATCGCGACAATCAACGTCTCAAAAACACAATCGTAGTCCAAATCACAAGCCAAACCCAACGCTCTTTAGAACCAACGCAATTATTAATCAAGATGACAACCCATGAAGGACAACAATCTGGATTGAGGCAAGATTCTGTTATTAACTGCGTCAATCTACTTACACTCAGTAAAGATAAAATACTTAGAAAATTGGGGCAGCTACCGAATTCCTCACTCCAAAAAGTCAACGACAGTTTAAAGGCAGCACTGGAGTTAACCTAGAGATACTTTTTCGGTGCGATTCAAAAAACTTCTGCATTCAGTGCAAACTGACGAGCTAAATTTAGAAGATATTACTCAAGAAGTTGAAGCTGTAAGACAGGCAAATCATCAAAAACCTCAAAACCTACCTCCACAAGAAACTTCACAGGAACTCGAACCTGCGGTAGAAAGTTTTCGGCGTGGTTGGGATGACTTAATGATTTAATTAGTCGCATCTCAATTAGATAGAACTTATAACTTTAAGAGTTGCTCATACGCATCACTAATTGTTTTCGCGTGTGCTGCCCAAGAATATTTAGCAGCCTGAGCTAAGCGATCGCCTTTTGAGGGTTGAGCATTTGGCGCTTGAAGGTGATTTTCAAGAACCGTTACCCAATCGTCAATGCGGGTTAGCGGACAAAAAGTTACAGCATTACCACCCACTTCACGTAAAACAGGAATATCACTTGCAACTACAGGCGAGCCACAAGCCAGAGACTCAATCACGGGCAAACCAAACCCCTCCGACTCGCTAGTTACAAGGGTAATTGTCGCTTGACGATAGAGTTCTGCTAGTTCGCTACGTTCTAGCCCTTGCAACCGAATAATACTATTTCCGATTCCTAAGCTTTGGATCAACTTCTGCATTTGAGGAGTCCATTCTGCTCCTACACGCACCAATTTAAGCTCAGGAAACCGCTCATGGATACCTGCAAAAGCTTGCAATAAAATATCAAGACGCTTACGCACTTGATTGCTACTGACATTCAGTAAAAATGATTGCTGACCAATCGATTCTAATAATTTTGAAGGCTTCTGAGAAGCGATCGCCGTAAATTCTGACGCAATGCCAAGGGGAGCTTGAATTAGCTTATTAGGATCGAGAAGCTGATAATGTTCGATTTCTTGACGGACTTCATTCGTAGTATAAAAAACAAACTTCGCCTTTTGCATTCCCCTGAGAACATGCTTTTGTCCAGCGTTGTAATGCCATCCTCGACGATATTTTTTGGGTTCTAAGAGCGATCGAAAAGCATCAAGATCGTGACAAAAAACTCCAGTCCGTTCCGCAGGAAGATCGTGAACTAAATTGGCATAACTATGATCGCAAATATGGAAATATTGAAAGCGATCGCGTACCTTTTTGATCGCTTGAGGATAGACCCATAGGTTATTTAACATTGTTTCTAAGGTGCGGATTGGAAATTTTCTACCCAACCAAGGTATTCTAGTTAATATTTGGTAATATTCCTGTGGAACAATTGCTTCTGGCTTAAAAGGAAGATGAAGATCTTGCTGAAGTTGGTTTAGTAGCATCTCAGAGCAGAAATCCATACTAAATGACTTTGTTTGGGGAAAATTAAAGACTAATCCAAGGTAGGGTAAGTTCATATTATTAATGATGTTAAAAAATTCTATTCTTAAAAATGATTCTATAGATATTATGTGGATTAAGGATATATAAATGTTTCATTTCTTCAAAGTCCCCGTTACTATTAGAACAGATTTAACTGAGGTTAAGTAATGAGCGATCGCGATCCTACTGTATCTGTGATTATGCCAGCCTACAATGCGGCAAGATTTATCGATCAAACAATTGAGTCGGTTCTGCAACAAACATTTACAGATTTTGAGCTATTGATTGTTGACGATGGCTCGACGGATCGCACATTAGAAATTGCAAATGAATATGCTCTTCGCGATCGCCGTATCCAAGTTATATCGCAAGCAAATCAAGGCGTATCTGCTACCCGCAATCATGGAGTGCGATTGGCAAAGGGGAATTTGCTAGCTTTTCTTGATGCCGATGATATTTGGCTGCCCGACAAGTTAGCCGCACATGTCGAGCATTTCGCGACTAATCCTAACTTAGTAGTCAGCTTTGCTCGTGTGGAATTCATCAGTTTAGAAGGTAGCCCAGTAGGACAAATTTCTACATCTCGGCTGATCAATCTTAAACCTGAAGATTTTCTATACGAAAATCCAACTACTACGATGTCTAATCTGATCGCAAGAGCTGAGGTGTTCTCTCTAGTGGGAGGTTTCGCTGAAGACATGAGTTATTCTGAGGATCTGGAATGGTTATTTCGCGTAATGTGTCACAACCGAAAAGAGAGTTCGCCTTGGCAAATCGAAGGACTTGATCGGATATTGATTTACTATCGAGCAAGTCCCTCTGGACTCTCCGCTTCGCTATATCGGATGGAAGCAGGATGGGATTTACTAATTGATAGAGCAAGAGCATACGCGCCCGAAATCGTAAAAAAACATTATTCTCTTGCTAGAGCAATCCATTTACGCTACTTAGCACGTCGCGCTTTCCGCCTAAATTTGCCCCCTAAAGTCGGTTTGGATTTTATAAATCGAGCGATCGCATCAGATTGGCGAATTTTCTTTCGTGAACCTCACCGCACTTTACTAACGTTATTGGCAACCTACTGGCGATTTTTACTCAGTTTTTTCAAATAGAAGGTAGGACTTAATCAGTGAGTAGATTTGGTTTGGGGAGGGCAAAACTCTAACTAAATTTACTCAATCCCTAGTAAATTCGTTGAAATTGCGTAAGTCCTGCGAAGAGTTAAATTAAATTGTTTGATAAGTTGTTTGGTAAATTATTTGGAGTTTATTATGCCGAAAGTTTCAGTAATCATGCCCGTTTATAACGTTGAGAAGTATATTGCGGAAACCATTAGTTCAGTTTTGGCACAAACTTTTACGGATTTTGAACTGCTGGTAATTGATGACGAATCGAAAGATAGAAGTATTGAAATCTGTGAAAGTTTTACCGATCAGCGCATCAAAATTATCCATCAAAAGAATCGTGGACTGGCTGGAGCGAGAAATACAGGTATTCGTCATGCCCAAGGAGAATATTTAGCGTTTTTAGACTCTGATGATGTCTGGCTACCATCAAAGATACAAATGCATGTACTACATTTAGACTCAAACCCTCTTGTTGGCGTGAGCTTCTGTAGTTCAGAATTTATTGATGATGATAGCCACCCGCTTGGTAATTTTCAAATTCCTCAAACCAAAAACATTACACCCGAACTTGTGCTTTGTCGCAACCCCATTAGTAATGGCTCAGTTCCTGTAATTCGCAAATCTGTATTTACAGATATCGAATTCACCGCCAATTTTTACGGTACTGATGAGAAGTTCTATTTTGACGATCGCTTTCGCCAGTCGGAAGATATTGAATGCTGGATTCGGATTGCGCTAACGACAAAATGGCAAATCGAGGGGATTCCCGATGCCCTAACTCTCTATCGTGTTAATTCGGGTGGTCTATCGGCAAACATGATGAAGCAATTGGACTCTTGGGAAAAAGTGATTGCTAAAACTCGCGAATATGCCCCTAAGTTCACAGGAGAATGGGAATCCTTAGCAAGAGCCTACCAATTACGCTATCTCTCTCGTCGTGCAGTTCGTAATAAAGATGGCAAAGCAGCCGTGCAACTTGTAAATCGAGCCTTAGCAAGCAATTGGAAAATTTTAATTTATGAACCAAGGCGATCGCTTATCACAATTGTTGCGGCTTATCTAATCTGGATACTGCCTCGCGGTTTGTATAACGGTATAGAAAATTTTGCGCTTAAGCTCACAGGTGACAGCCAACGCAAGGCGATCGCCAAAAGTAATAAGTAGCTAAAGCTAAAACCCAAAAGAGAGTTGTGGCGCGAAGCGCCGCAACTCTCTTTTGGGTTTTATGTTGCGATATGACAGTACAAATCCCATGACAGTCTATAGGCTTTCTGTAAATTTTTAGGAAATCAGCGATGATAAAGCTGTATATTGGCTAGAGTGACACTTTTATCGATACAAAATTTAAAAAACCTTGATTGCAACTCCCATTAAACCAACTGTAACGACAAGACGACCTGTATTTCCTTTCACCGCCGTGATCGGACAGGAAGAAATGAAGCTCGCCCTGTTGCTCAACGTCATCGATCCTAAAATCGGTGGAGTGATGGTCATGGGCGATCGCGGTACGGGCAAATCCACCACCGTTCGCGCCCTTGCCGACCTCTTACCTGAAATCGAAGTTGTTGCTGATGATCCATTTAGCAGCCATCCCACCGACGGTGACTTGCAAAGCGAAGAAGTCCGCCGCCGTGTTGCCAATGGCGAAACTCTACCAGTCACCACCAAGCAAGTAATCATGGTGGACTTGCCCCTTGGCGCAACCGAAGATCGTGTTTGCGGCACAATCGATATTGAGAAAGCTTTATCGGAAGGGGTGAAAGCCTTTGAATTAGGATTACTAGCGAAAGCTAATCGCGGCATTCTCTACATTGATGAAGTTAACCTTCTAGACGATCACTTAGTCGATGTGCTGTTAGATTCTGCGGCTTCGGGATGGAATACCGTTGAGCGAGAAGGTATTTCTATTCGTCACCCTGCCCGCTTTGTATTAGTCGGTTCTGGCAACCCCGAAGAAGGAGAATTGCGTCCACAATTGTTGGATCGCTTTGGCATGTATGCCGAAATTCGTACCGTGCGCGAGCCAGAATTACGAGTGCGAGTAGTTGAAGAGCGCACTAATTTTGATGGAAATCCTCATGGCTTTCTGAAGGAATATTCGGATCGCCAAGAAGAACTCCAAGCCAAGATCGTGAGAGCACAAACTCTTCTCAGTGAAGTGGATATCCCTCAAGATCTACGCTTAAATATCTCCAGAGTTTGCTCTGAGCTTAATGTCGATGGTTTGCGCGGCGATATTGTGAGCAATCGTGCTGCTAGAGCGATCGCGGCTTTTGAAGGTCGCAAGGAAGTAGAAGTAGATGACATTAAGCGAGTCATCGGTCTATGCCTACGTCACCGTCTCCGCAAAGATCCGCTTGAGTCGATTGATACTGGTTACAAAGTTCTTAAAACTTTCAATCAGATTTTTGGGATTGAAGAAGAATAGAATTAAAAAAGAGTGAAGCATTGCTTCACTCTTTTTTATAGCTGTCGCCAAATGCATTAGTACATAAAACCTAAGAAGAGAATGGCGACGCAAAGCGTCGTCATTCTCTTCTTGGGGTTTGATTGAGTCCTATTTTTGTTTGATATGGATTATCAATAGATTGCTTGCCATCCATTTGGCTCCAATAAATGTAGGTTGCCTTGCTCGTCTCTACGGATAAAGAGTTTAACCTTGCGGTTTTTCTCTAAGAGTTGAGACTGTCCTTGTGATCCCACCCATCCATTAGGTCGTTTTCCAGGTTTTCGATAGAGTACTTCGATGCTTTTTTTGGAGGCAAGGGTATTAGCTCTCGATAACTCTATTCGGTCAACTTGGATGCGAGCCTTATAAGAATAATCAGTCCCTCTGTCTACCCTAACTTCTCTACTTTGAATGTTTGTCACTCTCCCAAGCACTATATAATCTGACATCTCTTTTAGGTGTTTGTCAGGGAGAGGGGGTATCGCTGTGTTAGCCATTTCAGGGCTTAACAGAGGTATCCCAAGCCCTATAGCGATCGCAAGTCCTATCCAAATTAGTTTTGTCTTCATCTTGATATATCGTAATTATGGATTAGTATTCGTGAAATTGAATTATAGATGAAATTGTATCTCACATTCCACTGGTAATGGAAGCCTAAAAATATTTACAACGAGAAAATAATGGTTTTAGCAATAGCTAATAGTGAAGTAATCATATTTCCTATTATTATTTCACTATTAGCTATTGCTGAACAAGGCGCTGTTACTTTTTCCTTGAGGAAGGGCGATCGACGATGACGCGCACCAATACGGCAAAGGCGAGGATTATGCTAACTGTTGGGTTGTTGGCGATCGCAGGAATGGTGTTGGATGCGTCAATGGGTATTGATGTTGGTGTGGACTCGATCGCAGTTTGTTTGTTGTTTGCTGGTGCGTTATTTGCTTGGGCGATCGCTTGAGTCGTGACTTGTTTTTGAACTTGATTTTGGTTATTCATATTTTTGAATTGCCTTTGATGACTTTGACAATATCAAGAATCTCAAATTAATTTTGGAGATAAATCCACATACATAGCCTTACAAGCCTTACATTGCCTTACCTCATTGGATTTGAAGAGATACACCATGATACGAATGACGGCTTCACTGTCTCTGCTGATGTCTATATTTTCAACTGAAATTGTTGTATTGGTTAAGAGATAACCTGTAGGGTCAGAGCTTTCCCGCAGCAATTTATAAATTTACCGATCCCTTAAAATCGGGAAAGCTCTGACCTCAACCTTGAATATTGATCGATCATTCTCAAAATGCAGGGAAAATTTATCGGTGAAAGCGAAGAGGGTTAACTGAGATCTTGCACCATTCAAGAAAAGGGGTTGCAGAAAGAGCAGAAATGTGAAAAAAAGGGCGTAGTAGTAAATTAAATAACGAGCATGGAAACAGCAGTTTCAAATTCAAAAAGCAGCAAAGTATACAGATATAAGGAACCAGATAAAGGTAGAGCTTAAAACATAGCAAAAATGATAATCCTATCCAGTTAATGCCACCAACGATCTTAGTTTTTAGTGTTTTTTTAGATTTCCTGCAAGAGGGGATAGAGAAAATAAAAGACCCAAGAAGCGAAAGCAATGGGACAAAATTTAAAATCAGCGATGCGATGCTGTCGGCTTTCTCGATGTTTTTTATGCAGTGTCAATCATTTTTAGAGTATCAAAGACAATTGCAGAGTCGAAGTGGAAAAAATAACGTTCAAAGTATATTTGGAGTGGAGAAAATACCCTCTGACCAGCAAATACGCAATATCCTCGACCTAATTAGCGCCAAGAGTCTGAACGCTGTATTTGAGAAAGTGTATAAATTTCTGCAAATGGGAAAGCACCTGAAACGATATGAAAGATTGGATAGGAATTTACTGATTTGTTTAGATGGAACGGAGTACCATAGCTCATCGAAAATATCCTGCGAATGTTGTAGTACCCGTAATCATCGCAGTGGCAAAATAACATACTCACACACAGCAATTTTGCCCGTAATCGCTGCACCAGGTTGCGAACAGGTGATTTCTCTACCACCCGAATTCGTCACTCCGCAAGATGGACATGAGAAACAAGATTGTGAAACAGCCGCAGCGAAACGCTGGATTAGTAAACATGGGCATCTTTTTGAAGGACAGGCGATTACGTTATTAGGGGATGATCTCTATAGCCGTCAACCGATGTGTCAGAATTGTTTAGAGGCAAATATGAACTTCATTTTCACCTGCTTACCATCCAGTCATCCTAGTTTATATCAGTGGTTAGATTACATTGAAAAAAATGGTGAAGTGCAGAATTTGACGACTAAACACCGCAAGGGGAAATCTATAGAAATATATAGTTATCGATTTGTGAATCAGATACCTTTAAGAGAACAAGAACCCTCTCTGTTAGTGAACTGGTGTGAACTGACTGTTCGCAATAGTGTTGATAATTCTGAAGTCTACCGTAATGCTTTTGTGACTAATCATGCTGTTAATATTGACAATGTGGCGGTCGTAGTTGAAACGGGTAGATGTCGTTGGAAAACCGAAAATGAGAACCACAATGTGTTGAAAACCAAGGGCTACAACTTGGAACATAACTTTGGTCATGGACAAAAACATTTGTCATCGACACTTCTATCTCTTAATTTGTTAGCTTTTCTATTTCACACGATTTTACATTTAATAGATTCCAGTTATCAAGAGATTCGTCGTAAGCGTGGCACTCGTAGAGGATTCTTTCAAGATATTCTCTCTCTTACCAAGTACTTTTTATTTAAGAGTTGGCAACATTTAATCGACTTTATGCTTGATGAAGCCCCCGTCTTTGCAGATTCCTGTTAATTTTTAGACTCTTGGTTTTGTATATCTTGCTACTTTTTGAATTTGGAATTGCTGGCATGGAAAGCATCGTTAAGCACGCCCAAGGGCTAGTGTATAGTCTTCTGTGTTTGATGCCAAGTGTGTATCAAACAGCAAGTCTCAATGCAATACTAGGACTATTTCTCGAAGCACAAAGGCATCCTTATCCAGAACATACACAGATAAAATCAGCGAGTGCACTCAGCCGATTTCTCAATCACTATAACTGGTCAACGAGAGCAGTAATTCGGTCAACACGGCAGGCTATTTTGGGACAAATCGCCAAGCATCGCCCATCGAAACAAGTGCCATTAAAGATACTGATAGACTTGACTACCCTAGAAAAAAGCGGCAAGTTTTTACATTTGAGCAATCCCACCCAAAACGAACCAGACCCATGGGTGAGAATACTAAACGGAAAGCGAGGACTACATCTGGTTGTACTGTATCTGGTCTATGGAGAGTGGCGCGTACCATGGAGTTTTAGAGTATGGCGCGGCAAAGGATACCCCAGTCCCTCTGACTTAGCTTGTAAGTTATTGGGGACAGTACCCAAGCAACTAACCCAAGGCAAGACTGTGATTGTCCTTGCTGATACTGAGTTTAGTACGGTGAAGTTTTTCAATACTGTCCGCGCCAAGACTTGGCGCATCGTTGTCGGTGTACGCAACAATCGTAAACTTCAAGATGGCCGTACAGTCAAACAACTTTATCGTCATGGCAAACGTGGACAACAAATTTTGCTAGAAGGGCTAACTCAGCCTTTGACGATCTCTTGGTTTTGGCTCAAAAGAGCTGATAGTAAACGGGAGTTACGCTTTGTTGTCTCTTCTCATCCTTATTCTGGTGCTTATCTGGTGATGTTAGGTCGTAAGCGTTGGGCGATTGAGGGATTCTTCAAAACCATCAAACATCGCTTTGGTTTGCATTGTTTTGGGCAATCTACAAAACTTGGTGTTTATCGTTGGCTTATCCTCTCTCTGCTTGCTTATCTTTTGGCCCATTGGATTGATCAATGGTCGAGTCCTCCTGTCTTGGACTGGAAAGCTACCTGTGATTTGACACTTTCCGTTTTATTTCCTTCTGTCCTTTGGTTGAAACTTCTTAGGTATCTCCAAATTAGTGCCGATATTGCTGCTCGTCATGGGTTTGAAATTATTCTCAAACCCATTCCTACTTAACTCTTTCAGGAATGGTGCAAGATCTCAGTTAAGCATTTGCGGAATGATATCTCTGTGATGAGTTTAAAAATTGTGGCGCAAATGCTTAACCCCTACGATTTTTTATTCATCTTTCTGTTCATATTAAATTTTCGGTTAAGATAAGCCTATCTAATCGCCAGATTGTCTATGTTTCCTAGCAATTTCTTAACTGATTTGGCTCGTAAGTACGAGTTATCCCCTGAGCAAGAGGAAGTATTTTTGCTTTGGTGGGGCAATGATAAGGATGATCGCGAGATATCTGAGCAACTGCACGTTACAGTTGAGGCAATCCGTAATCGCAAGACTGGAATTTACAAGAAGTTTAGTATTGCGGGTGCTGGAGCAAACAAGGCGAATAAGTTGCGAAACTGGCTAGAGCAAGAAACTCAGAAACAAGATATAAAAGCCTATATTCAGCCTAGTTTGGTTGACCTTGAATTACAAATACAAGAGGTGAAACAAAAAGTTACTGACTTAGAGAAAAATTTATCAGACCTCAATACCTCAATCAAAAAAAACAAATCACAACTTGATAACCCACTAGACCTAAAGGAGAAAAAATCACTGGAGGAGCTACGAGCCCAAAAGCAGAAATTTGATCGAGAGAAAAAATCAGTAGAGGAGCGTTTACTACCCCAAAAGCAGGAATTTGATCGCCTACTTGATGCCCTAGTCCAAGAGGTGAAACACAAAATCGCGGCGGATGTGACAGAGCGCTGTGGGACGATGCGGGTGTTGGATATGACGCAACCTGTCGATTTGGATCGGATTTATACCGATGTGAATATCATCAAGGATGTGATCGGGCGGCGGCGGATTGGCTATGACGAGGTGATGGAGGTATGTACCCGTGAACATTTTGATCGCTTTTTAGTGGGGACAATTCAAAAACGGGTAACGGGGCTTGAGGCAGTCGATGAAATTCAAAAGCTGGTGGTGTTGGGTAAACCGGGGGCAGGGAAAACCACATTTATGAAATATTTGGCGATGTCTTGCCTCGGTGGTAGGTTTCATGGGGAACTTCTGCCGATATTTGTGACGCTGAAGGCTTATGCGGAGGAGAGGGGACAGCCATCGCTAGAGAATTATATTTTGACTGAATTTCAAAAGCGGGAGGTGGGGTTGGATGTGGTGAAGCGCTTTCTCAGAGAAGGGAGGGCGTTGATCCTATTAGATGGGTTGGATGAGGTGAAGAAGGAGGATGATTGCCGCGTTAAGCAGGATATTGATCAGTTTTCGAGGGATTGGCTAAAAAATCGGTTTGCGATTACCTGTCGGATTGTGGCGCGAGAATACCAGTTTGAGCGGTTTACGGAAGTTGAGGTTGCCGATTTTGATGACGGACAGATTGAAACCTTTGTCAATAATTGGTTTCGGGAGAGGGATGAGTCAAAGGCAAAACGGTTGTTAGAGAGATTAAAGGGTAATGAACCTGTTAAGGAATTAGCAAACAATCCTTTATTGCTGACGCTGTTATGTTTGGTATTTGGTGAGCGTAACGATTTCCCGCCGAAACGATCGGAACTGTATAAAGAAGGTTTGGAAGTATTGATGAAAAAGTGGGATGCGAAGCGCAATATCGAACGGGAGATAATTTATAAGCATCTTTCGCCTCAAAATAAGGAGGATATGCTGGGACAGATTGCCTTTAATACCTTTGTGAATGGTGAATATTTCTTTCGGCAAGAGGATTTGCAACGCCAGATTAAGGACTATATCTGCAATCTCCCTGAAGCATCCGCCGAACCTGATGCGTTACGGCTAGATAGTGAGGTGGTGCTAAAGGCGATCGAGCATCATCATGGGTTGTTAGTGGAGAGGGCAAGAAATATTTATTCCTTTTCCCATTTGACTTTTCAGGAATATTTTGCAGCGAAGGCTATTGAACGCGGTCAGCAATTGGAAATATTGGTGCAGAATATTTCTAATCCAAGATGGAAAGAGGTGTTTTATTTGACTGCGGAAATGTTGTGGCGATCGGATAATCTTGTGAAGATGATGAAGGAGCGCATTGACGGAATGTTAAGAGATGATGGGAATTTACAGGTGTTTTTGGAGTGGCTAAAGAAAAAAACAGATTCTGTGCAGACAAATTATAAGATTACTGGCATGAGATCTTACTATACCTATCTTGGATTACATTCGTTTGTCCATTATCTAGAGAGCAATCCCCAAGTTCACCGTAATCGTAGCCGTGCTCATGCACATGTTCTTTCTCTCAAAGAAGTTCTCCAAGTATCTCGTGATCTTGCTTTTGCAATTGATAGCAAACTGTCTCATGACATTAACTTTGACAGTATTAGTATCATTGAAAATGACTTAATTCTTGATCGTGATCTTTCTCGAAATCTTGTTCGTGATTATGATGTTGAGATCGCCCGTTGACTAAAACTAAATGTATTAGTCAACGGGCTACAAAAACTTAAAGATAAATCTTTACCCATTGAACATGTAGATTCTCAATTAGTCTCTCAATACTGGAAATCAAATGGAGAAAAATGGAACCAAGAATTGCATCAAATCTGTATCGATCGCCGCAATATTGGTCATGATTGGCAATTTACTAAAGAGCAAGCAAAACTTCTCAAACAATATTACGAAGCCAATATCCTCCTTGTCGAGTGCATGAACCGCAGCTACGTCAGCAAACAAGTCCGCGAAGAAATCGAATCAACGATGCTCTTACCAAGTAAAAAGTAGAAAGGCAAAAGGAAAAGTAAAGCCCCAGATCTCCGACTTTTTTTGTGGATTCGTAGATCCTTTTTGATAGCGCCCAAAAAGTCGGAGATCTTTGGACATCTGCATTAACCGATATAACCGATATTTCGTAGGGGTTAAGCATTTGCGCCACAATTTTTAAAGCGATCGCAGAGACATCATTCCGCAAATGCTTAACCCTCTTCGCCTTCACCGATCGCTTGTCCCTGCGTTGCGAGGTTTAGGGCAAAGCATTCCCAAACGAAGGGAATCGATAAAATCATAAATCTCGGCGGGAATTCTATGCCCCTACAAGATTTTGGAATTATGACAATATTTCTCTGTCGATATATTTAGTTCGCCATCACCACAGCCGATAAAACCACTTTGATTCAGTAGGAAAGCTGGATCGCACCTTGAAGATATTGATAATAAAAAGCGATCGCGTTAAGGAAAAATTGTAAATGCAAAGATCTCCGACTTTTTTTTCGCAATCAAAGAAGATTTACAAGTCCACAAAAAAGTCGGCGATCTCAAACTCTGCTTTTGCTAAGGGAAACAGAAAAAGTATAGAAATAGTTTCTTTTTGACTCTTGATTCATAAATTAGATAATGGAAGCCATTACCCAGTTTTTTCCTTTTTCCTTTTTCCTTTACAAAGCTTGTTCCTTTATCCACAGCCGCATTTCAGTATCTGTGTCAGCATAGACAGATTGCCCAGTAATAGGATTGTAGCCATACCACCACTGATTGCCAGCGCGATCGCAAATTTGCTTAACCCTAATTTCGGCTTTCGAGAATAGCAAATTCCGCAGTCCTTGCCATAGCGACGCTGCTGGTGTCTCTACTTGATTGGGGGCGATCGCGCTTCTTTCTAGCTCTAGCATCACCAAAAGTTCAGTGTTGTGGCTGGCGTGGGCAACCTCAAACCGACGTTCCAGTGAAGCCCACATACTAGCAAGATGTTTCTTGTAACTATCAGAAACTGTTGAACCGCCAAAGAATAAGGCAGAATTTGTAACTTTGTTCATAACATTATTCATGATTTTAATAGCACGCTTTCATGCTCATAGATGTTTTCAATCGGGTTACATTAAATAGTATATATTGATACAAAACTAGCCTACGTGTATTTCGCTCTATTACAAGTTATAAAAACATTAAGAATAAAAATTCTTGCTAAAAAGATAAAGTCATCCAAAGATAGCTGAACAAAATCAACCCAGTTTTTCCTTTTTCCTTTTTCCCTTTTCCTTGAATTACGTTTTATTACAAGCCGTAACTAAGCAACAAGCCTTAGCGTCAAGCAGTATAACAATTCCCAACAAAGCTATGCTGTCAGACCCTAACGCCTCAACACCAAAACCAGCATCTCCATTTCCGCAACTATTCAGTGGAATGCTTGCCCTGTCGATCGCACTTGTTGGTAGTGCCTTTCTCGCTGGCAATGCCCTGCGATCGCTAAGGTCAAATGACATTTTGACCGTGATTGGTTCATCGACTCGTCCTATTCGTGCAGATTTTGTGATTTGGCGTAGCTCTGTATCTAGCCAACAGACGACATTGCCACTAGCTTACCAAGAACTCAAACGCTATAACGATCGAGTGCGAGCCTATCTCAAGAGCAAAAATGTTCCTGATGATGCGATCGTCGTTAGTGCGATCGAAACTCAGCCAATTCCTGAGACCAATAGTAATGGAGTGCAAACTGGTAGAAACATTGCTTATCGATTGATCCAACGCTTTGAGATTCGCTCTAAGGATGTCGATGGCATTAGCGCGATCGCACGATCAAGCACAGATTTGATTAATGAGGGTATTCCCTTTACATCGGAGCCTGCGGAATATCTCTATACGCAGCTTAGTCAGTTGCGCGTGGAAATGATTTCGGAAGCGACTAAAGATGCAAAGGCTAGAGGCGATGCGATCGTCAATGTTTCAGGCAGTCGCCTCGGCACAATTCGCAAGGCTGAAACCGATGTCTTTCAAATTACGGCGCGATATTCCACTGAGGTCAGCAACAGTGGCTCTTACAACACAACTTCCATTGATAAAGACATTCGAGCGGTGGTAGCGATTACTTTTGCTGTTGAATAAGGGATAATTTACCCCACCCTCGCCCTCCCCTTGCAAAGGTGAGGGAACAAGATTTCTGGTCTTCCCCCTTTGCAAGGGGGAATTAAAGGGGGTAATTCATTTGTTCTACAATGTTAGTGAGACGCTTAGCGCCACTGCTAAACATTGTCAAAGTGTAAATAATGAGTTATTCCAGTTCGCGATCGCCATCGTCCTCCTGTCCAGTCTGTATGCGTGGCACTATTACCCCCATGCCAATGATGGAATCTTTGGCTTGTGATTTTTGCAATCATATTTTTATCCTTGAGCAAAGCGCCGATCAACGTCAGCAATTTTTGAAGATGGCAGATACTATCTCTTTGCTGCGATGGGCTTGGACGGGAAAGCGCTGGGAAAATGCGAATGCAGTGCAGGTTTATAACAGCCGTTGGTTAAGCGTTTTGGGGATTTTATTAGTATTAGTACCAACAGCGATCGCCTCTATAGCTGTTTATCTTTTTCCAACTGAGCCAGATGTTCCTCTCGCGTGGTTTCCTAAGTTTTGGGCGATCGCCACTTTTTTGGGTCATTTGATTGTGCTGCTATCCATCACCCGTGACTATACTGAGTTTCCGATCAGGGCTTATTGGCAATCAATTAAGCGATCGCTAGCAGGGAATTTTATGGGTAAGAGCAATTCATGAATTGCCCTTACCCATGGCATAAAATGGCTATATGACAAAAAAGAAAAAAAGTGAACAAAAGGGACAGAGATCTCTTAAAAAGACTTTGCGTAAGTCTTTGACAATATTTCGCTATGGGCTCAAGGCTTTAGGTCTAGTGTGGACGACTAGCCGTGGATTAACCCTAGCGATCGCTATTTTTACCCTTGTGAGCGGACTGTTACCTGCGGCGATCGCCTATGTCGGTAAACTGATCGTCGATAGTGTTGTATTGGCTTCGAGGAGTGGCTTGTTAAGCGATCGCAATTTAGCACTCAGTTACGTGGGATTTGAAGCAATCTTGATCGTGATTTTGGCGGCTGTGCAGAAAGGACTTACCGTATCTCAATCATTGCTGCGTGTGCTGCTTGGGCAGAATGTGAATGTCTTGATTTTAGAAAAAGCGCTTACCCTTGATCTTGCCCATTTTGAGGATTCGGAATTTTATGACAAGATGTCTCAGGCGCGAGCACAGGCTTCTAGTCGTCCGCTATCACTGATCAGTCGCATCTTTGGTTTAGGTCAGTCAGCATTAACTCTATTGACCTTTAGTGGATTGTTATTAAATTTTTCCGTTTGGGCAGTGATTGTCTTGGTCTTAGCGGCGATTCCTTCTTTTATTGCGGAAACCAGATTTTCAGAACATGCTTTTAGACTATTTCGATGGCGATCGCCTGAAACACGTCAGCAACATTATCTAGAGACTTTACTAGCGCGAGAAGACTACGCCAAGGAAGTCCAGCTTTATCAATTAGGCGGAATGCTATTGCAGCGTTATCGTGATGTCTTTGATCGCCTTTATGCGGAAGATCGCAATCTCACAATTCAAAAAGGATTTTGGGGCTATCTGCTGGGATTGCTGAGTACGGGAGCATTTTATGGGGCTTATGCATGGATTGTGATGGAAGCGATCGCAGGCAGAATTAGCCTCGGAGAAATGACAATGTATCTAGTCGTGTTCCGCCAAGGTCAGTCTACTTTCGCATCAGCATTAACTTCCATTGGTGGCATGTATGAGGACAATCTCTATCTCGCTAATCTCTACGAATTTTTAGAACAGCCAGTTCCCCAATCTCACGGCAAGATTACTAAAGGAATTGGGTCAGCAGGAATTCAATTTGAGAATGTGTCTTTTTGCTATCCTGAGAGCCAAGAGCCTGTTTTAAAGGATATTTCACTGCATCTCAAGCATGGCGAGAAATTAGCGATCGTGGGCGAGAATGGCTCTGGCAAGACTACATTAATTAAATTATTAACGCGATTATATATGCCTAGTAGTGGCAGGATTTTATTAGATGGAGTTGATTTGAATGACTGGGATATTGATACATTACGCAGAAGAATTGGCGTGATTTTTCAGAACTTTGTACAGTATCAATTTACTGTAGGCGAGAATGTTGGTGTTGGTGATGTGGAACGCATCAATGACGATCAAGAATGGGAAATTGCGACTGAAAAGGGCATGGCGAAACCTTTTATTAACAATATGCCACAAAAATTTGGGACGCAGTTGGGCAAATGGTTTAAGGGTGGTCAAGAGTTGTCAGGTGGACAATGGCAAAAGATTGCGCTTTCTAGAGCATTTATGCGATCGCAAGCGGATATTCTCGTCCTCGATGAACCAACGGCGGCGATGGATGCGGAAGCCGAGATGAATATTTTTAATCATTTCCGTTCTCTCACTAAAGATCAGATGGTGGTATTGATTTCCCATCGGTTCTCGACAGTGCGTATGGCGGACAAAATCATCGTGATGGCAGATGGTAAAATTATCGAGCAAGGCAGTCACGAGCAGCTATTAGCAGCAGATGGACGCTATGCCCATCTTTTTACGCTGCAAGCAGCAGGTTACAGATGATTAAAGCCCCAGATCCCCGACTTTTTCTTTCCATTTTAAAGATCGTCTGTGTCAGTCACAACAAAAGTCGGGGATCTTAGAAACCATTTAAGAATTGTCTAGATCCCCCCAGCCCCCCTTAAAAAGGGGGGAGAATTATCTTCTTCCCCCTTTTTAAGGGGGATTGAGGGGGATCTCTTAGAGTTTTTGATCATAGAAAGTCATACTTAAATGGTTTCTTAACTTTACAGAAAATACCAAAATTTTATGACTGGGGCTAAAATGTTTTTGTGTAAAGTTTGTCTTGAAGCATGGTAACGATTGAAAGATGAGTAACAGTAACAACGATGGCAAGCGTGAAATTAAAATCTACAAGAAAACCTATCGACTACCAATGCTAGCAGGGGGCAAACTCGATCAATTGCAAAAGCAAATTCGTCAACGTAATGAGCATTTGACTAAAGGTAAACTGATTGTCAAAAAGGTTGAGCAACGGGGAATATTTAGTAAAAAATTTGTAGAACAACGTTCCATTAAGCCATTAAGTTTTGAAGAACGCTATCGTGAGCTAAATGCAATCGTCCAGAACTATGACGAAATGGTAAAAGTACTGAAACTGCATCAGTATGATTATCAAAGATTTTTTCATGAGTTAGCGCAAGAAATTCGTGTCACTATTGGCGAAAATTGCCACGCAATTGCGGAAAAGGAACAGAAACGCGGACTTAGGGAACAACAAGAACGTCAGAAACCTAATCCTAGCCATCAAAATATAGCAATGTTGCAGGGTATGGAATCTCAGTTATTTGAGATTGCTAAATCAACAGGCTATGCTGCCGTGTTGATGCTGAAAAAGCTCGACTTAATGAGTGAGAGTTTAAAAAGGATTGCGAGTGATCAAGATACCCAGAAGCAGTTATTAGCTCAGGTTCTTGAAGAAATTAGATCTCAAAAAGATCTCTATGAGTTGCAATTAGAGATTAATGCCTTGCAAGCCAAGACTGCTGAGTTTGTGGATATTGCTCTTAACTTTGAGGAATATATGAAGCCGTTTATGGGTAGTTTTCAAAGTTTGTTGTCTAATGTGGCGACAGTAGACAAGGAACTCTCAAAAGCAATGGGAGAGATTCAAAATATTGCTAATCTTTTAGAAGCTCAGCAATTCCGCAATATTGAGTCTGATCGCGAATCACAAAGGATTGCAGATTTTCTAGCAACGGGAGAGATGAAAAAAGATCGGCTTCAAGAAGCGCTAGACCAGATGGGAAATGCGCGATCAGGAGCAGAGTTTGACGCGCAAATGCTTAGTACTGGTAAAGGAATCACGATTAATGATTGTTTGAGCAATATTCGTGAGTTTTTGGATTTGAAGCTAGATAATTTGACGGATATTGATATACCTTCGATCGCAGTTGAGCCAGATCTTCTCTTGGATAATAGTTTTAGTTTTGCAGGGACAGATGCAATTAAATGCGGTGATGGTATTAATTTGGAACTGGTAGACATCCCTGCGGGAAGTTCTATGATGGGAGATGACAATGGTGATGCTGATGAAAAGCCAGCGCATCAAGTGACTCTGAAAGCTTTTAAGATGAGCAAATATCCGATTACTCAGAGGCAATATCAGGCGGTAATGAGGAAAAATCCATCAAGTTTCCAAGGAGATCTAAATTGTCCAGTGGAGAATGTGTCATGGCATGATGCAGTTGCCTTTTGCCAGAAGCTATCCCAAATGACAGGGCAGACAGTCAAGTTACCTAGTGAGGCGCAATGGGAATATGCATGTCGTGCTGGAAGTAAAACTAAATATTGCTTTGGTGATAATGCTGAGCAATTAGGGAACTATGCATGGTATGATAAGAACTCTGGAAGTAAAACTCATCCAGTGGGAGAGAAATCGTCAAATGCTTGGGGATTGCATGACATGCATGGCAATGTCTGGGAATGGTGCGAAGATGTATGGCGCAGTGATTATAATGGCGCACCAAATGATGGAACTTCTTGGTTAAAAGGTGGCGAACAAAATAAACGCGCCCTGCGTGGCGGCTCGTGGAACTACAACGACTTCTTCTGTCGTTCGGCGATTCGCCTCAGGAGCGTTGCAGGCGATAGGTACAACTACATCGGTTTTCGAGTTGTAGTTTTCTGAGTCTCTGTTTTCGGGTTTCCGTGAGGACTTTTTCTTTACACTTTTTTCCTTTTTACTTTTCTCTTTCTATTTTATACTCTTTAAGCGCCTGTGGCGCTTTTTTTTATTTTTTTAACACCGAATATAAAAATTAAATGAAAACAAATGAATTACCTGTGATTCAAAAGACCTATGACCTGATTAAATGGTACATACCAATTATTAATCGGTTACCTAGAATCCATAAATTTGCTATAGGTGATCGGATTACCAAATTTCTATATGAAATGCTAGAGGATTTAATTATTGCTAGATATACTAGGGACAAAATATTAATTTTAGAAAAGCTCAATGCCAAGCTATATATACTCAGACATCAATCAAGACTACTATTTGATTTTACACTAATTGAGGAAAAACGATACATACATATTAACACTCAATTGCATGAAATTGGCAGTGAAATTGGCGGGTGGCTTAAACAGCAGAAAAACAAAAAGTAATTATTAGTTGTGACCTTTTTTGAAATGAAACGAGTTGGCAATCTTTGGAAAGATACGCCAATTCAAGGATGAAATGCAACACCTAGAGATCTTTGCGTAAAGGGACTCATAAGGATATTCTGATATTAATCACAATAATTAGGATACCCTCATGAGCTTTGTCCATCTTACCACCACAGAAAGAAGTGAACTGTATAAACTAAGAGTAATTGAGCAATTATCTGTATCAGAGATAGGTCGTCGCTTGAAGCGAAACAAAAGTACGATTTCAAGAGAGTTATCGCGCAATACAGACGAGCGACAGATTGGCTATTTGCCAGATACTGCGGTTGCCCTGATGAAAGCAAGACGGAAACAAGCAAAGGTAAGATTTCAGAGCATCAGTGCTGAGACGATCGCCGAAGTCAAACAACGGTTAGAGCAACACCACAGCCCAGAGCAACTAGCAGGGAGAATGGAAAGGGAGGGGCTAGGTAAAATCAGCTATGAGACGATTTATCTGATGATCTATGCAAACCATCAAGAGATGGGAATATATCAACAATATCTGAGGCAGAAGCAAAAGCAACGAAGGCGCAAAGGTCGCCATCAGAAGCGAGGTGGCATTCCCAATAGGGTAGGGATAGAGAATCGACCGAAGATTGCAGATTTAAAAACAGAGATTGGACATTGGGAAAGTGATACGGTAATCGGGTGCAACCACACAGGTATCGTAGTTACGCATGTTGATAAAGCATCGAAGTATTTACTTGCTGGACTAGCTAAGAACAAGACGATGGATGAGATAAACAGAGTGACATTCAATCTATTTGAGCCTATAGAATCAACATCTCGAAAGACAATGACCTTTGATAATGGAAGAGAATTCTGTGGGCATGAGAAGCTATCTGAAAGATTGAAACTAGAGACCTTCTTTGCGAATCCATATCATTCATGGGAACGTGGATTGAATGAACACACCAATGGATTAATTAGAGAGTTCTATCCCAAAAGTACAAACTTTAAAATCGTGAAAGAAGAGGACTTTCAGAAGGCAGTGAATTTGATCAATCACAGACCCAGAAAATCACTTGACTATCGTACTCCTTACGAAGTATTCTTTGCTTCATCAGAACCCGTTGCATTTCATCCTTGAATTGGCGATATTATTAGTTTTGAAAATATAATTTTAGCTACCCAAAAAGCAAAAAGAGGCAAGAGATTTCGTCCTAATGTTTTGGAATTCAGCTATGATTTAGAGAATGAAATAATCACTTTGCAGAAAGAATTAGAAACAAAAACTTACAAACCCAGTGATTATAAAGTATTCCAAATTATTGATCCCAAACCACGTCAAATCTCGGCGGCTCCCTATCGTGATAGAGTGATACATCATGCTCTATGCAATGTTATTGCACCCATATTTGAGAAGTCATTCATCACGGACTCCTATGCCAATCGTAGGGGACTTGGTACGCACAAGGCACTAAACCGATTCACCGAATTTGCCCGATCTAGTCGCTACATTTTACAATGCGACATCAAGAAATACTTTCCTAGCATCGATCACGAAGTCCTCAAACAAATAATTCGCCACAAGATCAAATGTCCTGAGACACTTTGGTTAATTGACTTGATCATGGATTGTAGCAATCCCCAAGAAACAGTTCTCCTTTACTTTGCAAAGGATGATTTACTATCACCTCTCAATCGCCGTAAAGGACTACCTCTAGGTAATCTCACTAGCCAGTTTTTTGCCAATGTTTATCTAAATGAGTTTGATCGATTTGTCAAACAAGACCTTAAAGCCAAGAAATATCTCCGTTATGTGGATGATTTCGCTCTATTTGCCGATGATCGAGACTTTCTCAAGTTTGCAAAACTTGAAATAGAAAAGTATTTAGCGACAATACGACTTCTTCTACACCCTGCTAAAACTCAAATTTCTGAGACTAAGTATGGAGTAAACTTTGTCGGCTTTCGGATTTTGCCCGAGCATATTCGCGTAGTTCCCAAAAATATTAGACATGGCAGAAAAAGACTAAGATATTTGCTTAAGAAGGTAAAATCTAATAAATTGAGTAATGCCCAGTTCTATCGCTCAATACAAGCTTGGCAAGGACATCTGCAACATGCTAATACTTGGCAATTGCAGCAACAGTTATTTAGTTGTCTTGAGTATGCTCAAGACACTAGAGAAGGTGCAAATCCATAGCGCCCTGCGTGGCGGCTCGTGGAACAACAACGACATCAACTGTCGTTCGGCGAATCGCAACAGGAACGATGCAGACAATAGGAACAACAACATCGGTTTTCGAGTTGTAGTTTTCTGAGTCTCTGTTTTCGGGTTTCCGTGAGGACTACCAATAGTCAGAGTCATTTCATGGGAATGAAGTGAGCGTACATGGTGGCAGTCCAGATTTGTGCCTGTGGTGTGGGTGACTGCATCCAAATATCACCCTGAGTCAGCTATTCTAGTAGAGAAATCGAAAGATTAGCTGACTCATCTTCTAGGCAAAATAATCATGCAAGACTTTAATTGGAAAAAGCTTCAAAATGGTTCCGATATTCGTGGCGTAGCGATCGCAGGTGTCCCCAATGAAGATGTAAACCTAACGCCTGAAATTGCCAAAATTTTAGGTCAAGCCTTTGCCATTTGGCTATCTCAGAAACTAAACAAACCTACCTCAGACTTACTAATTTCCGTAGGGCGCGATAGTAGGCTATCGGGCGCAGAGTTAATGCAAGCAGTCATGGAAGGAATTAATTCCCTCGGTAGTCAAGTCTATGACTTTGCGATCGCCTCTACACCAGCGATGTTTATGAGTACGATTACCGATGGCTTTTGCTGCGATGGCGCGATCATGCTCACAGCAAGTCATTTACCCTTCAATCGCAATGGCTTAAAGTTCTTTACCTCCCAAGGAGGACTCGAAAAAAAAGATATTACTGATATTCTCCATCTTGCCGAAAAGAATGAATTTGCAGTTTCTGAGGCTTTAAGTCGCATCACTGAACATGATTTTATTTCGGTGTATGCTCAACAATTTGTCACTAAAATTCGTGAGTCTGTCAATCATTCTGACAATTACGAACAGCCACTTCAGGGCTTAAAAATAATCGTGGATGCAGGTAATGGAGCAGGGGGATTTTATGCCAGTAAGGTGTTACAGCCTCTAGGTGCAGATATTACGGGGAGTCAGTTTTTAGAACCCGATGGCACATTTCCCAATCATGTTCCCAACCCAGAAGATAAGGTGGCGATGGCTTCTATCTGCGAAGCCGTAATCAAGCATCAAGCAGATTTTGGGATTATTTTTGATACCGATGTCGATCGCAGCGCAGCAGTCGATCAATTTGGCAAAGAGCTTAATCGTAATCGCTTGATTGCCATAATTTCCGCGATCGTCTTACAAGAGCATCCTCAATCAACAATTGTTACAGATTCCATTACTTCCGATGGCTTAACCAAGTTTATAGAGCAAGATTTGCAGGGTGTACATCATCGTTTTAAGCGTGGTTATAAAAATGTAATTAATGAGTCTATCCGCTTAAACCAGTCTGGACAAGGATCTTGGCTTGCGATCGAGACTTCAGGACATGGTGCAATGCAGGAAAATTATTTCCTTGATGATGGTGCATATTTAGTCAGTAAGCTGTTGATTGAATTAGCCAAGTCGAAACTGGCGGGTAAATCTCTCACTGATTTGATTGCCAATTTGCAGGAGCCAGTTGAAAGTGAAGAGTTTCGGATCAAGATGGGAGTGGAGGATTTTAAAGCATTAGGCGATCGCGTAATTACGGATTTACAGACTTTTGCCCTCTCGCAATCAGACTGGAAAGTTGTTCCTAATAATTATGAAGGTATCCGAGTTTCCTGTACTTCCCCAGACGAAAATGGTTGGTTTTTATTGCGACTTTCCCTTCATGACCCTGTAATGCCTCTAAATATTGAGTCAAATGTTCAAGGTGGAGTTGCAAAAATCGCCCAAAGATTAACCGCCTTTTTCCGCCCCATTGATTCTCTTGATATCTCAACACTTTTAGCAAATTAATCTTCTTTTCAAGGGCTACTAAGGAATGAAAATTAATTAACTTATGAAATTAAACCCAAAATTTGTTGGGGCGGGCTTCGCCCGCCCCAACAAATTTTGGGTTTAATTAATTTTCATTCCTAATCATATTCACATAAATCATAAATAAGTACGATGTGAATATCTTATCTATCAATACGATCGCCTATCTTAGATAACTCATCAGATGGCTCCCGCAAAATCACCATTTTTGTACCCGATCGCTTTCCTAGCCAAAAAGCCAAAGCCACAATCGCACCACCACCGATCGCACCCAAAGCGATCGCAATTACTAGCCAACCTTGACTAGTATTCGATACATCTTTCTCAGAGTCGTGATGATCATCATTGGGATTAGTTTTATTCTCTTGACCGTCACCACGCAAAGACTGAGCATAAATCTGATTTGCTCTTTGTGTAACTACTAGATCACCTTCAAACAAACCATCTTGAACTTCCACTAAATCACCAGAAGTTCTCCCCAGCTTAACTTCAACTGGCTGATACTTATTTCCATTCTGCACAAACACTAATTGCTTACCGTTACTTTCTACCACTGAAGCAATGGGAACTGCAATTACAGGTTGTGAAGCGCGATCGCTAATAACCTCCAAATCTGCAAACATTCCCACCTTTAATTTGCCCTGAGCATTATTGATTTCAGCCTTCACAGGCACAACGCGAGTAGTACTATCAATAGTTGCCCCGATCGCCGTAACCTTACCCACATAGCTGGTATTATCTCCCACTACTTTTACCTGTACGGCTTGACCAATCCTTACTTGACCTAAATCTTTCTCATAGATATTTGCGGAAGCCATTACTTGGCGATCATTCACAATCGTCATAATCGGCTTGCCAGACTCCTCCACCGACTCGCCCAAAGTTGCTTCGCGATCGCTAACTACACCAGAGATCGGGCTAACCACCGTCACCGTACCATCAGGATTAGCGATCGCCCCTAATTGATTGCGCCTTGCTTCATAGACCGCACCACTCAAAGAAATTCGCGATCGCGCTACTTGCACATCCGCCACCGCCCGACTCATTTGCGCCTCCGCTTCTAGCAAAGGTAAGCGACTTGATGCTTTGGCTAAAGCTGACTTTGCCGCCACATATTTAGATTCTGATTCCTGCATTTGTCGCTTGGTGATTGCGCCTTGGGTTAGCAATTCGCGATCGCGATCATAACGTTCCTTATCTAAATTCAGTTCTGTTTGAGCTTGTTGAATATCAGCTTCGACCAAAGATTTTTGCCGAGCGAGATTTTGTTCCGCTAGTTGCAGATTTGCGATCGCTGACATCGCATTGCCATCTGCTTCCGATTGCTTAGCGATCGCATCCACCTGTAATTCTGCTAACTCAGGACTAGATAAAACTGCAAGAGGTTGCCCCGACTCTACTTTTTGATTAGGTTCTACTAATAAAGCTAAAATCGTGCCCTTAATCGGAGTCGTTACCTTAGCCTTTTGACTTGGTAAAGTTTCGATCTGTCCAGTGGTTTTAATTGATAGTTTCAGAGCTTGCCGTTTGACTGCTTCTACTGTGATGCCCAGCCGCTTAGCAACTTCCTGATCCACAGAAATCCCTGTAGTTTGAGTTGTACTGCTTCCTTTAAATTCATTACCATGTCCTGCATGGGCAAGTACTAGAGCAGGATTTGCAAATAAAGAAACGCAAAGTGGTAAACACATCACTCCTGAAACAGAAAATCTCAACATGGGCAATGTTTTTATGGATTTTATGGAACTAAGCAGATTATTTCAGGAGATTGTGAAATGGGAATGAAATAGTGAGAGGCGGTGCTTTGCGCCGCCTCTCACTATTTGGGTTTTGATTTGTCTTGATAAAAGTGGCTAAGACTATATCTCTCAAATTAATCAACTATTGATCTAGGGATTAGTATGAAACAACTGTGAAGTACCACATTTTTCGCATTCACAAAAAAACTGTAAGCCACTTTTTCTAATTTTTTCGCGATCGCCACAGGACGGACAAATATTTTTGATCGCCGTATTTTTTCCGCAATCGTTACATTTGAAGAAATAACTGTGAACATAGGCGATCGCCAGATTATGTATTAATTTATATTCAATTCCCCAAATATCCGTGAATCAAGTTTTTGATTAAACGCATCAATTAAACTTTTTACAGAGACTTCTTTTACGCAAATATTACCATTTTGTTGAATAATGCCTGTATTACCTCTAGTTATAATCCAAACCTCCTTATTTTTTGGAATAACTAAAGTTTTTTTGATCACTTTGCCATTTGATCTTGTTTCATGAATTGTAATAGAAGATGCCTGTTTTAACTGCTGTTTATAATTAAAAATCTGGCTCTTCTGGGTTCATGGGGATAAGCACAGCTAATAGTAATCAGAATCCTCTCGGAGCAACAGTTACAGCCCTACCATGTCGCCAATAATTGTATCGACACTGTACCATTTACCCCTCAAACCCAGATGAGCCAAAAATCTGTGTTTCTTTGTGAGGCATATATTGATTTTTTAATGTACAGTCGTAGAGTACAGCAAGGTTTCCTGACATAAAAAAACCATCTGCCCGTCCTGCGCCGTTATTTCGATCATATTGATAGATTTTATTGATCCCGATAAGACGTAGTAAATTAAATACTAGATCTTCAAATTCAAATGGATTTGAAACAATTTCAATTTTATCTAAAAAGTTATTAATTTTGTCTTTTAATAACTTTTTATGGGTCACTGGCAATGGAACAGATTTAGTATCAATTAGTTTTATGCCTTTAGCTACTTTTGTAATGTTTGGATTATTGGCATTACTCCAATGCTGTATTGCGAAGTCAACTCTAATACCATCTATGAATTTATCCAATACGTTCTGATTGAATGATTGACCACAGAAATCGATAAAATTGTGTAGTGTTTGTTCTTGAAAGGAGTCGGAAAAGAAAATAACGCACTCTGTCTGATTTAGCCAGTTATTATCTGGCTGAATTCTACCCCAGAATTTTTGATTAGTTAGATCTACACGAATAAATTTAATAACTCCTGACATTCTAGATTGAACTTGTCTAGCTATTATCTGAATAGTTCCATCGCGTCTGCCCCAATCTACTGGATGAAATTGAACTATATCCCCTACAGACAAA
The DNA here is from genome assembly GCA_023336205.1 of Pseudanabaena sp. Salubria-1. Taxonomy (GTDB): domain Bacteria; phylum Cyanobacteriota; class Cyanobacteriia; order Pseudanabaenales; family Pseudanabaenaceae; genus Pseudanabaena. Next base: position 164,270 of record JALQCR010000004.1, read on the forward strand.
TCAGAAAACAAGCACCCAATAACATCATTTACCCAAAAGACAGGATCTTTAGTCTGACCGTTTATATTTACATCAGTTGAGATGAAACCATATGGATTATTTCCCCCCATTTCAAGTCTTTTGATTTTTCCAGTAATAACCATTTTATTGAATCATCCTCATTTAAACCTATTAGATTTTCCCGCGATTGAAATCTACAAACAATCTAAAAATATTTTTTTTCGCACTTTTTTATTTTCAGCACAAAATTATTATTACTAAAAAAGGGTGGATGCGCTTTGCGCATCCACCCTTTTTTGATATTTATTCGGCAGATGCAGCAGCAGTACGTGCGGCGGCAGCTTCGTCGGGGTGAATACCCAAACGAGTTAGGTTAAAGCGTCCACGATTATCAACTTCGCGGATCTTAATCAAAACTTCATCGCCAACGGCAACTTCATCTTCGACCTTACCTACACGACCTTCCGCCAATTGGGAAATATGAACCATTCCTTCCTTACCAGGTAAGAATTCGACAAATGCACCAATCGGAATAATTCGAGTGACCTTACCAAGATAAACATCACCAGAACCAACACGACGGGTCATATTTTCGATAATGCGCTTGGCTTTGAGTGCGCCTTCACCACTCATCGAGGAAATCATGACTGTACCATCATCTTCAATATCGATCTTGGCTCCAGTCTCCTCTGTGATGCCCTTGATGTTCTTACCACCAGGTCCAATAATCATGCCGATTTGTTCAGGATCGATCCGAATCGTGAGCAATCGTGGTGCATAGGGAGAAAGCTGAGGTCTAGGAGCAGAGAGCAATTCCAACATCTTACCCATGATGTGAGCGCGACCAGTCTTGGCTTGCATTACAGCCGAGCGGACTGTATCCATGGAGATGCTAGTGATCTTCATGTCCATTTGTAATGCAGTGATACCAGTATCTGTTCCCGCAACCTTGAAGTCCATGTCGCCAAGGAAATCTTCAATACCTTGAATATCTGTAAGAATGCGAACTTCATCACCTTCTTTGATCAAGCCCATTGCCACACCACTTACGGGCTTGGTAATCGGTACACCCGCATCCATTAGTGCTAGGGTCGAGCCGCAGACAGATCCCATCGAGGTCGAGCCATTGGATGACAAGACTTCGGATACTAGGCGCAGAACATAGGGAAACTCTGCTTTGGATGGCAATACTGGCAAAAGAGCGCGTTCGGCTAAGGCTCCGTGACCAATTTCGCGACGACCAGCCGATCGCATTGGTCTTGCTTCACCAACCGAGTAGGGCGGGAAGTTGTAGTGGTGCATATAACGCTTCTTTGCGTCAGGATGCAAATCGTCCATTTCCTGCGCATCCCCAGGTGTGCCAAGGGTGGCGATCGTCAATACTTGGGTTAAGCCACGATTGAATAGACCACTACCATGGACGCGAGGAATAACACTTACCTCTGTCCAGATTGGACGCACTTCGTCAAGTTTGCGTCCATCAATACGAACGCTTTGCTCAATTACTTGAAGGCGCATCAGCTTTTTGGTAAGTTCCTTGTAAGTAGCGCTAATCACTTTTTTGTCAGCGACTAGTTTCACAGGATCTTCATCGGGCAAAGCCGCGATCGCAGCTAAAAGCTCAGCCTTAATTTCATCAAGGGCGGCATCGCGCACATTACGATCTTTCTCACAACTTGCAACTACTTGAGCAACTTTATCTTTGACCATATTGGCAATAAAGTTTTCCAAGGTGGAATCGGTTTCGGGGTTGACAATTTCTGGTAGTGAAATCCCTAAATCCTGTAGTAAATCAATTTGGGCTTTGATCAGTTCCAGCACTGCTTCATAACCAAAGTCGATCGCTTCGATCATGTCGGCTTCGGGCAATTGATTTGCACCAGCTTCAACCATGATGATCCCTTCAGCAGTACCTGCAACCACTAAGTCGAGGTCACCTGCTTCAACTTCAGCATAGGTAGGGTTAATGATAAATTCATCACCAACTAGACCAACGCGAACACCAGCCATGGGCCCCATGAATGGTAATCCTGCGATTAGCGCGGCGATTGATGCACCCGTTACCGCTAGAACGTCAGGTGGTACTTTTTCATCGATCGCCATGGTTGTGGCGACGATTTGCACATCATCACGCAACCAATTGGGAAACAAAGGACGCATGGGGCGATCGATCAGGCGGCAAGTAAGGGTTGCTTTTTCGGGGGGACGACCTTCACGACGTAAGAAACCACCAGGAATTCGCCCAGCTGCATATAGGCGTTCTTCATAATCAACAAGCAGTGGCACAAAATCAACACCGTCACGAGCAGGACCTCTGGTCGCTGTCACTAATATTGCTGTTTCTCCACACTGGACTAATACTGAGCCGCCAGCTTGGGGGGCAAATGTGCCAATTCTTAATTTAATTTCCCTGCCATAAAAAGGGATAATTTTTGTTACGGCTTCCATCTATAATCTACTTCCGTTTTGACTTTTTTCTCGTTATATATCTCGCAATGTTAGCACTGATGTAGTAAGGTCTGCTGTTTGTTAAGCGCAATCGCGGCAAAAAATGAAGATAAGTGCTTTTTACTTGCCTCTAATAGCTCTTATGGGAGATCACACCCAAAAAGAATCAATTGTTTGTGGCACGACTTCGCCGTACCACAAACAATTGATTCTTTTTGGGTGATCACATGTTAAAAATTAAGAAATTTAAAGATTGTTAGACGCTTTTGATTATTAAAATAGAGGCAAGAAAATAAAAAATTCTTGAATTCGCAGTCAAATATCCGAATTGCAGTGCTAGGTAGGAATTATGTTTAAAACTGTTTTATTTCCTTTAAACAGAAGTCAAGAAACCCGCCAAGCTGGAGCCGTAGCGATTGATCTCATTCAAAAATATCACGCGCAGCTATATGTGTTGTCAGTTGACGATCCTGATGCTAGTGATAGCGATCGCGATTCATCACAAGAGCTAATTAAAGAAATTGAGGCTTACTTTGCGGAAGTGGGCATTGTGGTTAAGACCAAAATCGCTCAGGGTAAAACTGCTTTTGTGATTTGTGATTTTGCTGATGAAATTAATGCGGACTTAATTGTGATGGGTTCGCGGGGAATGAGCCTTACTGAAGAACATCCTGATGGCAGCAGTGTTAGCCAAAAAGTGATTAATCTTTCGCCCTGTCCTGTCTTAGTCGTGCCGTAAAAAAGTCGCTTTGCGACATCCAAAAATCAAGGGTGATGCAAAGCATCACCCTTGATTTTTGGATGTCGCGAAAAATCGTAGAGGCAATTCATGAATTGCCTCTACGATTTTTCGCGACTAAGAATTTGGTGCATGGCTAAAGATGTCCATTCAATATCAGCTTCATGACTGGATTTGCCTAGGGTAAGGCGGATACTATTTCGAGCTTCTGTTTGCGAATATCCCATTTCTAGCAAGATCGAACTTGGCTCGATCGCACCGCTACTACATGCCGAGCCAGAGCTAATGGCTATACCAGCGAAATTCATTTCGCGCACAAGATGGCGACCATCAATATGTTGGTGATAAAAACTAAGGTGGTGTGGTAACCTGCCATCTCCCATCAGCCCTGTGGGAATAAGTTCGGGTATATCTGCAAGCAATGCGTATAGACGATCGCGCAACTTGGCTAAACGTCGAGATTCTGGCGTTAGTTCCTTTTCGGCAAGTTCGGCAGCTAAACCTAAACCTGCGATCGCGGCGACAGCCTGAGTCCCTGAACGGTAGCCACGTTCTTGTCCACCGCCTTGAATTAACGGAATTAGCGATCGCTTCTTAGTCGTCAGAGGGTTAATATACAGCGCCCCGATTCCTTGAGTTCCATAAAACTTATGTGCCGAAAGGGACAGCAAATCAATTGGTAGGGTTTGCACATCAATAGACATCTTGCCGATTGCTTGCACCGCATCGGTGTGAAATAGCACATCAGCATTACGACAAATTTGTCCGAGTTTCTCTATCGGTTGAATCGTTCCCACTTCATTTTGAGCAGTGATGATCGATACAAGTACGGTATTAGGGCGTAGCGATCGGGCGAGATCATTTGGTTCAACAAGTCCTTGACGATTAACAGGTAATCGTGTGATTTCCCAGCCATGTTGTTCTAGATATAGAGCTGGCAAGCGCACTGCCGAATGCTCCACAGAGGAAATAATCATGTGTTGTGGCGTGCGATATTGCCTTGCAATTCCCATGATCGCCATATTGTCCGACTCTGTGCCGCCTGATGTGAAAATAATTCCTTCAGGATCTGCATTAATCAAACTTGCCACTTGTAAGCGCGATCGCTCGATCGTCATGGTCGAACGTTCGCCCCACCAATGCAGGCTAGAAGGATTGCCCCATTGTGATCGCATCACATCCGCCATCAAATCGATGACTTCTGGTCTGGTAGGAGCTGTTGCACCATGATCTAGATATATTTGCATAAAACAATTTTATCTTAATCATTCAAAAAAAGAGGAAGCGCAAAACACCTCCTCTTTTTTAATACCAATTTACAAAAGTGTGACAATACTTTTGTAAATTAAAAACCAAACTCCGTAAGGGTTTTAAGATCACAAAAATGGCCCAGCCATTTTGTAATTTGGTATAAGTGCATTTTTTTTAGGATAGAGAAAACAGCTTAAATGCGTTATTAGTAGTTTCTAAAGCTAGCGTCGCTAACTCTACTTCCCGTAACTTAGCGACACTCTCAGCTACATGCAACACATAGGCGGGTTCGTTGCGCTTGCCACGTTTCGGGACTGGCGCAAGAAATGGACAGTCTGTCTCAACTAAAATGCGATCGCTCGGTACAATTTTTGCCGATTCATGTAAATCATGAGCATTCTTAAAAGTAACCACACCACTAAAGCTGATATACATCCCCAAATCTACAAACCATTGCGTCTCCTCAGGATTCCCAGCCCAGCAATGCATCACGCCGCGAACTGGCTCTAGAGGTGACTCTGCATTGATGCATTGCAAGACTTGGCGGGTAGCAACCGAGGCTTCACGAGAATGAATAATCACGGGCAAATTTAGCGATCGCGCCGTTCTCAGTTGTGACTTAAAAGCTTCGATTTGAGCAGTTTTATGATCAGATTTAAAAAAATCTAAACCCGTTTCCCCAATCGCTACGACACGTTGATCGCTAGTCGCTAAAGACTTGATGCGATCGCCAATTTCAGGATTCCAACCTGTCGTATTTAAGGTTTTGTCTAGAGGATGTAAACCAACCGCAAAACTTACTTCAGGAAATTGATCGGCGATCGCTTGAATTTGCATAAATTCATCGGGACTGACACAAGAATGTACTAACCGCGTTACACCATTACTTAGCCAGCGATCGCGAACAGCCTCAAGATCAGATTGAAAATCCTTGAAGTTAATATGTACATGTGTGTCTACTAGTTGCATAAAAAGAAACCCTAGAAATCAGAATCATGTCGAAATGTACAACGCATAAAAACAGCGAGAAAATTAAACGCTCCCCCACAAAGCTGTATTAATTTTCCCGCTCAAATTGGTTGATCAAATCATTTGTATAGTCAAGCCCTAAAACTTATCGCCTAAAAATTTATTTTTGACTATTAACTTTTACTCTTGATCCAATTTAACAGAGATTTGATATGTATATTTACTTACTCAGCTTTATCTTCCGATAGCTCGTTGCTCAACTGGATGAGATGAATATGCTTGTATCCAAGCTTAATTTCAAACTCATCACCTTCATTCAACCCCATTGACCTTGTATAGGTAGAACCGATCACAATTTGACCATTTTTATGAACGCTAACTCGAAACGTAGGTTCACGACCGCGACCATCTTTATTCTGTTCAGGATTAATTGCAAATCCTCTCGCAGCAAGTACTGCCTCATAGAACTCTGTCAAATTAACGCGATCTACCCCATCTTTTCCTCGAGTGAAATACCCACATTTTTTAGCTTGCTCGCGCTTGGGTAAGTTATTTAGCTCTTTTGCTTTTTGAAGAAGCGCTTTTCCTGTTAATGGAGAAGTTACAGTGTCTGTCATAGGATTATCAGAAATTTCAAGATTTCAAAATCGAAAATTTCTCTCTAAAAAATAGAAGAAAAATTTGCAAACCTTTGGATTTTAACCCACGTAGAATTGCCTTTCTATTCTCGTACATTTTTTAACATATTGAACAAAATATTCGCTGATATTTTCAAATATTTTTTAATTTTTCTAGGGAATTCAAAAAAATATACTCAACAATGTCAAAGCATTTAGGTAAATATATGGAAATACGAAATAAATACCTACAAGATTTAACTGATTAACTAGTCCAAAAGTTTTAACAAGTTTCAGATTGATATTTTTAAATTAATTGTCACTCAACTCTGACTAAACATTATTTTATCTAATCTCAGTCAGTGTCATATTGGCAATTAACCAACTAGAAAACAGTCTTAACCGCCATACATTAAAATTTCATACTAATTAAAGCCATATTTCTTCACCCATATAGGTGATTTATCGATTTTAAGATCTATGAAATGCCATAACATTCCTAGACTAGTTGTGAGTTTTTCGATTTGTAAAGTGAGGCATCATTGTCCAAAAATTCAATAGTGCAAAATATGTATCAAATGTTTCTAATGTTTCTAAATAAAATAGACTTTACATTTATCGTGATTAGTCAGTATTAACTCAGCAATTCCCATTATTAAACTGATTTTATTGTTTCCAGCACCAAAGGCTCCGAAAACAATAAAATCGTTTTTTTGAAAGCTCGCCTACTGAGGACTTTTAAAAAACTGATTTCCATAATGAGAATTGCTATTAATTTTGACATTAGGTTGGGATAGGGCTTGGCTTATGCTAAGTTGTTACCCCAAACGCGAAAAGCATTTGCAATATTTGATGGAGTTAATGGTATGAGCGCACAGGATCGAGTCCCAGTAGGTATTATTGGCGCTTCGGGTTATGGTGGCATTCAATTGGTCAGACTGCTCTTAGAGCATCCATTGGTGAATATTACTTACATGGGTGGCAGTGGCTCTGTAGGACAAAATTTTGCCGATCTATATCCGCACATTGCCCATGCAGTTAATCTACCCATCGAAAACCTAGAACCTGAAGCGATCGCTGATCGTTGCAAGATTGTCTTCTTGTCATTACCAAATGGTTTAGCCAGTAAAATTGCACCACGTCTGTTAGCTAAGGGTTGCAAAGTCCTCGATTTATCTGCAGATTATCGCTTCACCGATCTGCAAGTTTATGAATCTTGGTACAAAGAGGCGCGGACTGACGCTGAAGTTAATTCCAAGGCAGTGTATGGATTACCAGAAATTTATCGCGATCGCATTGCTAGCGCTGACTTGGTTGGCTGTGCTGGTTGCTATCCCACTGCTAGTTTATTAGCTCTACAGCCTTTGCTAAAGCAGGGTCTAGTCGATCCTAGTACGATTATTATTGATGCTAAGTCTGGTACATCGGGTGGTGGTCGTCAGCCTAAAACTAATTTATTACTAGCCGAAGCAGATGGCTCTCTAGCAGCCTATGGCATTGCTAGTCACAGACATACTCCTGAGATTGAACAGATCTGTAGCGATATGGCAGGTCAAGATGTGCTAGTGCAATTCACCCCGCACTTAATTCCGATGATTCGTGGCATTCTTTCGACGGTATATGCTAAGTTGCGCGATCCTGGACTTGTGAAAGAAGATATCCTTACTATCTATAAGTCTTTTTACCGCAACTCCGAATGGGTTCAAGTTTTGCCCAAAAATATTTTCCCTCAAACCAAGTGGGCTTTAGGTACTAATCTTTGTTATCTCGGTGTCGAAGTCGATGAACGCACAGGGAGAGTAATTGTAGTGTCAGCGATCGATAACCTGATGAAAGGTCAAGCTGCTCAAGCTGTGCAATGTATGAATATCATGATGGGCTGGGAAGAGTCGATGGCTCTACCTAAGCTAACTTTCTATCCTTAAATACGCATTAGCCCTGCACTCAAGTGCGGGCTAAAAGCTCAAACCCGTTGAAACGGGTTAATTAATAGGACTACGGAGTCCACTTCAGTGGAATTAAGCAAATAAGCCAAGAACTTGAGTTCTTGGCTTATTTGCGTCATATACTTGGTTGAAGCAGGTTAGTGATGGGCGACGCTTTGCTTCGCGCATCCTTAACGATATACAAATGACAGCAACAGTTAAAAGTTTGGGTGAGCAAGGATTGCTGAAGATATTTCGGCAATACTGTAGTGCGGTGGTGGGGGATGACGCAGCGCCCATGGGGGCAACCTTACCCGATCGCCAAATGGTGGTGACGACAGATATGTTGATCGATGGCGTACATTTTAGCGATCGCACAACTAGCCCAGAAGATGTTGGTTGGCGTGCTGCCGCTGTGAACTTATCCGATCTTGCCGCGATGGGTGCTAAGCCTTGGGGTTTGGTCATGTCTGTGGGATTGCCACCTGATACTGAGGTTGATTGGATTGAAGGCGTATATCGTGGCTTTAGTGAATGTTTACAAACCTATGGCACGGAATTGGTGGGTGGTGATACGGTGCGATCGCCTGTGCGGACTTTATCGGTAACTGCCTTTGGACAAGTCCCTAAAACTCAAGTCATTCAGAGACATACGGCGCGAGTTGGTGATGTGATTGTCATGACTGGGCTACATGGACTTTCAAAAGCTGGGTTGGAGCTTCTATTTAACAATGAATTAAAAGAGAAGTTATTAGCTCCAATGAAAATTGGGAATCTGATTCTGTCGGGAGAAGACTTAGTTCGAGCAATCTGTCATTACCATCAGCGACCAATTCCCCGTTTTGATGCGATCGCAGTTTTACATAAGATTCTCAATCAACAAAATCACCCAACTGATTTTCGTATTTCAGGAATGGATAGTAGTGATGGATTAGCTGATGCGATCGCTCAAATATGTCGTGCTAGTAAAATTGGGGCAAAGATCCATTGGCGATCGCTACCAATTCACCGAGCTGTAAGGACTTTGGCAGGTGATCACGCCTTAGATTGGGTATTGTATGGTGGCGAAGATTTTGAACTTGTTTTATGTATGCCTTTGTCTTTAGCCGAGAAGTTTGTAAATCAATTATCTGGCGCAGTGATTATCGGTGAGATTATCGATGGAGATCGAATTGACGGGCTAGAAATGCGATCGGCTTTTCAACATTTCCAACCATAAGGGAACACCAAAGAAAAAATGATTTGTATAGCAACGAAAGAGATAGATAGGACATAAAACCTAAAAGATGAGTGGCAGAGCTTCGCTCTGCCACTCATCTTTTAGGTTTTATGTCCTAAGCAAAGCTTACATTGCTATATAAAACCCAAAAAATAGGGGCGTGCTGAGCACGCCCCTATTTTTTGGGATCGATTATTTTTGAGAATGGTGCAAAGCACCATTCTCAAAAATAATCTTATTTGGCTAACGCCTTTTCATGTTGTCCTCTTAATTGACCGCAAGCAGCATTTGCTTCAAGTCCTCTTGTGCGTCGTACACTCACCGCAACTTTATAATGTTCCAAAACTTGCACAAAAGCTTGAATTGCTCTTTCGGTTGGACGCTTGTAGTCAGCATCACTGACAGTATTGTAGGGAATCAAATTAACGTGACTTTGGAACCCTCGAATTAGATATGCGAGTTCCTCGGCTTGTTCAGGAGAGTCATTGACACCAGCAAGCAATGTATATTCAAAACTAATTCTTCTACCAGTAATTTCCACATATTCACGACAGTCATCCATCAAGGCAATCAGTGGATAGCGATCGGCGGAAGGAATTACTTGGGCGCGAACTTCTTGAGTCGGTGCATGAAGACTGACAGCGAGAGTAACTTGCAGATGCTCTTCAGCAAAGCGGGGGATTTGGTTGGGAATGCCGACGGTGGAGACGGTGATATTGCGCTGACCGATGCCGATGTCTTTATTAATCACAGCGATCGCACCAACTAGGTTTTCATAATTGAGCAGCGGCTCACCCATGCCCATAAATACGATATGGCTGACGCGCTGCTGCATTACTTCCTGCACAGTCAGTACTTGATCGATAATTTCATGCTTTGCCAAGTTGCGCCGAAATCCGCCTTTACCTGTGGCACAAAAATCGCAAGCCATAGGACAGCCGACTTGGGTGGAAACACAGACGGTCAAGCGCTTGCTGGTTGGAATGCCAACGGTTTCGACAATTTCTCCATCGGCTAACTTGAGAAGAAATTTCTCAGTACCATCGCGAGTTGTTTTGTGGAGATGAATCTGCGATCGCCCGATTTCCGCAGTCGGATTCTGTGCAAATTCTTCGCGCCACGCCTTCGGGAACACCGTAATATCTTCTAAACTTCTTGCTCCTTTGTTATATAGCCAGTCATGGAGCTGTTTGCCTCGATAGCTTGGTTGCCCTTGCGATACCACCCATTCAGTCAGTTCAGATTGCGATCGCCCCAATAGTGGTAGGACTTTAGGAGAAGCTGGAGTTAAGGTGTTGGCTGTCATGACAAATTGGCAAATGGGGCTAATATTGATTTTATCAAATTTCTTACAAACATGCCTGAGAAGGATATAAGGATGGAAAAATTCGATCTATAGCCTTTAATGGAAATCCAATTCTTACAGCGCTTTTGGGTGTGTCAGAAATCAAAAATCCTTCTTTACACAAAGTATTTAAAATAGTACGAGCTTGTCTAGGCTGATAACCAGTGATTTGTGAAGCTGAGCCTCTCTCAACCTCATCCAACAAAATCACTTCTCTAAGTAAAGCGAATGAACCTTCAGGCAGCTTTCTTAATGCAATTTCTTCATTGATATACAGATTCAGTCTTTTAATCAGCGTTTCAGGCTCAATTAATGATTTCATGAAATTAACTTGATCAATTGCTGTTTCTAAAAAGAAATAGACAAATTCATTCAATGCTTTAAGACTAAGGTTGCCTCGACCATCAAGATCATTAATTCTTTGGCAATCTGCCGACATAAGTAACTTTTTATATTCTTGAGATTTTCGAGCTAAGCCTCTAGAAACCGACCAAATACTACTACCTATACCAATTTCTTTAAAATAAGCATGGGAAAACAATCTTGCTACCCTACCATTCCCGTCATAAAAAGGATGAATCCAAAGGAGACGATGATGAGCCGCAGCAAAAGCTATTACTTGTTTGATTTTTGAATGTTTATGGGGATGGTAGATTTCGATAAAACGCCCCAAAAATCTTTCAATTTTATCCGCATCAGGAGGAGTATGTTCACCAACAATTACTCTACCTGTTCTAAATTCACCTGGAATAACTTGCATTTTATTTGATTCTTCGCCTATCCACAATAAACTATCTGGCAAGCGTGAGCAGAACTCTCGATGTAGTAGTTGAATAAAATCAATAGAAACAAAATCCTGATTTTTGTTAAGATCAATCAATTTCTGAACTTCAATATGAGCTTTAGCTTCAAGTTGTAAATCGCGCTTTGCAGGATTACTTGAGAAATCTTCGACCAAAGCTCGTTCAATATCACGAGGAGTAGTGTTATGACCTTCGATTAAATTGCTGTAATAGCAGTTCATGTTACGGACTAAATTGCCAAGCGTTTCAGTCATTCTGGGTCTTAGGATCGCTTTTAAGCTGCTCGTTGCTTGGATCAGCGAAACAACTAGGTCTTCCAGCTCACGATTTCCCTCTGATGGAAGCATCGGTTCCATTAAATCAATAGTTTCGTCTCTGTACATTGCCGATCTTATTTACTGCTATATTCTTCTCTGTGTATAGCTTACTACAAATTAATTTGAATTTTATTGCCGATCTTATTGCCGATCTTTCTTAGGTTTATTGATATAGTAAATTCGCATGATATTCGCTGGTCATTTATGAAACGTCGTCAATTTTTGCTGACATTATTTGGTGGGTCTGTAGCTGGCTCACTGATTTATGGGGCGATCGCCAAATCGAAAAACCAATACGAGCCAGTTTTGGCCAAGTCTCCAGCCAGTAATCCTCCCGAAAATAATCCTACTTTTACTGATCCCACTGAAGAACCATTAGTGAGATTTGCGGCGATCGCAGATAACGGATTTGGTAGTCTTGACCAGATGGCTGTCGCTAAGTCCATGTGGGAAACCTATCAGCAAAAGCCCTATCCCTTCGTACTGATGGCTGGCGATAATATTTATTCCTACGGTGAAATTAGTTTAGCAAAAGCATATTTTGAAGAACCCTATGCCCCATTGCTCAAAGAGAATGTGAAATTTTATGCAGTATTGGGAAATCACGACATTATCAAATCGAACAATGGACTCGATCAGATTAATTACCCACTTTTTAATATGAGCGATCGCTACTATTCTTTTACAAAAGGTGCTGTCAATGCAGGAACTGTGGAGTTTTTTGCCATTGACACGAATAGCAATGCCCCTTGGGAAGCGCAACTAGGATGGCTCGATCAGCAACTAGCCAAAAGCACCGCCCTTTGGAAAATTGTTTATGGACATCATCCCCTCTACTCGTCGGGTAGACATGGCAGCAATCCCGAATTAGCCTCTAAGCTCGCACCCATATTTGCCAAACATCAAGTCCCCTTATATCTCTGTGGTCATGATCATGGCTATGAGCGATCTATCCCCCTTGATGGCACAACCTATATTGTCAATGGTGGCGGCGGCGCACCTCTATATAAATTTGGTAAATCACCTCAAACTGCTTTTGTAAGTTCGCAGTTTAGCTTTATGACTTTTGATGTCTATCAAGATAAAATCATCACTAAAGCGATCGCAACCGATGGCAAAGTTTTTGATCGCGCCATAATCACTAAAACCATTTAATATAAGGTGACTCTTCACGTCACTTCACATTAAATTAGCTAAACCATTAATTACTATGAGCTTATACCTGTACGCAATTTTGCAAGCCGATCATATTGAGCTAGTTAAAGACCTCGATCTTAAAGGCATGAATGCTCAGCCCGTGCAGTTTTATCCGCTCCCTCCTTTTGCGATCGTCTATAGTGAATCTCAACAGGAAAGATATCTCGCCAGCCGAGCCAACCTGATTACCCACGAAACAGTCTTAGAATCGCTGATGAAGGCGATCGATCCACATAAAGCTGTGCCTTTGCCTTTGCAGTTCGGACTGGTGGTTGAAGAATGGGAAGAAGTAGAAAAAGATTTGCTAATTCCTTACGAAGTGAAACTGACAGAACTGATCGATAACTTAATCGGCAAACGAGAAGTTAGTGTCAAACTTTTTTGGAATCAAACGGAAGAGCTAAATCTGGCTGTAGCTGAAAATCAAAACTTACAGCAAAGGCGCGAAGCTTTAATTGGGAAAGTGCTAAGTATGGATGAGGCGATCGCGATCGGTCAGGAACTAGAATCTGCGATCGAGGAACGTCAACAAATCATCATTGATGCTTTTGTGGATACCCTCAAGCCTCTATCCCATGATTATGCTGAAGGCGAATTACTAACGGAAAGTATGATTTATAATGGTTCTTTCCTAATCGATTGGGATAAAGAACCTGAATTTGCCGCCGCCGTTGAAGCGCTAGATCTCCAATTTGAGAACCGCCTCAGAATCCGTTATAACGATTTCACGGCTCCTTATAACTTTGTCAATGTAGATCGAGAATAACTAAAAAAAGGAGCGCGTTGCGCTCCCTTTTTTTAAACAAATTCAGCTTCGATGGTTTCAGGCTGTTGCTGAGGACGTGGATCGAACTCGAATAGAGAGTAGACAACATCACGACGGATTTGCGTCATCATGTCTAGGAAGATTTCGTAACCTTCGCTCTTATATTCAATCAGAGGGTCTTTTTGTCCATAGCCGCGCAAACCGACTGACTCACGCAAAGCTTCCATCGCTTGCAAGTGATCGCGCCAAAGTGAATCAATCCGTTGCAAGATAAAGAAACGTTCAGCTTGACGCATTAAGCCAACCTGTAATGACTCCACCTGTGCTTCTTTAATTTCGTATGCACGGCGCACTTCTTCGCGCAAGAAAGCTTGCATCTCAGGCAAGAACATATCATCAAGCTGGTCAGGTTCAAGATCTTGTAAGAGATTCACAAATTCTTTGATCTTTTTCACCATCGCTGCAAGGTTCCATTCTTCTGGTGGAAGTTCGGGATTCACATAGGCGTTGACGATATCATCCATCGTGCGCTCAGCATATTCGATCACGCGATCGCGCAAGTTTTCACCTTCCAGCACGCGACGACGTTCAGCATAGATGGCTCGACGCTGATTATTCATCACTTCATCGTATTCAAAGACTTGTTTACGGATGTCGTAATAGTAGGTCTCTACTTTCTTTTGGGCGTTTTCTAGAGCGCTGGTGAGCATTCCTGAACTAATCGGCATATCTTCCTCAACGCGGAAGGCATTCATCAAGCCTGCCACGCGATCGCCTGCAAAAATCCGCATCAGGTTATCTTCGAGGCTGAGGAAAAATCTTGTTGAACCTGGGTCACCTTGGCGACCGCAACGACCACGTAACTGGTTGTCCACCCGACGAGACTCATGGCGCTCAGTGCCAATCACATGTAGGCCGCCCAGCTTTGTTACCAGCTCATGCTCAGCATCAGTAACTTCTTCATATTCACGCTTGATTAGGGTAAACGCATCACGAAGTTTTTGGATGACTTCATCATCGGTAGGAGCTTTTTCAGAAGCAACCGCAAGCATTTCTTCGGCTTCCAACTCCGATTGACTCATTCTGCCTAACTTCTCAACTGCAAAATCTACAGCTTCTTTAAGCATCGTTTGAGCATCCTTAGAGAGTTCACAAGGATAGAGACTATCGGATACTTTCCAAGTCTTTTTCTTTTTGCCATCCGTTGTGCCGAATCCTTGTCCCTTTTGAGGGCGATCGCTAAACATGCGCTGACCTTCATTGGTAAAATCATCATCATCTTCAGGACGAACAATCATTGGCATGAAGCTTTCACGCACCTTCAAACGCGCCATGTAGTCAGCATTACCGCCAAGGATAATGTCCGTACCACGACCAGCCATGTTCGTCGCGATCGTGATCGAGCCTTTGCGACCAGCTTGAGCAACGATTTCGGCTTCGCGTTCTACGTTCTCTGGTTTTGCATTGAGGAGATTGTGAGGAATTTCTTTTTCACTCAACAAACGAGCGAGTACTTCAGATTTTTCAACGCTGGTAGTTCCAATTAGCACAGGACGACCTGATTCATGCATTTCGCGACATTCTTCGGCAACGGCTCGCCACTTGGCTGCTTCAGTTTTGTAAACTACATCTGACCAGTCACCACGTCCACTCTTACGGTTGGTGGGCATGGTTGTGACTTCGAGGTTATAGATTTTTCCTAGTTCGGCTTCTTCGGTCTTTGCCGTGCCCGTCATGCCGCCAAGTTTTGGATAAAGCAAGAAGAAATTTTGATAGGTAATTGTGGCAAGAGTT
Organism: Pseudanabaena sp. Salubria-1; assembly: GCA_023336205.1. Lineage (GTDB taxonomy): Bacteria > Cyanobacteriota > Cyanobacteriia > Pseudanabaenales > Pseudanabaenaceae > Pseudanabaena. Next base: position 179,660 of record JALQCR010000004.1, read on the forward strand.
TGGGTTTCATTCTCGATGTCCGTACCTTCTTTTGCCTCGATCGCTTGATGTAACCCATCGCTCCAACGGCGACCTGGCATGACTCGCCCCGTAAATTCATCAACGATCGTGACTTCACCATCACGAACAATATAATTTACGTCTTTGAGGAATAATTCTTTTGCTTTCAGGGCGTTAAACACATAATGCGCCCAAGGATCAGCTTGATCGAACAGGTCAGAAACACCAAGTAGTTTTTCAGCTAGCTCAAAACCTTCATCAGTCATGACGACATTGCGTTGCTTTTCGTCAATTTCATAATGGGTTTCTGGTTGCATTTGAGCTGCGATCGTGACTGCACCTAAATATTTCTCGGTTGGACGCTCGACCATACCCGAAATAATTAGGGGTGTTCGTGCTTCATCAATCAAGATCGAGTCAACTTCATCAATTACACAAAAGTTAAAGGGGCGCTGCACCACTTCTTCGATGCTAGTCGCCATGTTGTCGCGTAAATAATCAAAACCTAGTTCGCTGTTAGTGGCATAGGTGATATCACAGCCGTAATTTTTGCGGCGCTCGATTGGCTCCATAGAGTTTTGGATCAAGCCCACTGACATACCCAGAAAGCGGTGTACTTGCCCCATCCACTCTGCGTCCCGACGAGCGAGGTAGTCGTTTACGGTGACTACATGCACGCCTTTACCTGAAAGGGCGTTAAGGTAGCTGGGCAAGGTAGCAACGAGAGTTTTGCCTTCTCCTGTCTTCATTTCGGCAATTTCACCACGATGCAGGATCATGCCGCCGAGCATCTGCACATCATAATGGCGCAGCCCTAAAACGCGGGTGGCTGCCTCACGGACAACAGCAAAGGCTTCAGGGAGTAGTTCGTCAAGTGGTTCTCCTTTTTCGAGGCGCTGTTTAAACTCTCCTGTTTTTCCTTGCAATTCGCGATCGCTTAGCACCGCTAACTCTGGGGCTAGGGAGTTAATGAGAGCCACTTCGGGACGGAGTTTGTCAAGCTTACGCTTATTAGGATCGCCAATCAGGTTTTTTAAGTTAAACATAGCTACCGAATGCAGTTAAAACAGGGGATGCGCCAAACGTGATATTTAATACGATTTTGGACTACAAGTATATATTACCCGACTGTTGAGATTACAAGCTTCGGATAACCGAAGCGATCGCGAAAACAAAAAAAGTTGCTTCGCAACATTTTTTATATCTCGATAAAATTAAAACCCAAAAAACTACACCGCCCGCTGCGCGGGCGGTGTAGTTTTTTGGGTTTTGCTTGGTTTTTTATTGCGCGTAATAAGCCCTTGTACCTTTAGCGTCGATCGCTTCACTTAGTCTCGCTAAGGCATGGACATAGGCGGCTGTTCGCATAGAGATTTGCTTTTGGTCGGCAATTTTCCAGATCCTTAGAGTTTCGGCAATCATGCTGTGTTTGAGGCGATCGTTTACCTCCTCAAGTGTCCAATATAAGCCGCTACGATTTTGTACCCATTCAAAATAACTAACAGTAACACCACCCGCATTCACGAGAATATCAGGAAAAACCATGATTCCGCGTTTTTCTAAAATTGCATCCGCCGCAGGCGTGACTGGACCATTCGCGATCTCGAAAATATATTTAGCGCGGATCTCGTGAGCATTGTGTTCAGTGATTTGATTCTCTAGCGCCGCAGGAATCAAAATATCGACATCAAGTTTGAGCAATTCTTCATTGGTAATCGTTTGATGTTCAACGATATTACATACTGAATCCTCGCAGTACACTGCCTGAAAACTGCGAGTCGAATTTTTGTAACTGATGATGCTCGGTACGTCTAGCCCTTGTTTTGCATAAATGCCCCCCTTAGAATCGCTTACCGCTAGAACCTTGTAGCCTGCCTTACTCAATAAGTCAGCGATCGCAGCGCCTACATTCCCTAATCCCTGCACTGCTACTGTTGTTTGTTCGCGCTGCATTTTTAACAATGGCAGCAAAGTCTCGATCGCAAAAAATGCTCCCAACCCCGTCGCTGTTTCTCGACCAAGACTACCACCCATAGCGATTGGCTTACCAGTAATCGCCGCAGGACAAAGCCGTCGTTGAATATTGCTATATTCGTCCACCATCCATCCCATAATCGTTGCGTTAGTCTGCACATCGGGCGCAGGAATATCCACATCTGCGCCCATAAAATCTGCGATCGCATTGATATATCCGCGACTGAGACGTTCTAATTCAAACTTGGATAATTGCTTTGGATCGACAGCAACTCCACCCTTAGCACCGCCAAAAGGCAAATTTACAGCCGCACATTTAAAGGTCATCCAAAATGCTAAAGATGTCACTTCATCCATGTTTACATTAGGATGAAAGCGAATTCCTCCCTTGGTTGGTCCCCGCAAATCGTTGTAGCGCACGCGATAACCTTGAAAGACCTTCAAGGTTCCATCATCCATTCGCACAGGAATAGAAACTTGCAAACTCGCTTTCGGCGATTTGAGTCGCTCGATCGCATCTTCAGAAATATTTACATGGGCGATCGCCGCCGCCAGCCGTTCACTTGCCTGATCGAATAAAGACTCTGACACTAAGACCTCCAATGTTCTGTGATTAGACAAATCTTAGAATAGTTTGGGCAGTTCTGTTTTGACCATTTTGCGCTCCGAAATGGTCAAAACAATTTAGAGTAATGAAATAGCAACTGTTATCAATCAATAGATTCCTGTCCTCAATCGTCGAGAACGCAAAACTTCCTATCTGCTGAGGATCTAGGTCTAATGGTTAAGCCAATTGAGTGCATCCAATCCGCATGGATGCTGCTGTGTATTTCGGCTCTAGCTATTAGTTCTAATTAGGTGAGATTGTGACTGGATAGATCTTTGAAGTAGCGATTTCTACTAGCCATTTATGAAACTGATTTTAGAGATTTCAACGCCAAAGGCATTGAAATCTCTAAAATCAGTTTTGAGGCAAGTCCGCCAACGGCGGACTTGCCTCAAAACTGATTTTTATAATGAGAATTATTGGATCGCCGCATGGTTATTCTCGCAACCCGTTGCAATAGGCTAATATTAGAGATCAAACCAGCATTTCATCACATTTGCTAGTCTAATCCAATCTAATTTTAAGTATATTTACTCAGGCAGACCTGCGTGCAAGCAATAGACCCACAAGAATTATATCCCTTTGAACTTGACCCGTTTCAATTACAGGCGATCGCCGCATTGCAAGCTGGGAAGTCGGTCGTTGTTTGTGCGCCAACTGGTTCAGGCAAAACTTTAATAGGCGAATATGCGATCCATGCAGCTTTAGCAGGTAATCGCCGCGTTTTCTATACCACTCCCCTTAAGGCGCTTTCTAATCAGAAATTGCGGGACTTTCGGCAGCAGTTTGGCGATGATAATGTGGGATTACTTACGGGTGATACCTCGGTAAATCGTGATGCACCGATCTTGGTGATGACTACCGAGATTTTTCGGAATATGCTCTATGGCACGCCTATTGGTGAAGTCGGTACTTCGTTGACAGATGTGGAAGTGGTGGTGCTAGATGAATGTCACTACATGAACGATCGCCAACGGGGAACAGTATGGGAAGAGTCGATTGTGTATTGTCCTGCGGGAGTGCAGCTAGTTGCACTCTCGGCAACCGTGGCAAATAGCCAGCAGCTCACTGATTGGATTCACAAAGTACATGGCGACACCGAGTTAATCTATTCTGATTTTCGTCCTGTGCCTCTTGAGCATTCCTTCTGTAATAACAAAGGCTTTTTCCCATTACTAGATAGCTCTAATGAGAAGATTAATCCGCGACTGAAACCGCTTACTAATAAGCCGCCATCAAAAGAAGAAAGACATAAAATCGTTCCTTCGATTGGGGCTGTAATTTCCCATCTGCGCCAGCGCGATATGCTACCAGCGATTTACTTTATCTTCAGTCGTCGAGGTTGCGATAAGTCGGTCACGGACTTAGGTAATGTCTCTCTCGTTAGTCCGACCGAAGCTCTGAGGTTGAAACCGCAAATTGATGCCTTTGTGGCTGCAAATCCTGAGATTGGTAAACCTACACATATTGATGCTCTTTATCGTGGCATTGCCGCCCATCACGCAGGGATTTTACCTGCATGGAAGGGCTTTGTTGAGGAGCTCTTCCAACAAGGCTTAATCAAAGTCGTATTCGCAACGGAAACTCTTGCGGCAGGAATTAACATGCCTGCAAGAACTACGGTGATCTCTAGCATTTCCAAGCGTACCGATCGCGGACATCGATTGCTCAATGCTTCGGAATTTCTGCAAATGGCAGGAAGGGCAGGAAGACGAGGCATGGATGAAGTTGGCTATGTCGTGACTGTGCAGACTCCCTTTGAAGGGGCTAAAGAAGCTGCGCATCTCGCCACATCTGGAGCCGATCCTCTGGTTAGTCAATTTGCGCCGAGTTACGGAATGGTCATGAATTTGTTGCAAACCCATTCCCTTGATCAAGCTAGAGATTTGGTGGAGCGAAGCTTTGGGCAATATCTTGCCGATCTTAATCTTGCGCCACAAATCCAAAATCTCGAATTAGTCATCGAGCAAATCGCTAAGTTAGAGAAAGATCTTGCCAATATCGATTTGAAGCAATTGGAAGTCTATGACAAATTGCGCGATCGCCTCCGTGAAGAAAAGCGCCTCCTAAAAATGCTCGCACAGCAAGCGGAAGAGATGCGTTTAAATGATTTGGCTTCCTACGCGCCTTATTTATTGTCAGGCTCACCGCTTACGATCCGTACTAATAAAGGCTTGATTGTGCATACAGTGCTCGCGGCAAAAGTGCAAGGCTCTGGACAGTTTCCTTGGTTTGTCTGTCTTGGTCGCGATAATCGCTGGTATACGGTTGGTTATAAAGATATTGTGCGCGTTGGTACTGATTTGTTGCTTGATGGGGACATTGAATATCCTGCGAAGCTGCCATTGCGCCCAGGGCAGTCGATTGATGGTGATGAAACCAGCTTTGCGATCGCCCAAAAAATCACACCATTACCCGATCCAGAGTTAGCTCCTGAAGTAATTAAACAACAGTCGCGAGTAATTGCGATCGAGTCTGAGATGAATCAACATCCTGTCTCAAAAATGACCGATCGCGGTGCTGTTTTCAAAAAAGTTAATCGGCTCGAACAATTGCAGCGTCAGATCGAGTTTCAGCAAAAGGTGGTCAATGAGCGCCGACAAAGACATTGGCAAGAATTTATGAGTTTAGTCAATATCTTGCAATTCTACGGATGTCTTGAAGATACTGAACCCACCGATAAAGGCAAGGTCGTAGCGGCGCTGCGTGGTGAAAATGAACTATGGTTGGCGCTATGTCTAATGTCAGGCGAGTTGGATAACCTCGCGCCTCATCACCTCGCCACCGTCTGTGCTGCGATCGTCAGCGAAAACAGTCGTCCTGATAACTGGATCAAGTTCGGATTATCGCCAACGGTAGAAGATGCCCTCGATGGTTTGCGCGAAGTCCGTCGAGAATTAATGCCAGTTCAACGCCGTCATTTAGTCGATATTCCTGCATGGCTGGACTATGAGTTGACAGGATTAGTGGAACAATGGGCGTTGGGAATGGAATGGTCAGAGCTATGTCAAAACACGAATCTTGATGAGGGCGATATTGTCCGTTTGATGCGCCGTACGATTGATTTGCTATATCAAATTCCCCATGTACCGAATTTGCCCTCTCAAATCTATTCATCAGCCAAGCAGGCTGCACATATGATCGATCGCTTCCCTGTAAATGAGGTTATTTAAGAAACCATTTAAGGACATTTCTCGTAAAGAATCTCCCATCATCTTGATGAAAGTTGGAATTACCCCCTTTAATTCCCCCTTGCAAAGGGGGAAAACTAGAAATCTTGTTCCCTCCCCTTTGCAAGGGGAGGGTTAGGGTGGGGTAAATTTTAAACGAGAAATCACCTAAGCCTTCGTAGCAAATTGGCAATAAATCATGTTTCTCCGACTGGCTTCTAGGCTATATTTTAAGTAGTTCGCTGACCTACCACCTTCTAGAAACAATGAAACCAATCGTCAGTCTCCTACATACCTCTAGCTACGAAACAGCATCATTAATGCAAGCCCTAGAGGCAGTACTTGCACCCCTAGGAGGTATGTCTAGCATCGTCAAAGCAGGCGATCGCGTTCTCCTCAAACCCAACCTACTGACAGGATCACGTCCTACCAAAGAATGTACTACCCGCCCTGAACTGGTGTATTGTGTCGCCAAAATGGTGCAGGATGCTGGGGGTAAGCCCTTTTTAGGAGATAGTCCTGCTTTTGGTAGTGCCAAAGGCATAGCCAAGGCAAATGGCTTGTTACCTTTTGCTGAAGAACTAGGAATCCCAATCGTCGAATTTCATGGTAAACGTTACGAAACTGAAGGCGAGGGTGAGCTACAACATTTGCGGCTGAGTAAAGAGGCAATGGATGCAGATGTAGTGATTAACTTGCCTAAGGTGAAGTCACATATGCAACTAACCCTGACTCTGGGAGTCAAAAATCTCTTTGGCTGTGTACCAGGCAAAATGAAAGCTTGGTGGCATATGGAAGCAGGTAAAGATGTCGAAAGATTTGCGCAGATGCTAATTGAGACAGCGAGAGCGATCAATCCTGAATTGACGATCCTTGATGGTATCGTCGGACACGAAGGCAACGGACCTAGCGCTGGTGAGCCAAAAGATTTAGGGGTTTTAGCTGCTTCCTGTGACGTATTTGCGCTAGATCGCGTTATGGTGGAGATCCTCGGAGTTAAGCCTCTCGATGTGCCAACGGTTGCCGCCGCTATACGCACAGGGCTTTGCAGTGATCTTGATGCTATTGACATCATCGGCGATCCGATCGCTAATTTGCAAAGCAAAGATTGGAAACTACCTGAAACGATGATGGCGATCGACTTTGGAATGCCCAGAGTTTTGAGATCGACCTTTAAACATCTCTATATCAAGTTTATTAAAGAACCGCTCAGTACCTATGCCCGCACCTAAAAGCCCACCGCTAATCTTAGTGGTCGAAGATGCACCTGATAACCAAGTTTTGGTGGAGCAGGTGTTTCAAGATTCAGGCTACCGCGTCACTTGCATCCAAGATGGTCAAGCCGCTCTAGATTGGCTAGAAACTAATTATCCCGATCTGATTTTGCTGGATTTATCTTTGCCAGAAGTAGATGGCTGGGAAGTTGCTAGACAACTCAAAGCTAGCGATCGCACTTCACAGATCCCAATTATTGCGGTAACTGCTCATGCGATGAAGGGGGACAAAGAATCTGCGATCGCCTCAGGTTGTGATGATTATCTGACAAAGCCATTGGACATCGATCTATTGGAATCTTGTGTGAAGCAATGGTTAGATAAGCGATCGCAGTAGGGTGATACTCTGCGACAGCCTACCTTACGAACAGTTAGTCAAAAACAAAAGCTTATACTTACCTATAACTTAGACTAAGATTTAGAAAGAGTTTTAAAACTTCACTTAATAAAAATTCCATTTATTCATTCGGTATGGGTATGACTTTGCGTCACTCATAATTAACCAAACCATTAACTTATCAAATTTAGGAAATTGTTTTATGTCTGGTCGCGTTGGAGTAATACTATTAAATTTAGGAGGCCCTGAAAAGTTAGATGATGTCTATCTTTTCTTGTACAATTTATTCGCCGATCCAGAAATCATTCGCCTCCCATTTCCCTTTTTACAAAAGCCGATCGCCTCACTGATTGCCGCTAGTCGCGCTCCGATCAGTCAAGAAAATTACCGTATGATTGGCGGCGGTTCACCATTGCTCCAGATTACCAAAGAGCAAGGCGAGAATATTGAGAACGTTTTGCAGCGTAATGGAATTGAGGCAAAGGTTTATGTAGCAATGCGCTACTGGGCTCCCTATACCGAAGAAGTGCTCGCTCAAATTAAACAGGATGGGATTACTCGTCTTGTGGTGTTGCCTTTATATCCTCAATATTCGATCAGTACTAGTGGTTCGAGCATCAAGCAACTCGATACGCTTTGGGAAAATGATCCTGAACTGCAAGCGATCGAAAAAATCACAATCCAGTCTTGGTACGATCGCACTGGCTATATTCGGGCAATGAATGACCTGATCAATACTAAATTACAATCTTTTGCAGAACCTGAGAATGTGCATATTTTCTTCAGCGCTCATGGTGTGCCAGTGAAGTATGTGACTAAATACGGCGATCCTTATCAATCTGAAATGGAAAACTGTGTTGATGGGATTATGAAAGCTCTTCGTCGCGATTATCAATGTTATAACGCCCATACTCTCGCTTACCAGAGCCGTGTTGGCCCCGTTGAGTGGCTGCAACCTTACACTGAGGAAGCAATTAAGAACTTAGCCAAGCGCGGGGTTAATGATCTTTTGGTTGTGCCAATCAGTTTTGTGTCTGAGCATATTGAGACTTTGCAAGAAATCGATATTGAATATCGAGAAGTTGCTGAAGAAGCTGGTATTCATAACTTCGATCGCGTTCCTGCATTAAATAGCCATCCAGTTTTTATCAATGACCTTGCCGAATTGGTAATGGAATCTCTCGGTACTACTAAAGCTGCTGCGATCGCAGTGTAGGTTACGCAGCCCTGCACTCAAGTGCGGGCTGAAAGCTCAAGTCGGTTGAAACCGACTGAAGAATAAGTCTAAATTAACCCGTTTCAACTGGTTTTAGCTCTTAGCCCGCACTTGAGTGCAGGGCTGTTGATGGTGCGTTACTCTAACACATCCTACAAGAAGGATTTTTGGTTTCTCCGGCAGGCTGCTAATTGGTATAGCGGTTTTCAGTTGAGTGTGGCACAAAAAATGTAGGGGCAATTCATGAATTGCCCCTACATTTTTCGTTGTTTCTGTACAGTGGTCATCTGAAAACAACTATATTACTGAGATTCTGTAATGAATCTAGGACTTTACTCTTAACTTCATCACAACATTGATAATATTGAGGATATGTCATAAATCCATAGGAAGCTAGTCATGCCTGATTCAGAATCGAAGGATTTTTCAGAATCTGAACAAGCGCTACAAGAATGCTCAGCAATCGTCGCCATCGGTGCATCAGCAGGCGGATTAGAAGTATTTACACAAATTCTCGAAGGTTTACCAGTGGATACTGGTATGGGCTTTGTGCTGCTTCAGCATTTAGCTCCGCAACATGATAGCCAGTTAAGTGAGATCTTACGGCGTTCTACAAAGATGCCTGTCAATCAAGCAAGAGAAGGCATGAGAATTATGCCAAATTCGGTGTATATAATTCCACCGAATACTTCGATGACTCTGGAGCAGGGCATCTTGAGGCTCGAACCGCGCCATCGGGTCAAAGGCAAATATATGGTAATCAATGAATTCTTTAGTTCCCTTGCCGCCGATCGCAGAGAAAAAGCGATCGCTGTGATTTTATCAGGGAGCAATGAAGATGGTACGGCAGGTATCGGCGCAATTAAGAAAGCGGGTGGAATCACCTTTGCTCAAGACCTTGCCTCAGCCGAATTTCCCACCATGCCGATGATTGCGATCGCATCGGGTTATGTGGATTTTGTGTTATCGCCTGCGGAGATTGCCGCAGAGCTAGTAAATATCAGCAAAAATGACCAAGATGAAGCAATAAGTACTGCAATTACTCTCTATGAAGCTGAGGATAAATCGGCGTTAGTTTTTACAGAAACAGCAGAAAGTGTCGCGGCTTTATCAATTATTTTTGAACTATTGCAGAGATCGACAGGAGCCGACTTTCGCCATTACAAGAAAGGGACAATCAGACGGAGGATGATGCGGCGAATGGGTTTGCTGGATCTCCAAAAAGTGGAAGACTATGCCACCTATTTGCAAGCACATCCCAGTGAAATTGAGAAATTATACAATGACCTTTTGATTAATGTGACTAGTTTCTTTCGCGATCCCGAATCGTTTGAATCTTTGCAGAAATTAGTATTTCCTATTATTAGTGAAAATAAATCGCTGGATTTACCAATTCGGATTTGGGTGGCAGGCTGTGCGACGGGCGAAGAAGTTTATTCGATCGCAATTAGCTTATTGGAATTTCTAGATGATTACCCGATTAAGCCTGCCATTCAGATCTTTGCGACGGATATTAGCGAACAGGCGATCGAAACAGCAAGGGCTGGAGTTTATCATCATAATTTGCTGCTTGATGTCTCGCCAGAGAGGTTGCGGCGCTTTTTTATACCCGCAGATGGGGGCTATCAGATTAGTAAATTGGTTAGGGAATTATGTATATTTGCTCGACAAAATTTAACTAGTGATCCTCCGTTTTCGAGATTAGATCTGATTAGCTGCCGCAATATGCTGATTTATCTAGAACCAGTGCTTCAAAAGAAAGTGATGCCAATTTTTCACTATGCACTTAATGCCAATGGCTTTTTGATGTTGGGAAGTTCTGAAGGAATTGGCAATGCGGTAGACTTGTTTGAGCTAGTGGATAAGAAGAATCGCATTTATAAAGGTAAAATTACAACATCAAGAATGAATTTTAACTTCATAAAAAGCCGACAGATGAGTGAGCTAGTAAATCGGGAACCCCGCATTGAAAAGACTGAGGAAACAAACTTAGAACTACTGGCTGATCAGGTGATTTTAAGTCGATACGCGCCTGCGGGTGTGATCATTAACTCTGATCTAGAGATTTTGCAGTTTCGAGGACAGACTAGTCCCTATTTAGAGCCATCTCCTGGTAAAGCGAGTCTAAATTTGCTCAAGATGGCTCGGTTAGAATTGCGCCTAGATTTGCGATCGGCAATTTATAACGCTAGAGATCAAGATTTGCCGATCATCAAAGATGGCATTGAGATGTCGAAAGGAGTGCTCGTTAAGTTAGATGTAATTCCTTTAAGAGCCAATGGGGAGCAATGCTTTTTAGTGCTATTTGAGGGTCGTCCAGCGCCAATGTTGCTAGCACCTGCCGCCGTAAGCTCACTCGCCAAGTCCCGCAAAGAACGAGCAATTAAGACGGATACGAATGTAGAAGTGGCGCGGCTTACCCATGAGTTAGAAAAAACTAAAGAATATTTGCGATCAATCATTGACGCTCAAGAAGCGAATAACCAAGATCTCAAGGTCGCTGGTGAAGAGATCTTATCAAGTAATGAGGAATTACAAAGTACCAATGAAGAATTGGAAACTGCTAAAGAAGAAATCCAAGCCACTAATGAAGAGTTAGGCACGATTAATGATGAATTACGCAGTCGCAATATCCAGTTGCATCAAGTCAACAACGATATGCAAAATCTGCTCAGCAGTGTGAATATCCCCATTTTGATGTTGTCAGGCGATTTGAGAATTAGACGCTTTACTCCATTGGCGGAGCAAGCATTTAATCTGATTCCGAGTGATGTGGGGCGACCCTTTAGCGACATTCAGATTAACCTTGATGTGCAGCATATCAGAGACTTGGTGACATCGGTAATTGATACGCTGATTCCCTATGAACAGGATGTTCAGGATCATTTAGGTAATTGGTTTAGCTTGAGAATCCGTCCCTATCGAACTACTGACAATCATATTGATGGAGTAGTGATTAGTCTAATTGATATCGATCAGCTTAAACGCAATGCGATGGAGTTAGAAGCAGCACGCAATTATGCCACAGCGATCGTGGACACCTTACATCAGCCCTTGATGGTGCTAAATGCCGCTCTAGAAGTGATTACGGCAAATCGTGCCTTTTATCAAATCTTCCAAATGTATCCTCACCAAACTGAACAGCAGTCGGTTTTCGCGCTGGGGAATGGAGATTGGGATATTCCCAAACTGCGATCGCTGCTTAATGACATTCTTCTGTTAGATATTTCCGTTCAAGATTATGAACTTACTCAAGACTTTGCTCATCTGGGGCGGCGCACGATGTTGCTCAACGCTTGTCGGATTGAGCAAGGTAATGTCGGACAGATGATTTTGATTGCGATCGAAGATATCACTGAACGCAATCTCCAAAAGCTGCAACTAGTTACTAAAAATCAAGAATTGTCGGCAGCAATGGCTGCTTATGAACGCGCAAATCGCTCAAAGAGTGTGTTCTTGGGCAATATGAGCCATGAATTACGCACGCCTCTCAATGCGATCATGGGCTTTTCCCAAATTCTCCTATATAATCCACATCTAGATGTTGAAGCTCAGGAATATCTAGGAATTATTTTGCAGTCTAGTGAACATTTGCTGTCACTAATTGAAGATCTGCTCGATATCTCTAGGATCGAAGCAAGAAAAATAGAAATCAATCCAAATCTTTTGTCTCTATCTAATTTCTTGGAAGTCACAGTAGCGATGGTTGATTTCAAGGCTAGGGAGAAAAACCTCACCTTTACAAAACAGTTTGCACCTGACCTTCCTGAAACCATCTATGCAGACGAAAAACGATTAAGGCAAGTCTTGCTCAATCTACTTAGCAATGCAATTAAGTTCACTGAGACTGGGACAATCACTTTTTCGGTCACGCTCATTCAATCAACTAGCTCTAATCAACAAATCCAGTTTGCGATCGCCGATACAGGTACAGGCATGTCCGCCGCCGAGATAGAGAAGATATTCTTACCCTTTGAACAAGCTGGCAAATCTGAAATGAGAACACAAGGTGCTGGTTTAGGCTTGGCAATCAGCCAAAATCTAGTCCAAAATATGGGCGGTGAAATCAAGGTCATCAGCGAAGTCAATGTGGGTAGTACCTTTAGCTTTGAATTGGACATATTAGGAAATCAACCACAAGCCCTGATTAACCCAGCAACAGAAGCGATCGCCCTACTATTACCAAAAGCTGAGAATGCGATCAAAGATGTAGCGATCGAGGTTCAGAATAAATTAATATCAGCACCAGTTAAGCCCTTGAGTATTCTCATTGCTGAGGATATGGACTATAACCAAATGATGCTCAAGATACTTCTGGAGAGCTGGGGACATGAGGCTAACATTGCTAATAATGGATTGGAGGCAATAGCTATGTTGAGAGAGAAACCCTACGATGTAATTTTGATGGACATCCAAATGCCTGTACTAAATGGAATCGAAGCCACAAAAAGAATTGTCGCTGAATGGGATCAAGCATCCCGTCCTTACATCGTCGCTGTGTCTGCTCAAGAAGAGCAAGAAGAATTTGCCGCATTAGGGATGGATGCATATATCGGAAAGCCCATCGACTTTGCTCAGTTAGAGGAAGTTTTGTCGCATGTCTAAGCGTGCTTCTGACTGAGCACAAAGCGCTGTATATTCGGAGAAAAACTTACGTGCATCTAAATTCATCCAATTGCGATCGCTCTCCGTACTATTTATAACAATGCATAAAGTTAAAGTTCCAATAGTTTAGATAGTTTCATGGAGAGTCTATGAATATGTTTCAGCGAAATTTATGGTAGTCCTAAAAAGGAAAGGACGCACACGGAGGTAAAGAATCGTTGTAATGATGAATAAAATTCCAAATGGCTCCAATGTGATTTTCCAATTTCTTAGAAAAAGATAAGGTCTTTCTAACTAGTCTTGATACTCGTTGACGTAACGTACAGTTGAATCTCTCAATATAGTTGGTCTTTCCCGTTTCTTTCCCGACAGCCCTATGACGTTTGCTGGGCAGGACAACTGGATAAGACGAATAGAAGTCAGTATAAATAACCGCACATTGGCGATAGACGCTAGGCAACGATTCCCATAACTTCTGAGCTGATTCACCAGTGCGATCGCCTATATAACAACCGACAATTTCACGAGTCTCGGCATCAATGGCAAGCCATACCCACTGTTTATTGCCTTTGTCGTCCACAAAAGACCACAATTCATCCATCTGTATGGTCAAACGGCGTTTTGGTTTTGGTTCTACCTCCACCTGCTGAGGAACGTTTTCATATTTATGATTGACGTAACTTTGCAACCATCTCTCTGACACCTTGAGGACTCTGGCAATTCCAGCTAGTGGGATTTTTTCTAGTAGTAGTTTCTCAAGAAGGTCATAAGTGTCTTGGGTACGCTCTGAAACTCTCTGCCACTGTGGATTTTCTACAAATTGACGACCACAGTCCCGACATTTATAATTTTGTTTTCCATGTCGTGTACTGCCGTTTTTTACAACGGATACGGACTGGCAGGATGGACAGGATGGCCTTGCTTCTGACATTACTTTACTTTGTATCAACTATCTGGATATTTTCCTACATCCTTTCCTTTTTAGGACTACCTAATTTATATGTTTGTGGCGGTATTGTTGGTAGCCTCGCGATCGCAACTTTATTTCTAAACTCTCTTTTTTCTGTAAAGGCGATTAACACCGAGTCTAGATCAAATCAAATTTCTACTGCTATGCCAACTATCAATCAGAATGGAATGAAGACAGCCGTATTTGCAGGAGGATGTTTTTGGGGAACTGAGGCAGTGTTTGAGCATCTAAAAGGAGTGTCCAATGTCGTTTCTGGTTATTCTGGAGGCAGTGCCGCAACAGCTAATTATGAAGCTGTCGGTTCTGGACGAACGGGACATGCTGAATCCATCCGAATTACCTATGACCCTTCCCAAATATCCTATGAAAAGCTGCTTGAAATCTACTTTTATGTAGCACATGACCCAACCCAACTAAATCGGCAAGGACCAGATCACGGTACTCAATATCGTTCGGCTATATTTTTCACCAATAGTGAGCAACAGCAGCTCGCAGCAGCCTATATTGACCGACTCAACCAAACTAAAAGTTTTTCTAAACCTGTGGTGACTCAGTTAGCTCCTTTAGAGAGTTTTTATGCAGCAGAGGATTACCACCAAGATTTTATTGTTCATAATCCTAACTATCCCTATGTAGTTGCTCATGATCTTCCAAAACTTGCCCAGTTAAGAAAACAATTTCCTGAAATATATAAGGAGTAAAGTTTAACCTGTTAATAAAGAACCAATTTTTGGTGGCGCGGCTTCGCCGCGCCACCAAAAATTGGTTCTTTATTTTATCGTTATACCAATTCACGAAAGTGTGGCTACACTTTTGTGAATTAAAAACCAAACCCTATAAGGGTTTTAAAACACAAAATGGCTACGCCATTTTGTGTTTTAGTATTAGTCCATAGGTTACAACGATGACAATTAATTACTAGACTGTAGGGTAGAAATCAAAGGTCAGTTCCCAGCACTTTGCTCTGACAAAAAACTCACATTCTGAATTTTAGCTAAATCCATGCCCACACTGCTAGTCAAAAATATCCATACCTTAGTCACCATGGATCGCGATCGCCGCGAACTCCATAATGCATCTATATTTGTCAGAGATAATGTGATTGAGCAGGTGGGACTCACCAACGAACTACCTCAAACTGCCGATGAGGTGCTGGATTTACAGGGCAAACATATTGTTCTCCCAGGATTAGTTAATACCCATCATCATTTTTATCAAGTTCTCACCAAAGTTATCCCCGCCGCCCAAGATTGCACTTTGTTTAATTGGTTGCAGGCTCTTTATCCTATTTGGGGAAGGCTCACGTCTGAAAGTATTTATATCAGCGCTCAGATGGCAGCCGCTGAACTAATTCTGTCTGGTTGTACAACAGCGAGCGATCATCTCTATATCTATCCTAATGATTGCAAACTGGACGATGAGATTGCCGCAATACAGGAAATTGGAATGCGATTTCATGCTAGTCGAGGTAGTATGAGCGTCGGCGAAAGCCAAGGTGGGCTTCCTCCCGATGCTTTAGTTGAGAAGGAAGTTGATATTCTCAAAGACTCGCAAAGACTGATCGAGGAATATCATGATCCTTCGCGCTTTGCCATGTTACGGATGACTTTAGCTCCATGCTCTCCATTCTCTGTTTCCCCAGACTTGATGATCGAGTCAGCAAAAATGGCGCGATCGTATACCAGTGTGAGATTGCATACGCATCTAGCCGAGAATAAATCGGATGTAGACTATAGCCTCGCCAAATTCGGCAAAATACCTGGAGACTATGCTGAGTCTGTTGGCTGGCTAGGTGATGATGTCTGGCACGCCCATTGTGTAAAGCTGAGTGATGACTCGATCGCACAATTTGCCCGCACAGGGACAGGTGTAGCACATTGCCCTTGCAGCAATACTCGTCTTGGTAGTGGCATTGCTCCAATCAGGAAAATGCTGAATCAAGGTGTGCCAGTGGGCTTGGGTGTAGATGGCTCTGCTTCAAACGATACTGGCAATCTTTTACAAGAAGCTCGTACAGCTTTTTTATTAGCACGGGTGAATGAGTGTGATCCCACATCCATGAGTGCTAGGGAGATTTTGGAGGTTGCTACATTGGGTGGCGCTAAGGTTTTGGGTAGAGACGATATTGGCGCGATCGCACCTAATATGGCGGCGGATTTTATCGCGATCGATATTGAGCGATCGCAATTTGCAGGCGCACATCATGATCTAGTTGCAGCTTTAATATTTTGTCCAGTGCCATCAGTGGACTACAGCTTTATCAATGGTCGGAAGGTCGTTGATCGCGGTCAGTTAACCACACTTGATTTACCAATGCTGATTGAACGTACTAATAAAATTGCTCGTAAGCTGGTCGAGTAGAGCTAAGATGTGGGGCGCAATGCGCCCCACATCTTAGCTCCGTAAGTGTTTTTTCGCAAAATAGTTGACTAAATGCGATCGCTATCTGCTATATTTAGTGAGGTCAAAAAAACAGACCAAGAGAGGGCGCTTAGCTCAGTTGGTAGAGCGTCTCGTTTACACCGAGAATGTCGGGGGTTCGAGTCCCTCAGCGCCCATTAAACAAAAAAGAACCCAGCTTTGATTACTAGGTTCTTTTTTGTTTTGCATAATCAGAAACTATTCAGATATATTTCCAAAGTATTACAGATTGTTCCAAATTACTTACATCAAAAAAAGATGATTATTACGTAGATAAGATCCTTGTTTGGCTTGAAGCACCTCGCCGTTAAGAGCTTCTCCAAGATTATAAATATGAATATTAGCTTATTATTTGAGTGCGCTAACATCGCAAAAACTTTTTTGAGCCCAAAAAAGTTATCAAAAGGTTATATAAAGTAATCTTTTCCCCATAAATCAGGTACTATCTGATATGTAGCTCAAGAGCCAGAATTTATATGTTGTTGAAGTCATACAAAGATATTCTGCCAGCTTCGGTTGCCTTCATCGGGGGAATAATGCTTACTGTCGGTCAACCAGAAATTGCTTTGGCAAATGGTCAAGCTGGATTTACTCCAACTGATCGTCCTAAACCGCAACGCACTCAAGGTGGAGGCTCTCGCCTACATATGAATGTTGTGTACACATCATCTCAGACACTGCTTTTACAAAATTCTATTTTGTAAATCTTTTCTTCGTGCTTATTTGACTAAGTCTTTTAACTCTTTTTAGAGATAGCTGTAGCGTCAACTACAACTTAGTCAATACTACAATCCATACTGTAGTTTTATTAGGTTAGTTCATCAATAAATAAAGAGATACCGCCATAATGCTTAATTTCAAAAAAAGAAGGACATGCTCATAAGCATGTCCTTCTTTTTTTGTTTGATCGGTTGAAAATTAGCTTCAACTTACGTTCGCATACGACAAAGAGCTTGCATACATCAAAGCATTAATTTGGTAGTATTAAAGCGATTTGATCGGTATTAAAACTTAGCGACCCTGACCTGACCTTAGCTTGTAGCTTCTTTAGAAATTACAACAATAAGTTAGGCTGAACGAAGCAAGTTCAACTAAACTTCTTTAAATGATCGCTATTAAAACTTTAAAGTCTAGTTGGGAAAAATTACCACTTAGGTTCCAGCAGTGGGGAGGTTTTTTCCTGTCTAGTGGCAGTATCTACTTGTTAATATTTGGGTTGCGCTGGCTAGGTTGGTTACAGCCTAGTGAATGGGCAGCCTTCGATCTATTTATTCAACTGCGTCCTGCGGAGCCAGTGGACGAAAGGATTATTATTGTTGGAGTACAAGAGTCTGACATTCGTTACGTGGGGGAATGGCCTGTATCTGACCATGTACTTGCCCAAATTTTGCGTAAAATACGCGATCAAAAGCCCAAAGTTATTGGCTTAGATCTATATCGAGACATTCCTGTGGGTGATGGCTACGCAGATTTAGAGGAGGTATTCAAAACCACTCCCAATTTGATTGGCATCGAAAAAAGTATTGGAGATCGCTTTAGTCCAGTAATTAATCCACCACCGACTTTAAAGGCTTTAGGGCAAGTATCCGCAAATGACATAATTATCGACCCTGACGGAAGGCTTCGCCGTGCTTTACTGTATCCAATGCCTGAAGGGAATGAAGGATTGCCAAGCCTCGGTTTAGCGATCGCACTTAAATATCTAAAAGCTCAAGGTATAGAACCACCACCTTCAGAATCCAGATATTTACAACTGGGTAAAACGATTTTCTATCCTTTAGAAAAAACTGATGGTGGATATATTCACGTTGATGCTGGTGGATATCAAGTTCTGATGAACTACCATGGCTCCTCTCAAAAGTTTCGCCACGTGTCTCTTGAAGATATTTTAGAAAATCGGATTGATCCACAATTAATGCGCGATCGCATTGTTCTGATAGGACCAAAAGCCTCTAGCCTCAATGATGTTTTTTATACCCCCTATAGCAGCAATTTTATAACCTCACCTGCTCAAATTTCGGGTGTAGAATTTCAAGCAAATATTGTTAAACTGATTTTGGGAGCAGTACTTGATAATCGACCTCTATTTAGAGTCTGGTCAGATATTTGGGAAGAGCTGTGGATTGCCGCTTGGGCAATTGCTGGGGCAGCAATTATTTGGACATTCTCGACTAGACGTTTAATTTTTCTAACTGGTTTCGTAATCTCCTGTACAGGGTTGCTAATTGGTGGAAGCTATTTGCTATTTCTAACAGGTTGGTGGATACCTGTAGCACCTGCATTGTTTGCCTATATCGGCTCGATGCTGGTGATGCAGAGCTATATGTACATTTCAAGACTTCGAGAACTAAATTCCGCTCTCTCTGATTCGATCGAACTACTTGCCCATGATGCCTCTCATGATGCCTTAACGGGCTTACCAAATCGCAATCTATTTATGGATCGTGTAGAACATGCGATCAAATATAGTAAACGCCATTCTAATTATCTATTTGCGATCTTTTTTATTGACTTAGATCGATTCAAAATGATTAATGATAGTCTGGGTCATAGTGTAGGCGACCTGTTTTTACAAGCGATCGCTGAAATCTTGCAAGGTTGCTTACGCTCTATAGATACAGTTGCGAGGCTTGGGGGGGATGAATTTACAATTCTCGTTGATGATATTCAAGATGTAGGAGAAGCATTAGTAGTAGCCGATCGCATTCTCAATAAGTTTCTATCTCCCGTAATCGTCAAAGGTGAGGCAATTTTTCCCAGTGCGAGTATTGGTATTGTGATTAGCACGCCCGATTATGATAATTGTGCTGATTTGCTGAGGGATGCTGACATTGCTATGTATCGTGCCAAATCTCTGGGTAAAGGACGTTATACGCTCTTTGATCAAGAGATGTATGAACAGACTTTGAGGTTAACGCAGTTAGAGAGTGAGCTGCACTACGCCCTTGAGCATCAAGAATTTGAGCTTTACTATCAGCCAATAGTTTCTCTAATCACTGACGAGTTATCAGGATTTGAAGCTCTCATCCGCTGGAAGAATCCTAAACGTGGTTTAATTTCTCCCATAGAGTTTATTCCTCTTGCGGAAGATACAGGATTAATTATTGCAGTCGGTGATTGGGTATTAAAAGAAGCCTGTCAACAACTTAAAACTTGGATGCAAAAATTTCCTGAAGCAGCAAATTTGAAGATGAGCATTAATTTAGCTAGCCATCAGATTCGCGAACCTGATTTGTTAGATAAACTCGATGTTATTCTTGCAGAAACTGGTGTTGATGGCGGTTCTATCCGTTTAGAAATCACTGAAGGTACATTGATGGATCAAGGGGAGCAAACGATCAATAAACTGGCTCAATTGAGGGCTAGGAACATTCAACTAAGTATTGACGATTTTGGGCAGGGATATTCTTCCCTGAGCTATTTACACCGCTTTCCAATTAATATTCTCAAAATTGATCGTGCTTTTGTGAATCAAATGACTGATGGAGGTGAAAATATCGAAATTGTACGCACGATTACGATGTTAGCTCATACTTTAAATATGAGTGTTGTTGCTGAAGGAGTCGAGACTGAGCAGCAGGTGGAAATTTTAAAAAAATTAGGTTGTGAGTTTGGACAAGGATATTTGTTCTCAAGACCTCTGGCTGCACCTGCGGCTGAGCAGGTAATAGCCAAAAGCTCGAAAGCGATCGCGCTTTCTCCAAAAGACTAGGAATCATTTTGTTGAGGTACGGCTCCGCCGCACCCCAACAAAATGATTCACAAAAGTATCGCAACACTTAACCCAAACCCTGTAGGGGGGGTAAAAGCACAAAATGGCTACGCCATTTTGTGCTTTGGTATTAGCTGGTTTGTTTGTAGCCTAGTTTTAAGAAAATATTTTCTAGGGTTTCTTGAGTACGATGGAAATTGGAAATAGGAATACCCACTTCTATCAAAGACTTTAACAGCGCAGCACAGTCTTCAATACTGCCAATAAACTGAACACGAACACTCGGAACACCTGATAAAGCTTCTACCTCCTGTACCTTCTCCGATTTTCTTAAGGCGATTTGTAAATCCTCAAGATTGCCTAAGGTCGAGATTAGTAATTGTTGCTGGTCTTGATTACTGCGATCGTAGAGTGCTTGTAGTTTTGAGCTTTCTACTAAATGCCCTAGCTCCATAATCCCAATCGAAGTGCAGATTTCGGCAAGATCGCTCAAAATATGCGATGAAATCAGAATCGTCATCCCTTGCTGTTGCAGAGACTTGATAATATTGCGAACCTGAACCCTAGCAAGAGGATCGAGTCCCGATACAGGCTCATCCAATAACAACAAAGTGGGATTGTGAATAATACTTCGTGCAAGGCTAAGGCGTTGCTTCATACCTCGCGAGAGCGTCGCAATTAGTTCATTCTTTTTTTGTTCTAGCTCCACCAGTTCAATTACTTCATACAATCTTTGCGATCGCTGTGGATCTCTTAGAAAATATAAACGCGCAAAATAATCGAGATAATCCCAAACCGTCAGGTCGTCATAAAGAGGAAAATCATCAGGTAAATAGCCTAATTGCCGCTTTAGTTCGGGGTTGTTTTGACCACGCAAAAACCTCGCCCCATTGATATAAATTTCGCCTGCGGTTGGCTCCTCAGCAGCAGCGAGCATCCGAATCAATGTTGTTTTACCTGCACCATTTGGTCCGATCAGTCCATAAACTTCACCACGATCGATCTGCAAATCGAGATGATTCACCGCGACGTGATTATCAAACTGTTTTGTCAATCGGTGAGTGCGAACGGTCGGTACTGCTGTCATGAGATTGCCACAAAAGTTATAGCCATGTTAACCTTCACGTAGCAAATTGTGAATATCTTGTGCGCAATTTTAAAATTAAAAGAGAATGTGTTCAATGAAAAATGTGATGTTTGTCTGCCAAGACAATACCTATGCACAAATAGCTAAAGCTTGGATGGATGATTTTGTTGGAGAACACATTTTTGTGGCGAGTGCAGGATTAGCTTTTGGTCAATGTAGTCCATATATTGCTAGGGTGATGAATGAAGTTGGTATCGACATTAGTGACAATAATCCTCAACTTCTTAGCGATTACGATCCATACAACTTTGATACTGTGATCTCACTATGTACGATGAGCGTGAGACTGCCAGAACAATGGATGATGTGTAGGAGCTTTGATGAATGGATTGTGCCTGAACCAGAAGAAGAATCATCGGAAGCATACCGATATATCAGAGACGACATTAGAGATAAAGTTGAAGTTCTTTTAATCTATACCTAAACCCAAAGTAGAGTTACAGCGAGTCGCTGTAACTCTACTTTGGGTTTATAAGTTCGTTAATTAGCCAATATTTTTATAAAAATTTTATGATCGCATAGGCAAATCACGAATAATACCAGTCACTAACGCATTAGCGGTTATCATAGAAAATGTTCAAAATCACGATTTTATAATCAAGTCTTCTCGAAAAACATGATGCGTAGTCACTATTGCGGTCACCTCAATGCCGAACAGATCGGACAAACAGTAAGCTTGTGCGGTTGGATCGATCGCAGACGGGATCATGGTGGCGTGATCTTTTTAGATTTGCGCGATCGCACAGGAATCTTGCAAATCGTCAGCGATCCCCAGCGCACTCCTGTCTCCTATGAACTTGCTGGAGAAATGAGAAATGAATATGTAGTCCGAATTATCGGCAAAGTTTCTAAACGCCCAGATGAGTCGCTTAATCCAAAACTTGCCACAGGGGAAGTCGAGATTTATGCTGAATCGATTGAATTACTCAATGCTGTTAGTAAACCCTTACCGTTCCTAATTTCTGAAGCAGACACGATTAAAGAAGAATTGCGTCTTAAATATCGCTATCTCGATATGCGTGGCGATCGCCTAGCCAATAATCTCAAGTTGCGCTTTGAAGTAGTGAAGTCCATTCGACGCTTCCTTGAAGATGAATATAACTTTATGGAAGTGGAAACACCGATTCTTTGTCGTTCTACCCCTGAAGGTGCAAGAGATTACCTCGTGCCAAGTCGTGTCAATGCTGGTCAATGGTACGCGCTGCCACAGTCACCCCAGTTATTTAAGCAATTGTTGATGGTGGGTGGTTGCGATCGCTATTATCAAATTGCGCGATGTTTCCGTGATGAAGATCTTCGCGCCGATCGCCAGCCCGAATTTACACAGTTGGACATGGAAATGAGCTTCATGTCCCAAGAAGAAATTATCGAGCTAAATGAGAACCTAATTCGCTATATTTTCAAAACTGTTAAAGGTGTGGAACTTGGCAATTTCCCTCGTTTAACCTATTCCGAGTCAATGGATCGCTATGGCTGCGATCGCCCTGATACTCGCTTTGGGATGGAATTAGTCAATGTCACTGATTTGTTCGCTAATTCAGGATTTAAAGTATTTGCCAACACTGTCGCAAATGGCGGCATTATCAAAGTGCTTCCCGTCATCGGTGGCGATGAAGCAATTTCTAATACCCGCATCAAGCCAGGTGGAGATTTATCGAATCTGGTTGCACAGTATGGCGCAAAGGGCTTAGCCTTTATCCGCGTGCGTGAAGGGGGCGTAATCGATACCATCGGCGCACTCAAAGATAGCATCACCGAAGAAGTTAAAAAGGAACTGCTAGAACGCACAGGCGCAACCGCAGGCACGATCCTATTATTTGGTGCTGGGGAAAAGGCGATTGTTAACGAATCACTCTATCGTTTGCGCCTAGCACTCGGTCATGAGTTAGAACTGATCGATCATGACAAACTCAATTTTGTCTGGATCACTAACTTCCCAATGTTTGAGTGGAATGCTGATGAAAAAAGATTGGAAGCTCTGCACCATCCTTTCACATCCCCACGTCCTGAAGACATTGCTGATGGTCAACCCATTGATGTTAATACGATCGCTCTTGCCTATGACCTTGTGCTAAATGGCACAGAGATCGGTGGCGGTAGTATCCGCATTCACAAGCGCGAAGTTCAAGAGAAAGTATTTGCCGCGATCGGGCTAAGCGATGAACAGGCAAAGGAGAAGTTTGGATTCCTTATGGAAGCCTTTGAATATGGCACTCCTCCTCATGGTGGTTTAGCCTTTGGGCTGGATCGTTTAGTGATGTTGATTGCTGGTGCCGACTCGATTCGTGATGTAATTGCCTTCCCGAAAACACAGCAAGCACGCGACCTGTTGACCGATGCGCCATCCAGTGTGGATGATTCGCAATTGAAAGAGCTACATGTCAAGTTGTCATTACCTCCAGCTAAAAACTAAAAAAATGAGCAATGCTCACTTTTTCTTTTTTAGGCGATCGCTATCTTGAGATATTAGCGATCGCCAGAATTAATTTGAACGAGTTGCTTAAACCAAGCAACCAATAAAACCTTCTCGGAGCTTGTCGCTCTCTAAATGTCTGCCGATGAAGACCAATTGATTCTTGCGGAGTTCATTGTCCTTCCAAGGGCGATCGCGAGTTGCATCGAACTGCATATGCACACCTTGAAATACCAAGCGCTCTTCAGAACCAGAGAGATTGATAATTCCCTTAGAGCGGAAAATATCTTGACCTTGAGTTTTCAATAGTTCGCTAATCCATGCTTGGAACTTGTAGGGATTGACTGCACCTGCTTCTAGAATACTAACTGAGCCAACTTCCTCATCATGAACATGGTGATGATGTTCGTGGTGTTCATGCTCATGCTCGTGATGATCGTCGTGGTCGTGATGATCATGGTCATGCTCGTGAACATGGTCTTCCTTGACTTGAGCAGCAAGAAATTCGGGATTCTTTTCAAGAATGCGATTGAGGTCAAAACCGCCGACATTGAGTACTTTGTTGATGCTGCCCTCAATATTCTCGGTATCGGTTTGATTTAACTGAACGCGATCGACTCTTGCCAAAACGTTCAGATGCTTGATTTTTGCTTCGAGTTCTACTAATTCTGCTTCAGTTACCAAATCAGTCTTATTCAGCAAAATCACATCGGCAAAGCCGATTTGTTCGAGAACTTCGCGATCGCTCCAATGTTGTTGGACATGCTTAGCATCAACGACAGTCACCACAGCATCAAGGGAAACTTGTCTATGAATGTCCTCATCCATAAAGAAGGTTTGAATCACTGGGCCAGGATCGGCTAAACCAGTAGTTTCAATCAGGAGATGATCGAACTTGTTGCGGCGACGCATCAGATTGCCGATAATCCGAATCAGATCGCCGCGCACAGTGCAGCAGATACAGCCATTGTTCATTTCAAAAATTTCTTCGTCAGCACCGATTACGAGTTGCTGATCGATACCGACTTCGCCAAATTCATTGACGATGACGGCAACTTTCTTGCCATGCTCAGCCGTAAGAATGTGATTAAGTAACGTAGTTTTACCTGCGCCAAGGAAGCCTGTGAGCACTGTAGCGGGGATTTGTGATGTTGCGATCATAGATGAGTCCAGATGCTGGGGATGCTTACAAAAATGTACTAAAAACGATTATAGCGCCCTTAACTTTCTATAACTTGAGAAAGACGAGGGGCGAGGCTTTGTGCTGACTTTTATCTTTCGCTCATGTAGGTAAATAGGTGGAAGGAGGAAAAAGAAGACGACGCAGGAAGTCAAAATCAATCCAACGTAGATTGTAAGCCCACTCGAACATGGCTACATACAGATACAAATACTTCTTGTGAATACCTCGAAAGGGACGCAGAAAATTGCGTAAACCAACCCAAATGCCCTCCATAGTATTGCAATGAACCTCACAAAAACCATCTTGATCTTCATCGCGGGCATACTCGCGCTGAGAGTGACAAACGGTTTGACGCTCACGACCAGAAGCAGGTATGCGATTATAAGCATCGGATTCATCGGTATAGACTGTCGTGGTCGGTAAGGTCGTTACCTCTACCTGCGGTTGAATCGTGATTTGTTGAGTATTGTCACAGACCTTCATGCGGATCTGACCACTGTTGCGCCCAACAGTACCGACAATGGGTGGACGGTCATTTGCCATGGTTCCCTTGCCTTTGCGTTGATTCCCGCGTTGTCTTGGTGGGTCTGCTATTGGATCTTTTTTTTTGCTCCCTTTTCTCCTGCATTCTGAAACATCTCGTCCATCTCGGCTTCAGCATCGGGCAGATTACCATTAATCAAATGGGCAAATCCTCGACGTTGGATGCGATGCCGCCAAGACAATAATGTCCCATAGTCGAGTCCTAGTTCCTCGGCTATGTGTTGGGTCGTTTGTCCTTGTAAGAATCCACGCAATATCAGCACGATCTGACCACAGGTGTAATGGCTTCCTGATAAGTCTGTTCCTGTAAAAATGTGAAACACTTTCCCACATTCCCGACACTTATATTTGACGATTGGTGTACGTTGGCGATCGTGTGGCGCTTGTCCTGCTGGTATTGCGTGTCCACTTGGACAATGCAAACCCTTTGGATGCAGGATCTTTAATAACCATTCATAGCACGCTTGTTCATCTAACAATTCGGTCAGGGGAAATTTGATCATGGCATCTCTATCGATTTATGAAAATGACTTCCTCCTATTTTGCCATTTCACCTACTTCCCCATATGAGCGTTATCTTTTGCTAGTCAACAGAGTATTTTCGAGCAAAAGATTTGCGGAATCGGTATCGAGAGGCGGCGAAAATAGATAACCCTGTGCGTAATTGCAGGAAAGCGATCGCAAAATTTGTTTTTGTTCTTCCGTCTCAATTCCTTCGGCGACCACATCCATATTTAGACCATGCGCTAAGTTAATGATTGTTGTGACAATATTGTTATTAGAATTGGCTCATCTGGGTTTGAGGGGTAAATGGTACAGTATCGATACAATTATTGGCGACATGGTAGGGCTGTAACTGTTGCTCCGAGAGGATTCTGATTACTATTAGCTGTGCTTATCCCCATGAACCCAGAAGAGCCTTAGAATTTAGCGTTAACTCTTTGACAAAAGCTCGATCAATTTTTAAGGTGTGGATTGGTAATTCCTGTAAGCGGCTTAAAGAAGAATATCCTGTGCCAAAGTCATCAATACAGAGTTTAATATCGAGGAGTTTTAATTGTTCTAGAGTGATTGATTCAATATTTGAGGAATCTAGTAGGCAACTTTCGGTGATTTCTAATTTCAGGCAATTACTTGGTAGATTCAACTCATCCAACATTATTTTGACATTTTGAGCGAAGTTAATTTGTTTAAGTTGAATTGGTGAAATATTGACATTAACCCACAGAAAATTATCGGTGCGATCGCTCGTTAGATCGAAAAATTGTCGATACCAAGTTTGCATTTGGCTCAAAGACTCTCTCAAAACCCACCATCCTAAGGTATTGATCAATCCAATTTCTTCAGCGATCCCAATAAACTTAGATGGCGACATCAATTTTCCAGAGGGATGGTTCCATCGCACTAAAGATTCAAATCCGCTGATGCGATTGGAGATTAAGCAGAAAATTGGCTGATAGTATATACAAAATTCTTCACGCTCGATCGCTCGCCTCAAATCATTTTCTAAATCTAATCTGGCGATCGCGATATCACGAGTGGAAGGATTAAAAACATCATAACGACCACGACCTTTATGTTTTGCCTGATACATCGCAATATCAGCATCCCTCAGAATATCTTCTGGCTGTTGGTAATCTTCAGAGCCAATAGTAATCCCAATGCTGATACTCACAAATAGTTCGTAGTCGTAGAGTTTAAAAGGCGTTTCTAATTCGGCTTGGATGCGATCGGCTAAATCTGTTGCTTCTTCGAGGTTCGCAATGTCTTCAAAGAGGATCACAAATTCGTCACCACCAAATCTGGCGACTGTAGCACGAGCCGGCAGTGAGGCTCTAAGTCTGCGGGTTGCCTGTTTGAGTAACTCATCGCCGACTAAGTGACCAAGGCTATCGTTGATTACTTTAAAGCGATCGAGATCGGTAAATAAAACAGCATAAAGTTGCTTTTGCGTAGTCAAATATTGCAAACGCTGCATCAACCAAGCTCGATTCGGTAATCCAGTTAGGGTATCGTGAAATGCCTCGTAAGCAAGTCTTTGCTCTCTAAGTAATAATTGTGCTTGCACCTTTTGGAGATCGCAAAGAGCATCCGAAAGCTCACTTGTACGTTCATTGACTCGGTTTTCTAATTCTTGAGTAAAGTTTTGCAGTTGCTGATTTTTTTCCTGTACTTGCCTTGTTAAAGAACTAACTTGCAGATGGGTCTTTACTCTAGCTATTACTTCATCCTGATCGAAGGGTTTAGTGATGTAATCAACAGCACCCAAATCAAATCCTTTAACTTTGTCTAAAGTATCTGAGAGGGAAGTCATAAAAATAATCGGAATTTCGCTAGTTTCTGGCGTGCTTTTTAATATTTTGCAAGCAGAAAATCCATCCATGATCGGCATCATTACATCTAAAAAAATTAGATCTGGTTTGACATAAATGGCCTGCTCGATCGCACTCTCGCCATCAATGGCAACCAAAACTTCCCAATCACTATTGGCTAAAGTTCCAGATAAAACCTTGAGATTATTGGGGTTGTCATCAACTATTAAAATTTTGCCTAATATTTTACTTTTGGGTAGAACGTCTGTACTCATGGCTTTACTCCCTTCCCAGTCAAAGAATAGGCAAAGGGACTAAAGAAAAAATGTGATTTAAAGTTTTTGATATCTGCTCTGAGTTCATCAAAATATGAACATCCTTTAGATTCTCCTCAATTTCAGCAATGGTTGTATTTGAAGGCAAGTGATGTAGCTTCTCTAAGCGTAGAAGATGAATTTCATACTCGGCAAGATTAAGCGAGGGCGAGTATGCGGGTGTATGGATGAATTCGATACCAATTTTATCGTCGATTTCTGCGGCTTTTAGATTCTCAGCTAATAACCTTTTCATCTTCTGTTTATGAGTTGAGTTGTTATCTAAAACAATAAATAGCTTTTCGACATCTTCTTTTCTGGCATCTTCGCATAGCTCGGTAAGGTATTTGACTACATCTTCAGTTTTTGATTTGGGGGTTAACTGTAGATAGATTTCTCCAGTTACAGCATCGACTGATATCATCCCATTAACTTTATTCCGTTTTCGCTTCTCATTACTGGGGACTTCTGGGTTGCTATTGCGCTCAGCCCAAGCATAGTAGAGACTTGGTCGATCATAGACAGCAAACTCGTCATAAAAGATTAGCCTTTCTCTAGGTTTTAGTTCTAGCAGTTTTTTTTTAATTGTGGCAATAAACTTCTGCTGTTGCTCTTTGTCTGCATTCTCGTAGTCACGATGCGCTTTTTGGTGTGACAATCCCATCTCTTTGAGAATGTCATAGATCCGACTGTCTTTCAGTTCCACTTGCCATCTCTGGCGAATTACCTCTTGAATTATCTTTCCTGTCCATATCTGTCGATCAATACCGTAGGTAGTTGGCTTCTGCTCTAGTAGCATCACTTTCATTTCTGCTTTTTGCTCCTTGCTTAAGCTCTGTGGTTTTTCCCGTTTTACCAATTTTGTCAATCCCTTCAAGCCTTCCTCATCATACATATCTAGCCAAGTCGCTATACTCTCTCTGGCGCAACCCAGTTTGACAATTACTTCTTTTCTAGATTGTCCTTCATGTAGATATTTGATTGCTTGCAGTCTTTTCCTGATGTATTGTTGTTGATACTTGTTCCATGACTTTTGCCACTCATCTTCATCTAATCCTTTATTTTTCAGTCTTTCTAGTCGATCCATTTTTTTCTTTAGTTACCTGCCTAATCTTACACTGGGAAGGGAGTAGTTTAGATAATGGTTGTCAATTTAGTTATTTATCTTGCTTAATTTCGATAGCACTTAATAAATTCTTTTATTTTTTTGATCTGAAAATCATTTGCCATTTTTTGTAATTCCTGTGCAAAGGGTGCAAGATTAATATCCTGTTTTTCAAGCTTAATTGAATGTTCGATAATGCTGTTGATATTCCCCTGCATTACTAGATCAAAGAGGATGTTAATTTCTTCGATCGGTGGAGCTGTTAAAGAATTTTTTTGATTTATAGTTATTTCTTTAATTAAGTTTATTTCTGGGAAGCCATAATTTTGAGATGGTTTTATTTCTTCATATATCCAATTTATATTTAGATGTTTCTCGACTTTAGTTAATAAGCTATCAAAATGAATCGGCTTAGGTAAAAAATCATTACCCCCTATTTCTATACTTTGATTTTCATCTTTACTAAAGGCGCTTGCCGAAGTAACGATAATGACAATATCTCTTAAATCAGGCGACCTCCGAAATTGTCTGATCATTTCAAAGCCATCCATTACTGGCATAACTAAATCGGTAATGATTAGATTTGGCTTTACAGTAGCTGTTATGTCTAGAGCCTCCCGCCCATTATTTGCTTCAAAGATTTTAAATCCAATTTCTTCCAGTAGTTTTACTAAAATCATACGATTTTCCCACTTGTCATCAACTAAAAGAATTGTTTGTACATCCCCTCCGTATCCTAAGATCTTTCGTTGTTTAAGCTGATTGTTAGTCTGTAAACAATCAAGATCTACATTCGTTGCCTTTAAATTCAGTTCTAGCCAAAATGTACTACCTTTACCTAATTCACTTTTAACATTTATTGAGCTTCCCATAATTTCGACAATCTTTTGACTGATTGCTAATCCCAAGCCTGTACCCTCAGATTTTGATTGCAAATTACCAGCTTGCTCAAATGGAGAAAAGATATTCTGAAGTAGCTCTAAGCTAATACCAATGCCCGTATCTTCGATTTGAAATCGAATTTTGTAGATAGTACAAACCTCGCGATCGCCTAAATTGGAATAGGAAATATCTGAATCAAGCACTTCAACCCTGAAGGTTACACCTCCATCTTCTGTAAATTTGATCGCGTTACCAAGTAGGTTAAGTAGAACTTGGCGCAAGCGTTTTTCATCAGCTTTAACACCTATTGGCAGATTGCTAGGTGGTAAATACGTAAAAGTAATCCCCTTTTGCCCCGACCTAACCGAACAAATCTCCACGACACCTTGTAGGAAATTAGGAAAATGGAAATCGCTTTCGATTAGTTCCATCTTTTGCGCTTCAATTTTTGACAGATCGAGAATGTCGGCAATTAAATTTAGTAAATGTTGGCTGCATTGCTTGATGACATTGATGCCTTCAATTTGCTTTGGTGTTAAATTGCGATCGCGTTGAAGAATTTGTACGTAGCCAAGAATTCCATTGAGCGGAGTTCTTAGCTCATGGCTCATATTCGCCAAAAATTCACTTTTAGCTCTATTGGCAGAATCCGCTTCTTCCTTAGCCTTGGCTAGTTCTAACTCCGCTTGTTTGCGTTCGGTAATATCAGTGTGCGACCCAATCATGCGTATGGGTGTTCCATTATCAAAAAGTGCCATCCCCCTTGCTAAAATCCATTTATAGGAACCATCTTTGCAACGGACTTGATGTTCTGCAACATAATATGGTAAATCCCCTTCCCAATAGCTTTCCACTATAGACATGACTTTTTCATAATCTTCAGGATGAATCAAACTGATCCAAGAATCAACGTTAGGAGGTAGATCGCTCTCTTCATATCCCAGCATGGTTTTGTAACGAGTTGAGAAGAAAACCTCATTAGTAATACAATCCCAATCCCAAATCCC
Organism: Pseudanabaena sp. Salubria-1; assembly: GCA_023336205.1. Classification (GTDB taxonomy): domain Bacteria; phylum Cyanobacteriota; class Cyanobacteriia; order Pseudanabaenales; family Pseudanabaenaceae; genus Pseudanabaena. The sequence goes on from JALQCR010000004.1 coordinate 210,852, forward strand.
GTCATTATTCCCTTCTAGGACGAGTTGCCAGCGTTTTTCGCTTTCTTTGAGTTGTTGTTCCGCCAGATAACGGTTATAGGATTCGATCGCTAGGATCACCAGATCGCCAATTGAGCGAGCAAAGATTTGTTCTTCTAAAGTCCATTCACGCAAAAATCCTACCTGTTCGATGCATAAAACTCCCACAGTAATGTCATCTCGACGAATTGGGATTTCTAGCATTGATGCAATTCCTAAGACTGAGAGATAATCTACGGCAAGCTCGAAAGTGCGCGGATCTGTCAATACATCGGTTACTGGTAGCACCAATTCAGATTGTAAGGCTGCTAAATAGCGGGGATAATTAGCGATCGCTAAATCAGCTTCGATAAGATGTTGATTAGAACTCAACACAAATTGATCGAGACATTCCCAATAAACACGATCCTGCTTTGCCATCCAAAGACTGACTCGCTCGACATTAAGTGTTTGGGCTACAGTTTCAGTTATTAGCCGAATGTTTGACTTTAAGTCGCCCAATCTCAGCTTTTCATCTCCTGCCAATTTTGCTAAAACCTGATTGTGGAGGCTGAGCATAGCGGCTCGTTTTTGTAGATTTTCTTCATATTTGTGACGCTCAGTAATATCAGTATGAGAACCGATCATCCGAATTGGCACACCACTTTCGTCAAAGAGAGCCTTAGCCCTAGCCAAAATCCACTTATAACTACCATCTTTGCAACGCAATCGATATTCCACAATGTAATTGGGTATCTTTTTCTCTAGGTAATTATTTGTAGATTGGATTGCTAAATCTACATCTTCGGGATGAATTAGACCGCGCCATGTCTCAGCAAGCCCTACTAGTTCGTTTTCGCTATATCCAAGCATGGTCTGATAACGTGGAGAATAGAATGCTTCATTGGTCTGACAATTCCAATCCCATATACCATCATTATTTCCTTCTAACGCTAGCTGCCAGCGTTCTTCGCTTTCTTTTAACTGTTTTTCTGCAAGATTCCGATTATAGGATTCGATCGCTAAAGCTACCAAATCACCAATCGAACGGGCAAAGCTTTGATCTAACAAAGACCAAGTTCTTAGTTCGCCAGTATGTTCTAAGCTTAAAATCCCCACTACTTCGTTATTTTGGCGGAGTGGGATTTCTAAGGTGGATGTAATTCCAAGCTGAATGAGATAGTCATCAGTTAAATCTGATGTGCGCGGATCGTTAAGTGCGTCATTTACGGAAATTGCTAATTCGGTTTTTAATTTGCCAAGATAACTGGGGAGAGCTTTGGACAAAAAGTCTGGTTCGATAATATGTTCTTCAGTGCTTAACAAAAATAAGTCTAGACAAGTCCAATGAATTCGGTCTTCTTTAACTAGCCATACGCTACTACGCTCAACCTTGATAGTTTTTGCTACTGCTTCGGTTAACTTTTGAATGCAAATGGATATATTCCCTTTATGTATGGATTCATCTTTTGCCAGCTCATTTAGCACCTGATAGTGGTGGCTAACGACGACAGCTTTATCTTGTAATTCTTCTTGGATCGCAATGCGATCGCCAATCTCTTTTTCTAGTTCACTAGTACGTTCTTCAACTTTACGTTCTAGCGATTGTGAATATTCCAGTAATTGTTGGCGAGATTGACTTACCTGCAATCTCATTTTTTCTAAAGACTCAGAAAGTATACTTAGCTCTTCAATTCGAGAACTAGGCATCGGCTGGCTTAAATTTTCGGAAGCGATCGCTAAACTAGCATCTCGCAATTGAAAGATCGGCTTAATAATCAATCGGGCTGTCAGAATACCTAAAACGATTAAAACCCCTCCCACAAAAATACATAACCATAGGACAGAATTCGCCTCATCGTATGACTTTGAGAGAATATCTGACTCAGGAATAACAATATAGATATTCCATTCTAATCCAGCAGGATCACGAAAGGGATATATTTCTATAATGTGTTTTTCTTGATTTGCATTGCCATTATTACTTTTAGGAATATTGATTTCTAGCTGTCTAATATATCGAACATCCTCTAGGTTAACAAGCAGTTTATTAGTAGCAACTATTGTTTCTCGAATAACAACGTTATTGCTCTCACTGGCTTTAATTCGTTGGAAATCCTCACCTTTTTTGATAATCAATGGAGTCGCTTTTGTGGATGACGCTACCATCAAGCCTGATTTCTCAATGATAAAGATTTGACTCGAAGGACTAACTTGCGTTTTTTCGAGAAGGTCGCTAATTTTGCTTAAATTTAAACTTGCGGCGATCGCATGTTGAGGATTACCCTCGCCATCAAAAAGAGCTTGAGTAGCAGAAATGCCAATATCCTTGCTATTAGCTAATGGATAAATGTCAGTCCATACCAAATCTTTGTTGGCGATCGCCTTTTGATACCAAATACGGCTCTTCTGGGTTCATGGGGATAAGCACAGCTAATAGTAATCAGAATCCTCTCGGAGCAACAGTTACAGCCCTACCATGTCGCCAATAATTGTATCGACACTGTACCATTTACCCCTCAAACCCAGATGAGCCCCAAATACTAGTGCGAGGATCGTAGTTTAAATTATTGGAAATTAATGAACCTAAGCTTCCGTTAGGATCATATTGATACAAACTTGTACTCGGAAATTTATCAGTGATTCTTAATATAAATCTATTTTCTTGACGGATAAGTCCAATATAGTTACCCCATTTATCCCCTAAATTAATTTCGTTTATCGTTGAAAAGACATTTGATAATTTTCTAAATTGATGAATAATATCCGAGGATAACTGCGTATCAATGGGATCAGATTTACGCGCTTGAATATTCAGCTTGATAGCCTCCATTGGCGATCGCAAATAATCATTAATCTCTTGCTTCAGAGCTCTGATCGCATTCGCTCTTAATTTACTACTAAAGTCATTAGTCTTCTTTTGTCCATTCTGAAAAGAAAAATAGCCAATAATCCATATAGCCGCAATTATTTGAAGAATAAACGGGAAAGTCATTAGTAATCGGATTGAGACTTTCCTGATCTTTTGGGTTTCTGGATTAGCTGTCTTTTCAAGCATGTAGATTTAGCTTGTAATTCGTTGAACGTAGTCTGTAAAAAACTTTATGTCAGTATTGTGGCTTAAAGCGCCTAAATACATTGGTCTTCTACGATACGTCATCAACAAGTCTAAAGAAATCTGAAAGTGGCACTTTGCAGCACTTTTAGGAATTTCTCTGTACCTTCTACGCCTTTTCTATTGAGTTCAAAACTAAGCTCAGTAAAGGTTTTAAAAACCAAGATATTTTCTAAAAGTGTTGCTTAGCAACACTTTTAGAAAATATCTTGGTTCGGGATTTGATCTCAAAGCGTTGAAATGTTTAACCGCCACCTACAATGGTCACTACTTCTAAGCGATCGCTATTTTGGATAATCGTATTCCCCCAGAGTTGACGATGTAAAATCTCGCCGTTATACTCCACGGCAACTAAGCGAGGGTTTAGTTCTAAATATTCCAGCAATTCGATCATCGTGAGATTTGGTTCACATATGCGATCATCACCATTCACTTGCAACGTAATCATAGACATTAAGTTTAAACTCTGATTTTAAATGTTGTCTTAGAGATCTTATACTTCTTACTAAAAATGATACCTGTGCGTTTATGTCACAACCTACATCAGAAAATACTCCTGACACGCCCACGCTCACATCGCCAAACGTCGATATAGGTCTTAGCGAAGCTGAGGTTAATGATCGCAAGCAACGCGGTGATATCAATGTCGTAGTGATGCGATCGAGTCGCACCTACAATGACATTTTTAAAGAAAACGTTTTTACATTATTTAACGTTACCTTTGGGGTGATTTTAATCCTGATGATGGCACTTGGACAAATTACCGATGCCATCTTTTCAGGATTTTCAGTGTTCATGAATATTCTGGTCGGTGTGGCGCAAGAAATTCAGGCAAAGCTGACGCTGGATAAACTCGCCTTGCTGTCAGTTCAGAAAGTAAAAGTACGCCGTAATGGTGAAGCGCAGGAGATTCCTGTCGGTGAGTTGGTACGGGATGACTTGATCGAACTGAATCCAGGCGATCGCGCTCCTGTGGATGGGGCAGTGCTATTTTCTCAAAATGTGGAGATGGATGAATCATTGCTAACAGGAGAGTCCGATCCTGTAGCAAAACAAATTGACGATATTGTACTGTCGGGTTCTTTCTGTTTAGCAGGAAGTTGCGTATTTCGAGCCGACAAAATTGGCAATGAAAGCTATGCAGTAAAGCTATCGCAGTCTTCGCGAGTTTATAAGCGAGTCTTTACGCCTTTACAGAAAAAGATTGATGTTCTCGTCGAAATTTTTGTACTAGTGCTGATCGTAGCAGCATTCTTGCATGTCGCATCCAGCCTCAATTCGGGGCGGTCGATGGTAGATACGATTCGCTATGCTTCGGTAATCATCAATAGCTTTGTACCAGCGGGTTTAATTCTCTCGATTAGCGTAGCCTTTGCGATCGGTGCGGTAGAAATCAGTAAGCGACGCACCTTGATTCAAAAGATTAATGCCGTTGATTCGATGAATAGTGTGCGGATTCTTTGCACTGACAAAACGGGAACGCTTACCCAAAACAAACTTGTTGTGAAAGAAATCGTGCCTTTGGAGGATACCGATGAGGATTCACTACGCGAGCTGATTGCTCTTTATACAAATCTGATGGGAACTCAGAATAGCAGTGCCAAGGCGATGGCAACTTTTACGGATAAGCCCCGATCGCCTGCACAATTTGTCAGCGAAGTTCCCTTTAGTTCTAGCCGTAAATGGGGGGCGCTAGCGATCGATATCGGCACAACGATTATGGTCGGTGCTCCTGAAATTCTATTTTCTAATCCTGAGATGCAGGAGAAAGCTAAGCAATATGGAAGACAGGGATTGCGAGCGATCGCTGTAGTTACGAGTGAAGATAGCTTTGATGTATCTGAAAAAAATCCTGCCTTACCAAATAATTGCCGTGCTCGCGGTTTAGTCCTGCTCGAAGATAGTCTGCGTCCCGATGTGATCGAGACGATCTCTGAATTACAAAATAAAAATATTCGCCTCAAAGTGATTTCGGGCGATAGTGTCGAAACTGTCGCCTCGATCGCTCGTCAAGCAGGAATTGCCGTTCCCGATGATGCGGTGTTTACGCAAAAAGATTTAGAAGCTATGGATTCGCCTACCTTTAGCCGTTCAGCAGCCTCTGGCGCAGTATTTGGCAGAATTACACCAGACATGAAACGTCGTCTTATTTCGGCGATGGTGAAGCGCGGTGGATATGTAGGCATGGTGGGCGATGGTGTGAATGATGTACCTGCATTTAAAGAAGCGCAACTTGCGATCGCCATGAATGACGGTGCGCAAATCAGTAAAGATGTTGCGGATATAGTATTACTAGATAATAATCTCTCGGCACTGCCCCAAGCCTTCGCCGCAGGAGATGACATCAAGCAAAAAATCCTCTCTTCAGCTTTGCTTTATCTCACCAAAAATATCATGGTGATTCTGACGATTTCCTTTGCGGGATTTGTGCAGCTTCCCTTTCCTGTCGAGCCTCGTCACATGACGGTTTTAACGATGGCAGTGGTTGGCTTACCGACGATTTGGATTGCCTTTGGCTGGCTGAAACCAGTGAGACTAGAGAACTTCCTGCGCGATGTCTTGGGCTATAGCTGTATTGCTGGCATTTTTGGGGCGATCGCGATGACTATCGGCTATATCTTTTCCTATTACATCAGTGGTTGGGCGCTACTCAAGGTTCCCTATAGTTCAACCGTGATCAATTCAGATGCTTTTCAAGATATTGCTAAAGGTCAAGCACAATGTGTTAGCACTTTTATCGGTATGCTTTTCTGTCTATTTGTGTTTTGGAGCATCACCGATATTTCTATATGGAAGATAAAGACTCTCTTCAAAAATTCTGCGGCTGCTATTCTCGGTGTTTTGTCCGTGGGGATTTCGGCAATACTCATGTTGATGTTTCCCTCCTTTTTTCAAATTGAAGTTCCTGATCAGTTTGGTTGGTCGATGGTGATCTTCTTGCCAACTGCTAGTTATTACGTACTACGCATGATGCAATCGAGCAAGTTATTTCGTCATTTGCCACGCTATCTCAGTCAGCCTTAAGAACGCATTTAAAAATTACTCTCTGAGGCTAAATTTCTAAGAGATCCCCCTCAATCCCCCTTAAAAATGGGGAAGAAGAAAATCCCCTCCCTTTTTCAAGGAGTGCTGAGGGAATCTAAAAGCAATGCTCAACCTAAAAATTTATACTACAAACATGATGAAATCTAGAACTATCAAACGCCCGATCGCTATTACCATTCTCTCAACAACAATGTTGGGGATGAGTCTGGTATTGATTTGCGATCGCATTCTCAATTTTTATCTCTATCGATTATTTGACAACAATGCTCCTTTAGTTGACAGCAATTCTATTAACTTACAAGTAGTTTCCAATATAGCTTTCCTCGGTTTTAGCATCGTGCCGATTTTATTGGCGATCGGTCTGTGGTGTCTGAAGTCTTGGGCAAGATTTCTGAGTATATGTCTATTTAGTTCGGTAATGTTTCCTGCGTTCGCAGCTTCTGTAAATTTGATTTCACCGCCATCGGCAAGTAAGCTTTTAGAAATTCCTACGGTTTTTGATGGTGTTTTTAATGTAGATGCAACAGTGCCTACATCGCGCCTAATCCTGCTCAATCCATATATTGCGCTTGGGAGTGCGATCGCCCTTATAATTCTGCTCGTCCCTGCGATCGCAAGAGCATTTCAATATCGTCAGAGTTCTGTGAATCCAGAAGATTAGATAGCACCTGTAAGGGCTTAGCATTTACGCCACAATTTTTAAACTCACTACAGAAATCTCGATCCGCAAATGCTCAGCCATCTATGCTTTTACAGAAAAATTGTCCCTGCGTTGCGAGGTTTTGGGCTTAGCATTCCCAAATGAAGGCGATCGCAAAATTTATAAATTGTGGCGGGAATGCTAAGCCCCTACTGCCCCTATATCTTAATCGTGTTTCTTCACTAAGACCAATTCCTCAGCCGTGAAGTCCTCAAAGGCGGCTTGCTGACTGGCTAATAGCTCAACTGTCGCATCAGCAATATCATTATTTGCGGCAGAGCGATCGCGTAAACGTTGCTCCAAAACTTCCACAGGCGCAGTGCAATAGATGATTTCTACAGGAATATTTTGGGTTTGGGCGGCGGCGATCGCTTGACCTCTTAGACTAGTGCGATCGTACTTCGCATCAAGAATGACGGTGAAGCCTTTGCTAGCTAATAGAGAACCTAACTCAGCCAATTTGGTATAGGTTTTCGCAGTCATCTCTGGCGTATAGATATCATCACTACCGCGCTCCATCAAGTCAATTCCCGCAATCTGCTTGCGAATCGCATCTGATCGCAGATAGATAGCATCTTGCTCAGAGGCGATCGCTTTGGCAGTTGTGCTTTTCCCAGAGCCAGATACACCTGACATGATGATCAACTTGCCTTGTTTAGGTTGGGTATATTCCCATGCCAGTTTGTAATATGCTGAGGCTTCTGCTTGAGCATTCGCTTTCACATCCGCAGGAATATTCGGATCGTCGAGTAAGAAGGAAGTAACCTTAGCGCGAATATAAGCACGCATACTGCAATGGAGCGGTAGCAGTACGGCTCCTTCATAATCACCAGTGCGCTCTAGATAAGTATTCAAAAAGATGTTTGCAAGATCGCTTCTGCCACGAAATTGCAAATCCATTAATAGAAATGCGGCATCGTAAAGCACATCGCTATTGCGGAATGGCTCATTGAATTCGATACAGTCAAAAATCTGGATCTGATCTTGATAAAGACAAATATTTTTTAAATGCACATCGCCATGACATTCGCGGACTTTGCCCTTAGCAATGCGATCGCTAAATAAATCTGCATTTTCCTCAAAGAATTTATCTGTATAGGCGCGAGTTTGAGCAAGCTGCTCCTCAGTTTGAGCAATACCAACATATTTTTCAGTAGAAGCATAGTTGTCATTTGCTACCGCCCGAACAGCTTCCATTGTGCCGAAACTATTGATATGGTCATTGGTTAGTGCATTCTGATGGAATACTGCCAACTGTTCACCAATTTGTTTTACATGATCAGCCGTAAGTCTGCCTGAAGCAAACATCTCAATTAACAAGTCCTCCTGTGAGAATTCTGGCATCGCGATCGCATATTCCACAGGTGTGCCTGTGCCAGTCTTATCAAAGTGATATTTTCCATCTGTTTCGATAATGGGCAAGACTGAAAGATATAGTTCAGGAGCTAAACGGCGATTAAGCCGCAGTTCTTCTTCACAAAAATATTTGCGCTTTTCCAGTGTAGAGAAATCTAAGAAACCAAAGTTCATTGGTTTCTTGACTTTGTATGCATATTGTCCTGTAAGCAATACAAAGGAAATATGCGTTTGCAAAAGCTGAATTGGTTCAGTGACAGGATGTTCGTAAAACTCAGGCAAGAGCATTTGCTCGATGATTGGCGGTAATGACATAAGGATTGGGGATTGGGGATTGGGGATTGGGGGTTGATAATTCGTAATTCGTAATTCGTAATTATCAACCAGTTTTCAGGAATTGCCGATAGAGAATAGTTACTAACTAGGTTTTTTATAGCGCATTAGCCATGTAAAGAACAGAATGGGCATCGAGACTGCGACTAATGACTCTGCCCAGAAAAATGAGAGAAAGTCTGACAAACCGCCAAGGGGAGGAGCGCTAGGCTGAAGGTTTCGTACGGCAGGCAGCGCAAATAACATACCCGCAATCAGGGTAAACATCCCAAATTCAATTGGACGTGGTTGCCAAGCTACCACCATAGTCATCGTAAAGACAATTAATCCAATCAACCACATCGCAATCATCCAGAAGATTGCAAAAGACTTAGTGATTACCGATCGCGATACCGTTACGCGCAAGCCTATATAGCTATCAGTAGACTCAAACTCAGCTTTGGGAATGTAATCAACATCAATGTTATAGCCTGAAATCGCTCCATAAAAATCAACTGACATGGGAATATCTTCTTTCTCATCTTTAGGATTAGTTAAAAAGAGATATAAGTCTGATTTGTGAACATCAAAAGGATAGTCGCTAACCCTACCACTAGCTATAGATAAGGAGCCTGTCACAGTATCAGGAATACGATTTTTTTCAAGTGTAACTTCAGCTTTACCACTTTCGATACCTGTAAAGAATTTTAGGTCCTTAGTGAGGCGTGCATCTTTAACATATGTTCCTTCGGGACTCGGTGCAAATCTAAGATTTACCTCAGATTTGATAGGATCAACTCCTAGCATAGTAACAGCAACGTTGATCCGATTTGGTTCTTTGTCATCTCCAAAGGTTAGATTAGCCGATCGCTGCGTGCCATCGTTCTGATAAAAATAGAGTGCCCCCGAAAATGCGCCAATAAAAAGTGCTAGACAAAGCAGCATGATAATAATGCGCTTAATCAGAAGGTTGCGACTTGTATTTGCCATATAGTTTCGACTGAGAAAGTAGTAATAATTTGCAACGTAAATCTTACTCAGACTACCCCACTTTGCGCTCAGTCACCAGAGTAAGGCTAGCCCATCCACCTCGGTGGTCATAGGCGCGAATCATGCGCTGATTTAGGTTTGGTTCGAGTAGCCATGAAATAGCTAGGCGAAATGGCTGGCGTGTTGCGATCGCAACTGGACAAGTTATCGATGCACCATCAGGTAAGAGCAAGGTTTGGATCGACAAATTATCCTGCTCAAAGTTCAGTATTTGTGAGTTATGAGGATCAATCTTTGCGATCGAGGTGATCGTCTTTGCACCCATCGGCGTTTGCATTTGTAAAGACATAATTACGCGATCGCCTTCTTGTTTCCATTCAGTAACTGTTGATATGGACTCTGGCTCTAGCCAATCTGATGCGATCATAATTGCCTCACCTTCCCATTTTCCAAGCAAATCATTTAGAGTTAAAGCTGGACGGTCTGGCGTGGTGTTATGGGGTAGATGTTCACGGATAAAGGTAACACGATCAAGTTGGCTAGCTTTGTCATAGAGAATAACCACACGCAGTCGGCGATCGCCATAAATCAATCCCAGCTCTGCACCAAATTCTGTATAGGGTGCAAATTGTAACGACCCTTGGGAAAAAGCTCCATTTTCAAAAAAAGTTGTACTTTTATTGAGAGAGCGATATTCCAAAACTAAATCCTGCGGCTGATCGTCATAAAAGCGGCGAACAACTTGACGCACAGTTTGATTATCTTCCTTAAGTTCCAGACTAGTTTCGCTGGGAATATCTTCTAATATTTCACCTTTTGTCGATAATCGCGTAAATGAACCTTGCCAACAGCCAAGGTTTTGCAGTAAACATTCCCATTGCGATCGCATAATTTATATTTCTTAAAATCTAGCTTTAGCTTACATCATTGCCTATTATCCTCAGATACCTACCTACTTCCTATAGAAATCATCAATATTCTCAATCTCCTCCGAGGAACATGGACAATACGGCTAAACCCACTGCCGCCGTACCAATAGCCACAGTATTAGAAACAGCTTTTTCAGTAGCTTGTTCAGCTTTTGCCTCTAATACAAGCTGACGGTCTTCTTCACTGAGTTTTTCTAGATGTTCGTGATCTAGTTCTGATAGATTAAGTGTTTTTAATTCTTCCTTTCGCTTTTGTCTAGCTTCAGCTTTTTGCTGAATTGCAGCCTCTTCTTCTCTCTTGGCTTTCAATATTTCCAATTCAGCTCTGCGATTTTGAGAGATGGGAAAGATATACACCACTGTGCCATCTTCCATATCCACATCTTTACTGTTAATACCGTTAGCAGCGACTTCTTTATTGAGAAACTTTTCAGCCGTTTCGATGTCAATATTGGACATTCCTGCAAAGAATTTGGCACTAAAAGGCTTTTCTTCTAAGCGTGCTAAATCCAGCGCGTCATGCAGTTTCTGTATTTGCTTCTTTTCATCATCAAGGACTCCGATCCAAGCTAAACCTGTAAATGCCCCCAAACCAATGCTACCTCCAATGATCCATCGATTGCCTTGATAAACTCCTATTGTCAATAGTCCTGCTGCTATCAAACCAAAGGCGATCGCAACATTTTTGCTACCTTGAATATCAGATGACATAATCTTATAGGTTCCTCGCTTGTCTGATGGATCTATGTAATTTAATCATTAATTATACGGTTGCGGGGTTGATTGGTTTGATGGGCGATTTGGTGTAAGTAGGGATATAGTATTGACTTTTAGCGAATAGTAGGATAGATTGAGAGAAGTATCTAGCTAGATAATGATCGTAGTAGAGATCAAAAAAGACGACTTACTCAGCCGTGTGCCTAGTAAGAGTCGTGATTACCCAGAGGGAAAAAGCCTTGGTTGACGATCACTATAATCTCTTATTCCATAAAGAATCTTAAGTAAGGGTTGCCAATTGGTAGCCCTTATCTCATTTTGTATAAATACCATAATCTCTCTTTAGTTGTTCGGCATTTAGATCTCTATTAATAATGAATTTGCGAGAATAAGCCACTATATCAGCAATCTGAAGCATCCGTGATGCAGCAGAATCAATTCTAGCGATGTGTTTAACTGGATTGAGTTTTCTATCTTCAGATTGTTCTCTAGATATTTCGCTTTCAAAATCACGGTGAGTATTGTGTTGATTGATGTCGATAATAATTTCTACGTTGTTAATATGCTCACTTTTTAGCACTTCTTCTCTGAAAAGCTTTAAACCAACTTTTACTGTCTCAACTAAACCTTGGGCATAAATTACTGGGGTAGATCCCTGTCGAATACTAACAGCACGATTAATCAAAATGAAATGTTCTTGAGATGCAGACTGCTTGAAGCGCCTCATAAGATCTTTGAGATATTGATCGTCCATATTAACAGCATGAATTTCATTCGCACTTGCCTCTAACTGATCGCTAAAACACTTATCTAAACGTCCAGTATCTTTCGCTAAAGCAATAACCCCTCCGAAATATAAATCTCTTACCCCCGCAGTCCCAAATTCATCGATAAAGAACAGGATTTTCTTATTATTGCCTTTAGCCATAGATAGCAAACAGAAATTACATTTGATTCAAAAGATATGATACATACCAAAAATGATCCCCTTTTGTAAAGGGCGTAGAATCAATTAAATTCTCTTCTTCCCCCTTAAAAAGGGGGATTGAGGGGGATCAAAACTTTTCAAACCACCTCTAAGTCATCCTGAATTTTTGCTAGGAGTTCTTCGCAGTCTTTGACTAAAGGAATGCCAAGTTCTTGGGAGAGGGTGAAGGCAGCTTGGCAATGGGTGAGGGCGAGTTGGGGTTGATTGGTTTGATGGGCAATTTCCGCAAGGGCTTTGAAACTATTGGCAGTTAAAGGTTTAAAGTTAATCTCTTTGGAAATAACTAAGGATTCTTGAATTTTTGTTTCTGCTTCGCTGTTGTTTTCAAGTTTGCTAAATGCCACCCCAATATTATGTAAAGAAATTGCCATCCCTTGCTGAAAACCGATTTCTTCACTGATGTCGTGATATCGCTGGTGATGGTTGATCGCTTTTTCATACTGCTCCAAGGAATCATAACAATTGCCTAAATTCCCTAGAGAACTTGCCACCCCTTGTCGATTGCCGATTTCTTCATTGATGTCGTGATGTTGCTGGTGATGGACGATTGCTTTTTCATACTGCCCAAAAGAATAATAACAAAGTCCTAAATTGCCTAGAGAACTTGCCACCCCTTGTCGATTGCCCATTTCTTCTTCGATTTTCAGAGATTGCTGGTGGTAGTTGATCGCTTTTTCATACTGTCCCAAGTGATAATAACAAAGTCCTAGAAGGTTTAAAGATTTGCGATAACAAACTTGTTCCCGTTTGCTCCCTGCGATCACTTGCTCATATAACTGCGTTCTCTGACGATAAAACCCTTGTAAATCCAAAAACTCCTCAACCGATTTATTTTTCCCTTCTCCCCCTCGCTCCTCATTCAAAATATCAAAAGCTAACTGCCATTCTCCCAATTCCCCTGCATGGTAAAACCCCTCTAAATATTCCGTCAAATTCGCCAACGATTCCCAAGGTGGCGCGGGTAAATGTGCCAAAAAATAATCCAACGCAGCCTGATGGGCCGATCGCAAGAACTCAGAATCCGCTTGCTGTTGCACCACCATCGAAATTAAAGGCAAAAACTGAAACCGTCGCGGTTTTCCCTTGAGCGGTTCGGGAGGAACCTCCTGCAACAACGACAAACGGGCTAAATACCGTAACTCTGTATCCGTTACCTCGACAGTTAACCCCTGAGCTAACCCTAGATCGAAAATCCCTCGCAATACCGATAACCGCTTTAAAATATCCCCTAACCTTGCCGATAATCGCGCCAAACTCGCCGCTACGACTTCCCTGACACAGGTTTCCGTATCACGGTGATAACCCTCCACCGTAAACAAATCTAAGCCCAAATTTTCCGCCTCCGTCACACCAACCCCTTCCCCCAACTCCTCCCGCATCCAACTCGATACCAGTTGCATCAAGAGAGGATGCCGATCCATGCGGTTCACAAAATGGGCTAATTCCTCCTGTGTTCCCGTTAATCCATAGTCTTCCGTCACCAAACGCATCGCATCGGCTTCTGCTAACCCCTTTAAAGCTAACCAATAACAACGCGGCAGCAAATTGGCGCTAAACACTGGCTGTTCCCGACTGGTGAGCAGTAGCTTACTATGCATCCCATTCCCTAACCATTGGCTCAAAAATTGACCATAAACCGACTTCCCTTCTACTGGTATTGCCGTTTCCATATTGTCCAACACCAACAAACAAGGCTCAGCAATTAACCCTACGACGATCTGCTCAATTAACGTCTCCTCGTCCCATTTTTCATTATAATCTTGTCCCAACTGCTCCAATAGCCATCGCCCAAATTGCGCCAAGGGATAAGGCTGGATAAAACTCACCCACAACACCCGCCAATCAGGGGTTAACTGCTCCTTGAACTTCACCGCTAAAGCCGATTTACCGTAGCCTCCTGCGGCGGTCATCCCGATTAAGCAGATTTTGTCATTGCTTAAGGCGGTTTGGAGTTCCTTGATTTCATCCTGTCGTCCCTGCCATTCATCCACAGGCGGGGGTGTCGTATTCAGGGTTGCAGCGATCGCAACTGTTTTGGGAGCAGGAGCAATGACCGAGATGAGATTAGGGAAGCCTTGTTGTGTTTCCGCATATTTTTGCTTTAGCCATTTTCGTAATTTCTCAAATTGCCCTTTGGTACGGGGTGCTAACTCTGGACAATCATCTCTGAAAAAATTGTAAATCTCTCTTAAAGCCCTTTCAATATCCTGTTCTGACAGTTCCAGTATTCTCGCAATACGAGCATTAGTATCTTTCGCCCCTTGATCTGAAAAGCGTGCGATAAACACCTGTTTTTGTCTATCTGACAAACCGTAGGAATCCGCTGTTATATCTAAAAATTTATCCCAAGTCATATAAAGCCTCTCTGTCTTCGATTTGACTCATCTAAGCCCCCTAAATCCCCCAATTCTGGGGGACTTGTAAGACTATTATTATTTTCTTGTTCCCCCAGAATTGGGGGCTAGGGGGCGATTAGTTCCTCCAGAATTGGGGGCTAGGGGGCGATTAATTGTTGACTTAGCTAGGTTTTATGACTTGTGTGTACAGGGTAGATAGGGTTGCTGGAATGGTCATTTTGCTGAGGCTGATTCCTTTTCTGTTGGATTATTGTAACCCTTTTTTAAAAGTAGGCTCTTCAAGTTTGAAGGAATCTTGAAGGAATCTTGAAGGTTTCTTGCGGGTTCTGCCTTGGGAAGACCTGTTTGAATTGAGTCATAGACAAATTACTTCATTATTTACAACTTTGAGGACTTCCCTATGACTCCCTTCCAACGATTTGTTAAGCTCGTAATCATTGCCAACCTCTTGTTATTCCCGCAAACACCGAGACGAGCTTTCTTAAAACGATTTGTTAAGTTCGTAATCATTGCCAACACATTACTGAATCTTTTCTCATCCATCGGTTTAAAACTCGATTTAGTTCCCTCTTTTAAAGAAGTTCCTCTCGTACCATCTAGTCAAATTTACCCCAAGCAACCCTAACCAGACAGATCCCCGACTTTTTCTAGGTAAGCAAAGACAATTTGCAAATCTACAAAAAGTCGGCGATCTTAACCTTTGCTTTTTAACTTTTCTTATGCCTATCTAATTAGATTGTTTTAATGGAATCTCGATCGTAAATTCTGTACCTTTACCAATTTCTGAACTAAAGGACAACTTACCGCCATGATTTTCTGTAATGATCTGATAAGCGATCGATAAACCTAAGCCCGTACCTTTACCCACAGGCTTAGTCGTAAAGAACAAGTCAAATAAGCGATTGCGTAACTCATCAGGAATTCCATTGGCATTATCAGAAATTTTGATCACCAAGCGATCGCTCTTCTGCATATCCGTGATTTGATCATCTGCAAGAATCTCTGTCTGGATCAAAATTCTGGAAACTTTTCCATCTTGCCTATTCCACTGCGGTTTATCATTCACCATCTGCCAAGTTCCATTTGCTTGAGCATCTTCCTCAAGCGCATCGATCGCATTAGTCAGCAGATTCATAAATACTTGATTTAGCTGTCCTGCATAGCATTCAACATCAGGAAGTTGCGCATAATTTTTTTCAATCTTAATCTCAGGACGATGAGGAGTCGCCTTCAGACGACTTTGCAAAATCATCAAAGTGCTATCAATCCCCTCATGAATATCAACAGATTTACATCCTTCTTCATCACTACGAGAAAATTTATTTAGTGATTGCACAATCTTCTGAATTCGCTCTGCACCAATCCGAATTGAACCGACCAGCTTTACAAAGTCTTCGGCAAGAAAATCAATATCAACCTCTTCCAGCTTTACTTGTACTGCATCGACAGGCGTTGGATAATGAGTACGGTAAATTTCGACAAGACTTAATAACTCAGATGTATAGGTGTCAGCATAGGAGAGATTCCCATAAATAAAATTTACAGGATTATTAATCTCATGGGCTATTCCTGCCACTAACTGACCCAAACCAGACATTTTTTCGGCTTGAATCAATTGCGATTGTGTACTTTTCAACTCTTGCAAAGCATGTTGTAGTTTCTCAGCTTGGAGGCGATATTTTTCTTCGGAAGCACGGACTAGCGCTTCAGCGGCAAGGCGTTCAGTAATGTCGCGTAAACTCCAAACTCGCCCCGCACAACTATCCAAAACATTTTGTGGTTGTGAATAGCATTCTAGAGTTCTACCATCATCTAACTCGACAATCTCAAAGCTATTCTGGTCAATTTCCAGTCCTTTGCCAAATTGGTGCAAATATTGAGCTGAGCTAATCCGCTTAGCCACATACTTAAGGATATATGAGTCGTCATTGGATCTAAAAATGCGATCGGGAATCTGCCAAAGATCGACAAATTTTTGATTGCAAATAATAATATTGCCGATCGCATCTAGCACCAAAATACCATCAGCTGTTGCCTCAAGAGTCGCACCGAGCGCGGCAAAGCTTTTGTTGATTTCAGCTTCTGCGGCTTTGCGATCGCGGATATTTGTACAAATATAAGTTGAGCCAATCACCTCTCCAGATGGACTTTTAACAGGATTGACCTTTAAGCAAATAGGAATATGCTGATGATCGCGATCGCGCATTTCTATTTCACTAGTCCAAGTACCTCCATGCATTACCGCCGCATGGATTACTTGAGCAGTTTGCTCATCCGTAAAAAGAGGTCGTAAATCGGTCGTTTTCTGTAAAGCTGACAAACTATAGGCAAATAGATCGCTAAAGGCTAGATTGATATAAATTGGCTGCCCTGAATCATCAGTAATACAAATTGCATCATTAGCGCTTTCGAGCGCTGTGCCAATTTTAGTAAAAGCATCTTCAAGATATTGACGTTCAGCAATTTCTTCGGCTAACTGATGCTTTAGCAATGCAGTTTGAGACTCAGCTAAAGGATGGCAAGCGATAATAATCCCACCCGCTGAGCCATCATCGGTATACCAAGGCTGCACGTCCCACTGGAAATTACTGGCTGATTCTCCGCGAATTGCAATCTCAATTTCCGCCGTGTAATGCATTTGCCCACCGCTTAGGCATCGCTCTAATCCATGTCTGTGGGCGATCGCTTTTGGGAGTGATTCATATAGACTTGTGCCTATTAGCTTAAGACGAGGAATGCCCAAAGTTTTAACCCAAGGCTGGCTAACTAATATGTAATGTAGATTGCGATCAAACATCGCGATCGGGACTGGACAAAACTCAACGAACCACCGAAGATACTTTTCAACGTGGTTTGCGCGATTTAAAACTGATCCCCACTGGGTTTTTGGGTTAGCTTTTGGCATCCTAACCTGACTTATTTGACGGCTTTAGAACTTAACCTCAAAATTGTAGCGGGTTGCAAATTTTTAGAGTGTGTTATCTGAACCATAAACAATAATTCTTGACCTACAATGCTTTGCGCTCAAAACCCAAAAAATGTGAGGGAGAGTTAAGTGCCATCTCTCATTTTTGGACTCAGCTATATGATGTGCATGTTAAGATCGACCATAAGAATCTCCTACACTTTAATAAGTCATGAGGACAGTCACCTCGGTGCAGCAATATCCGATTTTTGGCTCTGAAATTAAATGTCCTCATTGTCGGCAAATTATTCCGGCTCTGATTTTGACTGACACATATCTTTGTCCGAGACATGGAGCCTTTGAAGTCCAGCCCAATTGCAGGGATTTAGTACATCTCCAATCTGATCGACAATGGCGACTATGGGACGATGAATGGTATCGACAACATACCCATCCTGACGGAATTCGTTTTGAAATCCATGAAAGTATAGATCGCCTATATACTCAGGGTTATCGAGCGATCAAAGTAACTATTGCCCATCGCTACATGGGGCTAGTTGATCCTTATCTTGAAAATACGTCCATTGTTTCTAATACCCAAAGTTTGTATGGTTTAACTGTAGAATTTAGCCCCCCCGAAGAGCAAGAGACTCGCTGGGGGATTATTAACTTTGAACTAGAAAAGGAATTAGGAGTACCCAAAGGGTATCCATATTTTCGTTCTTTCTAGGATTAGAGCGCAAAGATATCGAACAAACCCGAACCAGTAATTTTGTTAAAAGTGTTGCCTTGCAGCACTTTTAACAAAATTATACCAAAGCACAAAATGGCTATGCCATTTTGTGCTTTTAAAATCCTTACGGGGTTTGTTCTTTAATTCACAGAAGAGTGCCGACACTTCTGTGAATTAGTCTACTGTGGTTTGTTTAAGGGCTTTGCACTATAAGTTTGCCATCCTTGCAGGCGACCGAGCCAAGAAGCCCATAACTTTTGTCTTGCTACGTCACCTTCTTTAGGCAAATATCTTATGCACTGCAACACGCCAAAAGCTTCTGATGTACCGATCGCGATCGCCCAAATCGTAAACACCAATCTTTGTAAAGGAGGCAAATATCCTAATAGTGCCACCGTCTCATTATGAACCGCATTAATCGAAGCTTGAGCATTAAAAGAATTGCGCTGATCCTCGTCAAAACGCTGTGCAGGAAAGTGATCTACCGCAATTTGAGGATCGTAAATTAATTTCCATCCCTTTTGTCTCAAAGTCAAAGAAAAAACCACTTCAAAATTCACCTGTGCACCAGTTCCTCTCATTCTTTGATCAAAGCGTAAATCTGCGATCGCTTTCCGTCGAAAGCTCATATTTACACCTTTAAGCACATCCACTTCACGACCTTCACCAATGCCAATATGATGATTGCCAATCAAGCGCCCAAACCACTGCAACTTACCCACCACAGCCTGAGAACCATCTTCTAATATCGTACCGTGATATACCCAATCACGCCCGCCAACTCCACCAACTTGATCATCCGCCAAATAGTAAGACTCGATTTTCTCTAACCAATCAGGATGCGGCGCAGCATCATCATCGGTAAAAGCAACGATATCACCTGTCGCTGATTCAAGCCCAATATTCATAGCAGCAATAACTCCCGTTGCGGTCACCGTTGCCGTATGCAAAGGCAAAGTCCCACGATCAAAGGTGTCTAAAAACTGCCAAGTTTCGCGATCGGTATCACGAACTATTACCCAAAGCTCATCTACAGGTTTATTTTGTTGTTTAAGCGCACCTAGGCAACGGATTAAGTCCTGAGGACGCAAGTAAGTAGGAACAACCACAGTTATCTTCATAAAATTATGACCTCAAGCTTTCAAATAAATCGACATAAGCCTTAGCTTTACTGCTCCAACTATGCTGCTCTGCGATCACCCTCGCAGCCTTCCCCATCTTGTCTCTAAGAGCGCGATCATTAGATAGAACAGTCATTGCATCTGCTAAAGCTGCTACATCTTCTGTGTCAGATAAGACAATCCCACATTCATCCGTAACAATTTCTGCACCACCCGTTGCAACAGCCGTAATCACAGGTAGCCCACTAGCCATAGCCTCTAATAACACAAGGGTACAAGCTTCGTAGCGAGATGGAAATACAAATAGATCAACTGCTTTCATAAGCTCTGAAATATCACGGCGATACCCCAAAAAATGAACGCGATCACCCAATCCTAACTTTTCTGCTAACTGAGGATAGGGACTTCTTTCCGTATTGCCTACAACTACTAAATGCAAACTAGGAACTTTAACCAAGCTGTATAGTACCGTATCTAAATTCTTCCTTGGAGTACGAATGTCCCCTGCAAACATAGCTAAGGTAAAGCCTTCTGGCAATCCGATTTGACTGCGATCTCGAAATGCAGGTAAAAACTCATCTAGATCAACACCATTCAAAATCACTCGAATTTGCTCGGCACAAACACCAATAGAAGTTAATTCTTGTTTTACTCGTTCAGATACCGCCACAACAAATTTTGATTGTTTAAAAGCTATCTTTTCCCAATACGAATTTAAGATAGTATAAACCCATTGATAAACACCATAGAGGTCTCGGCGCACTCGTAATGTATGAGCAGGCGATCGCAACCAAGACCCATGGACAAAATGTGCTGCGTTGACATCAGTTTTCTTAGAAGTTACAGCTCCACAAGCCATGATCACATCAAATTCATGCCGATGAGAATTTAACCAGCGATCGCTCTGCTGATTAAACACAATCCCTCTCAATAACTCAGTTGGTATATTATTCACAGAAAGATAAACGCATTCAACCAGTGGATTATTTTTCAGTTCGGAATCAACTTGCATGACAACTAATGTAATGCTATGTTTTCTCTGTATGGCGACTTTTACAATTTCATAATTTACCCTTGCTTGTCCATCACCTTTACCAACATTTGCTGTAATAATACAGAGCTTCATAATAATTCCTTAAGTGAATTTCTAGATTGATTTTAATCTTTTTTGAGATTATCTCTCAATAAATTCCCTATATCTGTCTTTAAATTTTGCTCGTGTCTCAAATATTGTTGCCCCGCCAAACCCATACTTAGAAAAGTCCAGATTATGACTCCATGAATCCCTGCGGTTGCACGAGCTGCAAGGAAAAAGGCGATCGACTTTATCAAAACCGCACAGGAAATATTGATAAATAAATCAGAATACTTTTTTAGATTTATAAACAATAAAACACCACTGATTAAGAGGCTTCCTAGATAAGGTAATGTGCCAATCCATCCCAAATCTAAAATAAAGGATAAAATACCAGCATCTACAGTGTCATTGACTCCAAGACCATCTCCAATAAAATTATATATTCCACTTTCAAAAAAACCTTGGTAAATCGCTTGCCGAATTTGAGCACTATTATCATTTTGCACATCTCCTAATAGATTTGTTGGGAAACAAAAGCACAGCACAGAGTAGATTTTAGCTTTCCATCCATTTTTAAGCAGTATCTAAATAGAAGTTCCATAAGCCAGCCGCATTCAACATGAGACGGTCATCAAAATCAGGTACACGATTGCGATAAACTGCTGTTACAGAATTATATCGTTTCATCCCTGCATGGGCATGTTCACATTTCACTCGTTGACGGCTAAATTCCCGATTTTCCTGCTTCTGTGCTTCAGTTAACTCTTGCCCTTTTGGCTTTTTGTGGGGTAAGCGTACATTTACAAACTCTTTCTGTAAGCCCTGATATCCCAAATCTCCCTCAATCACTACGGCATCAGGAATGTTACTTACCCAGTCATTTTCGTCCAGTTGCTTCTTATCGTGGACTTTTCCTGCTGTGGCTTTGCTCAGTAAAATGATCCGCTTTTTACGGGTACTACCTGTGGTGTGTTTGCGAGTATGCCGTTTTTTTTCCTGAGTAATGCTCCTTTTGTCGTCCTGCATCTTTTGGACGTTGCACTGGTCGTTCGGTTCCGTCAATAATTACCTCCTGGACTTCGCCAAACTTTGCCAGAAATTCTTCGATGCTATCGATCTTTCTTTCGGGTAATGCTTGTCTCTTGCCCAGTGCAGTTTCCAGTATTGGCATTAGTCGATGTACCCAATCGTGGGCACAGGATCGGTCAAAGCCAAATAAAACACTCATTAAGTCAAAGGTGGGATAGCATTTGCAGTACAACAAGATAAAAAACAATTTGTCTGTACTGGTTTTCAGTGTTGCTTTCCTACCCCCTCCTGCTGCTCTCCATCGTCTCTTCTGGTCTAGGGTTTCCTGATATGCTTCTTCAAAACTTGGCAACAAAGCCTCGAATGCTTGCTGGTTTAATCCTGTGGTTGCTCGTATTTGCCTATCTTGTTTTAGTATCTTTTCAATATTTATCATCTTTTTTATGCGCGTCTTTGGTTGATGATAACCGATATCAAACCTAGGCTATGGTTCAATTTATTGAACTTATAGCTTTTGTATTTACCTATGGATTGAAGTACAGAAATAAATGTGAAGCTGCTTCTATACCTTGCTTTTGTTTCCCGACAGATCTAATGTACTAAACCTCGCTGTTATATTTGTCGAGAATGGCTCAATTGTAGCTAAAGGAATAACTATTACAGAGATAGCTATAAGTATTACGATTACACGAATTTTCTGTTTAGACTTTAAAGAAGAGATATAAAATATTAAGCCTCCTAACCAGCCTAGCCAACCAGTACGAACTGCACTAAATAAAAATGAAAGTATGCCTGCTACTGCTGCAGGGGCAACAAATGGGCTTTTGGAACTAAATATTACTAGTAGAGCGGTTGCCATCATGTCAGCAAATGGGCCAGGAGAATTTAATGTACTCCATACACGCATTCCATATGGCACAGGACTACCAGAACTACTGTCCATACCAGAACCTACTAACCATAATTTATCCCAATCAGGCGCAATTACATACTGATAAATTCCATAAGCCCCGACAATCAGACTCCCCCACAAAAATATTTTCTGAATTACTTTGCTGTATTCAGGATATCTCCGCCAATTAACGTATAGATGATATCCAAATATTACGGGTGTTAGCCATCCTAAGAATGCAATTGTTGCTTTCATAGCTGTAGTTGATGGATTTAACAATCCAACGCAGTATCCGTATACCGCACTTGCTATAGCTAAAACAAAAGGGATTGTGCCGTGCTCCCTAGCTTTAGGGATATTGAAATACATTGTATTTGCTGCAACAAGGATAGCTAGAGTAGGAGCAAGTAAAATTGGATTAGAGTCAGTAAAAGCACCAGCTCTAAAATCAGCATAACGACGGACAAAAGGGGTTAAAAAGAACAACCACCACACGAATCCAATATATAAAAACGGATAACGAAAATATAAATACCAAGCAACCAAAAAAGATCCTAGAGGAAATACAATTCCTAGGATCCTACTCCCGATCGCTCCAGCAACAAATAGAATAAGAGTTACAAAAATGAATAGGGAAATCACAAACCAAGCTTCTGTGGTCGGTGATAGTTGAGATTTTGTACTAGCTTGCATTGGTTGTAAAGGCTCTCAAAGATTTATGATTTTTTCAATAATGCAGTGACAACATACCAAGTCAACAGGGGGGCATTTGTTTCGACATATTGATTTGGCATGTAAAACTAAGTCTTATCATAGACAAAATATCTAACCACACTTAAAGTTAACATATGTATATTTTTAAGCTCTAAATCATACTGTTTAGGATGAGTATTTTAGGATAAACCTCGAATATACGTTCGCAGTGACGAGACAAATTTAGCGCTTCGTCAATGTAGGTGTAATTCATGAATTGATCCTAACCTATGTGCTGTATTTGACATACTTGCTATGTATGGGAGTAAAAACTTGTCTTTGCAGTTCTAGTCTATTTCCAAATATTTATACATTGTTGAGATAGAAATTATCAGGGTCTTCTGGGTTTAAGGGGATAAGTAAATCTAATGAGAAAGACAAGCTAATAATCTAGAACGAAAATTTAAAAAATTTAAAAAACCATAAGCCTGTCGTTTAATTAATTTAATACGATTATTAAGTCCCTCCATCACACCACTAGATGTACGATTTAAAAAGTAGTTACAAATATTATCAAGATGATTACGAATGGTTTCCAAAACTGCGCCATAAACAGCGCCAATTCAAGGATGAAATGCAACACCTAGAGATCTTTGCGTAAAGGGACTCATAAGGATATTCTGATATTAATCACAATAATTAGGATACCCTCATGAGCTTTGTCCATCTTACCACCACAGAAAGAAGTGAACTGTATAAACTAAGAGTAATTGAGCAATTATCTGTATCAGAGATAGGTCGTCGCTTGAAGCGAAACAAAAGTACGATTTCAAGAGAGTTATCGCGCAATACAGACGAGCGACAGATTGGCTATTTGCCAGATACTGCGGTTGCCCTGATGAAAGCAAGACGGAAACAAGCAAAGGTAAGATTTCAGAGCATCAGTGCTGAGACGATCGCCGAAGTCAAACAACGGTTAGAGCAACACCACAGCCCAGAGCAACTAGCAGGGAGAATGGAAAGGGAGGGGCTAGGTAAAATCAGCTATGAGACGATTTATCTGATGATCTATGCAAACCATCAAGAGATGGGAATATATCAACAATATCTGAGGCAGAAGCAAAAGCAACGAAGGCGCAAAGGTCGCCATCAGAAGCGAGGTGGCATTCCCAATAGGGTAGGGATAGAGAATCGACCGAAGATTGCAGATTTAAAAACAGAGATTGGACATTGGGAAAGTGATACGGTAATCGGGTGCAACCACACAGGTATCGTAGTTACGCATGTTGATAAAGCATCGAAGTATTTACTTGCTGGACTAGCTAAGAACAAGACGATGGATGAGATAAACAGAGTGACATTCAATCTATTTGAGCCTATAGAATCAACATCTCGAAAGACAATGACCTTTGATAATGGAAGAGAATTCTGTGGGCATGAGAAGCTATCTGAAAGATTGAAACTAGAGACCTTCTTTGCGAATCCATATCATTCATGGGAACGTGGATTGAATGAACACACCAATGGATTAATTAGAGAGTTCTATCCCAAAAGTACAAACTTTAAAATCGTGAAAGAAGAGGACTTTCAGAAGGCAGTGAATTTGATCAATCACAGACCCAGAAAATCACTTGACTATCGTACTCCTTACGAAGTATTCTTTGCTTCATCAGAACCCGTTGCATTTCATCCTTGAATTGGCGCAGCTTTAGCTTTTTGAAGCCATTCTTTTAATTGTTTCTGACCCTCTTCAGGAGTTTTACAAGTCTCAAAAATACTTCTAAAGTCTTCTTTGAGATTATAAGCTAGTCGCAAGCGTTTAGAACATTTCAAGACATTTTCTAACTTCACTTTTTCTTCTTCTGTTAAGTCTACCTTGTTCTTTAGTAGAATAAATCGACTACCTTTAATCTTGATTTTAGCTTTTTGACGCAGTTGATTTAACTCTTTGATTAGTGGCTGCATAACATGAAATCTGTCGATGACAATTTTCGCATTTGGAAATACTTCTTTGACAACTTTGGGAAAGCCTCCCCACATATCAATGCTAACCTCCTCTACTTTTTCCCTTATCTCAATCGGTTGCTGCTTCAGGACTTCAATGATGTCATCTTGTTTATGACTATCAATTACTTCTAGTAATGCTCCTGCGTCAATACTTGATACGACTGTCACAAAGTCTTTATGTCCTTTGCGTTTACTCACTTCATCAATACTCACTCGTTTTACTTCTTTCCAATCATCTTTTTTTTTAGAGAAAATTGGTGATTGAAAATCCCTTGTATTTGATCCCAACTCAAATATTCATCTCGACTTACTTGCTCCACACTCGCACTTTGTACTCGTTGATAAACATACTCCTCATACCTTTGTGTGTATCGTCTTTCCCAGTCTACAAAGGGTAACTTTTCCGTAAAATGTCTTTGACAATGTTGACAATAAAATTGGCGGCGCGGCGTATTTAAATAAACTATTTTCCCAAATACTGACAAATCTCGAATCAATATCGGTCGATTTTGTTTTAATTTTCCACCATGCGTATTACAATGCGGACAAGTAATTTCATCCTGTAAAAATCTCAACTTTAGGGTGATTTTATTTTCTTCTTCCGTAAAACTTTCAACGGTTGTGTTGGGTAAATTTAGCAACCTATCTAGATACAAGTCCATACCTGTCACCACTTATCTTTGTGCTTCATTATACATTAATCCCCTCAAACCCAGAAGAGCCGATTATCATGGAATTACATAAAACTGTAGCTTTTTTACTCAATAGAGTTGATTGCAATGATGGAATTGCTTCGCATTGCGAAACTCTGATGCGTGGTTTGAGAAACTCTGGATGGAAAGTAGTTCTAATCACAGGTAAAGTAAATTTTGATGATTCTTCATTAAAGCGTTTTGAATCATTAAAGGAATTATCCGAAGAATGGATAATATTTGACACTTTTAATCGAGTCTTTCCAACTTTTGCGAGTTTATCAAAAATCTTAAAAGCAATCAAACAACATAAAATCCAAATCTTCCATGCACATGGTTTCTCAATGCTCTTCTTGGCGATGATTTGCAAGAGACTCACAGGTGTCAAATGTGTTGCGACATCTCATCTTCTTAAGTCTATAAAGTTAGGTAAATTTGACACAGACAAAAAATTTAGATTTAGACATTTACTTTTACAAAACTATCTAAAGATTTTCTCTCCCGATATATTTATTGCTATTTCTTCCGATATTGAGCATTGGCTGATCGAAGACATAGGGATTTCTAAGCTAAAAGTCAAGAAGGTTTTCAATGGGATTGACTCGCAATATTTTCATCCCCCGCACTATGAAGAGAGACACAAGTCAAGAGAGAGATTTGGCGCATCTGAACAAGATTTTGTAATTGCACTAGTGGGTAGACTTCAATGGGATAAAGGTCACAAACTTTTAATTGACGCAGTTAACCAGATCTCTGAACGCAATCCAAGATATTTGTTTAAATGTCTTTTTGCTGGATCTGGTGATCAGAGTCAAGAAATAGAAGAATATGCGTTGGGTAATGTAGAAAATTCTCATAGTTTTTTATTTGTAGGCTACGTGAACGAGCCTCGCGATGTTTACTGGGCTTCAGATGTTATTGTTTTGCCTAGTCAAGCCGAAGGATTTCCGTTAGTAATTTTGGAGTCGATGGCTTGTGGGGTAGTTCCAATTCGCACTCCTGCAGCTGGAGCTTATGATCAAATTGAAGATGGTCTAAATGGCTTTGTAATCCCTTTTAATGATTTAGATGCCCTTTCTTCTAGGTTGCTACAATTAGTGGAAAATCCAGAGTTGAAAGTGGAAATGGTTAACAACGCACTTAAATACTCTAATAAAAAATTCACTTTAGAATCTATGACTTTAGGGACAATTGAATCCTATGAAAAAGCAACCACTTAGCTGTTATAGCTGTAGTCACTCTAGTTAACAAAGAAGAGTTTGGGGGGGGGGGGGGGGGGGGGGGTGTTGTTGTTTTTTTTTTTTTTTTTTTTTTTA
>JALQCR010000052.1 GCA_023336205.1 Pseudanabaena sp. Salubria-1
GAGTCAATATGTTTTGCTTCGTATTCAGTCTCTTCAAGAAGAGCTTGAAAGGTTAAAAAAGATTGTAAGTCATCAATTACTACACAATCCTCCTAAGAAAACTTCTATCAAAGGTCTATGGAAAGATTTTGAGATTCATGATGATGATTTTGCCGATGCGCGAATGGCTATATTTAAAGATGCAAATAATTGGAAAGAGTAGCAAATCAAATGGATACTTATTTGGTGGATACTCATGCTATAGCTTGGTTTATTGCTGAAGATAAACGTTTATCATCCTTAGCTGAAGACATTCTTAGTCAGGCTCAAGAAGGAGATATTCAAGTTTTAATCCCGACCCTTGTTTTGGCTGAACTTACACATATTGCGGAAAAAGGTAAGGTAAAGGCGACAGTGGAGGAGATTTTGCAACAAATTACTCAGGGAGATGGTTTTACGGTAGTGGCTTTCGATTTTCCTGTTTTTCAAGCGATGCTTACATTACCAAAAGAATGGGATATTCACGATCGCGTGATTGCGGCAACGGCTAGTTATTATCAAACAACGTTGATCACAAGAGATGAGATGTTAAGGGCTTCATCTAAAAGGTAGTGTGTCACATTTGTTGAGAGATTGAGGAGGGATGAAAACAAAACTCATATCTATTGATAAACAAGCCAATGACAATATCATGCATCACAATCGATTTGGAGAAGCAAATCGTCTTTCTAGCTAGTCGCTTAATCCGAGTTCGTAAAGTTAGATGCTTACGTTCAATTTTCTGAGTGTTTTGCTTGCCGATCATGTGGGTATCAGGGTCAAGAATCCTTTCGTATGCTCCCCAAGCATCAGTAAAAAACCGCTTAATTCCAAATGGTTTTAACAGATTTACTAGTTTAACTAAGGCTTGATCTTTATGGGGAGCTAATACATAAGCTAAGACTTTCCCAGTCGCATGATCAATGGCGTGCCATAACCATCGTTGCTGTTGTTTGTTGCCAACAAAACTCCACATTTCATCCATCTCTGCTTCTTCGACCTCATAAAGGTCAACATCTAGGGTTGCTAGATCAAGTTGTTCTAGCAGAGGATAGTTAACCAATTCTATTTCTTCCTCCTTTTTTTTAACTCTTTGATTACGGTGTTAGGGCTAATCCCCAATACTCGACCTGTATCTCTAATCCCACTACCATTGATTGCCATCTCTTCGATTTGTTGTTTTATTTCTGGACGATATCCTTGATATGTGTAATCGAGAATAAAGGTCTTACGAGTACAGTTAGAATTACAGCAAATGTACCGCTTTTTACCTGTACTACTTTTTCCATAGCGTTGGATATCTACCTCTCCACAAGTTGGACATTTGACTGCTTCAAATACCATCTTTTCTCTCTTTCCTTAACTACTGCTGACTATACCTTATTTTGCTTCTATCAACAAATGTGACACACTACCCATCTAAAATAAAAACTCTTTGGGATTAAAAAATAGGTTAAGTGATCACCGTTCACGTACACAAATAAAAATCAGATCGCCACATCGCTAATAAGTTTCCCGTTCGCTTAGTAGCGTGTGTTAGCAGAGCGTAACGCACAAGTAATTAGTATTAAATAAGGTGCGTTACATTGCATTAACGCACCCTACAAGATCGGCGATCGCTCTCAATCTGTAATCTTTACATCTATCAGCTTTCCTAGATCTCTTGCAATTTTTTCTAGCTTTTTTTTCTTGTCAACAGCAGACATGTGCGTACAAATCCAGCAACCTCCAACATTTTGTTGAGTGTATCTTCTTTTGCCTGCGTCAGGAATATGTCTTTTGTCTGATATTAAACCAATTCCAGATACTGTTAGTCCTAAACTTCTAACTTTCTCAATTCCAATTGCCCTAATTGTATTAACAAATATTTCTGCTTGATCTTTGCCATTAATCGATTTGCCATCCAATATGACTTCAAAACTTCTAGGATCCATACTTCTATAATCTGTATCTATAGGTGGTGGAAGTATTATGACTGGTGGATAAGTATTTTCATCTTTAGTCTCTTCTTTTTCAATAACCACTTTTCTGTTAAGTATTGCTACAGATTTTTTCTGTGATTTATCATAGCTAACTTTCAACTGAGCCATAAATGTTAATTTATCTTCTTCAGTTTCCCACTTAACATCTTCAAAGAAAGAATCTATGTAATACTGAAATTCTTCAAGTAGATCTTTTAGTCGATTATCTTGCTGCAAGTCTAAAGATTCTTTTAATTCTCTCTCAATCCGTTCTTTTTCTGACTGAAAATCCTTAATCTGTTTAAGCAAGCCATCTATAGCTTCTTGAAAACCACCCATTTCTTCTAATTGTCTAATCTGATCAAGTAACTTCTTAATTTTTTTGTCCAGTTCATTAACTTTATCTGAGATCTTGCACCATTCCTGAAAGAGTTAAGTAGGAATGGGTTTGAGAATAATTTCAAACCCATGACGAGCAGCAATATCGGCACTAATTTGGAGATACCTAAGAAGTTTCAACCAAAGGACAGAAGGAAATAAAACGGAAAGTGTCAAATCACAGGTAGCTTTCCAGTCCAAGACAGGAGGACTCGACCATTGATCAATCCAATGGGCCAAAAGATAAGCAAGCAGAGAGAGGATAAGCCAACGATAAACACCAAGTTTTGTAGATTGCCCAAAACAATGCAAACCAAAGCGATGTTTGATGGTTTTGAAGAATCCCTCAATCGCCCAACGCTTACGACCTAACATCACCAGATAAGCACCAGAATAAGGATGAGAAGAGACAACAAAGCGTAACTCCCGTTTACTATCAGCTCTTTTGAGCCAAAACCAAGAGATCGTCAAAGGCTGAGTTAGCCCTTCTAGCAAAATTTGTTGTCCACGTTTGCCATGACGATAAAGTTGTTTGACTGTACGGCCATCTTGAAGTTTACGATTGTTGCGTACACCGACAACGATGCGCCAAGTCTTGGCGCGGACAGTATTGAAAAACTTCACCGTACTAAACTCAGTATCAGCAAGGACAATCACAGTCTTGCCTTGGGTTAGTTGCTTGGGTACTGTCCCCAATAACTTACAAGCTAAGTCAGAGGGACTGGGGTATCCTTTGCCGCGCCATACTCTAAAACTCCATGGTACGCGCCACTCTCCATAGACCAGATACAGTACAACCAGATGTAGTCCTCGCTTTCCGTTTAGTATTCTCACCCATGGGTCTGGTTCGTTTTGGGTGGGATTGCTCAAATGTAAAAACTTGCCGCTTTTTTCTAGGGTAGTCAAGTCTATCAGTATCTTTAATGGCACTTGTTTCGATGGGCGATGCTTGGCGATTTGTCCCAAAATAGCCTGCCGTGTTGACCGAATTACTGCTCTCGTTGACCAGTTATAGTGATTGAGAAATCGGCTGAGTGCACTCGCTGATTTTATCTGTGTATGTTCTGGATAAGGATGCCTTTGTGCTTCGAGAAATAGTCCTAGTATTGCATTGAGACTTGCTGTTTGATACACACTTGGCATCAAACACAGAAGACTATACACTAGCCCTTGGGCGTGCTTAACGATGCTTTCCATGCTCGTTATTTAATTTACTACTACGCCCTTTTTTTCACATTTCTGCTCTTTCTGCAACCCCTTTTCTTGAATGGTGCAAGATCTCAGTTATCTTTCAGTTCATCTACAGTATTCATTTCGACATCCTCTAAAACAATAAGGGTTTCATCAACTTCTTCAAGTGGTTCTCTAGCAAATTTTTCATTGCTATCACCACCAATGTTATCAGGTTTAGCTCTTGTAATTGCCTCTAAACTCCAATCCCTGTGATCTTTAGGAGATCCAAACTCGTCATACAGTCCAACATTATCAAGCACAATAGAATATGGCTTACTTCTCGATGGACGCATACACCTACCAACTTGCTGTAAATACATAACCAGAGACTTTGTTGGACGAGCAAGCTGTACTACCTCGCAATCAGGTACATCAAAACCTTCAGAGATAATTCCGACATTACTCAAGATCCGAATTTCACCAGATCGAAATTTATTGATAATCTCATTTCGTTCTTTTTGGGAGGTATCAGAGTCAATATGAGTAGCCGTAAACCCTGCGGATTGATAACGTTCTGCAATACTTTTGCTGTGGTCAGTCGTAACAGCAAACACGATCATCTTTTTGCCCTTAGCATGATCTAGATAACTTTTAATCAAGTTAGCCATCACAGCCTCTTCGCACATTTTTTCACTCAACTGATCAGAATCATAATCTCCCCCAATTATGGCAATATCACTTAAATCAATCTTGGGTAGTAGTGGTGGTCTACCAATATATTTAACCTTCGCCAGATAGCCATCTTCAATAAATTCTTTGATAGATTTAGACACGATTAAAGTATCAAAAAGATCTTTGAATCCTTCACCATTCAGTCGAATCGGTGTAGCTGTCACACCCAAAAACTTTGCATCAGGATAAGTTTCCCATAACTCACGATAGCTTTTAGCTGGTACATGATGAGCTTCATCAACAATAACGGTAGATGGATTAAAATCTAGAACTTCCTGCTTGTTTCTGTTACTTAAAGTTTGAATCATCGCAACTTGTACAGGAATAGACGAATCGCATTGACCATTTGCAGTAATTGTTCCAGCCTGAATCCTGAAGTCATTCCAAAGTCTTGCTACATTTTGATCGATAAGTTCTTTACGGTGAGCAATGATCAGCACCTTAGAGTTATTGGCTAATTCATCTTTAACAATTTGATTAAAAAGTACTGTTTTCCCTGTCCCCGTAGGCATTTGCAGCATTACACTTCGATGATTTTGCCAAGCTTCATAAATTTCTTGAATCTTTTGCTTCTGATACGGTCTGAGTTGAACCACGCTTATTTAAGTTTAATGATTTTTTTTGATTTTTTATTTTAGCTAACTACGATCTCCTGTTGCATCTATCTATTTAGATATCTCCTTTTCAAAGACAAAGCCAAATTTCTGTATCTACGAAATATTATTGACAAGATTGATACTAGACTGCATTTTAATTTGAGCCATAATCGTTTGCTGAGAGATAAACATTGTGATTACGGGATTATGACTAAGGCTCTATCGGAAATTGCTCAAGAAAAAGGGATTCGCTACTTTCTCATTTCCTTCACTGACCTGTTTGGCGTGCAACGCGCTAAATTAGTGCCAACCGCTGCGATCGACTCAATGGAAGCCAATGGTGCAGGTTTTGCAGGATTCGCCACATGGTTAGATATGACACCCGCCGATCCCGATCTCTTCGCCATTCCCGATCGCAATAGTCTCTTCCCCTTACCTTGGCAACCCGAAATTGGCTGGCTACCCGCCGATCTCTACATGAATGGTGAACCCGTCAAACAAGCCCCACGCTATGTTCTCAAGCAAGCCCTCAGCCAAGCTGAAGCCCTCGGCTATCGCGTTAAAACGGGTGTGGAATGCGAATATTTTCTACTTTCTGCGGATGGTACGGATATTTCTGATTTAAGCGATCGCGCTAGCAAGCCCTGCTACGATCAACAAGCCCTAATGCGCCGCTTCGATATCATTGCTGAAATCTGCGATGCGATGTTAGCGATGGGTTGGGGTGCATATCAGAACGATCATGAAGATGCTAACGGGCAATTCGAGATGAACTGGACTTATGCCGATGCTTTGGTCACAGCCGATCGCCATACCTTTTTTAAATATATGGTCAAAGCGATCGCGGAAAAGCACGGCTTCCGCGCCACCTTTATGCCTAAACCCTTTCCACATCTAACGGGTAACGGCTGTCATACCCATCTCTCCATTTGGGATTTAGAGGGAAATACGAATCTTTTTGATGACGCAAAAGGAGAACTCGGTCTATCGAACCTCGCCTATCAATTTATCGGTGGCGTATTGCATTCTGCCGAATCCGTCTGCGCCTTCACCAATCCCACCGTCAATTCCTACAAGCGGATTAATGCACCCGTCACCAACTCTGGCGCAACATGGTCGCCCAACACGATCAGCTACACAGGCAACAATCGCACCCACATGATCCGCATTCCCGAAGCAGGTCGCTTTGAGTTCCGCCTCGCCGATGGAGCCGCGAATCCATATCTCCTCCCTGCTGCACTGATCGCCAGTGGTCTCGATGGCATCAAACACCAACGCGAAGCAGGTCAACGTTATGACAATAATTCCTACACCGATCCGCTTCCCTTTGGCACAATGAAACAATTGCCAGCTAATCTTTTAGATGCACTGCGATGTTTGCAAGCAAATACGATTTTGCCAGATGCGTTAGGTTCAGAGTTTGTTCAATCCTACATCAAGTTAAAGCAACGCGAATGGAATGATTACAGTACTCGCATCAGTCCTTGGGAATTAGAACATACTTTAGATTGTTAAAACCCAAAAAGCTCTAGCGCACGCTGCGCGTGCGCTAGAGCTTTTTGGGTTTTAATCATGTGCTTAACAATTTACGCCATGCTCTAACCATTGCAGGCTCTTTATCGGGTTGGATGTATTCGACCATCAGGTTTAGATCAAGATTGGGAAAGAATTGGCTTTGAGCGATCGCATTATATCCACTGCGATCGCTATTGATATGATAAAGATTAAACTTCCCATTTTGATAAAACCAAACTTCGGTAATTCCTAATCCCTGATAAACCTCCAATTTATCAATACCGCCACTAGTGACAGTTATCTCGATCGCTAAGTCAGGAAATTCTTGTCGTTGACCGATGCAGAAGCTTTCATCGGGTTCTAATCCCCTCGCCGTTAATTCTGATTTGCAAGTAGCTGAGCCGCAACTAAAGAGGTCTATATTCATAACATCGGCATAGACATATAGCAATCTCGCAATCAGCGTTTTCAGCATTTCATGCTCTGGCGAAAGCGTCACGATTTCTAATGCTCCCTTGAGATAGGTTAGATGTAGATTTTGATGTCCAGAAAATAGATCGATAAAGGTTTGGTATTGCTGCCAAGTTATGTCATAGAGAGCAATACGTGGTTCAGCGATCGCAGGAGCAATTAATTTTTCCAGTTCAACTTGAGGTATATCAAGGGTGATTTTCATCGTTCAAATTCTCCCTTTTGCATTAACAAAAGATCTTATTGGCGATCGCATTGCTAACTAGTCTACTAGCATTTTAGGAGATCGCAAGAAACGGTTAGCTTAAATATCAAATCATTGCTAAATTGGGTGTAAACCCTCGTATTGCTGGGGTGCAATTAAAAGTGAAAGTTCAGCTCAATAAGAAATGGAAGAAAGATTAAGCCAATAAGCATCCCAATCTTGATTAGTACGGCAGATCCTAAGAGCAAGCATAGCCTTAGCATTTTCAATCGTCCACCAAGAGCCAGCAAGCTTTAAACGATTTTGAATAACATAGCGGTGACCACTCTCAATTTCACCAGAGCCAATGGGTAAATTGGAGTCAATCGTGCCCTGATAGTCTAGACGATTAGGACGATTGAAAAGATAGCGATAAGCGGATCTAACCACAGCCAGATTGTCAGGAACAGATTCAGGTTCTTGAAACGGCTTAAGAGCTTCAAGGACAGCCGAAGCATGATTGGATTTGAGTTGTTGCTTCTGCACATCCATCCATGCTTTCGGAGCATCTGGGGAACAAACGCGACTTGCAT
Organism: Pseudanabaena sp. Salubria-1; assembly: GCA_023336205.1. Lineage (GTDB taxonomy): Bacteria > Cyanobacteriota > Cyanobacteriia > Pseudanabaenales > Pseudanabaenaceae > Pseudanabaena. Next base: position 7,622 of record JALQCR010000052.1, read on the forward strand.
CGGCTAGATATTCACATACATGATAGAAATCTAGTAAGTAGCGACTAAGTACACCAAAACGCTGCTCGATTTGGCTAGCAATCCAAGGCGCACCGTCGCCAACCCCATGCACAAAGGTTTCTTCTCCCAATCCAGCACGGATAGCACAATCAAGTAATGCTGCTCCTGCATCATCAGTCGAGCCTATCGTTGCTCCGAAAATAGGCTGCTCTTGCTCAGGGGTACGCGCCGAGGTTAGACGCGCTTCTTTCCAGCTAATTTTACGCGTCTTACGACGGTCAACTTCTTCGCCATCAGTTTCGCTTGCCGTTGTTTCCACAATCGGAATCATTGTCCCATCCATCTCCGCTATTAAAAACTCCACACCCTCGATTGCTGGGAATCCTGTTTCCCAACTCTGCGTTTCTAATATACGCTGGGCATGACTTTCTGTGATCTCCTGTCCTGCACTAATTGGGATGCTTATTCCATGATGTTCCATCATTTTTTTTGGGATTTTCCCAAACGCTACATCTGACCCAAAGTCGGTAATCACTCTCTGCAATGGGCGTGAATATCCTCGGCAATGTACTTCGGCGGCTTTTTGAAATGGTCTCACTACCTGTTTGGACTCTCTTCCAAATTCGATGTACCTTTGCTCTAGTACTTCGATGCGTCCATATCGGCTGTACCAATAGAGTTTTTTTTACCACCTCGGTGTGAAGATGGATTCGCGGCGATATATGCTTCGCTTTGCTTGATTTCTTGCCGCGTTGCCCATGTTTGTAGTGCTGTTTGTCCTAACTGACGGATTTCTTCTATCACTCGTTCCTCGGCTGCGTCGGCTTTGATTAGATCACCTTCTGCATTTTCTACAACGGATAATAATCCTTCGATTTTCGCTTTCAATTCAGGATAATCGTTTAGTCTTTCTTCTATGCTTTTACTGGACGATGCTGTTTTTGTTTTTATATTCACGGCTCAATTTTATGACTTCTTTGGATTAGAACTGTTATCCATCATACTTTCTAACCTACTTTATTTCTCCCATTTCACTTTTAATTACACCCGTATTGCTGAGCATGAACTCCCCGATGGACAAATTTCTAGATGAGAATATGGGCGATCGCGCAACCTATGAACTGATGGCAAAAGCGATCGCCTTTATTCGTCAACACCATCGACAACAGCCAGACCTCGCCGCGATCGCGCAACAGGTACATCTGAGCGAATATCACTTTCAGCGCTTGTTTACCAAATGGGCAGGCATTAGCCCTAAGCGATTTTTGCAATATCTGACGGTGGAATATGCTAAGTCCAAAATTGCGGAAACAAAGAACTTACTGGAATTGACTGGAGATGTCGGTTTATCCAGTGCAGGGCGATTGCATGACCTATTTGTGAACATCGAAGCAATGTCACCGCAAGAGTTTAAGACTGGTGGTGCGGGTTTACAGATTTGGTATGGCATCCATGAAACCATGTTTGGTGATTGCGTGATTGCCACAACAGAACGAGGTATTTGTAATTTGTACTTTCTCGATGGAATGGATGATCAAGCTGCCGCCTTAATGTTGCGAGATGAATGGTCAAAGGCGGAAATTATTGGCGATCGCGAAATTACGCAACCAATTTGCGATCGCCTATTTAGCCATCTTCCCAATCTGAATAACGCGAAGCAACCACCCCTCACGCTCTATGTCAAAGGTACTAACTTCCAAATTCAAGTCTGGCGAGCTTTGTTGCGAATTCCTTTTGGTGGGATTACCACTTATCAGGGCTTAGGGCGATCGCTTGGTCGTCCCAATGCTGCAAGAGCGATCGGTAACGCTGTTGGCAGCAATCCCATTAGTCTCATCATTCCCTGTCATCGTGTAATTAGAGAATCAGGGGAGTTAGGCGGCTATCGTTGGGGATTAGAGCGCAAGACCGCAATACTAGGCTGGGAAGCTAGTCATAACTAACGCTGCAACATTGCCCAGACAAATCCTGCACCTTTGCCATGAACTCTCGCCATTTTAATCCATAGTAAAGTCATATGTTCTAAATGTAAGCTCATTGCTAGATTGCCTGTATCCACTGATTCCCAACCTAATTCAGTGCATAGTGAACTTACTTTGTTTTTAGCAGCTTGGTCATTCCCAGCAATCAACATCGCAGGTTTGAGATCGCCATAGTCAATATAGTTGCTATCTTCAAAGTTCTCAAAGCCATAAATGGTAAAGGCTTTGACCACATGAGCATTGGGAACAAATTCCTGAACGGTTTCACTGCCAGAAATTTGACTTTGCAAACCATGCGATAGATTCGCGCCAACGGGATTAGTGCAGTCCACCAAAATTTTGCCATCCAGTAACGCTTTCACAGGAGCAAGCGCAGTCTCGATCGCACCAAAAGGAGTCGCCAGAAAAACAACTTCCGCTTCTTGGACAGCTTCCATTGGTGATTTGATGATCAGTTCTGCATTACGGTTTGTTGCTTCTTGGACTGACTTAGATTGTGGATCGCGGGCGGCGATGAATACTTGATGTCCGAGTTTTTGAAGGTGATCGGCTAGAGGTGCGCCGACATTACCAGTACCAATGAATGCAATCTTCATAGGGTGATTCCTAATGCTTCTAAAACTAATTTTGCAGTCTCTAGACCAGAGTTTTGCTGCTGACCTGTAATTAAATTACCATCACGGAGCGCATAGGTTGAGAGCCCCGACTTCTTTTGTGAATTCGCAAATTGCCTTTGCTTGCTTAGAAGAAGTCGGGGATCTGGGCATTTACAGGTTTCGTTTAATGACCTACTTAAAGTTGTATTTACTATAAATAACCTAAATATCTAGACAAATGGCTTGAATGACCAATGCCTTGTATCTACATAGATGGCTTTATTGTGTTAAAAGCCCATGGTTTAGTTATAAAGATTTTAAATGTTGCTGAATAAAAAATATGCTTGCAATTTTGGTGAAAAGCACTATAATAAAAATACACCAGCCTCTACCCCACCAAAGACATGAGCGCTATAACCGTTAATCCTGCCGTGAGCCTGAAGTCCGATACGCTGAACATCGCCACCGATGAATATGGACTGCTCACTGACCTATATCAACTGACGATGGGTGCTTGTTATGTCCGAGAAGGATGCGATCGCAAACGAGCCAGTTTTGAGCTATTTGTGCGTCGATTGCCAGAGGGATTTGGCTATCTGATCGCAATGGGACTCGCACAAGCAGTGGAGTATCTGCAAAATCTGCATTTCACTTCAGAGCAAATTGAAGCTTTACAAGCTACAGGTATCTTTGCCAACGCCGATCGCCGTTTTTGGGAATTATTAAGAAATTTTCGGTTTGAAGGCGATCTCTGGGCAGTACCAGAAGGAACTGCCATGTTTGCAAATGAGCCTTTTTTGAGGATTGAAGCGCCACTCTGGCAAGCGCAACTGGTAGAAACCTATTTGTTAAATACAATTAACTATCAAACCCTGATTGCGACTAGAGCCGCGAGAATGCGTGACGCAGCAGGCGATCGCATTACCCTTTTAGAATTTGGCACAAGAAGAGCCTTCAGTCCTCAAGCTTCACTCTGGGCAGCAAGAGCAGCTCTCGCCGCAGGAATGAATGCTACGTCTAATGTATTAGCTGCGCTAAAGCTTGACAGAAAGCCAAGCGGCACGATGGCTCATGCTTTGGTGATGGCTTTGAATGCAACCGAAGGAAGCGAAGCTCAAGCTTTTAGTGCTTTCCATCAAGTTTTCCCTCATAGTCCGCTATTAATCGATACCTTCGATACGATCGCTGCTGCTCGAAATCTGGCGGAAAAAGTAAAATCTGGCGAAATGCAATTAAAAGGAGTTCGCATTGATTCAGGCGATATTGCCGCAGTTTCTAAAGAAGTGCGATCGCTACTTCCTGATGCTGCTATATTTGCCAGTGGCGATATTGACGAAGCCGAGATTCTCCGTCTCAAAGCGTTAGGAGCACCCATCGATGGCTATGGCATCGGTACAAAATTGGTAACAGGTGCGCCCGTAAATGGAGTTTATAAGCTAGTGGAAATTGATAATATTCCTGTTTCTAAAAAATCAAGCGGGAAGCAATCGATCGCAGGTCGCAAACAAATCTGGCGCAGTTTCGAGAATGGGATGATCACAGGCGATCGCCTCACTCATATTTCTGATATTCCTCAATCCAACGAGCAACCTTTACTAGAACTAATTATGCACAATGGAGAGCTATTGAAGTCTTTGGATGATTTGGATGCGATCGCAAAACGCACTCGTAATTCTGTCCAGTCTTTACCTCAAGCAGTTCGCAATATTACTGAACCAGAGACGATTGCTGTTTTAGTTGATATGACATAGAGACGAATTACTCGGCAAACATCTCAGCTAAGATATTAAGAACTTCTCTTTGCTCATCTTGGCTAATTTGACCAATCTTTTTAACTAATCGAGATTTATCCACAGTACGGATTTGATCGAGAACTATTTGACCATCTTTATTCTGGAATTGGCACATAACACGAGTGGGATATTCTCTTCCCTTGGTTGTCATCGGCGCAATAATTACTGTGGAAATATTCCGATTCATCTCGTCTGGTGAAACAATTACACAGGGTCTCGTCTTTTGAATTTCGTTACCAATTGTGGGATCGAGATTAACAAGAAAAACATCAAATCGCTTAGCTACCATTCCCATTCAGCCTGATCCCAATCGGTTGGATTAACTTCACTGAGATCTTGCACCATTCAAGAAAAGGGGTTGCAGAAAGAGCAGAAATGTGAAAAAAAGGGCGTAGTAGTAAATTAAATAACGAGCATGGAAAGCATCGTTAAGCACGCCCAAGGGCTAGTGTATAGTCTTCTGTGTTTGATGCCAAGTGTGTATCAAACAGCAAGTCTCAATGCAATACTAGGACTATTTCTCGAAGCACAAAGGCATCCTTATCCAGAACATACACAGATAAAATCAGCGAGTGCACTCAGCCGATTTCTCAATCACTATAACTGGTCAACGAGAGCAGTAATTCGGTCAACACGGCAGGCTATTTTGGGACAAATCGCCAAGCATCGCCCATCGAAACAAGTGCCATTAAAGATACTGATAGACTTGACTACCCTAGAAAAAAGCGGCAAGTTTTTACATTTGAGCAATCCCACCCAAAACGAACCAGACCCATGGGTGAGAATACTAAACGGAAAGCGAGGACTACATCTGGTTGTACTGTATCTGGTCTATGGAGAGTGGCGCGTACCATGGAGTTTTAGAGTATGGCGCGGCAAAGGATACCCCAGTCCCTCTGACTTAGCTTGTAAGTTATTGGGGACAGTACCCAAGCAACTAACCCAAGGCAAGACTGTGATTGTCCTTGCTGATACTGAGTTTAGTACGGTGAAGTTTTTCAATACTGTCCGCGCCAAGACTTGGCGCATCGTTGTCGGTGTACGCAACAATCGTAAACTTCAAGATGGCCGTACAGTCAAACAACTTTATCGTCATGGCAAACGTGGACAACAAATTTTGCTAGAAGGGCTAACTCAGCCTTTGACGATCTCTTGGTTTTGGCTCAAAAGAGCTGATAGTAAACGGGAGTTACGCTTTGTTGTCTCTTCTCATCCTTATTCTGGTGCTTATCTGGTGATGTTAGGTCGTAAGCGTTGGGCGATTGAGGGATTCTTCAAAACCATCAAACATCGCTTTGGTTTGCATTGTTTTGGGCAATCTACAAAACTTGGTGTTTATCGTTGGCTTATCCTCTCTCTGCTTGCTTATCTTTTGGCCCATTGGATTGATCAATGGTCGAGTCCTCCTGTCTTGGACTGGAAAGCTACCTGTGATTTGACACTTTCCGTTTTATTTCCTTCTGTCCTTTGGTTGAAACTTCTTAGGTATCTCCAAATTAGTGCCGATATTGCTGCTCGTCATGGGTTTGAAATTATTCTCAAACCCATTCCTACTTAACTCTTTCAGGAATGGTGCAAGATCTCAGTTCATCTAAAAGTACATCATCTTGTTGTGCTGCCATCGCTGCAAAAGCCTGATCCCAACCAGTCCGCAATTGTAGTAGAGGTCGAATAGTTAGACGATTTCCCTCAATTCCTATCTCAACTTCAGTTTGAATACCACTCTGTTCTAACAAGGTTTTTGGGATACGGATGCCCTGCGAGTTACCAATTTTAATGATGCGAGTTCTAATAGCTGTACTCATATTTTTGATGGATTTTAAGCCAAAAGTAATTACATTATAATTACAATATCGCAAATCGTCAATCAAGCACAATAGTCGCCCATCGCTAAAAACTATAAACTAAATCAATGAACATCGCTCTCTTTGGAACTAGCGCCGATCCGCCTAGCATCGGACATCAACAGATCTTGCAATGGTTGGATAATCATTACGATCGCACAGTTGTTTGGGTGTCAGATAACCCATTCAAAACGCATCAAGCAAGCCTACGCGATCGCATCGCTATGATGGAGCTAACTATTGCCGCCATCCAACCACCAGCCCAAACGATTGGCTTGCATCCTGAAATCAGCAATCCACGCACGATTAATACCGTCGAGCAAGCCAAACAAATCTGGCAAGATACAAACTTCACCCTCGTTATCGGTGGTGACCTTGTGCCGCAGTTGCCAACTTGGTATCGCGCTCAAGATCTACTCAATCAAGTAAATTTACTAGTTGTCCCCCGTCAAGGCGTGACCATTTTAGAAGACGATATCGATCGCCTTGTGAATATGGGTACTGAAGTTGCGATCGCGCCTGACTCCACCTCGATACCTAACGTTTCTTCGTCAGACTATCGCAACAATGGCAACAGTTCAGTCATAATACCCACAGTCGCAGCATATATCCAACGAGAGTCGCTTTACGCATGGCAGACAAGTCCCGCACAATAGCCCATATCCCAAACCAGAAGCCCCTAGCAGACTTCAAGGTCGGTGTCGATAACGTGATTTTTTCCGTAGATACCGAGCAAAATCGTCTATTGGTACTACTTGTGATGCGTCAACATGAGCCATATCGCGATCGCTGGTGTTTACCAGGAACTCTCGTCCGTCAAGGTGAATCCCTCGAAGAATCGGCTTATCGCATCCTCTCGGAAAAAATCCGCGCCAAAAATCTTTATCTCGAACAACTCTTCACCTTCGGCGATATCGGACGCGATCCTCGCGAGGCTCCTGACAGTTTTGCTGTGCGCTATCTATCTGTTAGTTATTTTGCCTTAGTTCCTTTCTCTCAAGCCGAACTCATTGCCGATGGAGTAAGCGGCATTGCATGGTATCCCGTTAAGCAAGTTCCGCAACTCGCCTTCGATCACAATCGTATTCTCGAATATGGACATCGCCGCCTCCGCAACAAACTCGAATATAGCCCAGTTGCCTTTGATGTTCTACCTGAAGCTTTTACTCTTAGCGATCTCTATCAACTTTACACAACTGTTCTCGGTGAGAATTTCTCTGACTATTCCAATTTCCGTACCCGATTATTAAAGTTAGGCTTTTTAAGTGATACTGGTATCAAAACATCACGGGGGGCAGGTCGTCCCGCTAGTCTCTACCGCTTTGACGCGGAAGCTTTCGCTCCATTTAAGAATAAACCGATGGTGTTTATTTAATTAACTGATGTCAATTGGAACGCAGATGAAGAATCTCTTGCTGCTAGCGTGACAGGGCAACCACGGGGGGATTGCCCCTACCCCAAAATTTAAAGGTTTATCGTAGGGGCTGTGCCCCCGTGCCAGCCCCCAACCTATGCTATTACAGGAATTCCTTCCACGTAAGGTCAGTAATTAAATGATGTTACGATAAAACCCAAAAGATAAGTTGCGGCGCGAAGCACCGCAACTTATCTTTTGGGTTTTATTCTGTCCTAAGTAAAACTTTCATTGCTATACAATAAAGCTCTCGAAGCTATATACTGCGAGGGTCGAACTTCAGAGTGCTATGAGACAGCAAAATAATTCTAGACAGAATACAAACCCCGCTAGGCAACTTAAGCAAACTAAAGTACCTAGAGGGATTTCGTTTCTCTATTACAGCCTTGCCCTCACTATTTTAAGTGTAATTATTCTCATTATTACGCCCTTTGCTGGAAGTCTAGCGTTTCTTTTTATCGGAGTGGTTGGTACTATAATTGCATCTGTGGTCGCACAGATTATGGCTATTGTGGGCAAATTATTTTGCTTAACAGCACCAGAGAGAATGACGGGAAAAGAAACTATTTATATATCTGTCATGTTTGATTTAATTTCAATAATTATTGCTTATTTCCAGGGCATCGGAGCATTTTCCCCAAATGGTGCAGGGCTACAAACGATTATTTCAGCGATCGCTTATGTCTCTTTTTTAATATTTCTTAAACAGGTTGCAGAATTCATCCATAAAAATAACCTTGCAAAAGATGCAGAAGGGGTTTTGCTCATTGGCATAGGACTGGTTGTATCGTTGGGATTAGCTACGATTTTCCCCATCATAGCTTTATTGTCTTTACTTCTTTTTCTGATATGGGTGATTCGCTATTACAAGCTATTAATGAACTTAAGCGAAGCGATGCAAAGCCTCTAGACTTCTCTTTTTAGCGATCGCTTGCTTGTCCCTGTCTTGCGTGTTTAAGTCATTGGATTCTCAAATTAAATCAATCTATATTTGATAGCTATTTTTGAGAAGGAGTATTTAGACATAATGAATCTTTTTTATTTTCGACTCATCTGTTCTAGTTTGGTTTGTAATTGTTGGAATACTAATTCACCATCAACGACATCGCCTTGTTTAATTTGCTCTGTTCCTTCAGCGATCTTTTTCCTTAATTCGCTCAACTTTTGTTGTTTAGTTTCATATTCTTCCAAAAGCTGAAACGCAAAAGCTAAGAGAGAATCAACACTCTGATAATTACCACCTTGAAGTTTGGCGCGAATAAAGTTTTCCTGTTCTAGCTTTAAGGCAATGTTCATTTTCCCAATCCTGCGAAAGTTGGAATCAATAGCTAGTATAGCGTAACCATAAGTTTGCACTATATCATGGCGATTATGTGGTGCGTTCATTCAATCGTGGCAAACTATTCACAATTTTAACTGCCAAGATAAATTTCTACGTTTTGGCTGTTCCATGTGGCGATGCCAATACCAAAAAAATCCTTGTCTTCTGTCCAAATTGGACAATCAAAGTGCATCGCTAAAGCGACTACTTCCCAATCGTTAGGATCTCTTGCTTTGATGCGTCTTTCAGCTTCGTTTTTATATTGAATGTAAAACTCTTCAGAAATCGGGATAATGGATTTTTGCAGTTGTAATATTTCCTCGGAAAATGGAGATATTGATACTCCTAAATTTTGCTTTTGTAATATTTTGGGCAAATTATTGTAAAGCTCTTGATAGCATTTATCAGGAGTAATAAAGTCACAGCTATTGACGTATTTATTCAAGAAATTCGGAACTTTTTCGCCTAATAATGCTCGGATTAGGATGTTTGTATCTAGGACAATTGTCTTTGACATTATTTGGTTGCATCTCTCCTCGCTTGTTTACGCATAGCATTAAATTCGGCAATGATGTCATCTTCGCTAATACCGTGAGCTTTTAATAGTTGAGCAAACTTTTGGGCAGATTGACGTATAGCAATTAGGGTTTCCTTTGTCGGTTTTTTCAGTTGAATGGTTTGGGTTTTCATGGTGGGTTGATGTTTTTATTAATGGTAAGGGCAATTCATGAATTGCCCTTACGGTGAATCATAGCAAATTTTTCTATCTCTCATTCAATGGTGGCAAGCTGTTGACGATCGCAACTGACTCGACACTTACTCGCATGATCGCATTTAATGAGGTCAAGGATGTAACGCAACTGCTGTTAAAAAATTAGCGGCTTTAATGATGGAAATATTTTGGAAGGGATGCAAATCTAAAATTCATCCTTGAGGATTTCCTCTAAGATTTCGGGGGTAAGCCCTTTTTGTTGTGCTTCTAAACGAATTTCTTGAACTACTTTTGAAAATATAGGTGGATGTTCTCCTAATTTTATCCACATGGCTCTAACTCGAACTAGAGATGAGCGATTCATTTTGAAGGCGGTAATAGTAGCTCGACCGATCGCTGTTTTGCCTATAATTTCTGTTTTGGACTTGTCCCAGCTAAAATGATCTTGCCAAAGATGTAGGTGCTCATGCAACTATCCTTTGCTCTGATCTTGTTTGTAAGAGCCTTAGAGTATATCTAGCGCGAGTTTTTAGGATAGTGAGGTGATCAACTTTTTCTAGAAGATCATCTAAATCATCAAGTTCACCTTCGGAGAGTGAATTTTCGGTGTTTCTATCGATTAATTGATCTAGGTGATTTTGATCGGTTATGGCTAATTTACAAGTAGCGAGGGCTTTTAGTTCTTCTGCGGTTAAGCCGATGAGATATTCAGGATCTAAAGCAGGGGTGAGCCGAGAATAGGTATCTAAATCTAATACAACGCCGATGCGATCGCCTTGTTCGTTAGTTATGTACTGTAATGTTTCAGGCATAATTTAGCTCCTGTGTTTTTTATGTCTATCTCTCATTCAATGGTGGCAGGCTATTCACAATTTTAACCGATTCGACACTTACTCGCCCGATCGCACTTAATGAGGTCGAGGATGTAGCGCGGCTTTAGTATCTGAGACAATGGGAAAAGCGCCTGTATAAATCTATGCCTAAGAAATCTTTTGAAAGCAAATATCCGAATATTTCTCGTTGGGTTAATCAAGAGAATGGAATAATTGAGATTGGCTGGAGAGATGATGGTAGTTCCAGTGCGTTTGTTCGTGCTTTTGATATTGGTGGAACCTTTTGGGAAGGTGAGGATGAATATGAGTCGATGGATGATGCGCTTTTGGCTTTGGAGGGTGGTGTACGGGAGTTGATGAGAGAGATTCACGGGGACTCATGGGAGAATGAGTAATTTTTAGCCTTTTGTTTGGGGATTTTGCTGATCGCTATAGTTGTCATCAAATTAAAGGCGACCTTTGTTTCTATTTACGCAAATTATGGCGAAACCTAATAATTTCGTGAGATAATAGTAAATAGTCTAGTATTTCGTCTTTTTGCAATGTCTGAACAAGTTAAGCCAATTCAAAAAATTCTTTTTGGTAGCCCTGGTACTGGTAAAAGCTATCAAGTGCGTGAAATAGCTAAGAATGAATTGCATATTCCCTTCGATGAAGATACGAAAACGCTGAGAAATACAATTAAGACGGTATTTCACCCAGAATATACCTATGCTGATTTTATGGGGAAGTTGTTGCTGTTAACTCAAAATGGCTCAATTATCTACAAGTTTTACCCAGGGCATTTTCTCCACATTTTGGGTATGGCTTACAAGGCATTAATCGATGGTAGCGATAAAAATTTCTTGTTGATAATTGATGAGTTAAATCGAGGGAATGCTGCCGCTATTTTTGGAACTGTATTTCAATTGCTTGATCGGGAAAGTGATGGATGGTCAAGTTATGAGGTGGATATTTCAGATATGGAATTATTTGGATTACTTGAAGTAATGGGGCTAAAGCCAATAATTGGCTCTGATGGAAGTATTGATGTTAATGCTAATGGAATGAAACCATCTTATCAGAAGTATTTTGAAGACACTGCAAGTAAATTGAATGATACAAATGACAGTTCTAAGAGAGTTTGCAGTCTTCTAAAATATCGTCAAATCAAAATCCCTAAAAATCTATCAATTATTGCTACGATTAATACATCAGATGAATCAATTTATTATCTTGATAGCGCATTTAAAAGACGATGGGATTGGGAATATGTTAATTCTCCATCAGGCAAATTCAATATATTTGATGTCCCATCAGAATTACGATTTGACAGATTGATTATTCACAATCAAGAGAAAGAGCTTTGGGCGTATTATGTTGTTGGAATTAATGAATTCATCAAGTCTAATTATCAATCCATTAGACGTGTCGAAGATAAACAGATTGGTTGGTGGTTTATTAAACCTGAAGATGGAAAAGTGGAATTTCAGCAAGTAAAAGATAAATTAATGTTTTACCTCTGGGATAGCGTATTTACAAGAGATAAAAAAGCACTAGAAAAGTTCTTGTGTACTGATGAAACCAAACCAATTAAGTTGATCCAATATTCAGATTTTTTAGATTCGATGGAAGATTTTATGGATCAAGTATATCAACTCGGTAAAGCAAAATTTTTCGATAGTGACTATTAGTACATTGTTGTTTAATAAAAATGATTGATTTTAACTCTTTAAAATGTATAGTTAATAACAAATATTCGTTTGTCGGCATTGAAAAAAGGCAAGGAATGCTTTACTTTTATTTGCCAAAAGGTTTTACAAATGAAATTAATAGAAATGATAAATTTAATACTAATCGAAAGTTATTTTTTTTGTTTCATAAAATTTATAATACATCGCCAATTCAAGGATGAAATGCAACACCTAGAGATCTTTGCGTAAAGGGACTCATAAGGATATTCTGATATTAATCACAATAATTAGGATACCCTCATGAGCTTTGTCCATCTTACCACCACAGAAAGAAGTGAACTGTATAAACTAAGAGTAATTGAGCAATTATCTGTATCAGAGATAGGTCGTCGCTTGAAGCGAAACAAAAGTACGATTTCAAGAGAGTTATCGCGCAATACAGACGAGCGACAGATTGGCTATTTGCCAGATACTGCGGTTGCCCTGATGAAAGCAAGACGGAAACAAGCAAAGGTAAGATTTCAGAGCATCAGTGCTGAGACGATCGCCGAAGTCAAACAACGGTTAGAGCAACACCACAGCCCAGAGCAACTAGCAGGGAGAATGGAAAGGGAGGGGCTAGGTAAAATCAGCTATGAGACGATTTATCTGATGATCTATGCAAACCATCAAGAGATGGGAATATATCAACAATATCTGAGGCAGAAGCAAAAGCAACGAAGGCGCAAAGGTCGCCATCAGAAGCGAGGTGGCATTCCCAATAGGGTAGGGATAGAGAATCGACCGAAGATTGCAGATTTAAAAACAGAGATTGGACATTGGGAAAGTGATACGGTAATCGGGTGCAACCACACAGGTATCGTAGTTACGCATGTTGATAAAGCATCGAAGTATTTACTTGCTGGACTAGCTAAGAACAAGACGATGGATGAGATAAACAGAGTGACATTCAATCTATTTGAGCCTATAGAATCAACATCTCGAAAGACAATGACCTTTGATAATGGAAGAGAATTCTGTGGGCATGAGAAGCTATCTGAAAGATTGAAACTAGAGACCTTCTTTGCGAATCCATATCATTCATGGGAACGTGGATTGAATGAACACACCAATGGATTAATTAGAGAGTTCTATCCCAAAAGTACAAACTTTAAAATCGTGAAAGAAGAGGACTTTCAGAAGGCAGTGAATTTGATCAATCACAGACCCAGAAAATCACTTGACTATCGTACTCCTTACGAAGTATTCTTTGCTTCATCAGAACCCGTTGCATTTCATCCTTGAATTGGCGCATTCAAGGAAATATGTGTCAACAAAGGATATCTAGATCCACATAATTCTATCAAAAAGCAAGGGCGCGACGGATTAATAAGTTCTGTTAAAGGAGCTAAAATTAATGATGATGGTAATGAGTTAGAGAATATTTTTTACTCAAAGCTCAATTCTATTGACAATTTAATAAATATATATGATGAGCCGAGAATTTTGTCTCTTGCTTATAGATTGGGCAATAGTGATAAGGTTGATATTAGTCATATCCATAAATATTTACATGGGTCTTCTGGGTTTAAGGGGATAAGTAAATCTAATGAGAAAGACAAGCTAATAATCTAGAACGAAAATTTAAAAAATTTAAAAAACCATAAGCCTGTCGTTTAATTAATTTAATACGATTATTAAGTCCCTCCATCACACCACTAGATGTACGATTTAAAAAGTAGTTACAAATATTATCAAGATGATTACGAATGGTTTCCAAAACTGCGCCATAAACAGCTTTAGCTTTTTGAAGCCATTCTTTTAATTGTTTCTGACCCTCTTCAGGAGTTTTACAAGTCTCAAAAATACTTCTAAAGTCTTCTTTGAGATTATAAGCTAGTCGCAAGCGTTTAGAACATTTCAAGACATTTTCTAACTTCACTTTTTCTTCTTCTGTTAAGTCTACCTTGTTCTTTAGTAGAATAAATCGACTACCTTTAATCTTGATTTTAGCTTTTTGACGCAGTTGATTTAACTCTTTGATTAGTGGCTGCATAACATGAAATCTGTCGATGACAATTTTCGCATTTGGAAATACTTCTTTGACAACTTTGGGAAAGCCTCCCCACATATCAATGCTAACCTCCTCTACTTTTTCCCTTATCTCAATCGGTTGCTGCTTCAGGACTTCAATGATGTCATCTTGTTTATGACTATCAATTACTTCTAGTAATGCTCCTGCGTCAATACTTGATACGACTGTCACAAAGTCTTTATGTCCTTTGCGTTTACTCACTTCATCAATACTCACTCGTTTTACTTCTTTCCAATCATCTTTTTTTTTAGAGAAAATTGGTGATTGAAAATCCCTTGTATTTGATCCCAACTCAAATATTCATCTCGACTTACTTGCTCCACACTCGCACTTTGTACTCGTTGATAAACATACTCCTCATACCTTTGTGTGTATCGTCTTTCCCAGTCTACAAAGGGTAACTTTTCCGTAAAATGTCTTTGACAATGTTGACAATAAAATTGGCGGCGCGGCGTATTTAAATAAACTATTTTCCCAAATACTGACAAATCTCGAATCAATATCGGTCGATTTTGTTTTAATTTTCCACCATGCGTATTACAATGCGGACAAGTAATTTCATCCTGTAAAAATCTCAACTTTAGGGTGATTTTATTTTCTTCTTCCGTAAAACTTTCAACGGTTGTGGGCTCATCTGGGTTTGAGGGGTAAATGGTACAGTATCGATACAATTATTGGCGACATGGTAGGGCTGTAACTGTTGCTCCGAGAGGATTCTGATTACTATTAGCTGTGCTTATCCCCATGAACCCAGAAGAGCCCGGTTGTGTTGGGTAAATTTAGCAACCTATCTAGATACAAGTCCATACCTGTCACCACTTATCTTTGTGCTTCATTATACATTAATCCCCTCAAACCCAGAAGAGCCATTTACATAAGGCTATGTACTTGTCTAATCACACAGCTTATGTAGATCAAATATTTTTACAGAAAAGATCGATGCAATATCAAGCAACTGATATTGTTACCATGTACTGCTACTTATTGTGTGAAGTTAAGCATCAACTTAATGAAAAAGTTAATTCTGAAATTGAATCATTAGCTGACCAGTTTCAATACCAATATTTAGGATGTGATGGTAGTTTGTTTAATGAACAAAGCTATAGTCAGGTTTTAGATATTCTGAAAGATACATGGCTCTATCGTTCAAACTATGCTCGACCAATATCTAAATGCCAACAAATTAGAGATCGCAACTTAAAATTATCAAAATTCCTGAAGCCATACCCAGATCGTTTAATTAGCTTTAACTTATTATTGATACCCTCAACAACGCCATTAGTAGTGCGGTTCTCAAAGTAATTAGTAACTTCTCCAAACCATCGACAAATTGTGCCAACACTATCCTTATACGTCTCCTTTGCTGTCTCCATCCAGTCGAGTAATTTTGATGCGCCATCTCCCCAATTTTTAGCATCTTCAAAGACTCTTCTAAACTCTTCTTTTTGCTGATGCATTTTCCCTAGCAATGGTACCACTTCTCGAATTTCTTCTAATTTTATTTTTTGCTTCTCTGTTAAATCTTTTTCGTTCTTTAGTAATGCATACTTACTCTGCTTAAGTGCTTCTTCGATTTTCTTTTTCTCGTTTACATTTTTGTTTTCTTTATTTGCTTTTTGCAGGTCATTTCGTGCTGTTTTTAGTTCCTCAGGAACTATCTTTGTTACATGGAATCGGTCGGCTACTACCTCTGCTTTTGGTATTAGTTTGTTGATCAGTCCTTTATAATTTCCACTTAGATCCATACTTACCTCAATAATTTGCTCTAACACCTCTTTTCCCCACCCCTCAAGCTCTTTCCTTATTTCTTCTTGTTTCCGTGATCGCACAAATCCTATCGGTATTTTTCTGTCTAAATCTACCAATACTACTATGTAGTCCCCTTGTCCTTTTCGTAATGCTATTTCATCAATCCCAAGTCGTTTTAATGGCTTTAAATCTATTCTAAGTTTTTTTTCGCTAATGTATTTTATCATCGACCACACTTCCTCATCTGTTAAGTCATTTTGCTTCCCTACATTATGCATATCGCTATGCAATACTTGCTGCACTATCATCTCTGCAAATCTGTTAGTTTGTTTTCGTCTCTTTCCTATAAATTCTAGTTCTTCACTGAACGGCTTTTCACATTTTTTACACTTGAATTGACGACGGTTTACTTTTAATAGTACTTCCTGTCCACTAATGCTTAAATCTCTTGCAAAATACCAGCGATTTTGATGCAGATGATTACTTTCTTCTCCGCATCTTGGACACTTTGCTTTTGTCGTTTTCGCTTCAACCTCTAAAATTAATCGATCTGCTACTTTTGTGTAGTTTTCTACTTCGATTCCTGGCAGATTTAAAAGTTCGGTTAGAATTGGCTGCATATTTGTTGTTTTGTATCTTATGTTACCTTAGCATCATTTAGACGATTGAGCCAGATACATTAGAGCAAATTGATTGTAATACACCAATTAAAGATACTGATTACTGGCAGTATTATGATTCTATTAATTCGTTTCTATATGGAGATTTAGAGCAAATAGAAGATGGTAAAATCTGGGGGATTTCCAACTTTTATAATGTTTGGGAATCAATGTGTTTAACATATCTTACTCAATATACTGATCCATCATACCTTTTACGTTTAGACACTCAATATGTAAGCAGTAAAATATTAGAAAAATTAGAATCAGTCTCCAAAATTATCGATTTATCAAACTCTTTGACTACAACAGATAGAGTTCCTCTAATACCAGATGCAGTTGTACTATCATTAATTACTAGCGAAGATAAATTTGTAAATGGTTATAAAATTCAAGCAGATCGACATTGGAACGATAATTTGTACCAGACTATTTTTAAAGATATTGATGAAATGCATGACATCAAGATTGGTTATATCTGTCAAAAACAAATTAGTCATACAACTGATAAATTGGATAGATTGTATAAAAAAGACAAGGATGAGAATTTAATAATTGATACATTGCTACCAAAGAAATTTTATTCGTTTTGGAACATTCCTGAATCTATTGATTTTAAATATATTCATAAAATGTGCTATTTTAATCATCTATTTTACATAGCTCTAGAGCGAGAAATTATAACGTGGGAATCTTTTTAATAAAAGATTCTTAAACCACTGGGTGTAACTTTCGTTCTAGAGTTTAGTTATGACGATCCATATTCTAATGTCTTTACTCATTCACTTCTTAGAGATCGATATACTATTAACAATGAAAGAGTTGGCACTAGATTGATGTACTCAAGTGAATATATAGAGAGAGAATTTACTCGTTTCATCAAACTAGTATCAGAATTATCAAATTGGTACAAAAATTTATTTGAAATTGAAATTATTGACATTAAATATCTAACTTCTGATTATTTGCATGATGTAAGCGAAATTGAAAATATTAAGACGAGAAGTATTCGGAAACAATTTGTTTATGAATATTTAGTTCAAAGAGGTCTTAAAAAGCAGAGAAAGAAATTCAAAGACCTTAGTACAGGACAAAAAGTTGCAAAAGTAGGCAGGAAGGGGTTTTATAAAAGATAACCACATCACAAATAAAACCCCTATGAAAGAGATTAACCTATTCCGAGAAAATTTACATAAACATCTGCAATGGAATGGAGCAAGGATAGCATTTGTGTCCATGTTCTTGATCGCGCTAATGCGAGTAAAGACAGTAAACCTAGTCGAAATCGCGACAGGATTTAGTGGTGAAGCCAAAGTCGAATCACACTATAAGCGGTTACAGAGATTTTTTCGAGAGTTTGAAGTGGACTATGAAAGTATCGCTTTAATGGTCGTCAAAGTGATGAAAATACCCGAACCATGGGTAATCAGTATTGACCGCACCGATTGGAGATTCGGTAAGACGGTGTTTAATGTGCTGACATTGGGAGTAGTGCATCACGGTATCGCCTTCCCGTTGGTATGGATGATGCTGGACAAAAAAGGTAACTCGAACACCCGTGAACGTTGTGAATTGTGTAATCGATTTCTGGAAATATTTGGAGACCGCAAAATCGACTTTTTGACCGCAGACCGAGAATTTGTGGGGGAAGAGTGGTTTGATTACTTGCTTTGTGACCCATGTACCCGTTTTCGTATCCGTATTCGCAAAAACACCTTGCTTGACGATGGGCAGAAACAAATACGGGCTGACGTTTGTTTCCAAGATCTCCAAGTTGGTCAATCGAAAGTATTGTCTAAGCCGAGGCTGGTTTGGCAACATTTGCTATATATTGCAGCTATGCGTCTGGATGATGGTGATTTATTAATTGTCGCAACCGCTCATGACCAGAATAAAGCGATTGCTGACTATGCCAAACGTTGGGCGATTGAGACTTTGTTTGGTTGTTTTAAATCCCGTGGCTTTTGTTTGGAGGCTACTCACCTTCAAGACACTGAAAGACTTTCTAAACTTATTGCTTTACTCACCCTCGCTTTATGTTGGGCTTTTTCTTCGGGGCTTTGGCTTGCCCAACTCAATCCCCTCAAACCTAAAAAGCACGGTCGCTTACCTAAAAGTATTTTTCGTCTTGGGTTTGATTTCCTGCGTCACTTCATCTTTGACCTTCATCTCAATTCTCAAGCCTTTTTTAACTCCATTAAATTTTTGTCCTGTACTTAGTTCAAAGACTTAAGTGTTCGTAGTAGTTTCTGGTTGCCAAGCTATCGACCCGACGATCCTAACTTAATAGAAGATGGAGAAACCTTTATGGACGGCTATATTCAACTAAAAAATATTAACTTTGCAGTATTAGCTGAAAATTACATAGCATAAACTCTTTGTTGATATAGTTTGGATAGAAGACCTTGTTTAAGAGATCGCACTGTAGATATGGTGATATTCAATCTAGAAAATACCCTCATAAATATCTGCCATCGTTAGCGATAGATTTATCGAATTTAAGACTACAGTATCCTCACTTCCCAAAACTTCCATTGTCCAATCCCCCTGCAAATCTTGCCGATAAACCTCTACTTTAATTTCATTTTGAGAAACTAAAACATATTCCTGCAAACTACCAATCGTTTGATAATTAACCAGCTTTTCGCGGCGATCGCTTACTTCCGTACTAGGTGACAACACCTCAAAAATCACACAAGGGTAATTCACAAAATACTTATCACGATCTTTAGGACTGCAAGTAATCAGGACATCGGGATAATAGAATATCGTCTTATTTTGATTAGCAGCCTTTAACTTGACCTTCATATCTGACATAAAAACATCGCAAGCCCCACCTCGCAATTGAGAACGTAACCAACTTGCAATATTTAAAGTAATGATATTGTGAGCCTTACTCCCCCCAGCCATCGCAAAAATCTGACCACCCAAATACTCATGGCGAACTTCGCTCTTACTCTCTGCGTCTAAATATTCCGCAACTGAGAAAATATGAATCGGCGATCGCATAATTTTTGCAACTTGACATGTCAACTATCATATCACCTTAAAATTTACGATACCAGAGAGAGAAGGCTTGCTCAATAGTCTAGATAGAAGACTTTGTTTGAGCGATCGCATTGTAGATATGGTGATATGCGATCGCGCTGCATTAACTCCCTATTATTGCCCCAACTAACAACAACCATTTGAGTCACGCCCGACAGTTTAACTTTAGCTAGTAAATCAAGACTTGATGTAACCCTAGACATACTAAAATGACTCTGAGAAGAAATTTCAATATTTCTTAATCTCTATGTATCCCATCATTAAATTTATATTCTAGACAAATCCAAGGTCAAAAAATCTATGGTCGCAACCCCAAACACCACAAACGCAGCCACTCCCGCTTTCTGTGAAGGCATACAGTACTTTGGCGAACCGTTGGAGGGGTTCGACGAGCTAGGACTTGTCCCAGTCCTTAGTCCAGAAAAGTCTGGCGTTACCGATCCTAGCGATCGCGCCGCTGTCTTTCAAACCTTACTCGCCGCCGATGCTTTACGATATCTAACCCTACAAGTCACAGCTAGCAAAGCATCAGGACACCCAGGCGGATTTGCCAGTAGCGCCGAAGCCGTCGCCGCCTTTTATATGCTGGGTCACAAGAACATGCCCACCGAAGTTGGACACCACGCCCCTGGTTACTACAGCGCCATGTTTCTCGATCGCTCTCTCGAAGACATGGGCATCAACACAGTAACGCAAATGCGCGATCGCTATCGTGAAAAACATGGCTTGCTTGGTCACTTATCAGGATTCATCCCAGGGATTCTCGCTCCTGCTGGCCCCCTTGGACAAGGACAACATTTTGCGATGGCAGCAGCCCTGTTGCATCGCGACAAACTTTTCCCCGTGACGATGGGTGATGGTGGCATGGGTGAACCCTATCCAATTAGCTCGATCGCCCATTTTCATACCGCCTATCCTGAAGTCACCAATTTTATTCCGATTCTAGTTTGGAATGGCTATAGCCAAGAACATCACAGCATGGTTTCGACAAAGACCAATGCGGAAATGATTGCTTTCTGGAAAGGGAACGGCTTTGATGAAGTAATTCTGATCGACGCGAAGGATTTTGATGATCAGAATCAACCAGAAGCCTATGTTGATAGCACCGCTTTCTCTTTCAAACAACGCATAGCTTTTACAGAAGCAGTTCTTGTCGGTGTGGACAAAGCCGCAAAACTAGCCTTTGGGGGCAAACTGACTGTATTTATTATCAAACAACTTAAGGGTGCTGGAGTTCATGCACGCGGCGCAAAATCCCATAACCTCTATGCTCATCACACCCTTGAGAATCCTGATGTAGTAGCTGGATTGAAATCCCGTGCGCTCAATCCTGAAGCATGGCAAACTGTTCGCACAAATTTAGAATGGGCTGGCGGTGGTTCTTCTTCCAAAACTGCGGTTACAGAATCAGTTCTAGCATTAACCGATTTGGGAACTTTGCCTTTAGAAGAATATGCGGCTGGGGAAGCGAAGATTTCCACAACCGCGATGGGGCGCTTAGTGGGCTATGTCGGACAGACTGACAAGCGCTATATCGTCACTAATGCTGATGGAAATGAAGCTTCAGGGATTGCCAATATCAACCAAGCTCTTAAAATCAATCATCCCACCAAAGATGATCTCTACAATCAAGCCCCTGGCGGTCAAGTATACGAACCCCTCAGTGAAGATGCTTGTGCTGGCTTAGCGGTTGGCTTGGCGCTGATGGGTAGCCGTACCCTCTGGTGTTCCTACGAATCCTTTGCGATTAATGGACTTCCGATTTGGCAAACAGTTACTCAGGCAATGGCAGAGCTGCGCCGTCCCACTCCTGCAACTGTATGCTTATTTACCGCAGGAGCTTTGGAGCAAGGACGTAATGGCTGGACACACCAACGACCTGAAATCGAAGGCTACTTTGCCTCAATGATGCGTAACGGAAATATCTTCCCTCTCTTCCCTCTTGATGCGAATAGCATTCAAGTTTGCTACGACTGGGCGCTGAAGGCAGTGAATAAGGGTGTGGTAATTACTGCTAGCAAATCACCTTTGCCTATCCGCACCACGTTTGAGCAGAACCGTCAGGCTCTCGAAGATGGCGCAATTACTTTGCAAGAAACCGCAGGTAATAAAAAAGTGGTCTTCGCTGTCATCGGTGACATGATGTTGATGCCTGTGTACGAAGCAGCACAAAAACTCGCAGAACAAGGAATTGGTTCCAAAATCGTCTCCATTGTCAGCCCTCGTCGCCTCTATCGTCCAACTGATGTTGCCTGGGATACTTGCTCCGAGCCTGATGGGAAGTTCTTGATTGATGCTGATTTTGAGGCTTTCTTTGGTGGTGATGCTCTGATTGGTGTCGTCGGTGGTGCTTCAGCAATGCTGGAACCTGTAATGCTCCGCAGCAATAGCAAGCGCGATGTCTTCTCATGGAAGCGTGGTGAAACGACTGCATCCGCTGGTCAGTTGTTTGATTTCAATGGCATGAATGCTGATGCTATTTGCGATCGCGCCAAGCAGTTGATTGGCTAATCTTTAAATAAGGCGTGCTTTGCACGCCTTATTTAGAAACCATTTAAGAATTGCCTAGATTCCCCCCAGCCCCCTTAAAAAGCTACGGTGTACACACAAGTCATAAAACCTAGTTAAGTCAACAATTAATCGCCCCCTAGCCCCCAATTCTGGGGGAACAAGAAAATAAAATTCTTTCAAAGTCCCCCAGAATTGGGGGATTTAGGGGGCTTAGATACATTTCAACGATGACAGAGAGACTTGTGTGTACACCGTAGCTTAAAAAGGGGGGAGAATTTAAATTCTTCCCCCTTTTTAAGGGGGATTGAGGGGGATTAGAGATTTTGAACGTAAGAAGTAATTCCTGAATAGTTTCTAAACCAAGATATTTTGCTTGAAATAAGATGATAATAATGAGATGATTGAAATATACTCAAAGATCAGTTAGTTAGCTCGTTACTTCAGGTGTTGTCGTGAAAAAGGTGCATTCAAAGATGCTGCTTTGCTCAGAAATCTTGCAAAGTATGCGTCAGTTTGACAACGCAGATAAAATTTTTCAGGGGATCACCACGAAGTTACTAAATTTAATTCAGTCTGGACATATCGCAATCTATCAGCTAGATGGATTTATAGATAACCATAATGGAAAGAGCCTCAGAGGCAATATTGTCGCTGAAGCGATCGCACCAAATTGTGAGCCTTGTTCGCAAGAGCAGATTGAAAATATTCTGAGACAAGAATATCAATGGGGGCAGGACATAACCGAGCAAATTATTCATTTCTATACTACGGGAGTTTCTCGATGCGAGATTAACTTAGCTGAAATGTTTGCAGGTAAGGCTTATTTACTTGTCCCAATTGTCTTGTCAGAAAACGATCAAAATAATGCCCTATGGGGATTTTTGACAGTTCATCAATGTTCGGGTTTGAATGGTGAGGATTTTGGCAATTGGGATGCAGATGATGTGCTGATATTGCAACAAATCGCTATCCAAATAGAGCTGTGGATATTGAAAGATAATGCTTTGGTCTCATATCAGCAGGTGGAAGCAGCGGCAAAAAATATAACTGAGCAATTGCTATGTACTTTGGAGGAGTTGAGGCTCAGTAATGAAGAACTAACCTCTCTACATCAAGAGGCTGAGCAAGAAAAGTTTCGCTTCCAAAATTTATTTAATGTCGATCCTGACGGCTATTTTGTAACCGATTCATCAGGCACGATATTGGAAGCAAATCAACCTCTCTTAGATATGCTAGAGATTCTCTACGACTATATTTTAGGAAAACCTTTCGTTACATTTATTGCACGTCAACATATAGAGATTTTCTATAATCAACTCAATTATTTATCATCTCCAGACTATATTAAAACATCTTGGGAAATCACACTAATTCCACTTCAAAGCGATCCTTTTCCTGCCGAAATCATCGTAACCAAAAACATCAATCCTGTTACAAATCAAGTACAATTTTGCTGGGTTGTTCGCAATATTAGCGATCGCAAAGCAATTGAACAAGCTTTACAAAAAAGTGAATCACTATTAGCAGAAGCTCAACGAGTCGCTCAGCTTGGGAATTGGGAATGGAATGTTTCGTCTAATGAGTCTACTTGGTCACAGGAGTTATTTCATGTTTTTGAGCGCGATCCCATGCTAGGCTCTCCCAGTTATGAAGAGGTATTGCTACTGTACATAGCGGAAGATCGAGAAACTCATGCACAAGCTGTCCAACAAGCAATCACTACAGGTGCGTCTTATCATCTAGAGCTGCGAAGACAACAACCCGATGGATCGTACCGCTATATCGAAGTATTCGGTCATGCTGAACATGATGAATGTGGAAAAGTGAGCAGGCTGTATGGAACTGCCCAAAATATTAGCGATCGCAAGCTTGCAGAAGTGGTAAAATCCGCAGAAGCCTCTAACAAAGCCAAAACTGAATTTCTGTCAGTGATGAGCCACGAACTTCGCACTCCGATGAATGCCGTGATTGGGATGACGGAGATTTTACAAAGAACATCTCTATCTCGTCAACAGCAACAATATGTCAATACTATTCTGCAAGGCGGTGAAGTTCTACTATCGGTAATCAATAATATTCTCGATTTTTCGCGAATTGAATCAGGACATTTTGAACTTGAAGAAAAGCCTTTTAAACTTCATCACTGCATCGAAGAAGTTCTAGAGTTAATGGCATCCCGAACGGCTGAGAAACGTATAGAACTGATTGCATTTGTTAGTCCAGATATGCCCCAACAGTTGAAGGGAGACTATACGCGCTTACGGCAAATCCTCGTCAATTTAGTTGGTAATGCTATTAAATTTACGGAATCTGGGGAAATAGTAATTGCTGTAAATTCACAATTAATTGATCGCGAAACTAACACTTACGAATTGCAATTTGAGGTGCGCGATACAGGTATCGGCATTGCGCCCGAATCGATTGCCAGACTTTTTAAAGCCTTCAGCCAAGCCGATAATTCGATCGCAGGACAATATGGCGGCACTGGCTTGGGGCTAGCGATTTGCAAGCATCTTTGTGAACTAATGGGTGGCGAAATTGCGGTTAGTAGCAATTTCGGTGAGGGTTCGACTTTTAGCTTCTCCATTCGGGTTCAATCAATCATTGAAGATTTAGATGTGGCTAATGCGATCGCCCCAGAACTAAAAGGCAAAAGGATTTTATGCGTTAACACTAATTCCACACTCCAACAGGCGATCGCCTTGTATGCTCAACCATGGGGAATGAACATCCAAGCCGCATATACCGCCACTGAAGCTCTGCAATTGCTGACAAAATTTGACTTTGAGGCGGTTTTAATTGACCGACAATTAGTGGAGAATGATGGTTCTGAAATTGATGTTTTAGAACTAGCCAAAAGTATTCAAGGGATTTTTCCTGATTTACACTTAATTCTTCTAACTCCAATCAATGGAGTTCTCAACGAGAATAATAATTTTAGCTGCTTTAAAGATTTCATCATTAAGCCAATATCTACATCAAAACTCTATCAAGCATTTCTTAATGTTTTTACTAACCAAAAATCCACAACATTTTTTCCTCAAAATCCTCAACCTTCCTGCGAAACCGATCATATTGTAGGTGATGAGAACTTCGCTAAGTGTTATCCATTCAAGATCTTAATTGTAGAAGATAATCCTGTAAATCAAAGGATTTTATTGCTGATGCTTGAAAATTTAGGCTATCAAGCAGATGTCGTTGACAATGGGCAGAAAGCTGTCAATAACTTTTTAAGTCGATCCTATGATCTGATCTTTATGGATCTCCAAATGCCGATCATGAGTGGTTGGGATGCGACTAAAAGCATTCGTCAAACCCCAAATCATCAGCCTTGGATTATCGGTCTATCGGCAAATGCTTTCTCAGAATCTCGTGATTCTGCATTGAATGCAGGTATGGACGACTATCTCACTAAGCCTTTACAAATCAAAAGTTTGATTGCGGCTCTACAAAGAATTTCCCAACAGCAAAACATCGTTGTTGATCATAGTCAGCCCCATATTGACTTATCGACCATAACGAATCTAGAAGATCTTCTGGGCGCAGAGGATTTTGATAAATTAATTGACATTTATTTAGAACATTCAGCGCAAACGATCGCCAGAATGAAGGAAGCTTTTAGAAAAAAAGACTTTATAGCTATAGCATCTGAAAATCATGACCTTAAGGGTGGTTGTGGAGCCTTTGGTGCGATCCAACTTTCTCGCTCTTGCCAAGCTCTGCAATCTATATGCAAAGAGATCATAGAGGCTAATGAATATGCTCATGAAGATGTCACCAAAATTGCCAGCCTTTTAAATAATGTAGAAGAGCAATATAATTATGGGTAGTCCTAAAAAGGAAAGGATGTAGGAAAATATCCAGATAGTTGATACAAAGTAAAGTAATGTCAGAAGCAAGGCCATCCTGTCCATCCTGCCAGTCCGTATCCGTTGTAAAAAACGGCAGTACACGACATGGAAAACAAAATTATAAATGTCGGGACTGTGGTCGTCAATTTGTAGAAAATCCACAGTGGCAGAGAGTTTCAGAGCGTACCCAAGACACTTATGACCTTCTTGAGAAACTACTACTAGAAAAAATCCCACTAGCTGGAATTGCCAGAGTCCTCAAGGTGTCAGAGAGATGGTTGCAAAGTTACGTCAATCATAAATATGAAAACGTTCCTCAGCAGGTGGAGGTAGAACCAAAACCAAAACGCCGTTTGACCATACAGATGGATGAATTGTGGTCTTTTGTGGACGACAAAGGCAATAAACAGTGGGTATGGCTTGCCATTGATGCCGAGACTCGTGAAATTGTCGGTTGTTATATAGGCGATCGCACTGGTGAATCAGCTCAGAAGTTATGGGAATCGTTGCCTAGCGTCTATCGCCAATGTGCGGTTATTTATACTGACTTCTATTCGTCTTATCCAGTTGTCCTGCCCAGCAAACGTCATAGGGCTGTCGGGAAAGAAACGGGAAAGACCAACTATATTGAGAGATTCAACTGTACGTTACGTCAACGAGTATCAAGACTAGTTAGAAAGACCTTATCCTTTTCTAAGAAATTGGAAAATCACATTGGAGCCATTTGGAATTTTATTCATCATTACAACGATTCTTTACCTCCGTGTGCGTCCTTTCCTTTTTAGGACTACCTAATTATGTGCATCAAATACTTCAATCCTTAGTGGTGCAGAAAACTCATGGGAGTCTCAAGATGAGACAATGGTAATACGGGCAAATTCGATACGAAAATCTAACTTTTCGCGTTTAGCAATAGAAGCAGAGGCAGGAGGAGGATTAGTTCTAGGCAAAATCTGCAAAATAGGAAGAGATTTTTGTTGGTAAAGAAGAGTGTGAAGCTGACGGAGACCGAGTTGCAGAAAACTCAAGCCGCGATGATCGTGCCAATCAATCGCAGCCCTTTGCCCCAAACGCACCAACATTATGCCAAGAATTACAGCAATCAGGTTAGCCGTGGCAAGGAGCATAAATAAACAGGTAAGAGCTTGAGCATCACGGAGATGAGAGCTAACCACATTAAAAGCCGCCGACTTGTAATCCTTAAAATGAGGTTCAATACCGCCAAAGCGTTTGCCATAGAGAGCAAAAGTCTGTAATGAAGGGGGAATATCGGTAAGGACAGCCCATGAACCGTTAGCCATGTCTAGGTTAGCCGTCGCTAAGTGACAATTAACATCACCGAGTACGGTGACATTGGGAACTAGATAAGCTTGCTCTGTGGGAGGTATCAGTTGTTCGACGCGCTTGGTTGTACCTGTCGGCAAAGTCACTAGCAGATCCGACTTTGCGCGAATTGCCCAAGACCATTGATTTTGCTGTAACCATCGAATTAATTCCCCATGTTCAAAGCCTCGGTCGGCAAGTAAGGTCACTTTGCTTTCTGGCGGCAATAGGGTGAGTACTTGTTCTAATACGGGACGGTAATGCTCAAAGCCAACAGTAGCGCTTCCATGCTCTAATACCACTTGCGCTAAAGTAATCGACCTTCCACCCCAAATCAAGCATATTTCGATCAGACAGAATTTATCCCACAGCATACTCGTATCGAGAGCTAGTTCCAACGATGCTCCTGCAAATGCTTGGAGAAAGTGCTTCACCAATGGGTTATAGAATGTCTCGGCGATGATATGTGGATTATGCACAAAGTAGCTTAGTCTTTCCATCTGACTTCTGGCTTGGCACTCTCGATGGCTTAAATAGGGCAACCAATGACTCAGACTCGCACTTCCTGATTGCAATATCGCAGCTACAGACTCCGCAAATCCTTGGAGATGTCGCTTATCTTTTGGCTTGAGCCATTGACGCAATTGTTGTTGTAGCTGAAGATATAGGTGGGGCATGGATAAGATCTTTTGTTGAGGAACTTGAGTATCTCATCTCTTGCCCCTTTTTGCCTCTTGTCTCATGATGAGATTCTATGCCTAGCAACGCTTTTCAGATTTTTCTGCACCACTAAGTACTTCAATCTAGAGAATTTAATCACTGATGTAAGAAACCATTGAGGAATTACTTCTTGCGTTTAAAATCCCTAAGAGATCCCCCTCAATCCCCCTTTTTAAGGGGGATTGAGGGGGATCTAGACAATTCTTAAATGGTTTCTAATGTAGGAACCAAGGTTTTTAGTAATATCTGGAAAAAAATAATGGCTCAACTCATATTGATTCGTCATGGACAAAGCCTTTGGAATGCGCTCAATAAATTTACAGGCTGGGTAGATGTTCCGCTCAGCGAACGTGGTCGTGCCGAGGCAACGATCGCATCTTGTCGGCTCAGTGATTATCGGGTGAATGTCTGTTTTACAAGTAGATTAATTAGGGCGATCGAAACAGCGATGATCTGTCTGACTGAACGCGATGACATTTGTGGTGGCAAAATTCCGATTATTAAGCATGAAAAGTCTGACCAAGTTTGGCATGGTTGGAATAGCTATGATGGAAACCCAGACGAAGAACTCCCCATTTTTACCAATGAAGCTCTCAATGAGCGATTTTATGGTGATTTACAGGGCTTAAACAAAGCGGATACTGCTGAGAAATATGGCAGTGAACAGGTCTATGAGTGGCGGAGATCTTACAGTGTCCGACCACCAGGGGGAGAAAGTTTAGAAGATACCCAAAAGAGAGTAAATGCTTATTTCAGAAGCCGTATTCTGCCCCATCTTCTCCAAGGCGACAACGTCCTGATTACTGCCCATGGGAATTCCCTAAGATCGATCATGATGATGTTAGATCACCTCAGCCCATCAGAAGTGACAGCGCTAGAATTAGCGACAGGTGTACCAATTGCCTATGAGCTTGATATCTCTGGGGAAGTGATCAGCAAAAAAATCTTAAACGATTAGAGCGTGTTTGAGAAGTTTTGCTTTAGCCCCCCTAGCCCCCCAATTCTGGGGGGAACAAGATTAAAGTCCCCCAGAATTGGGGGATTTAGGGGGCAAAAACATTGGCTTTAGCTAAAAAAATTGTGTATATTGACTTCTCAAACATGCTCTTAGCGATCGCTCTGGCTTTGTATCTTAGGCGATCGCTTTTCCTAAAAACTGACATCTTCGTAAAGATCGTCAAATTTCCCTTCAAAGTTGATGCTCGATAATTGGAATTTATCTTGCTCTCCAGAATATGACTTTAACACCCATAATCCCTCTTCATTGCGGCGAAAGCAGTCAAGACGCTGGCGTTTGGTGCTAACTAGAACGTACTCTTCTAGAGTTTCTATTTGTTGATAATCAGCAAATTTATCGCCGCGATCAAATCCCTCAGTAGATTTTGATAGAACTTCGATAATTAGTTTTGGGAATCGCTTATGATTTGGAGTTTGGGCATCACTAGGATCGCAAGTCACCATCACATCTGGATAATAAAAGCGATTTAATGAATCGATTCTAGCTTTCATGTCAGACATATAAACACGACAACTAGAGCCGCGTAAATGATTGCGGATTACAAAAGCCATGTTTAATGCGATCGTAACGTGAGGATCGTTTGCGCCAGCCATTGCGTAAACATACCCATCGATATATTCATGTTTAATTGCACTTTTTTCCTCCATTTCGAGATATTCGTCTGGAGTCACGTAATCAATTTTTGGTATTGCAATCATGGCTTACCTACTGAGCAATTTAGATTAAGCTAGTTCTTATTGTATATCTGATTTTACGTGGATGGAATTCCTGCAATCATATAAGTTTGGGCTGGCGCGGGGGCGCAGCCCCCACAGAACCTAAATTATACTAGTACACAAAAGTGTGATTACACTTTTGTGTA
Organism: Pseudanabaena sp. Salubria-1; assembly: GCA_023336205.1. Classification (GTDB taxonomy): domain Bacteria; phylum Cyanobacteriota; class Cyanobacteriia; order Pseudanabaenales; family Pseudanabaenaceae; genus Pseudanabaena. The sequence continues at coordinate 37,605 of JALQCR010000052.1, forward strand.
CTAGTATAATAAGCGATCGCTAAAGCCTAGTGACCGCCGCTAGCGGCATCTGAGACTCTAACTTTCTTAAAGAACAAAACTGCCACTCCGCTCAATAGCAAAGCAAAGCCAATAAAGTAGAAACAATCATTAAAAGCCATCACATAGGACTCACGACTCACAGTACTTGCGATCGCTTGAAAAGCCTGAGACTGAGCCGTATTAAAATCCGTACCCTTACTCACAAACAACTGCGTCAAAGTATCCACTCGTTGCTGTGTTTCAGGATTATACAAAGAGATCGCATCACCCAAACGATTGGAGTGAAACTTTTCGCGCTGCGTTAACAAAGTTGCCAAAGCTGCAATCCCAAACGAGCCGCCTAAATTACGCATCATGTTAAATAAACCACTAGCCGAACCCGCTTGAGACTTTGCTAAACCTGCGGTAGCGACAGCCGATAGAGGAACCATAATTAGCGGTTGCCCCATCGCTCTAACTAGCTGCGACCAGCGTAACTGCTCGATGCCACTGAGATTGGTGAGGTCAGAATTCATAAAACAGCTAATCGAGAACACAATTACGCCCATACCGATTACCAAACGGCTATCCACTAGCTGAATTAACTTTGGTACAAAAGGAATCAAAAACAATTGTGGAATCCCAGCCCACATTAATACTTCGCCAATTTGCAGAGCATTATATTTCTGGATTTGGACGAGATATAGAGGCAGAAGATAAATGGAGCCATATAAACCTATTCCCAATGAGATGTTAACGATACTTGCCAAACCAAAATTGCGATCGCGTAATAATCGTAAATTAATAAATGGCTGTTTGCGTGTTAATTCGATCCAGAAAAATAGTGATAGAAATGTAGCTGCGATCGCGCCGAGGGTGATAATCAATGACGAGCTAAACCAATCTTTGCGCGAACCTTCCTCTAAAACTACTTGCAAAGAAGCTAAACCGATCGCCATCGAAATAATTCCCCACCAGTCACCTTGATTTAGCAATTCTGGCTTTGGTGGTTGCTGCTTGATCCCGTACCAAACTCCTGCAAGTAGTAACAACCCTGGAATGACATTTAAATAGAAAATATAGTGCCAGCTATAATTATCCGTAAGCCATCCGCCCAAGGTGGGGCCAATTGAAGGCGCAAAGGTGGCGGTAATGCCAAATAATGCCATACCTACAGGCTGCTTGGAGGGTGGCAAGGTCACTAACATATTCGTAAATGCCATCGGGATTAAAATCCCTCCTGTAGCTCCTTGCAAAGCCCGAAAGACAATCATGGATGATAAGTCCCAAGCAGAAGCACAACAGATCGAAAAGAAGATGAATAAGGCGGCGTTAACTAAGATGTAGCGGCGAATTGAAAATACCTGCGATAACCAGCCCGTCAATGGAATCACGACAATCTCAGCGACAAGATAGGCTGTGGAAATCCAAGACCCTTCTTCTAAGGTTGCTCCTAATGCGGCTTGAATATCTTGGAGTGAGGAGTTGGTAATTTGAATATCCAATACTGCCATGAATGCGCCCAGCATACTTGCTGCAACTCCTATCCAGATTCTTAAAGGTACATAATCTGGGGGAAGTGTAGAATTTGGGCGCTGGTTTCTAAGGGCACTGATATTCGGCAAGGTTTTGACTCTATAGTCTTACTGTTAACCTAACCATGACCGACTAACACTTGATTTGCTGCATGAATTGATTGATTACGATATAAGTTGTAATCTTTGCGATCGCCATACATGACATGTAATACCAATTCACAAAAGTGTGACAACACTTCTGTATTTCTAAAATTTGACATCTTCATAGAGATCGACAAATTTCCCTTCAAAGTTGATACTTGACAACTGAAAATTTTCTTGAGCATTAGAATATGACTCTAAAAACCAGCGTCCATCTTCTTTCCGAAAACAATCGATGCGTTGACGTTTTGTGTTAACTAGAACATATTCTTCGAGACTCTCTATTTGTTGATAATCAGTAAACTTATCACCGCGATCAAATCCTTCGGTAGACTTTGATAGAACTTCGATAATCAGTTTAGGAAATCTTTTTTGATTTTGCGATTGGGTATCTCTAGGATCGCAAGTTACCATGACATCTGGATAATAAAAACGATTTAATGAATCGATTCTCGCTTTCATGTCAGAGATATAAACACGGCAATCAGAGCCACGCAAATGGCTACGGATCATCGTAAAAGCATTGCTTGCGATCGTAACATGAGGATCGTTTGCGCCAGCCATTGCATAAACATATCCATCGATATATTCATGTTTGATTTCGCTTGTTTCCTCCATTTCGAGATATTCGTCTGGAGTTATGTAATTAAACCTTGGTGTGGCAATCATAATTTATCTCATGAGCTGGGAGGGAGTATCGAAGTTAATGCGATCGCAAAATCAGGAAATGCTAAAAGAGAGGCTTGGTTTGGCTCAGTAAGAATAAGCTGCTCGGTGTAACCTGTTGGCGTTGGTTTACGAAAGATATGCAGTTGACGTTTTTGGGGAGCCAGAACCCAGTAGTCAGCGATACCAGCCTTGGCATAGAGTTTATCTTTGATTTCACAATCCTGTTTTAGCGTGGAGTCGGCAACTTCTACGACAAGATAAATTTGCTCAGGACGAGGATGTTGTTCAACATAATCTAAAACTGTCCCTTGGGCGATCGCTAAATCTGGTTCTGGTTCTGAGAAATTATCTAAATGAACGGGGTCTTGGGTGCGAACTAATGCCGAATTACCGAGGCGATCGCGCAAAATATTTGCTAGCAGATGTAATGAGGTGACATGGGGAGTTCCTTTGGCAGCCATCAGGGTGATTTGTCCAGTAATTAGTTCTGTGCGATCGCCACTGAGAAGCCCCAACTCACTCATGCGATGATAATCCTGTACTGTCCAACGCTTGAGATTTGCTGGCTCTATGGTGATGACTGTTTGGGGGATGTTTGCAAGAGTCATGATCTTAGACAGTCAGTAATATTTGACATCTCCTATTTTATACCTTGAGTTAGCCGCGATTAATCATACATTTCTTGTGGTTTTCATTTGGGTTCATTAGGTACTGGATTAACTGAGATCTTGCACCATTCAAGAAAAGGGGTTGCAGAAAGAGCAGAAATGTGAAAAAAAGGGCGTAGTAGTAAATTAAATAACGAGCATGGAAAGCATCGTTAAGCACGCCCAAGGGCTAGTGTATAGTCTTCTGTGTTTGATGCCAAGTGTGTATCAAACAGCAAGTCTCAATGCAATACTAGGACTATTTCTCGAAGCACAAAGGCATCCTTATCCAGAACATACACAGATAAAATCAGCGAGTGCACTCAGCCGATTTCTCAATCACTATAACTGGTCAACGAGAGCAGTAATTCGGTCAACACGGCAGGCTATTTTGGGACAAATCGCCAAGCATCGCCCATCGAAACAAGTGCCATTAAAGATACTGATAGACTTGACTACCCTAGAAAAAAGCGGCAAGTTTTTACATTTGAGCAATCCCACCCAAAACGAACCAGACCCATGGGTGAGAATACTAAACGGAAAGCGAGGACTACATCTGGTTGTACTGTATCTGGTCTATGGAGAGTGGCGCGTACCATGGAGTTTTAGAGTATGGCGCGGCAAAGGATACCCCAGTCCCTCTGACTTAGCTTGTAAGTTATTGGGGACAGTACCCAAGCAACTAACCCAAGGCAAGACTGTGATTGTCCTTGCTGATACTGAGTTTAGTACGGTGAAGTTTTTCAATACTGTCCGCGCCAAGACTTGGCGCATCGTTGTCGGTGTACGCAACAATCGTAAACTTCAAGATGGCCGTACAGTCAAACAACTTTATCGTCATGGCAAACGTGGACAACAAATTTTGCTAGAAGGGCTAACTCAGCCTTTGACGATCTCTTGGTTTTGGCTCAAAAGAGCTGATAGTAAACGGGAGTTACGCTTTGTTGTCTCTTCTCATCCTTATTCTGGTGCTTATCTGGTGATGTTAGGTCGTAAGCGTTGGGCGATTGAGGGATTCTTCAAAACCATCAAACATCGCTTTGGTTTGCATTGTTTTGGGCAATCTACAAAACTTGGTGTTTATCGTTGGCTTATCCTCTCTCTGCTTGCTTATCTTTTGGCCCATTGGATTGATCAATGGTCGAGTCCTCCTGTCTTGGACTGGAAAGCTACCTGTGATTTGACACTTTCCGTTTTATTTCCTTCTGTCCTTTGGTTGAAACTTCTTAGGTATCTCCAAATTAGTGCCGATATTGCTGCTCGTCATGGGTTTGAAATTATTCTCAAACCCATTCCTACTTAACTCTTTCAGGAATGGTGCAAGATCTCAGTTAATTTAGTGCTATTACTGTTTCACTACTTTCTCTACTTCAACTATAAAAGCTTTTGCTTTCTCTAAAATCATTTGTGCTTCTGCTAATGTGCCAGTAAAGTCTGCATCGTAGTCACTTAATTGTCTTAGCTCATAGGCATCGCTTAAGATTTTTGACCATACTGAAGAGAATTGACTTGTTTTCACAAAGTACTGACTAAACAGGCGAATAGTTCCTTTATGGGTCGAAACATCTAAATCTTTAGATAGCAATAAGGCTTTGGTTGCATAGTACATGGAGTAATAGGAACGAGACAGACAGGTGCGATAATGTCCTCGTTCGAGCAATAGCTTCGCTATGTCTAGTTCTTCTAGTGCTAAGGAGAGTAGCTTTTTGAATTCACTCATAATTCGATTCCTTCTTTTCGGATATTTCGTAACAAAGCAACATTTCTTGTATGGAAATCTTCTTCGGACATGGGAATAATAGAAACGAGTTCATCCTGTTCTAATAGCATTTTTACCCGCAGTTCTGACATATTTAAAATTTCTTGGAACTGGGAAACAGGGCTTTTAAGAACGGCTAATAGGTCAATATCAGAGTCGGGATTGGCTTCTCCTCTGGCATGGGAGCCAAATAAAATTAACTTAACAAGGCGATCGCCATATAGTTCCTTTAAGCCTAGTTTTAATTCGTGCAATGTTGGCTGGATACTGTTTAAAGTTATACTCATTTCTTCGCTCCTTGCTCAAAAGTTTTGTTAACTCTCGCGATTTGTTTCGGTGCTTCCATTTGCGCGAAAAATTTGATGTGAAGAGATAAATTCGATAGGGGTGACAATTGGGATATTGCGAAAAGGGTGCAAAACTAATAAGTTCCGATCGCCTGTAATCAAGTAGTCTGATTTGCCATTGACTGCGACCTCTAAGAATTTATCGTCTTTGCGATCGCGGCAAGCAGTGATTGATTCAATAATTGTAACTATTTCTGCTATGTCATTAAGAACTTGCAAAAAATTGATCCGTTTAGCTAGGGAAGCATAGCGATCAAATTTTTTACGCATAATCACTGTGGAGATTTCTTCTAGAGTAAAATCTGATAAAAGAATGGTTCCGTGAGCAATGCAGTAGTCGAATGTTTGTTGAGGCGGGGTGTTTTTGGTCAGAATACTACTGATCAGAATATTTGTGTCGAGGAGAAGCGCAGTTTACTCATCTGCTAGAAGTTCCTCTAATATTTCTGGTGTAAGTCCGTTGGCTTCTGCTTCGTCTCGCAAATCGGCAACAGTTTTTTCTAGGCTATCTTGTTCTAAAGAGCATTTTA
>JALQCR010000053.1 GCA_023336205.1 Pseudanabaena sp. Salubria-1
TTTGATGCCCTCAGTACCAATGTAGGCATAGGTATTGTCTTTGCCCTTAATCCATTCTACTTCTTTGTATTTGGCTACTTTCTGACAGAATTGATATTCATCTTCATTGACTTTTCTAGCACTTTTGGGCGTGTCAACAGCCCGTTGCAAGTTCACCGCAGCCAGACTTTCTAAATGCCAAATCAGTCTCTCTGTCTGCGTTAAACCTGTTGCTACAGCTTTTTCTCTTTCAGGCTCAGGTAGTTTTGATATGGCAGTAGAAGTTTCGCTGATTTCGACTATTTTATCGCGCCATTGATCATTGAGAATGCGAAAGGGCTTCTTGATGTCATTATCTTCAGCAAGTAGTTTTTTGAAATGTGTACCAATGTTCTGCAAGTATGCTGACTTTTCAACATTAGGAAGATACTGGGTTTCCCACCGTAAAGCTTCCAACCTCATTCCTAAATTGGCAACTCGACCTGTGGGATTGTCAGCAGCATTGACGGCAGCACTGGCAAGGTTGACAAATCCATGTTCGAGATCGCGGGGAATTTTCTTTTCTTTTTCGACTTGAATTGGTTTGTTCTCTGGCAGATTTTTGTCGATGATTTCTTGGATTAGGGTTGGGTACTGCTCAATGGGTTTCTGGGAACTGGCTTCCTGTACAGGGGTTAGTTGACTGGGAATTATGCCCACGCGATCGCCGTCAAAGTCGATGACCAGTCGTTTTGCATCATTGGGATTGAGGTAACAGACTCCTCTCTGCATATAAGCTTCAGGATCTAATTCACGCAGAACCGTGAGGTTATTCGTAAATACATCAAAGTTGGCAGCATTGGCGACAGGACTGCGATAGATGGCAACTTCAGAGCCATCGGGTAGTCCAGTGAAACTGACTTCACCTTCTTGCAGTTGGTTATGGGGTTGAGCGATCGCGCTGGGGACATATAGCCCTCCTGTGGCGACTTCTTGCCATTCGCTTTGGAGAAATTCTCGCAGACGTTTGGCGATATCTTCCATTTCTAATACTTGACAATGACCGCCATCGATTAGGTCGGCTTTGAGGATGTCATACAGCCAATCTTTATATTGTTCATTAACGGATGGATTGTCTGGCTGTTCAAAGTTATTAGCTTTCGTGTTTTCTTGAATGCTCAAACCTAGTTCTAACGCGAGTTCTGGCTCAATGATTTGATAAATGTTATCGCGCTCTACGGGTTCTTCTTGCCTTTGCTGTTGGCGCTTTTCGTGACGCTCTATATATAGTTGCGCTACCTTGCGTGGGTCGGATTGGGCTTCGGCTAGGCGTTCGGCTTTGATTTTGAGCTTGGGTAATACGTCTGCTTGAACTCCTTCAGGAAAGAAGACTAGGGCTTGGGTTCCCAGTTTTTGTTCGGTAAATTTAGCATCTTCTTTTCTAGCCCAGAATAGGCTGACTTCATGGATTCCTGTAGTGGTGGTTTTGTTGTCACCTTTGATACTCGATCTGGCAATTATGCCATCGACTTCTAGGGCTTGACATAGCAAACTAGCCCGACATGTACCTTTGAAAACACCTTGCCATTCGGGTACTCCCGCCCGAAATTGAAATGGGCGGTCTGGTTCGGCTTGCAGTTGGTTAGCGAGATCTGGGGAGATCAGACTATAACAATCTCCAAGTTTGCTAGCGATCGCTCCCATTGCTTTGTCGCTGAGGATGATTCCATTACTGAGAATGATGGGCTGCTGTCCCCAGTCGGCGCTATATGTTCCTGTGGCTGGGTCTTGGCTTAGGGTTTCATCATCGATAATTAGAATTCTGGCGGTTTCTTTGTAGATTGATGTCTTAGCTTCGGACACGGGGATACTGCCGTAGGCGACAGCATCACTATGATTGGTGAAGATTTCTTGGCTGACTTTTTCGGCGATGGTGCGATCGCCAAAGTAGGCGCTTCGACCATTGGCAAGGATCATGTGCAGTCCCTGCTCTTGCAAGCGTTCTATGTCTCGATCAGTGATGCCATCGTACATTTTACCGACAGCAAGTTTGCTGGGATCTACGGTGCTACCAATCTTTAGTTCGAGGTAGGTATGCTCGACTGTTTTTGGTGGTATTGGTAGCTCTTGCCCAGTTTTCAGGTCAATTTGTCTAAATTTCATAGCATCGGTTCATAGTTAGTCTGCGCTCTCTAAAAGTCAAAGTCGATTTCTGATTCTTGTGGATTTGGTGTAGTTTCGGCTAATTTCGGCTCTGCTACTTTTACCTTTGTCGGTTTTGGTGCTGCATCTTCGTCGTACAGGGAATATCTTGATTCATAGCGTCCGATGTCGTCAAAACTGGCTAGTCCTTCGCTCAGTAGTTCGTCGTAGGTATAGCCTGAATTAATCATTGCGCTAATATTTGTTCTCATTGATGTCTCTCCAAATTTATTTGTACGGAATTACAGTCGTCTTAGTCAAACGGCTCTAAAATATCGGGTTTAGGGATTTCTCTCTTGTCAATATTATAGTGACTGGAAATAGAAATTTCTTTACTCACGAACAATCGCTAGATTTTTTGTCAGATTCTTTACGATATATTAGATCCGCTTTAGCTTTTTTCTGGATTTAATTTCATCTTCTATGCCTCTATCGCCTATAAATTCTTCTGATTTGTCCGACATTCGCTTGATTGCTTCCGATGTTGATGGCACTCTTACCCAAAATGGAAAATTCTCTTCTAATTTCATCTCAACTCTTATCGATTTACAATCAGCAGGAATTAAAGTCTTATTGGTGACTGGTCGCTCGGCAGGTTGGGTCAGTGCTTTGGTGAATTATTTACCTGTTGCAGGGGCGATCGCTGAAAATGGGGGAATCTTTTTGCAGCCAAATGGAACCCAAGATTTGCTCTCTTCGGTTCCCAATTTGTCTAGACATCGCATTCTACTAGAAAATACTTTCCATCACATTAAGCAGCTATTTCCGAATCTTCATCCTTCTGCTGATAATCAGTTCCGTATCACTGATTGGACTTTTGATGTCAATGATTTATCAACCGATGACATTCAAGCCATCTCTTCCCAATGTCAACAAATGGGTTGGAGTTTCACGTACAGCAATGTCCAATGTCATATCAAACCAATCCATCAAGATAAGGCTACTGGCTTACTCTCGGTTCTAAGCAACCATTTCCCTGAACTAAATTCGCAGCAAGTGCTAACTGTTGGCGATAGTCCCAATGATGAGGCCATGTTTGATGCCGATCTATTCCCCATCTCGGTCGGTGTGGCAAATGTTCGACATTATCAAGACAAAATGCTGCATTTACCCAAATACGTTACTCAAGCTTCTGAGTTTGCTGGTTTTTCTGAGTTGACAAAATTATTACTACAAACGTAAAAAGCGGCGCATCGCGCCGCCTCTTATTTTTTGGGAAGGACTTACAACTTAGCGATCGCCTCTCATCAATAACAATTGCACCAGTTGCAGTGCTTCATAGATTGCTAGGCTACACATTGTCCATGATGATGCATCAATGTCCTTGTTAGCTCAGCCTCTAGAGGTAGTGAAACTCTTAACCTATCTTAAACATTATGAAGTCATTGCAATCAGTAAAGTGGTAAAAGCCAGAAATGGCATGGATACTGAAAGCCCTCCTTGTTCAAAAATAGTGCCGCAGATGACATTATGGCAATCCTGACCAGAAATCGACCCCAACTACAATAAAATTTTGAGATTTAATGCAACAGATTTTCTGCGATCGCTGTATGCTAAGTGTGTATTATTAATGTGACAACTTTATCTAAAGGAGATTAGTTAACTAGTTTTCCCTTCCATATCAAAAAAGCCAGTGGGTCCAATCACTAGCTTTCTTGTAAACCCGAAGGTTTTATTAAATTCAATATCCAGGAATGGACAGATGTTGCTTTAGATCGGCAATTTTGTTCAGCGCTTCACTATATCTTAACGCAAGATACAAGTTTAGCAATAGTTTTCTATGGAAATTTTTAAAATTCAGCAAAAAACTATAATTGAAGCGTTGAAATAAACACAAAAAATCTGCTCATTTCCTGATTGAAGCCCCTACAACTCTTACAATCAGGACAATCTAGATGACATTAAATTTGCGAGACTTGCCAAAGCAGATCGAGAAAGCGATCGCCCGTGACAAGCAAAAAAGAGGTCAACGAGCATGACCTCACAAAAAGATCGTGTTTGTAACACTATCGATCCAAAATTTACGACCAAAGGCTTAGAAGCAAACGCATTAACCACAATAGAATTAGCAGCGCAAACCTTTGCGAGCTTTTTCCCCTACTCGTGGAATTTTATCTATGCCAAAAATATAGATCGGACGAGCAAACCCGAATGGAAAACCGAAACGCGCTATCCGATCACAGGAAGGCGACTGTATGACTATTGGGCAGATAACGAAACGCTAATCGGCGTAAGATTTGACAGCCAAACCGAGTATGCCATGCTCGACATAGACAAAGGCAGCCCCTACCACCCCCACAACAACCACGAGAAATTTAAAACCGTACTCCAAGCCCTAGAAGAAATAGGATTGGTCAGACCGCTAATCGTGCAGAGTTCGCAAAGCGAAGGACTTCATATCTACTATCCCCTGTGGCAAGAAGTACCCAGCTTCGGCATCGCCTGCGCGATCAAAGCCTGTCTGCAAAAAAACAACTGCGAAATCGCATCAGGAGTTATTGAAAGTTTCCCGAACACCAAAAAATACGACTCAGAATACAACGGACATCGACTACCTTTGCAAACAGGCAGTTACCAACTCGACAACGACCTCCAGATTATCGGACGAGATCTAAATCAATTTGTCGAAACATGGCTGACCGTACAAGAGCAACAAGACATCGACCTATTAAAACAGGCGATCGCCGAAGCCAAAGCTAACTATCAACCACCCAAAGACAACCGCAAAACGATCCAATGGCGAGAAGACCTCGAAAAACAAATCGAAGCAGGATGGACAGGAAAGGGACAATCAAACCAATTGTTATACTACATGGGCAAATACGCACGAGTCTTCATGGGATGTGAAGAAATCGAAGCGATCGCCGAATACATCACCAAAACAGCAAGAGCCGCCGCAGGATTTATTAAATATTGCGGAGATATCAACAGACTCGAACAAAAAGCCAAAGACATTGCCAAATGGTGTATGAAGCATCATTTCCCTTGGGGAAGCAAAAAGGAAGAACAAACAAACGAGCAAGGTGAAGATATAGAAAACAAAAAAGCCCAGAAACAAGCAGAAAGGCTCGAACGCATCCGAACAACCGTAAACGAGCTAAATAAAACAGGAGAAATGCCAGAAACAATCCGAGGCATGGCACAGGCGATCGCCAAAGCCGCAAAAGTATCAGTAGAAACCCTATACGAAAACAAACAGCTATGGCATCCAGAATTCACCGAAACGAGTAACAGCACAAATACAAACAATTCCGCCCCATCCCCCACCGCGATCGCCCCCCCGATCAAACAAGCTGAAACCCATACAGAAAAGACTGTTACAGAAAAAGCCCTATATAAAGCGTTAGCCGCCTCTGAAACGCCCCTGCGAGGGCAAGAATTGCCCAAATTTGCCGACGTTGATTTTCAGGTCTCGACGAACTTGCCAAAGTCGCAGCAAAAAACTAGCGATCCGATGTGGATCGAGACACATGGCAGGCTTAGTCCGCCAAAAGCTGAAATTTCTAAGGTCCCAATATCTCAAAATCTATCCCCTAAAACTGCCAATGCCGATTGCTTACGCCCCTATGAACCACCAAAATCTGAGCCTATCTCGGCGATTGGAAGCAGGATTGGCTATCTGAAAGCTTTACTAGAAACGCCTATTTTGCGTAGGAGTAAATCTGCATCGGAAATTGCTAACTTGCAAGCCGAACTGGAAAGGCTAGAGCGCGATCGGCAGACATACTCCAGTCCCTAATGGGCGTAGAGACAGGATTCGTGGTGCGGTGCGGTTCTGAGAAACTAGCCCGTAATCGGGCGATCGCTCTCTGGATGGTGACAAGATTTATTTCTTATCGGATTTCACTCTTGGTGATATTCCTATACTTTGATCAAGTCTGGTGATATCACTTCTGAGGCGATGAAACCAAACCTTTGCTCTCTATGGCTACCACGTTAAGGTGCAAAAATAGCGAACGTAGATTGGTTGTTTCAGCTTTCAAAAATCCATTTTCTTGGACTTTTGATATGGTGTTTTACAGATCTATATCGCGGAATTATGTAAGCTCGTTATTCACCTTAACAGCTTTAATCTTGAATCAAGATGCATGATTCAAGATTAAAGATTAAAGATTTTTGAATCATACTTGAGCTTTTAATCCATGATCATCATTGCTCAGAATAATTTATCAAGATTGCTAGTTGTACATATCTAGTAATGACTATCTGCTGAAGCTAATTTTCTCTGCTTGCCTAAAAAGTAAGATTTGCTTGCAGTAAACTGCAAGCGATCAATGTGGGCAACGCATAAAAAAGAAAATTTTTGCACTTAGCGTATAAAAACTTAGCTGATATGAATGTTAAATGCACCATGATTCTGGCACAGGTCATCGCACTGAAATCAAGAATATCCAGTGACAACATCCAAGGACAGAAAGTAGACTTTTTGCACTCTCTAAAGTTTGAATTTTGATTAGAATCTTGAATCTTGATTCAAGATAGTTGAATGTAGTTCTTCCTTAGTCTGGATTTGCTCCTAGTCGATTGGGATTGCTCGAAATAATTCGAGCAATGCTTGAACCCATACTTACTTAGCAATCTTCTGAACGTGCTTTTGTTTACCTTGTTTCAGCAAATTATCAAGAACCATCAATCAAGAATGATGATTCTTGATTGATGGTTCTTGATTCTTGATTAAAGATTGTTCTTCGGGTTCGGTCTTACTAAAGATACCTTGAGCTAGACGGTTGTTGCCTATTATCGATCTCTTTAGAGCCATTAATTCCCTATACGCTTTTGCTCCTATTCCGTTGGAATCGTATTCAAAAATTGAAATTCCATGACTTGGAGCCTCACGCAATTTCATAGTTTCAGGAATCACGGCTTTAAACATGCGATCGCCAAAGTGATTATGTAAGGATTGCTACGCCCAGTGCAATTTTCTCCGATCCTTCGTGTGTCATGCTTTGACAAATTATTAAGCTAGTTGTTTAGTCTTTTTCAAGAATCTTGATTCATGATTGAATAGTCTTGAAATACTTCCTGTATGAGCTTATTAACGATATTGTGAGAGTCTAGCTACTAATTATTTTGGGTAATTAAAATGTTGACCCATCTTGCATTATGTAAGACTATCAATATCTGAAAGTAGAATCAATATTCAATATTCAATAATATTTAAACTTGAATCAAGAATCAAGTTTAAATATTATTGAATATTGGATTTCAATTGCATAAATTATTTTCTATCTTTAATTTGTTACTTTTTGAGCGAATTTTCAAGCTAGAACGAACAATCTTGTTTCAAGAATAATTAATCAAGATTCTTGAAACAAGATTGTTCAATGTACTAATCTAGGAATGGCTACTCCTTTCCCACTCAAAAAATAAGCACACGATTAGTCCCCAGAACAATCTTTGCCAAGGTGAGTTCACGCTTAAGTAAGTGCCAAATTTTATTCAGGGAAAGGAGTATAGCTGAAGCAAATTGTCTCTGATCGCTTAAGATTTGCTTGAAGTAAATCTTAAGCGATCAATGCAATTGAATTGTGTTGTGGGTGCAAAGCACTTGCAATAGAATTATAAAAGAATCTATTAGTTATCTTGAAACTTGATTCTTGATTCAAGTTTCAATAAGCTTGAACGTAGGTCTTCCTCAGTCTGGATTTCCTCCCAGTCGATCGGCATTGCTCGAAATAATTCGAGCGCAGCTTGAACCCATACTTCCTTAGCAATCTTCTGCCCGTGCTTTCGTTTACCTTGTTTCAGCAAATTATCAAGCCAGTCATTTAATTCGAGTGACAGTCTAAGATTAATTTTTTCTTTTTCACCATCAATCAAGAATGATGATTCTTGATTGATGGTTATTGATTCTTGATTCTTGATTAAAGATTCTTCTTCAGGTTCGGTCTTACTAAAGATACCTTGCGCTAGTGGATTGTTGCCTAATGCCGATCTCTTTACTGCCATTTCATTACCTCATCCACTAATTCCCTATATGCTTTTGCTCCTGTCCCGTTGGCATCGTATTCAAAAATAGATAGCCCATGACTTGGAGCCTCACGCAATTTCACCGTTTCAGGAATCACAGCTTTAAACATGCGATCGCCAAAGTGATTATGTAAGGATTGCTGAACTTCTTTGCTCAAGTTGTTGCGTCCATCGAACCGAGTCGCAAGAGCGCCAGCGATTTGTATTGGATGTTCTAGAGAATCTCGTATTAATGAAAGAGCGCGTTCGATTCCCTTGATTCCAAGTAAACCGAGGTAGCTCATGTCTACGGGAATAATTACACCTTCGGCAGCCATGAGTGCATTGATTGTAAATACGCCAATGTTTGGTGGACAGTCAATCAAGATAAAGTCATATTGCGCTTCGACAGACGCGATCGCTTTCCTTAGTAACAATTCTCTACCTGGCAGTCCCGAAATTGGGATCTCTTCTTCGGCAAGGAGAATATTGGATGGAGCTACATCGACCCCCGAATTAGTTTTAACAATAATTTCTGACAACTTAGCGTGACGCTGAAGAACATCTTTTAACTGTTTTTGCAGGTGCCATATTTCAATGCCTAATGCTGCTCCAGCATTTCCCTGCGAGTCAATGTCTATAATCAAAACTCGTTTTTGGTGAAATTTAACTAGTCCTACGGCTAGGTTATAGGCAGTTGTAGATTTGCCTACTCCACCTTTCATATTGAAGACAGATAGCTTGATAGCCATTATTGATCTTGATGAAAGTTCAAAAGCAATAATATAGAATCTTTAATCAATAGTCAAGACTCTTGAAAAATATAATCAAGAATCTTGAAAGGCTTAATTCAAGATTCTTGAATTTTTGCTTTTCCTATCTGTGAGCAGCTTAACCCAAAATAATTTGTTGAGTTTTATGCACTGCTGCAATCAAGATATTTGCCGCACGATCAATTTCTGCATCGGTTGTGAATTTGCCAATGCTAATTCGTAAGGCTCCTTCAATGAGGTTTGTGGGTAGGTTAATGGCTTGCAAAACATGAGAAGCAGCCTCAACTCCTGATGCACAAGCCGAGCCTGTCGCGATCGCCAGTTGATCGCGAATTCTAGCAATGATTGCTTTATTGGGAATATTGGGGATAGAAATATGCAAGTTTCCCTCCAATCGGTTGATGAGATTGCCATTGAGCACAAGTTCAGGAATACTCTCTAGTAATAAACATTGAAGGCGATCGCGTTTAGCTGCAATTACTTGTTCATCTTCTAACATTTCTAGTTGGCGCAAGCGGCAAGCTTCACCCAGACCAGCAATTCCAGCAACATTGAGCGTCCCTGCTCTGATCCCTTTTTGCTGTCCACCTCCATAAATTAATGGTTGGAGATGATAGCCTTTACGCAAAATTAAGGCTCCGATGCCTTTAGGGGCATACATTTTATGTCCTGATAGTGTCAGGTAGGTAATGCCCCAGTCTCGAAAGTTAATGGGGATTTTGCCAACCGCTTGGGTGGCATCGCAAAGAAAGGGGATGTCATATTGTTGCGCGATCGCCCCGATTTCCTGCACAGGATAAATAGTACCGATCTCGTTATTGGCTGCCATCACACAAATTAAATCTATTCCTTGAGAGCAAGTTGTTTCTAAATGTTCGAGGTCTAGTTTGCCTTGGCGATCGACTTTTAAAAAGATTATCTCGGCAATTCCCTTTTTAGTTAGGGCATCACAAGTATCAAGAACAGCTTTATGTTCTATGGGTAATACAGCAATTTTGAGCTTATGGGCGCTAGGTGTTTTTTGGGGTAATCCTTGTAGAACCAGATTAATGCTTTCGGTTGCACCAGATGTAAAAATTACTTCTCTAGGTACGGCTCCGACTAAATCGGCGACTTGTTTGGCAGCTTGTTTGACTGCGCGATCGGCTTTGTCTCCATAGATATGGTCAATACTGCTGGCATTACCAAATTCTGTCAGCATATATTGCATGACAACTGAAGCTACACGCGGATCGACGGGTGTGGTGGCGTGGTAATCAAGATAAATGGGGCGATCTATACAGCCAGTTATCAATAAATCCATGACTCATTGCAATATTAAGCTGTGGCAAAATGACCGAAGTATAAGCTTTATGTAGTTTTTCAAATTCTAGTAAGTCGCTTTTGTCTGACACTCGCAACTCTGCTATAAAAGGCTCAATGTAACGATACCAAGTTTTCTCAGTCATATTTGCATGGGATACAATCAAGCCCGTATGTTGTATACCTACGAATAAATCAAAATAAATATTTGAGGGTAGATTGTCAGATTTAGAGGAATTAACTTCTTTAGATGTTGGGATAAGATTCCATAAAAGATCATGAGTTACAAAAGACCAAGGCAAGTAATGATCTAGCGAAAGATTATCTGTTGTTAAAGTCTGATTAGAGTAAATACAAGTCAGATTTTGATGCTCTAAAACATTTTTCCAGTATTCAGTTTGATTTTTGAGAGAATCTCTTTGTATTGGAGCAAAAAGCTTATTACTGATAGCTGGTGTACTAGGGTTGCATTTTTGCATATATTTTAGCCATTCCCAAGAAATCCAACCTCTTATAATGGAATAATTTATTTTGAAATAATCTATCCATTCAGGGTGAACTATTACCGATAAGCAATCATCACTATACTTTAGCAAAGGCTTACGAGTTTCAAAATGTTGGTTTGAAAGTTGAATAACAGTTGCATTGACTTTACTATCTACAAGACCGCGCAACTCTCCACGAAAAAAGGCAGTATTGATACGAAAAGGCACATAATCCATCAGAGAGTAGTCCAGTTTTTGACTTGAAATATTTGCTCTTAAATTTTCTTTTCCCGCGTAATCTCCTTTTATACTTGTTTTATCTACATTTAGATTTAATCTCTCTATTTGAGAAGGAATCATATCTTGGCTTCCAAATGAAAGCTTACAAAAACTGTATGGATACCAAGCGTTTGCAAGCATTTCAACAATTAAATCCTGAAAGCTGATTGATTGAGATGAAGAAAATCGTCTTCTATTGATAATGTCTAAAAGAGATAGAAGAAAAATATACTTGTATGAGTTAGTTGTTTTATCAAATAGTCGGGACAATGCGCTTATATCCAAGCTTTCCGAGGTTGGTAATTGTGAAATAAGAGGATTTTCCATGCTGGATTTGGGTTATAGTTGATGCGTAATGGTATGGGTTAAGTATGCAAGTTAAGCTGAGTAAATATACATCAAAGTTGTTGCTTATATTAAAAGAACATCTTGATTCTGAAGATATAGATGTTATTGAGTTAGCAATTACAAACTTATATGATCAATATGTTAGTGAAGGAAAAGTAGAAAATATACATGACGATAAGCCTTTATCACTAATGGAATCGTTAGATTCTGCTGGCTTGCTAGATCGAGATTTTCGATGTGTTATTAACTCTAGCTTAGAAGAATATTTGATTACGGCTAAGACAGAAGAAGATGCTTGGCAACAAATGGCTATTAAATTTCCTGAAGAAGTTGAAAGTGGTTTTACAATTGAAGAACATGAGTTTAAACTGAATTTTTTAGATGATTAGTCAAGCAAATATAAATTTCGACGCTCATGTTAGGGATTCAGATGAAACTTGATTTTATCAAAATATTTTATTGGTCAACCATAAGGATCTCAGTTCATTAGAAAATATTGACGCGAATGGTATCTGTAGCTATAACAGTATTGTCGTAAATTGCATAGCAGTTAACATCATGTTTACCTTTATATTTTGTTATTTCAACCTTTTTCCCATTACCAGAATCGCTTTCTATCTTACCTCTCAGGTCTTTATTTGCTTTAGCCTCACTTCCACTATTTTTTATTTTCCACTTAAAGACTGTTCCATAAGGTAATTCTTGGATATACTCTTGAACCGAGAATGTAAGTTCCTCATTTTTTTTATAACCTATGGGTATAGGTTGATTAAATCCCTGTGAAGATGATTTCGGATAAGGCTTAGGATACACTGAAATATGAAAATTATACTTTTTGCTCAAATTAAAATCGTAATTATCCTCTATAAAATATTCTTGATAGACTAGAGAATCATTTTTACTAGAAGTACTCAAATTAGATATAGTTCGCCAATTCAAGGATGAAATGCAACGGGTTCTGATGAAGCAAAGAATACTTCGTAAGGAGTACGATAGTCAAGTGATTTTCTGGGTCTGTGATTGATCAAATTCACTGCCTTCTGAAAGTCCTCTTCTTTCACGATTTTAAAGTTTGTACTTTTGGGATAGAACTCTCTAATTAATCCATTGGTGTGTTCATTCAATCCACGTTCCCATGAATGATATGGATTCGCAAAGAAGGTCTCTAGTTTCAATCTTTCAGATAGCTTCTCATGCCCACAGAATTCTCTTCCATTATCAAAGGTCATTGTCTTTCGAGATGTTGATTCTATAGGCTCAAATAGATTGAATGTCACTCTGTTTATCTCATCCATCGTCTTGTTCTTAGCTAGTCCAGCAAGTAAATACTTCGATGCTTTATCAACATGCGTAACTACGATACCTGTGTGGTTGCACCCGATTACCGTATCACTTTCCCAATGTCCAATCTCTGTTTTTAAATCTGCAATCTTCGGTCGATTCTCTATCCCTACCCTATTGGGAATGCCACCTCGCTTCTGATGGCGACCTTTGCGCCTTCGTTGCTTTTGCTTCTGCCTCAGATATTGTTGATATATTCCCATCTCTTGATGGTTTGCATAGATCATCAGATAAATCGTCTCATAGCTGATTTTACCTAGCCCCTCCCTTTCCATTCTCCCTGCTAGTTGCTCTGGGCTGTGGTGTTGCTCTAACCGTTGTTTGACTTCGGCGATCGTCTCAGCACTGATGCTCTGAAATCTTACCTTTGCTTGTTTCCGTCTTGCTTTCATCAGGGCAACCGCAGTATCTGGCAAATAGCCAATCTGTCGCTCGTCTGTATTGCGCGATAACTCTCTTGAAATCGTACTTTTGTTTCGCTTCAAGCGACGACCTATCTCTGATACAGATAATTGCTCAATTACTCTTAGTTTATACAGTTCACTTCTTTCTGTGGTGGTAAGATGGACAAAGCTCATGAGGGTATCCTAATTATTGTGATTAATATCAGAATATCCTTATGAGTCCCTTTACGCAAAGATCTCTAGGTGTTGCATTTCATCCTTGAATTGGCGCACTATTAGGCAGTATCGAACAATCAAGTCAACAAAAACAAATGAAATTCTTGGATATGTTTCCACTGATATAGAACCTAATATCTGGAACTGTGAGTTTACTCCCTTAGTGGTGCAGAAAAGCCTTAAAAGCGTTGACGCACATAGAATCTCATAATGAGACAGGAGATAGGGAAGGGGCAAAACATGAGATACTCAAGTTCCTCAACAAAAGTTCTCATGCAAATACCCCACCTCTATCTTCAACTACAACAACAAATGCGTCAATGGATTAAGCCAAAAGACAAACGACATCTGCAAGGATTTGCTGAGGCAGTAGCCGCAATATTACAATCAGGAAGTGCAAGTCTGAGTCATTGGTTGCCCTATTTGAGCCATCGGGACTGCAAAGCAAGGAGCCAAATGGAAAGACTAAACTACTTTGTGCATAATCCGCACATCAGCGCTGAAACATTCTATAACCCATTGCTGAAGCACTTTCTGCAAGCATTTGCAGGAGCATCGTTAGAACTGGTTCTAGATACGAGTATGCTGTGGGATAAATTTTGTTTAATAGAAGTATGCTTGATTTGGGGAGGACGGTCGATTGGCTTGGCGCAAGTAGTGCTGGAACATCGCAGTGCCACAGTTGGCTTTGAGGATTATCGTCCAGTATTAGAACAAGTACTCACCCTATTGCCACCGCAAAGCACGGTGACCTTACTTGCCGACCGAGGTTTTGAACATGGGGAATTAATCCGTTGGTTAAACCGAAATCAATGGTCTTGGGCAATTCGAGCAAAGACCGATCTGCAAGTGACTCTAGCCAAAGGTTCAACCAAGAGTGTGGAACAACTGATACCACCCTCAGAGCAAGCTTATCTATTCCCTAATGTTACGGTGCTGGGTGATATTAATTGTCACTTAGCTACGGCAAATCTAGCAATGGCTAACGGTTCATGGGCTGTCCTTACTGCTATTTCCCCATCATTACAGACCTTTGCTCTTTATGGCAGACGTTTCGGTGGGATTGAACCTCATTTTAAGGATTACAAGTCTGCGGCTTTTGATATTGTTAGCTCTCATCTCCGCGATGCTCAGGCTCTCACTTGTTTATTTATGCTTCTTGCCACAGCTTCCTTGATTGCTTTGATTCTCGGTATCATGTTGGTGCGTTTGGGGCAAAGGGCTTGGATTGATTGGCATGACCACAGAGGCTTGAGTTTTCTGCAACTCGGTCTCCGTCATCTTCACAGTCTTCTTTACCAACAGAAACCACTTCCTCAATTAGAGGCTTTTCCTAAAAGTAACCCTCCTCCTGCCTGTGCTTCTATTGCCAAACGAGAAATGTTAGATTTTCGTATTGAATTTTCTCGTGTTACCACTGTCTCAGGATGAGACTCGCCTAAGTTTTCTGCACCACTAAGGTTTACTCCTAATAAATCTAAAATAGATGATACCTATAATAAAACATATCGTATTCGTCTTCTTAATATCCAAAATACTATAACTAATAACTTTGAATTTCAAGAAGGTTCTATTCCTTTTGAAGAACTCTTTAATGAAGGTGACGAAGAATATTGGGAAAGTGAAAGACGTAGCTGGTGGAATGAATTTAGATTAGAACATTGTCAAGATGATGACGAAGACTATGAAGACATTGATGAAATTGAAGGCAGGGAATATTCACAAGAAGTGTTTGATTCAGCAAAATATAAACAAACATTGGTAAAGAAGTATATCTCTATGCATAATTTGCCTGATGAATGGCAACCAGACAATATAGAGAAGTGGTTTGCAGACAACATAGATATCCTAGATCCATTCTAAAGATATTCTCAACTCGTAATTTATAACCAATAAAATCTACTAATCAAAAAAATGCTATCAATCAACCTAGACCGCGAAACAGAAAGCTACCTAGCAGAAATTATTGCTCAAGAAAACAGCACATCCGAAGAACTACTCAAAAAGCTAATCTATCAACATTGGCAGACCCTAAAACCTCGCAAAACCTTAGCCCAAAGAAGATGTGGACATCCTAAAAATCTATTACAAGATGCCGCCCCTGATGCCTCACTACGCGAAAATCGTAAACAAATCATCCTAGAACACATTCAAAATCGTCATCAAAAATCCAATTAATGAAGGAATATCCGCCCATAATTCTCACCGATAGCAGTATTCTATTTGCTTACTATAGCGCCAGAGACAACTATCATATCTCCGTTTGTAGCTTCTTTGAAGAATGCTCAAGCGAACTCATTACCACCACAGCCTGTGTAACAGAAGTAATGTATTTATTGAGCAAAAACTATCGCACTCAAAATGAATTTCTCAATGACTTAGCCCAACAACTCTATCGATGTATTCCACTCGTACCCGAAGATTTTAGCCGCATTAGGGAACTCAATGAACAATATGCAGACCTACCAGCAGACTTTGCAGATCTATCTCTAATTTCAATTTCCGAAAGGCTCAACATCTCTGCTATCATTACATTAGACAGTGACTTTGACATTTACCGCCGCTATCGCAAACAACCCTTTGAACGCATATTATTATCATAAATTCTCAATTCGTAATTCCTAATTCGCAATTAAAAAGATGGAACCTCCCAACGAAAAAGTAAAAGAATATATCCGACTGTATACCGAAGCGAACTATCCGATTCGAGACATAGCCAAACAATGCAAAACATCAGTCTCCACCGTATACAACGCAATGGTCGCCGCAGGATTTAAAGAATTTAGACCGCGCCACTCACGCGCCAGCCATACGAGAATGTCGATGGAGCAGCAGGCGATCGCCTTATACCAATCAGGACTAACGAGGTCAGCGATCGTCCAAAAATTAAATGTCGCCGCCAGAACCCTCAATAAAATCCTTGAAAAGCATAATATTCCCATTCGTCGGGGCATCGATCCCGTTACCTCAGCCAATCGCGCCGCACAATACAACAAAGCCTACAACGATTACAACTTAACCCTGCGAGAAACCGCCGAGATGTTTGGTATCTCGCACCCAATCGTATTGCAGGAACTAAAGCGTAACGGCTACCCGATCCGCCAAAGTGTAGACTCCAAAAACCGTTTGAAATTAAGACTAAAACATAAATTAGGCGGTATCGCAGGATTAGCCGTACCCAAACTGACTCCAAGGCAAAGAGAGCGCCGCCAGATTTTGCTGCGAATTAGACAAAGGCAAGAAGATAAACTAAAACTAAAACGGCTAGAAGGCTATGCCCGCGCCCAAGAATATTGGCAACTAGTCTGTGAGGGAGGACTAGACTTTGACCAAGTAGGCGCGATGTTTGGAGTTACAGGCAAAACCGTCGAACGGATCATTAAGCGCAATGGTATTGACATCAAAGAACTATCGCGGAAAGAAAAAGCCGAAGCCTTCAAGGAAGAAGCTGTAATCGCCAAACAATATTGGGATCTGTACAACCAGCCTATGAGCCTAGAAAATGTAGGCAAAATGTTTGGCTTAAGCGATTCCACGATTAGGCTAGTGCTGATCAAGCATGGCTACGAAATTCGCAAACGCGGACGATTATTCAACACTGCGCCCACCATCAGGAAACCCAAAAATCCTAAAAAGTCCAAGGTGGTAGTAGTATCAGAAGAAAGCGTCGTTGCAACTTCAAACGCTTTAGACTTTTTAGCACCGAATACACCGAATTCGCCTAATACAAAGGTCAATAAATCTACTTAAACGATGACTTAAAAAGTAAATATTACGAATTTTTGAACGTTTTTAGCCCATAAAAGTTAGCTATTATGTTTTCTGAGTCATGAATTGCCGCACCTAGAATTAACGGCGATCCTCATAGACTCTCTGGGTTTCAGCGCCCTACCCATAGGGCGCATAAACCTTTAGTCACATACTTACCATTGAGAATGATTAAAGCCTCCTTGAGGTTTTGCTGATCCTGAAGACAGGTTTTCAAAATATCGCGATTCCATTCCACGAGATTCCTTGCAAGTTTGCCGTTGTCACTTGCCACCCACTCCAAATCCCTAGCGGATTGGGCGTTTAGACTGGGTGTAGGTAAAAACAGTTTTGCGATCGCCAAGCCCGAAACCAGACCCGCAGCTAAGCCAATCATCAACATCCCCGCACAGAAACCAATGAAGGGCAAGCTAATCGCCCGCCAATAACCTTGGGATTCCTGATGCTGTTTATTTTTGATGATATTCGCGATCGCCTGACTAATCGCTACTTCCTGTTCCTTAACCGCAGTCTCGCGCAGAGTTGCCAGAAAGTCACGGAACTTTTGGATACCAACATCGAAGCCTTTAGCTAAGGCACTTTGAAGTAGATTTGGCGCAGTGGCAACTGTTGCGGCAACTTGGGCATTAGACAAGAAAATTGCAATGTAAGGATCATTCTGGGGAATGCCAGACTTAGCCACAATCTCGTAGATTTTGGCTTTGACCACGGGATCATAGTCGTGGATGGCGATATCCAGATAGGTTTTGGGCAGGGGATCGCTATTCATACTAGGCTTTCAAGACCTGTGGTTGTTTGGCTTTAGCGAGAAGCCCAGTGGACTCCAAAGCTTTGTATGCGTCACGTAAATATGTTTTGATTTGATTCCTGCCAATAAGTCCAAATTCAGAGTAATTTGAGGCATCCTCGAAAGTAAGATGCTTAGCATTAATTTCGATTCGCCTACCATCACTCAACTTGGGAAAGTCAATTACCGTAACATTGTATTCAGCAATCGCTTTCTGGATCTCTTCGTGAGCTTTGAAGTAATCCCATTCATCGCAGCGCCCCCAATTTTTGATAAACACATGGGTGATATAGCCTTGATAATGTTCTAGCGACTCAGTGAATAGCTTAATTGAGTCGCTTTCACCGTCACTGACAAACCACTTGATAAATGTCACGTCATGTTCCTTACCCAAGTCCAGTAATCCTTTAGTGTCAATCCATTTCGATACAGCTCGGTGAGCCTGAGCGGGTAAATTGACGACAACCGTTTTCTTGAGTGCATATTCAAAAATGACATCAGCGACATCAGCCATTTTTTCATTTTCTGAGAAAACAGCAGATTTAGATTCTTTGTAAACATCAAGGACAGTTGGGTTACTGCGATCTGTTTCAATACTGGTGAAAGAAATTTTGTTATCGGTCAGGTATTGCAACATGGTGCGTGCGACCCAGCTTTTGCCTACACCACCTTTTTCCCCATCGATCAGGTTGATATTTGCCATAATGTTTTCTCCTATTACCTATTGAAGTACTTCAATATTTTTTTCTGTGCCAAATCATCATCGTAGTCATCATCGTCCACGGGGAGAGACTTTGGGACAATGCTTTGTGGTTTGGTGGTTGCCTTGCTGCTGTTTGGCTTTACCACTGAGATTGGTTGAGCGCGATCGCTATTTTCTACATCGGCAAGAGTTTCCGTTGCAGAGGGTATATTAGCCATACTATCCGACAAACTTGTAATTGGTTGTTGAGCTAGCTCAGATCCTGATGGTTTGTGTTGCTGTAAAGCCCTTTCTGCCCTAGCGGTATGGGTTTTAGCTTTTGTCCCACCCTTTTTTTGTTTTTCGTTAATTCGCCATATATACTGCTTTATAGTTTTAGCAGAGATATCGACGTGAAGTTCATCTTTTAGGTTTTGGCTAATTTCGTTATATGTACTTCCTGAAGCAAGCAAAGCTCTGATAACTTCCTCAAGGAATGAGATGATATCTACTTTTCTTGTCAGTTTATCTTTATTTTTAATAGATGCAAACCACCGATCAGATAACTCTGTTAACTGCTCTGTGGCTACCTCTACAACCGATGAATACGCAATGGTTTCAGGCATTATTTTAGCTGATTATTTGTCAACGAAGGTCATTTAGAGAATTTATTGATATTTAGGACTCCATAGATATGTGGATTCGTCGATGCGCCTATCATAACCATAAACGCAATAATAAAAAGTCTTTTTTATAGTGATCTTGCTTGGAAATATTAATCTCAATTGCTGAAACCTTTATTCAGACTGTATCTTAAGGATTTTTGAGCAGGTCTATTTTTTTAGGTTTTGAGTAAACAGTTTGTAGATTGTGAATAGATTTTTTATAGGCTCTTATCTCTTTTGAGAACATAGTTAAATTTCCTGTAAACCACACATGGAACATTTGTGAATCATCTATAGCCTTTACGTAGACTCTTTTTAGATTGCCACAAACTATGTATAACAATATGTAGACTGCCAGTAGACTTTTTGATAATTATTCGTTGATTTAAATTTAGTCTGTTTATCGATTATCCATAGGCTTTGAGCAGAATACCTGTAGGCTGTAAATAAATTCTCTCTCGACTTTCCTTATATTCTTTGTAGACTGCTAGAGACTGTGTATAAAAATATGTAGGCTGTTAGTAGGCTTTATGATAACTATTGATTGACTCTTTATAAATTCTCTGTCGATTATCCATAGGCTTTGTATAGAATACATAGAATACCTGTAGATTCTTGTTAGTTTTGGTGATAACTATTTGTTGCCTCTCTACAGATTATTTGTCGATTATTTATAGGCTTTGTGTAGAATCTTATAGACTGTTAAGTTACTTCCTATAGATTATTTGTAGATTACTATAGACTTTGTATAGAAAGTCGTAGGTTCTTATTAGTTTTGGCGATGACTATTTGTTGACCCTCTATAGTTATTTATCGATTACTTGTAGAATTTTGTAGATTGTTAAGTATACTCCCTATAGATTCTCTGTAGATTGCTATAGACTTTGTATAGAAAGTTGTAGGTTCTTGTTAGTTTTGGTAATAACTATTTGTTGACTTTTCTTAGATTTTTGATTGATTATTTATAGTTTTTGTCTAGCCTTTTATAGATTATTAGTAGTCCCTGAGTAGAATATAAATAGATTTTTCATAGATTACTTATAGATTTTGGACAAACTATCAGAAGTCTATATATAGACTTCTGATAGAGATTGGTTAGACTCTCTGTATACTCTCCTGTAGGCTCTCTATATATTAGTTATAACTTTTTGCGAACGAGTTTGCGTCGTTTGAGGTGTGTGCAAAAATCTGGCAAGCTATGTTGCTTGTCGGACAAGAAATCGCGCTATCGCTTGATTTTTGTTCGACAGCAACATGACCGCTTGCCAAGGGGGAATTCCCCCTTTGGATTCCCCCTTAATAAATTCAAAGCTTCAAATAAAAAAACTGAGTTGTAACTAATTTTGCAAGAATTAAATTTTTGTAGAAATAGAATATTTTAAAATTCTGTTCTTTACAAAAAAATGTAGACTATGATTGTAATTAGCGAGTCCATTTCGCCGAATTTCTTGTTTTTGAATATTTTTTTCAACAGCACTTATGCAGAATAAACTTTAGGAATAGCAGTAATGACTTTATCCGTTAGATTCACGGTACGCATGACTGAAAATGAGAAAGTTGTATTGGAGGAAAAAGCAAGCAAACTGAATGTTAATTCAAGCGAATTTGTCCGATGTGCTACTTTTAACTACGATCCACCATCACCACAAAGCCAAGTGGCTAGCGTTGATTGGAAGATATATCACCTGCTAGGACAAGTGAAATTTGAGTTGAATAAAATTGGTACCAACATTAACCAGTTAGCCCATGATGCCAATTTAAGCTTAATGATGGGGAGTCCCATGCAGTCACAACTTGAAGAACTAAATAAGTTCTCTGGCTGTCTCAATCAACTTATCGGCTTGATGTCCGAGATGAGATCTGAGATTACGGAGAGTACAGGCGTAAAACCTAAAGTAGGAAATAAGGATGATTGGTAAAATTATCAAGGGAAGTGGCTTTCAAGGGTGTCTGTGTTATGTGATGGGGAAAACTGGCGCATCGGTGATCGATACGAATATGGATGGAAATAATCCATATAGTCTAGCGACTGAGTTTTCTCTGTCATGGCAACTGCGCCCTAAACTAGGGCATACAGTTTGCCACATAATCCTCAGTCTCAGTCCTGATGAGCATCTTAATGATGTTTCTTGGCAGAAGGCGATCGCTCAATATCTTAAAGAAATGGGATTTACCAACAATCAGTACATTGCGGTAAAGCATACTGACCAAGAAAATCACGAGCATATTCATTTAGTTACGAGTCGAGTGAAGATGGATGGCTCCGTTGTCTCAGATAGCTGGGATTGGATTCGTAGCCAAGACGTAATCCGAAAATTGGAAAAAGACTTTGAATTAGAGTCAGTACCTTCAAGTTGGGAAAGCGATCGCCAAGAGCAAACTAAAAACCAGATTGAAAATGAGAAACAAACGGGCAAGTCTACAGTCAAGAGGCAACTTGCAGACAAGATTGACCAAGCCTTAACGAACACTACCGCACTGCCAGATTTTATTGAGCAGTTAAATCGTGAGGGGATTGAAGTCAAGGTTGACCGAGATCGTAAGGGAAAACCTAAAGGTATTGCTTATAAACTTGATGGAGTAAGCATGGCTGGCTCAAGCGTAGGTAAGGCTTATTCATTGCCGCGTATTTTAAAACGGCTGGGCAATGTTTCTGAGCGGGGCATCCAACTTAGTACTTCTGACTTTGTATCTCATGTATCTCTGGCAATCAGGGAGCAAGTAAAAGCAGGAATGACCATGCCCCAGTTTGTCGAAGCTGTTCGACAAACTGGGGTGGATGCTCATGTCAAATACACCCGCAATAAGAAGGTTAAGGGTATTTCCTATAGTTTTGGGGATAACAGCATTCAAGGTAATGAATTAGGAAAAGAGTTTAGCTGGGGCGGACTCCAGAAGCATTTGCAGGTAAGTTACGATCCAGTGCGGGATATGCCAATTATTCTGGAGATGCAGGGAGCTAATTCTAAGGTGACAAGTCAAGAATCTCCTTCTCAAGAATCAGAAGGACTACCAGATAGTTTATTTGCCGAGCTTGCGCTGGAACTAGAAAGACTGAGATCTCTACAATTACCCAACCCAATTCAGTCTGAGAATGTGCTTGAAAATAAGATCTCAATCACCCCTGAACATGAAGACATGGATAAGGCTCATCTTGTCGCTGCGCTCTGCCATCAACTTCTTAATGAGCTAGGTGCTGATAATTTTGGAGAAACTGGCAAGAATTCTTATGGTATTCAACGAAGTGGAGATGCTCTGACAGTTGAAAATTTACGAGGCGATCGCCAGATTATTTTGCAGGTTAAGGGGCAGGAAATTGAATTTGTCAATTTGAGCGAATTTGATATCCAACAATTTGAGCAGGCTTGGCAGCATCAATCTCAAGCACAGCAACAAAATATTGACTCACAAGCCAAAATTGTATGAGCTACCATGAGACAGTTTTGCATCTTGCCAATGTACGTTACAAAAGCGATCGCACTTGCCACACCCAGAGAACCAAAAATTCACTATGCATATTGATCCCAGCACAACATCCTCCCAAGACAACTACAAACTATTAACCAATCTGGTAGTCCCCCGCCCGATCGCATGGGTAACTACTCAAAATAGCGAAGGAGTGATCAATCTCGCCCCCTTCAGTTTCTTTAACGCGATCGGTAGCAATCCCCTATATCTCGTCATCAGCATAGGCAACAAAGACGATGGTAGTCCCAAAGATACCGCCGCCAATATTATTGCTAATCAAGAATTTGTCGTTAATCTCGTCACAGAAGATTTATTGAGCGCGATGAATATCTCCGCCGCCAACTTTCCATCTGAAGAAAGCGAACTCACCGCCGTTGGACTTCATGGAGCCGAATCGAAACGAGTCAAAGTTCCCCGCATCGCCGAAGCGAAAGCAAGTTTAGAATGTGTACTGCATAGCCAACAGCCATTAGGAACCAACACCCTCATCATCGGTGAAGTCGTGATGTTTCATGTGGATGACAGCATCATTGGCGATCGCTACCATATCAATGGATTTACTCCCATTGGTAGAATGGGTTCACCTGCCTACTATTGTCGGACAACCGATAAGTTTGACCTCCCACGCATTTCCTACGAGCAATGGCAACAAGAGAATCAAATCGGTTAACGTAGAGCATTAGCAAACAGGAAACCAACTATGAAAACCAGAAAACTAGGCAATCAAGGACTAGAAGTATCCGAACTGGGACTCGGTTGTATGGGAATGTCTGAGTTTTATGGCAGTGGAGATGAACAAGAAGCGATCGCCACAATTCACCATGCTCTTGACCTCGGTGTAAACTTTCTCGATACCGCCGATATGTACGGTCCCTTCACCAATGAAAAGCTAGTCGGCAGAGCCATCAAAGATCGGCGAGATCGCGTCATCATTGCCACTAAATTTGGTAATGTCCGTAGTGCTGAAGGAGGATGGCTCGGTATTAACGGTAAACCAGAATATGTGAGACAGTCTTGCGATGAGTCATTACAGCGCTTAGGAGTAGATGTAATCGATCTCTACTATCAACATCGTGTTGACGTAACCGTACCCATTGAAGAAACCGTTGGCGCAATGGCAGAACTAGTCCAACAAGGGAAAGTTAGATATCTAGGACTATCTGAAGCCGCCCCCGCTACAATCCGACGCGCTCAAGCGATTCATCCTATTTCTGCCCTACAAACAGAATATTCCCTATGGAGTCGCGATCCAGAGGACGAGATCCTCCCAACATTGCGAGAATTAGGAATTGGCTTTGTACCCTACAGCCCCTTGGGAAGAGGATTCCTAACAGGTGCGATCGCTAGTCCCGATGATTTTGCTCCCGACGATTTTCGGCGGATATCGCCACGCTTTCAAGGTGAGAACTTTGCCAAGAATTTAGAATTAGTAGAACAGGTAAAAGCGATCGCCACTGAAAAAGGAATCACCGCAGGACAGTTAGCTCTAGCATGGCTCTTGGCTCAAGGTGATGATATCGTGCCAATCCCTGGAACCAAACGCCGTAAATATCTCGAAGAAAATATCGGTGCGGCTACAGTGACTTTGACTGCTGAAGATATTCATCGTATTAATGCAGTAGCACCTCAAGGCATTGCCGCAGGCGATCGCTATCCCGTCCAAAATATGAGTGCGCTCAACCGTTAAATCTAAATTTATGCTGAAAAACTTCTGGTACGCAGTTGAGTTCTCCCATGCAATTACATCTACGCCTAAGCGTATTAAAGTGCTGAATCAAGATTTGGCAATCTATCGCACGAAAACGCAGCAGATTGTAGCTATGCAAAATCTATGCACTCATCGTGGTGCGGCTCTATCTGGAGGACAGATTAAAGGTGAATGTATAGTTTGTCCCTATCATGGCTGGGAGTATCAAGCTGATGGAGTATGCATAAACATTCCTGCTAATTCACCTGATACACCTATCCCCCTTAGAGCTAAGGTCAAAGTTTATGAAGCTCAAGAAAAGTATGGATGGGTATGGTTATTTATGGGTGAGGCTCCTGAATCAGAGCGTATCCCGATTCCTGAATTGCCTAACTTTGATGATGCTAAACTCAAATCTCTTCATGGGGATTTTCTCTGGCATACCCACTACAGCCGCGTTATGGAAAATGCCTTAGATGTTGCTCACGCACCTTTCGTTCATGCTGGTTCCTTTGGCGACAAAGATCGTCCACAGATTGCTGAATTTACAGTAGAAAATTACCCAACTGGTGCGGGCGCAACTGTGATGGTCAATGCCTCACCACCTAAAGGTATTTGGGGCTTTTTGGCATCAAAGCAACCCTCAGTAATCAAAACTCGGACAGCTTTCTTTTTGCCCAATATTACTGTGCTAGAAGTAAATTTAGTATTTGGTAGATTACTTATTTACAGCGCTCATGTTCCGATTGATGACCAGACAACGGTAAGTAAATGGATTAATTTACGGAGCTTTTTTACTGGTAATTGGGCAGATGCAGATTCGCGTAAACGGGTCTTAAAGGTTTTCAATCAAGATAAACCGATTGTAGAATCTCAACATCCCAAGATTGTCCCCTATGACCTTAATGAAGAATTGCACGTTCAATCAGACGCTTTACAGGTAGAGTATCGGAAAATGCGCCGTCAGTTTTTTAAGGATTAGTCGCTCTGCCATCCACACATAGGACAATTCCACTCAATGCGATCGCTAAGATATTTATATCGCCATTGCGGACACAAACCCGTAAACATAGGGTGAGTCATTAAAATTTGATACTGCTGCGCTCTGGTTAATTTGGGGACATGATCGGTTTCATCGGTCACTCGAAATTTAACATCTGGACACGATTTATCAACATCTTCTGGATGGATCTCACAGACTAGATAATTGCTATTTGCCTTGTGGAGACAGCGATCGCAATCGGGTATTTTCAGCATTAGGTTTATGGATAAGCGATCGTTGTTCTAAGTAGAAAGTATTGATTTCAATTTTCTAATAGAACAACTAATTTGCTCTTACCACAAGTAACTCATCCCAACGGGTGGTATATCTAGGCGATCGCAGATCGGTTCTCATTTTCCAATCTTGCCTCATCCCCTCACTAGCAAACCGAATTGTTCCAGCTCCATAGCGTTTATTTAGCGAGTCAATTACAGACATTAATTGTTCATCTTGGCAATCTACGGCTGGTGCAAGAAAATCCAACTGTACTGCATTAACCGAGCTTAAATCATTCAGACTAACGCCACATTTTTTATAACTGAATCCTTCTCGAAACAAACTTGACATACAGAACTTGGCATACCGAATCAATATTTGAGAGCTATTCGTCGCCGTCGGCAAAGAAACTATAACTGAATTACTGTATTGCGGGTCATTAGGCTTAAATCGGTTAGTTGTCAGAAATACCCCTAGAACCGATGTTCGTAATTTCCTATGTCTTAATTTTGCCGCCGCCCTTGCTGCGTGGTGGGCGATTGCCTCATGCATTTGTGCCAGCGTAATTACAGGCTTACCAAACGAACGCGAACATATCATATTCTTTTGCGGTGGGGCGATCGCTTCCAATGGCAAGCATGATAAACCTCTCAGTTCATGCATAATCCTGACACCGACAATGCCCATGATTTGCTTGATTAGCGATTCATTCGCATCTCGTAACTGCGCCGCCGTTGTGATGCCATGCGATCGTAGTCTCATTCCTAAGCGTTTATTTATGCCCCAGATATCTTCGATTTCCAGATTCGCTAAATGGCGATCGCGCAGCTCGTCAGTCAGTAATTCGGCTACACCACTTACTGATTTCTTAGCAACACGATTAGCAGCCTTGGATAAAACCTTGGTTGATGCAATCCCGATACCTGTCGGAATACCAGTCCATCTAAGAACTTTCTCTCGCAATTTGGCGCAAAATTCCATTAGTCCATCAGTTCCCAAGTGGGTGAAGCCAGATAAATCTAAAAAGCATTCATCAATCGAATAAATCTCAACTTCTGGCACAGATGCGAAAAGCACATCGTAAACGCGATGACTCAGATCTCCATAAAGTTCGTAGTTTGATGATAGGGCGATCGCTCCTGCGTTTTGAAGTACAGCTTTATATTTGTGGTAAGGCGCACCCATCGGAATATCTAGTGCTTTTGCTTCAGGCGATCGCGCCACGATACAGCCGTCATTGTTGCTAAGTACAACAACGGGTTTACCTTCGAGATTGGGGTTAAATACTCGTTCACAGCTAACGTAGAAGCTATTGCAATCGACGAGTGCTATGCAGGGTGCGGATGGCATGAGTAACTACTCCCCATATCTGGAACTCAGTATCTTTGGTGATGTAGATTGTCTGACAATTGGGATTTTCCGATAGCAGCCACATCTGTCGCCGATTTTGCTTGACGCGGCGCACTACTAACTCACCATCGATCGCGGCTACCACAATTTTGCTGTCAATCGGTTCTATGGAACGATCAACAATTAATAGATCTCCTTGTTGCAATCCACTCTCTAACATTGGTTCTCCCTCAAACCTCATGAAAAAAGTTGCTGTGGGCTGACTTATCAAATAACGATTGAGATCTAGCTGAGATTCGAGATGATCGTCCGCAGGAGAGGGGAATCCAGCCGAAATCGGGTTAGAGAATAGCGGCAGCAAGACTGATAAATCAGAATATGACTTTTTAATCTGACTGATGGTAGCCATAGTTATGAACTAATTGCATTTATGATTATCGTACAGTATTTAAGATGCTTATGGGTGCTGTCACGCGATCCGATCCATACGCGATCGCATCTTGTAACACTACCCGATCCAAGAATTGCAGTATGGTCATATCAACAAAATTAGGCTTTACCCATGACTGCCAAAGAAATCACCGATCTCCTCTCGCAACTCTCCAAAGATTTACTATTCCCAAGTGAGTCAGACTATCCACTAGAGCCGTTTACATGGGAATCAGCAACCCTCACACCTGAAACCATCCTGGCGCGATCGCTACAACCATCAGACACAGCTATTGAAGCTACTACCCTAGAAGATTTCTTTGCACCCGTTGTCACCGATCAAGATTGGTTTGACGATGAAGATCGAGCGATCGCCCAACGTTTTCGCGATCTGCAAGCAGCGATCGCCACATTAGAAAATGTCCAAGTGTTTAAAGTTGGCACAGTCGAGATTGATGTTTATATCGTTGGTGCGATCGGTTCCGACTTAGTTGGACTCAAAACTCAGGTAATTGAAACCTAACAACCTTTCTTTGATTCAATTGTTTTTTGAATGTCGGGCGGCACATTGCTAAAGAAGTCATAGCCCGTTAACTTTTGCACATCCTCAACGGTCGCGCAGAAATCTTGCCACTTACCATCACGACCTTGTTTATTGGGCATAATCACCGCAATTGTACGGGTATTGGCATTAACTCCCGCTAATCCTTTCGTGGGAGTGTCTAGCACTAAGATCACTTTCCACATAGTTTCTGGCACTGCAATTTTGCCCTTCACCTGTGAAGCTTTACCATTCTTGCCCTCGCCGCCTGTGCCATGTCCACCAGCAACGATATAAAGTTCTTTGCCTTGTCTTGCTAAGTCGCGTGAAAACTCTTCCAACTGTACCCACACACCCTGATTGTTATCAGGTGCTTGTGGGACAATATTTACCATTAAAAAAGTTGATGAGTTAGACTCTACCGACTGACCGCGATCCTCAGAATTTACCAAATGTCCGCGATCGAAGCCTGAGCCTGTGTAGTCTTTCGTTGTGACCTGATACCAGCCCTTTGGCAAACTAGCGTCAGAACGGAAATCATTCTGACGCTTTGCGTCACCCATCCAAGATTTATTTAACTCCCACGCAGCCCAGTTAGCAAGGTTACGGCTTTTGCTATAGCTCAAAACATATTGAGGTTTAATCAGCAAGTAGTTGTCGGAATTAGTAACATCGATCGTGGCTTTGCTTGGATTTCCTGCTTTTAAATTTGGGTTGCCTTGCTTATTGACTGGTGTTTGCGTCGGGGTTGCTTGGGTTGTTGCTGTGGTGGGTTTAACAGTACTTTCGGTTGTTTTTGCTGGCTGAACCACCGTGGGGGGATCTGGTGGTGTGGGAGTTTGGCTACAACTGACAACAAGTAAGAGTGTTAGGCAAAAGGCTATTAGCGATCGCATGGTGTTCTACTTAGTGGTGGAGAAAAGTCCTAAAAAGGTTGCTAGGCATAGAGTCTCAGAATGAGACAAGAGGTATAAAAGGGGCAAGAAATGAGATACTCAAGTTCCTCAACAAAAGATCTTATATCCATGCCCCATCTATATCTTCAGCTACAAGAACAACTGCGTCAATGGATCAAGCCAAAAGATAAACGACATCTCCAAGGATTTGCGGAGTCTGTAGCTGCAATATTGCAATCAGAAAGAGCCAGTTTGAGTCATTGGTTGCCATATTTAAGCCATAGAGAGTGCCAAGCCAGAAGTCAGATGGAAAGACTAAGCTACTTTGTGCATAATCCACATATCATCGCTGAGACATTCTATAACCCATTGGTGAAGCACTTTCTCCAAGCATTTGCAGGAGCATCCTTAGAACTAGCTCTCGATACGAGTATGCTGTGGGATAGGTTCTGTCTGATCGAAATATGCTTGATTTGGGGAGGCAGGTCGATTACTCTAGCTCAAGTGGTCATAGAGCATGGAAGCGCTACCGTTGGCTTTGAGCATTATCGTCCCGTATTAGAACAAGCCCTCTCCCTATTGCCACCACAAAGCAAAGTGACTTTACTTGCCGACCGAGGCTTTGAACATGGAGAATTAATCCGTTGGTTACAGCAAAATCAATGGTCTTGGGCAATTCGAGCAAAGTCCGATCTGCTAGTGACTTTGCCAACAGGTACGACTAAGCGCGTCGAACAACTAATACCTCCCGCAGAGCAAGCTTACCTAGTTCCCGATGTGACGGTGCTGGGTGATGTTAATTGTCACTTAGCGACGGCTAACCTAGATATGGCTAACGGTTCATGGGCTGTCCTTAGCGATATTCCCCCTTCATTACAGACTTTTTCTCTCTATGGCAAACGCTTTGGTGGAATCGAACCTCATTTTAAGGATTATAAGTCGGCGGCTTTTAATGTGGTTAGCTCGCATCTTCGTGATGTTCAAGCTCTTACCTGTTTATTTATGCTCCTTGCCACTGCTAACCTGATTGCTGTAATTCTTGGCATAATGTTGGTGCGTTTAGGGCAAAGGGCTGCGATTGATTGGCATGATCATCGCGGCTTGAGTTTTCTGCAACTTGGTCTCCGTCAGCTTCACACTCTTCTTTACCAACAAAAAACTCTTCCTCTTTTGCAGATTTTACCTAGAACTAATCCTCCTCCCGCCTGTGCTTCTATTGCCAAACGCGAAAAGTTAGATTTTCGTATCGAATTTGCCTGTGTTACCATTGTCTCATATTGAGACTCAACTGAGTTTTCTGCACCACTAAGGGTGTTCTAATAGAAAGTTGCCAATAGCATAGCGCTTGTGGGATTTCGTTTAGGTGCGATCGCATTTTGTAACGGTTAGCGATCCAGCTATAAAATTGAACTATCTTATAGTTTGTAACATGCCTCTTAATATTTAGCTCAAATCAACAAGGAGATCTAATTTGCAATGTATATTTAGCTGTAATTAACCATGAGGTTTTTGATGGTAAGACTATCGCAAATTCATCCAGTTTTCTATCATCTGCGCGTCCAACAAAAGCGAATTGTTCGCCACGCATCAGATTTGTTGACTATAAAAAGATTTGCCACTGAGCGATCGCTTGAAAATCTTCTCCATAAGTGTAAATCCCACAAATCTCTACTGCGGAGAAAACTGGGAACTTCAGATCCAGCTTTGCAAGAAGGCAAGGTCATTAACTTACAAATTGCTCATCAGGCTATCGATGGAATTTTAATCAAACCCCATGAAACTTTTTCCTTTTGGAAGTTATTGGGAAAAACGACATCTGCCAAAGGATATGTAGAAGGACTACAGTTGTCGCGGGGAGAAGTGAGAACTGGCATCGGTGGAGGGCTTTGTCAATTAGCAAATCTGCTCTATTGGTTGGCTTTGCACAGCCCTCTAGAAGTTGTGGAACGACATCATCACAGTTTCGATCCATTCCCAGACGAGCGGCGAGTATTGCCCTTTGGCAGTGGAGCTAGTGTGTTTTATAACTATGTAGATCTGCGATTTTATAATCCTACTGATATCACATTTCAAATTAAAGTTTGGTTATCTGAAAATCATTTAAAGGGCGTAATCTATTCGGATCGAGAATGGATATATACCTATCATATAGTCGAAAAGAATCATCGTTTCTTACAGCAAGACGGTAAAAATTATCGTGAGAATGAGATTTGGAGAAAAATATTTAATCGTCGTAGTGGTGAATTTTTAAAAGAAGAAATGGCGATCAAGAATTTCTCAGAAGTGAAATATGCCCTTACTGAGATAAGAGATTAAGTAGCAACTGGGCAAAATACAACTTTAAGGCAATAGAAACTATTGATTCTTATTATTTTCATGTTTTTCTAAGATTTTGCTGCATACTGTTCTAGAGGAAATTTGCCAAGATCGAATTTTGTAACGGATAGCGTCCAGCCTAAATCAAGCATCTAACAAGGAGTAAATTCAAAGAAAAGGAGTAAACGATCGTTACTAATCAGCCTAAATGGAAAATAGTCACAAATAGGGCTAAAAACTTATCCAGCAAACATTAGCGGTGCTTATACTCGAAGAATATATTGTCAATAAATCGATATTATTGAGAATAAATAGCTCCATTTGTAAAATAAGGAGTCTCTCCAAAACCACCTGTAGTGTTTATATTATCTCGAAGCACTACAGGTGGTGTTCTTAGTGGGCTGATTTGTAATGAAAATTAGAAGGATTAGATTTTCTACCTAGAAGCCTAACTTAGGATTGCGGATCGGCAAACTTTGATAACCGTTTCGCGAGATAAGTATATCTATGCCGATCGCTAACCTGTCTGACAGCCAGCCCGATCGCCTTCGACTCCCCGACGATGATGGCAAGCTTTCGCGCACGAGTCAGCCCAGTGTAGAAGAGATTACGAGAAAGCATCAGAAAATGTTGCATGAATAGAGGCATGATTACCACAGGATACTCACTACCCTGCGCCTTATGGATCGTCGTCGCCCTAGCGAGAGCTATCTCATTAAGATCGGCATAATCATAGACCACTTGCCGATCGCCAAATACTACCGTGACTTCCCGTTCCTCCAAATCTACACCCGTAATCGTACCAATGTCCCCATTGAACACCTCACGGTTATAGTCATTCACCTGCTGCATAATGCGATCGCCCAAACGAAAGATCGTATTCCCATACTTGATTTCGGGCTTCAGCGCATCAGGGGGATTGAGTAATTGTTGCAGTGCAGCATTGAGATTGCGAGTACCGACATCCCCCCTAGTCATCGGACAGAGAACCTGCATATCTTGCTGAGGGTCAAAGCCCAGACTCGGTAACAACTCCGTAATAATGTCACAAATACCCTGTTGACCCGCTTCAGCATTGGGCATTTCCAGCCAGAGGCAATCAGATTGAGGCTGATTAGAAACCTTTTCCATATTTGGAAACTTACCCGTATTGATACGGTGAGCATTCTGAATAATTTGACTTGCCTGAGCCTGACGAAACACCTCAGTGAGCGTGATTACAGGGACTTGCTGAGAATCAATTAAATCTTTGAGAACATTGCCCGCGCCGACACTAGGGAGTTGATCGGTATCGCCGACAAGAAGTAGTTGAGCGCCCAAGGGAATCGCTTTCACCAGAGAAAAAGCTAGAAACAGATCCAGCATCGATGCTTCATCAATACCGATCGCTTGAGCGGTCAGAGGATATTCCTGATTGCGTTTAAAGCCCATTGATTTTGGGTCAAACTCCAGAAAACGGTGAATTGTCTTAGCCTCATAGCCTGTGACTTCCTGTAATCGTTGAGCCGCCCGACCCGTTGGCGAAGCAAGGGCAATCTCCTTACCCATCCAGCAGTTTCAAATTCAAAA
Organism: Pseudanabaena sp. Salubria-1; assembly: GCA_023336205.1. Lineage (GTDB taxonomy): Bacteria > Cyanobacteriota > Cyanobacteriia > Pseudanabaenales > Pseudanabaenaceae > Pseudanabaena. Next base: position 32,674 of record JALQCR010000053.1, read on the forward strand.
AGCAGCAAAGTATACAGATATAAGGAACCAGATAAAGGTAGAGCTTAAAACATAGCAAAAATGATAATCCTATCCAGTTAATGCCACCAACGATCTTAGTTTTTAGTGTTTTTTTAGATTTCCTGCAAGAGGGGATAGAGAAAATAAAAGACCCAAGAAGCGAAAGCAATGGGACAAAATTTAAAATCAGCGATGCGATGCTGTCGGCTTTCTCGATGTTTTTTATGCAGTGTCAATCATTTTTAGAGTATCAAAGACAATTGCAGAGTCGAAGTGGAAAAAATAACGTTCAAAGTATATTTGGAGTGGAGAAAATACCCTCTGACCAGCAAATACGCAATATCCTCGACCTAATTAGCGCCAAGAGTCTGAACGCTGTATTTGAGAAAGTGTATAAATTTCTGCAAATGGGAAAGCACCTGAAACGATATGAAAGATTGGATAGGAATTTACTGATTTGTTTAGATGGAACGGAGTACCATAGCTCATCGAAAATATCCTGCGAATGTTGTAGTACCCGTAATCATCGCAGTGGCAAAATAACATACTCACACACAGCAATTTTGCCCGTAATCGCTGCACCAGGTTGCGAACAGGTGATTTCTCTACCACCCGAATTCGTCACTCCGCAAGATGGACATGAGAAACAAGATTGTGAAACAGCCGCAGCGAAACGCTGGATTAGTAAACATGGGCATCTTTTTGAAGGACAGGCGATTACGTTATTAGGGGATGATCTCTATAGCCGTCAACCGATGTGTCAGAATTGTTTAGAGGCAAATATGAACTTCATTTTCACCTGCTTACCATCCAGTCATCCTAGTTTATATCAGTGGTTAGATTACATTGAAAAAAATGGTGAAGTGCAGAATTTGACGACTAAACACCGCAAGGGGAAATCTATAGAAATATATAGTTATCGATTTGTGAATCAGATACCTTTAAGAGAACAAGAACCCTCTCTGTTAGTGAACTGGTGTGAACTGACTGTTCGCAATAGTGTTGATAATTCTGAAGTCTACCGTAATGCTTTTGTGACTAATCATGCTGTTAATATTGACAATGTGGCGGTCGTAGTTGAAACGGGTAGATGTCGTTGGAAAACCGAAAATGAGAACCACAATGTGTTGAAAACCAAGGGCTACAACTTGGAACATAACTTTGGTCATGGACAAAAACATTTGTCATCGACACTTCTATCTCTTAATTTGTTAGCTTTTCTATTTCACACGATTTTACATTTAATAGATTCCAGTTATCAAGAGATTCGTCGTAAGCGTGGCACTCGTAGAGGATTCTTTCAAGATATTCTCTCTCTTACCAAGTACTTTTTATTTAAGAGTTGGCAACATTTAATCGACTTTATGCTTGATGAAGCCCCCGTCTTTGCAGATTCCTGTTAATTTTTAGACTCTTGGTTTTGTATATCTTGCTACTTTTTGAATTTGGAATTGCTGTTACCCATCGCTTTCCAGAGCGCGACAATCGTGCGGGTGGTGGTAGTTTTCCCTGTCCCTGGTCCACCCGTGAGAATTAACACCGATGAATTTGCTGCCATCTCCACAGCTTCGCGTTGTTTGGGCGAGAGTTGGATATTTCTTTGGGTAGTGTAGCGATCGATCCAAGCATTGACACGTTCAGGATCTGGATTGTGTTTGCATTGCAATAATTGATAAACCCGCTCGGCAAGATTTTGTTCAGTATGGAAGTAAGTCGGTTTATAGCAGATGAACTCTCCTTCTAAGCCTTGCATCACCAAGCGATCATTAACGGAGAGTTGTAGAACAATCTTAGAAATAGTTTCAGGATCTGGTTGATAGTCTTCGAGAGCAAGCAGTTTAATTGCTTGCTCTTCTAGTTCTGGGCGCGGTAAATAGCAATGACCATCTTCAGCAGCTTCCCCTAAACAGTGGAAGATTCCCGCAATGCTGCGAAACTCAGAACTAACTTCAATGCCAATATTCCGAGCGATTTGGTCAGCCGTAAAGAAACCAATACCATAGATATCTGTCGCCAGTTGATAGGGATTTTCGGAAACTGTCTGAATGGAATCATTACCATAATGCTTGAAGATTTTGACTGCATAGGTGGTGGATACTCCATGTCCTTGCAGAAATACCATGACCTCCTTAATCGCCTTTTGCGTTTCCCAAGCAGTTTTGATCGTCTTCACCCGTTTCTTGGCAATGCCAGGAACTTCAATGAGACGGTCAATCTCATTTTCAATGATGTCAAGGGTATCTAAGCCAAAATGAGTGACGATGCGTTTAGCGGTGACTGGTCCCACGCCTTTAATCAGACCACTGCCAAGATATTTCTCAATTCCTGTAATTGTGGCGGGTTTAGTTTCACGGTATTGAGTGACTTGGAACTGGTCGCCAAATTTAGGATGCGATCGCCATGTGCCTTCTAGGGCAAGAGTCTGTCCTGCTTGGATATTGGCAAAGTTACCGACTACGGTGATTAGATCTTGAGCTTTGGGTACTTTTAGCCGCGCTACGGTATACCCTGTCTCTTCGGAGTGAAAGGTGAGGCGTTCGATAATGCCTTGTAGGTAGTCGATGTTGTCAGGCATAAGCCATAAGGACGGATAAGTGTAGCGATCGCTTTACCATTTATATAGCAATTTTGATTCTGTTTTCGGTAAACGGCGATCGCCAGATCATCTTGCAGATCAAAGGGCAGGAAATTGAGTTTGCCAATTTGAGCGAATTTAATATCCAACAATTTGAACAGGCTTGGCAACATCGATCTCAAGCACAGCAACAAAATATTGACTCACAAGCCAAAATTGTATGAGCTACCATGAGACAGTTTTACATCTTGCCAATGTACGTTACAAAATAGCGATCAGACTTTCCACACCAAGACAATTAAAAGGTTGACTATTCACCATGCATATAGATCCCAGCACAACATCTTCCCAAGACAACTACAAATTGTTAACCAATCTAGTAGTCCCGCGCCCGATCGCATGGGTAACCACCCAAAATAGCGAAGGAGTGATCAACCTTGCCCCCTTCAGTTTCTTTAACGCGATCGGTAGCAATCCCTTGTATCTCGTCATCAGCATAGGCAACAAAGACGATGGCAGCCCCAAAGATACAGCCGCCAATATTATCGCTAATCGAGAATTCGTCGTTAATCTCGTCACAGAAGATTTATTAAGCGCGATGAATATCTCCGCAGCCAACTTCCCAGCCGAAGAGAGCGAACTCACAGCCATTGGACTTCATGAAGCTGCATCGAAACGAGTTAAAGTAGCCCGCATCGCTGAAGCGAAAGCAAGTTTAGAATGTGTACTGCATAGTCAACAGCCATTAGGAGCATACAATCTAATCATCGGTGAAGTCGTGATGTTTCACGTGGATGACAGCATAATTGGCGATCGCTACCATGTCAATGGATTTGCGCCTATCGGCAGAATGGGATCGCCATCCTACTATTGTCGGACAACTGATAAATTCGACCTCCCACGCATTTCTTACGAGCAATGGCAACAAGATAAATACCAATGAGTTCAAAGTAAATTCTATGCAAATTCAAGCGCTTTCTCGTTCGACACTCTCATCTGCGATTGAATTAGCAAACCTAGTTTTTCCTTATCAAAAATTACTAGAAAGAGCGGACTTAGCTTTCCGACTAAGCCTGACATCTGGATGGATACCAAAACTTATTCTTCGACTAGCGAGTGTTGCAGAGGCTCGTTATTGGGTTGCTCTGAACGAGGATGGAGATGTAATAGGGGTCACTGGACTTTATAAGTATCTTAAGGATAGAGATGACTCACTTTGGCTCGGCTGGACTTGCGTTTCTCCTATGGCACGTGGCAAGGGAATTGGCGGACAGTTAGTAGACTTTGCGATCGCGAAAGCTCGTTCTGAGGGCAAAAAATTTCTCAAGCTTTATACCTCTAACCATCCAAATGAAGCCACCGCGCAGTATCTCTACGAACGGAGAGGTTTGCAAGTCGTTAGTGAAAGAGAATTACAGGGAAGCAACTTCAAGAGAATATATCGTGAACTTGATCTTAAAACCAGAAATAATTATATCGGCTAACGTAAATTAGTAATTAGTAGCAAACAGGAAACCAACCAATGAAAACCAGAAAACTAGGTAATCAAGGACTAGAAGTATCCGAACTGGGACTCGGCTGTATGGGAATGTCCGAGTTTTATGGCAGTGGGGATGAACAAGAAGCGATCGCCACAATTAACCATGCTCTTGACCTCGGTGTGAACTTTCTCGATACCGCCGATATGTACGGACCCTTCACCAACGAAAAGCTAGTCGGCAGAGCCATCAAAGATCGCCGCGATCGCGTCATTCTCGCTACTAAATTTGGTAATGTTCGCAGTGCGGAAGGAGGATGGCTCGGTATTAACGGTAAACCAGAATATGTGAGACAGTCTTGCGATGCGTCATTACAGCGCTTAGGAGTAGATGTCATCGACCTCTACTATCAACACCGTGTTGACATAACCGTACCAATTGAAGAAACTGTTGGCGCAATGGCAGAACTAGTTCAACAAGGGAAAGTCAGATATCTAGGACTATCCGAAGCTGCCCCCGCCACAATCCGCCGCGCTCAAGCGATCCATCCCATCTCTGCCCTCCAAACAGAATATTCCCTATGGAGTCGAGATCCTGAAGATGAGATCCTACCAACCTTGCGAGAATTAGGAATTGGCTTTGTACCCTACAGCCCCTTGGGTAGAGGATTCCTCACAGGTGCGATCGCTAGTCCCGATGACTTTGCTCCCGATGACTTTCGGCGGAGATCGCCACGCTTTCAAGGTGAGAACTTTGCCAAAAATCTAGAATTAGTGGAACAGGTAAAAGCGATCTCTGATGAAAAAGGAATCACCGCAGGACAGTTAGCTCTAGCATGGCTCTTGGCTCAAGGTGATGATATTGTGCCAATCCCAGGAACAAAACGCCGTAAATATCTCGAAGAAAATATCGGGGCGGCTACAGTCACTTTGACTGCTGAAGATATCCATCGCATCAATGCAGTAGCACCTCAAGGCATTGCCGCAGGCGATCGCTATCCCGCCCAAAATATGAGTGCGCTCAATCGTTAAGTCTACTTGCTTGAAACATAGCGATATATCCCCGACATTATGGACAGCTTACCCACAATTTTTTTATCACATGGTGCGCCAGATTTAGCAATTCGGGATGGTGCTGTTAGTGATTTTTTGAGATCGCTGCATCAGCAATTTCCGAAGCCCAAAGCAATTTTGGTGATCTCGGCGCATTGGAATTCTGATCCTCCGATGGTGAGCGCTGCGACTAATCCTAGAACTATCTATGACTTTTCAGGATTTCCCAGTCAACTGTATGAATTGAGCTATCTTGCATTAGGTTCTCCAGAACTTAGCGATCGCGTAGTTGAATTACTGACACAAGCAGGCATGACCTGTGAAACGCATCCCACAAGAGGATTGGATCATGGAGCTTGGACTCCCTTGTTGCTTGCCTATCCAGCCGCCGATATTCCAGTGACGCAGCTATCGATTCAGTCCTACCGCGATCCTCTACATCATTGGCAAATAGGAAAAGCCTTAGAACCTTTACGCCATGAGGGTGTGTTAATTATCGGGAGTGGTAGCGCCACCCATAATATGTATGCTTTTAATGAATCCTACAATGCTGAAACTCCCGATTGGGTGCGCGTTTTTGATCAATGGCTTGCCCAAAATATTGCCGAAGGAAATCAGGAAGCATTACTGCAATACCGACAACGCGCTCCCTATGCAAAAGAGAATCATCCGACAGATGAGCATCTAATGCCCTTATTTGTGGCTATGGGGGCAGGCGGTGTGAAAGGGAAGCAATTGCATAGTAGCTATACCTATGGTGTTTTCAGTATGGCAGCTTACGCATTCATGAGTTGAAGTGTTTTTTCTCATCCATTTTACTTAACAATCTCGAGTAGTTCATTAGCACAGTACTCTCTCGTTATTTTTTTAGCCTTTAGAGATAATGCCGACATTTCTATTTCTACTCCTAGCTGATTATGCAATGCCTATTATTTTGAAAGTTTTGCTTTACAGAACCTTCAAAAATTTTGTTTGCAAATTTGCGATTCTGTCAATCTGGAGCGTTAGGATACAACTAAGTGTAATTTTTTGAAATTCCTCAGTTGTTAACTTCTGTTTTAATTAATTTCTACGTTAAAACTATGTCTTTTTTTAAATCTTTTAAATCTGAACCATTTTTGTGGATTCATTTATCAGGAATTGTGGCTTTCCCGATCTTTTTAGGAATTACTTGGTTAGGGCTATCAATTAGCGATCGCCTATCGCTATTTTGGATAGAAATATTGCTAATGATGGTAATTGGGATTGTTCCAATATTTCTCATGCAATGGTCACGCCCATTTGAAATTTTCAGTTTGCTAATCTTGGCAATGAAGCCTGACAAAATTACCGATCGGCAACGCCAGATTTTAAGTCTATTTAAAATGCCCAAACAACGCCTTCTCAGCGTAGTTACAGCCTTAGTAATGTTAGTAATCCTATATGGGCTATACCAACTCCCCCCTCTATCATTAAGTGAATCATTGGGCGAATTTCCAATGCTTGTTCAAGTTAAATCTTTAGGGCTGATTATTGCTTATGTTGCTTTTGCGGGAGCAAATTTGTTTTTACAAGTTCCCATCAGTGTTTTAGGTGTGTTATCAAATAATGAGCAACAATTTGCCGAGATCGCCCCTTACCCAACCGAAAAGATACTCCAAGATTTTACTTTGGCAGGTTTTCAAGTCGATAAAATTATGGCGATCAAGCAATCATCTCTCCCCAAATAAAAGTACGCTAAATCATCAGTTTAAAAAATAATGTGGTTAATCCCCCCATCAGTAATAAATGGGGAAGATTACTTAGCCACGATCGCTTAGTAATTCGTAATAGAGGATAGGGACTGAAAGCTAGAACTGATAATAAGGTTACGCCTTGCAAAAATTGGGCGACATCCATACTCCAAATCAGGCTGGGTAAGTTAACGTCGTTCCAGCCAATAGCATCAGCAAATATAGGTAAAATCTTCCCTGCTTCGGTGATGGCGGCGGGGATATAATGAGCGAGATTGGCGGCGAGAGTAAGCGGCAGATAGGCATAGACTACGATGCGATAATCGGGTTGTTTGGGATCGAAGAAACGTGCGATCGCATGGGTGGGGTAGGTTAATAAAGCAGGAATGCTAAGAATCACAAGAACAATAGGAATACTGACTAAAAGGCGATCAGAATTGATCGAAATAGTACCTAACCCTAGCCATTCCAAAATATCCTGCGTATGATGCATGAATACTCCGCCCAAGAGCAGCAGTAATAGAGCAATCTCAGCATTAAATCCTTGATGATTGTCTAGTAAATCGGAAGCAGGGAAGCGTAAATTTAACTGAACCGAACGATTAGGACAAGCTTTTAGACAAGTCATACATAACATACAGTCGCGATTGTCCTGCAATTGATTGGGATGGGAGTAAAGTGGGCATCCTTCCGTAGCTTGTCCTTCATTGGGTAAAGCATCAATAAAGGTGACGGAGGTTGCAGCGCTACCTTTGTAGCAACCAAAGCTATGACATTGACTACCACAAACTTGCTGTGTCGATCTTAATTCCACCATTGATAGCTTGGCAAACATTCCATTCATGCCACCAATCGGACAGAGGTAGCGACACCATAACCGCCGCTCATAAATTTGGCTAAATATTACCGCTCCCGCCGTAATTACAATCAATAGCCAAGATGATAAATAAGCATGATGCGGTAAATCCCAGAGCTTTTCCCAGAGATAAATTGCTACAAATCCGATAAATACAATCCAAGCCCCCCAATGATTTAGCCATTTCGTGTTCCAAGTCAATTGTTGCCGTGGAAATAGCCACAGAGAAAGTCGCCGTAGCCATTCGCCCATAATCATAAAGGGACAGACCGCACACCACAGCCGTCCTACAAAGACAAATAGAAATAAATACCCTGGCCACCACCATGCCCAAAATAGGTTGAGAGTGAGGCTATGCTCCCGATCTTGAGCGCCGATAAATCCCAAAATGGTAACAGGAACAAATATCGCCATCATCACAATCCAGATTCCCTCTGGATACCAACGACTGAGAAACAATTTCCGCAGCCAAGGGACATGGGTTAAGAGGTCGAGGCGAAAAGCATTTTTCTTTGATTGCACTGACCATAGAGCCTGTTCAGGAATGATGGTATGTCCCTGAGGAGTCATGATGACAGCACGGTGCAGAATTTCGGCTAATTCAGAAATGTTGGCGGGATAGTCATAACTAAGCAGACGGCGTAAATCTGATTGATCGAGTTGCAGGGCAGGACGATTTTGTTCTTCACAGAAACGAGTGAGGAAATAATTGGCAAAGGCGGGAATATCTGACTTGCGTTGAGGAAGGGTTAATAGCTTGATCGTGATGGCATTGATATTTGGTAAATCTAGTTTTTTGGGCGCAGCAAGAATCAGGCGCACCGAGGATGGGATAGGTTTAGGTAGTTCTGAATCGAGGTTGTTTGGGCTAATAATTCCATGATTGGGCAGAACTAGCCCAGTTTGGAGGTAATGCCCTATACGAGTGCGATCGCCACTACTCAATACATGGATATTATTTAACAATAAAGTACCACGCTCCAATAATTCGAGAATTCCTGCTCTCTCTCCATTTCTGCCAAAGAGAATATCTGTATTCAATCGCTCATCTTCAGAATGCGGTAACTTAGCACAGTCTATCTCTACAAAAGGTTGTGAAGCATTTCCTGAAAGAGTATGAATTAAACCTGCGACAAAGGTTTTACCAGTTCCTGCTTCCGCTTGCAAAATTACGGGCTGAAGATTGGCTGCGGCTTGATTGATCTGTAATTCAATCTTTTTGGCAGCTTTACTATTACCTAAAATGTGGCTTTGGCTGGGAATATGCTGAATATATAACTGTAAGCTTCGCATTCTTTCTTCTTCCCAAGCAATGCGTGATTCATATTCCTGTAAATCCGATGAGATTAAGCCATTCATGACCTGTTGGATTAATGGATATAAGCAAATTAGTTTCTCATAGGTATCTATAGGAAGAAAGTAAATTTCGCTGGAAGTAAGGGCGATCGCATTGCTTTGATAGGTTCCTGAAACTGTATTAGCAATTAGTAAATGCCCAAATAAATCACCTGCGTTGCGATAACGAATCAGCGATCGCCCATTGGCTGACTGGCGAAATATTTCGATCGTGCCTGATTTAAGAAAATATAAGCCAATTGGAGTTTGTCCTTCTTGATAGATTAAGGTCTGTTGATCTACCTGAAGATAAAGCAAAGAATGGGCGATCTCTTGATCGATCTCTGCTGGCAACTTTCCCCATTCCTGATGCTGGGTTAACCATTGTTGGCATTCGGCAATGATTTGAGCATTTTGCTCAGAGTCAAGATAATCTGGTTGATAGGGCAATAGCTGCTCTAATACTGTAGCGATCGGCTGAGCCTGATAGCCATTACTGAATGAAGAGATCGATTCCATAGTGCCAGTAATACCCTGATTGAATTTTGTACTTCACCCTTATTAATTATTTCATCTCTTAACGTTATATCCAGATACACAGTTATAAAATTTACAAACTCCATTCAAGTACTATTTTCTATCTGTGATGCTAGAAATGCAGACACAGACATGTTGATTATGACTTGACTGTTTATCCCTCCTCACCTATCACGATTGCAGCGATTTTTTTTGTAAATCACGACATCCATCAAGGCAATGTTGTAAGCGATCGCATGGTCGTTGTAGCCACAACAAATGTGGGACATTTGGAAAGATTTGTAAACGCCAAATATTGGCAAGCGATCGCCTAAGTTACAGAAACCAACATAGATTCAATTCAAAAAACAGCCCAACCACTCAATCAAGAAATGCACCTGCTTATCCCCAGGCAGCAGAGCCAGACTCGTAATCTTAATTCTCCCCTTCTCAAAAGAGAAACGATAATAGAACTCAATCGGGATCTTCGCATGAAGTAACTCCCAAAGCGAATCCGTAAGCTTTGAGTCTAGAAACAGATCGCGCCCATCCTCTGAAGCATAAATGCGAAACACCCCAACCTGACGCGCCACCAACTTCAATTCCATCACCCTGAGTAACACCTGAGTTTCTTCAGGCAAAGCCCCATACAGACCCTCCCAAACCGCAGCCAACTTGAGAATCTCCTCCTTCGACCTCACTTTTC
>JALQCR010000054.1 GCA_023336205.1 Pseudanabaena sp. Salubria-1
ATTAAAAAAACTATTGGCCAATAACAACCAAAAAAACCACAAACCTGTTCCCGCGCTGCGCGCTCCAACTCTTTTCTGGAACTATGTCCTAAGCAAACCTTGCTTTGCTATAGCTACACAAAAAATAGGTGGCTCGAAGCGCCACCTATTTGTCTACACCCAAGACCATCGTCGTTTTGGGGCATTAGTCTTGCCAATTTCTAGTCTTTGCGATCGCGTCGGCATTGGCTCAATCACAGTTGTGATATCCGAGAGTGAATTTACTCTTAGCTCATTGGTAAAAGTATTGCATTGATAAACTGTTGCCGAATCGACATCTAGCGCTGATAACCAACCACTCTTAGGATGGTATCCACCAGTATCAATATCAAGCCAGCCCTTACCCAATACTAAATTCCCTGGTGTTACCCCTGGAAATACAAAGGTGATTGTATGTCCAGTAATAATAATTTTGTCTTCAAAGAAAGGCTCTGTAGCACTATGAAATTCTTCGCGAATCCAACAAAACTCAGCCGCACCCTGCAATTCAAGTGGTAGATTAGGATTTAAGCCCGCATGGACTAGCCATACATCGCCTAAATCCATATAAAGCGGTAAATTCTGCATCCACTCTAAGTGCGCTTTTGGTAAACGTCCTTCTCCATAGCTTGTCAGAGTGTTAGCACCGCCATTTAGTAACCAACCTTTCCAGATTAATGATGCTTCATTACTGCTAAAAGCATCAAGACACATTTGCTCATGATTTCCTTTGAGGCAAGTATGACCATTGTCTATTACCCATTTCACAACGTCAGCACTGCGCTCGCCGCGATCGATCAAGTCGCCCAAAAAGAACAATTTGTCACTAGAACTACACTTAATGAAGTCAATTAACTTCATTAAGCCATCAAACTGACCATGAATATCTCCGAACACTAATCGAGCCAACTTATCTCACCCCACATCACAAATGGTGAAAGCAAAAACATAAAGTATTGAAAGCTAACGATAGGCATGAATGAAGTGTATGAGTTTAGAGTATTTTTTAAGACTTATACAACTTTGAAGAAATTTTTCTTTTATCTACAATTTATATTTTATGACAGATTTTCCTTGCTTTCATTTCATTTTGTCTACTACGGGGATGACCAAACCTCCAAACTATCATAATCTTGGACTAAAGTCTAAATGTTAAGAATAATCTAGCAATTCTGATTATGAGCCCAATTTTGGAGTTTCCAAGACCTGTGACGCTGGAAACTCCAAAAGCACAAACCATAGACAGTATGACCGATATGCCTTCCTCCATACACTTTCTAAGGTTTAATTAAAAAACGTCATAGTTTTTGTAATTTTTATGATCAATGGATTTATTAGTATCGATAAGCCGCCATTTATTACTGCTCATGACTGCGTGAGTAAATTACGAAAATTACTGAAGCAAAAGAAAATTGGTCATGGCGGCACTTTAGATCCAATGGCTACTGGGGTTTTGCCGATCGCCGTTGGTAATGCCACGAGACTTTTAAGATTTTTACCAGAGGGCAAAGCCTATGTTGCCAAAATTCGTTTTGGGCTGGTTACCAATACCGATGACATTACAGGCGAAGTAATTAGCGATCGCCCCTGTCCAAATTTAACGCTTACTGAAATTCAAAAATTCCTACCCTTATTTCAAGGCAAAATCACCCAGCGTCCCCCTGCCTTTAGTGCGATTCAAGTTAATGGTAAACGTCTTTATGATTTGGCGCGTCGCGGTGAGATCACATTAGATGATGTACCAATGCGTGAGGTTGATATTACCGATATTCGGGTTTTAAATTGGGCTGTGGGGGATTATCCAGAACTAGATGTAGCGATCGCCTGTGGGTCAGGTACATATATTCGCTCGATCGCGCGTGACTTAGGGGAAAAGCTGGGATGTGGCGCGACTTTATCAGGTCTAAGACGCACCTATAGCAATGGTTTTGATTTAAATTCTAGTTTGTCTTTTGAGCAAATTGCGGAGCTGTTGCGCTCTGGTAATTTTGAAGTCCTTGCTCCCGATCATGGGTTGCATTTTTTACCAATGCTGTTTCTTGATGAAAATGCGACAAAACGTTGGTGCATGGGACAGGTGATCGCAATCAAGGATGTTCTTTCAGAAGGTGAGAATATCCTTTCGCAGTTTGTAAGAATGTGCGATCGCAATCAAAATTTTTTAGGCGTAAGTGCAGTTATTGAATCTGGGTTACAACCAATTGTTGTTTTAAATCCCATAAATTAAAAAAGGATGGCGCTTTGCGCCATCCTTTTTTCTATAAATTGTGGCGTGGAGCGCCGCAATTTATAGTTTAAATTTTGCTAGTCAACTTAGTAAGCAACTGATTAGAGCGCTGCAAGAAGCCCTTCATGCTATCAGCATCAAAGCTCTTCTGTGCCATCAGAGCCAAGTCATAGACATGTGTACAAATCAAGTTAGCTAGATCAGCTGATTCTGATTTGCCATCTACAAGGATTTGACTACTATCGAGATTGATCAACTTTTCCATGAGCGGATGCGCCGTATTGACCAACAACACATGATCTTCTGGGAAGCTCACTGTTCCTTGCTGCATCAACGCCATCATCTCCTGCATCCGTCGTGCTGACTCAGGCAGCAGAATGATTGCGGGCGGCGCAGAAGCAACATCTTCAGCTTTTATCGCCTCAGTGCGAATTACCAATTTGGGCTTATTCAGTGCTGCACGGAAAATATCTTGGAGATGATCGCTCTTGGTTTTATTGGTTTTGGGATCGACAATCTCAGTATTCGATCCCTTGTCAACTAGACGCTCATCAATTTCAGCATCCACACGGGCAAACTTAATATCTTTAAATTCGCGCTCAAGGAAATTAATGAAGTGACTATCAATAAACGCATCAAAGGTCAGAACTTCTAAGCCTTGGTTTTTATGCAATTCTACATACGTGCCTTGAGCTATTGGATCAGAAGTGTAAAACACTTGATTTTCGTGTTCAGCCTTGTTGCGCTCTAGATAAGCTTGCAAGGTTGTATAGTTACCGCTTTCGCTCTTGACTTCATCAGATTCACTAGTGGTGGCATACACCAAGATCTCCTTGACTTGCTGATAAAACTTGTCGCTATTCATTGAGCCAAACTTCATGAAAATGCTGATATCTTGCCAGCATTTCAGAAATTCTTCGCGGGAGTCGCTGTAAAGAGCAGTTAGGCGATCGCCTACTTTCTTAGCAATAAAATCTTGAATCTTACGAACCTTGGGATCGCCTTGCAGGAAGCTCCGTGATACGTTCAAAGGAATATCGGTACTGTCGATAGCACCACGCAAAGGCATTAAGAATTTAGGTATCACATCATCGCAATTGTCGCTGACAAAAACGTGATTGCAGAAAAGTTTGATCTGACCTCGATTTGGGTCAATATCCGCCTTCATCTTCGGAAAATAAAGAATTCCCTTAATCACAAACGGATAATCTGTGTTCAAATGAATCCAAAACAGAGGATCATCTTGGTAAGGATAGAGATAACGATAAAACTCTAAATATTCATCTTTAGTAACTGATTTAGGCGATTTATCCCATAAAGCCGTTTGTTTATTAATGACTTCATCGTTAAGCTTGATCGGCACGGGCATGAAATCACAATAGTTGCGAATCATCCGCTTGATCGAAGCTTCTTCTAAATATTCTTCAGCATCCTGGTGCAGAGTCAAAGTGATGGTCGTACCAACATTGGTGCGATCGCTATCATCAAGGGTAAAAGTTGTTGAGCCATCACAAGACCAATGAACTGCCTCTGCACCTTCTTTGTAGGAAAAGGTATCAATCTCAACATTGCTCGCCACCATAAATGACGAATAAAAGCCTAAACCAAAGTTGCCAATGATTTGTTGATCGCCAGTGCCACTACTCGCATATTTAGTAGCAAATTCTTGGGCACTAGAAAATGCAACTTGGTTTATATATTTTTTTACTTCATCCGCTGTCATGCCGATGCCAGTATCGGCGATCGCTAGAGTTTTTTTCTCTTTATCAATCGTCACCACAATTTCAGGATCGGCAGAGTGATTTGTTTCACCAGCGTAGGAAACCATCTTAAGTTTGCTGATGGCATCTACGGCATTAGAGATCAATTCCCGCAAGAAGATATCTCGCTCTGAATATAAAGCCTTCTTGATAATGGGAAAGATATTCTCGGTATGAATGCTGATCGTTCCCTGCTCTTGCATATCGCGCAAAGCTCCTAATTATTACTAAATGTGTTGCTAAATGTTGCTGAATTGTTAATCAAGCCTGATTATACCGAACCATTAGCAACATCAAATCTCATTGGGTTGTCGCGTTCTCCGTACCTTTGCTGTAAAAAATCAATGCGAAGGGGTTACTTTTTACATGGGTTTATGAAGGTTTGCAAAGCAAATCTATACATTTTTGTAACTCTAGTTGAAAAACCTGATTTGCTCATCTATTGTGATACCAGCACTTTTGAATCAACCATTACAGATATGGCGATCGCAGCAGTTATCTACATCTCAGTGTCTGTACTTTTAGTAATAAGTGCAGGTATATTTTTTGTTAAAGCTATCCATTCTTTAATGGACAAAAAACAACCATCAAATTACAAGCTTACAAAACAAGTAATGTTTTTACGCCCTAAATCTAATGATCCCTTAGCAATTTCTTCCCGACGCGAAGAAATCATTGCTATGCTGGAACGGCAATTTGCTAGTAGCCCATCATCTGACTCCTAGCACTATGAACTAGTAGGAGTAAAGATGACGGTTGAATTCCCTATCTCCACTGGAGAGGCAGACTATGTGGCTCGCCGCAAACAACTGCGAAAACAACGCCGCCTTCGCATCTTTCAACGTATTTGGCAGTTAACATTCATTACAGGACTTACGGGAGCTATGCTTTGGGTAGCTATGCTCCCAGAGTGGCAGTTGCGTGGTGCTAATCAAATCGAGATTGAGGGTAACAATCTCCTTTCCAAAGAAACCATCAAAAAATCTCTAGCGATTCAATATCCTCAGTCGATTTTTCAAATTCAACCGCAAGTAATCGCTACCCAATTGGAAGCAAATGCCCCAGTTTCCAAGGTTTTAGTTTCGCGTACTATTTTCCCGTCAAAGTTGACCATTCAAGTCCAAGAACGTTTGCCGATCGCTAAGTCTACACGCAACGGGCAGCAAGGATTTCTCGATGCTGAAGGCATATGGGTATCTGCTAAATCTTATCCGTCAAATATTAATAAACCAAATCTCGTGGTTCTAGAGCCTAGTAATCGAGCGATCAGTCAATGGTCAACCCTTTATCGCCAAGTTAGCCAGAGTCAGGTCAAAATTTCGCAGGTAGATGCTAGAGATGAGTCAAATCTTATTTTGAATACAGAGCTCGGTCTGGTATATTTTGGCACATACAATCCATCGCTATTTACGACACAGTTAGAGACACTTGATCGCCTGAGAACATTGCCCGAAAGACTGAAATCAAAAAGTTTTAGCTATATAGATGTCAGTCAACCCAGTAATCCAATTTTGGAAATGAATGTGTCTCCAAAAGATAAATCTTCAGAAACAAAATCCTAAACTGTCGTTTTAAGGCTATTATTATTTTTTTCTGGTAGGTTTAAACTGTTACTCAAACTTTTTTGACTTGAATGAGGTTTAAGCTCTTAGCAAAATCTAGAGAGTATCAGCAAAACGATTCTATTTATGACATCCCTTGATAAATGACATCTCAAAATGACTGGTCAGATTTGGACTCAAATAGTTCGGCAAACGGAGAAGTAGACGTGCAAATGGATGAACTTTCTGAGTTTTCAAATAACTCTAGACTACACCTAAGTCACTCTCACAATCGTATGAAGCAGCAGTTAGGCGTTGATGCAAAAGCGGATAATATCATGTTGGGCAGTGTTGCAAAAATTAAGGTAATTGGTGTCGGTGGCGGCGGCGGCAACGCTGTAAATCGCATGATTGCAAGCGATGTAGTCGGTGTGGAGTTCTGGTCGTTTAATACCGACGCTCAAGCATTGCTACAGTCATCCGCATCTAAGCGCTTTCAGATGGGTCAAAAACTTACCAGAGGGCTAGGTGCTGGTGGTAATCCTGCGATCGGGCAGAAGGCTGCCGAAGAGTCTCGTGATGACATCGCTGCGGCTGTTGAAGGAGCAGATTTAGTATTTATCACTGCAGGTATGGGGGGCGGCACTGGCACAGGAGCCGCACCAATTATCGCTGAGGTAGCCAAAGAGGCTGGCGCTTTGACAGTCGGTATAGTCACCCGCCCCTTTACCTTTGAAGGTAGAAGGCGTGGGCAGCAGGCGGAAGAAGGAATTGCAGGTCTACAGAGTCGCGTTGACACCCTGATAGTGATCCCCAACGATAAGTTACTCTCGGTGATTTCTGAGCAAACCCCAGTCCAAGAGGCGTTTAGGGTTGCGGATGATATCCTGCGTCAGGGAGTACAGGGTATATCGGACATTATTATGATTCCTGGTCTAGTTAATGTTGACTTTGCTGATATTCGCGCAATTATGGCGGATGCAGGATCAGCAATGATGGGCATTGGCATCGGTTCAGGTAAGTCTAGAGCCAGAGAAGCAGCTATGACTGCTATTTCTTCACCTTTACTAGAAACTTCAGTCGAAGGGGCAAGTGGAGTCGTCTTTAACATCACAGGTGGCGAAGACATGACATTGCATGAGGTCAACGCAGCTGCCGAAACGATTTATGAAGTTGTTGATCAAAACGCAAATATTATTTTTGGGGCAGTGATCGATCCCAAGATGGATGGCGAGATTCGGATTACGGTAATTGCGACGGGCTTTGCTCCCAAATCACATCCAGCGATACCACCACAAATTTCTAAAAAAGTTCAACCTCTACCTCCTAGCGTGCAAACAAGATCTTCAACTTCTTCAATGCCGAGTACATCCCAATCCGAAATTAAGCTTAGTAAACCAGGACTAGATATTCCCGATTTTTTGCAACGTCGCCGCCCACCTAAATAAAAGCCATAAATTTAGAGGCTATGCTTCTAATTTGCGGCTTTTATTTCATGCTGCCCGAAAAAAATATCTAATTAAATCATAAACAGATAGTGCGAATAGCGGATTAAGCCTGACAATAGAATGATGGCTATGTTACCTCCTGATAAATTGCAGTGACACACTTAACGACGACTACTAGGCATGGACTTCATCGACTACCTTCTTTAAATAGTGGCGAAGACCGACTTAGGCTGTTTGCTGGCTCAGCAAACTTGCCACTAGCCCAAGAGATTTCCCGTTATTTAGGTATCGAACTAGGGCCTATGGTGCGAAAAAACTTCGCTGACGGGGAAGTCTATGTGCAAGTACAGGAATCGATTCGGGGTTGTGATGTTTATCTGATTCAACCCACCTGTCGCCCTGTTAACGACCATTTAACTGAATTATTGATTATGATTGATGCCTGCCGTCGCGCATCAGCAAGACAGATCACCGCAGTGATGCCCTACTATGGCTATGCACGAGCCGATCGCAAGACAGCAGGACGAGAGTCTATCACTGCGAAATTAGTTGCTAACTTAATCGTGCAGTCTGGAGCCGATCGCGTGATTGCGATGGACTTACACTCAGCTCAGATTCAAGGATATTTTGATATTCCTTGCGATCATGTCTATGGCTCTCCAGTTTTATTTGACTATCTCAATGAAAAGAAGCTACCTGACTTGGTGGTGGTTTCACCAGATGTAGGGGGAGTTGCTCGCGCTCGTTCTTTTGCCAAAAAACTTGATGACGCTCCTTTAGCAATCATTGATAAACGTCGCCAAAGCCACAACGTGGCTGAAGTGATGAATGTGATTGGAGATGTGTCAGGTAAAACGGCTGTTCTTGTTGATGACATGATTGATACAGCTGGAACTATCTATGAAGCGGCTAAGCTATTGAGAAAAGAGGGGGCGCGACAGGTTTACGCTTGTGCAACCCATGCTATTTTTTCGCCTCCAGCAATTGATCGCTTATCTAGTGGCGTGTTTGAAGAAGTAATTGTGACTAACTCAACACCTGTAAGACAGGAAAACTATTTTCCTCAATTACGGGTTCTATCAGTTGCTGACCTTCTTGGCGAGACAATCTGGCGAGTTCACGAAGATACTTCGGTAAGTAGCATGTTTAGATAGCGATCGCTTTTCATCTCTAAAAAGGTCAGTTTTTATTTCGTAATTATTTTCACAATCATACTTAATTTAAGAAAATGTACAGTATGATACAAATTGTAATTATGTAGTAAGTTTAAGTGAGAATACTTATATCTATTTCCAGATAAACTTTCTAAATTACGACCTATTTGGGTGAATTAAAAGGTTTTTCACGGCTTTCTAAAGTCATTACTTTGAAGGCTATGTGCAGTGAAACTACTTGTATTTTTACTTTGTATATAAGATGAAAAATAACATGTGTTACTAAACTTGATTGTGTGGTGGCATACTTTCCTAGCAATTGTCATCAGAACTAATTTTAGTATTTTCAGCGCCGCTGATGCCGAAAATACTAAAACTGCACTCATTAAAGTTGCTAATACTTTCTTGAAGATTAGCTTTCACAATTGATTGCAACTTTTGATGCTTTATCTGTTTTCTAGTCTGAATAAGCTCTAATACCAATTCATGAAAGTAATGCAATCATTCCATGAATTAAAAGTAAAAACCATCAAGGTTTTTGGATTCTAAAAATGACGTTGTCATTTTTAGAATTGGTATAAATGATGCTTTATATATTGTTTTATTTTTGGTTAAAGAGGATATATAAGATTGGCTGACCGTGCTCTTGTTGAAGTCTTTCGCGAAATGAATGGGGGAATGTTCCCACCCATGACGGAAACGTTTGAACGCGGTAAGACGATTTTTTTTCCTGGTGATCCTGCTGAGCGTTTTTACTTTTTAGTTAAAGGCGCAGTAAAACTTTCTAGAGTTTACGAAGCAGGTGAAGAAATTACTGTTGCCCTATTACGCGAAAATAGTGTGTTTGGGGTTTTGTCTTTGATTACAGGCAATCGCTCTGACCGCTTTTATCACGCAGTTGCATTTACGCCTGTTGAGCTGCTTTCTGTGCCGATTGATCAGGTCGAAAAGGCGTTGAAGGAAGATCCTGAGTTGCCGATGGTGTTATTGCGTGGATTGTCATCGCGGATTTTGCAAACGGAGATGATGATTGAGACGCTTGCTCATCGGGACATGGGATCAAGGTTAGTCAGCTTCTTGTTGATTCTTTGTCGTGATTTTGGTTCGCCTTCAACTGATGGTGTAACAATTGATTTGAAGCTATCACATCAGGCGATCGCAGAAGCGATCGGCTCTACGCGAGTAACGGTAACTCGATTGCTTGGCGATTTGCGAAAGCAAAAGATGATCGCGATTTCAAAGAAAAAGATTACAGTACATAACCCAATTGAGTTAGGTCAGCAATTTGCTTAAAGAAATTAGATGCGTTGCTAAGCAACACATCTAATTTCTTTAAACAACTCAGCATAATTAAAAAAACAAGGTCAAAATATGTACCGCCTGCTACGCAGGCGGTACATATTTTGGGGTTTTAAATTTAATTTTGCTTAGCTATTTATACCAATTCACAAAAGTGTGGTAACACTTCTGTGAATTAAAAATCAAACCCTGTAAGGGTTTTAAAAGCATAAAATGGCGTAGCCATTTTATGCTTTGGTATTAGTAGATGCGTTAAGCTGTTTATAGAAAACCATATAAAGAAAAAAATCTAAAAATGTACGAAACTTTAAAAATAGTCTGGTCTATTGTCGCTATTTGCTTAGTAGTCTTAATCCTATTACATAGTCCTAAAAGTGATGGTTTGGGTGGCTTTAGTGGTCAAGCTCAATTGTTCTCAAGTACAAAAAGTGCCGAAACAGCGCTTAATCGAGTCACTTGGTTCTTAACCGCAGCTTTTTTGGGATTAACAGTAATGCTTAGTGGCGGTTGGCTGACTAAAGCAACTGTAACGGCTCCGATTCCAGCACAGGTTGCTCCTGCAACTCAGTCTGCCCCAAATGCGCAACCAATCCCCTTAAATTTACCTGCACCAACTCCAGCAGCAACTCCAGAAAGACCTCAGCAATAACATGACTGGAATTCTGTCTAAATCTAGCGATCGCGCAAGTAATCATATATTGCTGCCATCGATCAGATGGGAGACATATCGTGCGATCGCTCAAGATTTAGAAGCTCAGCCCAGTAAGCGCCTCACCTATGACAAGGGATTTCTAGAGATTCGGATGCCGTCTGACCTGCACGAAAACTATAAAAAGATTTTGGGTCGCATTGTTGAGGCTCTGACTGAGACACTAGGGATGGAAATTCTCAGTTTAGGCTCGATGACTTGCGATCGCGAAGATTTGGCAAAAGGGCTCGAACCCGATCAATGCTATTACATCCAAAATGAGGCGCTTGTTTGGGGTAAAGATAAGATTGATTTACAAATCGATCCGCCACCAGATTTAGCGATCGAAATTGATATTACGAGTAGTTCGCTGAATCGATTTGCCATCTATGCCCAATTGGGCGTACCTGAAGTTTGGCGATATGACGGACATGTAATTACGATTCATCACCCTGTTGGCGTTCGCTATGTTTTAAGCGATCGCAGCATTGCTTTTCCTTTACTAAGAACAAATGATCTCCAGAATTTTTTGGAACTCAAAAGTACTCTCAAAGAAAATGCTTTGATCCGGCAGGTACGCGAATGTGCGATATCAATGCACGTTTAAAAATACACCAAGTGATGAGTTAAGTAGCGCACGATCAACTTGAAAGAATAGCTCTTCGGTATCGTCTGAGTTAACTATTACTACGTCAGCCAACTCAATTTTTTCGGATTGAGACATTTGACTAGAGATTCTTTGTAATGCTTCGGATTCTGAAAGATGATTGCGGTTAATTAGTCTTTGTAACTGTTGTTGGGGATCGCAAACTATCGCCCAAATTTCGGTCACTAATTCTTGCATTTTTGCCTCAAACAGCAAAGGAATCACCATTACCACTGTTGATGGCTCTAAATGTTTTGCTTGAGCAATTAAACATTCTTGGACATAGGGATGGATTAGTCCTTCCAGCCATTGACGCTCAAGTCCGCTCTCAAATACGATCGCGCCCAACTTGCGGCGATCAAGGTTACCTTGATCATCAAATATTAATTTGCCATAGCGATCGCGAAGTTTTGCAAGGCGATCGCCTGTTAAGGCTTGTCTAGCATATAAGTCAGCGTCAAGAATTGGCAGTCCATAGGTCTGATGTAAATAATCAGAGACAGTGGTTTTACCTGTGGCAATGCCTCCTGTGATGCCGATGATGCGCTGATTCATGTGTTTTAATTCTAATTTGGGATGCTCTGCGGAGCAGAGCATCCCAAATTATCCTATTTATTGAACTCATGGATTTCACCAATATTCTTGGATTTACGGCTGCATCTCTAACAACTATTGCCTTTTTGCCCCAAGTAATTAAGGTTTGGCGATCGCACTCGACTAAGGATATCTCTTTACCAATGTTGGTTACTTTTATTGGAGGGATAACACTCTGGCTAATTTACGGCTTACTGGTCAATGCTGCACCGATCTACCTTGCTAATGGCATTACTTTGGTTTTGAACTTACTGATTTTACGCTTTAAACTTAAATATGGATAAACTAGTGAGAGTGGTGCAAAGCACCACCCTCACTAAAGTTAATAGTTTTAATATGACCTCTCTTAGCTCCTTCTTTTCGACTTATTTCACCCATTTTGTAATGCTGGGTCTGATTTTGACATTTGCGATCGCCCATAGTGGGCTTGCCGAATTACGAATGTGGGCTGAGGAGCGGATTGGCGCAAGGTTATATCGGGTGATTTTTGCACTAGTTAGCATTCCCCTTGCCGTAGTATTACTGATTTATTTCTTCAACCATCGCTATGACGGGGCGCAGTTGTGGAATGTGCAAGGAATTACGGGCGTATATGAGTTTGTCTTAATTCTTTCTGCAATTTCCTTCCTCTTTCTCTATCCAGCTACGTTTAACTTAACTGAAGTAGCCGCAATCAAAAAGCCAGAGGTACATTTATTTGAAACGGGGATCATTCGTATTTGTCGTCATCCACAGATGATTGGTCAATGTCTATGGGGTATAGCCCATGCCCTGTGGTTAGGAACATCTTTTACATTGATAACGGCGATCGCGTTGGTTGTTTACCATTTATTCGCTGTGTGGCATGGCGATCAGCGTTTGTTCAAACGATATGGCGATGCTTTCTTAGCAGTGAAGGAGCGGACTTCGGTAATGCCATTTGTGGCGATCGCTCAAGGTCGTCAGCAATTAGTTCTAAAAGAATTTGTGCGCCCTGCTTATATTGGTGTTGCAATTACGATTGTTTTATTTAGATGGCTACACCCGATCGCAATTACTGCGTCTGCAAATGTAAATTGGTAAAATTCAAATCAAAAAAAGAGGGTGTTTTACACCCTCTTTTTTTTTGATTAATAAACGGGAAGCGTAAATCGGAAACAACTGCCTTTTTTGCCGATCGCATCATCCACCCAGATATGACCATAATGCGCGGTAATAATGCGGCGACAAAGTGATAAGCCAATACCATAGCCATCAGCATCGCCATCACGTTCTAGCCGATAACGCTCCTCGAAAACGCGATCGCGCATTTCCGCAGGTATCCCTGGTCCGTTGTCAGTAATACTAACTTCAATCTTCTGGGAAGTTCGATGCATAACAGTTAGTTCGATTTTGCCGCCTTCGGGGGTGTATTTGGTAGCGTTACCTAAGAGGTTGATTAAGACCTGACGAATTTTTTCTTGATCGATATAAACAGGCGGCAAATCGGTAGGAATATCCTTGACTAATTTTTGGTGCTTCCCCTCAAGACATTTACTGAAATAAAAATCACTCACTACGCTATGACATAGCTGATCAAATTGGATTTTTTGGCGTTGCGTACGAAATTGGGCATTAGCACCTCGTCCTGCTTCAAGAATGTCGGTGATCATGCTGTCAGCATCACGCGCTTTGTTGCGAGCATGTTTGAGCAAGCGAGACACCGTTTGTGGATCGATTTTGTCTCCGCTTTTTTCGATCGTATCGATCGCTAATAAAATTGCGGTTAAGGGATTTCGCAGATCATGGGCTAGCATCCCTAAGACTCGATCCTTAAAACGAATTTGCTCCTCAATTTCAGATTTTTCTTGTGACAGTCTAAACACGTCATCAGCAAGACGTGCAACTTCATTCATATAGTCAATATTCTGAGCAAGTTCGGGCGGGTGATTATTTGTTTTGTCTAATACCTGCTGTTTCCAAGTATCCAAGCTATTTTCTAGCTGTTTAAGTATGTTTTTCCCCGCGATCGTTTGTCTTGGTAAAGGAGACAATTTGAGCAAAGCTGGCGACATGACGACTTTAAATAGTTCGGCAAGTTGTGGCTGACTTGCCACATTAATTATTTGGAGTTCGGATTTGCAATCATTTTCTCGTTGCAAAAATTCCTCCACTTCCTTGACTAAATCTTTTGCCTTGGGGCGATCGTCAATAAATAGTAAGAGTTGTAGGGTTGATTCAGGTAATGTTGGAATAGTCCTCATTAGTTTTCGGACTCGCAACGGATTTTTTAAGACATTCTTAATAATTATATTATTGTTCTCATGCTTTTACCTCAACAGCGATGGCAGATTTTCTCGCCACAACCAGATTTGTCTCAAGAGATCGCTGATTCTACGGGACTTTCACCCATAATTGCTCAGGTTTTGCTAAATCGCGGTATTAACACGACCGAATCTGCTAAGGTCTTTCTCGATCCTGAACTGGAAGATTTGCCTGACCCAAAACAAGAATTTCCAGATTTAATTAAGAGTATTGACCGTATTGAGCTTGCCATTAAAAATGGCGATCGCATCACGATCTGCGGTGACTATGATGTTGATGGCATGACTAGCACGGCTCTATTAATTCGCACCTTGCGATTATTAGGCGGCAATGTGGAATACGAAATTCCGAGTCGGATGACGGAGGGCTATGGAATAAATACGCGGATTGTGCAGGATTGTCGCGATCGCAATGTCAAATTAATCATCACCGTAGACAATGGCATTGCCGCCTATGAGGCGATCGCTCTTGCTGAATCCTTAAATATTTCTGTAATTGTCACCGATCATCACGAAGTCCCCGAAGACCCAACCAAAATTCCACCTGCAACGGCGATCCTCAATCCTAAATATCAAGTTGATCCAAATTCTCCCTACGCTGCGATCGCAGGTGTCGGTGTTGCCTATGTGTTGGCATTGGAATTAAGCGATCGCTTTGGCAAACGTGATGAATTAGAAAATCCTTTATTAGAATTATTTACCCTCGGCACGATCGCTGATCTTGCCTCATTAACTGGTATTAATCGTCGATTGGTGAAAAAGGGTTTGCGGTTACTTTCTCAATCTAAGGTAATTGGCATTATTGCGTTGATTAACGAGACGGGAATTTCTAAAGATAAACAAACTGGGTTGAAACCTGAAGCGATCGGATTTGGGCTTGGTCCTCGCATTAATGCGATCGGGCGAATTGGCAATCCGCAAGTAATTATTGACCTGTTAACTTGTGAAGAAATGGGGCAAGCGATCGCTTTAGCACAAGAATGCGAAGCAACTAATCGTAAACGCCAAGATCTTTGTAAAGAGATCGAACAAGAGGCGATCGCTTATATGGCTAAAAAGAAGTTAGAAGGTTTTGATATTAAGCAAGAACGAGTTTTGGTAATAGTTGATCGTGAGGTAAAAGAAGCCCTCACCCCCAGCCCCTCTCCCCCCTTGGGAGAGGGGAGTAAGACTGCTACTAAGCGCAAAAAGTCGTCATCTAAAAGAGATGCTTCCCTCTCTTCACTTGAAGATTCCTCACCTCTAGGCGATGAATCTTCAAATCTTACTCCCCTCTCCCCTTCTGGGAGAGGGGCTGGGGGTGAGGGCTGGCATCATGGCGTAATCGGTATTGTGGCTTCACGTCTAGTTGAACGTTATGGAGCACCCGTTTTTATTGGTAGTTATGAAGATGCCCATGATGAAGATTTAGAATCTAAACAACATGGTGCAACGGTTCGTTTTTCGGTTCGTGGTATTCCTGAATTCCATGTCTTCCATTCCCTAGAATATATCGCGAATATACGGAATAAAGGCGGTGGACATAAGGCGGCGGGAGGTTTTACGCTTCCTGCGGAGAATATGGAAAAGTTGCGAAGTGGATTGAGAGAATTTGCCGATCGCGAAAATCTTCTCCCTAGTCACATCAGCCCGCTGATTAATGTCGATGTGCTTGCCGATCTCAGTGATATCTCAATGACGATGTTGCAAGCTTGCGATCGCCTCCAACCCTGTGGTCTTGGTAATCCCGATCCTGTGTTTTATAGCGAAAATGTGCGAGTACTTGCTCAACAAACTCGTGGTAAAGATAAAGTCAAACATCTTTCGCTTACGCTGGATACGGGCAATGGCGAAAAGCTGAAGGCGATCGCATGGCGATGGGGTGAATATTGTCCTGTGCCTGATTATGTGGATATTGCCTATAAGTTACGTGCGAATCAATGGCAAGATACAACTTCAGTAGAATTAGAAGTAGTTGGCATTCGCGAAGCAACAGGTACAGCGATGAAAAGTTCTCAAAATTCGTCTAAGCAATTGCTATTGCAATACAACCCTGCTCCAATAATTACGAAATTTCCTCAATGGCAAAAACTGAGCGAAGCTTCAAGACCTTTGCCTCGTCCATTATTACTATATGGCTGCGATCGCCCTGCTGATAAATTTCAAGGTGATGTCGATTGCGATCGCCCTCAAAGAGGTCGAAATTATCAAGCGATCGTGCTTTGGTCTATGCCACCATCTTTCACGCATCTCCAATGGCTAATTGCGATCGCGAAACCCGACTATATCTATCTCGGTTCCCATATTCCCGTAGTTCCTTCTATCGATCAATTTCGCGCTCAAGTTCAATCTCTCGATCTAGAGAATATCAAGATTCTCAATCTCTTAGATCTTGCCCAGCAATGGTGGATTGCTCCGAGTGCGATCGTCTCGGCGTTACGCGAATTAAACTACATCTGCGATTTCCCACCGACATTACCTCTGGATGGAGAACTTCTCAGAATGCAAAAATGGTATAGCATTGCGATCATAAAGCTTGCAGCGTTATTTACTCAAAGCTAGACAATCACATATACAAATGGGAGTAGCTAATTTTTGATAGGACATATTTGATGATGACGCTCATACCAAACTAAGTAAAAATGGTGCTGAATTCTAATACCCCATATTCGTCTATGGGTTCCAATTCGGAAGCGAAATAATTCATCAAATTGAGATAGAATCTCTATATCTAACCACCTTTTTCTTGCTTCCTCACATATGGAGTCTATTGGTTGATACTTATTTGATAGTTTCCGTATCCCACCAGCCCCATTATATGTTTTAACTTCTACCTCAGCCCATGAATTATTGTTATGTGAATCCATATTTAGCTTTATTATCTGATTATATTCATCCTCAGTCCATTGACGCGATTCTCCCCAACTCCAAACATCTTTTACATCAGATATTGTGTCACACCATGAAAAAAAGTATTCTTTATATCCGTTTTGCCTAATAGAACGTGGTTCTTTTTTTAACTCTGGCTTAACATTGGCTCGTATATATTTCTCTTTAATCTCAATGTTGGAACTTAGCCTTATATTTTTTTCCTGATTTTTAGCTAATTTATCTAGCTGTCTTTGAAGACGAGCTTCCCTTTTACTCATCGTCTTCGCTATTCCATATTCCTGAGTAATACTCAGCCATTGCTGCTGAAGTAATAACTTCCTTTGAAGGAGCCGTTGGTGGTAAATCGCCTCTCGCATCAATCCAAGGAGATTCTTGATGGTTAATATCGCTTAATTGTTGAGCAGTATATCTGCCATAAAACTCCAAGACTTTATCGATAGTCTCCTTTTGAGATTCTGAAAGAACAGAACTATTTGCATCAGAAAACAGGTCAGCCGAAACCTTAAACTTGCCCTTATGTTTATTATACAAAGCAGGGGATACAGCACCACCAACCCAAGCTTGAAATTCTTCAGGAAACATCTCTTCCTCGTCCCAAACAAGACCCCATACTTTTACGTAAAAAGCAAGCTTTTGAAGCTTCATCACAGTAAGTTCTCCTTGCTTTTCAAGGATATATTTAACTACATCAAATATGCTTGGAGTACTCATATGTATTCTCATAATAGAAAATGCTATATATTCATAGCTTAACATATCTCAGCAAGTTTCTTGCGATGCCATAAATTTTCTTTAAAAACAATGACGGCTATTAGTGAAATCATCAAGAATGGGATTGTATTTGACATAAAGAATTGGGGTAATGCTCAGATAGGAATAGGTAATTTATCAGAGAATATTGATCACCTATTTGCACTTTTACAACAACGAGATATTGATTATTTACTTGTTGGCGACTTAGCACTACTGAGTTATGTTGATGGGCGCAACACACAGGATATTGATCTGATACTTTCTCAAAAAGATCTCACTTCACTTCCTGAGTTAACAATTGCCGATCAAAATCAAAACTTTGTCAGAGCAACTTTTGATAATCTTCAAGTAGATATTTTACTGACTCAAAATACACTCTTCAAATACATCGCCAAGAACTGCATAACCTCAAGACAATTTGGCGATTTAACTGTGCGTTGTGTGACCGTAGAAGGTTTGCTAATTCTCAAACTTTA
Source organism: Pseudanabaena sp. Salubria-1 (assembly GCA_023336205.1). Lineage (GTDB taxonomy): Bacteria > Cyanobacteriota > Cyanobacteriia > Pseudanabaenales > Pseudanabaenaceae > Pseudanabaena. The sequence continues at coordinate 17,758 of JALQCR010000054.1, forward strand.
TGCACTTCCTTCTCTCTATCGGCAAAATAAATTCGATCGCGCTAGTATTTATGAAAATGACATTCTCTTACTGCTGCTCAAATATCCCACTGAATTACAACCAATTTGGAAATTATTGCAAAAACACTTACTACCCAGTGACATCAACGAAATTCAAGAGATTACTGCCGATATCCAAAAACGTATTCAACGTTTTCGATCTAGATAAGTCAAGAAATTCTTTTTTAAAGCTTTGCCATATTTGCTTTCATGATAAATCTTTCGAGAGTGACAATCTCTACGCGATCACCATAGGGAATATATTGCTGTAAGTCACCTGAAATGTAGAAATCGCGTAGAGTCCAACCTTCGCCGCCAAGGACTAAATAAGCTTTCTGGTAATTAGGATTTTGATCCATCGCATCCATTAAGCAAATTACTTCAAAGGGAACCTTTTGTTCCGCAGTGCCGCCAACCTGCTGCCACTTCAGGGAAATCAAAACATTGCGATCGCCACGATTTGCGACCACATCGATTTTGTGTCTACCTCCCCCAGGGCGGCTGCCAATGTATTGCTGGGACTGCGAGAGATATCCACCATAAATTAAGGAATGCAATACCATCTGCTCCAGAACTGCCCCAGTTTCGGTATTGCGAAGACTCATAATAGTTCTAGTCCCCCATTAAATCCCTTATAGGCTAGCATTTCCTTCGCAGGAACGCGATCGCCGTTACAGCTAATTCTTCTCGGAGCATCAAGAATTTGATATTCAAATCCCAAATCTTTGTACAGCGCCAGAATGCGATCAGTGGCTTGATTAGAGGCGATCGCAGGACAATCTTGATTGGCTAACCATTGAGCTAAACGCTCTTGCTCTGACCATTCAAAGCCATTTTTAGAATATTGCCGAAACTCAACATCGTAAGGAGGATCGGCATAAATAAGATCATTGGAATTAACCTTGATTTTACCAAAGTCTAGGTTTGCAAACTTCCATTGTGAAAGTGTAGGCTTATAGGCTGTGAAATCTGGATTGTAATTTATGGTTTTATATTTCCCAAAGGGAACATTAAAACCACCTTTTTGATTAAATCGACAAAGCCCGTTATAGCCAGTGCGATTGAGATAATAAAAGAGTTGAGCGGCTTTAGGAGTTCCAGCTTGTCCTGAATGAATTAGGCGGTTAAATTCTACACGCTGAGCATAATAAAATTCACGATCATTCTGAACTTCTATTTCAAGTTTTAATCCCTTTTGCAAACATTGATAAAAGTTAACGACATGAGGATTGATGTCGTTTAGCAAAGCTTTGTGAGGTTGTAAGCCCAAGGCGATCGCTAACCCGCCACAAAATGGCTCTACTAGACGGCGATCGCTATGTTTTTGCCAAGTGTGCTGCAAATGTTGCACAAGCCAACGCTTACCGCCAGCCCATTTTAGAGGTGGAGTAAGACGTTCTGGCTTTGATGTTGATCCAGTAATATTTGCCACTTGTTTTGCCAAGGGAATCATGAGCAGAGATGAACCGTGAGACGATGGCATGGCGACAAGGGAAATTAATGCTTACTTAATCTAGTACCACTAGGCGGCAACTAGCAAGCCTGCACTGGATTGTTTTGGCAGCACATCGACAACATCAAGCTTGGCACAGTAGGCAATATCTTCAGCACCATTGAGGTTTAACAAGCGTTTGCCGTGACTTGCTTGATAAAATAAGTCTTCAACTTCACCTTTCCAAGCTTTGTATAGGGTTGCAGCAGCGATCGCTTCATCATTACCAAAATCAGCCTCATCTTCAAGATTGAAGGCGATCGCACCTGCACAAGTCGTATCTTCGAGCGAATAGCTACCTTCCCAGCCAGAGCCGACGATCCACACAGTTTCAGGCTTAGTTTCGCGGAGATATCTCAATACTGAGCCAAGATTAATCATTGCGCAAGCAAGAACACTCTTAGCATTGGCGATTTTTTGTAGCGATCGCGTGCCGTTAGTTGTACTCATAAAAATTCGCTTGCCCTTAACTACTTCGGGCGTAAAGTCAAACGGCGAATTTCCTAAATCACAACCTTCTACGGTTTTTCCCCCGCGCTCACCAACGCGAATCCGTAACTCTGGTGGGTGTGCTTCGCTGACGCGCATTAGCTCATCAAGATCGGAAAATACTTGCACTCCCTCTGCTCCCGCAGCTAGGGCTGTGGCGATCGTGGTAGTTGCTCGCAAAATATCAACAGCGATCGCGCAATCTGGATTTCCTTCAGCAGGCACTAACTCAGGCGTGTGATAAACAAAGATTTTCATTTATAGATCTAATGGTTTAGCTATCTACTATAAATTAAACTCTATGTTTGCCTGTTTGGCAAATTTATTGCGATGGAGAAAAGCTGATGTTGTTCAGCTGCTCTTTATATAACAATTCACGAAAGCGTGACAACACTTTTGTGAATTAAAAACTAAACCCAGTAAGGTTTTTAAAATCAAGAAATGGCGTAGCCATTTCTTGATTTGGTATTATTCACGATTTTTATACCGTAGATTTCCAAACCTCACAATACTGGACAATCCATTTCATCTTGTTTCATCAATTTGCCATTGTCCCGAATCTTTATTCCATATTAAATTCATTTGCTTGATTTCAGAGGTAATTTTAGCTCCCTGTCGGTAAGTTAGTTTAATCTCTAAGACAGCTGAATTTCCTGTCATTGTGACAAGCTGTGTTCCATCTACTGATACTTGATCAACACTTTTCCACCAATTTGTAAACCCATCTACCCCGTTTGCCTGATCGCGACGAAACCTTGGAGTAAGTTTTTGCCACGCTGCTGAGAGTTGGCGAGCGTTGACCAAACTATAATAGTCTCTTACAAATTGCTCTGGAGAAGGTTTCGCTTGCTCTGTTAAAGATGGACTCGGAGTTGGTGTTGGAGTCAGAGAAGGAGTTGCAGTTGGAGTTTTTGATGGAGTTGCTGTAGGTGAAGGCGAAGGTGAAGCTGTAGGCGGTTGGATATCGCTCCCAGAGACTCTTTGCACTGGATCTTTTTCGTTAGGACTCGCCCAAGCGCAATACGCATCTTCTACAAATTTAAGATGTTCCTTAAGCTTAAACTTGCAACTTTCAATATCTTTGAATTGGCTAGTATATACCTGTTGAAATTTATTGCTTCCTAAATTGGGATAGTCAGGTATCCAAAACACTCCTGCCTCTTTATATCCTAGAGACTTTAATTTTTCTACTCTGAGATTTGCTTTTTCAATATCCTCAAAAGCAGAGTCAGCTAGAAAATAAAATGGAACTTTAGCAGCGGTTTTATTGAATGGGGAAATCTTATTCCAGAATGCGACGATGCCGCCATTTTGGGAGATGACTACCCCTAACGCGAGCGCAGCCCCAACTGCCCCCCCGACAATTACTGTCACTAATAATTGACCAAACATCTTCTTTTTAGGATCTTGTTGAGGCTGATATACATAAACAGATTGATCAGGAATAGTAGGCGGTACATAGCCTCTAGGTGTGACTGCAACCGTCTGCATATTCGACATTGCTGGTGGAGATGAAATTTGTTTTGGCGGAGATTGATTTAATATTTGAGTTGGCTGCAACGCTTCCAGCATTTCTCTCGCCGAGCTATAGCGATCGCGTGGATCGAATTGTAGAACCTTCGCAAATATTGCTTTTAAATCAGTGCTAATTCCCGTTAAGTGTTTCTGCCAGAGGACTTCTCCAGTTTGCGGATCAGTACCTAGTTCCTGCGGATATTTACCTGTAAAAGCATAGATTGCCGTGAGGGAAAGGCTGTAAAGATCGCTTGCGAAAAATGGTCTGCCAGCAGCCTGCTCTGAGGCCATAAACCCTGGTGTGCCAATCACAATCGAATGGGCTTGTTGAGACGAGCTACGAATCGAGCTGACATTGAGCGTTTCTTTAACAGCTCCAAAATCAATTAATACTGGCTCTCCAGCACGCAAGATAATATTATCAGGCTTAATATCTCGATGAATAATACCGCGATCGTGAACATAGATAAGGGTTTGGAGAATACTGATCATCAATTGTCGGACAGCATTCTCATTCCATTTGCCATTACGTTCAATCGTTTCAGTAAGTGTTAAACCATCAATCCATTCTTGGACTAAATAGAATAATCCATTTTCCGTGAAGTTTGCATAGAGTTTGGGAATGTAGCGGCTTTCTTCGCCCAACGTTTCTAAGACTGCTGCCTCACGGTGAAATCTTTGCTGTAATAATTCATACATCTGCGGATTATCAGCAACAGGTTTAAGTTGCTTAATCACGCACCGACGGTTAGAAGGCATTTTAGTGTCTTCAGCCAAATAGGTTTCCCCAAAGCCGCCACTGCCTAAGACGCTAGTGACGCGATAGCGGTTATCTAAAAGGTTTGACATCATGTAGTTATATTTATCGCCTATTAATCGCTATCTGCGATCGTACAGCATCCAGCGCTTTGCACTCCAGTAAAACCCAATATATTTTTAGATAGGGTTGCTTTGCAACCTTAAACAAAACAAGACAAATCGCCCGTATCGCGGGCGATTTGTCTTACATCATCGCTGATATTTAACTGCTAATTAATTCAAGATGTTGCTGAATTTCTAGCTTTAGCTTCTGAAAATCTGACTTTTGGAAAGTTAAAATATCATCAATCGAATAAACTTCCACGATCGCTTCTTTTCCTTTTGCCTTAAAATCACCTAGTCTTACAGGTCGCCAGCGATCGCTTAAACCTTGACTTACGGCTGCCGAAAATACCAAAAATCGATTTAACTGTCTAGTCAATGCTTCAATCCTTGAGGCAACGTTTACCGCATCACCGATGACAGTATATTCTTTTTTAGTCTGAGAACCGATATTCCCCTCTAGCACTATTCCTTTCGATAGACCAATTCCAATATAGAGAACCCGTAGCGGACTATTCGCTGGAGCTTGATTGCGGAGAATCTCTAATTCTGCAAGAATGTCTAAACTCGCTTGTAGCGATTCATCAGCTCGATCACCGTCAAAATATGCCATCACACAATCACCAATAAATTTAGTGACTTCACCACCTCTAGATGTAATGGCTCTTGTACAGATTGTAAAAAATTGATTGAGCAAATCAACAACCGCTGCTACTTCTAGTTTTTCGGTGATGCTCGTAAAGCTAATAATATCGGCAAAGAAAATAATCTTTTCCGTATAGCGAGGAACTAGCGTCAGTGGATTAATTCCGTTCGCTATAGCTTGTAGAACTCCCGACTGGGTATAGCTTGCTAAAATTGTTTGCGAGTCTGCTAAAGTTTGCAACAAAATCTTGATCGGTTGTAACAAAATATCGTTATTTTCATCAAGAACGATTACTTCCATTGACCAATCTGGAAATCTTCGATGCAAGACGTTTAGTTCTGATTTTAGACACAAAATTTGATTGTGACGATCATCTTCTAAAATTCTTTTGTAAAGGGTGTCAATTCTATCTTCTTCCCCTTCTAAAATCTGAAAAAATATACCACTACAGCAAAGCAAAACTCCTGTAATACCTTCTCTAGAGTTGTTGGTTTGCGAAATATTTCCAATGCTATCAATTTCCTTTTTGGTAAGAGATCGCGCGAACTTACTAATATAGGTCAGCCTTTTCATAAAATTGCAATATTTTAAATAACAAAAGAATTCAATCTCTGTGAAATTAGATAAAAAGTTAATCTTTAAGCCCGCCCACTTTACTTGTAACTTAAATAATGACAGCAGTGTAATCAGCCATACATCGTAACTGTTTTTGGATCAGCGCACCATGCAAATGTATCATACAGCACATTTTGTTTAAGTGGATTCTCAGTTGCTGCTCACAGGTTGCGATAGGATTAAAATTACTACTTTTAAGTTTATAAATAAGTATTTCCCATGAGTATTTCTGCTGAAGATATTAAAAAGTTAAAACAAGAAGTTGGCATCGCAGCGGCGCAACGGGTGAAGTCTGGCATGGTGGTTGGCTTGGGTACTGGCTCAACTACTGCCTTTGCGATCGAGGAACTAGGAAGACGCATTGCAGCGGGTGAACTAACCGATATTGTCGGCATCCCCACTTCTTTCCAAGCTTCAGTCTTGGGTAAAAAATATGGCATTCCGATTCGGAGTCTTGATGACGTTGATCGCGTTGATGTAGCGATCGATGGTGCTGATGAGGTTGACCCCAATAAAACTTTGATTAAAGGTGGTGGCGCAGCGCATACCCGCGAGAAAGTTGTCGATTCTCTTGCAGCATTGTTTATCGTTGTTGTCGATGAGTCGAAATTGGTCGATAAGCTCGGCTCGACCTTTGCCGTGCCAATCGAAGTTTTACCAATGGCAGTTTCTCCTGTAACAAGAGCAGTTGAAAAACTAGGTGGCAAACCTGACCTACGGATGGGTGTGAGGAAAGATGGCCCCGTGATAACAGATCAAGGCAACATGGTTTTAGATGTCACCTTTGATGCGATCGCTGATGCTGCCGAACTTGAGAAAACCTTGAACAATATCCCTGGCGTTGTTGAGAACGGTCTATTTGTCGGTGTTACCGATCTGATTTTAGTTGGTGAATTTAAAGACGGCAAACCCCAAATTCGCGAAATTTCTTAAGAAAGAAGGGCGCATTGCGCCCTTCTTTCTTAGGAATTTCGCCGCATTTCCTAAAAAAGAGCACAAAGCGCCCTTTTTTTATATTTTTTCGCCGCTAATAATAAACATTGGACTAACGGCGGCGAAGACTTGGCGGTTTCCACGGGTCTCTAAACGGTTCACGGAGGACTGCACAACTTCCACATTTCGCGCTTGTAGTTTGGCAAAACTTTCAGAAATTGCATATAAACCTTCCAGACTATTCGTAGTAGCGATCGCTCTGCCCTCATCTTGCAAACGCTCCCAACAATATTCTAGAATTTCAGATACAGATCGCCCACCCTCGATACAAATGCGATCGGGATCGGTTGACAGACTTGTCAGGCATTCTGGTGCACTGCCAATTTTAATCTCAACATTATTTACACCAAATTTTTGGCAATTTTTGGCAATCAATCCCGCCACATCTTCATCGCGTTCAATCGCGACAATTTTTCCTTTAGGACATAGCAAACCTGTCTCGATCGGAATTGTCCCAGTACCTGCGCCAATATCCCACAGCACCGAGTCTACATTGAGACGCAACTGACCAACAATTAATAGCCTCGTCTCGCATTTGCTCATCGGTATTCCTGGTAAGCGATCGAATAATTCGTCAGGTATACCGGGGGTGACATAAGACCAAATAGGTTCTGACATGAGCTTAGAGCACGAAGATGGTTAGACATGATCAATATACATTAAATCTAAAGAGTAAAGGGAGCGCTTAGCGCTCCCTTTACTCTTTTATGTCTACTAATTTGTTTCGACTAGATAATCCCATTTGAATCGTGATGTGAGATTTTGGCAAGTTAAACTTTTTAGCTAAAAGTTCAACTAATTCCTTATTGGCTTTGCCATCAACGGGTGGAGATTTTAAATGCACCGTCAGACTTCCATCTAACTCTTCGATAATGGCTTGCTTTTTAGAATTAGGCTTGACCTTAACCGACTTCTTCATTCATTTTCCCAATGGTTCACCCCACAAATTAGGGTGTTGGTGCTAAAGATTACGAGATTTTGGATCTAGGATTGGCGGTGCGAAGCCGCCAATCCTAGATCTAGATCACTACCCGTCGAGTAAATCTTCTTTTATCTAAACAGTTGCCGCAGTACGCTTGCGTCTACCAACGCTTGTTGTCGCAGCTCCTGTCGCGACAGGTACTTCAATTGCAGCACCATTACCATTGCTACTTTCTTGATCAACTTTAGGAATAACCTTAGTGCTGCCTGATTTCAAAGTCACACCCAAGGAATTAGGCTTTGCGGCAGGAGCAGGAGCTGATTGAGTGGAATTGGGAGGAGTTTGCAACAGGAATACAATCACTGGCTTACTTTGAATCTGTTGACGCAAAACACGAGTAAGGTCGCGCTCAAGTTGACCACGTAAACCGATCCAATCAATTTCTAAAGAACCGACATTGCGAGCATAGTTACCCCAAGAATTAGCCAAAGAATTATCGATCGCCTTTGCAACTAGAGCAATAATTTGGGAATGTTCCATCGGTAGAACAACACCACTTAGTTGAATGTCAGGATTTGTGGAGAGCTTACCATCAAGACCAACAGATACAGCGATCGTGAAGATACCTTCGCCAGAAATTTGTTGGCGATCGCGCAACACATCGCCTTTGACCATGCCATCGCGAGAAGAATCAACTAGTTCAACACCAGAAGGAACTTTATCGACAATCCGCATGTAGTCTTGACAAACTTCAACTACATCACCATTTTCGGCAATCACAATATTTTCGCTAGGAATCCCCATTGCTTCAGCCATCTTCGCGTGCTGTCTGAGCATTCTCAATTCACCATGAGCAGGGAAGAAGAACTTCGGACGAACCAGCGCCAACATCATTTTATGTTCTTCTTGAGAACCATGTCCCGAAACGTGAATACCTTTATCCTTGCCGTAGATTACATTAGCCCCAAGTGCCATCAAGCGGTCAATGGTACGCACAACTGGAATCGTATTTCCTGGGATCGGATTTGCCGAGAAAATGACTGTATCGCCTTGACGTACTTCCAATTGTCTATGGCTGGAATTTGACATTCTTGTTAGCGCCGACATCGACTCACCCTGAGAACCTGTGGTCAAAATCAAAATTTGATCATCACGATAATGACGGAGATTTTGTAAAGGTTGGAATAGGTCATCACGGCACTTGATGTAGCCAAGATTGCGGGCATGGGCAATGACGTTGAGCATCGATCGTCCAACAACACCAACCACACGACCTTGCTTATCGGCAATGTCCAAAATCATGTTGACACGATGGACTGAAGAAGCAAATGTGGTAATAATCACACGCCCCTTTGCCATCATGATGTATTTCTCAAGGTTAGGATATACAGCTCTTTCTGAAGGCGTAATCCCAGGAAGTTCGGCATTAGTAGAGTCACTAATCAAAGCCAATACACCTTTTTCTCCATGTTCGGCAAGACGAGCGAGGTCAAAAAATTCACCGTCAACGGGAGTATGGTCAATTTTGAAGTCGCCAGAGTGAATCACCATCCCCGCAGGTGTATTAATAGCGATCGAGAAACTATCAGCGATCGAGTGAGTGTTGCGAATAAACTCTACAAAGAAGTTAGTGCCAACACGGACGACATCACGGGGCATGACACGACGTAGTTCAGTACGATTTAGTACGCCAGCTTCACGGAGTTTATCTTCGAGTAGCGCCATTGCTAAACGGGGACCATATATAACAGGAATTTCAAACTGTTTTAAATGGAAAGAGATTGCACCAATATGATCTTCGTGACCGTGTGTGACAATCATGCCCTTGATCTTATGCTTGTTTTCGCGCAAATAAGTCATGTCAGGCAAGACGACGTTTACACCTGGCATCATGTCGTCAGGAAAAGATAAACCACCATCAAGCAGCATGATTTCGTCGTTGTATTCAAACACCCATGTGTTTTTGCCGATTTCATGGAGTCCACCGAGAGCGATTATTTTGAGAGTAGGAGTGTTGGTTGTAGGCATATTGTTTTTGTAAGGAAAAGGTAAAAAGGAAAAATGGGGGAATTGAATTTTGAAAATGATTCAATTTGGATGGTGATGGAAAGCTTTACAGTTATAAATACCTAGATAGAATGACTAGAAAGGTTTATTCCCCCCACAAGTTCATCGTTATCCGAAGTAATCAAGTTCTATGTCTCTGGACTGAAGTTATCAGCCTTTGTTTGTTAAGCAAGAATTCCAAGTTTTTGTAATACAACTTTCAGCTTGGCTTCGAGTTCAGTAGTACCTGCAACTAGAGGCGATCGCACCACGCCTGTATCTAATCCCAACAAGCGCATAGCCACTTTGAGAGGAATAGGATTACTGGTTAGGAACAAAGCCTTAAACAAAGGAAAAAGCTGAATATGAATTTGCAGAGCTTCTTGCACTTTACCTACAGCAAAGCATTGCATCATTGCTTGCAGTTGCTTGCCAACTAGATGGGAGGCAACACTGACTACCCCCTTTGCACCCACAGCCATTAGTGGCAATGTTAGAGAGTCATCACCTGAATAGATCGTAAATTCGGCTGGTGTGAGGGCGCGAATTTGGCTAGCTTGATCTAAATCACCTGTTGCTTCTTTAATCCCAATAATATTAGATATTTCGGCTAATTTGGCAACAGTCTCAGGTTCTAGTTTGCAACCCGTGCGACTAGGAACATTATAGAGAAGAATTGGAAGCTCTGGTGCAGCTTCAGCAATCGCCCGAAAATGTTGATATAAACCCTCTTGCGGAGGCTTGTTGTAATACGGTGTTACTTGCAGTGTACCATCTAATCCGAGATGTGCGGCTTTAATGGTAGCTGAGATCGCTTCCGAAGTAGAATTAGATCCTGTACCTGCCATAATTTTCGCTTTACCAGCGATCGCCTGTTGTAGCACCGAAAACAATTTATATTCTTCATCCCAACTAAGAGTTGGCGATTCGCCTGTCGTACCGCACACGACAATCGTATCGGTTCCAGTCTCCACCAAATGTATGGCAAGCCGCTCTGCTTTCGCATAATCAACATTCCCTTCTATATCAAAGGGAGTAATCATTGCCGTTAGTAAACGTCCGAAATCGATTTCACTCATAGATACTCATAAATAGAAGCTTGCTAAAAGTTTATTAAAAGTCGATAAACTTTTAGATAAGCGCTTTGGCAATTAGTAATTCGGCAATCTGAACAGCATTCAGTGCAGCTCCTTTACGGATTTGATCGCCACATAGCCATAATTCCAAACCGTTAGGGTGAGAAATATCTTGACGAATTCGTCCTACTAGCACGTCATCTTTGCCACTAGCATCAATGGGCATTGGGAAATAATTCTTGCTAAAGTCCTCTACCACCTTTACACCATCAGCTTTAGCCAGAATTTCTCTAGCTTTGTCTGGATTAAATGGATGGGCAAACTCTAGATTAATCGCTTCAGAATGCGCTCGCAATACGGGAACCCGTACACAGGTCGCCGTGATCCGAATATCATAATCGCCAAAGATTTTACGAGTCTCATTCACCATTTTCATCTCTTCCTCGCAATAGGCGTTATCCGTCATAGGTGAATTGTGGGGGAAAAGATTAAAAGCGAGAGGATAGGGAAGAATTTCAGGTACAGCAGGTTCACCATTGAGAATTGCTTGAGACTGTATTTTCACTTCCTCCATGGCTCTTGCGCCTGCGCCACTTGCTGATTGGTAAGTAGCGGCAACAATACGCTGAATCGGCTGCACCTGATGTAGTGGATAGATTGCAACAGCCATGAGAATGGTTGTGCAGTTGGGATTAGCAATAATGCCTTTATGATAATGGGCGGCTTCAGGATTGACCTCTGGCACAATCAATGGCACATCGGGATGCATCCGAAACGCGCTGGAGTTATCAATGGATACGGCTCCTGCTTTGGTGGCGATCGGTAACCACTTTTTGGAAATACTGCCACCTGCGGAAGCGAGGACTATATCTACACCATCAAAAGAAGTTTCGGTGACCGATTCAATGATTAATTCTTTCCCAGCAAATTTAATCGACTGACCAGCCGAACGTTCCGAAGCCAGAAGCTTCAAATTACCTAAAGGAAAATTTCTTTCTTCCAGCAATGCCAGAAGCTCTGTTCCAACTGCGCCTGTTGCTCCAAGAATCGCAACATTATAATTCTTACTCAATGAACCTCCAAAATAAAAACATCAAGTTAGGGTGGAAAACTTTTGCTAAGACTATGAAATTCATTCATGAAATGACTTATGTATAGTTTCATCATTCATAAATTGATTCTATGTACTGCTAGATCACATATTAACAAACTTTCAGAATATTGCTAATGTTTTTGGCTAAGGACCTGTAAAAATTGCGTCTTCAACATCTTGGCGACTGAGTGAATAGGGAAATGCCCGTTGAATTTCTTTGCCGCCGTAAGCATCTTGAATGTAGCGCACACGAATATCTTCAATATCCATGACGATTTCTGCTTGCCATGACGATCGCGTAACTCGCCAGACATTGGGGTTTGACTGATCTTGGTAACATCCTTGCTCATCTAACCATGCTTCAAGTGCAGGCAAAGGATGATTGTAGAGTGGTGTTGTAGGAGAGGGAAGCGCCATAGCAGACGAGTTTATGTGGGATGGTATTGATAAGGGGGTTATAAAAAGTAAAGCCAAAAAGTTGATATGGGCGCGATCGCGTCGGGGAAAAGGCGATCGCCACGTAGCCATGCTACTAAAACAACTAGCACTAAACAAGCAACTAGCGTAGCACCAATTAACAAGAGTGCAAATAGTTCGCCGCCAGATAATGGTCGCTCACTGGGTAAACCGTCATCGTCGCTGGTCTGGAGGTTTTTCGGTGGTTGATTTGCTGTGTACTGAAATCGCGAAAACTGAATACTGCGATCGTAGGCACTGCGTCGCTCGGCATTACTAAGTGTGGCGTAGGCTTCGTTAATTTGTCGAAAATGCTCAACTGCTTCATCCTTGGGGAGTTGGGTAGTGTCGGGGTGATAAAGCTTACTGAGGTCTCGATAGGCTCGACGAATATCGATTTCGCTAGCCCAAGGAGTAACACCGAGGATGGCGTAATAGGTTTTAGACATAGTGCTTTCGGTTATGTTCTAAGTTATGGTTTATCCAATCTACAGTTAATACCAAATCACAAAATGGCTATGCCATTTTGTGATTTCAAAAACCTTACTGGGTTTGCTTTTCAATGCACAAAAGTGTTGCAACACTTTTGTGCATTGAAATAAACACTAAAGGCAAAATTCTCAAAAACACAAGAATTCACAAATTTGCATAACGATTTTGTTGCTTCAACAGTTGATAGGAGTATATTTACTTCTGAGGTAGCACAATGTCTAGCTTTGTGTAAATTGCCCATATCCACTTTCTCATCTGTGCTATTTTCATGCATTGGACTCGCATTATCAGTGCTTTATTAGTCGTACCACTCGTACTAGCGGCGATCGCCCTAGGTGGATGGGCGTTCACCGCAGCATTTGCTTTGCTGGTGATTTTTGGTGAGATGGAATATTTTGCATTGGTACGCGCCAAGGAGATTTTTCCAGCAAGCAAGATCACAATTTTTGTTAGTTTAGCATTGCTTATTGTTTCGCAAGTGAGAGTCGATCTTGCGGATGCTGTGATCCCTATTGCAGGTACTTTTATATGCTTTTATTTATTGTTTCAAACCAGAATTGCGACAATTTCTGATATTTCAGCATCGATATTAGGATTGTTTTATGGGGGGTACTTACCTAGCTTTTGGGTAAGAATTAGAGGGCTTGGTGATGGCAATCTATTTGAAATTAGCGATCGCTTGCACCAGTTTGATTTTTTTAACCAATTACGCAATATTGAACAGATCTCTTGGTTGCGAATTACTTTCCCTGTAACTGATGGCTCTGTTTATGTGGTGATGGGGTTTTGTTGCATTTGGGCTTCAGATGTTGGTGCATATATATTTGGCAAGATTATTGGACGGACAAGACTTTCGGATATTAGTCCTAAGAAAACGGTGGAAGGTGCGATCGCAGGATTGCTTTGCTGCTGCTTGACGGCGATCATCTGGGCTTATAGTCTGGGGTGGGAACAATGGTGGCTGCTGGGTGCAATTTTAGGGTTATTGATTGGTATTGCAGGGTTGCTGGGAGATTTGACTGAATCGATGATGAAACGTGATGCTGGAGTCAAAGATTCTGGGCAGATCATGCCAGGGCATGGCGGCATTCTTGATCGTGCTGATAGTTATGTCTTTACTGCGCCTTTGGTGTATTACTTCATTACTTTGATTTTGCCTATTGTCCACAAGGCATCTTGATCATTTCTTGTGCAAAATTAAAGAGGCGGCACGAAGTGCCGCCTCTTTATTATCGTCAGGTTAGTCCAAACCAACCAAGATATGTTGAGAGGATCGACTTACCAAAAAACAGAGAAATTGCTCCGCCCACAGCTAAAAAGGGACCAAAGGGAATTGGTTGCTGTTTGCCTAAATCTTGGGTAATTATGGCGATCGCACCAACAAGAGTACCGATCGCTGAAGCAATCAAGATTGTCAGCAAAACATTTTGCCAACCCAACCACATACCGATCATGGCAGCTAGTTTGGGATCACCACCACCCATTGCTTCTTTTTGCAGAAAAAATTTGCCTGCAATTCGCATGATATCTAAAAGCCAGATACCGAGGACGGCTCCACCGATGCCAAATAGCAACAATCTAGAAAAAGCTAAGCGATCGCCATTACCCAAAGAAGCAAGGCTTACTTGGTAAATTAGACCTAATATCAATCCTGATTGAGTTAAAGAATTAGGTAATGTCATTGTATCAATGTCGATCATGGCAAGCGCTAATAGCCAACAAAGAAACGCGGCATAAAAACATAAGGTCAGAATTGGTATGGAAGTTCCGAAATATGCAGCCACACACCAAAACAGAAACGCTGTTAGAGCCTCAACCGCAGGATATCTCCATGACACAGGCGTATGACAATAACGACATTTACCTTTAATCAGAAACCAGCCAATAATCGGGATATTATCGCGTGGTGCAAGTTGGCGTAGACAATGTGGGCAACGCGAAGGTGGATGCAGAATTGATAAGCCCGCAGGAACGCGATAAATCACCACGTTTAAGAAGCTCCCAATACAAGCCCCAAGCGTGATTGCAAAACATTGTAAGATGAGAGATTCGATTAATAGCAAAAAGTTTTAAACAGACTGTTAAATCAATAATATAGCAATGCAAGGGATAGCAAAATAAACCAAAAAACAAAAGATAAGTGACGGCACTTCGCTCCGTCACTTATCTTTTGTTTTTTATGTCCTAATCAAAACCCGTAAAGTTGCGCCCCTGCGGGGTGCAACTTTACGGGTTTTGGCAATTTATTTTGTACAAACACCTACTTGGGTAAGCAGATCGTACGAGTTACTCTACAGTCTACGCCATCATAATCACGGCAAACTTGGCGAGCTTTAGATTCTGCTTGTCTACTACTAGTTGACCAAGCTGTTCCTGCTGCTCCATTACTACCCTCTGCGATCGACATACAGGCATTACGAGTCCACATCAGTACTTCACAATCCCCAGGGGCTTCGCTACTCTCGCATTCTTGTATGGCTCTTCTTTCAGCCGCCGCACGAGTTGAGTAATTCCAGGAATAACCTTTATCTTGAGTTGAGGGAGAGCGAGCGATCGCTCCATAGCTATTTTGAGCTGAGGCTTCTAACACTCCCACTGAGATTGTCGGGATTATAACAGCCGCAGCGATCGCTAAAGAATTCCAGAATTTTTTAGACATACTCAATCCTCTTTAGACTAGTGGTTAAACTCTATATTTTGTATACTACCCCGCAAATTATATTTTGATTAATCCCGTTACCATATTTGTAACACCACCCAAAAGATGAGTGGCGGTGCGAAGCGCCGCCACTCATCTTTTTTTATGTCCTAGCTATTTCTTGCCTTGCTATATACTAAAATGCGGATAAAAAACATTTGTTGTAGGAATTAGCAATTGCTCACCAGTACAAAAAATCCATTAGTTAAGCAACTTAGATCACTTGGTGAGAGTGCTAAAGATCGAAAAGAACAAGGGCTGTTTTTAGTAGAAGGAACTCATGCTCTGATAGAAGCGATCGCCACAGCTTATCCACTCTCAATCGTCTGTTGTACCGAAAAATGGATCGCGGTGAATCCTGATTTGTATGAGCAGATTGAGTTGATTGATGACATCGAAAGATTAGAAATTGTCTCAGAAGAAGTGATTCAGGCGATCGCCACCACCAAAAATCCTGATGGGGTAATTGCAGCAGCGCGAATGCCATCCCGTGAGATTGCCAAGATCGATTCACTGGGATTGGCGTTAGAAACAATACAAGATCCAGGTAATATCGGGGCGATTGTGAGATCGGCAGTAGCAGTTGGGATTGATGGCATGTTGGTGAGTAGCGATAGTGTCGATTTGACCAATCCCAAAATTATTCGGGCTACCGCAGGACAATGGTTTCGCTGTGCGATGCAAACATCCACAGATATCGCCGATGATATTCGCAAATTGCAAGCACAGGGCGTAAAAGTAATCGCCACATTAGCCAATGCGCCCAAAACCTATTGGGAATATGACTTTACGCAACCGACTTTGATTTTGCTAGGTAATGAAGGCAATGGACTATCTCCAGAATTAATTGAACTTGCCGATGAAACTGTCTCAATTCCCCAGAGCGATCGCGTCGAGTCCTTAAATGTGGCTATTTGTGCCGCCTTGCTGCTTTATGAAGCAAAACGGCAGCGATCTTAGATTCAATAAACCCATGACGAAATTACGTTTGGATCATAGTAACAAAATTGTTGTTAGGCAAACCAACACCCAAATTGCTGTAAAAAGCGCTGAAAACCCAAAAATCAGATTACACTTTCTTGAAGCAGCACATCAAAATTGCGTATGAATCTGAAAAAATCTAACCCACAAGAGTCCCCAATCCCTAATCGCTTAAATGTAGTTCCTTTCCAATCAAGTCTAGAAGATAGCTCATTATTAATATCATCTCAAGCTGCGATCAAGTTACAAACAAATTTACTAAAAAGCTCGATTGCTTACGCTCAGTCCATAAGTGGCAGCCTAATTCTCAAAACTACGCTCAAACATACATTGGAAATTCTCACCCAATATACTAGTGCAGGTGAAGGGAGTATTTTTTTGATTGATGAAGATGGGGAGATCGTGGAGAGTATCTTGGCTCGGAGTCCTGTAACAAGAGATCTCAAAGATTCTGTGATTTCCAAAGTTTTAGATGATGGTTTAGCAGGATGGACTTTACGCCATCGACAGATCGGCATTATCTATGATGCGGTTATCGACGATCGCTGGGTACAGTTGGCAGATCAACCATATGCCGCACGCTCAGCTTTGGCAATTCCTTTAATCTACGGCATTGAGGTGCTCGGGATTATTACGCTGACGCATCCTCAGCCAAACCATTTCAGCGAAGAGATCGCCATGATGATGCAATACAGCATGGAAATTATTACGGCAATAATAGTTAACGCTCAATTACATGCTAAGTATCGTCCTTTAGATTTAGTTTAGTGCGAAAGAGTTAGAGCCGTGTAAATTGTCCAGCCATCCATTAGTAGTAATAAAAGAGTAAACATCAGCAAAATTAGATACATCCAAGGTTGAGCGAGAGGACGAATATCTCTTGTGTCAAGACCCGTATGTTCTTCAACATGTTTTACTAATCGCGCAAAGCCTACTACTCGCATTGGCAATAAATAAGCCTGCTCAGAGTCTTTACTGACAAAATAATAAACAAGTCCACCTTGCCCTGTAGTTCTTGGTTTGAGAGCCTTGATATTTTGCCAAGCAAGCGTCCAGCCCTTACGAAAAAAACTGGGGAACCAGCGCGGATAGACTAAGCTGATGCCTTGATTATCAAGAATTACGCGATCGCTAAGAGCCCCATACAAAAATACAAAACCGATTGCTAAGCCAATACTTAACCAAGAGGCAGGAATAGCAGCATGGGTAAAGTTACTCAAAAAGGGTAAAGGAGCAGTGAGAGCAATATACAAAAGCAGTAATGTAACCCGAATCAGTGGTGAAACTTTAAAGACATCGATCATATTCACTAGGGATTTTATATTTTAGGCGATCGCAATTAACTTAACATTGTTTTTTAGGGGTAATCTGATAAATGATGGATATGATTAAACATCAAAAACACTTACATACAGTACGGATGGTGTAAAACGTGGGTTGGCGTGTACGTGGCGTTCGTGGTGCAACAACAGTTGAGGCAAATACATACGAAGCCCTAGAGAGGGCTGTGCTAGAGCTTATGGAGGAGATCGAGGCACAAAATGATATTGATCCGCGCGAAATTGTAAGTGCGACTTTTTCGGCAACAACAGATATTGATGTGGTATTTCCTGCCAAAATCGCCCGATCGCGATCGCAATGGGAAAATGTTCCGCTTTTAGATGTACAACAAATGTATGTTAAGGGCAGTTTAGAGCGTTGTATCAGGGTATTAATTCATGTGAATACACCACTTGAGCAACATCAAATCAAGCATATTTACCTAAACGGAGCTAGAGATTTGCGTCCTGATCTCGTTTACGCTCAAATTTGAGAAAATAGAGGGAGTGCGAAGCACTCCCTCTATTTTCTCGGTACAATCAGTTCAAACGTAAGATAATATCCCTATGGTCACAAGAATTTTTCTGTGTAACGAGCAGACAGAGCCAGAGATTCGCGATTTTATTCGTGAAGCGATCGCCGATATCTCTGAGGGGGAGCAGTATATCGTTACGTGGAACTGCGGCAATATTCAAACTCTAAAAGTGGGCGATCGCGCTTATTTTAAGCGGATCGGTAGTGCCAATCAGGGTTATTTTGCGTCGGGGACAGTCGTTCCTGCCGATCGCGAATATCAGCTTAAACTGCGATCGGCAAGGTATCGTGAGCTGAGCGAAGCCTATGACATTGACTCACAAGCCAATAACTTTCGGGTATGGGTGGCTTGGGATGCTTGTGTGACCTTTGATGAGCCACTGAGGACAGATTATTTGCGGCAGTTGCCCCATTTTCAGGGAATGCCTCTCGATCCGCAAACCGATGCAGGGGTATTTCGTGAAGAATATGTGCGGATGCTCGATCGCGAATGGGAGAAACAAACTCAAAAGGCCTTTCGGGCTGGCAAGGGGATTAGCTTAATCGATGTGTATTACCGCTGGGGCTTAGAAGATATTCAGCAAGGATTCCCACAAGATGCGTTGGAGTCCTTTCGGCAAGCACTTAAGCTCAATCCTAATTTCATCAAGGCATATTTGGGCTTAGGTGATGCTCATGTAAGTTTACGCGAATATGCTAAAGCCGTAGGTGACTATGGCAAAGCAATATCCATGCGCCCCGACAAGGCGCGTTTAGCCTATTTTAAGCGTGGCGAAATTAATTTTTTGTTGGGGCAACTTCAGCAAGCGATGGCAGATTTTCAGGCCTCCATCGCTATCGATCCAAATTTTGCTGACGCTCATATGTCTCTCGGCAATACATACTTCAAGCTTAAGAGTTACGAACAGGCAATCGCTTGTTATAGCCGCACCATGGAGCTAAGCCCCAACCTCGATCTAGCTGCATTTCGGCGAGGGCGATCGCATTACATTCTCAAAGAATTTCCTGAAGCACTTCGTGACTTTAGTTATGCGATCGAGTTGCAGCCGAGTAATGTTGATGCCTATTACTATCGCGGCTTAACCTATTCTCAACCTGATATTGCTGATGAGACTCTTGCGGGAGATGATTTACGTAAGGCGATCGTCCTATATCAAACTCAGGGTAAACCTGACAAGGCGAAAAAAGCTAAGGAATTTCTAGAAACCCTCGCGATTGATTCTCTTCCTAAAGCAAGACCAAGAAGTAGCTTTGCGATCGCAGCTTCTGCCACAGACCCAGTCATAGATACTGCCACCGAAGTGATCGCTGTGGAAGTCCCGCTAGCTATGGCTACGAGGAATGATGATATTGATGATAGGGATGAGGAGTCTAGCAAGCTGATTATTGCGACAGAGCCAATTGCTAATGAGGTCGCCATCTCAAAAGCTGAAGAGGCAATATCGGACTTGACTGAAGCGATCGAAAAGATCATGGAAGTTGAGAAAATTGTCGAAAAAATTGTTGAAGTAGAAAAAATTGTTGAGGTTGAGAAGATTGTTGAAGTAGAAAGAATAGTCGAGGTTGAGAAATTTGTTGAAGTTGAGAAGGTTGTCGATCGCGTGGTCGAAAAGTTTGTTGATCGGGTAGTTGAGAGAGTCGTCGAAAAACCGATTCCGTTCTCTATTGAAGATCCGAGTACTGCGGAAAAACTGGCAATGATCTCAGTGATGGCACAATATATGCGTGATGGCTGGATGGTGCGATCGGTGGATAAATCTCAAGTTGGCTATGATCTTGAATGTACTAAAGATAATGCTTGCGAAGCGGTAGTAATTAAAAGCTTCACTAGCGATCGCGAGTCCTTTGCAATTTCTGCGATCGAGATTGAGATTGCCCGTAGCAATAAGAATTTTGTACTGTGGGTAGTCAGCGGTGCTGCTGAGAATCCTGAATTACGCTGTCTACGAGGACGCGAGCTATTCGAGCAATTTGATCTCGATCCTCTCGCCTTCGCTGCCAAAGTTCGGCAGTCAACCGTGCAATTAGAATTTGCACCAGTTTCTCTAGAAATGCCACAATTTGAGCAGTAATTTTAGTGATTTCTATTTTCTATTAAGGTCTGGATTAATTACATCAGTTAGCGATATAAGAATGGGTTAATGGCAACACAAGCGAAGTTATTTGGTTTAGACAATTCAAATCGAGATTTCGCTCATGTAGGTAAATAGGTGGAAGGAGGAAAAAGAAGACGACGCAGGAAGTCAAAATCAATCCAACGTAGATTGTAAGCCCACTCGAACATGGCTACATACAGATACAAATACTTCTTGTGAATACCTCGAAAGGGACGCAGAAAATTGCGTAAACCAACCCAAATGCCCTCCATAGTATTGCAATGAACCTCACAAAAACCATCTTGATCTTCATCGCGGGCATACTCGCGCTGAGAGTGACAAACGGTTTGACGCTCACGACCAGAAGCAGGTATGCGATTATAAGCATCGGATTCATCGGTATAGACTGTCGTGGTCGGTAAGGTCGTTACCTCTACCTGCGGTTGAATCGTGATTTGTTGAGTATTGTCACAGACCTTCATGCGGATCTGACCACTGTTGCGCCCAACAGTACCGACAATGGGTGGACGGTCATTTGCCATGGTTCCCTTGCCTTTGCGTTGATTCCCGCGTTGTCTTGGTGGGTCTGCTATTGGATCTTTTTTTTTGCTCCCTTTTCTCCTGCATTCTGAAACATCTCGTCCATCTCGGCTTCAGCATCGGGCAGATTACCATTAATCAAATGGGCAAATCCTCGACGTTGGATGCGATGCCGCCAAGACAATAATGTCCCATAGTCGAGTCCTAGTTCCTCGGCTATGTGTTGGGTCGTTTGTCCTTGTAAGAATCCACGCAATATCAGCACGATCTGACCACAGGTGTAATGGCTTCCTGATAAGTCTGTTCCTGTAAAAATGTGAAACACGCCAATTCAAGGATGAAATGCAACGGGTTCTGATGAAGCAAAGAATACTTCGTAAGGAGTACGATAGTCAAGTGATTTTCTGGGTCTGTGATTGATCAAATTCACTGCCTTCTGAAAGTCCTCTTCTTTCACGATTTTAAAGTTTGTACTTTTGGGATAGAACTCTCTAATTAATCCATTGGTGTGTTCATTCAATCCACGTTCCCATGAATGATATGGATTCGCAAAGAAGGTCTCTAGTTTCAATCTTTCAGATAGCTTCTCATGCCCACAGAATTCTCTTCCATTATCAAAGGTCATTGTCTTTCGAGATGTTGATTCTATAGGCTCAAATAGATTGAATGTCACTCTGTTTATCTCATCCATCGTCTTGTTCTTAGCTAGTCCAGCAAGTAAATACTTCGATGCTTTATCAACATGCGTAACTACGATACCTGTGTGGTTGCACCCGATTACCGTATCACTTTCCCAATGTCCAATCTCTGTTTTTAAATCTGCAATCTTCGGTCGATTCTCTATCCCTACCCTATTGGGAATGCCACCTCGCTTCTGATGGCGACCTTTGCGCCTTCGTTGCTTTTGCTTCTGCCTCAGATATTGTTGATATATTCCCATCTCTTGATGGTTTGCATAGATCATCAGATAAATCGTCTCATAGCTGATTTTACCTAGCCCCTCCCTTTCCATTCTCCCTGCTAGTTGCTCTGGGCTGTGGTGTTGCTCTAACCGTTGTTTGACTTCGGCGATCGTCTCAGCACTGATGCTCTGAAATCTTACCTTTGCTTGTTTCCGTCTTGCTTTCATCAGGGCAACCGCAGTATCTGGCAAATAGCCAATCTGTCGCTCGTCTGTATTGCGCGATAACTCTCTTGAAATCGTACTTTTGTTTCGCTTCAAGCGACGACCTATCTCTGATACAGATAATTGCTCAATTACTCTTAGTTTATACAGTTCACTTCTTTCTGTGGTGGTAAGATGGACAAAGCTCATGAGGGTATCCTAATCGCCAATTCAAGGATGAAATGCAACGGGTTCTGATGAAGCAAAGAATACTTCGTAAGGAGTACGATAGTCAAGTGATTTTCTGGGTCTGTGATTGATCAAATTCACTGCCTTCTGAAAGTCCTCTTCTTTCACGATTTTAAAGTTTGTACTTTTGGGATAGAACTCTCTAATTAATCCATTGGTGTGTTCATTCAATCCACGTTCCCATGAATGATATGGATTCGCAAAGAAGGTCTCTAGTTTCAATCTTTCAGATAGCTTCTCATGCCCACAGAATTCTCTTCCATTATCAAAGGTCATTGTCTTTCGAGATGTTGATTCTATAGGCTCAAATAGATTGAATGTCACTCTGTTTATCTCATCCATCGTCTTGTTCTTAGCTAGTCCAGCAAGTAAATACTTCGATGCTTTATCAACATGCGTAACTACGATACCTGTGTGGTTGCACCCGATTACCGTATCACTTTCCCAATGTCCAATCTCTGTTTTTAAATCTGCAATCTTCGGTCGATTCTCTATCCCTACCCTATTGGGAATGCCACCTCGCTTCTGATGGCGACCTTTGCGCCTTCGTTGCTTTTGCTTCTGCCTCAGATATTGTTGATATATTCCCATCTCTTGATGGTTTGCATAGATCATCAGATAAATCGTCTCATAGCTGATTTTACCTAGCCCCTCCCTTTCCATTCTCCCTGCTAGTTGCTCTGGGCTGTGGTGTTGCTCTAACCGTTGTTTGACTTCGGCGATCGTCTCAGCACTGATGCTCTGAAATCTTACCTTTGCTTGTTTCCGTCTTGCTTTCATCAGGGCAACCGCAGTATCTGGCAAATAGCCAATCTGTCGCTCGTCTGTATTGCGCGATAACTCTCTTGAAATCGTACTTTTGTTTCGCTTCAAGCGACGACCTATCTCTGATACAGATAATTGCTCAATTACTCTTAGTTTATACAGTTCACTTCTTTCTGTGGTGGTAAGATGGACAAAGCTCATGAGGGTATCCTAATTATTGTGATTAATATCAGAATATCCTTATGAGTCCCTTTACGCAAAGATCTCTAGGTGTTGCATTTCATCCTTGAATTGGCGAAGTTTGTCGTCAGCGATCATGGGATTGGTATTCCAAATGAAGATTTAGAAAATCTATTCAGTGCATTCCATAGGGGTAAAAATGTAGGGATACTTCCTGGTACAGGATTGGGGCTATCAATTGTTAAAAACTGTATTGATATTCACAATGGTTCAATATTCGTAGAGAGCCAGTTAGATATTGGCACTAAATTTACTGTGGTTTTACCAGTTTCTGAAGAAGTATTTTCAGTTTAATAATTTTTAATTTCATAATCAGTATAATGTTTCATAAAGATATCAGCCAGCCAGCATGAAAAAGATCCTCCTCATTGAAGATAATCCAAACGTCTTGCTAAATACCTCCAGAATGCTGCAAGCTGAGGGATATATGATTATCAGTGCTGACAATGGACGTACTGGATTAGAGATGGCGCAGCAGCATATTCCTAGTTTGATCATCTGCGATATTATGATGCCTGAAATCGACGGTTATGGAGTTATCGCGGCTCTGCGAAATAATCCCTCGACAACGACAATCCCTTTTATCTTTCTTAGTGCCAAGTCTGACAAAAATGACTTTCGACAAGGTATGGAATTGGGATCAGATGATTATTTAACTAAACCCTTTACTAGAGATGAACTATTGGGAGCAATCAATGCTCAGTTTAAAAAACAAGAAGTCATTAATAGTTATTACAAGCAAGAGTTAGCGAACTTACGAGGCAATATATCTAAATCCTTACCTCATCAGTTATTGTTCCCTGCGATCGAGGTTATGGGCTTGGCGGATATTTTGGTCAAAAATTATCATGCTATGCAAGCTCATGAAGTCCCAGATATCGGTAAGCGCATTCGCAAAGCAGGGCGGGATATGCATGAAATGGTGAAGAAATTTCTGCTATACGCTGAGTTAGAGTCAACGGAGAATAATGCTGAATGGATTAACCAAATCCGTAATAGTAAAGCAACTTTTGTTGATATTGAAATTTCTAGCTGCGCCAAAAAAATCGCTGAAAACTATAATCGTGTTTCTGACTTACATGTAGATATTAATGATGCCAGTATTCAAATCTCAGACTCTTACTTAAATGTAATCGTTAAGGAACTTGTGGATAATGCGTTCAAATTCTCTTCAGAAGGAACTGCTGTAAATGTTGTCGGCAATTGTGATGATAAGGACTATCGTCTAGTTATTACTGATCATGGTCAGGGGATTGAACCAGAGCAGATTGCTAATTTTGGGGCATATATGAAGTTTGAGAAAAAGCTCTATATTCAGCAGGGGACTGGGTTGGGGTTAGCGATCGCCAAGCGATTACTTGAGCTGCATAATGGGAAATTAGAAATTGAGAGCGATCCCTATGAGTTAACTGTTATCAGAGCTTTTTTACCATTAAGTAGTCGCAAGTAAAAGAGCCAACTTTTTGTGGGGGGGGGGGGGGGGCCCCCCAAATTTTTTTTTTTGGGTTTGGGGCAAACGCGTTTAAATTTTTT
>JALQCR010000055.1 GCA_023336205.1 Pseudanabaena sp. Salubria-1
AAAAAAAAAAAAAAAACAAAAAAAAAAAAAAAACAAACCCCCCCGGGCGCCCCCCCCCCCCCCGCCACTTGTGTTTTTGGTTTTATTGCTCATAGAAAGTTAAAGAGCGCGAAATTCGCTCTCTTTAACTTTCTATGAGCAAATGACCAGTGGCTAATCCACATGCTCGCTTAATTGGTAAGGCAGCAGCTAGATCAAAAGCTCCTTGACGAGCGATCACACCGTCGATTGTCGTTGTCACAACTACGTCTAAACCAGCTTTAAAAGCGATCGCAGCTGCATGATGTGCGGTGATGAGACCGCCAAGCGCCATTGGTTTAAGAATAATAATATCGGCGGCTTGAGTATTAATCACTTGCTGCAATTGTGAGAGGTTATTTACTGACTCATCAGCAGCAACTGGAATTGATTGCGATCTCCTTACTTCTGCCATACCTAACAAATCAGAAGCAGCAACAGGCTGCTCGACATATTCTATTTGCAAAAATTCAAGCTTTTTTAAATTTGCGATCGCTTCGGTCACAGACCATCCTTGATTAGCATCAATCCGAATTTGGATATGAGTGCCAACCTGCGATCGCACTGCTTCTATTCGTTGCAAATCCATTTCAAAATCCCTAGTTCCCACTTTAATTTTCAGGCAACTATATCCTTGAGTAATATATTCTCTCGCTTTTGTTGCCGCTATCTCTGGTGCAATCACTCCAATTACCGCATTAATAGAAACTTGATCACGAACTATTCCAGAGAAGGAATTAGCTAGTAATTGAGAAATAGATATACCCTGCACTTTTGACAATAAATTGAGCAATCCTAATTCAATTCCATGTTTCGCAGCAGGGGTATGATCATATTTTGAAAGTAAGTTCTCAATATCATTGAGGCTATGAATCTCTACATTAATTAGCGATCGCTGAGCTTCTCTTAAAACCTTTTCAGTTTCAGTAAGAGATTCCATTCCAAACCCTTCAAGGGGAGCAGATTCACCTAAACTAATATGCTGAACGCCATCATCTGATTTGCGATCGCGAATCTCAACAATAAATCCTTCTCGATGGGAAAGTTTGCCTAATGCTGTTTGAAATGGTTCGCGAAAAGCAAGTCGATAAGGTTGATATTGAAGAGATTGAACGATAAAAGCCACAGCTAAACCAGAACAAAAGTTATACAAAAGTTATATGAATAGCAATCTATGTTGCAAATAAGATTTTATAGTTTATAGTCATATTTACAAATTGATTTTAGACAGATCAAGATCATGATTAAGAAAAGTTTTTTGGTTTCTGCAAGCCTACTAGCTTTCAGCTTGGTGGCAAATGTTGCTTCTGCTTCTGCTGATCAGTGGTACTTCTATGTCAAAAATAGCAGCAACTCTACAATCAAAAAACTCTTGGTTGGTGAACCAAATAAAACTTGGGGCTTTTTTGATATTGGTTCAGGTATAACTCCAGGAGAAAATACTAAGATAGTTTGGGACAGTTCCACAGACAATCAATCATGTAAGCAATGGATTAAAGCTCGATTTGCTGATGGTAGTGAAAGCGAACCATCTTATATCGATTTCTGCAAAAATCTAGATGATCCTATTGTCTTCTATTAATTTTTATAGATGTTACGTAGAAGGAATTCTTATGATGGTAAAAATCTAGGATAACCACGGGGAGATTACTCTGCGTCGCTAGCAGTATGTAATAGATTCATCATTTGAGTTCTACGTAATACCAACTCTCAAAATGGCAATGCCATTTTGAGAGTTAAAAACCTTCCTTGTGTTGGTTTTTAATTCTTGAGAAGATAATCACAATTTCAAGAATTGGTATATAGCTATCGCCACATCAGCTAAGACATAAAACAAAAAAAGAGTTGCTGCACAAAGTACAGCAACTCTTTTTTGTATAAATTCTTAAAATAGCAACCCCATTCCAAGAATTTATAGATATAGCAATGGAAGTTCTCCTTAAAGCAATTTTTGATCAAAAAAACACAATAAATTTTTAAAAAATTTATTGGTTCGGATTTGAGCACAAAGTTCTATAGCTATAAAAACCAAATAAAAAAGGCGACACAAAGTGTCGCCTTTTTTGTTTGGTTTTGAAATTATTGTGGTGAATCAAGAACGCGATCGATTAATCCATAGGCGAGAGACTCTTGAGAAGACATATAGTAGTCACGATTCATATCGCGCTCAATCTTCTCTAGAGGCTGTCCTGTCCGTTTGGCATATTCTTCATTCAACTTTTGACGAATACGAATAATTTCCCGCGCCTCAATCTCAATATCTGAGGCTTGACCTCTTGTTCCACCTGAAGGCTGGTGAATCATGATTCTGGCATTGGGTAGAGCATAACGCTTGCCTTTAGCACCAGCCATCAATAGAAATGAACCCATCGAAGCTGCCAACCCAACGCAAATTGTGGTCACATCAGCCTTTATATGTTGCATCGTATCAAAGATAGCCAAGCCAGCTGAAACTGATCCGCCTGGAGAGTTGATATAGATGTAAATATCTTTGGTTTGATCCTCAGAGTCAAAGTAAAGAAGGCGAGCAATGATTGCATTTGCCATACCGTCTGTTACTTCACCACTCAAAAAGATGATGCGCTCCATCGACAGACGCTCGTAGATATTAATCCACTGCGTGTAGGAATCACCAGGATAGCGATAGGGAACTCTAGGAATACCAATAGGCATAGGTTTAATTAAGAATTAGGAATTAGGAATTAGGAATTACAAATTACGAATTACGAATTACGAGGTGCAAATTCGTAATTCGTAATTCCTAACTAAACAAGTGCGGGAACTGCTTTGGGCAGGTCTTTTGTGCTTTCAAGAACACGATCAATCAGCCCATATTCTTTGGCTTGCACTGGAGTCATATACAACATCCGATCCATATCTTTGGTGATGGCTTCGGTGGACTTGCCTGTGGTACGCGACAAGATTTCGAGCATCGCAGCACGGTTCGTCAATACTTCTTTCGCCTGAATCTGCAAATCAGAGGCTTGCCCTCTGGTTTGGCGGCGGGCTTGGTGTAAGACTATCGTGGCATTTGGTAAGCTAGCTCGAAAACCTTTGGTTCCGCTGGCGAGAATCATCGCGGCGGTTCCCATGGCTTGTCCGAGACAGATGGTATGGACAGGTGGCTTAATATAGTTGAGTGTGTCGCAAATAGCAAAGGCTTCAGTCTCAAAACCGATCGCATCGCCTGTATACCAAGATGTCCCCGTGGAGTTGATATATAGGAAAATCGGTTTTTCAGGATCTTCGTATTGCAAATATAAAAGTTGGGCGATGAGCAATTCTGTAACATCGACACCAAGCTGCTGTTTGTATTCGTCGGGAGATACAAGAGGCAACCCAAAGTAAATAATCCGCTCTTTTAGTAGTAGCGAAGGTAAGTCAGGCGGCGGTGTGCGTCCGTATGACGAATCCCCTGAATAGGCGGCTTGTGCGGCTTGGGGAACAGAGCGAGAAGGTCGATCCATGTTTATTCGTGTTAATGACACTAACTCTGCTAGCTTATCACAGCGATCCCCCTGCTATGGGCGATGTTAGCCGAGATTGAGGTAGGGTTTGCCGTCTAAGACTAAGTGACTAGATGGCTGAGGCTACCCAAGATAGAGTTGCGACACTTTGTGCGGCAACTCTATCTTGGGTTTAACATGATTGGCTTTAGCTATATCAAAACCTAATGAACCTATTAGGCAAGAATCATGGGTTACGCGATCAATTTTTCGTGGAAAGACCCTCAGTGCAATGCTTTGCTCTCCATTTGTTGCTTAATCCCAAATCACTGTAAAATTCTAATCAAAGTCTATCGAAATAATTCTTGAAAATGTCACAGTATCACAAACCTACAGTTATTATCACAGGCGCATCTTCAGGTGTTGGACTATGGTCAGCCAAGTCAATGGCTGATAAAGGCTGGCATATCGTCATGGCTTGCCGCAATATCCCTAAAACAGAAAAAGCTGCCGAATCCGTTGGTATTCCTAAAAGTAGCTACACAATCATCCAAGTTGATCTTGGCTCCCTAGTTAGTGTGCGCGAATTTGTGGCTAAATTCCGAGCTACAGGAATGCCCCTTGATGCCTTGTTGTGCAACGCTGCGATCTATATGCCTTTGCTCAAAGAACCATTGCGATCGCCCGAAGGATTTGAGTTGACAATGACCACTAATCACCTCAGTCATTTTCTCCTGTGCAATTTGCTACTAGAGGACATGAAAAAGTCTACCCATCCCGATCGCCGTATGGTCATTTTGGGAACAGTCACCCATAATCCCGATGAATTGGGTGGCAAGATCCCCCCGCAGCCAGACCTCGGCAATCTCGAAGGTTTTGAGAAAGGTTTCAAGCCGCCGATCTCCATGGCAAATGGTAAGAAATTTGAACCTGTCCGTGCCTACAAAGAGAGCAAAGTTTGCAATATCTTGACGATGAGAGAGTTGCACCGCCGCTATCATGAATCCACTGGCATCACTTTCACTTCCCTCTATCCTGGTTGTGTTGCCGATACGCCGCTCTTCCGCAATCACTATCCTCTCTTCCAGAAGCTATTCCCATTGTTCCAAAAGAATATCACTAAGGGATATGTTACACAGGAACTATCAGGCGAGAGAGTTGCTGCTGTCATTGCTGATCCTGAATATAAGCAGTCAGGAGCCTATTGGAGCTGGGGCAATCGTCAGAAAAAAGATGGTAAGTCTTTTGTGCAGACAGTATCTCCACAAGCTCGTGATGATGCTAGAGCAGAACGCATGTGGGACTTGAGCGCAAAGCTTGTTAGACTCGTGTAGACAACTGCCCTTCCTAACGAATAATTTGGGATGTGAGGTGATATCGCATTGGGTTTGCTATAGAAATGTAAGTTTTGCTTAGGATATAAAACCCAAAAGATAAGTGGCGGTGCGAAGCACCGCCACTTATCTTTTGGGTTTTGAACTTGCCATATTTCGTTACTAAATTTGTAACCACGAAGAAGTGCAAGATTACTTGATGTAAATTGAGGGTAATAGAAATTTGAGGCTTCTCATATGCTTACCCCATCAAACCTGCGAATTTTGGCAATTTGTTCTGTATTGGTTGGCGGGATTGTTATTGCTAGTTATCCTCGTTCGACTGAGTCATCGGCGATTCCCAATCGGTTAAGCGATGAGAAGATCAGAAATAACCCTACAGATACCATATCCTCCGTACCATCCAGAAATTACATTCCTCAAAACTCGGCTGTATCGATCGCAATTAACCAAAATGGGAATATCCGCCGAGCTGACACTAGGGGATACATCAATGTTGGCATTCGAGAAACCTATAAGATTGAAATTAACTCGCCTAGTTATACCAGTGCAGTTAGCGTAAAAATCGATGGTGTTTCCATTATTGATGGGTTGATCTGCGATCGCTCTGTCATCTTAGAGCGACCTCGTGCGATCGCTAAGCAATTTATCGTTTTAGAAGAAGGTAATCCAGGGCTAGATCGAGATGGCGGTATCAATAATCCTGATCTAGGTTTAATTGAAGTTACATTTAAACCAATCAAACGCCGAGATGCGATCGCTCAATCACCTAGAACTCAAGAGTTTCCACCGTCAGCTTCAGCCCCTTCTAATTCAGCCCCGTCCAAAGATGAAGCATCTAAATCGAGAGCCAGTGAAAATCGCAGTAATGCCGTGGGAACAGGTTTAAGTGGCACTTCCTCTCAAGATTTTGTAGCGACTAATGAGTGGGTAGAAGCCCCAGAGATTGCTCCCACTTACACTAAAAAATATCGCTTAATAGGATTGCGTGCGCCAGATCCTGTAACACTTCACAACATGAATCAGAACAGACCATCAGAGATTAGCGATCCAGTCCCCCCAAGACTTTAGGGAAGAAATTTGCGGCGATTGCTGCAAATTTCTTTTTATTTTTTATGACAGTATGGCAACGTCATTTTGAGAATTAGTACTACAAGCATTATGCTATTGGCAAATTCCTCCGAAAGAACATTATGCGATCGCCACTAGCCTTATTACTAACAGCTTTGCTGGCTATCGGTTTTAGTCAGACTGCCACAATAGCCATAGACTCAGCTTACGCTCAGTCAGCGCAGCCGCTCGACAACAATGTCATCAAGAAAGTCACGCCGACTAAAGCTCCCTCGAAGACAAAGCCATCACACACACTCGACAATGACTATGGCAACCCCAATTTAAAAGCGGGAAACCCTAGCAAAGCTACGCCTGATGTTGAGAATGCCGATAACTATTTGATGGTCAAGCCTGAGTATGTTCTGAGCTATAGCAAAAGTCGTAACATAGCAAACTGGGCTTCATGGCAATTAAATAAATCATGGATGGGTGATGCAAAGCGTCAAAACAATTTTCGTCCTGATCCAGCTTTACCTAAGGGATGGTATCGGGTAGTAACTACTAATTACGGCGGATCAGGATTTGATCGCGGTCATCTTGTTAATTCTGAAGATCGTGGTCAATCGGTGGAAGTTAACTCTTCCACTTTCTTGATGACGAACATCGTGCCGCAAGCACCCGATAACAACCAAGGCGGATGGGAAAAGTTAGAAAGCTACAGTCGTAAGTTGGCTAATCAAGGCAAAGAGCTTTATATCATCGCTGGAGGCTTTGGCACTGGTGGTGAAGGCAGCAATGGTAAAGCTTCTCAGTTGAAGGGCAAAATCACTGTGCCTGAAACCATGTGGAAGGTGATCTTAGTTCTTGACGACCCTACCAAAGGTTTAGAAGGAGTAACTGCCGACACTCGCACGATCGCAGTGCTTATGCCGAACAAACAAGGACGCAACAACAAATGGCAAGATTTTTGCGTGTCGGTTGATGATGTTGAAAAGTTGACAGGCTATGACTTCTTTTCTAATGTGCCACCCGATATCCAAAAGCAGATTGAGTCAAAGAAAGGCTGTTAGGTTTCAATAACTGTAGTTCTCAATCCAACTAAGTCTTGTCCGATCTCACCAACAATATAAACGTCGATCTCGACTTTACCAAGACGAAACACTTGGACATTTTCTAAGGTAGCGATCGCAGTTTGCAGATCGCGAAACCGTTGGGCAATTTCCCGATCCTCATCTTCAAACCAATCTTGATCGGTGACGACGGTTGCAAAGAAATCTTCTAAGGCGATCGCTTCGATGGGTGTTTTTGCGAGTTTACCTGCTTGGGTCAGGATGGTTTTACGATTGAGGGTTGCTGATTTCCAAGTAAAAGGTTCTAGAGGATATTCGGACTCACTGGGGAATAGCAACCCTTCGGAAAGTTTGGTAAGGCGATCGGTAATTTCTTTAGTAGTCATGATGGGTAAGTTCTAATTTGATCTCCTATATGACTTAGTCGCTGCCAGCCGCGTTTTTCGCGCCCAGTCAGTTGAAGTAGTGAAAAAATAATTTTGTGATCGCGTCTCTCTCATTAATTGATTAATCAACCGATAAGAGAGCACCTTGCAAATTACTATCGTCGAGAATTGAACCTGTTGTATTCGCATCTCGTAGGTCTGCACCACGCAGATCAGCACCACGCAGATCCACCTGTTGTAAATCCGCAAATTGGAAATTTGCACCCCGCAAATCTGCACCACGTAAATTTGCAGATTGGAAATTGGCGTAGCTACAATTACTGCCATTGAGAGCCACACCACTGAAATCAGCGTATCGTAAATCAGCTTCGACTAAATAAGCTCCGCGCAAATTCAATCCCGCAAAATTGCGTTGACCGATTTTGTATTGATTGAGCAATGTATTTGCATTGAGAGTCACAAAATTGGCGATCGCCTCTGTACTAGAGCGAACCATTGATGCGCTCTGAACTTGCTCAAGCTGAAGAGTCTGATTATGCTTTGTTTCAATAGAACTGCGATCGCCTGCTTCATCAATAATCCGTAATATCCCAACAATCTTGCCATGGGGATCGTGAACGAGAACCGTTGATACATTCACATTAGTCCAACTCCCATCACCAAGTTGAAAAGTCATGGGGACACCATTGATCTGTCTACCTGCTAGCGTATCGAGAATCACTGCCTGTAACTCCAAAGCTTGAGATTCAGGAACACTCGGTACAGGATGACCGACAACAGTAGAAGTATTCCAAGCAAATAGTTTTTCAGCGGCTGCATTCCATAATAAAACTTTGCCTTCTGGACTAACAATATCAATTGCCACAGGAACAGCCTTGATTACTGCTCGTAATAGTTCATTTGTTCTTTGTAAACTCGATTCAGCTTCACCTCTTTCGCTAATGTCAATACATACTCCATCAGCAAATATCGTGTCCGATTCGGTACGATAATAACGGGTAATATTCTGTACCCATTTGACTTCACCAGAGACTGTAATAACGCGAAATTCATGACGAAAAGTGGCAAGCTTATCAAAACCAGCTCTGATGAGAGCCTTAAATTGATCAACATCTTCAGGATGTACTAAATCTAATAATTGGTATGGAGAAGAAATAACATATCTTGGTGAGATGCCGACTAAATCGATAAGACCATCACTGATAAATGGAATGGCAATTTTTCCGTCAGAGTTGATGGATAAACGATAGAGAGTTGCAGGCATACTCGATGCGATCGCCGCTAATCTAAGTTCGCTATCTTGCAGAGCTGTTTCCGTGCGTTTACGTTCCGTAATATCACGGGAATTAATAACTAAACCCTGAACATTTGCATCCTGTAAAAGATTGCAACAAACCGATTCTAAATAAATCCAATTCCCGCTGATATGCCGATGACGCATCACTATTGGTGTTGATACAGACAAGGCATCCACTGATTGAGTGAGGAAATCTTGAAAAATTGGTAGGTCTTCTGGATGAATAAAGCTAATAAATTTGCTGCCCATCACGTCTTCGGGCATGTAGCCTAAGGTTCTAAAGATCGCAGGGCTGCAATAGTTAATAGTAGTATCTATATCCAGAATATTTACGATATCTGAAGAATGCTGCATCATCGCTCGCAATTTGGCTTCATTATGGGCAAGATTTCGCGAAATACGGCGCTGTTCTTCTCTTTCCACACGAATTTGGCGATCCATCAAGTTGAGATTGGCATTCATTTCGGCAACACGAATCTCTAAACGCTGATGAGAATGTTGCAATTTATCAACTTCTTGTTTTCTTTGGGTAATATCTTGAATCCACCACCTTAGACCAGTTACTCTTCCATCTAGCGGTACACGAATGCTGATAATTGTAAAACTTGCATCAAATGGCTGTCCTGTCGGAAACTGCATCCGAAAGTCCAAACTCTTGATATTTTGCCCCCGTTGTAATTGTCCTAATAATCTTTGGAATTGTTCTCTATAGGAGGGATAGACAAAGTTTTCTAAGTTTTGACCAATCGGCAGTGAACCAAACATCAGAGTTGCCGCACGGTTGGCTTCAGTAATATCGCCATTAGCATCAGTGACAAAGTAGCCGTCAGGAGCAAAGTCAAACAGTTCGCGATATCGCTCTAGTTCTCCTGTAAGTGATTGCTGATAGACTTCTAATTCTGTTAGGCTAGCTCGCAAAACATTGGCAGCATCCTCTAGATTGAGATTTCTTGTCTCGATTTCGATAGAAGATGATACTGGCGACGCTGCAATATGTTCCAAATCTTGCAGTTGCTGAATCGAGGTTGCGATCAATTCGAGGCAAAGGCGCATTCCCATAAAGCATCCATGTTTTTAATCATTCTTTCTGATACTTGACGCACTTTGTGCCTACTCAAAACCCAATGAAATTTTTGAAAGTACCACTTCGCGGTACTTTCAAAAATTTCATTGTATCTTTTGGCTATGCAAAGTGCTGCATGTAGTATAGCAAGATAAATGACAGTGGTAGGTGAAGCTAAAAGATGGCTTTTATGTTGAGAAAGTACCGCGATCGCTTTGATGAATTGCCACAATAAAATTCAAAAAGGTTACGTCGGGATTAGCTCGCGGCAAACTTTTTAGATCAATTAATTTGGATTTCTAGATTTGGTAATAATACTTTTATTAAGCTGTGGCTTTTGAGGTTTGCTCGGCAATTTGCTTGGAGTAGCAACTGATGAAGGTTTACCAGCGTAATTACGATCGCTATTTCCACCACGTCGAGGCTGATGCTTAGATTGCCGTCCAACTTGGATAGGCTCAGGTTTAGCACGGGGATCAGGCTCGAAACCAGTAATGATTTCTTGGGGCAGCGATCGCTTGATTAATTTCTCGATATCTGACAAGAACTTACGCTCATCAACACATACCAGCGAGATTGCCTCGCCAGAAGAGCCAGCGCGTCCAGTACGTCCGATCCGATGTACATAATCTTCAGGCACATTTGGTAACTCGTAGTTGACAACATGGGGCAGTTCGCTAATATCTAAGCCCCGAGCTGCGATATCTGTGGCGACCAATACTTGTAAACTGCCATCTTTAAACTTGCCAAGGGCGCGAGTACGGGCTGCTTGGCTTTTATTGCCATGAATTGCCATCGCCACAATGTCATCTTGATGTAGTTGCTTGACTAGGCGATCCGCACCATGCTTGGTACGAGTAAATACCAATACCTGATACCAGCTATGAGTCTTGATCAAATGGGTGAGCAATTCCCGTTTGCGATCGCGATCTACATGGAAAATTCTCTGAGTAACTAGATCGGCTGTGGCATTCTGCCCAGCAACTTCAACCAATACGGGCTGATTGAGTAAAGTACTGGCAAAGGATTTGATCTCATTGGAAAAAGTTGCGGAAAATAAGAGATTTTGGCGTTCTTTAGGTAACAAGGCAAGAATCCGTCGAATATCACGGATAAAACCCATATCCAACATGCGATCGGCTTCATCTAATACCAAGATTTCCACCTTGGATAAATCTAATCTGCCCTGTTGCACATGATCTAGCAATCGCCCTGGTGTTGCCACCAAAATTTCTACACCCCCCCTGAGGCGGTTGATCTGGGGATTTATGTTAACGCCACCATAGATCACCATTGATTGCAGAGGTAAATGCCTGCCATACATGCGCACGCTTTCTTCGACTTGAGCAGCAAGCTCACGGGTAGGGGTAAGAATCAGTGCTCGAATTGGGATTTTGCCCGTTGGCGATCGCTTAACGATTTTGTTAGATAGTAAATGCAAGATTGGCAAGGTAAATCCTGCGGTTTTGCCAGTACCTGTTTGAGCGCCAGCTAGTAGATCTTGACCTGAGAGAACAACGGGGATCGCCCGTGACTGAATCGGTGTAGGCTCAGTATAGCCGCGTGCTGTGACAGCGCGGACAATTTGATCAGACAAACCAAGGGCTGAGAAAGACATAGAACTCCAAATTGTGTGTCAGTTTTTTATCGGTCTGTCGCTGTTAATGTTGCCATTTTTATTCGTGCCAATTCATTCATACCAATTCTTAGAGGGGTGCGACATTTCTAAGAATCTAAAACCTTACCCAGAGGGATTTTAAAGCTTCAAAAATGGCTAAGCCATTTTTGAAATTGGTGTCAGATGGAGCAGAGACAGGAGGATTTAACGAGTAAGCAGTATCAATAACTGGGAGCAGATACTGTAGGTCTAGATTCTAGCAGAGGTTGGTAATTTATAGTGAAATTGATGATTAGAACCAGTAATTCTCATACGAAACCGATTTTGGTGTTTGCAGCGCCAAATGTGCTACAAACACCAAAATCGGTTTTTTAAAAGCCTGTCTTAGGCGGGCTTTTAAAAAACCGATTTTAATAAAACCAATTTTGATAATTTCAGCACCGTAGGTGCTGAAATTATCAAAATTGGTTTTGGGTTTAGCATGTCTCCATCAGTTTATTGAGATAGTTTAAAATATTGCGAAGTTGGAAACCTTTAGCCAATTCTATAATTTCTCCAGTAAAAGTTTGGCTCTATCGTTCAAACTATGCTCGACCAATATCTAAATGCCAACAAATTAGAGATCGCAACTTAAAATTATCAAAATTCCTGAAGCCATACCCAGATCGTTTAATTAGCTTTAACTTATTATTGATACCCTCAACAACGCCATTAGTAGTGCGGTTCTCAAAGTAATTAGTAACTTCTCCAAACCATCGACAAATTGTGCCAACACTATCCTTATACGTCTCCTTTGCTGTCTCCATCCAGTCGAGTAATTTTGATGCGCCATCTCCCCAATTTTTAGCATCTTCAAAGACTCTTCTAAACTCTTCTTTTTGCTGATGCATTTTCCCTAGCAATGGTACCACTTCTCGAATTTCTTCTAATTTTATTTTTTGCTTCTCTGTTAAATCTTTTTCGTTCTTTAGTAATGCATACTTACTCTGCTTAAGTGCTTCTTCGATTTTCTTTTTCTCGTTTACATTTTTGTTTTCTTTATTTGCTTTTTGCAGGTCATTTCGTGCTGTTTTTAGTTCCTCAGGAACTATCTTTGTTACATGGAATCGGTCGGCTACTACCTCTGCTTTTGGTATTAGTTTGTTGATCAGTCCTTTATAATTTCCACTTAGATCCATACTTACCTCAATAATTTGCTCTAACACCTCTTTTCCCCACCCCTCAAGCTCTTTCCTTATTTCTTCTTGTTTCCGTGATCGCACAAATCCTATCGGTATTTTTCTGTCTAAATCTACCAATACTACTATGTAGTCCCCTTGTCCTTTTCGTAATGCTATTTCATCAATCCCAAGTCGTTTTAATGGCTTTAAATCTATTCTAAGTTTTTTTTCGCTAATGTATTTTATCATCGACCACACTTCCTCATCTGTTAAGTCATTTTGCTTCCCTACATTATGCATATCGCTATGCAATACTTGCTGCACTATCATCTCTGCAAATCTGTTAGTTTGTTTTCGTCTCTTTCCTATAAATTCTAGTTCTTCACTGAACGGCTTTTCACATTTTTTACACTTGAATTGACGACGGTTTACTTTTAATAGTACTTCCTGTCCACTAATGCTTAAATCTCTTGCAAAATACCAGCGATTTTGATGCAGATGATTACTTTCTTCTCCGCATCTTGGACACTTTGCTTTTGTCGTTTTCGCTTCAACCTCTAAAATTAATCGATCTGCTACTTTTGTGTAGTTTTCTACTTCGATTCCTGGCAGATTTAAAAGTTCGGTTAGAATTGGCTGCATATTTGTTGTTTTGTATCTTATGTTACCTTAGCATCATTTAGACGATTGAGCCAAAAGTTTTCAGTCCAGCATCCGACTTTTCTAAATCTTTTAGAAGCTTTTGGAGAGTATCCAAATCACCTGCCTCTGTCAGTTCTATTAGCGTCAAAATGATTTGCCGAGAAGGTAGTAAAATGTTGTTCGCGATCGCTTGATCTGCTAAAGATGATTGAGAGGAAGCCTCAGAATCAGCAAAGTAGCAGTATTCCCACTCTAAACCCAAATTTATTTGAATTATGTCCATTAATGGCTGCATGGCGACGGGTTTCGCAAGAACATCAGCGCAACCAGATTCTATACATTTTTGGCGATCGCCTTCGAGAATATCTTCCAATACCATAATTATAACAACGTCCTTTAGCATCGAATTCTGACGAATTTTACGCAGAATATTCCAATTATCATCATCTAAATTTTTGAAGCCGAGTAAAAGCAAATCAGGAATATGCGCGGATGTTTTATTAAAACTATCAAGTCCACCTTCGGCTTCGATGATGTCAAAATCTAAAGGTGCAAGCATACCTATCAATAAACTACGGTCTAATTGTTCTGAATCCGCTACGACAATTTTAAGGTTTTCGCCCTTATAACCAATGATTTCAAGATTTAGGTGGATCTGCTCTGTCGTTTTTGTATTTATGTAAGTAGGCAAATCAATTTCGATCCAGAAAGTACTACCTTGCCCTACTGTACTTGCTACATTTAGTTCCCCTCCCATCAACTCGATTAGGCGCTTGCTAATCGGTAAACCCAAGCCAGTTCCTGATTGCATTTTGATGGGATCGCCGACTTGTTCAAAGGATTGGAATATTTTGGGCAAATCCTCTGGCGCGATCCCTACACCACTATCGATGACATCAAAACGAATTTTGCCATCAACTAGACTCTGCACTGTCAGAGTTACAGTCCCCTTGTCTGTAAACTTGATGGCATTACCTACAAGATTAAACAACACTTGGCGCAAACGCTTAGCATCACCATAAACAAGCTTGGGAATTTGTCCAATTATCTTATAGATAACTTCAATACCTTGACTGCTTGCCTGAACCTGAAATATGTCGATTAGACTATTGAGAAGTTCATCTAAGTGGAACATATTACGATCAATCTCTAATCTACCTGCCTCAATTTTGGATAGATCGAGAATGTCATTAATTAGTGTAAGTAAATGCTGACCGCTGCGCTGGATAACATTTAGCCCATCTTGATGTTTAATGGGATCATCGCTCAATTTCAAAACTTGAGTATAACCAAGAATCCCATTAAGAGGAGTTCTCAGTTCATGACTCATGTTAGTAAGAAACTGGCTTTTTGCTTTATTTGCGCTATCAGCAGCTTCTTTTGCAATTTCTAGTTCAATAGTGCGCTCTTGGACAAGCTTTTCTAAATTATGATTAAATTGATAAAGTTGTTTATTTAAGATAGCTAGCTTTTGACGACTTTCGGCAAGATTTACGATACTGCTATATGCTCTGAGACTAGAAATTAGAGTTGTAAATAACTTCTGCTCGGTCAACTCAGTTTTTGATTTGTAGTCATTGATGTCATAGTTCAAAATCACTGAAGATTCAGGAAAATCACCTGGCTGCCCTGTGCGGAGGATAATCCGTACAAGTTGATTTTGCAAAACTTCACGTATATATTTGACGGCTTGTAACCCTGCATCATTGGTTTCCATAATCACATCTTGCAGGATTACCGCGATGTCAGGATTTTGCTCGACAACTTTGATTCCTTCAGCACCAGAAAAAGCAGAGATGATTTCTAATTCTTTGCCTGCGAACTTAAATTCCTCTAGAGCCAGCTTGGTAACTGTATGTACAGAGAGATCGTCATCACAGATCAAAATTTGCCATGTTGAATTATTTCGTAATGAGTTTAATTCAAATAATTCCTGAGATTCGGTATTGGGTTCTTCTAGACCAGAGCGATCCTTAGTTTGATCGTCTAAAAAATTTCTATCTTCATCTTCTTCTAGGAAAATTAGCTCGTCGGAATCTTTGGAATCTCAGCAATTCCAAATTCAAAAAGTAGCAAGATATACAAAACCAAGAGTCTAAAAATTAACAGGAATCTGCAAAGACGGGGGCTTCATCAAGCATAAAGTCGATTAAATGTTGCCAACTCTTAAATAAAAAGTACTTGGTAAGAGAGAGAATATCTTGAAAGAATCCTCTACGAGTGCCACGCTTACGACGAATCTCTTGATAACTGGAATCTATTAAATGTAAAATCGTGTGAAATAGAAAAGCTAACAAATTAAGAGATAGAAGTGTCGATGACAAATGTTTTTGTCCATGACCAAAGTTATGTTCCAAGTTGTAGCCCTTGGTTTTCAACACATTGTGGTTCTCATTTTCGGTTTTCCAACGACATCTACCCGTTTCAACTACGACCGCCACATTGTCAATATTAACAGCATGATTAGTCACAAAAGCATTACGGTAGACTTCAGAATTATCAACACTATTGCGAACAGTCAGTTCACACCAGTTCACTAACAGAGAGGGTTCTTGTTCTCTTAAAGGTATCTGATTCACAAATCGATAACTATATATTTCTATAGATTTCCCCTTGCGGTGTTTAGTCGTCAAATTCTGCACTTCACCATTTTTTTCAATGTAATCTAACCACTGATATAAACTAGGATGACTGGATGGTAAGCAGGTGAAAATGAAGTTCATATTTGCCTCTAAACAATTCTGACACATCGGTTGACGGCTATAGAGATCATCCCCTAATAACGTAATCGCCTGTCCTTCAAAAAGATGCCCATGTTTACTAATCCAGCGTTTCGCTGCGGCTGTTTCACAATCTTGTTTCTCATGTCCATCTTGCGGAGTGACGAATTCGGGTGGTAGAGAAATCACCTGTTCGCAACCTGGTGCAGCGATTACGGGCAAAATTGCTGTGTGTGAGTATGTTATTTTGCCACTGCGATGATTACGGGTACTACAACATTCGCAGGATATTTTCGATGAGCTATGGTACTCCGTTCCATCTAAACAAATCAGTAAATTCCTATCCAATCTTTCATATCGTTTCAGGTGCTTTCCCATTTGCAGAAATTTATACACTTTCTCAAATACAGCGTTCAGACTCTTGGCGCTAATTAGGTCGAGGATATTGCGTATTTGCTGGTCAGAGGGTATTTTCTCCACTCCAAATATACTTTGAACGTTATTTTTTCCACTTCGACTCTGCAATTGTCTTTGATACTCTAAAAATGATTGACACTGCATAAAAAACATCGAGAAAGCCGACAGCATCGCATCGCTGATTTTAAATTTTGTCCCATTGCTTTCGCTTCTTGGGTCTTTTATTTTCTCTATCCCCTCTTGCAGGAAATCTAAAAAAACACTAAAAACTAAGATCGTTGGTGGCATTAACTGGATAGGATTATCATTTTTGCTATGTTTTAAGCTCTACCTTTATCTGGTTCCTTATATCTGTATACTTTGCTGCTTTTTGAATTTGAAACTGCTGTTGGAATCTATAGGCATTTTGCTATTTCATGAATGGTTGGTATTATAGGAATTCCCGAACAAACAAAGTACAATAAATTTCTTAGAATTGTTGTAGAATCATATCTCTAAAAAATTTATTGATTTGGCTTTGAACGTAAAGTGATTTAGTTTGAGAGAGGGGTATTTGCTATGGATTCTAGGCTGGTGGACTTGAGCAAAGTTAACTGAGATCTTGCACCATTCCTGAAAGAGTTAAGTAGGAATGGGTTTGAGAATAATTTCAAACCCATGACGAGCAGCAATATCGGCACTAATTTGGAGATACCTAAGAAGTTTCAACCAAAGGACAGAAGGAAATAAAACGGAAAGTGTCAAATCACAGGTAGCTTTCCAGTC
This sequence comes from Pseudanabaena sp. Salubria-1, assembly GCA_023336205.1. Classification (GTDB taxonomy): domain Bacteria; phylum Cyanobacteriota; class Cyanobacteriia; order Pseudanabaenales; family Pseudanabaenaceae; genus Pseudanabaena. The sequence continues at coordinate 16,990 of JALQCR010000055.1, forward strand.
CAAGACAGGAGGACTCGACCATTGATCAATCCAATGGGCCAAAAGATAAGCAAGCAGAGAGAGGATAAGCCAACGATAAACACCAAGTTTTGTAGATTGCCCAAAACAATGCAAACCAAAGCGATGTTTGATGGTTTTGAAGAATCCCTCAATCGCCCAACGCTTACGACCTAACATCACCAGATAAGCACCAGAATAAGGATGAGAAGAGACAACAAAGCGTAACTCCCGTTTACTATCAGCTCTTTTGAGCCAAAACCAAGAGATCGTCAAAGGCTGAGTTAGCCCTTCTAGCAAAATTTGTTGTCCACGTTTGCCATGACGATAAAGTTGTTTGACTGTACGGCCATCTTGAAGTTTACGATTGTTGCGTACACCGACAACGATGCGCCAAGTCTTGGCGCGGACAGTATTGAAAAACTTCACCGTACTAAACTCAGTATCAGCAAGGACAATCACAGTCTTGCCTTGGGTTAGTTGCTTGGGTACTGTCCCCAATAACTTACAAGCTAAGTCAGAGGGACTGGGGTATCCTTTGCCGCGCCATACTCTAAAACTCCATGGTACGCGCCACTCTCCATAGACCAGATACAGTACAACCAGATGTAGTCCTCGCTTTCCGTTTAGTATTCTCACCCATGGGTCTGGTTCGTTTTGGGTGGGATTGCTCAAATGTAAAAACTTGCCGCTTTTTTCTAGGGTAGTCAAGTCTATCAGTATCTTTAATGGCACTTGTTTCGATGGGCGATGCTTGGCGATTTGTCCCAAAATAGCCTGCCGTGTTGACCGAATTACTGCTCTCGTTGACCAGTTATAGTGATTGAGAAATCGGCTGAGTGCACTCGCTGATTTTATCTGTGTATGTTCTGGATAAGGATGCCTTTGTGCTTCGAGAAATAGTCCTAGTATTGCATTGAGACTTGCTGTTTGATACACACTTGGCATCAAACACAGAAGACTATACACTAGCCCTTGGGCGTGCTTAACGATGCTTTCCATGCTCGTTATTTAATTTACTACTACGCCCTTTTTTTCACATTTCTGCTCTTTCTGCAACCCCTTTTCTTGAATGGTGCAAGATCTCAGTTAACCAACTGGTCTTGATCTCAGTACTATTGGGTTGAGAAATGAGCAAATTTGCAATACCAGCGATCGCTTCGTGCCAAATCCCAAATTTTGCGTATAGAGATACTCGTTCGAGCTCAGTTGCTTTCTCTAATTTGCGTAGTAAAGTTTCGTCTAACTTGATGCGACGGATGATTCCTTCGGAAAATTTATCTTCTGGATCTCCAGTTTCACAGATGACGGAGATCAGCCATTTGTAATCTTTTCCCACTTCTAAGGTTATTCCCTCAAATTGAACATTGATGATGCTTGGAGTACTAGTTAGAGTGACAGTCTTTCGGGCAAGCCCTTTACCTTGCTGATTTTCAAGGGTGAACTCCACCGCGATCGCAGATGTTTTGGGAATATAGGCAAAAAATGTTGGATTAGCCGAGACTGTAAGCCCAAATTTGTTTTGAGGGATTAAGGGAGTAAGTTGATGCTCTAAAGATTTTTTAATTTTGCTTTCTCCAGACTTAACATCACTATTTTTTAGACATTGTTCATCATTAGTACGCCTTCCACCACCAATGGTCGTTGTTGGGGCAGGGTGTCCTGTCGGTGGCTCAAATGTTGCGGCACGAACATCTGTCAAAGAAATAGAAAATGGGTTAATTTCCCAGATTATTGAGATCGCCAAAAGGCCAAAGTATCGATGGAAGTATTTAAAAAACATAGCCTTATACCTAGAAGCAGGAACTGAATAAATACAAATTTTTTTAGTGGTCTAAATTAGCAGTAGTATCATGAAAACGCTTAATTAATATTAATTAATATTTTACTTGTTTTTTCCAAGAATGACTGATTCTCGCTTGTAAAATCTAGAAAACTTCACAAAAAGAAGACGGCGCTTTGCGCCGTCTTCTTTTTGTGGTTACAACCAATTTCCGATTAAAACAAATGGAGCCCAATAGAAAGGGTGGGTATACTGTGGATTTTTCAGAAGACCGATCTGGGCTTTTTGTAAAGCATTGGCTTTAGTTGTTCCAAAAGTCGCTAGCTCTTGATAAAAGTTTTCCATAAACGTTGCTGTAGCACTGTCTTCAACTGACCATAGGCTCGCGATCGTGCTACGCGCTCCCGATCGCACAGCCACGCCAGCCAGTCCTAAAGTAGCTCGATTATCTCCCTTTGCAGTTTTACAAGCACTGAGTACCAATAGCTCAATGGGAATGCGGCTATCTTGTTCTCTAAATTGTAACAATTCCCCTAATTGTTTGACTCCAAGTCGATTATTCCACGTTAAAACAAATGTCTTTTCAGCATCAGAGCTAAATTCGCCGTGAGTAGCCAGATGTACAACTCTATAGGGAATTTTACTAATTTGTTTTTGAATAGATTCGCTAATAAAATCTTCATTTAGTAATAGGGTTTGATCTGACACAAGGGAAGCAATTTGCTGAACCTCCCTTTCGACATTTGGCAGAGCATTAAAATTTTGGGTTTCCTTACTCACCCCACCGACAAATACAGTTAGTTGTTGGTGCTTGAGTGGGCGAGGATCGATGAGTTGTAGCCCAGGGGTGAGTGCCAGATTATATTTTTCCATCAAATATTGTTGCCCATCATAGAGGACGGACATGGGCAGGTTTCTCAGAGAACCATCAAGAACAAATACTAAGGTTTTAATTTTGTTTGCCGCTAATATAGATTCTGTTTCTTTCCCGAGTAATATGTTGTAAATTTTTACGGATACTGCTTGAATATCAGTCTCAAGGGATGTTCGACGTAGCGATCGCCGTAATTCGCTCAAAAGACTTTCTAGTTTGTTCTCAGAAATTTTGGTAGTACTATGCAGCAACGAACGATTTGGCAGTGAAATAATAACTTCTAGACTGTCTGGCAAAACGATTGGGTAGATGACAGCGGCTTGTGGATCAACTTCATCAACTTGTGTCGCCATTCCAGTAAGGCAAGCTTCTTTAAAAAAGTTGTCTAATTCTGCAAGTTGTAAAGATTCAATTATTTTACGAGCGGCTTTGAGATTTTCTTGACTAACTTGTTTTCCATCTTCAGGAGCAAGCAGCAAGGCAACAAGCTGACGGTAGACGGGTTCGACGCTATCACGGAAGGAAAACTGAATATCCACGTTGCTAGATATAAGATCGCCTCGAATTGAATCAAGTGTGTGTACAGCTTCGCTATAAGCTATTATAGCCTTGGTATTTTCGCCTTGAGATTTGAGTATTCGTCCGAGTTGCCACTGCCAGCGATAGGCAATATCTGAAGCATTATTGGTTTGAGCGAGAATAAGCGATTTCTCGGTTAGTTTTTGGGCTTCTGAAAACTGTTGGGTTTGTTCATAGAGATTACCTAGATATCCGATCGCATAGGACTCGGCTCTAATGTCACCCATCTCATGGGCTTGTTGGGCAGCTGTGGCGAGGAGTTTTGCCGAATCTTTAAGATCGCTGGTGGGACTAAGCTTAATCAGACTTTGCGCAAAGTTTACTCTTGCGTAAACTGAGGCTCGGCTCGGCGGAAGATTCGATAGTTGCGTTTGAATATCAGTTAGTAATAATCTGGCTGATTCAGACTGCTTTAGTTGAATCTGAAGACGTAATTGATTTAATTGGGCTTGGACTTTTTGGCTGGGAAAGGCTGCGGCTTTGGCGGCTTGCTGATAATAGTCGATCGCTTCGGCAGATTGTTGTGAGCTATAGGCGGTATTTCCTAGACTCAGTAGAAGATCGGCAATGAGCGATGCATCCTTGAGTTTCTTTGCGATCGCTAGACCTTCTTGCAATACAAGTTTGGAACCTTGGAGATCGCCACACAATCGCAGGGTCTCACCAAGATTGAGCAAAATTGCTGCCTTAAGAGAGGATCCGGGACGTTCTTTGAGTTCTACTTGGACTTGATTGAGAGTCTCTTTGGCTTTAGGATATAAAGCTAGCGATCGCAAAGCTTGACTCTGATTAATCTTGTTACGGATAGCTCCGTCTGTATCTCCTGATTGCTCGTAGGTTATTGCGGCTCTTTGCCAGATTGTTAGTGCATCTTGAGCTTTGCCCTGTGCGAGTTGAATGTTTCCTTGAATGTTGAGAGCCTGAGCTAATAATTTAGATTGCGGTGAATCAGCTTGGAGAATTTCTAGACTAAGGAGGATTTCTTGGTCTGCTTGCTTCCATTGACCTAGTTGCTGATGAGCCAAGGCAAGATTTTGCAAAACAATGGCGTGATTGAGGCGATCGCCTTGTCTTACACAAATATCAACAGCTTGTTGCCAAGTTGCGATCGCTTTGACATATTGACCTGATCGGTAATACTGTTTACCATCCTGTACAAGACTTATCAGGTTACTGGGGAGTTTACTAAGCGCTATATCGGTTGATGCTTTTGAGGAGCTATGGGCAATACTAGGCTGAGTATTCCTTCCTAAAAACATAGTCAGTATAGTTGCACAGATTGCTATACCGATATAGAGCAGAAGTTTACTGGCTTTGGGTTTTAGATTGGAGATAGATTCCCAAAAGAACATATATATCGCCTATAGGGCTTGTTTGAGATGGTATTTACAATTGAGTTAGCGATTTTAGAAACCATTTAAGAATTGTAGATTTTGCCCCCCTAGCCCCAATTCTAGGGGTAAGTATATTGAAGTCCCCCAGAATTGGGGGATTTAGGGGGCTAGACACCTAGATTTTTAAACGAGATTTGAAATGTTATGCAATTCTTAAATGGTTTCCTATTTATGCAGCCCAGATATTTTCTAAATTGGATCAAGATTGACTGTATAGGCGGTCATAGATTTTACTCCGAGAAGTAATGTTTATATTTTAGGCTATTTGATTTATTTTGCACAAGAAAGCAGTGGTATCGCGGGACTAAGAGGATTAGAAGCAGCTATTAATCTCAATCTGCCATGACTATCGCGTGCGATCGCATTAGCCTCGACAATAAATTGCGGAGATTCATTCTTTGATTCTTGTTTTTTTTCTTGTTTTTTCTCTATTGCCGAGATTGGATTTGTGCTGCTTGGAACGAGTTCTGCTAGCTCTACTAGAGATTGATTAATAGATAGCTCATCACTAGGACTCTTTGGTAAGCCACCTCTACCTGCGATCGTAAAGTGATTTTCACGATTAGATGATTTTCCTCCCGTAGCACAACTCTGGCTAACCTGTTGCGATGAATCGACAAGATTAAGCGAAAAAGAAGTTAAGCCACGACTAGGATCGATCTCAGGAGTATTAACTGTGACATTCCCTTGCACCCCAAACTGAGAGCTAGCTGCAATGTCACTCAAACTTGTTAATTGAGGACGGAACTCAAGTCCATAGATGCCATTAGTCGTGATATTGACATTTCCTCCATTGCCAGTAAATGCATTAGCAAAGATATTACTGTTTTCACCTTTCACGCCAACGATAAAACCCGCATTGATTTTAACATTCCCCCCATTACCTCCTGCATTTGCAGTGCCTGCGGTGGTGCTAATATTGCTGCCATAACGTAAGAGTAAAATGGATGGAACATTTAAATCTATATTACCTCCATTAGTACTGGCTGTTGATGCGGTGATGGAAGAACCATTCAAAAGAGAAAGATAATTGGCAAATATAGTAATATTGCCACCTATGCCAGAGCCTAGACTGCCGACAGCAATTGTTGCTCCATCTTGTAGGGTCACATATTGCGGATCGATCGTAATATTGCCACCATCACCTGTAGAACCAAATGTAGTATTTGCAAACAAGCCAGTACCCGCAGTAAAGAGGATTGAATTTCCTGCAATGACTTCGATATTGCCAGCTTTCCCTTTATTACTAGTTTGAGCGATAATTTGACTATTATCTTTGAAGATGATGCTCTCTCCTGCGGCAACGGTGAAACTACCAGCATTACCAATACTACTAGTATTACTAAGCAATTGACTGTTATGTTGGAAGGCGATCGTCTTAGGACTAGTGATTAAAATATTTCCAGCAGGGTCAATCCCTTGGGTCGTACTCACGATCAAGGTATTGTCAAAGGTGAGATTGCCCAAGCCTTTAATAGTCACGTCTCCAGAACGCCCATTTTGTCCAGATCCAAAAATTGTGGTGATGAAAGTGTTGGGATCGTTGATGTCATAGGCTCGTTTGGGGAAATTTACGGTCTTACTCGTAATTATTTGAAGAGATGAGATCGCTAGATCACCCAATCCATTAATATTTACTGCTCCTGCTTGTCCAAAGGCGGACGAGGTGAAGAGGGCAAGATTACTAATTTGATTTTTTGCAGTTAAATTGATCTCACCACCATTACCACTATTTGCATTTGCCGCAGAAATAGAAAACGACAATATATAACTAGCTAAAGCACTGGTAATACTGCCATTGGGGGCAGATATAGAAACCGATCCGCCATTCTGGGAACCAGCAGATGAGGCTAACGAGTATGCCGATAATGTCGAATTGTTCAGTGCAATATTTCCAGAATCAGAGTATAAAGAAATTGCGCCTCCATTACGTGAATTTGTGGATTGCCCAAATGAATACGAATACAAGGTCAAATCGTTCAGCGTAATATTTCCTAAAGAAGTAGCTAAAGAGATTGCGCCTCCATTCCCAGAATGATCTAAATTTGAGGATGAGTAAGAAGACGTAGATGAGTTTAATGGGGCATTAATTAGTGAAATATTGCCAGAGTGAGAAGCTAAAGAAAACGCTCCTCCATTTCCAGAATTACCAGATCCTGAGTAAGTACCAGCATCTAAATAAGTCCCAACATCCCCAGAAAAACTTCTAACTTCTTTAATCGTAATATCACCAGAATACGTCGCAAAAGAGATTGCTCCCCCATCGCCAGAATCACCTAATGCTAGTGAAACCGAGGGCGATTTCCAAAGCGGACGCGCGACTGTAATATTGCCTGAGTAAGAAGAGAGAGAAACGGCTCCTGCATTTGCGGAGTTGCCTGAGTAAGTGAATGATGATGATTCGATATGTACATTATCTAGGATGATATCGCCCAAATAAGAAAAGAATGATATCTTACCAGCATTTCCTGCATTGCCAGAGGAAGTAAAAGATCCGCTGAATAATCCAGAAGAGTTCATTGTGATATTGCCAGAGTAAGAAGAAACAGAAATATTACCGCCATTTCCTGCATTGCCAGAACCTGGCTCTGAGTATGTACCCAATTCTGAATTCAAGATAATATCGCCTCGCCCATAGACTCGAATATCGCCAGCATTAGCCCCGACAAGAGCAGTACTAGCATCAATTCCATTCGTTGAGATTGTGCCTTGTAAAGTGTTGGGCATGAACTGGTTGGTTATTAGCACCAATCCACTTGGCTGACTCACGCGAATATTCCCATTTACCGTAATATCGGCTCTAACAGGAGGATTTGCATAGGTAGGAACAGGCGCGATCGCACCTGAAACGATAGGGCTAGCAGTCAAACCGCCCAATTTTGACCAATCCACTCCTGCTCTTATATCCAAAGTTGCCCTAGTACTGCCATCAATCGTAGTTGGAGTCTGAACTGGCACAATATCCTGAACTGTACCATTACTATTCTTGATTGCCTGATAGTCGGTCAAACTAAATGAGGCTAAATCTGCATAACTCTGTGTGGCATTAAATAACGTTGTATTACTGGGATTAATCGTAGTATTAATAGCCCCAGTATTATTTATGATGACATTCGCCAGTGTCACACTACCGCCAGCTAAGATATGTAGCGATGCTCCTGTATAGTTACCTAACGTCACATTTCCATTTGCCAGAATTACTGGATCGTTAGGACTGATTAAATTGCCAACAGTTCCATTCAACTTCTCGATATTTAAGTTCCCACCAGTATAGAAATGGGCATCGCCAATGATAGGATTTTGCGATCGCAACACCATATCCCTACCCGACCAAAAACCACTATTAGGATGGTTTAAGGCAAAAATGTCAACCGATTGGTTTCCCTGTACTTGCAGATCTCTACCAGATGCTGCCACAAAGTTCTTGCTAGCAGTATCGCGAATCGTCACCATATCTTGAGCCTGCAAGATCAGATCTCGACCTGCCTGTAATTGTCCCTGCAAGTCCAATTTGTCCGCAATCAGAACTAAATCTTGTCCCGCGAAGAGATTAGCATGATTAGCGATCGTAGCACCTGTATTACTTGTCCCATACTGTAAACCTGTTGTAATATTCGTCGTCAGCAATGGCGGTGCTTACGGGTTGGTGGCACTAAACTCGCTGCCATTGGAGAATTTGAAACTATTGGCGGTACTGCCAACAAAAGTTCCGCCAATATCTAACTTCGCATTTGCTCCAAAGATGATCCCATTAGGATTGAGTAGAAACAAATTAGTGTTGCCATTAGCTTTGAGCATCCCGTCAATATTTGAAACGGAGCCGCCTGTCACTCTGGTCACAATATTTTGAATATTTGCAGCATTATTAAAGTAGGCAGTATGATTTGTCGAAACTGAGAAATCTCGAAAACTATGATAGAGGTTAACTCCTCTATTTGTTCCACTATCAATTGTTTGGATTAGTCCGTTAGTTGTAACCGTCGAGTTAGTCGGCAAAGTATTGTCTGGGAGAATCTGCGCTATAGCTGAAAGTGTTGCGGCGAAGTAGCTAAAAGCAAATGCACCTGACAAACTAATATAGCGTAGATCAAGTTTCATATTTTAAGTTCCTCTTAATATCGACTCTCGAAAGTGTGACTACATTAATTCATTGACTTGAGTTAGAAAGTGAAGCATTGTAAATCCTATTGAAACAATTAAATATGAAAATGAAATAGGTGTAAGCAATAGTAGAACATTGTATCCGAGGTGATTTACTATACCTAATAATATCGATGTGTTGTAGAAATAACTAGTAAATCTTTAGGCTACGAATACGCCCTAATTTAAATTTCATATAGCGTAAAGCGGTATAAGTAGATGCGCTTAATTAATTACACACCCAAACCTGTAAAGTAAAGTGTGACAACACTTTCGTGAATTAAAAAATAAATCCAGTAAGGGTTTTAAAATCAAGAAATGGCGTAGCCATTTCTTGATTTGGGATTACTCTTGACTGTTAGAATTTACACATGTGGATCAACTTCAAAAAGATAATTTGGAAATTGCGAGGAGTTTTGATTGTTGTCCCCGCAACAACAGGTATTTTGCTTGGACTTCGCTTTGCGGGAGTTTTGCAACCATTGGAACTTGCTCTATATGATTTGTTCTTTCAATGGCGACCAACAGAAGCCAAAGACGAACGCATCGTGATTGTCGCAATCAATGAAACTGACATTCAGAAGTTTGGTTCTCCTATCCCTGATGAAACTCTTATCAAACTCTTAAATTTAATTAGACAACAGCAACCCAGAGTAATCGGACTAGATATTTATCGCGATCTGCCAGTACCCAAGCTATATGGTTCTGCATATCGACAGTTAGTCAACATGTTTGAGTCAATGCCAAACCTAATTGGCATTCGCAAAGTTGTCGCTAATCAAGATGGTAGTGAGGTAGCTGCTTCTCCGATACTCGAAAAGCTTAATCAAGTTGCCGCAAATGATTTGCTCCCTGATGGTGATGGGAAGATTCGCCGTATCCTGCTGTCGCTTAAGGACAAACATGGTAGAACCGTCACCAGTTTGAGTGCTGCATTAGCCATTCAATATCTCAAAAAAGAGAATATTAGTCTCGAAGTTGTCAATCCCAAAACGCAGCAGTATAAATTAGGAAAAGCATTATTTTCTCCCATCGCCGAAAATGATGGCGGGTACGTTCGACAAGAACTGGGAGGATATCAAATATTATCAAATTTTCGCAATTTTCAGGATGGCTTTCACACAGTTTCCCTAAGCGATGTACTCAATGGAAATATTGCTCAGGATATATTTCGCGATCGCCTTGTTCTAATTGGAATTACAGCAGAAAGCAATACTGATTACTTTATTACCCCATATAACAGCACAGCCTTAGGTAGTCCTTTTCCTATAACAAATGGCGTAATTCTTCATGCTAATATCACTAGCCAATTACTCGCTAACGCCCTTGACGGGCGACCCATCTTACAAGTTTGGTCAAAATTAATCGAATCCTTGTGGATTGTTTTCTGGGCGGTTATCGGTGGTTTATTGGGCAACAATAGACTCTACAAAAGAATACTGACCTCATCAAAATTTCCATGTCCGTTACCTTGGAAGATTCTGACGATTTTGGGATTAGGAGGAGGTTTATTTACTGTAAGCTACATCGCATTTTTGTGGGGCTGGTGGCTGCCTATAGTTCCTACTTTACTGGCACTATCTAGTTCAGCGATCGCTGTCACAGGTTATACAACGATCAGTGCAGACGAGACTCGCAGACGAGCCATCCTTTCAGTCATTCCTGATTTGATGTTTCATGTTAGTGCGGATGGAATCTATCTTGGTCAAGTTAACTCTGAAAATGAGATCGAGTTACTGTATCCAGACTTTGAACATATTGGTAAGCATGTGTCCCAATTCCTGCCGACCGAAATTAGCGATCGCCAACTTTTCTATATAAATCAAGCTATCGTCACAGGGGAAATGCAAATTTATGAGCAGAAAATATGTGTAGATAATCATTGCCAAGATGAGGAGGTTCGCATTGTCGTGAGTGGAGCCAACGAAGTGCTATTTATGATTCGCAATATTAGCGATCGCAAACGAGCAGAAGCTGCTATTTATCAAAAAAATGTCGAACTAGCAAGCACCTTAGATGAACTAAAAACCACCCAAAAGCAACTGTTAGAATCCGAAAAGTATGCTGCGCTCGGTAGTATGGTGGCAGGTATCGCCCATGAGGTGAATACCCCTGTGGGCAATAGTTTAATGGCAGCTTCCATTCTGAATAATGCGACCAATAAGTTTAAAGCATCTTTTGATCTCGGTGAATTAAAAAAATCTAGCTTACAAGCATATTTAGAAAAGTCCAAAAGCAGTAGTGAAATTCTATTGACTAACGGCTCTTCTGGGTTTGAGGGGATTAATGTATAATGAAGCACAAAGATAAGTGGTGACAGGTATGGACTTGTATCTAGATAGGTTGCTAAATTTACCCAACACAACCGTTGAAAGTTTTACGGAAGAAGAAAATAAAATCACCCTAAAGTTGAGATTTTTACAGGATGAAATTACTTGTCCGCATTGTAATACGCATGGTGGAAAATTAAAACAAAATCGACCGATATTGATTCGAGATTTGTCAGTATTTGGGAAAATAGTTTATTTAAATACGCCGCGCCGCCAATTTTATTGTCAACATTGTCAAAGACATTTTACGGAAAAGTTACCCTTTGTAGACTGGGAAAGACGATACACACAAAGGTATGAGGAGTATGTTTATCAACGAGTACAAAGTGCGAGTGTGGAGCAAGTAAGTCGAGATGAATATTTGAGTTGGGATCAAATACAAGGGATTTTCAATCACCAATTTTCTCTAAAAAAAAAGATGATTGGAAAGAAGTAAAACGAGTGAGTATTGATGAAGTGAGTAAACGCAAAGGACATAAAGACTTTGTGACAGTCGTATCAAGTATTGACGCAGGAGCATTACTAGAAGTAATTGATAGTCATAAACAAGATGACATCATTGAAGTCCTGAAGCAGCAACCGATTGAGATAAGGGAAAAAGTAGAGGAGGTTAGCATTGATATGTGGGGAGGCTTTCCCAAAGTTGTCAAAGAAGTATTTCCAAATGCGAAAATTGTCATCGACAGATTTCATGTTATGCAGCCACTAATCAAAGAGTTAAATCAACTGCGTCAAAAAGCTAAAATCAAGATTAAAGGTAGTCGATTTATTCTACTAAAGAACAAGGTAGACTTAACAGAAGAAGAAAAAGTGAAGTTAGAAAATGTCTTGAAATGTTCTAAACGCTTGCGACTAGCTTATAATCTCAAAGAAGACTTTAGAAGTATTTTTGAGACTTGTAAAACTCCTGAAGAGGGTCAGAAACAATTAAAAGAATGGCTTCAAAAAGCTAAAGCTGTTTATGGCGCAGTTTTGGAAACCATTCGTAATCATCTTGATAATATTTGTAACTACTTTTTAAATCGTACATCTAGTGGTGTGATGGAGGGACTTAATAATCGTATTAAATTAATTAAACGACAGGCTTATGGTTTTTTAAATTTTTTAAATTTTCGTTCTAGATTATTAGCTTGTCTTTCTCATTAGATTTACTTATCCCCTTAAACCCAGAAGACCCTGACTAACTTACAGCGGGCTGCCGAACTCATCCAAAACTTTAAGCAAGTTGCCGTTGATCAAACCAGTTTAGAGCAGCGCAGTTTTGAAGTGAAAGACTATATCGAGAAGATTCTGCTTAGTCTAGCCCCACAAATTCAAAATACTTCACATCAAATTAAAGTCATTGGCGATAATGCGATCTCTATACGAAGTTACCCTGGAGCCTTATCTCAAATCATCACTAATTTAGTGGTAAATTCTCTTACTCATGCCTATCACAACTTAGATAAAGCTGGACAATTACAAGTTGAAATTTCTCAGCAAGATGACAAAGTTCTAATTACTTACTCTGATGACGGTAGAGGTATTCCCGCTGAAAGCCTAGACAAAGTTTTTGAGCCTTTTTTCACAACAGCCAGAGATCGAGGTGGTAGCGGGCTTGGTCTGCATATTATCTATAACCTTGTGACACAAAATTTGAAGGGAACAATTCTCTGTGAAAGCACAGTTGGTGTTGGTACAAAGTTTGCGATCGCCTTACCACTCAACTTAGAGTTATAGCCCAAAATCGCAAATTTGCCCGCTTAGTAGGCAAATTTGCGATTTTGGGGTTTAATCACCGTTCAATTGCAAAATTGCCATAAACGCTGCTTGTGGAACTTCCACTGTTCCAATTGACTTCATCCGCTTTTTACCCTTCTTCTGCTTCTCTAACAACTTTTTCTTTCGAGATATGTCGCCACCGTAGCACTTGCTCAACACATTCTTTCGCAAAGCCGAAATATTCTCCCGCGCCAATATCTTTGTCCCGATCGCAGCCTGAATTGGAATTTGGAACTGCTGCTTGGGAATCAACTCCCTCAGCTTAGATACTAATGCTCGCCCAACATTATAAGACTTGTCGCGATGGACAATACAAGCCAAAGCATCCACAGGTTCTTCGTTCACGAGAATGTCAACAAGCACCAGATCGTTTGGACGATAGCCAATGACTTGATATTCCATACTGGCGTATCCCTTTGTGCGAGACTTCATTTGATCGAAGAAATCAGTTACCATTTCGGCTAATGGAAGTTCGTAAATTAAAGTTGCTCGTTCCGTAGTGATGTACTTAGTATCTAAAAATACTCCTCGTCTTGCCACGCATAACTCCATCAAAGTCCCAATGTAAGATTGCGGAGTCATGATTTCCAGCTTGACATAGGGCTCCTCGATCGACTTTCTAGAATTTGGTGGCGGCAACTCACTAGGATTATCCACCATTAAAATTTCGTCCGTATTTGTCGTCACCCGATAAATTACTGATGGCGCAGTCACAATTAGATCGAGATTATATTCACGTTCAAGACGCTCTTGCACGATCTCCATGTGTAGCATCCCTAAAAATCCACAACGGAAACCGAAGCCCATAGCATTCGAGGTTTCTGGCTCATAATTTAGAGATGCATCGTTGAGCTTAAGCTTGGTGAGAGCTTCGCGCAATTCCTCAAACTGATCGGCATCAGTGGGAAACATCCCACAAAAAACCATTGGTTTTGCTTCTTCGTAACCGGGAAAAGGCTCAGGTGCTGAATCGATCGCAGAAGTAATCGTGTCACCAACCCGCGCATGGGCAACCATCTTGATCGCGGCCGCGAGATAACCCACTTCACCCGCATGTAATTCATCAACTTGAATTTGCCCAGGGGCAAGTACGCCAAGCTCATCGATTACATATTCTTGTCCTGAAGCCATAAATTTAACGCGATCGCCTTTTTTGACCATGCCATCCATTACACGGAAATAAACGATTACGCCACGGTAGGCATCGTAATAACTATCAAAAATTAATGCTCGTAATGGTTGATCGACTGTATCTTTTGGCGGTGGCACTTGCAAAACGATCGCTTCAAGGATCTCCCTGATCCCAACCCCTTGCTTTGCCGATGCTCGAATCGCTGCCGAGCAATCTAACCCAATTAACTGCTCTATTTCATTGGCTATGCGATCGGGATCTGCTCCTGGTAAATCAATTTTATTAAGTACAGGGACAATCTCCAGATCGTTGGCTAATGCTAAGTAGACATTAGCCAGAGTTTGTGCTTCGACCCCTTGCGAAGCATCAACTACTAGCAAAGCCCCTTCACAAGCTGCCAAGCTACGCGATACCTCATAGGAAAAGTCCACATGTCCTGGAGTATCAATCAGATTAATCGTATATTCATCACCATTAAGCGCTTGGTAGTTCATTCGCGCCGCTTGCAACTTAATTGTGATCCCGCGCTCTCGTTCCAAGTCCATGTTGTCGAGAAACTGCGCTTTCATATCCCGATCCGCCACTGTGCCAGTAAATTGCAGCAAGCGATCGGCGAGTGTAGACTTGCCGTGATCGATATGAGCAATGATAGAAAAGTTGCGAATGCGAGAGACGGGTACGTTGGTCATAAAATCACAATGCTGCGAGACTGTCCGATCCTACCTTAAATTAAAGTAAGTAGCTGGGCAAAAGAAACCTTTAAACCCAAAAAGATAGATCACCAACTATGTGGGTGATCTATCTTTTTGGGTTTTGTCTTTAAAGTATCTAGGCATAATTAATTACAAACCAAAACCCGTAAAGTTGCACCCCTGCGGGGCACAACTTTACGGGTTTTGGTAATTTATTTTGCACAATTACTTATTCCGCCTAGCTAGTTAGTGTAAATAACTGTAACAATGCGCTAAAGCAATTAAGCTCATTAGCTAGTGATTTACAAATTTAGTCAGCCCTTTAATTTTTTACCCAAAGCTACATAAAACAGGGCTTTTCAAAAATTTGCGCCATTTATACACAAAAAGCGCCACATACACAAAAAATCTCTTCTCAAAAACTATGTTTAGGGGTAATGTACAAGAGCTAGTAAACTGAGTGAGATTTTGCCAAGGTTTGTGAGCCAAATTAGCTAACATCTCATATTACTAGGTTGTATGAGTAATAATAGCTATAGTAGTTTCATTTAAAAATTGAAACCTACTCGCTAGCCTGTTCAGCAGGAATAGCTAGGCGCTTCTAAGATTAACTATGGTCAATGTAATTCAGTCAATGTAATTCAACCTAGCAAAAGATAGGAAGCAACTTCTATGTAAATTCAATTTCATCGTGTACAACAGTTACGCAGGGCAGAGTGAGCAATGAGTATAAGCAACCGAGTTCGACTATATGAACTCTCACGAGAGTTAGATCTCGACACCAAAGATGTAATCGCAGTATGTGAGCAATTAAATATAGTTGTTAAAAGTCATAGTAGTACAATTACAGAATCAGAGGCGGAATTGGTACGCATCAAAGCCCCTCAATATCATCATAAAGCTGCCGATCCTAGGGCTTCTGAAAAGAAAGCTACTGCTGCGGCAAAGATCAAAGAATCTGATGCTCGTATTGCCAAGCAGCAAATTCTTGCGGTTACCAAGCCCACAATTCGTCTCAATACTCCACCTGTCTCTGTTAATGTAGGAGCTACAACATCTGTAAATCCGCCTCTTAACTCACCTAGTGCGATCGCCGAGCCTAGCTCAGAACCTCCTGCTAAAACTGCTGTTATTAATCCTCCCCTGCCCATGCCCTCTGCTTCTTCATTAGTCAAGCCTCCCAGTCGTCCTTCTTTCTCAGAAGGTCAACAGTCCGAAACTAACCCTGCTCCCAAAATTGAATTGACCCTAGAAACAGCATTGATCCCACCAGTAAATCCCCAAGCGATTAAAGACTCTCAGCCAGGATCGCCCTCAGAATCAAAAACAGAGTTAATTGCGCCGCTAGCTCCACCTAAATCAGCCGAAAAGGCGGTCACACCTGCCCCTGCAAAGATTTTCGTTGAGGAGCAAGCAACACCAAGCATCGTTATACCGAAACAAGCCCCTAAGGAACAAGCAACCCGTAAAGAGACTCCAAGGGCTGAGCGACCACAAGCAGAAAAATCTGAGCGCCCTCCTGTTGTGCCGAAACAATCCTTAGTAAGTGTTTCGCCTCCTCAGGTCAAATTGAACAAACCTGCTGCTCCTGAGAGACCCAAGCCTCCAGTAGCTGTTGCGCCCAAAGCTGTTATTGCACCCAAACCACCTGCGGCAAAACCTTCAGATGAGTCAAGAGTTTCGGCAAAAGCCAATCAGAGTAGGTCTGAGCAGGACAGAACTGAGCAGATTAATAGTGAGGACAACTCAGAAGCAGTTAAGGTCAACAAGCCCGAAAAGCCAAAATTGAACAAACCTGTGGAACAACAGGCAGCTCCTGCTGGTAGTAGACCTCAAAGCCGTGGACCAAAGCTGGTCAAAGACTCAGTACTCATCGAACGCGGGATCACTGCTCCGACAGAACCACCGCACAATTTGCGTCCTCCGATGCCAACATTGATGCGTGCGCCTGAAAAGCCCGTCATTGCTGACAAAACTGGGAAGAAACCAGAATCAACAGGTGGATTTAATCCTGCATTACCAGAACTTTTAGAAAAACCAACGTTGCCTGGTAAGGGTAGTAAGCGTAAGGGTAAGTCCAAAGAAGAAGAAGAAAAGGATTTACTAGAGCTTAAAGAAAAAAATCGCCTGAACAAGCCAAAGCGCTATTTACGTGATTTTGATGATGATGATGATGATGGTACTGATGCTGATGCAGCTAACGAACTAGCACAGATTAGTTTGTCACTGGCTCGTCCAACTGCACGCCCTAAGGCAGCAGTAGTGCCATCGAAGCCAACTATGGCAGCCGATATCAAGCCAACACAAAAGGGTAAAAAATCAGCACCTAGTCGCGATCGCCGTCATCAACAAGTCGAAGTTATTCCTGAAAAACCAACATCGGTAGAAATCGAAGAGGGTATGACCGTTGCTGTACTAGCCAAGCGGTTAGTACTTTCAGAGACAGAGGTAATTCGCACCCTGTTTATGAAAGGGATCATGGCGAATATTAACCAAACCCTCGATGTCGGTACTGCCAAAATGGTATCGGCAGAATTGGGCTATGAAGTCCATGCGCCTGAAGTAGTCGAGCTTGCGCTTAAGACAGAAATGATCGATGTTGGGGATCTTGATAAACTGCAACGTCGTCCGCCAGTGGTCACAATCATGGGACACGTTGACCATGGTAAAACCACCTTGCTCGATGCAATTCGTAAGAGCAAAGTCGCACAAGGAGAGGCGGGTGGTATTACTCAACATATCGGTGCATATCATGTTGATGTTGAGCACAATGGTCAGAACCAACAAATCGTCTTCCTTGATACCCCAGGTCACGAAGCCTTTACCGCCATGCGTGCGCGTGGTACTAAGGTTACTGACATTGCCGTACTAGTTGTTGCTGCCGATGATGGTGTTCAGCCTCAAACCATTGAAGCAATCAGCCATGCTCGTGCTGCTAAAGTACCAATCGTTGTTGCTATTAACAAGGTTGATAAGGTTGAGGCTCAGCCCGATCGCATTCGCCAAGAGTTAACCGAATATGCTCTTGTTGCTGAAGAATGGGGTGGCGATACAATCATGGTTCCAGTCAGTGCCATCCGTCGCGAGAACCTTGACACCTTACTCGAAATGATCTTGCTGGTTGCTGAAGTTGAAGATTTACAGGCAAACCCTAACCGTACGGCTAAAGGTACGGTCATCGAAGCTCACCTCGACAAGGCAAAAGGTCCCGTTGCGACATTATTGGTTCAAAACGGTACATTGCGTGTTGGCGACATCTTTGTGGCGGGTGCTGCCTTTGGTAAGGTACGCGCCATGGTGGACGATCGCAACGTCCGTGTTGATAAAGCTTCGCCATCCTTTGCGGTGGAAGTTCTCGGTTTGGGCGATGTCCCTGCGGCAGGTGATGAGTTTGAAGTCTACCTTGATGAAAAAGTGGCTAGGGCGATCGCTGACCAACGCACGATGGATCAACGTCAAGCTCGCTTGGTACAGGCAATGGCTTCCCGTCGTGTCACCCTTGGAACCTTGTCAGAGAAGGTCAAAGAAGGCGATCTCAAGGAACTCAATATTATTCTCAAGGCAGATGTCCAAGGCTCTCTCGAAGCAATTCTGGGCGCACTTGCCCAGCTTCCACAAAGAGAAGTTCAACTCCGCATTCTCCTCTCGGCTCCTGGTGAAATTACTGAAAACGACATCAGTTTGGCGGCGGCAAGCTCGGCAGTTGTACTAGGATTTAATACCACGATGGCTCCTGGTGCAAGACAGGCTGCTGACGAGATGGGTGTTGATTTCCGTGATTACAACGTTATCTACAAGCTCTTGGAAGATATCCAAGATGCGATGGAAGGCTTACTCGATCCTGAAATGGTTGAGGAATACCTTGGTCAAGCTGAAGTTAGGGCAATCTTTGCGATCGGCAAGGGTGCTGTGGCTGGTTGCTATGTCCAGAATGGTAAGTTGCTCCGCAACTGTAATGTCCGTGTCAAACGTGGCAATGAGGTCGTGCATTCAGCCGTACTTGACTCGCTACGACGGGTTAAGGATGATGCGAAGGAGGTTGCCTCTGGATTTGAGTGCGGCATCTCGCTTGCTAAGTTCTCGACATGGAAAGAAGGCGATATCATCGAAGCCTTCCGCATGGTCACAAAGCGTCGCACGCTAGCTACTTCTTAAATAAAAAAGCGCCCCTAGGGGCGCTTTTTTATTGGTTTGAAAATATTTTCATGTAAGAGTTATTGCTTGAGACCTAATTCTTCTCTCAAGTACTGCTGAATTATAGGTTGAGCTTCACCAATCACTTCATTAATTAGATTTATATGAGATGTATTATATCGATTAAACGAATAAAATCTTTTTCCTGAAGTACTTGTTTCTGGTGGGGCAATCTCCAAAATCTGTTCCAGATTGTATACAGTTGTATATTCATCGGCTAAACCATGTGCAGCTAAGTTTCTAGTACAGATAAATTTATCTTTGAAAGTGAGTTCTTTATCCTGAAAATTTTTCTTCCCAACCTTTTCCTTGCCAATTTTTCCAATCTTTATCTCATTAAATCGTAAATCTAAATGGTTATCTGATGTCTCTTTAATATATTCATATAGAGAAGATACAGTAAGAAGGTGAAGAACTGGATCGCTACTCAGATTCTCAAGACTCACAAATCGGGCAATATACTCATTAATTTTGTCATTGTTTTCGCAATTTATTACTGTTAGAACTGTGACAATCTTTTGAGAAAATACATTGTGAAATTGGTTATTAAGCACACGCCCGCTACTAATCATTTCCGCCATTCCAGTAATACAATGTGCTTTAATGTTAGTCTCACAATCTAATATATCAATAGAAATTTGCTGGCCATCACTTTTTTTTGCGATGTATCTAGGCTGATTTCTTACGGACAGAAAAGCAATATGTAAGCATTTTAGTGATTTTTCAATTACTTTCAGCGCTTCTTTTTCAAACTCAATATAATCGATATCGTGATAGCTAATTTTTTCTTGATCAGATTTATAAATAACTGCATCAATTTCTCCATTAGCATCGTTTTTGGCTAATAGTTTATAGTTGTTATTCTCAAAAAGTTTTATAAGACCTTCCTCATCGAATATTGCATCTTTTATGCAAAGTCTACGTAAAATTGAGTCAGGAGATAAGCGATAAGTAGCAATACAGCAATATTTCTTTTTAGTGATTAGCATTTTAAAATAAATGATTGTTTTTAGGCGTTGGTATTATTGATATTTTAGACACGATCATACTGAAACAAACAAAAAATATTAGCCGCTAATGTTTTGCTATGAGCATTCTAGAAGGTTAATATCATTTATAGGTTCATAGATTTAGATAGGTGATCGCAATGGCTATTTATATCAAAGTTTACGATCTGTGTGGCGCAAATTGCATCATAGCTAAACAAGCTCACAGCTATATGAACAATACATTGCCCCAGAATATTAACTAGCGATCGCCATTGAAGAAAGCTCTTAATGAAAATGTTACTTGATACTTAAAATGGGGCGATCGCACAGTATCCTGTCAAAACTATCTGGTGATTTGTTGAATGATTTCTAAATCAAATACTTGGGCAAAGGTTTGCGCGATCGCAATTTTCACTTGTTCAATCTCCACATCATGCACAAATTGATTAAGATTACAAACTTGGCAATCTTTGATTCCACAGGGAACAATGCGATCGAAACCTGATAAGTCCATATTTACATTTAATGCCAAGCCATGCATCGTGATCCATTGGCTAACTTTAATTCCGACTTGAGCAATTTTTTGATTTTGCCCAGATTGATTAATCCAAACGCCAGTTAAGCCTTGAATACGTTTTGAAGGTACATCAAATTTAGCTAGCCCTTGAATAATTACCTCTTCGAGTTGGCGTAAGTACCAATGCAAATCATGTTGATGATAGTCAAGATTTAAAATTGGATAAGCTACCAACTGCCCGATCGCATGATGAGTAACTTCGCCGCCCCTCTCAATGCGATGACATTCGATATTAGGATCATCAGGACTAAATTTTAAAAACTCTAAGCTCGAACCCTGTCCCAACGTATAAACGGCAGGATGTTCGACTAGTAATAACACATCAGGTAAGTCTTTCTCGTTTCTTCTGGCTTGTTTGCGTTCCTCCACCAAATGCTTTTGCCATTGCCATGCAGTGAGGTATGGAATTGGGCGATCGCTTTGATAGAGAAAACAAGTTCGAGGCATATCAAAATCCAGAATAAATACAGAAAAAGCACCATAAAACTATTTTATGGTGCTTTTTCTGTATTCATCTTAGAGCGCAAAGCGGTATACAGCAATTGCCGATCAAACGAGCCACTAGAAACTTTTTGAAAGCGTTGCTTTGCAACGCTTTCAAAAAGTTTTTTTGGTTTGGGTTTGAGCGCAAAGCGTTATAAATTAGAACGGAAGACTAGGAATACTAGGAATATTTGGTATTGGTATACCTGGGATCGAAATTGGAAAGTTTACGCCTGGGAATAGTCCATTAAACACGGAACGAACTTTATCTATCCCTGGGATTTGGTTAGTAAATCCCTGAAATAAATTCCCTTTGAGGAGTTCTACAAACTCATTTTCAGTGAGTTGTTGAATTATCCCCAAAGCACCGCCTTGATTAACTTCAACTTTTTCGCCAGCCTTCAACACAACCTCATCAGGTTGCTTCGTAGGTGATATAGGCTTCTCCATTTGAAGTATTGGTTTGTCATTAGCTGGTTTACCATTTAATGGCTCAACAGGTTTTCCATTTGGAGGGTTGGATGTGTTTATTCGAGGTGTTGTCCTTGGGGGGATTACGGTTGGGAAAGATCCAAACTGTTTAAACTTAGGGGCTGTAGTTGGAGTGACGTTAGGCTTTTCAGTTGAAGGAGTAGTTGGCTTAGGAACAGTGGGTTTAGTTTCTGTTGTCGGTTGATCATCTTCATCAGTTATTGGAGTTGCGTTACGCTTGACTACAACTTCGCCCTCTAACACTTTGACCTGTTGGTTGCCAGACTCATCTACTTCTAGTAAATAGGTTGTGCCACGTACTCCTGTCGTAATTGAAGAAGAGCAAGCATTAACAGCGCCATTGATTAAAATTGTTCCTCGTTTGAGTCGAGCACATTGTCCAATACTTAGTACTGAATTAGCTGATAGTCGCGCGACTGCACCTGTATTAAACAGTAGTGCTGTTCTAGAATTACCTGTGCGAACTTGCTGTTGCTGTTTTGCGACATCATTTAGAGATGCTTGCCTATTTTGAATAAAAACTTGATTGCCATCGAGGATTTCCTGCACGGTTGCTTGAGTCGATTGGGCAGAAGCAGGAGCCAGTTGGGGAGCAGCTAAGGCAAAAATACATAACCCTGCAAAGAAAAAGGCAAGTCGTTTTTGGCGATGCTGTCTAACAAGTTTTTGCGAAAATTTCTTGAAAAGGTTCCATAAATACATATGTGATTGTTCTCCCTAATTGAGCATGAGAAAGGGTTTAATAAATTCAAGGCTGCGTCCCAATTTCCCGATCACTAATCGCAAAGACAGTTACATTATGCAAAAGGTTTCATTACCATCTCAGATACTTCCTGACATTGTAGCGATCGCTACGAACCAAGTGAGCTATCAAACTAAATTTCGCACACTTTTGATGGATATTTCTGTTGAGATCGCCAAAGGAAGTAAAACTGCGTTAATTGGCGCAACAGGATCTGGGAAAACGACATTTTTGCGTTTGCTCAATCGTTTAACCGATCCATCAGTGGGGACAATTACGCTTACTGGCAAAAATATTCAAGAAATTCCGATTCAAACTTTGCGGCGGCGAGTGTTGCTGGTTCCACAGGAGCCGAGCTTATTAGGGATGACTGTTGCTGAAGCGATCGCCTATCCTCTAAAGTTACAAAATTTTACACAGGGCGAAATTAATGCGCGATCGCATAAATGGCTAGATAAATTGCAGCTTGATTCTAAACTGCTAAATCGATCAGAGCTAGAGTTATCACTTGGGCAAAGACAATGGGTAGCGATCGCCAGAGCCTTAGTAATGGAGCCAGAAATACTATTACTGGATGAGCCCACATCAGCTTTGGATCGTGGGTTATCGCATTTATTACTAGATGTTTTAACTGAGCTAACCCAATTACCTCAGCCCGTAACAGTGGTGATGATCAATCATCAACTTGATTTAGTCCAAACTTGGTGCGATCGGCTAATTTGTTTACATAAAGGTCAGCTAGTCCAAGATGCGATCGCTAGTCTTGTTAACTGGAGCGATATTGATAATTTGTTGAGACGTGATTCTACTTCCCCTGAAAACGATGAATTTTAAGACAAGGCGACGCTTCGCGACATCTTTTCTTAAAATTTAGCCAATTTGATAAGTTTGATTTCTTCCTAACTCTTTCGCTCGATATAGCGCATAGTCGGCAGCCGTCAGCAACACCGAAGGGTGAGAATCGGTCACAGGAACCAAAGAAGTTACGCCCATACTTAGCGTTACAAGCTGGCTAACTGCTGAATCTTCATGGGGGATTGCTAACTCTTGAAGGCTCTGCCGAATAATATCAGCAATTGCTATAGAGCCTTCTATGTCAGTATTCGGCAACACAATCACAAATTCCTCGCCGCCATAACGCGCTACCAAATCCGCAGGACGATGTACAGATTGCTTGATTAAAAGCGAAACTTTGCGGAGACAATCATCCCCAGCCACGTGCCCATAGGTGTCGTTATAGTTCTTAAAAAAATCAATGTCACACATGATCAAAGACAAGGGCAAACGCTCTCTTGCTAGTCTCTGCCACTCTTGATCTAAATATTCATCAAAGCAGCGGCGGTTTGCAAGCTGGGTTAAACCATCTAAATTAACTAATCGCCCTAATTTTTCATTAGCTTCTTGAAGTAATGTCTCTGCAATAATCCGACTATTAATTTCTTGCTTAAGTCGTTCATTTTGTTCTTGTAGCTGCCTTTGCAATCTTCGTAATGTAAGCTGATTCTCGACTCTGGCAAGTACTTCCGCAATTTGAAATGGCTTAGTAATATAGTCAACGCCACCGACTGCAAAGGCTTGTACTTTGTCTAAAACTTCGTCCCGTGCACTAATAAAAATTACGGGAATATCACGAGTGAGATCGCTAGATTTTAATTGCTCACAGACCTGAAACCCATTCATGTTAGGCATATTAATGTCTAAGACTACCAAGTCAGGCATTTCAGTCTGTGCTGTTGAAACTGCTTTCAAGCTATCACCTATACCAATTACTCGATAACCCCTACGTGTCAACATAGTTATCAGTAAATGTAAGTTAGGCTGCGTATCATCTATAACTAGGACGTACTCTTTTTCAGGTAAGGCTTCAGGCAGTTGCATTTTGCTATCTTCAGACCGTTGTGAACGCAAGTATCAAAATTTATTGCTCTATAGTATGGGTTTTCAGAGCTCAATCACTTCATATCTCAAAGATATCTGAAGACCTGCTGGCTTTACTAGACTATTTATCTATGTAGATTGTTCTAGCAGGTAAACTTTAGACTATGTGTATCTTAAAACATTTATTTGGCTGATCTTTATAGCGATCACCAAGTTCAGCAATTCTCATTATGAAAACAATTTTGGTGTTTCCAGCGCCAAAGGCGCTGTAAACACCAAAATTTTTTTTTTTTTAATCCCCC
>JALQCR010000056.1 GCA_023336205.1 Pseudanabaena sp. Salubria-1
GGGGCTTTTTAAAAAAAAAAAAAATATATAAAATTTTTTTTGGTGTTTCCAGCGCCAAAGGCGCTGGAAACACCAAAATCGGTTTTTTTAAAGCCCACCGCAGGTGTTCTTTCAAAAAACCGATTTTTATAATGAGTGAGACTTACACAAAAGAACCCATCGTAAGAGCAATTCATGAATTGCCCTTACGATAGAATGCGGTTTTTGAGATATTTTTGCGTAAGTCCTAATGAGAATTGCTGGAGTAGAAAAGATGCGAAGCATTCTTTTCTACTCTATGATCTGATTGGCAACTAATACCAATTTATAAAAGTGTGGCGACACTTTTGTGAATTAAAAACCAAACCCTGTAAGGGTTTTAAAAACGGCTTCTTTAATGATTAAAGTCAATGCTAAAATTTTGAAATAAAAGCAAATCCTGTAGCATTGGCAGTCAAAACACTCCTGATTCTGCAAAATCCCTACATTAGACCCGTGATTACGCTAAATCTGCTGCATCCTATCAAATCTGTACCAATCCAAACATGGAAATTTAATTCTGAGCCTGTAATTCGGATTGGGCGTTCAGGAGATAATGACGTGATTCTCTACAGTTCTGTTGTTTCTCGCTACCACGTCGAGCTATATCATCACTCTCAGTATTGGGAAATTGTCAATATTGGGGCAAACGGTACATATATTGACGATCAGCAAATAGAGAGTGAGCGTGTGCAGAATGGTGTGATTATTCGCCTTGCAACGGCTGGTCCCAAATTGCAGATTTTACTAGATGGGGCTGAAGCGATCACTCCTTCACTGCGTGACATTGTTGCTACTCAAGCCACATCATCCAATAATCCCACATCATCAACTGCTCCGACATCTCCAACTCTGCCAACCGATGTTCGCCCTACTGTTATGTCACGGAAGTAATTTGATTTATATCTTTTTGAAATATGCGATCGCCAATATCGTATTATCATAGACTTGGCATAATTTGGCACTCGCTGACAGTTTTGCCAAAAGTTGGCAAAAGTCCAAAAAATGTTTTTTGATTTCTAGATATATTCAATCTAGGCATACTTAATCTAGGCATATTTAATAATGAAGGTCACTCTAGAGAAGCTTCCCGCTAGTCAAATTGGTTTTGACATTCAAGTAGAAGGAGCAAAGTCTCAAGCAATATACGATCGCATCGTCAAAGACTTGACACGCACGATGCAAGTCCCAGGGTTTCGTAAAGGCAAAGCGCCCACTCAACTTGTATTGAGACAAGTTGGCAGTCAGCGACTCAAAGCTAATGTCCTTGAAGAGTTACTAGAAAAAACCTTAAACGAAGCCCTTGCTGAGAATAAAGAAGTTAAAGATAAGGCTCTGGGAGGCTTTCAACTAATTACAGATATTGAAACTCTTGTCCAAACCTTCACCCCAGGGCAAGAAGTAACCTTTAAAGCTGCGATCGACGTTGAGCCAGAAGTAGCTCTTGCAAAATATCAAGGCTTCACGGTCAAAGCTGAAGAAATTAAGCCTGACCTCACCGAAGTCGATCGCACCTTAAACGACTTTCAAGTCCGCAAGGCTACTATTGTACCCATTGAAGATCGTGGAATCGAACTAAACGATGTTGTCACCGTCGATCTCAAAGTCCTCGATCGCTCTACAGGCGAAGAATTGCCCGATGCTGGCGAAGAAGATTTTCAGTTAGATGTTGATGAAAAGGCATTTATCCCTGAAGTCGTTAAAGCGATCATCGGTGCAGCGATCGATGATGTCATTGAAGTTGAGTCAATTTTCCCTGAAGAATATTATCCTGAAGAATATGTCGGCAAGGAAATCAAGTATGTAGTCACAATCAAATCGATCAAAGGTCGTGAGCTTCCTGCCCTTGATGACGAGTTTGCTCAATCAATCAGCGACAAACAAACGATCACAGAATTGCGCGAACTTCTAGAAAAGCGGGTAATCGACGAAGCAGAGTCGAAAACTCTAGCTAACAAAGAACGTGCCGTCCTTGATGCACTAACTGCCGAACTTGATGTTGATTTACCTGCAACTCTTTTGCAGCAAGAACTAGACTTTTTGGTAAGACAACAAGCTAATTATTTGCAAGAGCGTATCGATCCTGCGATGGCAAAGCAACTATTTACCAAGGAATTGGTTGAAGAAATGCGCCGACTCAATCAACCAGAGGCGGTTAACCGTCTTAGACGCAAAGTCGCCCTTGATAAAATCGCTGAGGAAGAAAAGCTATCTGTCGATGAAGCCGAGCTCAAAGAAAGAGTCGCCAACACCTTGGAAATGCTCAAAGATCCCAATATCGATCCTGCTAGATTAGCTGGCTTAATTCGTGAGGAAATGCGGACTGAAGTCGCAGTGGCATGGTTGATTGAGCATTCTGAAATCGAATTAGTCGAGCAAGGATCACTCCAGCCAGAGCCTGAGGCTCTCGAAAGTATCTCACCAGAGGGTGACACAGACGTTGTAACTGTTGAGGCAACATCTGAAGAAGCTTAATTAAAAGAGAGAGGAGTGCTTTGCACCCCTCTCTCTTTTAAATTGCATAAGATAGTATAGCTATACCAATACTATTTTTGAGGCATAATAGCTTTTAAGTTGGTATGGTAAAACTTAAGATTTCCCTCTCAAGTTTTGCCTAAAATGACTCATCAAAATTACGGTGAATTCAAAACGCATGTACCCTTTATCTAGTCAATTAGCATCAAACAACTTTGCGATCGCGACCCAAAATCAGGTTGTGCCGATGGTAGTCGAGCAATCAGGTAAAGGCGAGAGAGCATTTGATATTTTCTCGCGCTTACTGCGTGAGCGGATTGTGTTCTTGGGTTCGCAAGTAGATGACACCACATCAAACTTAATTATGTCCCAGCTTTTGTTTTTAGAAGCTGAAGATCCTGAAAAGGATATTTACCTCTATATCAACTCTCCTGGTGGCTCAGTCTACGCAGGCATGGCGATCCTCGACACTATGAATCATGTTCGCCCCGACGTTTGTACTATCTGCATGGGACTAGCTGCAAGCATGGGCGCGTTCCTACTAGCGGCTGGCGCTAAAGGCAAGCGGATGTCTTTGCCAAATGCGAGGATCATGATTCACCAACCTCTTGGTGGTGCGCAAGGTCAGGCAGTTGATATCGAGATCCAAGCGCGGGAAATCTTGTACATCAAGCGATCGCTCAATGAGATGCTAGCTGCCAACACAGGCAAGCCTCTCGAACAGATCGAGCAAGATACCGAGCGTGATTTCTTTATGTCACCTGCGGAAGCTCAACAATATGGTTTAATCGATCAAGTTTTAACCAATTCCAAAAGCCTCCAGCCATCTGCCCTATCCCTAGTCTAGCCACAGCGAGATAGCTTATGCCCAGTAAATATGACTCTCATCTAAAATGTTCCTTCTGTGGTAAATCGCAGGAGCAGGTACGCAAGCTAATTGCTGGACCAGGGGTATACATTTGTGATGAGTGTGTGGATTTATGTAACGAAATCCTTGATGAGGAGCTCTTTAATAGTGCTCCACCCCAAGCTACCCAGCGCAAAGACCCTGCCAACGAAAAGCGGAAAACCAAAACTGCGGCGAATCTTAATCTTAGTCAGATCCCTAAGCCTCGTGATATCAAGCGCTATCTCGATGAAAATGTAGTTGGTCAGGACGAAGCTAAAAAAGTTTTGTCGGTTGCCGTGTATAACCACTACAAGCGACTAAGTTTTATTGAATCGATGGCAAAAGGTCAGAATGAAGACGGAATCGAACTTCAGAAGTCGAATATTTTGCTGATTGGCCCCACAGGTTGCGGCAAGACCCTATTGGCACAGACTTTAGCAGAAATGCTAGATGTGCCTTTTGCGGTTGCCGATGCTACAACACTAACTGAGGCTGGCTATGTCGGTGAAGATGTAGAGAATATTTTACTAAGACTGCTACAGGTAGCCGATCTTGATGTCGAAGAGGCTCAGCGCGGTATTATTTACATTGATGAAATCGATAAAATTGCCCGTAAGGGAGAAAATACTTCGATTACCCGCGATGTATCGGGCGAAGGTGTCCAGCAAGCCTTATTGAAAATGTTAGAGGGCACGATCGCTAATGTACCACCTCAAGGTGGTCGTAAGCATCCTTACCAAGACTGCATCCAGATAGACACCAAAAACATCCTGTTTATCTGTGGTGGTGCTTTCGGTGGCATGGAGAAGCTGATTGAGCAACGCATCGGTAAAAAATCAATGGGATTTGTGCAGCAGGGTGAGTCGATTCCCCGCGAAAAGCGTACTGCGGAAATCCTCAAGAATGTACAGCCCGATGATCTTGTTAAGTTTGGGATGATTCCTGAGTTTATCGGTCGTGTGCCAGTTACGGCTGTACTCGATCCTTTGGATGAAAAAGCGCTGATGGCAATTTTAACTGAGCCTCGTAGTGCCTTGATCAAGCAGTATCAAAAGCTCTTGAAAATGGATAATGTCCAGCTTGAGTTTCAACCTGATGCGGTACAGGCGATCGCTAAAGAAGCCTATCGACGTAAAACAGGAGCGAGAGCTTTACGCGGCATTGTTGAGCAGTTGATGCTGGATATGATGTACGAGTTACCTTCGCGCAAGGATGTAACTAAATGTTCGATAACTCTCGATATGGTTGAGAAATTATCCACAGCCGAGATTTTGCAGCATCCTGCATCAATACCCAAACCAGAATCAGCATAGACAAAAAAAAGACTCGCTACGCGAGTCTTTTTTTTGTCGCCCCAAAAGAGAAATGGGGGGGGGCGGGGGCGGGCGTTATGGTTTTTTTTTTTTTAATATGTGTTAAAAATAGTTTTTTCTCGCGACTTGTGTGTACACGGTAGCTTAAAAAGGGGGATTGAGGGGGATCTCTTAGGGTTTTCAGCGCCAGAAGGTAATTCTTAACCAGCAAAGAGAAAAGACCGTCAAAAATGTCAAGGATTACGACCAAGATGGAAATGCAATCCAGAATATCAAATTTGTGAATTGGTATTACACATATAAATTACTATAGCAAAAAAAAAAAATATTTAATTTTTCCAAAACAAAAAAAAAAAACCCCCCGCCGCGCCGCCCCCCCCCCCCGCCACTCATCTTTTTGGTTTTGATTTGTCCTATCTATCTCTTGCGTTGCTATATAACCATTTTGCCGCAATTGCCAAATAAATTAGCAAGAAATTAACAAGTACATTGATAAAAACATAGGATATTGGTAGGCGAAAGAATATTCCCAGATAAATCAAACTTCCTGCTAATCCTAATAGAAAAATAATTAGCCCGATGATGTAGGCATATCCTAAACTAGCTAGTAACTTTACCAGTAACTTATATTTACGAGGTTGCTCATGAACAAACTTATCTAACTCTTTTACTAGTTTCTCAAATTGAGCTTGATTAATACTCATTCATGGCTTTATTTACATCTCTTCTCCACGAAATCACTTTGATCTAAGGATTTGGAGATAGTGTTTGAAATAATTCTATGTTTTTTAATACCTCTTACATTTATTGAGCTATGCATCTAAAATCTATTTTGTAATTAAAGTCTGTCCACAAAACCCACAGAAAAAATGTGTTTCTCCCTTAATGCCTTTAGTCAGCTTGTGGCAAGATAAGCATAATTGTAGCCCTTTCTTATCAGCTTCAGCTTGTAAGAAGTTTTTTTCTGTCTTGGCTAAGATATCTACTATTTGAGAACAAGGATCGAGTTGGCAACCATAAAATATTGCTACCAGTTCAGAGCAAAAAGTTAGCTTCTCATCAGATTTAGGTAGTGCGATAATTCTAAGGAGAAAATCTTGGCATAGCTTTGATTCTACATTTAACTCCCACCTTGCGATCGCTCTAAGCAGAGAGTTCATGTATATCAATAAGTTTACAGAATCTTGCTTAATTTCAATTTGTGTAGTTTCCGTTACACGATAACGATTTTGGACTTCCCGAAATAATCCAATAAACTTCTTAGCTATAGAAGATTGTAATTTAACGCCATGATGTTCCGCAATTTGTTGAAGAGCTATTTCTATTCCTTGGTCGTAGGCGACATTATGAGTTTCCATCTTATCACTCACTGAATTTATATGAATCTAGCTAAATCTATCGTTTTCTTGTGTGGCTATCATGCTAAGAAATTTGTGCGATGTCATAATCCGTCGAACAGTCATCAGGGCTAAGTTTGAGGTTAAAGCAGTAAAAAATGGTTGTTGAGAAAGGACTAACATCCACCAGTTACTGCTTTTCTGACTGGCTTCATGCCACTTTTGTACCTCTTCGTGAGAGGGTCTACCCACAACTCTCAACATAATGGCTTTGCTAGGAGTTAAATCTACTGGTATCGCAACACAATATCCCAGTTTGCCATTGGTAATAAACTCCTCTGGGGTGGAACAAAGATGAACATTTTTTTGACAAGCTTGACAGTATCTTTGTTTTGGATTGGAAGTTTCAGTCAATCCTTGCCAACGTTGAGAACAGCGAAACTCAAGTAATTTATCACAGTTCCAAATCTCTGAGTTTAACGGATCAAACTCGGTGCTAGACATTTTGATCACTCCTTGTAGATAACATTTCTGTAATATCACCTATATCATGCATCATATATCTAGGCTAAGTAGAGCTATGCAAAATCTCGACAATTAATTGGCTCTATCGTTCAAACTATGCTCGACCAATATCTAAATGCCAACAAATTAGAGATCGCAACTTAAAATTATCAAAATTCCTGAAGCCATACCCAGATCGTTTAATTAGCTTTAACTTATTATTGATACCCTCAACAACGCCATTAGTAGTGCGGTTCTCAAAGTAATTAGTAACTTCTCCAAACCATCGACAAATTGTGCCAACACTATCCTTATACGTCTCCTTTGCTGTCTCCATCCAGTCGAGTAATTTTGATGCGCCATCTCCCCAATTTTTAGCATCTTCAAAGACTCTTCTAAACTCTTCTTTTTGCTGATGCATTTTCCCTAGCAATGGTACCACTTCTCGAATTTCTTCTAATTTTATTTTTTGCTTCTCTGTTAAATCTTTTTCGTTCTTTAGTAATGCATACTTACTCTGCTTAAGTGCTTCTTCGATTTTCTTTTTCTCGTTTACATTTTTGTTTTCTTTATTTGCTTTTTGCAGGTCATTTCGTGCTGTTTTTAGTTCCTCAGGAACTATCTTTGTTACATGGAATCGGTCGGCTACTACCTCTGCTTTTGGTATTAGTTTGTTGATCAGTCCTTTATAATTTCCACTTAGATCCATACTTACCTCAATAATTTGCTCTAACACCTCTTTTCCCCACCCCTCAAGCTCTTTCCTTATTTCTTCTTGTTTCCGTGATCGCACAAATCCTATCGGTATTTTTCTGTCTAAATCTACCAATACTACTATGTAGTCCCCTTGTCCTTTTCGTAATGCTATTTCATCAATCCCAAGTCGTTTTAATGGCTTTAAATCTATTCTAAGTTTTTTTTCGCTAATGTATTTTATCATCGACCACACTTCCTCATCTGTTAAGTCATTTTGCTTCCCTACATTATGCATATCGCTATGCAATACTTGCTGCACTATCATCTCTGCAAATCTGTTAGTTTGTTTTCGTCTCTTTCCTATAAATTCTAGTTCTTCACTGAACGGCTTTTCACATTTTTTACACTTGAATTGACGACGGTTTACTTTTAATAGTACTTCCTGTCCACTAATGCTTAAATCTCTTGCAAAATACCAGCGATTTTGATGCAGATGATTACTTTCTTCTCCGCATCTTGGACACTTTGCTTTTGTCGTTTTCGCTTCAACCTCTAAAATTAATCGATCTGCTACTTTTGTGTAGTTTTCTACTTCGATTCCTGGCAGATTTAAAAGTTCGGTTAGAATTGGCTGCATATTTGTTGTTTTGTATCTTATGTTACCTTAGCATCATTTAGACGATTGAGCCAATTAATTTAACCCAGTTAACAAATGTCCACGCTTAAAGCATCAAAACAAGGGCTTGAATTAGCCGATCGCGCTAGGCGGCGTAAAGGCTGGACGAAAACGCGGACATTGGCATGGTGGCAAGCAGCTCATACCTCTCAGGCGACACTGAGACGATTTTGGCGTGGCATTGCGATCGCTCGCATTGCCGTTTTGCCGCAATTGCCATAGTTGTTTTTGAATTTGTAAATCTGTCAATTCAGGAACAGCATCAAGATCATCTGTTGCCGAAAATTGCTGCAAGAAAAACTCTTTAGCATTGGCGATCGTTTCGCGGATGCATTGCCCTGTAGCCCTTAACTTTACAAATTGCCAATAATGGCTTGCTTTCATAACAATTTCCGTAGATATCCCAACCTCTTCTTACTTCTCACATACTTTAACCTATGCATCTTGGATGCTCTAACCTACTCGCTCACTCATAATTTACTTTTCTCCTTTAATCCTTGGGCAGTCCTAAATCTGGTAAACCTTTCACAATTTTAACGGTTTCTAAACTTACGGTGATTACTTGCTTAATCAGTCTCACGATGTATTCTTCGTCATCAAGACGATTAGGATCGTTGGTGATGCCGCTCCGTTTGTCGGTGCTGACTTGGTATTGATCGATAGATCCAGTCTAGGGCGGAACGGTTGCCTAGTTTGTATTCAAAGGTTTCTGGGGGAATACCTGTAAGGGTGAGGAAGTCGTTATATTTGATTTGGGTTTTGTCTTTGCTGAGGCGCATTTTCTCAACTCGCCAATCGATTGGGAGATCTTTATTTTCAATATGTTTGAGGCGATATTCGGGTTGTTGTTCGTAGTTGATATGGATTTCGGTGAGGCGTTTTCCTGCGATCGCAAAAGGATGAAACTCTGGTGCAAAGGGGATGCGCGGTAGTTCGCGTTTGAGGTTGGCGGTGTAGCGATCGCGATAGTGGGGATGATGGAGTAGGGCGTAGTTGTAATGGAAGATGTCCCATTTGGTAATTTTGGGATCTTGATAATGGGTTTGGAATTTTTCTAACGCCCAATCTGTAATATTTTCTTGACGGTTATTTCCTTCTTTGTCATAGGCATAAAATGGGAAGCATTGAGTTTGTCTACCTCCATAATGTAAGCACGGAATACAAGCTGCAATTTGTGCAGAAAAAGGTATTTGAGCTTCATTTACAACACAAATAACTTGATTCTCATTTTCAGTTGCAATAGTTGGGAATAACCTCTCAAATCCGTAAACTTCTTCATTTAAAATTCTGTCAAAGAAAAGTTTTGATTTTGTAAAGGGACGATATAGAGATTCTCGAATCTTATCTATAGCAAATTCAATACATCTTTCTCTCTCTAAGTCTTGTCTTAAGTCTCTACTCCAGCTTATCTTTGAGTCATCTATAATTGTAAAATCGCTAATTTCTTTATATTTAGCTTTTTCTTGATCTTGAAGATTTTGCCATCTTAAAATATGACCATTGTAAAAATCAATGGTTTGCTTGATATTTTCAGCCAAGTCTTTTTGATTAAATTATATGCCCAGCTATCACGACCAGTTTTTACTCCATTACTATAAAGTTTAAAAATTGCGTAAGCTGCTATTCCATCAGTTGATCTTGCCCCTTGCGTTTCAAGTGGAATAAAATCTTCATACTCAGAATGTAAACCTTCCAAAAGCCAGTTATACTTTGCATCAGGCTCAATAGATTCCCATTTAATATCTTTAAAACTCTTAATCGATTCTAAATGTTCAAGTTTTTGTTGTTTATTCCAAAACTCATCCATCCGCGCATAATAAATCTTTGCTTTTGTCATAGATTTTCTGGTTTCAATCCTGTTTTCTTAGCTATACGGGCAAGCATTTTTGCCCCTATTTCATCACTATCTCGAAAAGCAAAAACATAATCTTCCCAGCCATCACGTTCTAGAATCTTGTGCGATCCAGTTTGACGCTTTACATTCCATCCCATCTTTTCCAATGCGGCTAATACTTTTCTGGCTTTTGCAGATGACCATTGACTCATGATGATAAATTCCTACGCTGCCACAAAGTCAAAACTAGTCAACCCAAAAGCCATTTCTCCATGCTCCAACTTGTCAGCAATAACCCGTAATGCCAAAGCTTGAACATGAGCGATCGCCTGTTGTTGACTATTTCCATAGACCAAAGCGCCCGAAATTTCGAGAATCTCAGCAATCCAGCGACCATCATCCTCTTGTTCTGTTTCAATGGTGAAATGATTAGAAATATGTTTTGTCATGTTAGTTTCCTTAAAAATTAAGTGATTAGAGATTTGAGAAAGTAAACTTTTCTTTCTGCAAAACCTCATTCATTGCTTCCTCAACAGATTGTTGAACAAGTTCTTTAAGCCCTTGCGCTTCTAAGCTTACTCTGAATTTCATAGCCGTATACTGTAAAGCCTCTTGGATATCTTCTTCTTCTAGATCAGGGAATGTTTGTAAGATTTCTTGATCTCGCATTCCGTCAGCAAACATATCAAAGATAGTTGTAACAGGTATTCTCAAGGAGCGAATACATGGCACACCGCCCATTTTTTGAGGATTAGTTGTAATTCTTGCAAATTGCATACTTAATTAAGCCTCTAACGCTTTCTTACAAAAATATTAACACTTACTCCAACTTGAATGCCAAAAACATTATGAGTTGTTCCCGATAATTTAGGATTTTTGCGAATATTACCGCCCAAGTCAAATACATATATTTGATCAAAGTCTTTTTCTAGATACTGACGCATTCCATCAAATGCGATTTGATCTAGAAAACTGTTATTTGTCACAAGAGCAACAATACCCTCTTCACCAATTCTATCTGCTGCCCACCGAATTGCCTTCACATAAGGATCTGACAATTTGTTTTTTAAAGTCGCTTTTGAAGCTTTAGCATAGGTAGCTGCTACGCGATCATCAATCCCCGTCTTGTTTTTAGTCTGGTACTTGCGATTTTTATTATTGTCATTCTCATTCAACTGTCCCACATTATATGGAGGATTCCCAATCACCACAAATAAATCTGACTCCCTTTGTCTCTCTACCCGTTTCATATTTTCAGGCGTAAACAAACCTAACTGCTCAATACGCTGATCCTCAAACGTATCCACCAAACAAATCCCCTCAAAAGACTCATACTTCCCAGTCTGCTCAAAATACTCATGCTCAATATTCATCGAAGCAATGTAATAGGGCAGCAACATCACCTCATTGCAATGCAACTCATGCTCATACTGTGAGGCAAAGCCGACTTCTGGATTTCCGCAATCTCGCGCATCACCCGCATGATGAAATTTCCTGTACCCACAAACGGATCGAGAATATGCACACCCTTATCCACCAGAGACTTGCCAAACTCCCGTTGCAAAATCTCCTCCACACTCTTCACCATAAAATTCACAATCGGCTGTGGTGTATACACAATCCCATGCGTATCGGCAACCTTTGTCGAAAAGCCCTGAAAGAACTTCTCATAGACCGTATTTAAGAAATCCTGCTTTTGCGAAAAATCATCAATCGTCGCCGCCGTCTCCTCGATCGCCCCATAAAACCGATCCAAACTACTCAAAAAATGAGCGCGGCTGAAATGCTTAGAAGTCAAGGCATTGATTACCTTCTCAATCTCAACCGCAATAATATTTCTCTGAGCAAAATCAGGATTATTAAACACACTCCGAAAAATACGCTCGGTCAGCAAATGCTGAATCAACATCTCCTCAACCGCCGACTCCGCCAGATTCGGATTAATCGACTGACGGCAAAGCTGCATAAACGCCGCAAACGCATCAATAAACTTTTTGTTAGTCTTCTCCTGTGTACGGATTAGCTCCAGCAAAGCCGTAGCATGATCCTTCACGCGATCGCCAAATTCCTCGGCAGCCTTTTCCCATTGTGCGATCGCAGGCGCACGATATTCAAAAAACTGGCGCACCACATCCACCAATTCCTGCTCTTTGGTAATGTCCACATCCATCACCAACTTGCCATCCTGATAAAGAATGGCGCGATCGGGTTGCTGAAAAATAATATTGTCTTTGGGATAGCCCACTGCAAATTTTTTCTGAACTTCCTTCTTCAGATCATCCTTGCTATCCTTCGCTTCCCAATAAGCACGCGGTAAACGATAAATATCTACTAATGCCCCATCAATGCGAATTGGCTGTTTTTGCGATCGCTTAATCGCAAATTGCTGCTCTAAAGTCCAGTCAAACTGTCGCCCACAGGACTCTAACAACTGCTGAAAAGCTGACAGCACCGCACCCTCATGCACTATGCCTAACTTGCCATAGCGATCCAAAGCTTCATAGTAATTTTTAATCGGCTTGTGCGATGGCTTGAGGCTAAGACTTGGCATATTAAGACTGCATGATATTTTTATGTGATAACACTACTATAGACTGAGCGAGAAAATAAAAGCGATCGCAGAAACATTGGCACTCGATTCTGTGGGATAAAGGCTAGGTGGTAAGGCTTTATATAAAACATATCAACATTTTTTGTTGCATAGCTTTTGATTCTCTAGAATTAACTATATGACAAAGACGTGTTGGTAAATTTTATGTCTTTATTCTGGAGTTTCTTTGTCGCGATCGCACCCGCGATCGCCATTCTTTGTTACTTCTATGAATGCGATCGCCAAATTGGTGAACCCTATCAAGACAAGTTCAAAGCACTCTTGATGGGAATGGCTTGCATCATTCCTGCGGGATTTATCGAAGGAGTTGGCGCTTATATTTTATCTGGGAATAAAGTCGCTAACTATTTCCAACAGATGAATACCTCAATAGATACTCCTTCCTTCTCTTTGCCAGATGCTTTATTAGGAGGATTCATCCTATCAGCACTCATCGAAGAAGCATTGAAGCTATTAATATTGCTAGCAGCATTCAAGAAAAGCGAATCCTTTAAGACCAAAACTAACATCATTATGTTAACGGTCTGCATTGGCTTAGGATTTGCTTGCATTGAGAACATTATGTATGTGTTCATGCTGCATAGCAAAATGGGGCATTACATTGCTCAAGCCAGAGCCTTTGTAAGTTTACCGATGCACGCGATCGCAGGTGTCATCATGGGTAGCATTCTCGCAGAAGCAAAAATCGCTAATCAGCATCGCCCATGGATTGCGCTCAAAGCATTATTTGCCGCGATTCTTCTGCATGGCACTTTTAACTCTTTGCTATTTCTCCATACTTGGCTCAGTTCTCTAGCTGTATTTATTGGCTTATTTGGTAGCGTCTTCTTTACAGTGCGCTATTTCCAAAAACTTAATCTAGTTCCAAAAACAGATGAGAATCTATCAAGCAAGCAAAGTACCAATAAAAATATTCGTAAATGGTGGGCTTGGCATTGGCATTCTCCGATTTTGTGGTTAGTGGGAGTTGCCACAGCGATCGCGGCTAGTTATTGGATACCTCAGAGTATGAGTAAATTAGCTGGACGCTATAGCAATAGTAGTGCTGAATCTAGCGCCGTTGCCAGTAATGATGATAATTATGATGGCGACATCTGTCAAGTTAAGGCAAAATATGAACGTAAAGACTATGCAGGCGTGATTCGCGACTGCGATCGCATATTAAGCAAAAATCCACGAAATTCTGTAGCCTATAACTACAAGGGGATTGCAAACTTCTATCTCCGCAATGTGGACATAGCGATCGACAATTATAGCCAAGCGATCGCCCTTGATCCTGAATATGCTCTAGCATATTATAATCGAGCTGAAGCTTACTTTTCCCAAGAAAATTACACCTTAGCCTTAGTAGATTATGATTTAGCAATTCAAGCCAAAGGCGATTTAGGTAGCAAAGGGAAGAAACGCCTTGCAGATATCTATGCCAATCGAGGAGATGCGCTAGGTCGGTTAGGTCGATTTTCAGAAGCTCTTGCTTCAGCCGATCGCGCACTTGAAATCAATCCACGGCATGTATTTGCTTGGTATATCCGTAGCTTAGCACTTGGCTATACCAAGCAAAATCAAGAAGCTTTAAAAGCGATCGACAAAGCGATCGAGATTGCCAACTATGCCTATATCTGGCATCAGCGAGGTGATGTATTGTACGAGCTAAAACGTTATCCAGAGGCGATCGCCGCTTACGAAAAAGCTTTCCAAATCGATCCCCGATATGCCCGCGCTATGTATAGTCAAGGCTTGGTTTTAGAAGAATTAGGGCGCGATCGCGAAGCTCTAAAATCATATAATCGCGCTCTAGCCCTCTATCCTGATTGGGAAGAAGTCAAACAGTCCCAACAAAAAATCATGCGTAAAATAGCCAAGAAAGGAGTTCTCTAACATGGAAGACCAAGCCAATGCCTCCAAAAAAGTATCCAATCTTAAAGAACAGGCTCAAAAAGGAAATACAAAAGCCATTTCTGTCTTGATGAATCGCTCTTTCCAACGTCGCGGTGTAACTGCAACAGTTAGACTCCAAGAAGATTGCCTACAGATTTTATTGGAATCTGTAAAAGTACCAGAACA
This sequence comes from Pseudanabaena sp. Salubria-1, assembly GCA_023336205.1. GTDB lineage: Bacteria > Cyanobacteriota > Cyanobacteriia > Pseudanabaenales > Pseudanabaenaceae > Pseudanabaena. Next base: position 14,418 of record JALQCR010000056.1, read on the forward strand.
GTAGATCTGTTGGGAAACAAAAGCACAGCACAGAGTAGATTTTAGCTTTCAATCCATTTTTAAGCAGTATCTAAATAGAAGTTCCATAAGCCAGCCGCATTCAACATGAGACGGTCATCAAAATCAGGTATACGATTGCGATAAACTGCTGTTACGGAATTATATCGTTTCATCCCTGCATGGGCATGTTCACATTTCACTCGTTGACTGCTAAATTCTCGATTTTCCTGCTTCTGTGCTTCAGTCAACTCTTGCCCTTTTGGCTTTTTGTGGGGTAAGCGTACATTTACAAACTCTTTCTGTAAGCCCTGATATCCCAAATCTCCCTCAATCACTATGGCATCAGGAATGTTACTTACCCAGTCATTTTCGTCCAGTTGCTTCTTATCATGGACTTTTCCTGCTTTGGCTTTGCTCAGTAAAATGATCCGCTTTTTACGGGTACTACCTGTAGTGTGTTTCCTTGTATGCCGTTTTTTTTCCTGAGTAATGCTCTTTTTGTCGTTCTGCATCTTTTGGACGTTGCACTGGTCGTTCGGTTCCGTCAATGATTACTTCTTGGACTTCGCCAAACTTTGCCAGAAATTCTTCGATGCTATCGATCTTTCTTTCGGGTAATGCTTGTCTCTTGCCCAGTGCAGTTTCCAGTATTGGCATTAGTCGATGTACCCAATCGTGGGCACAGGATCGGTCAAAGCCAAATAAAACACTCATTAAGTCAAAGGTGGGATAGCATTTGCAGTACAACAAGATAAAAAACAATTTGTCTGCACTGGTTTTCAGTGTTGCTTTCCTACCCCCTCCTGCTGCTCTCCATCGTCTCTTCTGGTCTAGGGTTTCCTGATATGCTTCTTCAAAACTTGGCAACAAAGCCTCGAATGCTTGCTGGTTTAATCCTGTGGTTGCTCGTATTTGCCTATCTTGTTTTAGTATCTTTTCAATATTTATCATCTTTTTTATGCGCGTCTTTGGTTGATGATAACCGATATCAAACCTAGGCTATGGTTCAATTTATTGAACTTATAGCTTTTGTATTTACCTATGGATTGAAGTACAGAAATAAATGTGAAGTTGCTTCTATACCTTGCTTTTGTTTCCCGACAGATCTAGTCAAAATACGTATCAATGGTTCTCACGGGTATCCAAAATTTAGCGATCGCCAATATCAACGCCCTAGAAATTTATGGAAAGGAAACAAGCTCCGACATTCCTAACTGGAGCCATAAAGTAGATTTAAATCCGCTTCCTCCAATTTACAGGCAAGAAATTACACCTGATATGCTAGAAGGATCTCAGCAAAACTTGATTGCTGAGACAAAAGATTCTCAAGGAGTCCTGATTACAGACTCAGAACCACTAATCAAGGAATCTGCCGACAAATATGACAGAAATAAAAAAGCTAATTTCCTAATCCAATTACTCACCCAATTAAGTAGTCGCTTTAATCTTAGAGCTGCAATCTATGGATTTTTGCTAGATATTATTTGTTCAGAAGCCGCAGGTTTTTTCTTTGCCTCGTTCGCGACTGTATTGCTTACCATTCAAGGGAAAAGCCCCTACCAGATACAATCAGAATTCTCAAGCAATCTATTTTTGATTATCTATCTATGTATTGGATTAACATTTTCCAGTGCAGGAGGTTTTTTCTCGGCTCACTGTGCGAAACAAAATGAAATCTTTAATGCGGCTTTAACTGGCACTATATCCACGAGTTTGGGGATCTTGATGCATTATACAAACCCTTCACCCTCGCCTTCTTGGTTCTTTACAACTGCCCTTTATCTAACAATTCCCGTAGCGATCGCAGGTGGTTATCTTAGGAAAATCTCATCAAAGAAGCAACCGCAGAGAGCATAAAGGTTCTCAAAATTATTCAGGATTTTCAAATCAATTTAGCGACTTCCCTTGGGACGAGGCAGACGAGGGTTGTTTTGAGAAATAATAGAAATATTCGTAGGATGACTTAAAGAAGACTGAGATAGATCGTTGTGAGCAGGGACATAATTATTGGCATTGATCGCGATCGCGTCCAAAGAATTAGTACAAGCTGATGCGATCGCGATCATAACGACAAAGCCATTGCTTAAAAATAGTCTCATACCTTTTCCTCAACTGATGTTTAATAGATTGCCAAAAATTTTGAGTTCAAAAGGCTCATTTATGGACTCAGCTTTTGACTCATTTATTCACCTGTCATCGGTCGCCACACAATCTACGCGACTCGTTACAAAACTTAAAAATCCTGTGCGGAGAACCACACTTCAAAAGTGTGGTTCTCCTACTGCTCATAGCTTTGCAGTTATTTCATAATAAACTTATGAACGAAATTGAAGTACGAAACATCAACTTAATTCTTAATCTACTTCTGAACGTTCCATCGTTGTTTTGAAATAGTTAAAGGTGATATTTATGTTAGTACGTTGGCAACCTTTCCAAGAAATGGAAGAAGTTCGTCGTCAATTTGATCGCTTATTCCGTGAGTTTGCACCATTAGATCAGGAAACCGCGAAAGGCGGATGGATTCCTGCTAGTGAGCTACGAGATGATGGCGACAATTTAACTCTGAGACTCACACTTCCTGAAATCGAAGCTAAGGATCTTGATATTCAAGTAACCAAGGATTCGATCTCAGTTGCTGGTGAACGCCATATTGAACGCAAGGAAGAATCTGAAAAAGGCTATTACTGGAGCGAAATGAGCTATGGCAAATTCCGCCGTGTATTTGCTTTACCTGTTGCGATCGAACATGAACAAGTGAAAGCTGAATATACCAATGGTATCCTCACATTGACTTTGCCTAAAGCTAATGAAGTCAAAGCCTTTAAGGTCAACGTCACTGGTGAGTTACCTACCTCTTCCTAATAAAGAAATGGTGTGCTCTGCACACCATTTCTTGAATTGATTAATTCTTAATCTCAAGTACTGTCAGAATGTAATATAACGGATTTGAGAATAGCCTAGGCTATTCTCAAATCCGTTATAAATTTATTGAGGTTTTACAAGTTTTGATTACAGCTATCCCATCAAGCTTTGTTGCCTCTGATTTCCCAGCCATTTGCGGAAATGAAGACGTAATTCAATGCGCGGTGCAAGATGATGCACCAGTATTTTTACCTAATAATAATCTTCGCATTGAAGAGATTACCTCAGCCTTTGCCTGTGCATTGCATATGCATCAGCCAACCATTCCCGCAGGAGCAAATGGAGCGCTAATTTGTAATCTGCAAAATATGTTTGAACATCAGGGCGAAGGTGATAATCACAACGCTTCTGTATTTGCATGGTGCTACAGCCGTATGGGAGATTTTATCCCCCAATTGGTCGCTCAGGGCAGCAATCCTCGGATTATGTTGGACTATTCAGGAAATCTGCTCTGGGGCTTGCAGCAAATGCAACGCCATGACATTTTGGATAATCTCAAGCGCATTACCTGCGATCGCCAATATCAACCCTATGTAGAATGGCTCGGCACGATGTGGAGTCATGCAGTAATTCCATCCACGCCAATTCCCGATATAAAACTACATATTCAAGCTTGGCAAAGTCATTTTGCCTCGATTTTTGGCATTGATGCTCTAAAACGTGTTAAAGGTTTCTCTCCACCTGAGATGCATCTTCCCAATCATCCTGACACACTCTATGAATACATCAAAGCCCTCAAAGAATGCGGCTATCGTTGGTTGATGGTTCAGGAACACTCTGTAGAACGTCTTGATGGCTCAGGACTCACCCAAGATCAGAAATATTTACCTAATCGTCTCATTGCCATGAATTCCAATGGCGAATCGATTAGTATCACTGCTCTGATTAAGACTCAAGGCTCAGATACGAAGCTTGTAGCCCAGATGCAGCCTTATCATGAGGCAAAAGGTCGTAGTAGACAGATGATTGGTAATATTTCCGTACCTTCTCTCGTGTCGCAAATTGCCGATGGCGAGAATGGCGGCGTAATGATGAATGAGTTTCCCCGTGATTATCCATTGGTCTGGGATCAACTTAAAAATAATGGTCGTGGAAGTTCAGGTGTTGTCGGACTAAATGGAACTGAATATCTGGAAATGATTGAAGCGGCTGGCGTAAGTCCCCTTGATTACCCTGTCGTTCAAGCGGTACAACAGCATAAAGTATGGAATAAGGTCGATCAAAGCGGCGATCGCAGTAATCTCAGCACTGCTAACGTTGAACAAGCAATTACTGAACTAAAAGCAAGTGACCATCAATTTCATATGGATGGCGCATCATGGACAAATAGCATGAGTTGGGTACATGGCTATGAAAACGTATTGGAGCCAATGAATAAACTTAGTGCTAAGTTCCATGAAAAATATGATCCACTGGTGGCAAAAGATCCCTCAATTACTAAGCGATCGGACTACCAGCAATCTCTGCTCTACAATCTCCTAGTCCAAACTAGCTGCTTCCGCTACTGGGGACAAGGCACATGGACAGACTATGCCCGCGAACTCTATCGACGCGGCGAATCTTTGTAGTCTAAAGTTGGCACTTAGTGCCAACTTTAGACTACAAAGCATTATACAATTCTTGAACCTATCAATTTTTCACGCCTATCAAGATTATGACTTTGAAGTGGTTCAATCTTGCATTTAAGTTTCAGGGTTCTGTTGCGCCGATTATTTTACCAAGAGTGTTGATTTTTGCAGGATTTGCCTTTGGAGTCTCGCTCTTTCACTACTATGAACCACAGATCTCTCTCAAGGTTTTGGGTGATCTAACTAATAATGTTGTCTTTAATCTAGTCTTAGGACTGCTCTTGGTGTTTCGGACAAATACTGCTTACGATCGCTATTGGGAAGGACGCAAAGCATGGGGAACTCTGGTGGTGAATATTCGCAATTTATCCAGATTAATGCAAATCTCAACTAACTGTCCTGAAGAGGAAAAGCAGCAAAGAGAAAAATCGATCAAGTTACTAACAGCTTTTGCGATCGCGACAAAACGCCATCTTCGTAGTGAAGCGATCGAGAACGAGCTTGATGAAATCCTTCTTGAAGAAGACATCATAAAGCTACGTAGCTCTAAAAATGCTCCTTTAGAATTGACGCTATGGTTGGGAGACTATTTGCAAAAGCAAGTGCAAAGCGATCGCATTGATACTAATTATTTTGTAACTATGAATAGTCATCTCAATGCTCTGGTAGAAGGGCTAACCAGTTGTGAAAGGATTCTGAGAACTCCATTACCAATTGCCTATTGCATCTATTTAAAACGATTGATTTTAATTTACTGTATTGGGTTACCATTCCACCTTGTTGTGGAGATCGAATGGTTAACAGCGATCGCAGTTGGTTTGGTTAGTTTTATCCTTTTAGGGATTGAACAAATTGGCAACGAAATCGAAAATCCATTTGGACATGACTTGAATGATTTGCCAATCGATACAATATGCGAAAGCGTGACAGCCAATGTCGAACAAGCGATCGCTTATTCCCCAAAATAAAAAAGGGCGCTTAGCGCCCTTTTTTATTTTGTTTAGTCTTGTTCCTGACGATTGATTTGAGCGATCGCTAATTTTGCTAGTACTCTTAACACCTCTAGTTCATCATCTAATAATGGTTGCAAAGATTTGATGACGCTTGGATTGCCAATCTTGCCAAGTGCATTAATTGCTGCTTTGCGAACACCTAAATCAGAATCTTGTAGGGCTAAAATTAGATGCGGAATTGCTGGAGGATAATTAACTTGACCAAAAGCCGCAGTAGCCTCAGTCCGAATAATCGGCTCAGGATCAGTCATTGCTGACACAAGAATATTGCAAGATTTCTCATCTAGCTGCTCTTGAGCGACATGACCAATCGCGCCAATAACCGCACAACGAACATCAAGAGATTCAGAATTCAAAGCTTTATATAGATGTTCCGCAGCATCAGCGCCGATAAAGGCTAGAGCCCATGCAGCATGACCTTTAGTATCTTGAGGTTGATCAGGAGATTCCAAAATCTCAAGTAAAGCTTCTGCTGAATCCTCACCAGTTCTGGCTAATGCTCCCGCTGATGAACTTCTCACAACCGTATCAGGATCATTCAGAAAAGAATGGATTAAGCTTGGCACTGCACTTGGATCGGCAATGATTGTTAGGGTTTTAGCAGCCGCTCTACGAAGGACTACATTCGAGTGATTAGCTAGTGCTTCTGTTAGAAAAGGGGTAAATAATTCGCCAATTTCTCCTATGGTTTCGGCAAACCTAAGCCTAACTAGACCCCTAGGATCGCCTAGCCCTTCGACTAGTTGGCTGAGGAGTTGGCGATCGCTATTGTCGAAAGTCCCAAGAGAAATTTGCTCATTTACTTTTTGAATTAGAATATCGTTCGCTGCTTGAATATCTAGAACTTGATTATCCATTGTTAAGTGTCGATGACGAAATTAAAGGAAAGTGTTTAGGCTTTACTTTGCTGTTGGCGAAGTGTCTGGAGAGTAGAATCAATTTTGGCTAGGTTTGGCTCTAAAGTCGCTAGAGCTTGGCTTTTCATGATTTTGGCTCGCTGTGCTGTAGCGAGGGTATCATTTACAATTCTTTCGCGAAACTGCTCTAACTCAGAGATCATTTCTGCTAATTCTTGAGGGGTTGCCTCTTCGAGTGAGTTCAGTTCTGGAATGTCAAACATAGCTAGTTATATTATCTAAAAAACAAATAAATTAAGTCGATTTAAATCGATAAAAAAATATAATTTTAATTGTCTCAGATCACGGCGCAAATGTTTTACCCAAACCTAAAAGCTGTTTCGCCCGCGTAGCGGGCGAAACAGCTTTTAGGTTTACGTGTTTTAGCGCAAAGCACTGCCGTTAATTCTGGCTTTTAATGCGATTAATTGCTTGAAACATCTTGCTATCAGAAACTATTTGCTGTCGCTGATTTAACTTGAATTTTTCAACGCGATCGCCCATAGTTTTTTCAGGTGCAACGCCCTCTTCCTCTGAAACTTGCCAATTGAAGAGCCTATCTAATCCTTCTAAAGGGGCAAATGAAACATCTCTATCTGTAAATCTTAACAACTGCATACTGCCGCCGCCAACGGCAGGAGCATTGCTCTGTTGCATTTCCAGTAGCATCTGATGAGCTGGAGACAAGGCATTGGGAGAACTATTGCCAATTGTCACTTGTGCTGTCAGAGAGTCTGCATTTAAGGAAAATACAGTACTCGCGATCGCCAATAAACCTAAAATTTTGAATGAAGCCATTTACTGCCCCTGAAATTTAACATGGTGAACTGCAACATGTAATATTTCCTTGCCCTTACTTAACCTACCATTTTTTACTGTTTCGCTCTAGCTAAATGTCAGAAATTTAACATAAAACCCAAAAAGCGTGAGGGGCTGCTTTGCCCCGCCTCACGCTTTTTGGGTTTTGAAGTTGTGTTTGGTTGCTATAGTAACGATATACTTCGATTATTTGATAGTTTGTTAAGCAATCGGGTTAAGCAATCGACAAGTAGATTTTAGTAACGACACCATGCTAGAGACAGTAACTGAAGCAGATCAACCAAAGGATTTGTCTAACACACAATCCATTGAGGACGTAAATGAGGCTGCGATCGCTGTTGTCGATCCTCCAATTGTTGATGAAGATCTAGAAGTAATTGAAGATGTCGAGATGTCTTTATTTGATCACCTCGAAGAATTGCGATCGCGGATTTTCTATGCCTTAATTGCCATTTTTGTGGCGATCATTGGTTGCTTTGCCTTCGTAAACAAGATTGTGGCTCTACTAGAGATTCCTGCTCAGGGAGTAAAATTTTTACAACTTGCACCTGGGGAATACTTTTTTGTTTCGATCAAAGTTGCTGGCTATAGTGGCTTATTGGTAGCAAGCCCTGCTATCTTGTATCAAATTGTACGATTTATTCTGCCAGGGCTAACCCGCAAAGAAAAACGAGCGATCGCGCCAATTGTTTTTGGCTCTAGTATTTTATTTGTCCTTGGCATTGTCTTTGCTTACGAGTTACTTATCCCAGCCGCCCTTAATTTCTTTATTAGCTATGGCGGCGATGTGGTTGAGCAGTTTTGGTCAATCGATCGCTATTTTGAATTTGTACTATTACTGTTATTTAGTACTGGCTTAGCATTTCAAATCCCCGTTATTCAAGCCTTATTAGCAATGACAGGTATTGTCAATTCCACCCGAATGCTTGCTGGTTGGCGCTATGTGGTACTTGGCGCAGTCATCCTCGGCGCAGTGTTAACTCCATCAACAGATCCCATGACCCAAAGTTTGCTAGCTGGCGCAGTTGCCATTTTGTACTTTGGTGGCATTTTCTTAGTCAAGGCTATGGGTAAATAAACAATAACCTTTAGAACCTATTTAAGAATTCCATAATACTGAAAATCTCGTTTGAAGCTCTAAGCGTCTAGCCCCCTAAATCCCCCAATTCTGGGGGACTTAAATATGGCTCCCCCCAGAATTGGGGGGCTAGGGGGGCAAAAACTACAATTCTTAAATGGTTTCTTAGAGTCTGCGTAGCCGCCCCTAAAGGTTGTGGGATTGTATATTAAAAAAATTAAAAAATGGAAAATCAAAACATTTTGATCTACGACACGACCCTTCGCGATGGCACACAGCGCGAAGGGTTGTCGCTGTCAGTGGAAGATAAGGTGCGCATAGCAGTTCGCCTCGATCGGATGGGAGTTGCCTTTATCGAAGGTGGTTGGGCAGGTGCAAATCCTAAGGATGGCGAATTTTTCCGACGAATGCAAGAATATCGCCTTAGTAGTGCCGAGCTAGTGGTCTTCTGTTCGACAAGACGAGCAGGAATCAAGGCAAAGGATGATCCGATGCTCGTACCAATTATTGCTGCTGAAACCAAGTGGATTACTATTTTTGGTAAATCATGGGATCTTCATGTCATTGAGGGATTACGTACAACCCTTGAAGAAAATCTTGCCATGATCAGCGATACGATCGCCTACCTAAAAAGTTGCGATCGCCGTCTGATCTATGATGCTGAGCATTGGTTTGATGGCTACAAAAACAATCCTGACTATGCATTACAAACCTTAAAAGCATCTCTTGATGCTGGAGCTGAGTGGTTTGTCCTCTGCGATACCAATGGCGGTACTTTGCCCGATGAAGTGGCAAAAATTACCGAAGTTGTGAATGAGCGGTTACGTCAATGGGGAAGTAGCCCGCAAATTGGCATTCATACCCATAACGATGCTGGCTTGGCTGTCGCTAATGCGATCGCAGCTGTCCAGCATGGAGCAACGATGGTTCAGGGAACTATTAATGGCTATGGTGAACGCTGCGGCAATGCCAATCTCTGCACCGTGATTCCTAATTTGCAACTAAAAATGGGCTATGACTGCATTGATGCAGAAAAATTAGCTCAACTCACCGAAGTCTCTCGCCAAGTCAGCGAAATTGTTAATCTTGCGCCTGATGACCATGCTCCTTTTGTGGGTGCTTCAGCCTTTGCCCATAAGGGTGGCATCCATGTCAGTGCCGTGCAGCGCAATCCCCTCACCTACGAGCATATTGCTCCTGAAAGTATCGGTAACAATCGCCGCATCGTTATCTCTGAACAGGCAGGTATCAGCAATGTGATCTCCAAAGTCGAAACCTTCGGCATTTGCCTACGCAAAGAAGATCCCGCCTGTCGGCAAATCTTGCAGATGACGAAGGAACTCGAACAACTCGGATATCAGTTTGAGTCAGCGGAAGCAAGTTTTGAACTATTGGTTCGCGAAGCATTAGGCGATCGCCCTAAATTTTTTACAATTAGCAGTTTTCATGTTTACTGCTCTACGGAATCGACTCACATCAACGGATTGGTCGGTTCCCAAGCTACTGTTAAGGTGATGGTCAATGATGAAGAGCATCTTACAGCCGCCGAAGGGAATGGACCAGTCGCAGCCCTTGATATCGCTCTTCGCAAAGCTCTGGTTAGCTTCTATCCTGAAATTGCGAATTTCTATCTAACTGACTATAAAGTGCGCATTCTAAATAGTGATTCTGGAACTAATGCAGTTACTAGAGTATTAATCGAATTCAGTAATGGTAAAAGGCGCTGGTCAACGGCTGGAGTGTCAAATAATATAATCGATGCTTCTTGTAAAGCTCTTGTAGAAGGCTTAGAGTATGGGCTTCTATCCGCAGTTCGCCACACCAAAGTATAGCCAAGCAATCATTGACATCTATCTATAGCAGTAATACCACAGCACAAAATGGCGTAGCCATTTTGTGCTGTGGTATTACTGCTATATCTTTCGACTTCTTTCCACCCAATAATTCAAAAGTCGCCTTAGTAGGGTTAATCTAGCTACTTATAAATATATTTTAAGTTTAGATGCTCTGCCATTCTTTCAAAAACTTTATCTTCAGTAAATGGTTTAGAGAGAAATCCATCGAACCCATTTAGAAATAAATTCTCTTCTCTAAAATCAACTAAGCTGGCTGTTAAAGCAATTATTCGGACTTTCTGTGAATTGGGAATGTTCCTCATTGACTCAATTTCCCTAATTGCCGATGCAGCCTCTTGCCCATTCATGATCGGCATCCTAACATCCATCCAGATCAAATGAGGTGACCAAGATTGCCATACTTCGATCGCATCCTGTCCATTACTAACTTCGCGCACTTCTATTCCTAGCGGTGACAAAATTCTCGTTAAGAGTTGTCGGTTCAAACGCATATCCTCAGCGATTAAAATGCGGTAGCCCTGATTACCCTCAATGCCGATTACTCGACGCAGTGATTTAGTCGTAGAGTCGAGACTAAACAGATCCAAAGACTTAACAGGAATATAAAATCTGAATGTAGAACCTTCGCCAACTTTACTGATGACAAACATTTGTCCACCCATTAGCCTCACGTAGTTATAACTAATCGATAGTCCTAGTCCAGTTCCTTCCTGCGATCGCTTACCAGAATCCGTTTGGACAAAGGGCTGAAATAGAGTTAAAACATCTGTTTCCGAAATACCTGCTCCAGTGTCTTCCACTTCAAAACACAAGCAACGAGGGATTTCGGAAGCTTCTCCAGCTATTTTCGCTATATTTTCTGGTAAGTTGCGAACTTCCACACGCACAAGAATATGTCCTGAGTCCGTAAATTTGATCGCATTACCGATTAGGTTGATTAATATTTGGCGTAATTTACCTTCATCGGTATAGATATAGGGAGGAACATCGGGCTGAATACTCACATCGAAGGATAAATCTTTTTCTTGAGCCTTCAGATACAACATATCTCTTGCGGTATCTACAATGTCGTATAGCGAACATTCCTTCTCGCGAAGAAGGACACTTCCAGCTTCCAGCTTTGACATTTCTAAAATGTCATTAATCATCGCCAGTAAATGGTTGCCACTATTACAGATAGTTTGGAGATCTGTCTGATGTTGCTCATTTAACTCTTGGTCATAGAGCATAAGCTGAGCAAAACCAAGAATTGCATTTAGAGGAGTACGCAACTCGTGACTCATATTTGCTAAAAAGGCGGCTTTAGAACGACTTGCTGACTCGGCGGCTTCTTTGGCAATCTTGAGGTCATACGTCCGTTCCTCAACTCGTTGTTCTAAGAGATTAGCTTGTTCTCGGAGTTTAGCTTCTGACTCGCGTAGGGCTAGTTCTGTCTTTTTAAGCAGCGTAATATCGTAGAAAGTATTTAATAAAACTTGCTCGCCTTTTAGCCATAGTGGATGCACAGATGCTAGCACCCACAAGGGTTCTTGATTAGCTTTGCATAGCCGAATCTCATAGTCGCGCACTTTTTGGTTTTGCCAAAGATGCTGCTGTAAAATCTCCCATTCTGCTGGTAAGTAGTAAAGATCTTTAATCGATCGCTGGATTAAATCGTGGGATTCTCTTTGGAGGATTGTGCCAGCACTGGTATTAGCGTAGGTGATCGCACTATCAGAGAGTCTACTAACGAGCATAGCCATACTGGTTGACTCAGCGATCGATCTAAACTGCTCCTCACTTTGGTGCATAGTCTCGACAGCGCGATTGTATTGCTCATATTCGATCGCATCACCATGCTCAGTGCTAGTCGCTAGCATAATTTCGAGATCACTTTTATCTCGATAGACAATTTCTAATATCGATTGCAAAGTAGCTTGAGCCATTTTGCGCTCAATGATTTCACTTTTTAGTCTTTTATTAACATCTAGAAGCTCTGCTTCAACCAGATCGCCATGTTCAACTGCGGTTAATAATGAGTTTTCCAGATCGCTATTTTCCATTTGAAGTCGGCTGACTTGCATTCGTAGGCTTTTGACTTCCTGCTGGAGCTTTTGCCAGTCTTTCGTGGATATTTCTTCAGAAAATTTGGAATTGTCCATGTAGGGAAATTTTGCTAAAGCAAACAAATTATTTAGAAGCGCCCAAGATCAAAAGCAAAGCAATTTAGACACATGCACAACTGTAATCAATTCTAAATTATGAAACCGATTTTAGGGTTTGTAACGCTGTAAGCGTTACAAACCCTAAAATCGGTTTTGAGGCAAGTCCGCTGTCAGCGGACTTGCCTCAAAACCGATTTTTGTAATGATAATTGCTAAGACACACGATGCAGTAATTTTTAAATGTTAAAAGTTTACTAAATTTAGTATGTGCTTTTAGAGATTATATCAGTTGTTTTTTGTCAAAATCTTTTGACATATAGCAATGAAAGTTTTGCTTAGGACATAAAACCCAAATAAATAAAGGCGGCGCTTCGCGCCGCCTTTATTTATTTGGGTTTTGATTTGTCCTAGCGATCTCTTTCATTGCTATATCTGACAACTAAGGTTACTTGCATTAAGATTCGTCAAACCAAAAATATGGGATTTGATGCGACTTGCCACACCTCGTATTTTTCAGTTTATGCCCTGATAAAAAATAACTTTGACGGACGTTGATAGATATGGTAAGTTGCGCTACGCTATTAATCCAAATCGCCTAAGTAATTAGTTCTTTGATTTCAATGAGTTATCACTCCCAGACATACGCGATCGCTAGTCGCCAAGAAGATTTAGAGAGACACCTGCTAGAACTGTCTGTCGTTGACCGTGAGCAGTTGGCAGTTGCCAAACGCTGGCAAGCTCGACAGGAAGGTCCCTTGCTGATGATTTTGTTACAGCTTAGTTTTATTGACCTGCATCAGTTTAGTGGCTTACTTGACTGGTCTGGACAGAGCTGATCAGCCCAAAAACAAACAAAGCCACTATTGTGCTTTGTTTGTTTATCCACCACTCACGGGGGGGATCAGTGCTACCTCATCGCCATTTTTCAGAATTGTCTGTGGTTCGACAAAATTGAGATTCACTGCATAACGAGTTAGCGATCGCCATTTCTCAAGGTGTGGGTGTTGACTAGCTAGGTGATCGAATATTTGTGACACCGTTGTACCTGACGTTAGCGTAATTTGCATTTCATCGGTAGCGAGTACCTCTTGGAAAATCGCAAATAGTTTGACAGTGATTTTAATATCTTCAGAAATTGATTCGTAGTTCATAGTTTTACAGCGCTTTGCCCTGAAATGAGAACTAAGAATTCTGTTAAACGTAGGGGCAATTCATGAATTGCCCCTACGTTTAACAGAATTCTTGGAGCTTAAGTTAATCTGCTTCTGCGTTTTCGTAAGCGGCGATGATGTTATGCACTAGAGGATGACGCACTACATCATTTTTATCAAATAAGTTAAAGGAAACTCCTTCGACTCCTTTCAGAATATTCATGGCAATGATTAAGCCAGATTTTTGATGGCGGGGTAAATCAATCTGGGTAATGTCGCCCGTGACGACCATACGCGATTTAAAGCCCAGTCTAGTTAAGACCATTTTCATTTGGGCAGCGGTTGTGTTTTGAGCCTCATCAACAATGATGAATGAGTTACTGAGAGTACGTCCACGCATATAGGCAAGAGGTGCGACTTCGATAATGCCACGCTCCATTAATTGCGGAACTTTCTCTGCTCCAATCATTTCGTTCATCGCGTCGTAGAGCGGTCGCAAATAGGGATCAATTTTTTGTTGTAAGTCCCCAGGGAGAAATCCGAGGCTTTCGCCTGCCTCAACTGCGGGACGAGTAAGGATAATCCGCTCAAATTTATTGCTTTGCAATGCGCTCACCGCAGCAACTGCGGCGAGATAGGTTTTTCCAGTACCCGCAGGCCCCACGCCAAAGATTAAATCGTGATTTTCCATCGCTCGCACATATTGCTGCTGGCGATAGGTGCGTGGCTGCACTGAGTCACCACGACGATTACGAGAAATAGTGGCGCGATCGCGCCATTCGCCAGAACGTTCCTCCGCGATCGCATCACGAGCAGCTCGAATATCCACAGCTGCGATCGTTTTTTCCTGTGACCACAATGGTTTTAAGGCATTAACCATTTGTTCAACAAGGTTGATCTGCTCTGTTGTGCCATCAATTAATAGGTCTTGCCCCCGCATGATTATCCGCACACCTGTTGTTTCTGCAAGTAGTTTTAAGTTTTCCTCGCGTGTCCCAGCTAGACAGATTGCGCTACTAGGATTTGGCAAGCTTAAAATATACGGTTCAGTGCGGGGAGTACCCATTAAATTAGTTTTCCTCTGGTTGTGATCATGATGTAATTGGGCAGCGCCCACCTACATTACTTAATAAGATTTTCAGCGCCACTAATGACACGGGCTGACAAAATTTTGTCGCCTAGTCTTAGTTTATCCAAAGTTTCCTTGCCATCGGTGACATAACCAAAAACTGTATAGTTGCCATCAAGCAAATTCAAACCTGCGGGAGTTAGCTCAGACTCAAATAAGTAGATGAAAAACTGTGATGATCCAGCATTAGCATCATCATTAGGATGTGCCATAGCAACAGTCCCAAAGGCGGCAAAAGGCAGTACGGGTAATGTACCTGACAAACCTTGTTCTTCAAAGGTTTTGCCATAGGTAGGAACTTTTTGATCAGGGAGGCGCACTTCGATTGGGACGGTTCGATATTTTTTGGTTTTAGGATCGATATAACCATCGGCTGCACCATCGGGATCGCCCGTCTGCAAGTAATAGTTTTCGTCGGCTCGCGTGAAAGTTAGACCATCGTAAAAGCCCTTCTGAACAAGATCAACAAATTGACCTGCATTGACTGGTGCATTGTAGCCATCGACTGTAATCGTGGCATTACCTTTTTCAGTGGATATCTCCACTAGGGCTCGTCCCTTGAGTTGGGGCAATTGAGCATATTGGGCAGGAACTTCAAAGGGGAAGGCTTGAATAAAGTCTGATTCGACCAAACCTACATAGTCCAAGGCTCTTTCCGATAAAGCTTTAACACTGTTACGGTCTTTGACTGCGATCGCTTCTTGTAGAGGGACAAGGGCTGTCGTTAAGCTCGACAAATGTTCAGTTACTAATCCTTGGCGATCGCTGCTAACTTCAGTAATTAACTGCGACTGATTTTGGCTTAGGGTTTTTGAGATCGTGTCAATATCTCTTTTGAGGTTGCTCCAGCGCTTCAGATTTGCTTGGCGAGGCATTTGCTCTAAGGTACGCTGGACATCGCGCAGCACCTCGCTATCAATCGGTAAAGCATTTCTCAAGATTACACGAGGATCTTTGATCGCACTTTTGGTTGGCAGTGCTGCTATGCTTGGCGCGATCGCCGATATCATCGTTAAACAAGTTACGAGTAAGCAAGCGATTGTGAACGTTACGCCCTTAAACCACCAAGATCTTCGAGAGACAAGATCTATTTTCTGGTTTGTTAGATTGCTGGTTCTTTCTAAATTACGATTTAAATTAAGATTTAACATTGCACTCAAAACTAAATTAGCCACTTAAAAATGCTATTGCATTTGGTTGCACAGTTAGGCAAACTTAATTTGATTTCATGCAGTCCTATCTTTAAAAATTCATTATGACGGACGCAAGTATCGATCTAACAGAAGAGCAACATCCAAGGCGTGAGGCTGATAAATCAGATCTATCAGCACTAAAAAGCGATCGCCTATTTAGATCGATTATGGAAAATGTTGCCGATTTAATTGCAGTGATCGATGCTAAAGGTTATCGGATCTACAATAGCCCCTCCTATCAGAGAGTCTTGGGCTATACATCGGCAGAACTTAAAGGTACATGGGCTTACGATAAGATTCATCCCGATGATCAAGCGCAAGTATTAAAGGCGGCGGCAGAAACCTTAAAAACGGGTGTGGGGAAATCTTTAGAATATCGGATGCAGCATAAAGACGGAAGTTGGAGAATTTTAGAATCATCAGGCAGTGTGATGCGCGATGGACAGGGTAATGTTCAAAATATTGTGATTGTTGCCCATGATATTAGCGATAGCAAAAAGGAGCAGTGGGAACGCCATCGCGCCGAAAGGGAACTAGAGCGATCTCGTCAAAGTTATAAAGATCTGGTCAGACGAGAGGAAATGTTAAACCGTCGCCTTACTAGCCAGATTCGCAATTCCCTTGATCTAGATACGATCCTTGCTACAGCCGTCAATGAAATACAGGATCTATTGCTGATCGATCTATGCAATTTCTTTTGGCATGTGCCCAATACTAATCCGCCAGAGTTTCAGCTTGTACATTTTGCGGCTAGTCATAACTTTCTTGATGCTGCTACCAGTTATCCTCTGTCTCAATTGGCTCAATTTGGTCAGCGTTTGCTTAGTCAAGAAATTATTCAGATTCAGTCGATTTACACTAATCCAGAACTGGATAATATCAGTCGGATGCTTCTTGCTGAAAGAGGCTTTACTTCGCAATTACTTGTACCGATCAAAACCCGATCGCAAAAATTAGGGGTGATTGTTGCCGCGCATTGTCACGGTAGTCGTCCTTGGGACGCGGATGAGGTAGAACTATTGCAAGCAGTGGCGAACCAATTGGCAATTGCGATCGATCAAGCCGAGCTATTTGACTCTGCTAAGACAAATGCAGCCAATGCCCAAGCTCAAGCCATACTGATCGAAAAAGCCCTTGCTGATTTGCAAAAAACCCAGAGCCAACTGATTCAGACCGAAAAAATGTCTAGTCTTGGTCAATTAGTAGCAGGGGTTGCCCATGAGATTAATAATCCTGTGAACTTTATCTATGGCAATCTCAACCATGCCAACCGTTCTGTCCAAAATCTGCTAGATGCGATCGCTCTTTATCAAACAAATTATCCAGAACCAGTCCCCGAAATCGCCAAATTTCTCAATGAGATCGATCTGGAGTTTCTCCAAGAAGATCTGCCGAAAATGCTGACATCAATGAAAATTGGAGCTGACCGCATTCGCCAAATAGTCTTGTCTTTACGAAATTTTTCGCGCACTGACCAAGAAGGAAGAAAACCCTTTAATATCCATGAAGGCTTAGATAGTACGTTACTGATTCTGCAAAATCGCCTTAAAGCTTATGGCGATCGCCCTGCGATTAATTTAACTAAGCGTTATGGCAATATCCCGATTGTCAATGCTTACGCGGGGCAACTTAATCAAGTGTTTATGAACATTTTAAGCAATGCGATCGATGCGATCGATGAAAGTATTATAAATCGTGATCATGCTACTGATATTGCCCAGCACCTAGCCAGTGAAATTTCGATCATTACTGAGTTGAAGCCGCCCACAACTGAAAATCATCAGCTAATAGTGGTGATCCGCATTGTCGATAATGGGCGTGGTATTCCTGAAGATATTCTCAAAAAACTTTTTGATCCTTTCTTTACAACGAAGCCTGTGGGCAAAGGCACAGGATTGGGGCTATCAATTAGTTATCAAATTGTGGTAGAGAAGCATCAAGGGCGATTGGAATGCTTTTCTAAAGTCGGAGTAGGGACAGAGTTTAGGATCGAAATCCCCGTATAAGTATCTAAGAAATATAAAACCCAAAAAACCGTATCCCCCTTTGCAAGGCTACCGTGTACACACAAGTCGGACTTACCCCCTTTAATTCCCCCTTGCAAAGGGGGAAGACCAGAAATTTTGTTCCCTCCCCTTTGCAAGGGGAGGGTTAGGGTGGGGTAATTGATGAGATTTGCATATTTCTGGTGTGTACACCGTAGCGATGCGTGGGCAGTACGTTTTTTAGATTAGAAAATAAAAGAGGTGCGAATTATAACCTCTACTATTTAGTTTTTCGATTATTCTAGGCACTGTAGCGATCGCCCCACTATGAAATCTAACTCACCCGACAATAACGCCTCTCCCTTACAAAATATCTTCTCGTGGGTTAAGAACACCCCTGAAAGATCAATTGACGAGGCTTTTGAAGCGGCTGTCAGCATCAAGCGGATTGAAGAAGAAACCTTTAAAGGTAATAAAATTTCTAATGACGGAAGCTTTGGTAGCAATGTATTTAGTGTTTTTGAGATCCAGCTTCAGAAGTATCTCAGAACAATTAATGCACGACTAAATTTCTACAAACTTAGTGCCTCACTGCCCTATTTGCAGACTCAAAGCTCCAGTAATCTTGCCAATACAGCGATCGCCAAATATGCAGCCAACGATCAGGAAAATGATCCCGTCGGCAATGGACAATTGTCAGCAAATCAACTTGCTGGAAACAGTCGAAGATTTTCTATTTATCAGAAACTTGCCTTTATTGACTACACTCTCGAAAGATATACCAGTGCAAGCGCTCAGACTATTGATGTTGTTGTTAAACCTTCAGTCAAAACAAACTTACCTAACAGTAAAAGCATAGAGTCAGAAGAAACTGAAGTAGAAACTGAAGAAAAGTTTCAACTCTTTAAAAATACTAAGTCTAAGAGTTATAGACGACCTCCTCAACAGGTCACATCTGTAGAAAAGAGTATTTTGCCTGGGTCATTTTTTAAAGCTTTTGATCGGGTTAAACGTAATCTTAGTGGCTCATATATTGATTATGAAAAAGATATTGTTGAAGAATTGAGACAGTCACGACAGCGGATTAATCAGGCTTTACGCTACATTATAGTTCTCGTGATTTCTGTAATCGCCGTGCAGTTTTTATCAAAAGCAGTGATTTTTAGTCCAATGATCAATAGTTTTATTGATTCTAATAATATGACTGTCAAGTTTAGTCCTGCAATTGAGGAAAAAGCCTTTAATACATTGCGACTAGCCAAAGAGCGAATTGAATTTGATTACATGATTAAAACAATTGTGATGGAACAATCGCAAGAGAAACAAGAAACTAATGATTCTAAAAAGACAGTTTCAGAACAATCGGGAGAACCTATAAACAGTCCTAAGAAAACAGTCTCAGAACAATCAGAAGAAGGTAAAGTCAATGCTAAAAAGACAGCTTCAGAACAATCAGAAGAACTTGAAAAATTGATACAGGAAGAATCGATCAAAGTTTTAAAAAGGTTCAACACTGAAAGCCTTGATGGAGTTAAGAACTTACTATCCGATATTACTGCTGCTTTTGTCTTTTACCTTTTTCTACTTTCAGGTCGCAAAGAATTAGAAACTATTAAAGAGTTTCTAGATGAAGTTCTTTATAGTCTTAATGACAATGCTAAAGCCTTTCTGATTATTATCGCAACCGATACCTTTGTAGGATTCCACTCTAGCGAAGGATGGGATGCCTTGTTAACAGTTTTATTTAATCATTTCGGATTACCTGAAAATAAAATCTTGGCGCAATCTTTTATCTCAACAGTTCCCGTATTTCTAGATGGATTATTTAAATTCTGGATTTTCCAATACCTGACTCAAGCTTCACCCGCTACTGCCACAATTTATCGAGAAATGAACGAATAAGTTTGATAACGCTTTGTGTGTAAGAAAAAACTAAAGATAAAAGGCGGCGCTTCGCGCCGCCTTTTATCTTTGAACCGAGAATTACTGTAAGCGATCGCAAAAACAAGTTAAGATTTATGATGGCTTAGCGACCTAGACGTTGACAGCCGTTGACTTTGTTAGTTGTGCAATAGATTTTTACAAATTCCCTATGATTTACGAAATTTTCATGCCCGCGCTTAGCTCCACTATGACCGAAGGCAAAATTACCTCTTGGGTGAAATCGCCTGGTGACAAGGTGGAAAAAGGCGAAACTGTCGTGATTGTAGAGTCTGACAAAGCCGATATGGATGTCGAAACCTTCTACGAAGGTTATCTTGGCGTAATTCTCACTCCCGCAGGCGAATCTGCTCCTGTTGGTTCGGCGATCGCCTATGTTGCAGAAACCAAAGAAGAAATCGAAGAGGCCAAGAAAAAGGCGACTAAGAAAAGTGATGAAGCTGCACCAAAAGAATCTGAAGAGCCACTTGCCAAGCTAGTTTCTGCACCCACAACTGCATCCGTCGCTTCAATCCCTGATGTGGTTGTTTCCTCTCCTCGCAAATCTACACCAGCCGCACCATCTGGTCGCCAGATCGTTTCTCCTAGAGCTAAACGCATTGCCAAGGATAACGGTATTGATTTAGCCAAGATTTCGGGTACAGGTCCTAATGGACGAGTTACTGCTGCTGACGTGGAAGCATTTTTAAGTCCCGCCTCTACGCCTGCGCCTGCTCCTGTAGCTCAAGTCTCAGCTGCTCCTGCAAAAGCTGTTGCACCTGCTCCTGCAAAAGCGGCGGCTCCCGTTGCGCTAGGAACTGCTCAAGCCTTAACAACTTTGCAAAAGGCTGTGATCAATAACATGAATCAGAGCATCTCAGTGCCGACATTCCGTGTGGGTTACACGATTACTACTGATGCTCTGGATGTTCTCTATAAGCAAGTTAAGTCTAAGGGCGTGACCATGACCGCACTTTTGGCAAAGGCTGTAGCGGTAACTCTGCAAAAGCATCCTCTAGTGAATGCTAGCCTTAGCGATCGCGGTATCGAGTACAAGAGCAATATTAATGTTGCCGTGGCAGTGGCGATGGATGATGGTGGTTTGATTACGCCTGTGTTGCAAAATGCCGATCAAACTGATTTGTATACCCTTTCTCGCAATTGGAAAGGTTTAGTCGATCGCGCCCGTGCTAAGCAATTGCAACCCGAAGAATATAACTCTGGCACATTTACTATTTCTAACTTGGGGATGTTTGGTGTTGATCGCTTCGATGCGATTTTGCCTCCTAATACGGGTGCAATTTTAGCGATCGGTGGTTCTCGTCCTCAAGTTGTGGCAACTAAGGATGGTGCAATCAAGGTTGCTAGTCAAATGCAAGTCAATCTCACTGCTGATCACCGTGTGATCTATGGCGCTCATGCCGCGCAGTTCTTACAAGATCTAGCCAAGTTGATTGAAACTAATCCTCAATCTTTGACCTTGTAATATTTCTGGCTATTTATCAAAAAGGAGGTCGTAGTACTTGATGCTACGACCTCCTTTTTGGGTCTACGTTTTGAGTTTTCTAGCCCCCTAAATCCCCCAATTCTGGGGGACTTTAAGGACTGTTATTTTCTGGTTCCCCCAGAATTGGGGGCTAGGGGGCAGATAATTGTTGGTATTTTTTGTATAGTTGCATTAATCATTTTCGGTCAGCCACATTTCGGAAAGTAAAAGCATGACTCAAACTACACCTAAGGGCATTTGGATTATTACTGATGAAACCGTAGAGGTTGAGGATGGTAAAGGTGGGGTAGATGTTGGTGCGGACTATGGTGATTCGCCGAGTGACGATCGCGGTGGTCGTAAGCGATCGCATATTAGCGCTGAAGATCTCAAGCAAAATATTGGTGAATTTATCGAGGTGGTGGAAGAGTCTTTTGATCGAGCGGAAAGCTCAAAGTCGAAGCTGCAACTGGAGGAAATCGAGCTATCTGTGGAAATCAGTGGTGGTGGCAAGGTAAGCTTGTTAGGATTCGGTGGCGATGCGTCGGCTAAGGGTGCGGTCAAACTCAAGTTCACACGAAAAGATGGCTAAGAATTGGGCGATTTGCATCGGCATAAATGAATATCACAATCTGCCATCTCTGAATTTTGCGGTGCGAGATGCCGACAAGATGCGGGATTGGTTTGTGGATGAGGCGGGATTTGAGAAGGATCATGTTTATCTCTTTACCGATAACTCGCCGCAGATCGCTGATGCGAGTAAGCCCTATCCATCCCAACCGAACTATGCGACCTTAATCCGCTTTTTGAATAATCGTTTCAAGAAACCTTTTCTGGCGGCGGGGGATAATTTATGGTTCTTTTTTAGTGGGCATGGGTTGCGTCATGCTGAACGCGATTATTTGATGTTGTCGGATAGTAGCGCTGATGTTGAGCTAATCGAGAGAACTTCAATTCCTCTGAGTTATGTAACTGAGCGGTTGCGGCTTTGTGGGGCGGACAATGTGGTGATTGTGCAGGATGCTTGTCGCAATGAGTTAAAGGACAAAGGAGTGGGTATTGGTAAAGAACATCAGGCAGGGGTGATTACTTTTGCTTCTTGTAGTCCTGCGGAAAGATCCTATGAAATTGAGTCACTGCAACAGGGGGCGTTTACCTATGCATTATTAGAAGCTTTGCGTCTGGAAGGGGAGGGAAACTGCGCGACGGTCGAACGGCTATACCAGAGGTTGCGCCATCGGGTTGCGGAAATCAATCAACTGCATAAAAAGCCTCGTCAGACTCCCTATGCGATCGTGGAACCAGCGACGAAATATCATTTAATTCTGTTACCGAAACAGGCGACGCTTCGGGATATTGATGCGTTGAAGATGGATGCTCAGGAGGCTGAGCTAGAGAAGGATTTGCAGCTAGCCGAGCAAATCTGGACAAGGGTTTTAGCAGTTTCACCTGCGGATAATCAAGCTCTAAAGGCACTGAGAAGGATTTGGCAAGAGCCACAGGGGCAACCATCAAATCAAAATAAATCAGCAGACGATAAATCTCCACCTCAACCCAGTAAGTCAGCAGAGGTTAAACCACCGATGCAACCGCCGAGTAAATCATTAGAAGTTAAATCTTCTCCTAAACCAATTGAAACAAAAACTGTTCAACCTAATCAGCAAAGTAATCTTAAAACTTTTGAGTTTGAGGTTGCTAAAGTTCAGATTCGTTTAGAGGGAGGGAGCTTAGGTTTTGGAGCTAGTAAGAAAGTTAGTATTAGTACTTCTCATAAGAAAGCTGAGTATTTTGTTGAAGAGTTAGGTAATGGCATAACTCTAGAGATGGTGTCGATTCCTGCGGGGAGCTTTATGATGGGGTCACCTGAAACTGAAAAAGAGAGTGGAGATAGAGAACGTCCACAGCATCAAGTCAATGTTCCTACTTTTTTTATGGGTAAGTACCAAGTTACACAGGCGCAGTGGCGACAAGTGGCTGCATTGCCACAAGTAAAAACAGAACTAAATCCCGATCCTGCATATTTCAAAGGCGATCGCCGACCTGTGGAGCGAGTATCTTGGCTAGAGGCTAGGGAGTTCTGTGCACGTCTATCTGAGCATTCAGGACGCGAATACAGGCTACCCAGTGAAGCAGAATGGGAATATGCCTGTCGGGCGGGAACGACAACGCCTTTTCATTTTGGCGAGACAATTACGCCTAAATTGGTTAACAACGATGGGAACTATCCCTGTGGTGATGCGCCCAAAGGTGAATATAGAAAACAAACAACAGATGTTGGCTGTTTTCCAGCCAATTCCTTTGGTCTATACGATATGCATGGAAATGTGTGGGAATGGTGTGCCGATGATTGGCATGGTAATTATGAAAGAGCGCCAACCGATGCATCTATTTGGATGAATGATATTAAGAATTATGAAGCGCCCGAAACAAAAAAACTGCTTCGCGGTGGTTCGTGGTTCCGCAATGCTCAGAATTGTCGGTCTGCGTCTCGCAACTACAGCTATGCGCGTGGTCGGGACGACAGCATCGGTTTTCGGGTTGTGTGCGTTTTGCGGTGAGGACTCCCTTCTCTGTTCTTTTGCCTCAACCCTTTGCACTTCTTCGTATTTCTTTACCCTTCTTTATCCCTCCCTCGCCGTCAGGCGATCAAATTTTTTTTGAGATTGCCATTACAATCAAGCTCTCATCACGTTCACCAATACCAACTTTATTATTTCGTGGTAGCATTAAATTGAATGCAAATTTAGTGCAGTAGCCCTATGATTAACCTCAGCCAAGACATTCAACCCCTATCTACCTTCAAGCGCAATACCAACGAACTCATCACCCAGATGAGAAATACGGGACACCCTATCGTATTAACCATCAACGGCAAAGCAGAATTAGTCGTACAAGATGCAGCGTCCTATCAACAATTACTCAATAAAATTGAAGAACTAGAAACTATTGTTGGAGTAGAAAAAGGATTATAAGACTTGGCATAGGTTCACACTAGATAAAAGAAATTAAAGCCATGACGATCGCTACAGAACAAGCTAAAGCTAAAATTTGGACTGATGAAGAGTTTATGGCTCTGCCCGATCGCGGCGATCGCTACGAAATTATTGATGGGGAGTTGGTAACTTTGGGTAACTCTGGCATGGAGCATGGGAATATCGGCATATTCCTTGGCGGCTTAATCGAAATTTTTGTCAGACAGCACCGTCTTGGTGTTACCTGCGACTCAAGTACCGCTTTTAAAATGAAAGGTGGTAACAAGCGATCGCCTGATATTTCCTTTGTAAGCAAAGAACGTCTAACGGGTTTGAAACGGTTGCCCCAAGGATTTTTTGACGGTGCGCCAGATTTAGTTGTGGAAATTATTTCCCCTGGTAATACCTTTGAAGAAATTCATACCAAGATTGAAGAATATTTTGCAAGCGGAACGCGATTGCTATGGATTATCCATCCCGATGAAAAATTTGTGCTGGTTTACCATAGCCCCCAACCCGATCGCCTACTGCGTGGTGATGACATTTTGGATGGCGAAGACGTAATTCCTAATTTCAAGGTTGCTCTCAGTGATTTATTTAGAACCCTAGATTTTTAACATCGAATTTTCGAGGTGAGTCGTCATGATTGCCATTCCTAAGCCTCTTGAAATAATTACAACACCTCATACTGAGCAATCTCGACCTATTGCCGAACAAAGGATCTGGCTAGAAAACATCAGTTGGCAAACCTTTGAGCAATTGCTGGAAGATATAGGCGATCGCCGCAGCACTTTATTTCATTACATCAATGGAAACTTAGAAATTATGTCGCCAATGGCGCTACATGAGCGCAGCAATCGGTTTATTGATGATTTAATTCGGGTACTGTCCGATGAGCTAGAAATAGATTTATGCAAATGCGGCTCATTATTGATGCGGATTCCTGAACTCAAGATTGGTGCAGAACCCGATTCTTGCTATTACATTCAAAATGAGCCAGCAATTCGCAATCAAAATGTAATTACGATGGGGCAAGATCCGCCACCCGATCTAGTGTTAGAAGTCGATATTACCAACCCTAGCGATCGCCGTTTACCGATCTACGCACAACTTCAAGTCCCTGAAATTTGGATCTACAACGGCTATAACTTAGATTTTCTAGGCTTAGAGAAAGGCGAATATCGCAAAATAGAACATAGCTTGTCTTTTCCTAACTCACCTGCGGCAGTGGTAGTAGAGTTTGTGCAGAAGCGATTTGAACTAGGCGATCGCCAAACCCTCAAGGAATTTCGGCAATGGGTAAGCGACAATCTTAAAAAAAGCTAGAGGCTAAGCTAGGTTGGTTAAAAAAGCCTGTTAATATATTAAGTAATAAAAATTAATATAACTTTTTAAGATACTTTGTTTTTAAATCCTGACAAGGTTGAACTAGAGGAGCGCACCTTAGCACGTTCTACATCAACAGTTCAGGCTTTACTCCTAACTGCAAATGTTCCGTCTGCGTTTCCCCAATACTTATCGCAATACTTACTTTCCCTCGCTTCCTTAGTGCAGCATTGGAGAGTTTGGTTTGCGGCTCTTTTTTTAGTATCCGTACCTGTCTTTTTTGAAGCTCCCCTTGTGCGCTATGCTCCTTGGTTGAGCTTGATTTGTACAGTCGGTTGGCTAGCGATCGCCAAGCATCTCCAAGCAGACCCAAAAACTAAAATATGGGGCAGCTTAGTCTGGGGCTTTAGCCTCACTTGGCTATGTGGCTCCCTCTATTGGGGTTGGTTACGTTGGGAGCCAGCCTATCATGTGCCTGTCGAAGCTTTAGCTCTACCTTGGGCAATCTGGGCAACTCGTCAAGATGCTTACCGAGTTGGAGGATGGTTTTATATTGGCTCATTATTAGGAACTGCGATTACTGATTTCTATTTCTACATCGCAAATCTTTTTCCAAATTGGAAAGCTTTGATGCAAGTTGAAGCCGATATCAGCCTCGCTCAACCAATTCTAAAAAATGCTTTAGCTCTGGTAGAAACACCTTGGGGCATGACTTGGGCTTGTGCTTTAGCAGCATTGCTCTTGATGACAGGTAACCGAGCCATGCGATCGCCTGATCTTGGTTACTGGGCTTTTGGTGGTGCGGTGCTAGGTACAATTTTTGTAGATTTGCTATTTTTTAGCGTTGCCATATTGGGATAAAAAAAGGAGTCGCTTAGCGACTCCTTTTTTTATCCCAATATTTTTTGCCAAATAAAAACCCAGCGTTGGTGCGCTGGGTGCAGTCAGTTTAAGGCTTCATTGATAAGTAGATTACTCGAATAAGTTCTCTTTCCACCTCACGCGATCGGGTGAAATTAAAAATAAACGAAGGCGGCGCTTCGCGCCGCCTTCGTTTATAGCTAGGATCAAATAGTGTGAGGGGGGGGGGGGGGGGGGGCGGCCCGCGGGGGGTGTGTTTTTTTTTTTTTTTTTAAAAAAAAATTAGAATAA
>JALQCR010000057.1 GCA_023336205.1 Pseudanabaena sp. Salubria-1
AAAAATTGGGGGCGGGGGGCCCGCCCCCCCCCCCCTCTCACTATTTGGGTTTTATGTCCTAATTAAGAATGGCGACAGCTATACCAATTTACGGAAGTATGACAACACTTTTATGTATTAAATACCAAACCCAATAAGGTTTCTTAATTTGGTATTATGGCAATTTGGGATATTGACGAAAATTGGGTTTGCGTTTTTCTAGAAATGCTTGCTTGCCCTCTTGTGCTTCCTGAGTCATATAGAACAACAACGTCGCATTCCCCGCTAACTCTTGAATACCCGCTTGACCATCACAATCAGCATTAAAAGCAGACTTGAGACAACGAATCGCCAAGGGACTTTTGTCTAAAATTTCCTGTGCCCATTGGATGCCTTCAGATTCTAATTGCTCTACTGGCACAACCTTATTCACTAAGCCCATCTCTAAAGCTTCTTGAGCATCATATTGGCGACAGAGATACCAAATTTCGCGGGCTTTTTTCTGTCCTACCAATCTCGCCAAATATGAAGCACCAAAACCGCCGTCAAAACTACCCACCATTGGACCAGTTTGACCAAAGATTGCATTATCGGCAGCGATAGTTAGGTCGCAAACAACATGCAATACATGACCACCACCGATCGCATAACCAGCAACTAAGGCAATTACAGGCTGAGGCATAGTGCGAATTAAACGTTGCAAATCGAGTACATTTAAGCGCGGTACGCCAGACTCAGAGATATAACCGCCATCACCACGCACTTTCTGATCGCCCCCAGCACAAAAAGCGTATTTACCATCGGTTGCAGGGCCTGCACCAGTTAGCAAAACCACCCCAATCTCGACATCTTCACGTGCATCAGCAAAGGCAGCTATCATTTCTGTAATCGTTTTAGGTCGAAAAGCATTACGAATTTGGGGACGATTAATTGTGATTTTTGCCATTCCATCGGCTTTGTGATAGAGAATGTCTTCAAATTCGGCGGCGATTTGCCAATTGGTCATGGTTTTGGAATAAGAAAGTACAGATACTCATTTTATCATCGGCTAAAGCTATCTCCTATTTTTTATGACAGACACCAACAATTCTCATTATGAAAAACATTTTGGAGCTTCCAGTGCCAAAGACGCTGGAAACTCCAAAGTGTTTTTTTGAAAGCCCACTAAGATGGGCTTTCAAAAAAAACTATTTTTATAATGAGAATTGCTGCTCAGATATAATTAAGACCGTGATTCGCCTTATCTACTTCAAAGCACAAAATGGCTACGCCATTTTGTGCTTTGAAAACCCTTACAGAGTTTGATTTTTAATTCACAGAAGTGTGGTCACACTTCTGTGAATTGGTATTATTCACTGGGAAGAGAGCAGCTATATCAAACATGAAATGGTCAAGGAACAAATCATCTTATTTTATCGTTAAGAATAGATTGTTAATTTTCATTAGCAATCGCATAGATGCCTTCTGAAATGCTAAAATAGACCAGATACGTTATGTGAAGTAGAGCTAGAATTCTGAATTCGGGAGAAAAGCAAAATGATTATTGTTTGGAATAGCTTTTTCTTAGGAGTTATTTCGGCTTTTGCCTGCTCTAGCTTGGCTTTGTGGGTAATAGTTACTCTTTCCTTGGGGAAATCCCCTTTGCAGTTTAAATAATTGTTGGCTATCGAAATGTCTATAAAGCAAAAAGAAGAAGCATCGCAATAATCGCGATGCTTCTTCTTTTTGGGTTTGATTTTTATATTATCGAAAATGTGACTACACTTACGATAATTGGTATTAGTGATACCGATTGCTATAATTAAGTTCGCAAACACTTCAAAAATTTTAAGTAAGGGCAAATAATGGCGACTCCTCATAGGACAAAACAGGTAAATCTTCGTTTTCCTCTGCCTTTATTGAGCCAAATCAAAACACAAGCTGATGCCAAACAACAGGCGATCGCTGATTGGATTTTAACAGTGATCAGTCGTGAGTTTGAGCCTGAGCCAATACCAGAGAAACCTCCAGAGATAGCTCCGTTCATTTTGCATCCTGAGCTTTTGACCTATGTAGAGAATTGTCTAGCTCCGTTATATGCTCAAATTAGTGAGATGAAAATGCAACTGGGGGAGTCCAAAGCCTGATTGATAATGGGAAATCTAATCAGGCAGATGTCTCCATCCCCAAGGTCGCTGATGACCATCGCCAAGATACTAATAGTCCTAGTGGCTTTAGTTCAACACCAAACATGAAGCCATTGTTTAATTCATTAGCAGGATTTGCATTAGAAGTTGGCGATCTCTTAATGATTAACGGCGAGCAAGTTATTTTTAAAGGATGGGTTGATCAATCTCAGACCTCGATCGAGGTTAAGGCAATCGCAGATGATCAATCAGTTAGACAAATTCGTGCTAGGGAGATTAAAAGTCTATCGCGATGGCAAGATGCTGTTTTAGATTCTTCCGCATCGGAGTCTGTTGATAGCAAATCTCACGATTTTGAAGATAGTCCAAAGCCAACATCTTCTGAATTTGACGATCGGATCAATGATTCTGTTGATGATAGCCAAAAATCTTCAGATCATAGTGATCATGCAGAAACGATCTCTGAGCATGAAGAAAGCATTGAAACGCCCAAAGAGCCTGAATACAATGCTTGGGAAGTATGGACATATCTGGAGCGACAACGACTAAAAACGCTCAAATTGATCAACACATTTCAAGCAGAATGGGAAGCCAATCGATTTGTGCGTGAAGCTGAACGTAGCACTCCTGCAAATCTGCGAGTTCATTACGAGATTCGCCCAGTTTGGTTAGACGAAGCTGAAGTTATGGGATCTTATCAAAATGAGCAAAATTCTCGTAAACCTAAGGAGAGCCAAGCTAATAGTGAGCAAGAAGATTATGCTGACGCGATCGATGTAGAGGTCATAATTTAGCCCAGCTTATACGGTAAAATTCCTAAAGCAATATTATCTAAATTATTTATTAAAAGAGAAAATCATGGGAGAAATGGTTAACGCAATGGTTTTATCGATGGTACTAATTCCTGTCGGTATTGCCTTCGGTTACTTCTTGTTAAAGCTACAGGGCGAAGAACAGGAAGAAGCCTAAACTCTATAATTGCTAAGCACAATTAAAAAGAACTAAAATCCGTACCGCCCGCTAAGCGGGCGGTACGGATTTTAGTTCTGGGTTTTCAATTGTGTCGAGGTACTTAAAAACAAATCTTTGTGCTGATTCTAGTACAAAAATATTTTGGTAAAACAAAGCAGGTGACCCTTAGTGTCTCCTGCTTTGTTCTTTTCAGTTCGGTAAACCACACTATAGCCATTGCAACCATTTCGGTTAAATTAGCACTCAGTCACCTAGAGTGCTAAAACACTCTAGACAAAGCCAAAAAATGCTAGTCAACTGAGTGAATACAAATGGCAACAACGACATTAAATGTAACTACCGTAAAGCCTTTAGCCGATCGCGTATTTATCAAAGTAAGCGCTAAAGAAGAAAAAACCGCTGGTGGAATTTTCTTGCCTGAGACCGCAAAGGAAAAGCCCCAAGTTGGCGAAATCGCCGCAGTAGGACCTGGCAAACTCGATGACAAAGGCGAGCGTCAAGCCCTAGAAGTCAAAGTTGGAGACAAAGTTCTGTACTCCAAATATGCTGGCACTGATATCAAACTTGGCACAGACGAATATGTGCTGCTAGCAGAAAAAGATATTTTAGCGATCGTAGCATAACCACTGGTAATTGGTAATTGGTATTCGGCAGCTAAGATCGAAACCCAATCACCAATCACCAACTCTTCTGTTAACCAATTACTCAATTAAAAAAATCATGTCTAAAAGAATAATTTACAATGAAGATGCTCGTCGCGCTCTTGAGCGTGGTATGGATATCTTGGCTGAAGCAGTTGCTGTAACCCTTGGACCTAAGGGACGTAACGTAGTTCTTGAGAAGAAATTTGGTTCTCCTCAAATCGTTAATGATGGAGTTACCATCGCTAAAGAAATCGAACTAGAAGATAATGTTGAAAATACTGGTGTAGCTTTGATTCGTCAAGCTGCTTCTAAAACTAATGACGCTGCTGGTGATGGAACCACTACCGCAACGGTTTTGGCTCATGCAATGGTCAAAGAAGGTTTGCGTAACGTAGCGGCTGGTGCTAACTCGATCGCTCTTAAGCGTGGTATTGACAAAGCAACTGCTTTCTTGGTTGGCAAGATCAAAGATCATGCTAAGCCTATTGAAGATTCTAAAGCGATCGCTCAAGTGGGAACCATCTCTGCTGGTAACGACGAAGAAGTCGGCGCAATGATCGCCCAAGCGATGGATAAAGTCGGTAAAGAAGGAGTGATTTCCCTTGAAGAAGGTAAATCCATGTTCACCGAATTGGAAATCACTGAAGGTATGCGCTTTGATAAGGGCTATATCTCTCCTTACTTTGTTACAGATGCTGAGCGCATGGAAGCTTCCTTTGAAGAGCCAGTTCTGTTGATTACTGATAAGAAGATTGCCCTTGTTCAAGAACTAGTGCCAGTTCTAGAACAAGTTGCTCGCTCTGGTCGTCCTTTGATCATCATCGCGGAAGATATTGAAAAAGAGGCTTTGGCAACCCTCGTTGTAAACCGTCTACGTGGCGTTCTTACCGTTGCTGCGATCAAGTCTCCTGGTTTTGGCGATCGCCGTAAAGCGATGCTCGAAGATTTGGCAACTCTCACAGGCGCTCAAGTAATCACTGAAGATGCAGGTTTGCGTCTTGATGCAGTTAAGCTTGATCAACTCGGCAAGGCACGTCGCGTCATCATCACTAAAGACAGCACTACCATTGTTGCTGACGGAAATGAAGAAGCTGTGAAGACTCGCGTTGAGCAAATCCGTCGTCAAATCGAAGAAACTGAATCTTCTTACGACAAGGAAAAGCTTCAAGAGCGCTTGGCTAAGCTCTCTGGTGGCGTAGCTGTCATCAAGGTTGGTGCTGCAACTGAAACCGAAATGAAGGATCGCAAACTTCGCCTCGAAGATGCCATCAACGCAACCAAGGCTGCTGTTGAAGAAGGTATCGTTCCTGGTGGCGGTACAACCTATGTGCACCTTGCTCCAGAACTATTCACATGGGCAAATGCGAACCTCACTGGTGAAGAACTCACTGGCGCAATCATCGTTTCCAAATCCCTATCTGCTCCTGTTAAGCGCATTGCTCAAAATGCCGGCTTCAACGGTGCTGTAATCGCTGAGAATGTCCGTGAGAAAGACTTCAACATTGGCTTTAATGCGATGACTGGCGAATTTGAAGATATGTTTTTAGCTGGTATTGTTGATCCTGCTAAGGTCACTCGTTCTGCGTTGCAAAACGCAGCTTCGATCGCTGGCATGATCCTCACCACCGAATGTATCGTTGTTGATAAGCCTGAAGGTGCTAGTGCTGGCGGCGGCGGCGCAATGGGCGCTGGCGGCGACTTCGATTATTAATCATTTATAAAGATTTGCAGGGCAAATCTTTATAAAAAAGAAAGGGAGTGCCATGCACTCCCTTTCTTTTTTATTGTGATTGTGATTGTGCGAATGTGTAAGGTAAATGGATGATCTGGAAATCGACAGACAATGAGCAGTTGCGCTTAGAGTGGAACTGGCTGCAAAGCGTTGCTATTTTTATGGTGATTAGCAATATTTTCATGCCAATTTTTATGGCAATACTAGCTTTGCGAGTCCTAATTTGTCATGGATGGGGAGCGATCGCCACACCAGTTAATCGAGCTTATTTTGGGCTATCTCTATGGATGATCTTCACTACTATCATCGCTTTCAACCCAGCCACAGCTGCTGGCGGATTAGCTAATTTCTTGCCATATTTCCTCTTGGCTGCCACTACTAGCTACATCATCCGTACCCCTACTCAATTTATTCATTTTCTCTGGCTACTAGTCCTGAGTTCCATAATGGTAAGTGGATTTGGTCTATTACAGGCAGTTCTTGATCGCCCCGATTTGATCTTTCCGAAAGTGATTTTTGATAGCTATCCGATCCCGATGGGATTTAGTCCCGATCACCGCATTCAGTCATTTTTCGGTCATTTCAATGAAACAGCCGCTTATTTCTTAATGATATTACCGATCGCTTTTCATTTTGCCGTTGGCAAAGTCAAAAGTATCTCTAAATCCCAACAGGTGATCGCGGCTATAGCCCTAGCATTAGGAACTTGTGTGCTGATTCTGACTAGTTCGCGTAATGCTTGGGGAATTGCTGTACTTGGCGCTGTGGCGTTAGCATTCTATTACCGTCAATGGAAACTTGTTTTAGGCTTTGGACTTGTTCTGGCAATTATTGCTTGGGGAGTGTTTGGTCCAAAATTTGGTCTGGGTGGCGAAGCAGTGCGATCGCTATTACCAGAAGGATTTGTCAATCGTTTAGTTAGTAGTATCGATCCCCAATTAGGTGACTATGCTTCCACGGCTGGTCGTCTCAATGCTTGGCAGTTTGCACTTTCTCTAATATCTCAACATCCGCTCCAAGGTTGGGGGTTACGCAATTTCCCGCTGGTAGCTCAGTCCATTGGCTATGACTTGCGAGGGTTACCTCACGAGCATAATTTATTTTTAGCGATCGCTGTTGGTTCGGGAATTCCTGCGTTGCTGGGATTTGTCGGTATCATCGGTTGGACAATCTGGACAGCTCTCAAATCTGCGATCGCTAAAGATACGGAAGGAATGATGGTCATAGCCGTGATCAGCGTTATGCTGTTTTTGATGTCAGGGTGGTTAGATTTAGTCCTCTATGAACCACGTCTAAGTATGTTGTTATGGTTTTTGCTAGGTGGCATGTATGGCTTAAAACCTAAATAAAAAGGTAGTCTTAAAAAGGAAAGGACACACGCAGGTAAAGAAGTGTTGTAATAATGAATAAAATTACAAAAGGCTCCAATTTGATTTTCCAACTTTTTAGAAAAGGATAAGGTCTTTCTAGCTAGTCTAGATACTCGTTGACGTAACGTACAGTTGAATCTCTCAATATAGTTGGTCTTTCCCGTTTCTTTCCCGACAGCCCTATGACGTTTGCTGGGCAGGACAACAGGATAAGACGAGTAGAAATCAGTGTAAATAACCACACATTGGCGATAGACACTAGGCAACGATTCCCATAACTTCTGAACTAATTCACCAGTCTGAAACTCTCTACCAATGTGGATTTTCTGCGAATTGGCGACCACAGTCCCGACATTTATAATTTTGTTTCCCATGCCGAGCACTACCGTTTTTTACCACAGATACGGACTGGCAGGATGGGCAAGATGGCATTGACTCTGACATTGCTTGACTCTGTAACAACCATCTAGATATTTTCCTACATCCTTTCCTTTTTAGGACTACTAAGATATTTTGATGGCAAGTATTGAAGATGTTTGGTTACAAGTCAAGCGCTTTATTCGTAAGTTCTATCTATCATTTATGCAAATCTTTTACGACAGTTAAGTTCTTTTTTGAGTTTATTACTCATCGACAAATCTTTAATTTTCCTAAGCTTTTTACCTATGGCTTTTTCTCATAACTCATTTAGGATTGCTATAGCTAACCAACTAATTGCACCGTTGAGCCTTCCTCATCCTTTGATACTTCAATCAATGTGTTAAACGCTTCCTTCATCTGTGGCATATGCGTAATTACCAAAATGCACTCAAAATCTGGCGCGATCGCATTTATTGCACTGACAAGCCGATCGCAACCTAACTGATCTTGACTGCCAAAGCCTTCATCAATAATAAGGGTTTGCAAAGTACTCCCTTTGCGCTGGGCAAGCACGCGGGAGAGGGCTAGACGTACCGCAAAATTGATCCGAAATGCTTCACCGCCTGAATAGGTTTCGTAGGGTCTAGTGCCTTTGGTATCAGCAATTTCAATGTCGAGGGTTTCAATAATGCGATCGCTTTTTTTGCCAGATTTTTGGGTGATAAATCGTACATTTAATTGGCGATCGCTAAGTTGAGCGAGAATTTGATTAGCTTCCACTTCGATTTGTGGAAGTACATTTTCTAGCATTAAAGCTTGAATACCATTTTTCCCAAAGGCTTGATGAAGCTCTGTATGGATACGTTGGCGATGACGGACTAACTCTATTTGAGCAATGGTTTCTTGTTCGCGTTGACGGCTTAGCTCTAGTTGTTGCTGTGATTGCTGAAGGCTGCCAATTTGAGCGAGTAGAGCATCCATTTGCGATCGCCAATTTTGGAGATTTTGACGCAAAGATTGAATTTCCTGTGCATGATCACCATGTAAAGCTTTGATCTGAGATTGCAATTGGGAAATTTGAGCGGTAATATTTTGTAATTCTTGTTGATTAAGGTTTTGAGTTTGTTGTAAATGGTTTAGCTGTTGCTGAAGCTCGGGATATTCCTGCTCGGCGCGGGTGAGTTCTTGATAGCGCAATAATGAAGATGTGAGTTCTTGCTTTTGAACGCGGAGTTGTTGATGTCTGTCTGGTTCATAAGCCAACTGAGTAAGAGTGCGATCGCATTGTTCGAGTTCATGCTGTACTTCTAAATCGATCAGATTTTTAGTTAGACGATCTTGTAATTGGTTGATTTTGGTTTGTAGATCAGGAATTTTTTGCGATAGATTATCGGCTTGACGCTGAGCATTTTTTAATTCTGACTGCTTGATCTCCGCCCATCGCCAGCGTTCAACATCTCCACGGGCTAGAGCATGATTTTTTTCGTCATAAGCGAATTTATGGATATTTTTATCGATGAGTTCCATCTCTTCCCATGCGTCACGCATATAGTTTTGAGTCTGGAGGCGATCGCCTAAATCCATAATCTCGGCATCAATTAGCGCCAGCCTTTGCTTTGCTTCAGCGATCGCCTTTAGTCTTTCCTGCAAAGTTCCTTTACGCTGAATCAAATCATTAAGCGGTGCGAGTTCCTTTTTGAGATTACGATATTCTTCTCGTAAAACTTCAATTTCGCAATTTGAGGCTGCTTGCTGCTCTTTTACTACCCAGATATCGGCTTGTAAATCGCGAGATTCCTGTTTGTGTTTTTTTTGGACTAGCTGCCAATGAGCTTCATCTAGAGGGCGATCGCAAAGAGGACAAGGTGCGTTCGGCACGGTTAACTGACGCATTTTTGATTCTAATTTATTAAAAGCAGCCTCACTATCCGCCAATCTTGTTTTTAAACGTTCTAAAAAATCACGTCTCTCTAATCCTTTTTCATGAACTCGTTGTTGGTAAACTTGTTTATTTTGTAATAAAACAATTTGCCGATCTAGTTCTTTAGCATTAACTAATAACTGATCGTGATTCTTGACCTGTAAATATAACTGTTCGCGCTTCGCAACTAATTCTTCTAGTTTTGCAGCCAGTTTGGTCTGTTCCCTTTCCAGTTGATGCTTGAGAACTTGATGACGATGGATTAGAGGTGTGGATTGAGCATGGAGGCGATCAAATTCTTGTAAGACAGCCCTTGCTTTGTGTAATTCCGCGATCGCGGCTTCGATTTCCCCAGTTCGGCTCAGAATACCTTTTAAGTCACTTTCCTGTTGTACTAAAGACTCTAATTGTGCTTGATAATGTCTTAACTGTCCCCTGAGTTCACTTTGCAGACTCGCAAGCTTGTGACTAAATTCTCCCCGTCGCTCACTAAGTTGTTGATACTTTTGAAACTTACGCTCCAGCTCTGATTCTTGGGTTGATAGTAATTGATAGCGTTCATAGTCTTGCAAAATCTGCGATCGCATTTTTAAACATGCTTCTAATTGCTGTAATTGTTTTAGCTGACTGGCTAATTGTCGTGATGATTGCGCCAAATTGGTAGTGAGTGAAGCTTGCTGCTGTTGTTGCCAAGTTAGCTGCTGGGTCACACTTTGATATTGTTTTTGCAATTCTTCCGCAACTTGCAATTGGTGACGATCGCGAGATTCCCTTGATTGCAAATCCGTTAACTGCGATCGCAAAATTTCTAACTGCGGTGCAATCGATTCTCCTGATTGAATTTGTTCTCGCAGATGTTCCAACATATTCTCTAAAACTGCCGACTCGCCCTTGCTAGTGCGGGCAGTGTCTTTGGCGCGTTCGGCAAGCTCGTCGTACTGTGACAAAGCTAACATATCCGCCAAAATCTGCTTGCGATCGCTAGGACGCTTTAGCATAAATTCATCAGCACGACCTTGACGCAAATATGCGGAATTAACGAAGGTTTCGTAATCCATCTTCAGATGCGAAATGATTGTCTGCTGCGTCGATTGCACCTTGCGCTCGGTTAGGGATTTAAATTTTCCTTCACTCTGCACCTGAAATTCTAAAGAAGTTGAACTATTGCGCGATCTGGTTCTGATGACCCGATAGACTTCACCACCAGCGATAAATGTAAAGTCCACTTGAGCTTCTTTAGAACCAACATGAATCACATCATCTTGGCTTGCCACGCGGCTTGCACCCCAGATCGCCCAAGAAATCGCTTCTAATAATGATGATTTTCCCGCCCCATTTGCGCCACAAATGCAAGCAACATGCAGCCCACTAAAATCTAAGGCTAATTGTTGATAGCTCAAGAAATTTATTAATCGTAATTTCTGAGGGATCATGCTGTCTGATAGTTTGGTATGTAATAACCTGTGTGATACATTTATACTAGTTATTATTTAATTATCATAATAGTGTATTTACTAACAAAGGTTTATCTAGCAGAGTTTTTACTTTTGCCTTTTACCTTTTTACTTTCGACTAGAAGAGGGAGTTATGGAAGTATGGGAAAAAATTAGCCGCCAAAGAGTTAAGTACATCGTCGATAGCTATCAGTTAGATGGCAATGACGATGAAGATTTTGATGAATATTTGGAAGATTTATTACAAGCCTACGCACCTCCTCAAATTGAACTAGCGCTTGTCGAAGTTTTAATCGAAAGCTGGCGAATCACTCCTCTGGTTCGCGGTGTTGTTTTTCTAGAGCGATCGCATGAGCTTTTAAAAGATTGGGAAAATAAGCCAATCGCCCCTCATATTTCTCCTACACATTTCCGCTTGATTACAGGATTAGATCCCACACCAGTATTTGGTAATTGCATCACTCAACCAAATAGAAGTATTATTTCTACAGTCAACCAATGATGTATAGAGCTTTTATTTTGCCTACAGCAAACTGAACCAATATGCTGTTCCCCCAGAATTGGGGGCTAGGGGGCTAATAAATGTTGGCTTGACTGGATTTTATGACTTGTGTGTAAAAGTAGCCTCTACAAGGGAGGAACTTAAATTCTCCCTCTTTGCAAACTAATGTGTACACACAAGTTGGACTTACCTCTTTTAATTCCTCTCTTGCAAAAGTGACATCTGAAAATGTCAAAACTTTAGGGCTTATAAATACTGATGATGCTTTGATCTGGCAATATGCAAAGGTCAATGGTTTTGTAATTGTTTCCAAAGATGCTGACTTTCAACAACGGAGTTTAGTTTATGGTCATCCACCGAAGTTTATTTATTTGCGTATTGGAAACAGTCCAACCTCTAAAATCACTCAAATCTTGAGAGATAATTTCGCGATTATTAATGAGTTTATCGATAGTGAAGTAGAAAGTATTTTGGTTTTTCTTAGTTCTTACAAAAAATTGGGAATCTCAAAAGCTATCTTTCAAGTTTTTTGATCATTTTCAGGTAAAGTTGAAAAAGATAAAAGATTGATTTTTTCCTTTCTCCTTTTTCCTGCAAAGAGCTATGCGTAAGTTTTTGGGTTTGGTTGGGTTAGGAATTTTGTTGGTTGGGTTGCCTGTGCAGGTGATGGTGAGTGAGGTTGGCTGGGCGCAAACAGTTAGCGATCGTAATGCCGAGTCAATTACAGCAAATACCGATCAAACCCGCCACAAAAGGAGCTAACTAAAAGGGTCGAAGCAGAGCCCACAATGATGAAACCAATTAAGAGCATCTTCATCAGTAATAGAATTAATAGCCATAGTAATTGCGTCGTCAAGAGCCGAAATTGTGCGAGCTTTAGCCGAGCGAATAATCTCTTTTAATTTTGACCAACATAACTCGATTGGCGATAAATCAGGAGAATAGGGAGGGATGAACTTAACCTGAGCACCAACGGATTCAATTAGGGTTTTAGCCATTGCAGCGTAATGTACAGGCAAATTATCCATAGCGACAATTGCCCCAACCCATAACCGAGGCAATAGTATTTTCTCAATGAAAACCAAAAAACTGGCGGTGTTGAGACTACCAGCAAAAGTCATCGCAGCAATCAACCCTTCATCACTCATGGCTCCAATTAAAGTGATGTTTCTACCTTTGTTACCTGGACGGTCATCATATACCCTACATCCTCCTTGACATCTACCATAAAGCCTCGTCATCGCTAGATTTAGCCCTGTCTCGTCAATGAATACAAGGTTTTTGACATCTATCGTATCTAGCCAACGACGAAACTCATAACGCAATTTTTTCACTCTTTCTGTCGCTTGTTCGCTGGCTACTAAAGTTTTTTTTACGCCCTAATTCTAAGCGCTTAAGCGTACGACTCAATCCTGATACGCTCACTTCTATTGTCTTTGTTTCATGTAGTTTTTCTTTGATCTCTCTGAGATATATGTCATTTTGCGCTTCAACAATTGTCTTTACTAATTCTTCATCTTTGCCTTTGATTTTCGACCGCCGATCTCCTCCTTGGGGTTTTGCTGCTATTTCATTTGTTTCTCGATACCGACGCAAAAAATCTCGAACAAATGACAAGCTTACTTTAAATCGTTTAGCTATGCCTCTCTGCGTATTTTCTTTGTTTTCCCAAGCACTTAATATCTTTTTTCGTAAATCTAGCGAATATGCTGCCATATGTAATCTTTCCTTGATAATACTTTTAGCTTATTAGACTTGTGGCGGGTTTGATCGGTATTTGCTGTAAGTTATACCAACTGGGGAGCCAACTATTAGACAAAGGACAACTAAAAGAAGCCTTAGCTACATTTCAAAAAGTT
Organism: Pseudanabaena sp. Salubria-1; assembly: GCA_023336205.1. Lineage (GTDB taxonomy): Bacteria > Cyanobacteriota > Cyanobacteriia > Pseudanabaenales > Pseudanabaenaceae > Pseudanabaena. Next base: position 12,920 of record JALQCR010000057.1, read on the forward strand.
TTAGTCATTACTAGAGAAATTAAAGAGCGTCAGGGAGAAGGTGCAACTCTCAACAATATCGGCAGGATTTATCATGAACTTGGACAGTATCCGAAAGCCCTAGATTTTTTTCAGCAAGCTCTAACGATCTTAAAAGAAGTCAACGATCGCTCTGGAGAAGGGACAACCCTTAACAATATCAGCGAGGTTTACCGTAACCTCGGACAATATCTCAAAGCCTTAGATTATTCCCAACGTTCTCTAACGATCATAAAAGAAATTAACAAGCGTTCTGTAGAAGGATTAATACTCAACAATATTGGCTTAATTTACTACAGCCTTGGACAATACGCAAAAGCCTTAAATTATTCTCAACAAGCCTTAACAATTACAAAAGAAGTTGGTAATCGCTATTTTGAAGGAAGAATCCTCAACAATATTGGCTCAATTTACAAGATATTCGGACAATATGCAAAAGCTCTAGATTATTACCAGCAATCTCTAACGATTAGTAAAGAAGTTATCGATCTCTCAATCGAAGGTGTAATTCTCAGCAATATTGGCAGTGTTTATGAAAGTCTCGGACAATATCCCAAAGCTCTAGATTTTCATCAACAAGCGCTAGTAATCATGAAACAAATCGGCTCTAGCTCTTACGAAGGAAAAATACTCAGCAGTATCGGCGGAGTTTACGATAGAATCGGACAGTATCTGAAAGCTCTAGATTTTCATCAGCAAGCCTTAGCTATCCAAAAACAAATTGGAGATCGCTCTGGTGAAAGTTCAACGCTTAACAGTATTGGTGGGGTTTACAATAGAATCGGACAGTATCCGAAAGCTCTAGATTTTTGCCAGCAAGCATTAGCTATTCAAAAACAAATTGGTGATCGCTTTGGTGAAAGCTCAACTCTTAACAATATTGGCGAGATTTACTATAGATCTGGAAAATATCCAAAAGCCCTAGATTTTTATCAGCAAGCCTTAGAAAGCATTTAAGAATTGACAGCAGTAAGATTTCTAAGCATTTTGCGGATCAAAGCTAGGTAAATAAAGGACTCCGAGGTATTCTCATAAAATTCATGATCCTTGCTGAGTCTGCGATATTTGCCTATCCAAGCGAAGGTTCTCTCCACAACCCAACGCTTTGACTCAACAACAAAACCTTTCTGCGCTTCCGCCCGTTTGCTTACTTCCCAAATGCAATTAAAGTTGTCTTTAACCCACTTGGTTATGTCGTCACCAGAAAATCCCTTGTCAACTAATATCTTCTGCAATCGTCTCATTGGATACTTCAAACTTTCTAATAGTTTCATCGCCCCTGCCCTCTCGCCAACGTTTGCAGGGCATACCATAACCCCGATGGCCAAACCCAATGTATCAGCCATGATGAAGCGCTTGCGACCATTAATCTTTCGCTCATGTAGGTAAATAGGTGGAAGGAGGAAAAAGAAGACGACGCAGGAAGTCAAAATCAATCCAACGTAGATTGTAAGCCCACTCGAACATGGCTACATACAGATACAAATACTTCTTGTGAATACCTCGAAAGGGACGCAGAAAATTGCGTAAACCAACCCAAATGCCCTCCATAGTATTGCAATGAACCTCACAAAAACCATCTTGATCTTCATCGCGGGCATACTCGCGCTGAGAGTGACAAACGGTTTGACGCTCACGACCAGAAGCAGGTATGCGATTATAAGCATCGGATTCATCGGTATAGACTGTCGTGGTCGGTAAGGTCGTTACCTCTACCTGCGGTTGAATCGTGATTTGTTGAGTATTGTCACAGACCTTCATGCGGATCTGACCACTGTTGCGCCCAACAGTACCGACAATGGGTGGACGGTCATTTGCCATGGTTCCCTTGCCTTTGCGTTGATTCCCGCGTTGTCTTGGTGGGTCTGCTATTGGATCTTTTTTTTTGCTCCCTTTTCTCCTGCATTCTGAAACATCTCGTCCATCTCGGCTTCAGCATCGGGCAGATTACCATTAATCAAATGGGCAAATCCTCGACGTTGGATGCGATGCCGCCAAGACAATAATGTCCCATAGTCGAGTCCTAGTTCCTCGGCTATGTGTTGGGTCGTTTGTCCTTGTAAGAATCCACGCAATATCAGCACGATCTGACCACAGGTGTAATGGCTTCCTGATAAGTCTGTTCCTGTAAAAATGTGAAACACTTTCCCACATTCCCGACACTTATATTTGACGATTGGTGTACGTTGGCGATCGTGTGGCGCTTGTCCTGCTGGTATTGCGTGTCCACTTGGACAATGCAAACCCTTTGGATGCAGGATCTTTAATAACCATTCATAGCACGCTTGTTCATCTAACAATTCGGTCAGGGGAAATTTGATCATGGCATCTCTATCGATTCATGAAAATGACTTCCTCCTATTTTGCCATTTCACCTACTTCCCCATATGAGCGAGGTAGTTACGAAGCGATGGTCTTTGCTTTTGTCCACAAAACTGAATGAGTCTAGCAGAAGGCTGCTAGACTCATGTTTTAAAGTAATTCAATTAAAGTTTCTACTAGAGGTTTACTGGAACGTGCTGGCATTGATTAACTGTACGCTGTAGCCCTTATCTTTTCAACTACATAAGTTTGTCTCATCTTGTCTTCATGCTAGGTCAAAACCTAAAGAAACATTGAACAAAAAATTAAGAGACCCCAATAACAATACAGGCTATCGAAGTAATCAAAACTACACCGATCTTTAGAATAAGCACTGCCCCGTAAAGACCGAAAGAATCGTGGGGAGCAACAAAGCGTCAATCCGATTTGACTTTTAACTCTTTCTTTTTGCTTCTCCTTTTTGCTTTCAAAATTTAAGCTAGGTTTGCGTTTGGATTGAGTTGCTCTGTCTCTTGTGCCATGTATATACATTAACGTAAGTGGTGTTGTATAACACTATTTGTTTACATAAATTCACAAGTCTCTTGTGATTTAAAATTCGGTAGTTTTAGAAAGGAAATGATTTATATGGAAAGGATAAGTGGGGCTTAGTGCCATTTATGTGTTGTCTTTTTGTTTCCACCTAAAATTCTAAGTTTAGATTGCTACGGTCGTTAGAATGTGAGACCAATTATTTTTCACTTAGTGGTGGAGGTGGTGGAGGTGTAGACGTAGGTGCAGCAGGCGGTGGAGCGTCGGTCACTGATGTAGGTTTCGGTGAGGCAGGAGTATCGGTCACTGATGCAGGCTGTGGTGAGACAGGAGCATCGGTCACTGATGTAGGTTTCGGTGAGGTAGGAGTATCGGTCGCTGATCCAGGCTGTGGTGAAGCAGGAGGTGGATTAATTGCTGGGGCTAATGTTGATGCTGGAGGTATGTCTGGGGTCGGATTATTAACTGGCGTTATGGCTGTGGGGGCTGGTAGCGATCGCTCGGCTTCACGTTGTTGACGTTCTTGTTCGGCTAGTTTTTGAGCTTCCCGCCGCCGCTCTTCATTTTGACGCTGAAATTGTGAACCTTGCTCTTCAAAGGTGACTCTTACTTTGACATTAGTACGCCCACCTTCAGGTATGGTTTGCGGATTAAATTGCCATTTGCTCATAGCTTCGATGGTTTCGCGATCAGTTTGCTCGTCGCCACTAGATTGACGCAAGCGCACGTTCGTAACTCTGCCATCGGGAGCAATATCGTAGGTAACTCTGGGCGTTCCCTCTTTACCGCGATATTGGGGCTTGGGGCAACTGAGACATTCAAGGTTAAGTTGTCTTTTTTTGGGGGGATCAATTGGTGTAGTGGATGCAGGAGGTAATGTGCTAGTCCCTTGAGGATTTTTACCTCCTAGTTTGCCGTTGATAATGCCGCCAATTACTCCATTTTTAGAACCGTTGGGATTACCGTTAACTTTGCCACCTAGTACAAAGCCTGTAGGGATTTTTGCATTACCAAAACCAGAACCAATTCCATCTTTAGAAATAATTGAGCCGCCGCCTTGCTGAATTTTGGTGTCACTAGTACTTGTGGTGAGCAAAGGTTTCAGATTGTCAAGAGCCGCCGCATCTTTACCTTCATTGAGAGGAGTCGGAGTTTCAGGTGCAAGGGCGATCGCTGCTGGTGCAACTTCTTCACTAGGTTGATTGACGGCAAGTTTGACAATTGGTTCTGGTTCTTTGGCGATTTCGGGAGTTTTCTCTTCAGGTGTTTTGGTCGTATCTACGACAAATTCCATTATGTCCTCTGATTCTTTACTCACAGGTTTCCACAAAGTAGGAACTGGAGTAATCATCGCGGCAGCATGAACACAAGCGGAACCGACAAAGCCTATAAATAATAAGGATGCTAAAGCTCGATTCTCTTTTTTTGACTGGACATCTTCAAGTTCAGATGTATTTTTAATCTTATTCATAGCTTACTTTCCTATGGCTTTTTCCCTTTTCCTTAATTGTTCTTAGTGGCGATCGCCATTTTGACTCGGGGAATTTGGCGCAGTTGATCCATGATTTGGACGACATCACCATGCTGGACAGTCCGATCGGCATTGAGAACTACTACAAGATCTTGATTTGGTTCTAATAATTGTTTGACACGATCGCTAACTTCAGCAATGCCAATTTTTTGTTTATTCAAAAACACTTCTGTCTTTTCATTGATACTAATCGTTGCACGAGCAGGTGTTTTTTGCATTGCGCCAGACTGAGCTTTGGGTAAATCTACGGGTAAGCCTTCGGTGCGATTCAGAAATAATGAAGAAAGTACAAAAAATGTCAACAGTGCAAAAACTACATCCATAAGTGGTAGAAGGTTCTTGATCTCTAGGGGCTGATTTGCCATTTCAGCCTCATATCGGCGACGTAGTCTTCTAGACATGTATATTTACCTGTTGATGAGCCTGTAGACGAAGCGATCGCAAATGCTTTAGTTCTAATCGAGTGCAGCATTCATCAAAATAAGCAAGCTGTTGAGCATAAAGCGATCGGAAAATACTTGCGGCAATCAAAGCCATTACCGCCACAATCAATCCCATCGCAGTAGAAATAAGCGCTTCACTAATGCCGCCCGTAACATTGAGGGACTTTGAGCCACCGATATCACCTAAAGTGAGAGAACCAAAGGAGGTGATGAGTCCAGTTACCGTACCAAGTAAGCCTAGTAAAGGAGCCAGCCCCACAATGACTTCAAAAATAATATTGAAACGCCTGAGATTAGGTAATTCCGACTGAGTTCGCGCATCAAGGGCAAGGGCAAATTCGGTGGGTGTAGCATTGGGAATCGATATCGCTTCTAAATAAATACGGGCGATCGCAAAGTCGAGATGTTGTTGCAGAAAATCTTCGGCTTGGGTGGGATCTTGCTGATAAATTTGCAATGCTGTTTTGACAATGCGCTTCTGATTCTTTCTGACACGTGACCAAATAATAGAACGCTCGATCGAGAGAGCCACAACTAAAAATGAGCAAATCAAGAGTGGAATAATCGTTACTCCACCTGCGACTAGGGTATCAAACAGTTTGGACATGTTAGGAAGTTAAGTTAGGCAGTTTTCATCATACACTAATGAAAATATTTAGCAATAATAATTCTATGTATTTGCATTAGTGTATGATAGGTGTACTTTGGGTGTGAGCTATACAGACTGAGTTTCGGGTATTTTTTGCTAGAATGCTCCAGTTCTCCAGATACTGCTAAATCTAGAAGAAATCTCAGTAGTTTTACCGCAAACTTCTAATTGGATTACGTTTAAAAACTAGCTTGTAAGCCAATTCGATAGGTGAGCCCAGGTTGAAAAATGCGGTTGGTTTTTTCATAGCTTTGATCAGTTAGATTTTCTAGACTGAGGTTCAAAGATAAATCCTTATGCAATGGAACCTTAGCATTAAAATCTAGGCTGAGATAAGCTGGTGAAAACTCGCTGGGGTTAACTCCTGTGGCGGTAAATATCGCTCGACGAGAACCACTGTAATAGTTGAAAAATAGATTAGCTTGATAACCATTAGAGTTATAGTTAATCCCTAGCTTAGCCACAGAATAGGGAACTGTAGCTAGCTGTAAGCCAACTTCAGAAGCAGTTCTACTACTAGTAACCTTGGCATCGGTGTAGGTGTAGTTAAAAAATGATGAAAACTCAGGGGTGATTTGCAACTTTAAAGCTGCTTCAACACCATTCGTACTCACCTGTCCCACATTTTCCCAACGTCCCGCAATAATTCCAAGGCGATCGCTTAAACTGCTGCCAAAATAGGTCAACTGAGCAGTGAAAGAATTGGAAAGATTAAAATCAAATCCCGCCGTATATGCCACACCCTTTTCAGGAATCAAGTTAGGATTAGGCAACCAATTATGAATACTGTCAGGCACAAATAGCTGATCGAGTCCAGGATTGCGCTGAAGTACGGCAAAGCTATTGCGGAAGACTATTTCGGGAGTGATGTTCCATCTTGTGCCAACAGTAGGATTGAGATAACTCCCAAAATCATTGGTAAAGTTCTGGCGCAAACCCAGCTCAAGCTGAAAATTATCATCCAGTTGTAAGGTGTTTAGGGCAAATAGAGCCACAAGTGAGCGATCGCGACTGACCACACCAGTATTCACTCTAAAAGCGGGATTGTTGCTAAAAACATCGCCACGAATGGAACTACTATTGATATCTAATCCTGAAGTGAGCTTGTAGGTGGGTGAGATTTGCCATTGACTTTCTACACGCCCACTTAGGGCTTTAGAATCCAAGGAACCAGTCCGAAAAAATACTCCTGATGGCCCGTAAGTATTGAAAAAGTCTTGATTAAATGCAATTGTCGTTTTGAGAATAGAATCATTCCCGTCGCCCAGTTTGGTGGTTAGGGTCGCGCCGATATTGAGCAAATCATGATCGAGGCGATCTCGTTGTAATGGAAATCCAAAATAGAGCAGTCCGCGCCGACTAGCTGTCTTGTATGCATCAAGGTTAACGGAATTGCGCGGATCAAGGGGGAATTCGACACTGCCATAGAAGTTGTCTATGCGAGTGTCTCCATTAAACAATCTGCCATCAGCAGGGTTACGGTTAGCTGCTCCTACGGGCACTGGATAGTTATTATCAGTGCTAAACCGCTCATACCCCAAGCGGAAGTTGACATTGTCTAGAGTACCACCATAGCCAACTCGATAGCGCTGATAGCCATAGGAACCAATCTCAACTCCTGCGGTTGCTTTGAGTGGTTGTGGATCTTTTTTGGTGGTAAGGTTGATCACTCCACCAAAGGCTTCCGAACCGTAGAGTGTGGCGCTAGTGCCACCTGTGAGTTCTACACTTTCGATTGCATCAGCGGGAATACCGTTGAGATCAGTACCACCGTGATAGGTACTAACGTTGCTGCCAAAGGAGCGCCCATTGATTTGAAATATGGATTGATTGATCGAAAAGCCACGGAGGAATGTACCTGTATGAATATCAGCACCAAAGCCATAATCATTAATCGCAAATCCAGGCAAGTTACGCAATATCTCTGCGGCGGTACTAGGGTTTTGCTGCTCGATTTCTGACTTAGGTATGATATATGTGGGGGCAGAACTAGGAGAAAAGGGAGATCGCTTACCAGTAACTCGTATTTCTGTTTCTTCATCATCATCACCATAAGCTGTTAACTGCTTATTTGGTGGATGTTTGGAATCAGAATTAGCAGGCAATAAATCCGCGCTGAGGTGCGAAACCTGCGATCGCATTTCTTCTACTGATTGTCCTGATAGTTCTGCCCTGACTACATTCGCAAAGCTCCCAAATGCCGACAAAAAACTAGATGCTAATAGTAGCAACTTTAAAAGACTCATATTTACAACTTTACTCCTCATAAGTTAAACCAATTGACTCAGCCTATATAGCGAATTCAGTCTATACAGCAAATTCAATTGATCAACCTTCCAGTATTTGTTGCTTAATGAGAAATGTCAAAAGACAGGCTGTCAAATGAAAAATTTTATTTGGGATTACATAGTAGTAAAAGAGATAAGACAAATCAAACCCCAAAATAAAAGTGGCGGCACGAAGCGCCGCCACTTTTATTTTGGGGTTTATGTTTTACTGCCTTCCCAGTCAAGAAATAGTGGTGCGCAAAAAACTATCTAAAAGTAACAATGTAAAATTATTGTAAATAACTTAATTTGTTAAGCTATGTATACTAAATACTTTACTTAACATTGCCAAGACTTTCACTATGCTGCAACAAGCTTCCCGTTATACGACGACTTGGGTGGATACAGTTAATAAGGTTAAGTCTGAAGCATGGAATATTCTCGCAAAACCTTTGGCTACTCCTTTTTTTGAATGGGAATGGCTCTCGAATTTGGAATCTTCTGGTTGTGCGATCGCACAGCAGGGATGGCTACCTAGTCATTTATTGGTATGGCAAGGCGATGTATTGGTTGCGGCTGCTCCTTTGTATTTAAAAGGGCATAGCCAAGGCGAGTTTGTGTTTGACCATCAATGGGCGGATTTGTCCTATCGATTGGGAATTGAGTATTATCCAAAATTATTAGGGATGGCTCCGTTTACGCCTGCGGTGGGTTATCGCTTTTTGGTGCATACTGAGCTTTGCGATCGCGCTGATGAGGTATCAAAAATTTATGATTTGATGCTTGCGGAGATTGATCGCCTCTGCGACAAACATCAGATGTCAGGTTGTAATTTTTTATATGTCGATCCCAGTTGGAAGCATGAATTGGAGTCGCGAGGCTTTACGACTTGGATGCACCATAGCTATGTTTGGGAAAATCAAGAGTTTACGGATTTTGATGATTATTTAAAGAATTTTAATGCCAATCAGCGCCGCAATATTAAACGCGAGCGCAAATCGGTAGAAAGTACAGGAATTAACATGCGGGTTTATACGGGTGAAGAGATTCCGCATTATTTCTATGGCTATATGTATGAGCTATACAACGATCATTGCAATAAGTTTTGGGGTGGCAGTAAGTATTTAAATCGCAAGTTTTTTGAGAATCTTGCCCATAGCTTTCGCGATCGCCTTGTTTTTGTGGCGGGTGAGATCGCAGATCATCCACAACCTTTGGGCATGTCATTTTGTATTCGCAAAGACGATCAGCTATTTGGGCGTTATTGGGGATCTGTTCAGGAAATCGATTGTTTACACTTCAATGCTTGCTATTACAAGCCGATCGAATGGGCAATTTCGCAAGGAATTAAACGCTTTGACCCAGGGGCAGGTGGTCAGCATAAAAAGCGGCGCGGATTTCCTGCCACTCCAAATTACAGTTTGCATCGCTTTTATCGCGATCGGCTTAAGCAAATTCTAGTTCCCTATATCGGTGAGATAAATACTTACGAGGCAAAACAGATTCAAGCAATTAACAACGAATTACCCTTTGACTTCGCTCCTCCCGATCTTCATGTTTAATACCAAATTAAAAAATGGCTACGCCATTTTTTAATTTAAAAGCCCTTACTGGGTTTGGTTTGCAAATCGCGAAAGTGTGGCAACACTTTTGTGATTTGGTATAAAAGTTTATTTTTTACTACATCCACAACCTGATCGCACTTCACATCAACAAATCCATTTTTGATTTTTTGTCCTGTACTAAGGTTAATGAGACAAATAGCACAAAGCTATCACAGACGACAAAAAAGCTATCATTAATAATCTCTGCATTATCAATGATAGCTTTTTGTCTTAATTCCTATCCACTCCCATAAAATATGGGAGTAGCTCACTTGAGCTCACGCCCCTCGAAGAGTTATGGAGCGTATAGGTATCGCATTGTGCTCACTGTAGCAATCTAGAGGGCATTCTTGATTTTTTAAATTAAGATTATAGATATTTTAAATCTATAAATTTACTATCCGATTACGCTAACATTTTAAACTAAATCCGCTCATGTAGGTAAATAGGTGGAAGGAGGAAAAAGAAGACGACGCAGGAAGTCAAAATCAATCCAACGTAGATTGTAAGCCCACTCGAACATGGCTACATACAGATACAAATACTTCTTGTGAATACCTCGAAAGGGACGCAGAAAATTGCGTAAACCAACCCAAATGCCCTCCATAGTATTGCAATGAACCTCACAAAAACCATCTTGATCTTCATCGCGGGCATACTCGCGCTGAGAGTGACAAACGGTTTGACGCTCACGACCAGAAGCAGGTATGCGATTATAAGCATCGGATTCATCGGTATAGACTGTCGTGGTCGGTAAGGTCGTTACCTCTACCTGCGGTTGAATCGTGATTTGTTGAGTATTGTCACAGACCTTCATGCGGATCTGACCACTGTTGCGCCCAACAGTACCGACAATGGGTGGACGGTCATTTGCCATGGTTCCCTTGCCTTTGCGTTGATTCCCGCGTTGTCTTGGTGGGTCTGCTATTGGATCTTTTTTTTTGCTCCCTTTTCTCCTGCATTCTGAAACATCTCGTCCATCTCGGCTTCAGCATCGGGCAGATTACCATTAATCAAATGGGCAAATCCTCGACGTTGGATGCGATGCCGCCAAGACAATAATGTCCCATAGTCGAGTCCTAGTTCCTCGGCTATGTGTTGGGTCGTTTGTCCTTGTAAGAATCCACGCAATATCAGCACGATCTGACCACAGGTGTAATGGCTTCCTGATAAGTCTGTTCCTGTAAAAATGTGAAACACTTTCCCACATTCCCGACACTTATATTTGACGATTGGTGTACGTTGGCGATCGTGTGGCGCTTGTCCTGCTGGTATTGCGTGTCCACTTGGACAATGCAAACCCTTTGGATGCAGGATCTTTAATAACCATTCATAGCACGCTTGTTCATCTAACAATTCGGTCAGGGGAAATTTGATCATGGCATCTCTATCGATTTATGAAAATGACTTCCTCCTATTTTGCCATTTCACCTACTTCCCCATATGAGCGAAAAGTTAACAAATAAGACTTCCGCATATTAACAAGAGAACCCAAGTTTCTTGATACATATCTAATCATAACTTCTTGAGAAAATAAAGATTGTAAGACTTGAATCGCCAGTACTCTATAAATTAAGAGAAAAGAGAAAACAATGGAAAAGATTACAATGAAGCTTCGAGGAATGCACTGTGCATCTTGTGCCAGCAGCATTGAAACCATGACCCGATCGCTAGACGGTGTGGCTAGCAGTAATGTCAACTTTGCGATCGAGCAGATAGCGATTGATTACAACCCTCAAAAAACTAGTCCAGATGCAATTAAAAAGGCGATCGCAAATCTTGGTTATGAAGCATTTTTACCAGATCTATCAGCAGATGTGCAGGATGTAGATCAGAAAGCAAGGTTAACCGAATCACAGAGCTTAACTAATAAAGTTAGATTAGGTGGCGCAATTGGTACGATTTTAGTCATCGGTTCACTGCCCATGATGACGGGATTAAATATTCCCTTTATCCCTGATTGGTTACATAATTCTTGGCTTCAGCTTTGTTTGGCTTTACCAGTACAAATTTGGTGTGGTAGTTCTTTCTATATCGGTGCGTGGAAAGCTTTTAAAAATCACACAGCGACGATGGATACATTGATTGCCTTAGGAACAATAGCGGCTTTCTCCTATTCCATTACGGTCACCTTAAATCCTAACTTCTTTATTTCTCAGGGTTTACAGCCTGAAGTGTATTACGAAGTTTCAGTGGTGGTAATTACACTGATCCTGTTAGGTAAGTTGTTTGAAAATAGGGCTAAGGGAGAAACATCCGAGGCAATTCGTAAGTTAATGGGATTGCAACCAAAAACGGCGCGAGTTCTACGCGATGGGCAAGAATATGACATTTCCACTGAAGAAGTGCTGATTGGGGATGTCGTGCTTGTCCGACCTGGAGAAAAAATCCCTGTTGATGGCGAGGCGATCGCAGGTAACTCGACCGTAGACGAATCAATGGTGACAGGCGAAAGTATTCCCATCGAGAAGAAAATTGGCGATCGCGTGATTGGGGCAACAATGAATAGAACTGGGCGCTTACAGGTTAAAGCTAGTCATGTGGGCAAAGATACAGTGCTAGCGCAAATTGTCCAACTTGTGCAACAAGCCCAAGGCTCGAAAGCACCGATTCAACGACTAGCCGATCAGGTTACAGGCTGGTTTGTACCTGTGGTTATTTCCATTGCGATCGCCACATTTTTGATCTGGTTCAACGTCATGGGTAACTTGACATTGGCGACTATTTCCGCCGTTGGAGTGCTGATTATTGCCTGTCCTTGTGCATTAGGATTAGCGGCTCCCACTTCGATTATGGTGGGTACTGGCAAAGGTGCAGAAAATGGCATCTTGATTAAAGATGCTGGTAGTTTGGAACTAGCACATAGGATTCAAACTATTGTCTTGGATAAAACAGGAACGGTTACGGAAGGTAAACCCACTGTCACAGATTTCTTTACCATCAATTCCGATGATCGAGATTTATTACAATTAGTAGCAGCAATTGAACGCAATTCAGAACATCCTTTAGCGGAAGCTGTTGTGGAATATGCTAAAAAGCAAGGGCTGGATCTACCTAATGTGATTGAGTTCGAGGCGATCTCAGGTAGCGGAGTCCAAGGCAAAATTGATAATGCGCTTATACAAGTCGGGACAAGAAAATGGATGAATGAGCTAAACATTGACACGAGTTCGCTCCATCAATATCAAGATGCTTGGGAAAACGGTGGGAAAACGGTGGTACTAATCGCGGTTGATCGGATTGCACAAGGTTCAATTGGTATTGCTGATAAAGTTAAGGCTTCTTCCCATGCGGCGGTTAATGCTTTGCAACGGATGAAAATCGAGGTTGTGATGCTAACAGGCGACAATCTCCCCACGGCTGAGGCGATCGCACGCGAAGTTGGGATCAAGCGAGTCTTTGCTCAAGTACGTCCCGACCAAAAGGTGGCAAAAATCAGGGAGTTACAAGCCGAAGGAAAAATCATAGCGATGGTGGGTGATGGCATCAATGATGCTCCTGCGTTAGCACAGGCAAATGTTGGTATTGCGATCGGTACTGGAACTGATGTCGCGATCGCAGCTAGTGACATCACCCTTATATCAGGTGATTTGCAAGGAATTGTCACTGCAATTGAACTCAGTCACGCCACGATTCGGAATATTCAACAAAATCTTTTCTTTGCTTTTATCTATAACGTTTTAGGCATTCCCGTTGCCGCAGGGATTCTCTTCCCATTCTTCGGCTGGCTACTTAGTCCGATCATTGCAGGTGGAGCAATGGCATTTAGTTCCGTCTCTGTGGTCACTAATGCTTTGCGTCTACGCGGATTTCGCCCCAATTCTAATAATTAGAGAATACAACTATGCTAAAAACAAAATTTATCAATCTCATCGTTAGCTTCAGTCTTGTAGGTGCGATCGCCTCCAGTGTATCGGCGGCAGGAATGACTGAAATGACTGAGAAACATTCTACGAGATCGCCACAATTTCAAAGTATCGAACAACCTCTTGCACTTAAAATCGCTCTAACTGTAGGTGGGCTAGCTGAGATCTTGCACCATTCCTGAAAGAGTTAAGTAGGAATGGGTTTGAGAATAATTTCAAACCCATGACGAGCAGCAATATCGGCACTAATTTGGAGATACCTAAGAAGTTTCAACCAAAGGACAGAAGGAAATAAAACGGAAAGTGTCAAATCACAGGTAGCTTTCCAGTCCAAGACAGGAGGACTCGACCATTGATCAATCCAATGGGCCAAAAGATAAGCAAGCAGAGAGAGGATAAGCCAACGATAAACACCAAGTTTTGTAGATTGCCCAAAACAATGCAAACCAAAGCGATGTTTGATGGTTTTGAAGAATCCCTCAATCGCCCAACGCTTACGACCTAACATCACCAGATAAGCACCAGAATAAGGATGAGAAGAGACAACAAAGCGTAACTCCCGTTTACTATCAGCTCTTTTGAGCCAAAACCAAGAGATCGTCAAAGGCTGAGTTAGCCCTTCTAGCAAAATTTGTTGTCCACGTTTGCCATGACGATAAAGTTGTTTGACTGTACTGCATCTTGAAGTTTACGATTGTTGCGTACACCGACAACGATGCGCCAAGTCTTGGCGCGGACAGTATTGAAAAACTTCACCGTACTAAACTCAGTATCAGCAAGGACAATCACAGTCTTGCCTTGGGTTAGTTGCTTGGGTACTGTCCCCAATAACTTACAAGCTAAGTCAGAGGGACTGGGGTATCCTTTGCCGCGCCATCTCTAAAACTCCATGGTACGCGCCACTCTCCATAGACCAGATACAGTACAACCAGATGTAGTCCTCGCTTTCCGTTTAGTATTCTCACCCATGGGTCTGGTTCGTTTTGGGTGGGATTGCTCAAATGTAAAAACTTGCCGCTTTTTCTAGGGTAGTCAAGTCTATCAGTATCTTTAATGGCACTTGTTTCGATGGGCGATGCTTGGCGATTTGTCCCAAAATAGCCTGCCGTGTTGACCGAATTACTGCTCTCGTTGACCAGTTATAGTGATTGAGAAATCGGCTGAGTGCACTCGCTGATTTTATCTGTGTATGTTCTGGATAAGGATGCCTTTGTGCTTCGAGAAATAGTCCTAGTATTGCATTGAGACTTGCTGTTTGATACACACTTGGCATCAAACACAGAAGACTATACACTAGCCCTTGGGCGTGCTTAACGATGCTTTCCATGCTCGTTATTTAATTTACTACTACGCCCTTTTTTTCACATTTCTGCTCTTTCTGCAACCCCTTTTCTTGAATGGTGCAAGATCTCAGCTAGCTCTAATTAGCGCTCAACTATGGTGGTTTCTCTTCAGTAAGCCCAAATCTCAACAAGCGGAGACGAGTGATGGTATACAGGAAGTTAGCATCACTGTAGATGGTGGTTATATTCCTGCAATAGTGACAGTGAAACGTGGACTACCTGTGCGCTTAAAGTTCATGCGTCGAGATCCTAGTAGCTGTCTAGAAAAGGTTCTATTCCCTGACTTCCACATCGCTCAAGATTTGGGTCTAAATGTAACCACACCTGTTGAGTTTACGCCTCAAACTGTAGGAAACTATCAATTCTCATGCGGAATGAATATGTTCCATGGAGCAATCAATGTGCAACATAAACCCCAATCCACAACCGGCCAACCCCTTTTTCACTATTGGGATTACTCTTCACTGGGCTTAGCAATTTCAAACTTAGTGCGTGGCAAAGCCGCCACGATCGCATCTAGAACTTTACTCACAGGAATGATCTCCATTCCATAGTCCTGCATCACTTGCATACTAGGAATAATGGCGCGTTTAAATCCTAACTTTGCCGCTTCTTTTAGTCGTAAATCTAGCTGAGATACTGGACGCACCTGTCCACCAAGCCCCACTTCACCAATCATCACTGTGCGCGGATCGACTGTGCGATCGCGAAAACTTGCCGCCACTGCGATCGCTACTCCCAGATCCACCGCAGGTTCCGCCACATTCAATCCACCTGCCGCCGCGACATAAGCATCAAGTTTTGATAAAGGAATCCCAATTCGCTTTTCGAGAACCGCCAGAATTTGTAGAAATCGATTTGTCTCAATCCCAGTTGTCGTGCGGCGTGGCGAAGAATAACTGGTGGGACTAACGAGGGCTTGTAACTCCACGACAATCGGGCGCGTTCCCTCACAGGCGACAATTGTGGCGGTTCCGGGAACAGATTCATCACGATTGCCGAGAAATAATTCAGAAGGATTAGAAACCTCACGCAAACCGCGATCGATCATTTCAAATACGCCGATTTCCTGTGTTGCGCCAAAGCGATTTTTGACCGATCGCAATAGTCGATGGGTAGCAAAGCGATCGCCTTCAAAATAGAGAACCGTATCCACCATATGTTCTAAAACTTTGGGCCCCGCGATCGAGCCTTCCTTCGTCACATGACCAACAATAAATAGCGAGATATTCTCCCGTTTAGCCACTCGCATCAGCGCCGCCGTACATTCCCGCACTTGCGAAACAGAACCAGGGGCAGCATTCAAATTAGAGAAGTAGAGAGCTTGAATACTATCAATCACGGCAACTTTAGGACGCAATGATTGCAATTCTCTGAGAACTGTTTCTAAATCAGTTTCGGCTAACAAATAGAGATCATCAGAATTCTCTTCTAAGATGCCTAACCGTTGCGATCGCAGTTTTACCTGTTGCGCTGACTCCTCCGCGCAGACATAGAGCGTAGGATAGCGACTCATCAATTTTTGCGCCATGCCTAATAACAGCGTACTTTTGCCAATCCCTGGTTCACCGCCAATCAACACCAAGGAACCAGCGACAATGCCACCACCTAAAACACGATCGAGTTCTTCGTAGCCAGAAGGCGATCGCGCTTGGTCGTTGTCGGTAATTTGCGAGAGGGTTAAGGATTCCCTAGGTTTAGCTTTGCCCGTAGATTTTGCAGTGCCGAGATGAGAGAATGTTGCGATCGCATTGGTATTTGTGGATATGACAGGTATTAATTCTTCTTGCAAGGTTCCCCAACTGGAGCAAGCAGGACATTTCCCATACATCTGCGGGAAGTCTTCTCCGCAGTTATTACATACATATCGACTTTTTGATTTTGCCATTATCTAAACATATATAGAACTTAATGAGGAGATTTTTGACTATGATAAATTTGCAAAAATAATCTGACATTAAGAGAGTGTGATTATCGCGTGTTTCGTCTGCCCCCATGCAGTCAAAGCCTGAATTTTGTTATATCCTAAAGCATAATTTTTTTCATACTCATATGAAAACTGCTATAGCTATAGGCTGAAACTTTCAGTTTTTTAGAGGGCTTTAGCCTACGCTTATGAAATCAAGTTAAATGTGAACTGTAAAACCCAAGGCTAAATCCCGACACTTTGCATCTAAATATTTTGTCTATAATAACTTATGAGAGGCTCACCCAGTTTACCCCTTAATGTTCGACTATGATTTCAATCCAGAAACAACTATCTAACCTAGAAAAATTACTAGAGCTAGATTATGAGAAGCTTCAATTACATCGGGAAGAATTATCAATATCTAGCAATCCCAACATAATAAACGAGATGAATCAGAGAATAAAGCATGAAATAATGCCGCGAATTCGGGAAAACGAGGCTGAATATTAGACCTCTTGCAGAACCAAAAACATGTTAGATTTATAAGCTTTTTATCAGAACTCAAATTAAGCGATGAAATACGAAGCCAGTCAAAATCTATCAGCGACAGAATTTAAACGGTTATTTGGAGTAAGAAGAGAAACATTTGCTCAAATGACGGAACTAATGCAACAAGCAGCCCAAAGCAAAGGACAAGGTGGTGTAGAACCAAAGCTAAGTCTAGAAGACCAAATATTGGTTACTTTGCAGTATTGGCGTGAATATCGCACCTATTTTCATATTGCTAGCGACTGGGAAGTGTCAGAATCGACGATTTGCCGCATCGTCAAAAAAGTAGAAAATGTCTTAATTAAATCGAAAAAGTTTCGGTTAGCAGGAAAAAAGTCATTATGGCAGGAGAAGGCTCCAGCCATAATTGCCATTGATGTAACTGAGACAAAGGTTGAGCGCCCTAAATATCACCAGAAACATTTTTATAGCGGTAAGAAAAAGCATCATGCCCTCAAAGCCCAATTGGTGGTCGATCTGACTAATTTCAAGATAGTTTGTACCGCTTACGGTAAGGGCAAGCAGCATGATTTCTCATTATTCAAGGCAAGTGGAGTTCATTTTCACGCACAGACACAAGGTTTGGCAGACAAGGGTTATCAAGGCTTACAAAAGTTGCATCCTAACTCGCAAATTCCTATCAAAAAGCCTCAAAATGGCTCATTATCCAAGGAGGATAAGCGTTTTAATCGCCAACTTGCACGTCAACGTATTGCGATTGAGCATGTTAATCGTCGCTTGAAGATTTTTAAGATTCTCTCTTTACCTTATCGTAATCGTCGTCGTCGTTTTGGTTTGCGTTGTAATTTGATTGCCGCCATTTATAACTTTGAAGTCGCTCTTGTTGCTTCTAAAACTTTCTCTGCTCTGGATTAATTTTCAGTTCTGCAAGAGGTCTATTGGTCTTTGCTAAGACAGTTTTTGAATGAAAACGAGATTCCCGAATCAGATGCACAAGCTGCAATTGCAACTGTCATTCAAAATGCTGATGAAATTGCGCCAATTCAAGGATGAAATGCAACACCTAGAGATCTTTGCGTAAAGGGACTCATAAGGATATTCTGATATTAATCACAATAATTAGGATACCCTCATGAGCTTTGTCCATCTTACCACCACAGAAAGAAGTGAACTGTATAAACTAAGAGTAATTGAGCAATTATCTGTATCAGAGATAGGTCGTCGCTTGAAGCGAAACAAAAGTACGATTTCAAGAGAGTTATCGCGCAATACAGACGAGCGACAGATTGGCTATTTGCCAGATACTGCGGTTGCCCTGATGAAAGCAAGACGGAAACAAGCAAAGGTAAGATTTCAGAGCATCAGTGCTGAGACGATCGCCGAAGTCAAACAACGGTTAGAGCAACACCACAGCCCAGAGCAACTAGCAGGGAGAATGGAAAGGGAGGGGCTAGGTAAAATCAGCTATGAGACGATTTATCTGATGATCTATGCAAACCATCAAGAGATGGGAATATATCAACAATATCTGAGGCAGAAGCAAAAGCAACGAAGGCGCAAAGGTCGCCATCAGAAGCGAGGTGGCATTCCCAATAGGGTAGGGATAGAGAATCGACCGAAGATTGCAGATTTAAAAACAGAGATTGGACATTGGGAAAGTGATACGGTAATCGGG
Source organism: Pseudanabaena sp. Salubria-1 (assembly GCA_023336205.1). Classification (GTDB taxonomy): domain Bacteria; phylum Cyanobacteriota; class Cyanobacteriia; order Pseudanabaenales; family Pseudanabaenaceae; genus Pseudanabaena. The sequence continues at coordinate 31,588 of JALQCR010000057.1, forward strand.
TGCAACCACACAGGTATCGTAGTTACGCATGTTGATAAAGCATCGAAGTATTTACTTGCTGGACTAGCTAAGAACAAGACGATGGATGAGATAAACAGAGTGACATTCAATCTATTTGAGCCTATAGAATCAACATCTCGAAAGACAATGACCTTTGATAATGGAAGAGAATTCTGTGGGCATGAGAAGCTATCTGAAAGATTGAAACTAGAGACCTTCTTTGCGAATCCATATCATTCATGGGAACGTGGATTGAATGAACACACCAATGGATTAATTAGAGAGTTCTATCCCAAAAGTACAAACTTTAAAATCGTGAAAGAAGAGGACTTTCAGAAGGCAGTGAATTTGATCAATCACAGACCCAGAAAATCACTTGACTATCGTACTCCTTACGAAGTATTCTTTGCTTCATCAGAACCCGTTGCATTTCATCCTTGAATTGGCGCTTTAACATTGCGGGAAACTCAGTTAGTCATCAATGAGGGAATGACGATTAGTGGCAAGAGTATGCGTGAGCATTTGGAGGCAATTAATCATAAAGAGGCAATTTTATTTGTTGATGATCTTGTTTCCCAAAAGGTAGATTTATCAGAATATGTCCTTAAACAAATTCATGGAATTGTCCTGTATGGAATCGATCGCGAAAATGCAGGAGTTTATCGCAAGTTACCTGTAGCGATCGCAGGAAGTAAGCATTTACCGCCACAACCCTATTTATTACAAGATTTAATGGATGGCTATTTCCAATTTTATAATCAATCAAAGGATCATCTGCATCCAGTAGTTTTAGCAGCCGAAATGCACGAAAGGTTAGTGACTATTCATCCTTTTATTGATGGCAATGGTAGAACTTCCCGCTTAATTATGAATTTAATTCTATTGCAATATGGTTTTCCATTAGCAATTATTGGTGGTGATTATGATAGTCGGATGGCTTATTATGATGCTTTAGAAAAGGTGCAGACTGAGAATAATAACTGAGATCTTGCACCATTCCTGAAAGAGTTAAGTAGGAATGGGTTTGAGAATAATTTCAAACCCATGACGAGCAGCAATATCGGCACTAATTTGGAGATACCTAAGAAGTTTCAACCAAAGGACAGAAGGAAATAAAACGGAAAGTGTCAAATCACAGGTAGCTTTCCAGTCCAAGACAGGAGGACTCGACCATTGATCAATCCAATGGGCCAAAAGATAAGCAAGCAGAGAGAGGATAAGCCAACGATAAACACCAAGTTTTGTAGATTGCCCAAAACAATGCAAACCAAAGCGATGTTTGATGGTTTTGAAGAATCCCTCAATCGCCCAACGCTTACGACCTAACATCACCAGATAAGCACCAGAATAAGGATGAGAAGAGACAACAAAGCGTAACTCCCGTTTACTATCAGCTCTTTTGAGCCAAAACCAAGAGATCGTCAAAGGCTGAGTTAGCCCTTCTAGCAAAATTTGTTGTCCACGTTTGCCATGACGATAAAGTTGTTTGACTGTACGGCCATCTTGAAGTTTACGATTGTTGCGTACACCGACAACGATGCGCCAAGTCTTGGCGCGGACAGTATTGAAAAACTTCACCGTACTAAACTCAGTATCAGCAAGGACAATCACAGTCTTGCCTTGGGTTAGTTGCTTGGGTACTGTCCCCAATAACTTACAAGCTAAGTCAGAGGGACTGGGGTATCCTTTGCCGCGCCATACTCTAAAACTCCATGGTACGCGCCACTCTCCATAGACCAGATACAGTACAACCAGATGTAGTCCTCGCTTTCCGTTTAGTATTCTCACCCATGGGTCTGGTTCGTTTTGGGTGGGATTGCTCAAATGTAAAAACTTGCCGCTTTTTTCTAGGGTAGTCAAGTCTATCAGTATCTTTAATGGCACTTGTTTCGATGGGCGATGCTTGGCGATTTGTCCCAAAATAGCCTGCCGTGTTGACCGAATTACTGCTCTCGTTGACCAGTTATAGTGATTGAGAAATCGGCTGAGTGCACTCGCTGATTTTATCTGTGTATGTTCTGGATAAGGATGCCTTTGTGCTTCGAGAAATAGTCCTAGTATTGCATTGAGACTTGCTGTTTGATACACACTTGGCATCAAACACAGAAGACTATACACTAGCCCTTGGGCGTGCTTAACGATGCTTTCCATGCTCGTTATTTAATTTACTACTACGCCCTTTTTTTCACATTTCTGCTCTTTCTGCAACCCCTTTTCTTGAATGGTGCAAGATCTCAGTTATGGCATTCACTGAGATCAGATTCAGCAATATTGTCGATCGCTAACTTTCGACCTTCTTGATAGGGCTTCCAATATCCTGATTGAAAACAAGTATCCTGAAAATCAGTATGGAGAGAACTTCTCCACTTAGGATTGAGCGATTCCACTTCTACTATCCCCGACCAATCATCATGAAATCGATAAATGAGGACTCGATCAGCTCTAATAAATTTGCGAATTTCGATGACAGATGTATTCAGGATTTCCTGAAGATTAAGTGACTGACGAATGCGAAGAGCAATATCGGCAAGCAACAGCGATCGCCAATTTTGTTTGTGCAAATCTCTTTCAATTTTGCGCTTTTCCATAAACTGACCGATCTGTCTACTGATCGCTGTTACGACGTTAAGTAGTTCTAGATTATAATCCTGATATTCGCGACTAAACATCGTAATTACAGCTAAAACAGTCTCATTCTCTCCGCATACAGGAAAACTTAACGCATAGTTTATACCTATTTTTTTTACAGCTTCTGATTTGTAAAAATTAGGATATCTGAGATCTTGCACCATTCCTGAAAGAGTTAAGTAGGAATGGGTTTGAGAATAATTTCAAACCCATGACGAGCAGCAATATCGGCACTAATTTGGAGATACCTAAGAAGTTTCAACCAAAGGACAGAAGGAAATAAAACGGAAAGTGTCAAATCACAGGTAGCTTTCCAGTCCAAGACAGGAGGACTCGACCATTGATCAATCCAATGGGCCAAAAGATAAGCAAGCAGAGAGAGGATAAGCCAACGATAAACACCAAGTTTTGTAGATTGCCCAAAACAATGCAAACCAAAGCGATGTTTGATGGTTTTGAAGAATCCCTCAATCGCCCAACGCTTACGACCTAACATCACCAGATAAGCACCAGAATAAGGATGAGAAGAGACAACAAAGCGTAACTCCCGTTTACTATCAGCTCTTTTGAGCCAAAACCAAGAGATCGTCAAAGGCTGAGTTAGCCCTTCTAGCAAAATTTGTTGTCCACGTTTGCCATGACGATAAAGTTGTTTGACTGTACGGCCATCTTGAAGTTTACGATTGTTGCGTACACCGACAACGATGCGCCAAGTCTTGGCGCGGACAGTATTGAAAAACTTCACCGTACTAAACTCAGTATCAGCAAGGACAATCACAGTCTTGCCTTGGGTTAGTTGCTTGGGTACTGTCCCCAATAACTTACAAGCTAAGTCAGAGGGACTGGGGTATCCTTTGCCGCGCCATACTCTAAAACTCCATGGTACGCGCCACTCTCCATAGACCAGATACAGTACAACCAGATGTAGTCCTCGCTTTCCGTTTAGTATTCTCACCCATGGGTCTGGTTCGTTTTGGGTGGGATTGCTCAAATGTAAAAACTTGCCGCTTTTTTCTAGGGTAGTCAAGTCTATCAGTATCTTTAATGGCACTTGTTTCGATGGGCGATGCTTGGCGATTTGTCCCAAAATAGCCTGCCGTGTTGACCGAATTACTGCTCTCGTTGACCAGTTATAGTGATTGAGAAATCGGCTGAGTGCACTCGCTGATTTTATCTGTGTATGTTCTGGATAAGGATGCCTTTGTGCTTCGAGAAATAGTCCTAGTATTGCATTGAGACTTGCTGTTTGATACACACTTGGCATCAAACACAGAAGACTATACACTAGCCCTTGGGCGTGCTTAACGATGCTTTCCATGCTCGTTATTTAATTTACTACTACGCCCTTTTTTTCACATTTCTGCTCTTTCTGCAACCCCTTTTCTTGAATGGTGCAAGATCTCAGATAAAGAAGATTTTATTCTGTTAGTTGCTGAAAAGGTTTTAGGCTCTTCTGGGTTTGAGGGGATTAATGTATAATGAAGCACAAAGATAAGTGGTGACAGGTATGGACTTGTATCTAGATAGGTTGCTAAATTTACCCAACACAACCGTTGAAAGTTTTACGGAAGAAGAAAATAAAATCACCCTAAAGTTGAGATTTTTACAGGATGAAATTACTTGTCCGCATTGTAATACGCATGGTGGAAAATTAAAACAAAATCGACCGATATTGATTCGAGATTTGTCAGTATTTGGGAAAATAGTTTATTTAAATACGCCGCGCCGCCAATTTTATTGTCAACATTGTCAAAGACATTTTACGGAAAAGTTACCCTTTGTAGACTGGGAAAGACGATACACACAAAGGTATGAGGAGTATGTTTATCAACGAGTACAAAGTGCGAGTGTGGAGCAAGTAAGTCGAGATGAATATTTGAGTTGGGATCAAATACAAGGGATTTTCAATCACCAATTTTCTCTAAAAAAAAAGGGCTCTTCTGGGTTCATGGGGATAAGCACAGCTAATAGTAATCAGAATCCTCTCGGAGCAACAGTTACAGCCCTACCATGTCGCCAATAATTGTATCGACACTGTACCATTTACCCCTCAAACCCAGATGAGCCAAAAAAAGATGATTGGAAAGAAGTAAAACGAGTGAGTATTGATGAAGTGAGTAAACGCAAAGGACATAAAGACTTTGTGACAGTCGTATCAAGTATTGACGCAGGAGCATTACTAGAAGTAATTGATAGTCATAAACAAGATGACATCATTGAAGTCCTGAAGCAGCAACCGATTGAGATAAGGGAAAAAGTAGAGGAGGTTAGCATTGATATGTGGGGAGGCTTTCCCAAAGTTGTCAAAGAAGTATTTCCAAATGCGAAAATTGTCATCGACAGATTTCATGTTATGCAGCCACTAATCAAAGAGTTAAATCAACTGCGTCAAAAAGCTAAAATCAAGATTAAAGGTAGTCGATTTATTCTACTAAAGAACAAGGTAGACTTAACAGAAGAAGAAAAAGTGAAGTTAGAAAATGTCTTGAAATGTTCTAAACGCTTGCGACTAGCTTATAATCTCAAAGAAGACTTTAGAAGTATTTTTGAGACTTGTAAAACTCCTGAAGAGGGTCAGAAACAATTAAAAGAATGGCTTCAAAAAGCTAAAGCTGTTTATGGCGCAGTTTTGGAAACCATTCGTAATCATCTTGATAATATTTGTAACTACTTTTTAAATCGTACATCTAGTGGTGTGATGGAGGGACTTAATAATCGTATTAAATTAATTAAACGACAGGCTTATGGTTTTTTAAATTTTCGTTCTAGATTATTAGCTTGTCTTTCTCATTAGATTTACTTATCCCCTTAAACCCAGAAGACCCAGGTTTTATTAGCTTTGGAAAGATATATAAACATATTAAGTCCCCAAAGAATTAAACATTAAATCAAGCAAATTTATTTAATCTAAAGGTTTTAATTTTTAGTAGCTAATTCAGGACAGAGAAAATTGAGACTAACACCATGATTGGCTAGAGCTTCTTCGTAGTTACGCCAATCAGAATCAACGGCATTAGCGATCGCAGGTTTTGCGGGATGTGTTAAAGCAACGGCGACAAATTTGCGATCGGAGGGATCGAATTTTGCGAGATTAGGCGATCGCGGAAACTCAGCAAAATCATTTTCAGCAATTTGGGTGATAGGAACTTGCTCACAACGTTCAGTAGCTTGATGTGTCAAAACCCATTTAAGAAAGGCATCACCAACACCAGGTTGTCCCGTACTAGAGTTTTTGTTTTCGTATTCACGAATAATAAGCCGATTGCTATCAAGTACAAGAGTCCCAGACTCTTTCAGATTTTGGAGATATTTGATGCAAGTAAGGACACAGGTCAAAGATGCTTGAGGAGCTTTTTTACTAGCGACAAGTAGGACGTTTGTATCAACAATATGATGCATTCTTAAGCTCCAGTCTTCATCTGGCGATTGATTGCTGCTTCGGTCATAGCAACAAGATCGCCCATTTCATCACCAAAAAATCCTTCGGGATAGTTGCAAATATTGCCATAGTCATCAATATCGAGAGTAACTAACTCTGAATCCCCTTGATCGTTCATTTTGCAAAAATAAAGTGCAGCATCATCATTAGTAAATCCATCTTTTTCTTCAGCCATGCGTCGTTGTAAGCGTCTTAGTAAATGTTCGCTATGACTTTCGATGATGATTTGAATATTGCGAGTTTTGATGACTTCGATAAATATATCAGCGAGTCCTGCTTGAACTGACGGATGTAAATGTATTTCGGGTTGTTCAAATATGAGGGTTGCGCCTTTGGGGGCGTAGTAACATAACACTAATATTGGTAAAACTTGCGAAACTCCAAATCCAACGTCAGTAATTAATACCTCTGCTGAATTAGGCGATCGCTTTACTAATATTTCATAATCCCCACGATTAGGCATAATTCTATTTACTCGAAAATTTTCAATTAAACCTAATTCTTTTAATGCTTTTGCTACTAAAATCTCAACTTCTGAATCTGTTTTACGAGAAGCAAGAAGAGCAGCAACAGTTAGTTCTCCATATTTCCCAACATTCTGGGGACGCTCACCAGACCACTGATAAGTTCTTTTAGGATATTCCCTTAACGGAGCAAGATAGTAAGTGTTTTGGAATAAGTCTTCATAAGCTGGAGCAAGATAACTCAACCAAATATTTTTTTTGGGAAAAGTTAATGGGCTTATTCGATATTCAATAAGTCCATAATTTTTCAATATTTTAAAACTAGATGAAGGCTCAGACTCAAATGAATCTTTTTCTTCAGAATCGCTTGACTGCCGCCACATTTGAAACAAATTCCCATTTTCAAAGAGTTGGTAAATACTCTCTTCAGAATTATTATTTGTATCTCTAGAATGTGTAATATTTACATTGTTCCATCCAAGTTCATCAACCTTAAAAGAGTACCCAAACAGATTTATACGAACTTGATCTTCTTCAATGTCAATTACTGAATTAAATCTAAGCGGCTCGTCTCCATAATGACCAAAATCAAGAGATGGCAAAGGAATAGACTTTTTCTTAATAGGCATCATTAGACTGGTTTCATTAATATATTTGGGTAACCATTCAAAAGAGAAAGTTATTTTTTCAGGTAATTGATGCCTGTGGCTAATATCGTAAGTAGTACCTAAATCAACATAGCTATATTGATCGCCACCTAAATGCAAAATCCGATTGCGATCGCTTGACTCGACAGTTTGCTTCAGCATTAACAAAAATTGCAAAATCGCCGTTTTCCCAGAACTATTCGTACCAAAAAAGCCAGTCAAAGGAGCCATCCGAAACTCTCCCGTATCTGCCCATGACTTAAAATTCTGAATGCGTAATTGCGTAAACATAGTGATTCTTCTTTTGGTGCAACATCATAAATATATGATAGGTCTTTGCCCTGCTGACTCAGCGGATCTAGAAATGATTCAGCAAAATCTGACAAAATCTGGTGAGTAACTATTTAATTTGCTACAGGGCTAACCCTCGATCGCACAGTGATCTGTTCAACCAACTGTCAATGGCGATAGCTGTAAATACTGAAAAAATCAGCCATTGTCATTAAAACCAAGCTTTGTGACAAGAATTACTGGAAAAGAATTGCAAACTTGACAAAGTCTGTTAATGTTTGTCTTGTAAAAATGCCTCGGTATTGTGGGTGAGGTTATCTGTGAGTGAATTGAAACACGAATCAGCACTACGAGAAGTTTCGGTTAGCGCCGTAACCGTTAATGATGACGATGACCTTGATGCGCTCTTAAGTGGTGATGGACTAAAAGAAAAAGAGTTCGCTGAGATTGCCAATATGTTGCTAGACAATCTAGATGACGTAGATGCTTTTGCCGTTGATGCTTTTGCTGATGAATGGCTTGTAGATAGTCAGCAGCCTAGTACATCCCCCCCCCCAGAAATTATCGAATCTAATTATTTGGCTAATGAATTAGCAGCCGATCGCGATCGCCTCCAAAAAGAGCTTGAAGATCTGCGATCGCAACACCAATTTGAATGTGAATATGTCGATCAGCTTGAGCAGGAAATTACAAGTATTAGTAGCGATCGCGATCGGCAAGTTGCAGAACTCACCACCAAACTTGAAAAACTGCAAAGCCAAGTTGCTAAATTGCAATCTCACCCCCCAGTAACAGATGATCGAGATTTAAGCGATCGCTTAGCAATCCATGTTTTGCAACTAGAGGAAGAATTTAAACATCGTTTAGCGATCGCCTTAGAAATTGAAACCCAGAAAGTTACCCAGAAATATATTCAAGAGATCAATAGTAAGGATGAATTGATTTATCAACTGCAATATCAAAACACTGAGCTAGATATTTCACAGCAAACCTTGACTACAGAGTTAGAGTCAACTCAAGTTTTCCTCAAAGAGTCCACTAAAACCCTTGAATTAGCACAGACTAAACTATCAGAAGTCTCAACTCAACGGGATCAACTAGAAGAAGAACTAATTCAACATCTCTCTAATCGAGCACAATTGCAGCAATCCTTGCGAGGGCTTGAAAATGAATATGTCACTGATCTGACAAGAGTACAAGAATTAGAGCAGCAAATCGAAGAATTGCAAAATCAAGTTCTACATCAAGCATCTAAAGCGGCTGAATATGAAGCGGCGATTCAGCATTGGAAAGAGCAATCAGTGCGTCATCAGCATCATGCCCTCCAACTTAGTGGTGCATTAGATCGTCTGTTAGTCGAAAGACCAGTTAAGCATTTAACTGAACCGATTCAGAATGAATCTACCTATGTTCAAGGTTACAGAGCAGAGCGGTCACTTGAATCTTTACCAGACCCAACGCCAGTGCGATCGCTTCGCCCAAATTCAAAAGTAGATTTACCCTCTTTTCTGGTTAGACATCGTTAAAAAGGGTTAGCTACATTACAGCAATTGCCGATCAAATGAGCCACAAGATAAATTTTGAAAGCGTTGCAAAGCAACGCTTTCAAAATTTATCTTGGTTTTGGTTTGAGCGTAAAACGCTGTAAGACATAAGACTCAAAGAAGAGTTGGGGGGGGGGGGGGGGGGGGGGGGGGGGGGGGGGGGGGGGTTGTTGTTGGTTTTTTTGTTTTTTTTTTTTTTTTTTTTTT
>JALQCR010000058.1 GCA_023336205.1 Pseudanabaena sp. Salubria-1
TTTTATTTTTCCACACAATATAAAAAACACACACGTGGGCCCCGGGTGGGCCCCCAAACTCTTCTTTGGGTTTTGAATTTTGTCCTGATTTCTCTAACTAAGGCTATAACTATAAATAGCTAGACATAATTAATTACACAGCAAAGCCAGTAAAGTTGTCCCATAGGGGCACAACTTTACTGGCTTTAGTAATTTATTTTTTGCAACAAGTACATATATAGAACTGACGCTAAGTGTAGTTGATACATAAAACCATTCTCTTCTTAGGCTTCATGTACTATTTCTTATATTTGCTTTAACGATGTCTGCCTAAAGTGGTGATATACAGAACTGCCTCATCGCTGGGAATACCGAGAACTTCATTGACCAGATCGTCAAAGAAACCTGCAATGCCACTTACGCCAACACCTAAGCCGATCGCAGCCAGATTTAGGCGTTGCCCTAAATGTCCCGCATCCATATGTAAATAACGATAAACGCGATCGCCATATTTAGTTACAGCTTTTTGAAGATCCGCTGTGTGAAAAATAACTGCACCTGCATCGCGTCCGAGGTCTTGACCAAGGCAGAGATAATGCAATTCATCACGGAAGTTTTTAAATCTGATTTGGCGCAGCTCTTGAGATTTGGGGGCGTAGTAATAGCATCCTTCGTCTAAGCCAGCTACACCTGTTACGGCTACAAAGGTCTCGATCAGGCTGAGATCGAAATAATCTGGATTACCATCAATACCTTGATCCGTATAGTGCTGCGGCTGATAGGTAAAGTCGAGAATTGCTTTGAGTTCGGCAAGTTCTAACTTTGCACCACTATATTCACGGGTTGAACGACGTTGCAAGATTGTATTTTCGAGCATTTCTAGATCAGCCCCCCAGTGAATGCTTTCGGTTGTCGTACTGACTTTTGTACAAAAAGGAAAGTTGTACTTATCAAGATCTTGCACAGGATTTTTTTCGACAGTATCCGAATTTTTGTCATCCACCTGTTCCAAAAGCTTTTGCATATTTGGTTTTTCAGTAATCTGGGTAGATTGGTGTAGATATTCTAAAAGCTGCCCATCAGGTAGCTTAGGATAGCTAATGACAGTTGCTGATGGTAGCGCTGTCATAATTCCTCTAGACATATTGCGCGATCGCTGCATTGGTTCTCGTGATTCCTGACCACGCCCAATGAGCTCTTCATCTTGCAGATCGAGGATTGGCGCGATCGCGATCGTCCCTTCAACCTCTTTATCCAAAAACAACAGTTCATTGACTGCTTCATCGGCAAAGCCCCCAATTAGTGACGCTTGATAATCTTCAATCGAGCTAGCAAGTTCAATATTTCCGAGCAAATGCCCCGTATCCAGAAAAATTCGTCGATAAGCCCGATCTTGATAGCGCCATGCAGATCGGTGAAATACTGCGGTGATGGCGATCGCCATGCGCGTATTTTGTAAAGCGGGATGAGCAAAACAAGCCTGTTGCAAACCAGCCCAAACATTATTGTCTTGCCAAAAATGGATCAAGCTATGGGTGCGGACTTGATAGTTATAAATTCCTGCGGACAAAAGCGGCGTGCCTGCTGAGATCAGATACAATTCCGCAGGATATAGTCCACCAGCCGAAGGAGCCGATCGCAAATAAAAAGCTTCACCTGTTACTGTCGGTACTCTTGCCGTCAATCCATAGCTACAAAATAGCAACCGCGATAGCCGCCGCCAACGACTTACCAATAATCCATCATGATCGGACTGAATTTCTTCAGTAAGATATGGCTTTAGATCATAAACCGTGCCAATTTTATAATCCTTGTAAGGCGATGGCTGGGTACTCCAATCTAGTCCTTGACTCTTGCTAGCAAGGGTGGCAGGTGCATACTTAGTCCGTTCATGATAATGTTCGGCGAAGGAAAATCTGGCTTCGGGCATGTTTTTGCAACGTGACGTAAATAGGCAATTACAAACCCAAATTTATAAAGTTGTGCCCCTGCGGGGCACAACTTTATAAATTTGAGTAATTTATTTTGTACAAGTACTTAGATTAAAATGTTATATCAATTCGCCCTGCCATCAGCGCTTTGCGTCGATGACATGGGGTAGCGCCACAAATTATTCAAAAACTTCGAGGTAGTCACGATCGCCGCCAGACTTCTGAGCTTGGAGAAGAGATTGCTCAGCTAAAGAGACTAGTTCATCAAAACTGAGATCAGGAATCTGTTGATTTTGATTTTCTAATGCTGTCACCACGCCTCCGATACTAATGGTTAGAGGAAATAACAACCCAGAAGAAACTGCGATTGGATGACTACGAATACTTGTAAGAAGATTCAGAGATAGTTGTGTACCACTTGTCGCATCACTATGGGAAGTGACGCAAACAAACTCATCTAAACCATGCCGATAGATCAAACTATTAGGCATACAACTATGGCTTAATCGTCCTGCGATCGCATTGATTGCTTCGTCACCGATTTTCTCACCGTAGGAATCGACAATTGGCTTAAACAGATCGATATCAATAATCAATACACTCAAGAAGCGGTAATTTTTATAAGCACCAAATCCCTTAAGTTGCTGCATCATCTTTGGCATTACATTTGCAAAAGCTTGCTCACTCAAAACCTTAGTTAAAGAATCAGACAAGCTGAGTGCATCCAGTAAGTCATTTTGAGCTAGCAATCTTTGATTAGCCCATGACAATGACTGTGTCAAAGCCGTGAGGCGCAGTCCTGTTCTCAATCTTGCTTTGAGTTCAGAGCTATCTATGTAATTGTTGAGAAATTCATCGACACCAGTATCAAGACCAATTTGGCGTTGTTTGGAATTAGAATCTTTGACGATCAAGACAAAATATATTGCCATCAACTCGGGATGCTCAAGATTTGACTTGCTCCGATGACAAAGTGCTAAACCTGACACATCTGGGATTGCCCAATCAGCGATGACGATCGCAGGTTTCTTTTGGAGAATTATTTCCCATGCTTTCTCGCCACTGGTTTCAGTAATGAAATTATATTTTTCAGCCGTTAAAACTTCAGCGATCGCCGATAGAATCTGGCGATCGCCACTAGTGACGAGAATCAAAGAATTATGACAATAATATTTTAGTCTACGGAAATCCAATGTGCTTGCCTCGCCATATCTTTAGTCTGCGGAAATTCAGCCTTAGCGAGAAATACTCAGAATTTATTTCTTACCCCAGCCAAATAGTCCACCTTTCTTTTCTGGTGGCTTTTCTGGTGGCTTTGTAGCTGCACTCACCTGATTGATATATTTGACGGCAGTTGGCTCTTTAGGATCGAGTTTGAGTGCTTTTTGAAAGCTTGCTTTAGCGATCGCTGCCGCATTTTGATTCATCTGCACTAAACCCTTGAGCGCATACACCTTGGCGTTATTAGGATCAAGTTTTTCGGCGCTGAGCAGCTCTTTGAGGGCATCAGTCCATTGTTTCTTGCTAATAAATAGTTCTGCCATATTCAGATTACGCAGGGCTGGAGATTGAGCAGGTTTAGCCGCAGGAGTTGCTTCCACATTAGCGGTCTGACTGCCAACAGGAGCCGTCGTGCTACTGCCTGAAGAAAAGTTAAGACTAGTTTGGGTAAATAAATATACGAGATTTAACTCGCTGAGAATAGCGGTGTACTCCATGATTGAGTCGAGTGTTTCATACTGCTTAGGTGAAACTTGCTCTACATATTGCTTGTAGGTGATTTCATGGGGAATCCGATACAGTTTTTGAGCAATTTCGGAACTGAGGGTTGGTACTTCGTCCTTTTGTTTTTTGTTTTGGGCAAACATCCTCAAGGTTGCTAAATATTCCCCACGTTCGCGATCGCTATTTAGCAATTGATAGGCTGGACTAACCATCTTTGAGAAATATTTGGTAGCCGTCTCTTTCTCTTCGGGAGTTCTACCAAACACATCAGGATGCAAAATCTTCGCTAGTTTGAGAAATTTTTTGCGAATTTGTGCGGCATCAGTGGTCATTGGTAAACCGAGTATGGCGTAATGATCGCTAATACCGTAGCTGGCAAGACCTTTGTTGATTTTAAAGTTTTCTGGCTTTCCCACAGGTTCCACCTCTTAAGTATCTGTTCGAGTTTACCCTCTTGACGCATCTCTGTTAAAGCCTTATCGATGGCTTTTTTGAGCGAGACATCATCTTTGTTGACGATCGCGACAAGACGAATTGGAATTAACGGTTCCCCAACAATTGTAAAGTTGGGATTGTTGCGTACTTGCCATACTGCCACAGGTTCATCAAGGATCATTGCATCAAGCTGGCGATCGCGTAGTTGGATCACCATGCGATCAAGATCCCGTGATGAAAACAGGCGAATGGCGTTGCCTCTATTTTTATTATAGGTTTCGGCGATCGCTGCGCCGCCACTATTTGCGACAACCCCAACGCGCTTGCCGATCATATCGCGCAAGGATTTGATTTGTGTCCCATCGGATCTGATTAGCAAACGTTGAGTATTACGATAATAAGGCACAGTTTCAATAAATTTGCCTTTAGTCTCGCCTGTTTCTAAGGCTCCTTCTTCCCTTGCACTAAGCAGGATATCGACCTGTCGCGAAGCCAGATTTTCAGGTTGGTTTGCCCAAGGGATATTAATTGGACGTGGCTCAATATTTAGTCTTGCGGCAATTTCTTGGATTATTTCTAGCTCAAAGCCATCATAAAATTGGGTTTTGGCATTCCAAAACATGTAGGGACCACCGATCGCTGCATCGATGCCCACTCGCAAATGTCCGCGCCGCATGACAATGCCAAGGCTGCTATCTTCAGCAAATACGGGTGACGTGGTGGGTGATATGGTGCTAGCGATTCCTAGACATAGCCCTGTATAAATTGCTAAGCCAGCAAGTTTGTGAGCAAACTTAAACATTTATTCTCTAATCAAGCGATCGCTATAAATATAGCAATATCTCCATCATTCTTGTATGGCGATCGATGATTGCAGTCTATTGCTAAAGACTTTCGCCTATGGGCAAGGGTAAATGAAGGCGAAAAATAGAAATGGTTGCAACTCAAAGCCTTATGCTCTTTTCAAGAATCAGTGACCTATCCCTTGATACAACTTCGTAAATATTACTTTTTTGTTATACAAAAGCTAAAAAATATCTGATATAGTCGTTTTGTCGCCAATGGCGATCGCTTTGCCAAGGCAAACGGTCAAGGATTTAGGATATCGGGGCAATGATTTATATCAGTATTTCTAAATCTTAGGCTCTGTAAAGGGCGTATTTTTAAGGCGATCGCCTATCAAGTGATATGTATTTTGGTAGAGAAGTTTGTTCTGGTTGAGAGTTCTAAGTGTCGCATCAATTTTTTGAAAAACCTATTCTCAATTCTCCTTATGAGATTCCTGCACAGCATTGGGAACTGGATAAGTCTGGACAGCCAACTAACCAGTTAACTAAAAGTCGAAGACCTGCTGAGTTCATTAGCCCGATTCCTAAGCCCAGAAAACGGAAGTTCAATCAGGGCGAATTGCTTGCTGAACAGGATATTTCAAACAATAGTCAGACCTATGCGACATCTTTGTTTATCAATAGTGTGCGCGAAAAAGTCAGTGAATGGCGCAAGATTGTTAATCCTGAAAAATGGCAAGTTAGCCCAGAAACAGCAAGGCTTTTACAACATTGGCGACATTACGATTTTCATGGGGTTAGACCATTCTTTTGTCAGCTAGAAGCAGTAGAAACTGCCATTTGGTTAGCTGAAGTTGCACCCCTCAGTAAGCAAGGTCAAAACTTCATTGAGCAAATTACAACAGCAAATAAAGACGCAAATCCTGAAATATGGCGAGTTGCTTTAAAACTAGCAACAGGAGCAGGTAAAACAACAGTAATGGCAATGTTGATTGCATGGCAGACGATCAACGCTGCGCGTCATTCATCTAGTAAGAAGTTTACACGCGGATTTCTAGTCGTTACTCCTGGTATTACGATCAAAGATCGCTTGCAAATATTGCAACCAAACCATCCTGATAACTACTACAGCAACCGTGAGTTAGTCCCTAGCGATATGTTAGGGGATATTGCGCGGGCGAAGATCGTAATTACGAATTACCACGCCTTCAAACTGCGAGAAAGACTAGAGATTTCTAAGGTGGGTAAGGCGATGTTGCAAGGGCATGGCGAACCACTGCAAACCCTAGAAACTGAAGGGCAGATGCTGCAAAGGGTTATGCCCGACTTGATGGGTATGAAAAATGTTTTAGTAATCAATGATGAAGCTCACCATTGCTATCGAGAAAAACCTGATAACGATGAGATCGATGATCTTAAAGGTGATGAAAAAGATGAAGCCAAGAAAAACAACGAGGCGGCGAGACTTTGGATTTCTGGTATTGAAATAGTCAAACGCAAGCTTGGAGTCGATAAGGTTTATGACCTATCGGCAACACCATTTTTTCTCAGAGGATCTGGCTATGCCGAAGGGACATTATTTCCTTGGACGGTTAGTGACTTTTCGCTCATGGATGCGATCGAGTGTGGCATTGTCAAACTACCGCGTGTGCCTATATCCGACAATGCCCTTGACGATATGCCTAAACTGCGTAATCTATGGGAGCATATCCGTACAAAGATGCCCAAAAAGGGACGTGGCGCTGCTGGCAAGCTAGATCCGCAAAAACTGCCGCCTGATTTGCAAACCGCGCTCGAAGCACTCTATGGGCATTACGAAAAAACTTATCATCAATGGCAAGAAACGGGAATAAGAGTACCGCCAGTTTTTATTGTTGTTTGTAACAACACATCGACATCAAAGCTAGTCTATGACTTTATTTCAGGGTTTGAGCGTGAAAATGAAGATGGTAGTATCACCCCATACAATGGACATTTTGAACTGTTTCGTAATTACGATGACAACTGCGATCGCTTAGCTAGACCGCGCACGCTCTTAATCGATAGTGAGCAGCTAGAGTCTGGCGATGCCCTAGATGGGAATTTCCGAGAAATGGCAGCCCCTGAAATCGATCGCTTTCGTCGTGATTTAGCGGAACGTGAGGGATCGGCTGTGTTGGAAAATGTCACCGATCAAGACCTATTGCGAGAGGTCATGAATACTGTCGGCAAAGAGGGCAAGTTAGGTGAGTCAATTCGTTGCGTAGTGTCGGTTTCCATGCTTACGGAAGGGTGGGATACAAACACTGTAACCCATGTTTTGGGGGTGCGTGCTTTTGGTACGCAGCTACTTTGTGAGCAGGTGATCGGTCGGGCTTTGCGGCGCTATTCCTATGAACTCAATGATGAAGGCTTATTTGATGTGGAATATGCTGATGTGTTGGGGATTCCCTTTGACTTTACGGCAAAGCCTGTGATTGCCAAGTCTAAACCACCCAAAAATACTGTTCATGTCGAAGCGGTAAAACCCGATCGCGATGAGTTAGAAATTAAATTTCCCCGTGTCGAAGGCTATCGTGTGGAGTTGCCCGATGAAAAACTAACGGCTGTTTTTAATGAAGATTCGCTCTTAGAAATCAATCCGATTTTGGTCGGTCCTTCGATTACGAATAATCAAGGCATTATTGGTGAAGGTGTGGAATTAAACCTTAAACATTTGGATGGGATGCGCCAATCAACAATTTTGTTTCACCTCACCAAACGCTTACTTTATACCAAGTATCGAGATGCTAATGAAGAACCGAAGCTGCATTTATTTGGTCAACTCAAGCGCATTGTCAAGCAGTGGATCGATCGCGGCTATTTGCGCTGTACGGGTAATACTTTTCCTGCACAGGTGCTTTATCTAGAAATAGCAGATATGGCTTGCAATCGGATTAAAGATGCGATCGAGTCTGTCCCAGACAATGGCGATCGCCCAATTCAAGCAGTTCTCGATGCTTATAATCCAATTGGCTCAACCGCCCATGTGCGCTTTAATACGTCCAAGCAAACGCTGTGGGACACTGCCCCAAATAAAAGCCATGTGAATTGGGTCGTGTGCGATGGCAACTGGGAAGCGGAGTTTTGTCGAGTTGTCGAGGCGCATCCTAGGGTTCGCAGCTATGCCAAAAATCAAGGTTTGGGGTTTGAGGTTCCCTATCTCTACGGCTCGACACAGCGCAAATATATCCCTGATTTCATTGTGCAGATTGATGATGGGAGCGATGATTTATTAAATCTGATCGTGGAGATTAAAGGTTTTCGCGGTGAAGATGCTAAGGATAAGGCGAATACGATGAAAACTTACTGGATACCAGGGGTAAATAACTTAGGCAAGTTTGGACGTTGGCAATTTGTGGAGTTTACCGAAGTTTTTGAGATTGACTCAGGTTTTCATAAGCTGATTGAAACTCTAATACTTTAAAAATATGAGAATAAACACATAAGAAAAATGACATGACGAGCCAACAGCTTGATCGCTACCGAAGCCATATGATCGCTTTCACAAAATTAGGACTTACGCAAAAAGACTTAAACCCCGCATTTTATCGTAGGGGCAATTCATGAATTGCCCCTACGATAAAATGTTTTTGCGTAAGTCCTAAAAATCTCAAATAAAATCTCAAATTAATGTAGGAGATAAAGCAATGCTCAAAACCTATGAAGCCATAATTCAAGATGGACAAGTAAAGTGGTTAGCTGAACAGCCTGAGTTTAAATCTGCCCGAATTCTGATTACTGTAGTTGAGGACTTAACCTCAAAATCGTCTGTAAAAGGACTTAGCAAAGCTCAAGTTGAGGTAAAAACCTTGCTGGAATTAGCTGGAAGTGAGCCAGATGCAAAAGATATTCCTCGTCAAAGACAACTTCGACCCTATGCCCTATGCGCTAATGAGTTCAGAGTTCCTGAAAACTTTGATGATCCTTTGCCAGATGATGTTTTACAAGATTTTGAGCAGCCATTGTAATTATCATGAAGTTATTGCTAGATACTCATATTTTCCTTTGGTTTATCAATGGTGATGCCAAACTAACTCCAAGCTTACGCGATCGCATTAGAGATCCTAATAACGATGTATATCTGAGTGTTGCCTCTATTTGGGAAGCAACGGTTAAATATCAGCTTGGCAAGCTACCTTTACCCGAATCTCCAGAAAAGTATTTACCCAATCAACGTATTCGCCATCAAATTGCAAGTTTGTCTATTGATGAAGGAAGCATAGCAAAGCTGATTGACTTACCACCTATTCACCGAGATCCGTTTGATCGCATTCTCATCTGCCAAGCAATGCAGCATGATCTACCGATCGCTACTGTTGATTCCATAATTTCTCAATATCCATCTATTCTGACTTTTAAAGATTAACCCCATGCCTCCACGCAAGCCCAACAACCAGTCCAAAAAAGTCGAAACCATCAAACATGAAGAGGCAAGGCGGCGCAACATTCCCACAGCCGAGCATCAGTCGGTAATGGCAGAAGACGAGAAAAGCCCGATCCGTGTTGCCTACGATCGCCGCAATCGCGATCTCGATCCGCAGTTGGTATGGCGCGGCAAGGATGAACAGGACTGGTCAGATCTGGTTGTGTCGGCTCCACCGCTATACATTCAAGAAAAGGTACATCCGAAGGCGATCGTTGACGATTTGCGCCGCCAAAGTCAGGAGCGATCGGAGGCAACTCAAGATACTCAGTTAGATTTGTTTGCTGATTTCAATGGGTTGCCCAAGGATGCGACGGCAACAGAATTTTATAAGCACGATGCGAACTGGACAAATCGCATGATTTTGGGGGATAGCCTTCAGGTGATGGCAAGCCTAGCTGAGCGTGAGGGTTTGCGCGGTAAGGTGCAATGTATCTATTTCGATCCACCCTATGGGATTAAGTTCAATTCTAATTTTCAATGGTCAACGACTAGCCGCGACGTGAAAGATGGGGATAAAAAGCAAATTACTCGCGAACCTGAACAGGTAAAAGCTTTTCGGGACACTTGGCGCGATGGGATTCATTCTTATTTGACTTATTTGCGCGATCGCTTGACGGTGGCGAGGGACTTGTTAACGGATAGTGGTTCTATTTTTGTACAGATTGGTGATGAGAATGTGCATCGGGTTAGAGGGGTGATGGATGAGGTGTTTGGGGATGAGAATTTTGTTAGCGAAATTATTTGTGCAAAGACATCATCCAGTAGTGAAGATATGTTATCTGGAGTAGCGGATTACTTAATTTGGTATTCAAAGAAGAAATCAATGGCTAAATATAGACCTCTATTTAGTAAAAAGATAGCGGGAGAAACTGGTGGAACTGGTTATAGAAGAGTTGTTAACGATTTAGGTGAAACTAGACCAGCTACAGAATTCGAGTTAAAAGATCCATCATTAATTCCCAGTCAATGGAGGCTTTTTGCTTCTAGTGACCTAACCTCACAACGACCTTCTCAAGGTACAGATTTGAAAGAATTTTATGTAAATGGTCAACGAATCACACCAAGTAAAGGTACTTTCAAAACTAATTTAATTGGATTACAGAGAGTTAATAAAGCTCAAAGACTTATAGTGACATCTGGGAATAAACGGCTCAATCGTCTAAATGATGCTAAGGTAACATAAGATACAAAACAACAAATATGCAGCCAATTCTAACCGAACTTTTAAATCTGCCAGGAATCGAAGTAGAAAACTACACAAAAGTAGCAGATCGATTAATTTTAGAGGTTGAAGCGAAAACGACAAAAGCAAAGTGTCCAAGATGCGGAGAAGAAAGTAATCATCTGCATCAAAATCGCTGGTATTTTGCAAGAGATTTAAGCATTAGTGGACAGGAAGTACTATTAAAAGTAAACCGTCGTCAATTCAAGTGTAAAAAATGTGAAAAGCCGTTCAGTGAAGAACTAGAATTTATAGGAAAGAGACGAAAACAAACTAACAGATTTGCAGAGATGATAGTGCAGCAAGTATTGCATAGCGATATGCATAATGTAGGGAAGCAAAATGACTTAACAGATGAGGAAGTGTGGTCGATGATAAAATACATTAGCGAAAAAAAACTTAGAATAGATTTAAAGCCATTAAAACGACTTGGGATTGATGAAATAGCATTACGAAAAGGACAAGGGGACTACATAGTAGTATTGGTAGATTTAGACAGAAAAATACCGATAGGATTTGTGCGATCACGGAAACAAGAAGAAATAAGGAAAGAGCTTGAGGGGTGGGGAAAAGAGGTGTTAGAGCAAATTATTGAGGTAAGTATGGATCTAAGTGGAAATTATAAAGGACTGATCAACAAACTAATACCAAAAGCAGAGGTAGTAGCCGACCGATTCCATGTAACAAAGATAGTTCCTGAGGAACTAAAAACAGCACGAAATGACCTGCAAAAAGCAAATAAAGAAAACAAAAATGTAAACGAGAAAAAGAAAATCGAAGAAGCACTTAAGCAGAGTAAGTATGCATTACTAAAGAACGAAAAAGAGGCTCTTCTGGGTTCATGGGGATAAGCACAGCTAATAGTAATCAGAATCCTCTCGGAGCAACAGTTACAGCCCTACCATGTCGCCAATAATTGTATCGATACTGTACCATTTACCCCTCAAACCCAGATGAGCCGAAAAAGATTTAACAGAGAAGCAAAAAATAAAATTAGAAGAAATTCGAGAAGTGGTACCATTGCTAGGGAAAATGCATCAGCAAAAAGAAGAGTTTAGAAGAGTCTTTGAAGATGCTAAAAATTGGGGAGATGGCGCATCAAAATTACTCGACTGGATGGAGACAGCAAAGGAGACGTATAAGGATAGTGTTGGCACAATTTGTCGATGGTTTGGAGAAGTTACTAATTACTTTGAGAACCGCACTACTAATGGCGTTGTTGAGGGTATCAATAATAAGTTAAAGCTAATTAAACGATCTGGGTATGGCTTCAGGAATTTTGATAATTTTGGCTCTTCTGGGTTTGAGGGGATTAATGTATAATGAAGCACAAAGATAAGTGGTGACAGGTATGGACTTGTATCTAGATAGGTTGCTAAATTTACCCAACACAACCGTTGAAAGTTTTACGGAAGAAGAAAATAAAATCACCCTAAAGTTGAGATTTTTACAGGATGAAATTACTTGTCCGCATTGTAATACGCATGGTGGAAAATTAAAACAAAATCGACCGATATTGATTCGAGATTTGTCAGTATTTGGGAAAATAGTTTATTTAAATACGCCGCGCCGCCAATTTTATTGTCAACATTGTCAAAGACATTTTACGGAAAAGTTACCCTTTGTAGACTGGGAAAGACGATACACACAAAGGTATGAGGAGTATGTTTATCAACGAGTACAAAGTGCGAGTGTGGAGCAAGTAAGTCGAGATGAATATTTGAGTTGGGATCAAATACAAGGGATTTTCAATCACCAATTTTCTCTAAAAAAAAAGATGATTGGAAAGAAGTAAAACGAGTGAGTATTGATGAAGTGAGTAAACGCAAAGGACATAAAGACTTTGTGACAGTCGTATCAAGTATTGACGCAGGAGCATTACTAGAAGTAATTGATAGTCATAAACAAGATGACATCATTGAAGTCCTGAAGCAGCAACCGATTGAGATAAGGGAAAAAGTAGAGGAGGTTAGCATTGATATGTGGGGAGGCTTTCCCAAAGTTGTCAAAGAAGTATTTCCAAATGCGAAAATTGTCATCGACAGATTTCATGTTATGCAGCCACTAATCAAAGAGTTAAATCAACTGCGTCAAAAAGCTAAAATCAAGATTAAAGGTAGTCGATTTATTCTACTAAAGAACAAGGTAGACTTAACAGAAGAAGAAAAAGTGAAGTTAGAAAATGTCTTGAAATGTTCTAAACGCTTGCGACTAGCTTATAATCTCAAAGAAGACTTTAGAAGTATTTTTGAGACTTGTAAAACTCCTGAAGAGGGTCAGAAACAATTAAAAGAATGGCTTCAAAAAGCTAAAGCTGTTTATGGCGCAGTTTTGGAAACCATTCGTAATCATCTTGATAATATTTGTAACTACTTTTTAAATCGTACATCTAGTGGTGTGATGGAGGGACTTAATAATCGTATTAAATTAATTAAACGACAGGCTTATGGTTTTTTAAATTTTTTAAATTTTCGTTCTAGATTATTAGCTTGTCTTTCTCATTAGATTTACTTATCCCCTTAAACCCAGAAGACCCATAATTTTAAGTTGCGATCTCTAATTTGTTGGCATTTAGATATTGGTCGAGCATAGTTTGAACGATAGAGCCGAATAAACCAGCATATCGAAGATTTATTGATGATTTTCCAGTATTTGCTCAAAATAATATCTGGAATGATACTCTTGGGCAAAATCAATTTGGCGGAGAAAAAATTTATGTGGTGCAAACATCGCTAACAATTAGCCAACGCTGCATCCTGATGACCACCGACCCAGGCGATCTAGTCCTAGATCCCACCTGTGGCTCAGGAACTACAGCCTATGTTGCTGAACAATGGGGAAGACGTTGGATCACCATTGACACCTCTCGCGTAGCCCTAGCCCTAGCCAGAGCAAGAATCATGGGCGCACGTTACCCCTATTACCTATTAGCCGACAGTCCCGAAGGTCAGCAAAAAGAAGCAGCAATTACTCGTACAATGCCATCCGACAGCCCCACCCGTGGCAACATCCGCTTAGGGACTTGCGAAGAAATAAGATACCAAAGATTATAATAAAATTCTTGTTTTCAATTTATATAGGACTAAGAGAGTGATTTTCAGCGATGAAATCAAAGCCACAGTTAAAGATGCAGCACAAAAACTAACAGGCTATCGTAAACGAGACTTCATGGCTAAGGTTGCCGAGGATTACTTTGCAGGATCGGCGCGTAAAGCCGAAACAGTTTTTGGATGGAGTCGGAAAAGCGTGCAACTAGGACTGCATGAACGGCGCACAGGGCTAAGATGTCTTGATAATTATGGGGCAAGAGGAAGACACAAAAGCGAAGTAATGTTGCCGAATTTAACAGAAGATATAAGCGCAATGGTGGATATGAAATCTCAAGCAGATCCCAAATTTCAATCGACATTTTTGTATGCGCGGGTCAGTGCCAGAGCCGTAAGAGAGGAGTTGGTGAAAACAAAGGGATACGATGAAGCCAAGTTACCATCAAGGGAAACGATTGGTGCAGTGCTAAATCGGATGGGATATCGCCTAAAAAAACACAAAAGACAAAACCCTTAAAAAAGATTCCTGAAACCGATGCAATTTTTGCGAATGTGTTTGAGCAAAACCAAACATCAGCAGATAATCCAAGGTCTTTGCGAATTTCGATTGATAGCAAAGCAAAAGTGAAGATTGGTAATCTTTCACGGGGTGGCAAAGCCCGCACGTTAGAACCCCAAAAAGCTGACGATCATGATACCGAATGGTCATCAGTTTTAGTTCCCTTTGGTATCCTCAATACCAATAATGACCAATTGGCAATCTATATGGGGCAGTCTGCGGAAACCAGCGATTTTATCGTTGATTGCTTGAGCGATTGGTGGCAAAAGAATCAATTACTATCTTCAGACTTTGACGAATGGATGATTAACTGAGATCTTGCACCATTCAAGAAAAGGGGTTGCAGAAAGAGCAGAAATGTGAAAAAAAGGGCGTAGTAGTAAATTAAATAACGAGCATGGAAAGCATCGTTAAGCACGCCCAAGGGCTAGTGTATAGTCTTCTGTGTTTGATGCCAAGTGTGTATCAAACAGCAAGTCTCAATGCAATACTAGGACTATTTCTCGAAGCACAAAGGCATCCTTATCCAGAACATACACAGATAAAATCAGCGAGTGCACTCAGCCGATTTCTCAATCACTATAACTGGTCAACGAGAGCAGTAATTCGGTCAACACGGCAGGCTATTTTGGGACAAATCGCCAAGCATCGCCCATCGAAACAAGTGCCATTAAAGATACTGATAGACTTGACTACCCTAGAAAAAAGCGGCAAGTTTTTACATTTGAGCAATCCCACCCAAAACGAACCAGACCCATGGGTGAGAATACTAAACGGAAAGCGAGGACTACATCTGGTTGTACTGTATCTGGTCTATGGAGAGTGGCGCGTACCATGGAGTTTTAGAGTATGGCGCGGCAAAGGATACCCCAGTCCCTCTGACTTAGCTTGTAAGTTATTGGGGACAGTACCCAAGCAACTAACCCAAGGCAAGACTGTGATTGTCCTTGCTGATACTGAGTTTAGTACGGTGAAGTTTTTCAATACTGTCCGCGCCAAGACTTGGCGCATCGTTGTCGGTGTACGCAACAATCGTAAACTTCAAGATGGCCGTACAGTCAAACAACTTTATCGTCATGGCAAACGTGGACAACAAATTTTGCTAGAAGGGCTAACTCAGCCTTTGACGATCTCTTGGTTTTGGCTCAAAAGAGCTGATAGTAAACGGGAGTTACGCTTTGTTGTCTCTTCTCATCCTTATTCTGGTGCTTATCTGGTGATGTTAGGTCGTAAGCGTTGGGCGATTGAGGGATTCTTCAAAACCATCAAACATCGCTTTGGTTTGCATTGTTTTGGGCAATCTACAAAACTTGGTGTTTATCGTTGGCTTATCCTCTCTCTGCTTGCTTATCTTTTGGCCCATTGGATTGATCAATGGTCGAGTCCTCCTGTCTTGGACTGGAAAGCTACCTGTGATTTGACACTTTCCGTTTTATTTCCTTCTGTCCTTTGGTTGAAACTTCTTAGGTATCTCCAAATTAGTGCCGATATTGCTGCTCGTCATGGGTTTGAAATTATTCTCAAACCCATTCCTACTTAACTCTTTCAGGAATGGTGCAAGATCTCAGTTAACCTTGATAGCGGTTCGGCAACCCGTAGTGATCGCACTCAATTTATCAAACGCATGGTTGAGTTATCCAAGAAGATTGACTTGAAAATTCGTCTGGTTTACTATCCGCCTTATCACAGTAAATATAATTCTGTTGAACGCTGTTGGGCTGCCCTAGAAAATTATTGGAATGGTACGATTCTGGATTCTGTTGATGCGGTTGTAGAATGGGCTAGTAACATGACGTGGAAAGGGATTTCACCAATTGTTCATTTAGTTGAAACAACCTATGCAAAGGGCGTAAAAGTTCTACCACAAGACTTGAAACAGTATTTCCCATCTTGGCAACGTTCTGATACTTTACCCAAATGGGATATAACCATTGTTCCTTATTGACTGGTATCTTATTTCCTCGCAAGCCCCTTAGGTTTTGTGTACGATCGCGTTCCCCACATTACGCTCAAATCCATTGCCAACAATACCGAAATCGATACCATTTGGGAGTCATACCAAACCAAGCTTGAACCATTGCGAGAGGCATTGAACAAAGAACTAAGCAAATCTTGGGAAGAGTGGGAAATACCCCGTGAAGCTGAATCGAAATGGTCGGACAAAGCCAAACAATTGCATGGTGATTGGTGGAAAAATCGCATTGCTAGACAAAAAGAAATTGATGCGTCCATTGCTGCTAAAGCCGATCAAGAATTTCTCTATGACAAACCCTATGAAGATAAAAACACGGTGCGGGTAGCTGGCCCATTCACTGTAGAAAGTTTGTCACCTCACAGAGTACTAGCAGTTGGTGAAAATGATGACCTCATCGATCCTGATGCAAAGTGCGATCGCGACAATGGCGAAATCGACTTTGTAAATGTGATTCTGGAAAACCTCAAAACCTCTGGTGTGCAACAAGCCCACAAAGAAGACAAGATCAATTTCACATCGCTTGTCCCCTTTCCTAGTCAATACATTTGTGCAGAAGGTCGTTATATCGAAGGGGAAAACGACAAAGAAAAACGCGCAGGTATTTTCATCGGTTCTGAATTTGGCACAGTATCTCGTCCCGATCTAGTTGCCGCCGCTAGAGAATCTGGTGACATTGGTTTTGATGTCCTGATTGCCTGTGCCTTTAACTATGACGCTCACTCAGCCGAATTTAACAAACTAGGTCGTATCCCCATCCTAAAGGCAAGGATGAACGCCGATCTACACATGGCAAATGACCTCAAGAATACAGGCGCAGGAAACTTATTTGTCATCTTTGGAGAGCCTGATATTGATATCAATAGCCTTGACGATGGCAACTTACAGGTCAAGATTCACGGTGTCGATGTCTTTCATCCCCAGTCTGGTGAAGTCAGGTCTAGCAATGCCGATGAAATCGCCTGTTGGTTCATTGACACCGACTACAACGAAGAAAGCTTCTTTGTCCGTCATGCCTATTTCTTAGGTGCGAGTGACCCATACAAGTCACTCAAAACCACACTCAAAGCAGAGATTGACGAAGAAGCATGGTCAAGTCTTTACAGCGATACATCCAGACCTTTTGCTAAGCCGAAGTCTGGACGCATTGCGGTTAAGGTGATCAATCACTTGGGCGATGAAGTGATGAAAGTGTTTAGTGTTGGTTAAACTTAGACAAAACCCATCTATTTGATATCGGAGTATCGAAATTATGCGTAAACAAATTGTTGAATATACATCGCCTTTAGATGCTTTAGTGGCGATCGCAAAACAGCTAAACATCTATGAAATCAAGTATCAAATGGATTCAGAAGAATTCTTTACTAAATATACTCAAGGCGAAACTTCAGATGATGAAGATTTTATCGAATGGTCAGGCAATTACCAACATTATTTAGCGATCCATCATGATTTAGAGAGCAGGCTCAAAAATGTCGCCTAAAATCCTTCAAGACTATTTCGATGAAATTGATCAACTCCTACGCAACTCCGCCAATATATACGTTGAAGAATTTAAAGTCAGTTCTTTAACATCTGAAAGAGCTAATCTACGTTTGAAAGTTCGTTTTGCTTTCAAATATTTACTAGCAGTTAGTGAAATTATTGTTGTTGTAGATAACCAAATCGAATACATCGATTATCGCTATCACTTTCAAGATGCACAAAATAATTTAATTTTTCGTTATGACAGTACACCACACTTTCCTAAACTGCCTAGCTTCCCACATCACAAGCATCTCCCCGATCAAGTAATCGCTTGCAAAAAGCCATACATAGCTGAAGTTCTAAAGGAAGTAATGGAACTATTGGAATAAAACTATGGAATTTCGTATCGCCGACACCTTCACCGATAGTCTCAGCAAGCTGACTGGACAAGAACAGAAAGCCGTAAAAATGACTGCTTTTGACTTGCAACTAAACCCCAGTAGCCCCAGTTTACGCTATCACAAACTCGATCGCACTAAAGACCCAAACTTCTGCTCAATCAGCGTCAACCTTGACCTGCGTATAATCGTGCATCGCACCGAAAACAGTCTGCTGATTTGCTATGCCGATCACCATGACAAAGCTTATGCGTGGGCAAATCGCCGCAAAATTGAAAACCACCCTAGAACAGGAGCCGCCCAACTTGTCGAAGTACGAGAAACCATTGAAGAAGTCATCGTTCAAAAGTCTGTAGTAAAAACAGTTAAGTCAAGTCCTAAGCCCGCACTTTTTGCAAACTTACCTGATGACGAATTATTGAACTATGGCATCCCTACAGAATGGTTAGCAGTGGTCAAAACTTTTGATGAGGATAGCCTATTTGATATAGTCGATCGCTTACCTCAAGAAGCAGCCGAGGCATTGCTAGAAATTGCCACAGGCGGCAAACCTAAACCGATTATTCCAACAGTTGCGGTCAATCCGTTCGATCATCCTGACGCACAGCGTCGCTTCCGCATCATGAGCAATGCTGAAGAACTGCAACAGGCTCTTGATTATCCTTGGGAAAAGTGGACAGTATTCTTGCATCCCAGTCAGCGATCGCTAGTCGGACGAGACTATAGTGGCGCAGCCCGTGTGTCTGGTTCCGCAGGGACAGGCAAAACCATTGTTGCCCTACATCGCGCCGTATTTTTAGCCCGTAAATATCCTAACGCTCAATTATTATTAACCACATTTTCGCCAGCCCTAGCCAATGCCTTGCAAATCAAGCTAGACAGGTTAATTGGAAACGATGCAAAGGTGATGAATCGTATTAAAGTTAGGGCAATTCAAGATATTGCATGGGAGCTTTACAAGCCTTTAGGCAACCTCAAAATTGCTGACCCAATAAAAGTGCGGGCTAAGTTAGTGGCGATCGCTACTCAAAACCCTAACCGTAAGTTTTCAGAGTCATTGCTATGGGATGAGTGGAATGATGTCGTTGATGCGTGGCAACTGGACACATGGGAAGACTATCGAGATGTGACTCGTTTAGGCAGAAAGACTAGGCTAGGCAGTAAACAACGGGAAATACTCTGGGAAGTGTTTCAAGAGGTCAAAACTTGGTTACGATCGCAAAATCTAATTACATGGTCGGGAGTTTTCCGTGCTGTTACCGAGTCGATTAACCAAACTAATACTTACCCATTCCAGTTTGCGATCGTTGATGAATGTCAAGACATGGGAATAGCCGAGCTTCGTTTCTTGGCAGCGATCGGCACACAAAGACCAGACAGCCTATTTTTTACAGGCGACTTGGGACAGCGCATATTTCAACAGCCTTTTTCGTGGAAATCTTTAGGTGTTGATATCCGAGGGCGATCGCAAACTCTCACAATCAATTACCGCACTTCATACCAAATTCGCGCCGCTGCCGATCGCCTATTACCTAGCTCTATAGCTGATGTGGACGGGAACCAAGAACTAAGGAAAGACACCATTTCTGTGTTCAATGGCATAGCCCCAGAAATCAAAATTCTGGATGACGATGACGCTGAAAGTGAATACGTTGCTCAATGGATAGCCAAGCATCTAGCCAATGGTATTCAACCTGAAGAAATCGGTGTATTCGTGCGCGATAAGCCTCAAATCGAAAGAGCGATCGCCGCAGTCATGGAAGCTGGTGTAAAGCCTATCGAATTAAGCGATCGATTGTCTTTTGCCGAAGGTCGTATTGCAGTTAGCACCATGCACCTAGCCAAAGGCTTAGAGTTTCGGGCTGTAGCTGTCATGGCTTGCGATGACGAGGTTTTACCACTACAGGAGCGAGTCGAAAGTGTGGGCGATGAATCCGACTTAGAGGAGGTCTACAACACTGAGAGGCATTTGCTCTATGTCGCTTGTACCCGTGCGAGAGATTACTTGTTAGTTACAGGTGTCGATCCTGCTTCTGAGTTTTTAGATGACTTGAGGAGTAATTGATATGAAATGACTTATCAAAAAGGAGGATGTACAACTAGTTTTTTACGAGTGATTTAAGCATATTTCCAATTAGTTAAATGCAGATATATAAACATATTAATTGACATGTCAGAATACAATAAATACGGCTCTTCTGGGTTTGAGGGGATTAATGTATAATGAAGCACAAAGATAAGTGGTGACAGGTATGGACTTGTATCTAGATAGGTTGCTAAATTTACCCAACACAACCGTTGAAAGTTTTACGGAAGAAGAAAATAAAATCACCCTAAAGTTGAGATTTTTACAGGATGAAATTACTTGTCCGCATTGTAATACGCATGGTGGAAAATTAAAACAAAATCGACCGATATTGATTCGAGATTTGTCAGTATTTGGGAAAATAGTTTATTTAAATACGCCGCGCCGCCAATTTTATTGTCAACATTGTCAAAGACATTTTACGGAAAAGTTACCCTTTGTAGACTGGGAAAGACGATACACACAAAGGTATGAGGAGTATGTTTATCAACGAGTACAAAGTGCGAGTGTGGAGCAAGTAAGTCGAGATGAATATTTGAGTTGGGATCAAATACAAGGGATTTTCAATCACCAATTTTCTCTAAAAAAAAAGATGATTGGAAAGAAGTAAAACGAGTGAGTATTGATGAAGTGAGTAAACGCAAAGGACATAAAGACTTTGTGACAGTCGTATCAAGTATTGACGCAGGAGCATTACTAGAAGTAATTGATAGTCATAAACAAGATGACATCATTGAAGTCCTGAAGCAGCAACCGATTGAGATAAGGGAAAAAGTAGAGGAGGTTAGCATTGATATGTGGGGAGGCTTTCCCAAAGTTGTCAAAGAAGTATTTCCAAATGCGAAAATTGTCATCGACAGATTTCATGTTATGCAGCCACTAATCAAAGAGTTAAATCAACTGCGTCAAAAAGCTAAAATCAAGATTAAAGGTAGTCGATTTATTCTACTAAAGAACAAGGTAGACTTAACAGAAGAAGAAAAAGTGAAGTTAGAAAATGTCTTGAAATGTTCTAAACGCTTGCGACTAGCTTATAATCTCAAAGAAGACTTTAGAAGTATTTTTGAGACTTGTAAAACTCCTGAAGAGGGTCAGAAACAATTAAAAGAATGGCTTCAAAAAGCTAAAGCTGTTTATGGCGCAGTTTTGGAAACCATTCGTAATCATCTTGATAATATTTGTAACTACTTTTTAAATCGTACATCTAGTGGTGTGATGGAGGGACTTAATAATCGTATTAAATTAATTAAACGACAGGCTTATGGTTTTTTAAATTTTTTAAATTTTCGTTCTAGATTATTAGCTTGTCTTTCTCATTAGATTTACTTATCCCCTTAAACCCAGAAGACCCATAAATACTTTCTTTTATACTTAACAACAAATGCTCAGAGTAGGCTTGAATTAACAGACAATTATATTCAAACTTATAATTATTCGGCTCATCTGGGTTTGAGGGGTAAATGGTACAGTATCGATACAATTATTGGCGACATGGTAGGGCTGTAACTGTTGCTCCGAGAGGATTCTGATTACTATTAGCTGTGCTTATCCCCATGAACCCAGAAGAGCCAATTATTCTATAGATGAAGCAACAACAAAAGCAGAAGGAAGATGTTGGCATTATGTCAAACTTATTGAAAATGAAAACAGCTATATTCTTGTTAGACACGATGAGATAAAAATAGTTAAAGTTAAGTTTGTCACAGAAGAAGCGTCAACGTATATAAACGAATCTTCTAAATATAGCCTTATATATTTAACGAGAGAAGCGCAAATAAGGCTTGAGCTTTCTGAAGATTATATTTATGCTTTGGAATATCCTATAGATGAAGAAACAACACAAGCTGAAGGAAGATGTTGGCATTATATTCAACTTCTTAATGACAGAAATGCTTATATGCTTGTTAGGCATGATGAAATGAAACAAATTCAGTTTATTGATACAACATATTCATATCAAACAGACAGCTACAATGAATTGCCAAGCTCTTCCTATAGTTCTAATAGTTGTTTCATAGCTACTGCTTGCTCTGCAAATTTTGATGAATTAAAGAGCTTATATAATTTTCGTGACAAGTATTTGATGAACTTTAGTTTAGGAAAAAAATTCATTGATTTCTACTATGCTTTTAGTCCACCTATAGCCAATGTAATTAGGGATTCAACTGTTTTGAAACTACTCACTAGATATTTATTCATCAAGCCAATAGTTTTGTTACTTGATGGGTCTTCTGGGTTTAAGGGGATAAGTAAATCTAATGAGAAAGACAAGCTAATAATCTAGAACGAAAATTTAAAAAATTTAAAAAACCATAAGCCTGTCGTTTAATTAATTTAATACGATTATTAAGTCCCTCCATCACACCACTAGATGTACGATTTAAAAAGTAGTTACAAATATTATCAAGATGATTACGAATGGTTTCCAAAACTGCGCCATAAACAGCTTTAGCTTTTTGAAGCCATTCTTTTAATTGTTTCTGACCCTCTTCAGGAGTTTTACAAGTCTCAAAAATACTTCTAAAGTCTTCTTTGAGATTATAAGCTAGTCGCAAGCGTTTAGAACATTTCAAGACATTTTCTAACTTCACTTTTTCTTCTTCTGTTAAGTCTACCTTGTTCTTTAGTAGAATAAATCGACTACCTTTAATCTTGATTTTAGCTTTTTGACGCAGTTGATTTAACTCTTTGATTAGTGGCTGCATAACATGAAATCTGTCGATGACAATTTTCGCATTTGGAAATACTTCTTTGACAACTTTGGGAAAGCCTCCCCACATATCAATGCTAACCTCCTCTACTTTTTCCCTTATCTCAATCGGTTGCTGCTTCAGGACTTCAATGATGTCATCTTGTTTATGACTATCAATTACTTCTAGTAATGCTCCTGCGTCAATACTTGATACGACTGTCACAAAGTCTTTATGTCCTTTGCGTTTACTCACTTCATCAATACTCACTCGTTTTACTTCTTTCCAATCATCTTTTTTTTTAGAGAAAATTGGTGATTGAAAATCCCTTGTATTTGATCCCAACTCAAATATTCATCTCGACTTACTTGCTCCACACTCGCACTTTGTACTCGTTGATAAACATACTCCTCATACCTTTGTGTGTATCGTCTTTCCCAGTCTACAAAGGGTAACTTTTCCGTAAAATGTCTTTGACAATGTTGACAATAAAATTGGCGGCGCGGCGTATTTAAATAAACTATTTTCCCAAATACTGACAAATCTCGAATCAATATCGGTCGATTTTGTTTTAATTTTCCACCATGCGTATTACAATGCGGACAAGTAATTTCATCCTGTAAAAATCTCAACTTTAGGGTGATTTTATTTTCTTCTTCCGTAAAACTTTCAACGGTTGTGTTGGGTAAATTTAGCAACCTATCTAGATACAAGTCCATACCTGTCACCACTTATCTTTGTGCTTCATTATACATTAATCCCCTCAAACCCAGAAGAGCCGATGGATTTGTTTCTTCTTTCAAAAAGGACATAACCACCATGACACAAACACCCCTCCCCCAACCTCAAATTGATCGCACCCCAATCACCCTCGATCAATACCACGAGTACACCCCCGAAAAACTAGAGTTCATCAATGGCTACTATGGCTTTGCCTATCAAGACATGACAGGGTTTCACCTTGCAATCCTTACAAATATGGGACTACGCGCCGCCGTTAGCCATGTCCCGATCGCACAATGGTTAGCCGCCATCCAAGAGGTTGCTTTGCAAAATCCCAAGCTTGACGATGCTTTGCGTGATCGGCTAGTTCGAGGAATAGCGGAGTTGAATGCAGTAGTGGAGTGTTTGGAGGAATAAGTTTAAGGCTTCAGGAATTTTCAATTATCACAACTTAAAAATGACCATATCACCGTTACTTCAATCATGGAAAGACTTGCCACCAGAGGCACAAGAGTCTGTCGTTACCACAAATTTTGTGGTGGCTCAGTTATTTGACACATTGGGATTTAATCAAAGGGAGAGAATTCCAGAATTTCAGACTAGTCCTGCGGGTAAAGCCGTTGATTTTGCTGCTAGATACAATCGGGAGGGAGACATATTTTTAGAAACGAAGTCCAATCCCTATCTGCTCGTAGAACTAAAGGGACGAGATGTCAATTTAGCTCCACCATCTGCTCAATATTTTTCAACGGTCAGGCAATTGCATGGGTATCTACTCTCTCCCAATAGCCATAGCGCTCAGTGGGGACTGATCACCAATAGCAAACACTGGCAACTATTTCGCAAGCATGGCAAGGTGGTTTTTCCTGTGACAGAATGCTTGGCAACCGATGAAACTAATTTAGATGAGACAGTGAGCCTAATTAGGCACAAGATTGAGAACCCATCAAAAGCCCTTGTGGTAGCTGTTTACAACAACAAGGGAGGTGTGGGCAAAACCACAACCACGATCAATCTAGCCAGTATTCTTAACTTGCTTGGCAAAAAGGTTTTAGTGATTGACTTTGACCCTAATCAACGAGATCTCACCCAATATTTGCAACGTCCTGCCAAGTCAGTAACTTTGTACAAGTGCTTAGACGATCGCCGCCTCGATCCAGTGCAAGCAGTGCAGGAATTTCGACTAAAAACTAAGAAAGGTCAAGAGTTTGGGTTTGATGTATTACCCGCCGATGATGACTTAGCTAAATCAGATGGTTATGGAGGCATTCAGAGAAGCGCGAAGAAAGAAAGACTCGGCGAGTTGATTGACGAATTTTTTAGAGACAAATATGACTACATCCTGATCGATGCCCCTCCCAATTGGCAATATTTTAGCCAGAGTGCTGTCTATGCTGCTGATGTGGTATTTACCCCAATTCAGCACAACAACTTTCTCTCTATCAAAAATGCTGCCCAAGCGATTTCACAGTTAATTCCCCAGATTAGGCGGGAGCGCAAAACAGGCAGTCCCAAGGTATTGCCTGTTTTCTTCAATGGTGAACGTATGACTGAGCCACAACGGGAGGCTGCGGTACATTTGATTGACAAGTTAATTGAAAAAACCAAAAAAGAGGAAAAGTTTGACCTAACCCATTACTTTTATCCTCGTTGCTATTGGCAACCAGCTAAGAAGGACAAGCATATATTTACGATGCCAAGCTTTGCGGCGATCGCTAGTGCAGGATTTTCCAATATTCCTGCTGTCTATGCCAATAAAACTGCCAGAGAATATTATCAAGCTTTAGCTAAGGAGTATTTCATCTAATGACTAATAACATCCAATTAATGCATTTGTGGCTACATGAGATTACTGTCTCAGATCCCACCGATGCACCTCAATTTGTTCTAGATGTGGTTTCACAAGCCCTGAGTGTTTCTGGCGGTAAGAACTGGATTCCTGTGATCGTCAAAGAGGTCAGCAAGGGTGAGTATGTGGTCGTAGCGAACTCCTTTATCTATGCAGCAGCAGAAAATGCGGGGCTAGAGAAAGTTTGGTGTGTCATCGTTGACAATGAGGAAAATGCGGAATATCTGACTAAAGTATTGGCTAGAGAGATTGTTCCCAAGCTAGACCTTGCCAATGCGTCCTATGAGCAGATCCAAGGAGCTTTAGAGTATGTGTCGGAGAAGCCCAATAGTGCATTAAAGGGCATTAAGCTACTGGTTGCCGTCAACCGTATTGCCGAATCACCAAGACAGAACTGGAAAAGCCTTGATGAGTTGACTAAGCTGAAGTGTGGCATTACTAAGGGCAAAAAATTGGATGCCCTCAAAGAAGTATTTACTCTCAATGTTAAGAGTGTAAAAGAACCAGTTGAGGTCAATGCACCTAAGCCAATTCAATCTCTTGATTCTTTGAGTCTTACCGAGCTTAAAGCTATGGCTAAGGATAAAAAACTTAAAGGTTATAGCAAAAAAACTAAGGCTGAGTTGGTTGATTTGCTGAGTTAGAAAATGTGTACTAGCGATCGCGTCACCTGAAGGCTCACAAAGTTGAATGCGATCGCCGAATGTTTGGATGTGAATGCGAATGTTCACTCATCATGAGTTGATTTAGATAAAGTGATGCTCATATGCTATGACTGCTACTACTTAGCAAATACTTACTAGCCATTTTACGCGCATAGCTCTGAAATTTATGAGATGTAAAGTATCTAATCCTCAAAGAAATTCTTTGACCGCTGTAACTAACAAGCTAACTTTTCGTGCTTATCTCAGTAGTGTCTTTACAATCCTGATCTGTTCTTTGTCGAGTGTGGCAGTACCTAGCGACTTACTGCGATTAGATGCGATCGCTCAAACTTGGCTACTAGCGCAGTCAACTAGAACTAACTATGGCTTAGGTCTACCCAAAACTGCAAGCACAGGCGGAGGTACAAGACTTGTCAATCCCGACTTAGAAATTGATAGAGCTGTCCCTATCACTCCCCCAAGAACGCTTAGAGGTGGCGCTTCATCTGCCCCTAGAGATAGACAACCACAACTATTGAGAGAGCAGCAACTACCACTACTGATCTTGATTACACCTGAAGATGGGGCAAGAACAGCGATTTCACAACCTACGCTTTATTGGCATTTACGCGATCAAAATGCTCAAGCTTCTGCATCAGAAATTGATAATCTCGAAAATAATTCGTCTAAAGTAAACACGAAAAAAAAATACCTTTGTAGGGAAGTTTAGCCTCACCACCTCAGAGGGAGATAAATCGATTACGATTTTTCAAACTGATCTAAAAATGTCCAGCGGTTTATCTAGCTTCAAAATACCGATCGCCGCTTCTTTGCAACCATCTAAAACCTATCGTTGGCAAATCACTGTAAAGGATAAACGTGCCAAGGAAGTTACGGCAAGCGGCTGGATTGTTTATACGCCACCTGATGAGAAGCTTCAAAAATCCTTGAAACTTGCCTTGACTATTCGCGATCGCGCCAAGATTTATGCTGAATCTGGATATTGGTTTGAGGCGATCGATGGCTATACTCGTTGGCTAAACTTTAAGCCCGAAGATCTCCAAGCTAGAACTGCCAGAAATGAAATCCTAAAGACAGGATTTGCCTCAAATCAAAGCCTAAATTTTGACGTTTTTATAAGTGTATTAAATACCGACACAAAAAAATAATCACGTTATGGGCTTACTGACCCTTTGCTGATTTCTGGACAATGCGATAAAACGTGGTTTTACCTGGATATTGATCAAAGGCTCCGTCGAAATTTGAGTTTGTTAACCAAGAAAATTCAGATTTAAAAGGAGAGTTGGACAACACCAAGCTACAACCATCATTCATACAAATGCCTATATGCCAAAGTCCCTTTTCATAGTCTGTACCATTGGAAATGGCTATATCGCCGCGTATAGATTGATTTTGGTCAATGCGTTTGCCCTTACCCTTGTCTAGATCTTCAACCATAGAAGGTACATAAAGAGTATTTTGTCCCACCTGAAAGCCCAAAGCGCGATCAATCGCCATATTTACCATACGGGCGCAAGCAAGCGTGCCGTTACTGGTGTAGGGTTCATAGCGGCTACTTCTACCTAAAATGTCAGGTAATAAAGCTGTCTGAAAAATTTTTTCGGAAATTGTTGAGCCATTAGTTGATAAGGTTTTCACAGATTTATTCGGCTGATTTGCTTCAATGCTCTGGAGTAATTCTTTATATTTGTTCTCACTAGCTGTTAGAGAAGTGTTATTAGCTCGATGAGTATCATATTGAGCCTTAACCCAACGGGCTGAGGGTCTGGCAATAGCGGCGATTACGGCGAGAATTCCTAAGGTCACTAGAAATCCTCTATTTAGTATGGGTTTAGAGGTAGACTGAGATGAAGATTTATCCATGATAAAGCGATCAACTGAAGATAACTAAATATAAGAAGATTTGCAGAATAATTTATTAATTAAGCGATCAGCTTCATATAATCGCTCAACAATGTATTCATAGATTATTGTTTTAAATTTATTGTTCCGTCTAAATAAGTATGAACAACAAAAGAATTTTGTTTGTGAGCTATACCGCAGTCTTAGGTGGGGGAGAGCTTTGTTTACTCGACTTTGCCCATGCTTATCGTGAGACTAGTCAAGTAGTGTTATTAACTGACGGCATCTTAAAAAATCGACTCGAAGATTTAGGCGTAAAGGTTGAGGTTTTGCAAGCATCGCGATCGCTAGCGGATGTGAAAGTATCAAGTGGATTGGCTTCGCTCAAATCCATCGGTGATTTATGGCGATTGGGTAAGCAAATAGCCCAAAAGAGCAAATATTTTGACTTGATTCATGCCAATAACCAGAAAGGGTTTGTGGTATCGGCGATCGCAAGATTATTTGGCGGTGCGCCTGTGGTTTGGCACTTGCACGATATTTTAACCTCTGATATTTTTAGCCCTACTAATCGTCGCATTGCGGTTACTTTGGCAAATTGGTTTGCCACGCGAGTAATTGTTAACTCCCAAGCTACGGGAGAAGCTTTTCTTGCCGTAGGTGGGAAACGACAATTATTACGCACGGTTTATAACGGATTTAATGTTGAAAAATTTGATCAAATTAGTGACAATCAAAAGAACTTACGCGAAGAATTAGGGATTCCTCGCGATCGCAATTTGATTGGCATGTTTAGTCGTTTGTCTTATTGGAAAGGACAACATATTTTGCTGGAAGCCGCTAGTAAAATCCCTGATGTACATGTGTTGTTAGTTGGTGATGCTCTTTTTGGCGAAGCTGAATATACCGATAAATTAAAAAATATTGCTGAACAAGAAAGTTTAAAAGGGCGCGTGCATTGGCTTGGCTTTCGTGATGATATTCCTAAATTGATGAAAGCTTGTGATGCGATCGCCCATTGCTCGACGGCTCCAGAACCCTTTGGCAGAGTAATTGTGGAAGCCCAATTATCAAAACGTCCTGCGATCGCTACTATTGGTGGTGGTACTAGTGAAATTATTGAAAATGGGATTACAGGTTTACTGATTCCACCAAATGATCCGCAATTACTCGCTGATGCTATGCAAGAAATTTTTAGCGATCTTGCGGCTACTCAGAGAATAGTCGAGACAGCCTATATCCAAGCCCAAGCTAAGTTCTCGATTCCTTCAGTTTGCCAAGCTTTTGAAATGGCGATCGCAGGTGTTTAGCCTCATTGAGGGGCGCTTTGCGCCATCTCAATAATGTATGTGGTTTCGCAAAAGTCATCAAATATTAATAAAAGCCCTAATTAGCTCATCTATTAGGGTAATTGAGGCTGTAAGGTTAATCAAAGTATTTTTTAAGATTAGTTGAGGCGTTACATGCTAACAGACAGCGATCGCGTTCAGGTTCTAAGTGAAGCCCTGCCTTATATGCAAGAATTTTCAGGGCGTACCATTGTCGTCAAGTACGGCGGGGCGGCGATGAAAGAAGAAAACCTGCGACAGGACGTGATCCGAGATGTCGTGACGATGTCATTTATGGGACTACGCCCCGTATTAGTTCATGGCGGTGGGCCAGAAATCAATACATGGCTAACGAAGCTCAACATCAAACCTCAGTTTATCGATGGTTTGCGCGTCACCGATGCTGAGACAATGGAAGTAGTAGAAATGGTCTTAGTAGGGCGCGTCAATAAGCAGATTGTCGAAATGATTAATCTTGCTGGTGGCTCTGGTGTGGGACTGTGCGGGAAAGATGGCAACTTGATTCGGGCTCGTCCTCAGGGAAATGATGAGATCGGCTTTGTCGGCGAAGTTAGTGGCATTAATATCGGTCTACTTTCTACCCTACTCGAAGCAGGTCATATCCCCGTTGTATCCAGCGTAGCAACCGATGAGACTGGTCAGTCCTACAACATCAATGCTGATACCGTTGCAGGTGAACTCGCCGCCGCCTTGGGAGCTGAAAAATTAATCTTACTTACGGACATTGCAGGTATTTTGCATGATTACAAAGATCCCAGCACTCTCTACCGTAGTTTGACGATCAGCAAGGCGAGAGAACTGATGAATAGCAATGTCGTCAGTGGTGGCATGATTCCCAAAGTACAGTGCTGTGTGCGATCGCTAGCTCAAGGGGTGAAAGCAGCACATATTGTTGATGGTCGTGTCCCCCATTCACTGTTATTGGAAATTTTCACTAATAGTGGTGTTGGCTCAATGATTGTTGCTTCAGAAAATGCTCTCTAAGAAATCATTTAAGAATTAACCTCGGTGAGCAAAAATGCTGAGAAATCCCTCTTAATTCCTTTTTTAAAGCGGGGCTATGGGGATCTAGACAATTCTTATACCAAAACACAAAATGGCTACGCCATTTTGTGTTTTTAAAACCCTGTAAGGGTTTGTTTTTTAATTCACATAAGTGTTCACACTTTACTGGACTTTAGACTAAAAAGAAGAAAAGAAAGGCAGGAAGTGAATGTCACAAACTGCCAAAAGAGCAATGATCAATAAACCAAATTGACATTGACTACTATGATTTTCCAAAAATTACAAGAATTTCGCAAGTCGATATATGAATACCTAGGAACAGGAAAAGATGCAGTATTTGAATTAATGGATGCCGTCCTGACAAGTCCGAGCATTAGCTCGTATGTGAGTCTGTCAATGAATCCATTATTTCGGCGAAAATGGTCAAGTATTTATGAGGGACTGCGCGATAGCCGACCAGCAAGAGGAAAGTTGATGAAACTAATGGTGCAAGAGATCCCAACTGGACTTTAGACTAAAAAGAAGAAAAGAAAGGCAGGAAGTGAATGTCACAAACTGCCAAAAGAGCAATGATCAATAAACCAAATTGACATTGACTACTATGATTTTCCAAAAATTACAAGAATTTCGCAAGTCGATATATGAATACCTAGGAACAGGAAAAGATGCAGTATTTGAATTAATGGATGCCGTCCTGACAAGTCCGAGCATTAGCTCGTATGTGAGTCTGTCAATGAATCCATTATTTCGGCGAAAATGGTCAAGTATTTATGAGGGACTGCGCGATAGCCGACCAGCAAGAGGAAAGTTGATGAAACTAATGGTGCAAGAGATCCCAACCGAAGAGCAACCTTGTCTGGCTGGAGATAATAGCGTGTGGTTGCGACCAGATGCGGAAACGCTGAAGGAAAGAGGATTCCATCATGGCAAAGACGAAAGTATCGGCGTAGGACAAAGCTACAGCACGTTGGCGTGGATTCCCGAAGCAAGTGGGAGTTGGGCGCTACCGATAAAACATGAGCGGATCACCAGTTTCGAGACTCCTGTGAGTAAAGCTGCCTTCCAACTCAAACAAGTCACAAAGCAGTTAAGCGTACGCCCCCTAGCTGTCTATGACCGAGGATATGGGAATGCAAGTTTTGTGAAAGCAACAGCGAATATTGAGGCGGATTTATTACTACGTTTGGCATCTAATCGCTGTGTTTGGGGAGTTCCGTCTGCCTATAGCGGTCGTGGTGCACCTTGTAAACATGGGCATAAATTCAAACTGAATGCCCCAGAAACTTGGGCTGGGGCAGCCACCACTATAGAAATTACAGACCCAAAAATAGGTCGGGTACGGGTAACTTATTGGCGTGACTTTCATTTCCGTACTTCTCCAGAAAGACCGATGCAGATTTTTAGAATTGAGGTGATTGAACCCTTGGGGCGCAACCGTAAGTTTCAGCCCATGTGGTTGGCTTGGTTGGGTAAAACTATGCCTGCTTTGGAAACTCTTTGGTTAAAATACTTGCGTCGCTTTGCCATAGAGCATTGGTATCGTTTTGCCAAGCAACGGTTACATTGGACTCTGCCCCAGATTACCTCTACTCAGGCGGCTGAGCGTTGGAGTGCTTTGATGCCTTTAATGACTTGGCAACTTTGGTTCGCTCGTCTCGATTGTGTTGATGCTCCTTTACCTTGGCAGTCTCCTCAGGATAATCTTGCTCCTGGTCGTGTCGCTCAATCATTTGCGGTAATTATTGCCGCGATTGGTACTCCTGCAATCCCTCCTAAACTACGCGGTAAATCGCCCGGACGCTCCTTAGGCGATCGCCTTCCTCCTCGTATTCGCTATCCGACTGTTAAAAAACACGCCTCAAAAAGAAAGAAAACTGAAAAGACTCCTGCGCCAACCCATCCAATTGCCATTTAGGTTCTGCTTCTCTTCTCAATTTTGAGCTGGATTTTGCTATTGCAAGCTCCTGCTCAATTTTCTCGTGTCTTTTGGTTCCTCTCTCATACCTGCCCATTAGTCCAAACTAAAGATCCCAACCGAAGAGCAACCTTGTCTGGCTGGAGATAATAGCGTGTGGTTGCGACCAGATGCGGAAACGCTGAAGGAAAGAGGATTCCATCATGGCAAAGACGAAAGTATCGGCGTAGGACAAAGCTACAGCACGTTGGCGTGGATTCCCGAAGCAAGTGGGAGTTGGGCGCTACCGATAAAACATGAGCGGATCACCAGTTTCGAGACTCCTGTGAGTAAAGCTGCCTTCCAACTCAAACAAGTCACAAAGCAGTTAAGCGTACGCCCCCTAGCTGTCTATGACCGAGGATATGGGAATGCAAGTTTTGTGAAAGCAACAGCGAATATTGAGGCGGATTTATTACTACGTTTGGCATCTAATCGCTGTGTTTGGGGAGTTCCGTCTGCCTATAGCGGTCGTGGTGCACCTTGTAAACATGGGCATAAATTCAAACTGAATGCCCCAGAAACTTGGGCTGGGGCAGCCACCACTATAGAAATTACAGACCCAAAAATAGGTCGGGTACGGGTAACTTATTGGCGTGACTTTCATTTCCGTACTTCTCCAGAAAGACCGATGCAGATTTTTAGAATTGAGGTGATTGAACCCTTGGGGCGCAACCGTAAGTTTCAGCCCATGTGGTTGGCTTGGTTGGGTAAAACTATGCCTGCTTTGGAAACTCTTTGGTTAAAATACTTGCGTCGCTTTGCCATAGAGCATTGGTATCGTTTTGCCAAGCAACGGTTACATTGGACTCTGCCCCAGATTACCTCTACTCAGGCGGCTGAGCGTTGGAGTGCTTTGATGCCTTTAATGACTTGGCAACTTTGGTTCGCTCGTCTCGATTGTGTTGATGCTCCTTTACCTTGGCAGTCTCCTCAGGATAATCTTGCTCCTGGTCGTGTCGCTCAATCATTTGCGGTAATTATTGCCGCGATTGGTACTCCTGCAATCCCTCCTAAACTACGCGGTAAATCGCCCGGACGCTCCTTAGGCGATCGCCTTCCTCCTCGTATTCGCTATCCGACTGTTAAAAAACACGCCTCAAAAAGAAAGAAAACTGAAAAGACTCCTGCGCCAACCCATCCAATTGCCATTTAGGTTCTGCTTCTCTTCTCAATTTTGAGCTGGATTTTGCTATTGCAAGCTCCTGCTCAATTTTCTCGTGTCTTTTGGT
This sequence comes from Pseudanabaena sp. Salubria-1, assembly GCA_023336205.1. Taxonomy (GTDB): domain Bacteria; phylum Cyanobacteriota; class Cyanobacteriia; order Pseudanabaenales; family Pseudanabaenaceae; genus Pseudanabaena. The sequence goes on from JALQCR010000058.1 coordinate 33,366, forward strand.
TCCTCTCTCATACCTGCCCATTAGTCCAAACTAAAGCACTTTAGTGAATTGGGATTAAATGGTTTTTAAGAGATGAGACATGCTTTGGAAGCCCTTATCTTTAAGGATGAAATTATGGCAGATACTGATGATTCAGATAATCAACAAACTGTTGAGGATCAATCAAAACGTGCTTCTGAGCAGTCTCAATTTGATCCATCAAAACCAAATACATTAAAAACTCTAATCTCCAATAAGTCTGGGCAAACTAGATCTAGATTGCCCAGACTTAGTTTGCCCAGACTTAACTTACCCAAATTTAAGTTACCCAAACCAAAATTATCCTTCAAAAAAATCCATTTTCTCTGGCTATGGCTAGCAATCATCTTGATTAGCTATAGCTGCATGGGATATTTCCTTTCAGTCTTGTTAACCATCCCAGCCCGACGTGATTTAGCGATCGCAGGCTTCGTAATCATCGGATTATTTCCAATTATTTCCGCATTTGCTGACTATGCTCTGATGAAGTGGAGCTATTTGATCAGTGGTTTTTTAGTTATTGGTGGTTTGTTTTTTTTAGTACGGTTGAAGTTTTATCTCATGATGTTTGCGATCATTTCTTGGGTGGTTTTAACTGCAATCGCCTTTGTTGGCGATATTTTGATTAAACAACGCAAGTTATGGATAGCGATCAGCATATTGACAAGCCCTTGTTTGATTGGACTCGGAATTGGTTATCAAGCATGGCGACTAGCCACGCAATGGAGTTAAAGCAAAAAAAAGCGAGCTAAGCTCGCTTTTTTTTAAGATTACTCTTCTGTTTCAGCCTCTTCAGCCATTGGATAGACAAAACCATCATTTTTGCCTGAGAGGATGGACTTACCTAAAGAAATAGCTTTTTGAGCATGAACTGCGGCTTTCCTCTTCCATACTGCTTTGCGGCTATCTCTCTTAGATTTAGAAGTTTTCTTCTTGGGTACTGCCATGACGTGATCCCTATATTAAATGTGATTATTTTCTAGTTAGAAAATTTTTGACAACCTTTCTATCATAAGCGAAATCATGTATGTTGCGATCGCTATTTTGATTATTCCAGCAATTCTCATTATATAGCCTTAGCCACTTTTATCAAGACAAAACAAAACCCAAATAGTGAGAGGCGGCGCTTCGCGCCGCCTTTCACTATTTGGGTTTTATGTCCTAACAAGAATGGCAATTGCTGTAGATCAACCAAACCAAGAAACTTTTTGAAAGCGTTGCGAAGCAACGCTTTCAAAAAGTTTCTTGTGGTTTGTTTTTGAGCGCAAAGCGCTGTAAGAGTTCTCATTTGAACTAGAACTTAGTCTTTATGGCGCGAAGCTTTTATTTGATCGATAAAAAATTCTTCGAGAGTTTGGCGGGCTAGCTCGATCGCGATCGCCTTTGCTCCAATACTAGCAATATAGGTCAAAAACTCAGGCAAATCCTTAGCTAATTGACCATGCCAAGTATCATTCTGGAAAATTAAATGCTCCAACCAAGGTTGCAACTCTGACTCAGAGCCACCATGTCCGCTGACTTGATAGGACTGCTCTGTCCCCAACAACTCATTTAAAGTTCCCATCGCCACAAGTTCGCCTTTATTGAGAATGCCAATGCGATCGCAGATCAGCTCCACATCAGACAAAATATGACTGTTAAAAAATACAGTTTTACCCTGATTCTTGAGCATCAAAATAATTTCGCGCACCTGATATCGCCCAACAGGATCAAGTCCAGACATCGGCTCATCAAGAAACACAATTTCGGGATCATTGATTAGAGCTTGTGCTACACCAATTCTTTGCACCATACCTTTAGAATATTGGCGCAATTGTTTTTTTCGGGCTACTGACTGTGACAAACCAACGAGATCCAGCAGATCAGCAATGCGTTGGCGGCGTAATGTTGGCGCAACCCCAAACAAACTGCCAATAAAATCGAGCAGTTCCCAACCAGTCAAATAGTCGTAGTAATAAGCATTTTCAGGTAAATAACCGATGGACTGCTTAGCAGTGCGATCGCCTAGAGGATATCCTAAAATTTCACCAGTTCCTGATGTGGGCTTCACAATACCCAACAAAATCTTTAATAATGTGGTTTTGCCTGCCCCATTAGGTCCTAACACACCAAAGGTTTCGCCTTGGCGAATGGTTAACGAAAAATCCTGTAAAGAACTAATTTTTTGATTTAACCAAAAGCCAGTACGATAAGTTTTGCTCAAACCATCCGCCACAATGGCGTTGCTCTGAATAATCTGAGTCTGGGATTCATTAGTCAATACTTCTACCATAGCTGCCGATCAAAGCTGCAAAGTTCATGCTTTAAAACATTATTTTAACGTCAGTTCGGGTTAATTTAAAAATGAGGATAATCTTGATGTCTACACATTCCTATTAATTCTCCTTTTAGGATTGGCTGCGCCATCGGCGCAGCCAATCCCAAAAGGAGAATTGCTGCCCCACACCATCAATTCTTGAATGAGAAGAGAGTAAATGTCTATATAAGTAGGTAGATACAATTAAACATAAAACCTTAAAATCTATGCCGCCCGCTGTGCAGGCGGCATAGATTTTGAATCTGGATTTTAATTATGCCTACCCAACTTAGGAGAAAGATAAAAATCGTTACTCCCCCAATAGGTATGTGTCAATAGATAACCTATACAATGTAATCAAACAAGGCTAGATAGCGCCCAGCTATGAGTAACATTTTTTTGCTGCCACCAAACCTAGACAAGAAGGAGCGTTTTGCTGCTTCTTGGGAATATTTGCTAGAAAACATTCCAGACTTAGGTCAAGATTTCGTTGACTTTTTAACACAGCGATCGGGCAAGCCAAGTTCAACCTTTGTTAAATCTGTTAGTCATCCTTTTTTTGCGTCAAGCATCGAGCCTGACTTACTTTTGGAATGTAAAGATTTTGATATTATCTGTGATCATCGCTTGGAGAGTCAGCTAAACAAGCTATCTTTAGACTCATTATTAACTTTGGCTAAGTCTCAGACTAAGAAGACTTATATAGCCGTGATTAGCAATAGTTATTGTCTAATCGAACCTGAGATGTTAGCTGGAGTTTTAGCAAAGCAATATTATCTTCAGCCATATGATGATACGAATTCATCGATGCCATATTTTTGCTGGCAAGACATATATGCTTTGGTAGCTCAAAAGCAAGAACGCCTTGCCCATGAGTTTGCTGAATATATGCATTTCATGGATATGCAACCTTGGCAGCATAGTGAATGGGGTAATTTGTTTCTTAATCCTGATGTAGCAAAAACTTTTAGTCAGCAATGGGCGCAAACAATCGCTTATTTCCAAGCAATGGAGATCGACGCTAAGCCGAGTGGTTATAGTGCTTTAGAGATCATTTACCCTCTACCTTGGTTGCAATTGCTTTATATTTATGCAGCCAGATCCGTGAGTCATAACGATCTCCAAGCTGTGAGTCCCTATCTTGTGGCGACAATTTGGATTAAGGGGGATGCAAAAACTCAGATTCAGGCTTTTCATGGCATTTCTGATCGCTTTACGATACCAGATAATAATCATATAACGGTCGAGATTAGAGCGAGTTTAGCCGATGGTTTATGGACAACCAAAGCTGGTAGCCGTCCCAAACTAGCTGCGACATATTACACATCTCTTGATCGTCTTGTAGCATTAGATTCTTTACAAATTCAACAAAACTTGTTGGCTTTTTCTAAGGCAGTTTTTATCCATGCTCAAAGCATATCAAGCTAAAGGTGTTGATTGTCTTTAGCTTGAATTAGTAAGGTGGGCATTGCCAAATCTACTGTTTTTATACCAATTCACGAAAGTATGGCTACACTTTCGTGAATTAAGAACCAAACCCTGTAAGGGTTTTACAGCGCTTTGCGCTCAAACCCAAACCAAGATAAATTTTGAAAGCGTTGCAAAGCAACGCTTTCAAAATTTATCTTGTGGCTCGTTTGATCGGCAATTGCTGTAAAAACAAAAAATGGCTACGCCATTTTTTGTTTTGGTATTATTTAGAGCCTTGGGTGACTTCTACATAGATATTTTCAAGACGGACGGGTTGACGCATAATCGAGTCAATTGGGATACCTTCAAAACATTCCAGAATTTCTTTTAGTTCCATTACTCTAGGAAGCCAAAAAGCTAAATCTCGCCCATAGTAGCGATAGGTAAAGCCCAACTCGATCGCTCTAGCGATCGCTAAATCTTCAGTGGGCGTGCAAATAATCGCAATTTCTTGAGCAGGGACATGTTTACGAAGTTCTTCTAGACTACCTTCCGCGAGCAAACTGCCCTGCTTAATAATGCCAATCCGCTGACAAAGACGCTCTGCCTCTTCTAGCATATGTGTAGTCAACAAAATCGCTGTATCTTGACTTCTAAGTTTACGAATCAATTCCCAAACTTCATAACGAGCTTCAATATCAAGTCCTGTGGTTGGTTCGTCGAGTACGACTAATTGCGGCTGATGTACAAGGGCGATCGCCATACTTAGACGACGTTGCATTCCACCACTGAGACTATCCGCAATACTTTTTGCGCGATCGCCTAGCCCCACTAAATCCAAACAGTATTGTGCTTGTTTCCGACAAGCTTCATTACTTAGCCCGTAGAGCTGTCCAAAAAATCGCAAGTTCTCTTCACAAGTTAGACTCTTATAAAAAATATTTTCTTGTGGGGCAACGCCAATTAGCGATCGGGTTAAGCTGGACGCATTTTGACCATTCATTGTGACAAGACCGCGATCGGATTGGATCAAACCACACAAAATACTAATCGTAGTGGTCTTGCCAGCCCCGTTCGGGCCAAGTAATCCATAGACTTCTCCAGGCTGGATAGCAAAACTTAAGTTCTGTAAAACTTGCTTTTTTCCATAAGATTTACAGATTTTGCGAACTTCTAGCACAGGGGATGTATCTCTTTAAAGCAATGCATAAAGTATAGCAACCGCTATTACAAAACTACAAAAGCAGAAACTACACTTTATGCAGTTTCTGCTTTTGAGTATATAGCAATGAAAGTTTTGCTTAGGACATAAAACCCAAATAAATGAAGGCGGCGCTTCGCGCCGCCTTCATTTATTTGGGTTTTGAGTGGCGCATAAAAATAAACTAAAGAGTAGCGGGGGCCGGGGC
>JALQCR010000059.1 GCA_023336205.1 Pseudanabaena sp. Salubria-1
AGCTTTTTTATTTAAAAATAATTAAAAAAAAAAAAAAAAAAAAAATTTGGGGGGCCCCCCCCCCCCCCCCCCACAAAAAGTTGGTTCTGGGTTGAGCGCAAAGCGCTATAAATTTGTGATTTCAATCACTCCCATCAAGTTCTGTGGTCACGCTTAACTATCTAACCTGTCACACTAAGCCCAGTTAGTCATCACAGACTTATCAAGCAAATTAGTTAAACATAGGAAACGTGAAGAGCGTTCTATGTAGCTAGTTATGATTATTTTATCTTTATCGGAAATCCAAGCGACACACTTCCCAACTCCTTGGGGAAGTGAGAAAGGCATTTGCTATTTAGGAAAGACATTTTTGCCAATCAATATCCATGTAAATCAACAAGAAGCGATCGCAGCCTGTCGGCAGGACTTAGATTTGGGGATGCTATCGATTATTGTTGATGAGGGCAATTACCTTTCCCAGTGGTGGTATTTTTCAGAATCTTTTATATAGATTTACTTAGCCAAATTAGGACATAAAACCTACAAGATAAGTGACGGCGCGAAGCGCCGTCACTTATCTTGTGGGTTTTAAATTGATATTGTGCCGCGCAAGAAGGTCATAGCTTCACCTTTCAGTAAAACCCTAGCTCCGCGATCGCTAACTATAAGTTCGCCTGTTCGCGCTGATAACTGTTTTGCCTTGAGATCGCTCTTACTAAGACGCTTTGCCCAATAGGGAGTCAAACTACAATGGGCGGAGCCAGTCACAGGATCTTCCTGAATTCCAGCTTTCGGTGCAAAAAATCGCGACACAAAGTCATATGAACGATCAGGATCTGCGATCGCAGTAATGATAAAGCCAAAACCATCTAGTTCGGCAATGCGTTCATATTGTGGCTGAAAATTTTGGACTGCGGACTCAGACTCTAATAAAACTGTTAAATAATCTTCAGCCTGACCCAAAATTTCATAAGGGCGATCGCCAAACATCGCAGCTAATAATTGTTGCGATCGCTCTGAGCAAGTTCGATAAAAAGTAGCAGGAAAATCCATCACGATTAGCTGATCTTCAAAGCTAATGGTTAAATCGCCACTTAGGGTAGAAAAAATAATTGGTAAATTGGTGTCAAGCACCGATAATTCGCGCAAATAATGTGCGATCGCGAGGGTAGCATGACCACAGAGAGGGACTTCCTGTTTCGGCGTAAACCATCGCAATTGGAAATGATTTTGAAAAGAATTTTTATCTAAAGGTTTAGCAAAGGCCGTTTCTGAGAGATTCATTTCAGCGGCAATTTGCTGCATTTTCGCCTCTTCGGGAAATTCGTCAACTAATATTGTTGCCGCAGGATTACCTCGAAATGTTTGATTGGTGAAGGCATCAATAATAGCGATCGCAAGTTGCATATATAGCAATCCTAAATGGTTTGTGAGTAGGGGCAATTCATGAATTGCCCCTACTCACAAACCATTTAATCTCATATATAGCGCTTTGCGCTCAAACCCAAACCAAGAAAAAATTTGCAAGCGTTGCGAAGCGACGCTTGCAAATTTTTTCTTGTGGTTCGTTTGATCGGTAATTGCTGTAGGTGGCGAGGCTTCACCGCAGCATCAAAAAATTAGATCGGAAGATTAAGGAATAGCCAAATCAGCATTTATAACTTGGCTGTTAGATATTTTAAAGAAGTAATCTTTTAGTTCAGCAAACTTAGGCTCGATCGCTCCATACGTCAAAATCACAAACTTGTTATTACGGCGTTGTAATTTACTATTAGCTTGAAATTTAATTTTCTTGTTTCCCATAGCTATGGTTGATGTCCATTCAATCACAATATTTCCTGTAGCCTCAGTTACAGGCGCTTTCATCTCAAAATCTGGTTGATTGCTGTACATCTCTTTAATAATTACAGCAAAAACATCATTTAGTCGATTTTCAGGGATTTCGCTCGGAGGTATAAAAATATTTACGGAAATTGTCGCTCTTCCTGCCTGCTCATTCCAAGTCACCAGTAATTCACCCGTTTGACTCTTATCAATTAATTTCCATCCTTTCGGTACATCCATTTGCATAAGTCCCGAACGATGTTTGTATAGTTCAAGGTCTTTTATTTGTAGTTCAGGTAAATTAATAGGAGCAATCTCAGGTTTTGGACTAGGTGAACTAGTTGGTGATGGGCTTATAGTTGCAGTCGCAGTGGTTGTAGGCGTAGGGGGAACTTTCGTAGTATCGTTTGCTGGCATAGAAAAATTATTATTACTAGTATCAGAATTACCACAGGCTGTAAATAAGCCTGTAGCGATCGCAGTTAGTAATAAAATCGAGAGCCTTCGAGAGAGGAACATAATGTTTCGTGATGTTGCGTTCTAATCAAACCCAGACAATTTAAAAGCCTTGCAAAGCAAGGCTTTTAAATTCGCTCATTCATGGTTAACCATTGTGTCGCTAATCTAACCAAACTGCAACGCTTGACCACGCGCATCAGGATTAACTTTGCCATTAGCATACACGACCTGACCACCGACAATCGTAGTCACTGCCCAGCCTGTGAGTTCCCATCCAGCGAAGGAACTCCAGCCACATTTAGTCAACAAATCTTCATTTTTTACAGGTTTATAGTTAAGAAGATCTACTAATACTAAATCAGCATCCCAACCAATCTGAATCTCGCCTTTGTTGGCGATTTTGTACCCTATAGCTACATTTCTGCTCATCCATTCACTGACCTGATGCACAGTACAACGTCCTTTCATTGCTTCCGTCAACATCAGCGCTAGAGAAGTCTCCACCCCTGGCATTCCCGATGGCACATTAGCTGGCTCTAGTAATACTGTCTCCTTAGAGGATTTTTCGGATTGGTTAGCTTGAATATCTTCACTGGCGGCTAGTCCTTTCTCTGCTAAGGTGTGTGGCGCATGATCAGTCGCAATAAAGTCGATTACGCCATCTAACAGGGCTTGCCACAATATTTCTTGATCGCGAGGCGATCGCAAGGGTGGATTCATTTGCGCTAGAGAGCCAATTTTCTCGTAAGCCCCAATATTCATTAGCAAATGCTGCGGTGTCACTTCGGCTGTGACCCATGCAGGTTTTTCTTGACGCAAAAATTCTGCTTCTTCACCTGTGGACATATGCAATATATGCAACCGTCGCTGATATTTTTTTGAAAGCTTTACGGCTAGTTTCGTCGCATTGAGCGCCGCTTGATTGTCCTGAATTAAGGAATGCTTAGCAGGATCTTTACTATCGGCAAATTCAATGCGGCGTTGGGCAATTCTGGCTTGATCCTCAGCATGAACCGCGATTAAGCGATCGCCCTGCGAGAAAATCTTGTCTAACAAATCCTCTTGATCGATCAACAAATCCCCATGCATCGATCCCATAAATATTTTGATGCCACAGGTAGGATTAGCTGTGAGCAAGTCAGGCAAAGTTGCGCCTGTCGCCCCAATAAAAAAGCCGTAATTAACTACGCATTTGCTAGCCGCTCGACTGAGCTTGTCATCCAATGCTGCCTGTGTAATCGTCAATGGGCGCGTATTCGGCATTTCTAAAAAGCTAGTTACGCCACCCTTCGCGCAAGCATGACTAGCCGATCGCAAATCCTCTTTAAGCTCTAGCCCTGGTTCGCGAAAATGCACCTGTGGATCGATGACTCCCGCTAGCAAAGTCAAACCCTGTGCTTCGATGATTTCTAAAGGTTGGTCATCAGTACTTAGCTCAGTGGGATCGAGGGAAGGAGAGATCGCTGCAATCTTGCCATGTTGAATATAAACATCACCTACTAAGGTTTGGCGATCGGGCAGAATAATCGTGCTTTGTCTAATTAATATGCTCAAAATAAAATTCCTATCTTAATCAACTCTAATGCCAGCTAATTTTTCTTTTTGATTCACAAAGTAATCATGAACGAAAGACAAAATTTCAATACGATCATCGTAGATAATATGCAATTGATTAGTGAAATTTGTGCTGCGTGGAAACACTCGCCAGCGAACAGGCTCTCCCTCAATCGTCATAGATTCACCATTACTTAAAGCAATGACGAGAGAATTATCACACTCAATCACTGTTCCAAACGGAGCAACATTAGCAGAAACAACATCACCGTCCGAAAGACTTAAATCAATTGTCCCCAAATCGTTGAATTTCCCTTTGTCAGGATTGTAGGATTTGACCTCTATAGTACCGTCATGATACTGATAAATTTTGTCATGCGCTCCCCATGAGAAACCTTTGCTTGTAAACAAATCTTCCGAAGAAATTATGCCCTTAAATAACCGTGTTGGTTTCGTGTTGTTAAAAGAACTATTTGATTTTTTTTGCTTCTCAAAACTAGCAAGAAATGATGAATTGGTGTTAGACGAACCATATATGCTTTGATAAGACCAACCACAGCTATTACAGTGATTTTCTGCTAACTGGTTCGGCATAATTTTGGCATCAGGCTCGTAGTTTGTAGACTTAATTGGTAATTCGTAAAGACCACCAGAACCAGTTGCTAAAGCCAAAGAAGTATAGTTGTTTGAGGCTGCTAAGTTAAGGACAGGAGCGTCCCAATGCTTTTGGAATCGTTTTCCAGAATCTTCATTTTTACTATCTTGTTTTTGTGAAGAGAATAAACCTGACTTTAGACCAACATATATTTGGCGATAATATATTTCCGAATCAGCATGTGGAAACGGCAAAGGGTTATTTTGATGTCTAGATTTAAACTGAATATCATTTATACCCTTAGTGGTGCAGAAAACTCAGGAGAGTCTCAAGATGAGACAATGGTAATACGAGCAAATTCGATACGAAAATCTAACTTTTCGCGTTTGGCAATAGAAGCACAGGCAGGGGGAGGATTAGTTCTAGGGAAAATCTGCAAAAGAGGAAGAGGTTTTTGTTGGTAAAGAAGGGTGTGAAGCTGACGGAGACCGAGTTGCAGAAAACTCAAGCCGCGATGATCGTGCCAATCAATAGCCGCCCTTTGCCCCAAACGCACCAACATTATGCCAAGAATTACAGCAATCAGGTTAGCCGTGGCAAGGAGCATAAACAAACAGGTAAGAGATTGAGCATCACGGAGATGCGAGCTAACCACATTAAAAGCCGCCGACTTGTAATCCTTAAAATGAGGTTCAATACCGCCAAAGCGTTTGCCATAGAGAGCAAAAGTCTTTAATGAAGGGGGAATATCGCTAAGGACAGCCCATGAACCGTTAGCCATGTCTAGGTTAGCCGTCGCTAAATGACAATTAACATCACCGAGTACGGTGACATCGGGAACTAGATAAGCTTGCTCTGCGGGAGGTATCAGTTGTTCAACACGCTTGGTTGTACCTGTTGGCAGAGTCACTAGCAGATCGCTCTTTGCGCGAATTGCCCAAGACCAGTGATTTTGCTGTAACCATCGGATTAATTCCCCATGTTCAAAACCTCGGTCGGCAAGCAAGGTCACCGTACTTTGTGGCGGCAATAGAGAGCGTACTTGTTCTAAGACGGGACGATAATGTTCAAAGCCAACTGTAGCGCTGCCATGCTCTAGTACTACTTGAGCTAGAGTAATCGACCTCCCTCCCCAAATCAAGCATACTTCTATAAGACAGAATTTATCCCACAGCATACTTGTGTCTAAGGCTAGTTCCAACGATTCTCCTGCAAATGCTTGGAGAAAGTGCTTCACCAATGGGTTATAGAATCTCTCGGCGATGATATGTGGATTATGCACAAAGTAGCTTAGTCTTTCCATCTGACTTCTGGCTTGGCACTCTCGATGGCTCAAATAGGGCAACCAATGACTCAGACTTGCCCTTCCTGATTGCAATATCGCGGCTACTGCCTCCGCAAATCCTTGGAGATGTCGCTTATCTTTTGGCTTGAGCCATTGACGCAGTTGTTCTTGTAGCTGAAGATATAGGTGGGGCATTTGTATAAGATCTTTTGTTGAGGAACTTGAGTATCTCATCTCTTGCCCTTTTTATTCCTCTTGTCTCATTTTGAGATTCTATGCCTGTCAACCCTTTCCAGACTTTTCTGCACCACTAAGGGAGAAACAGTCCACTGAGACTTATCTTTAGATTTATTGCGATGATCGAGTTTAATTGTGTAATTTTGATTGGAAACTACATTTGGGAAAAATGGCAAAACGGTCATGCTTAGTGAAGTCTATTATACTGTGAAAGTCTAAATGGTTAGTTTATGGAGTGATCTATAAAAATCGTGAAAATAAATTTTTCCCTAGCTATACTAACATCGCTCACGTTAACTTAGTTAAAAATTAAGATACTCCTTAATAATCTCAATTTGCTTTTCTTCTATCAGCTTTTGGTCGGGATATTTAGGGAGTTTGGTATTTTTCATCGCTGATTCCATCTCCTGCTCCAGCTTACTGACCTCAGCGATGAGGGTGTCATAGGGGACTTCGCCGTTACGGATTTGACGGATAAATTGAGCATCACCTGTGATTTCTCGGTTAGGAATCACACCCTCTCCCTTCAAAATCTCAATCCCAGATTTGAGTAGGCGATAGCAATGCCCAGAATGTTTGCTGTCATATCCCACCTTCTCCTCAATCTCTGCACGTTTGGAATTGCGATTTTTGCGCCATGACTGAAAAGCTTCGTATTCTTGTAGTGCTTGTCGATAGGTTTGAGTATTGTGCAGCAAGGTAATAAATTCATTGGTTGACCTCGTGTAGTACTGCACTGCGGGAAGTAGTTCTTCCACTAATGGATATTGCTTGAGTAAACCCTTGTAATCAACATGGGTTAGCAATTCGGTAGCCACTTCGCTATATTGGCTGGCATCCTTAATTAAAATATAGAGAAACTCAAGAAAGGCATTTAGCTGTTCTTTGCGTAATGGATTTTCCTCTAGTCCATAGTCTTTAGGATTTGGTGGCAACGAGAAAAAATCTGGGTCTTCCTTGTACCGCAGTAACCATTTTCTGTGGGTCTGCACCTTTTTGATTTGGGCGTGAGCATAGCCAGAATAGCTATAGAAAACTTTTTGGCTTAAAAAAGCATCACGGATTTCAATTAAAGATTCACCGAATCTAGTTAGAATCAGATAGTCACTTCTATCTATCCATAACAATTCAAGAATATTGGGATTGTTGAGTGTTGCCAAATGACAAAACTTTTTGATGTTGTAGATATTACTATCAGTATCGGTCAAAGCTGAATACAGACAATTTGGGTCAGAGAAACTATCTAATTGCTCAAAGTTCTGTGTGCCAATAAAATAAGGCAGCGTGGGAATGCAGATTCCTTTGTAGTCATAGTCGCTATTCTCATTGTGAACCCTATATAGCCTAGATCCTGTCAAAGCTAGTAAAATTGTTCTTGTTTCAACTTCTAGTCTTTTCATAATTTATCTTTTGACAATGGTATAGGAACTACCTCTTTCATTAGCTCTTTGCAAAGGTTTATTCCTAGCATTGCTTTCAATGACTTCCCAATCAGCATTCTCTAGCACAGCATCCAAGACATCCGATAGATTACAACGCTGCTCATAGGCAATGCGTCTTAGGATATCGTGATGTTCTGGCAGAACATATACAGGCTTTCTCTGTGTTTGCGCCATTTTTAACTTAGCAATAAATGGATTGTTGTTATCCTAACATAGCTAAGTGCCTAATTTGACAATTGGCTAATTAGCTGCTTTAATTATTTGATAAGTTCTTAAAAGTAAAAATCTCTCGGTATCTGAAATTCAATGAGCAAATCAGTTATAGCTCTATTCTCAGGTTGTGGCGGTCTAGATTTAGGCTTTCGCCAAGCTGGTTTTAATGTCACATGGGCTAATGAGTATGACAAAGATATTTGGGAGACTTACGAGAGAAATCATGTAGATACCGTGCTAGATCGACGCGATATCCGCAAAATTGCTTCAGAAGAGATTCCCGATTGTCTCGGAATTATTGGTGGCCCACCATGTCAAAGTTGGAGTGAAGGAGGTACGCAAAGAGGGATCGATGATGCTCGTGGTCAGTTATTCCTAGACTATATTCGTATTCTTAGAGATAAACAGCCTCGATTCTTTTTAGCTGAAAATGTATCAGGAATGATGCATAAAAAACATCAGCAAGCTTTTGGAAATATCATTGCATCCCTTGAAGAGGCTGGATATGTAGTTTCTTTTGCTTTACTAAATGCGAAAAATTATAATGTTCCCCAAGAAAGAAAACGTGTAATTTTCATTGGTTACCATGTTGACTTAAATAAACGTTTTGATTTTAATTTAGTCCAGAAGTCGCTGCATATTCCTACTTTAAAAGATGCTATTTGGGATTTACGAGAATCAGCAATTCCTGCGTTACCAACGTGTAAAACTAATGGTGAAAATTGCTTGGTTCATAATCATGAATATATGACTGGTGGATTTTCGAGCATATTTATGTCTCGCAATCGAGTACATAATTGGGATGACCCGTCATTCACAATTCAAGCAGGAGGTCGTCATGCTCCAATTCATCCCCAAGCCAATAAAATGATTTGGGTTGGGAAAGATGAATGGATGTTTGATCCTAATTCACCCAATCCTTATAGAAGATTGTCTGTTAGAGAATGCGCTAGAGTTCAGACTTTTCCTGATGATTTTAATTTTTACTATAATAACTTAGCGCATGGATACAAGATGATTGGTAACGCAGTTCCTGTAAATCTTGGCTATGCCCTAGCTAAAGCAATCAAGCTCCAACTTACTCAAGCAGATAATATTAAAAAAGTTGAAAATTCCAATCAACTAAGTCTCACTCTCTGAGTAAAACTGCCATTTTCTTGTTGGATTAGGTCTTAGCGGTATACGAATTTTATAATCAGCTTGTAAGGTATCAAGGATATCTGAGATCTTGCACCATTCCTGAAAGAGTTAAGTAGGAATGGGTTTGAGAATAATTTCAAACCCATGACGAGCAGCAATATCGGCACTAATTTGGAGATACCTAAGAAGTTTCAACCAAAGGACAGAAGGAAATAAAACGGAAAGTGTCAAATCACAGGTAGCTTTCCAGTCCAAGACAGGAGGACTCGACCATTGATCAATCCAATGGGCCAAAAGATAAGCAAGCAGAGAGAGGATAAGCCAACGATAAACACCAAGTTTTGTAGATTGCCCAAAACAATGCAAACCAAAGCGATGTTTGATGGTTTTGAAGAATCCCTCAATCGCCCAACGCTTACGACCTAACATCACCAGATAAGCACCAGAATAAGGATGAGAAGAGACAACAAAGCGTAACTCCCGTTTACTATCAGCTCTTTTGAGCCAAAACCAAGAGATCGTCAAAGGCTGAGTTAGCCCTTCTAGCAAAATTTGTTGTCCACGTTTGCCATGACGATAAAGTTGTTTGACTGTACGGCCATCTTGAAGTTTACGATTGTTGCGTACACCGACAACGATGCGCCAAGTCTTGGCGCGGACAGTATTGAAAAACTTCACCGTACTAAACTCAGTATCAGCAAGGACAATCACAGTCTTGCCTTGGGTTAGTTGCTTGGGTACTGTCCCCAATAACTTACAAGCTAAGTCAGAGGGACTGGGGTATCCTTTGCCGCGCCATACTCTAAAACTCCATGGTACGCGCCACTCTCCATAGACCAGATACAGTACAACCAGATGTAGTCCTCGCTTTCCGTTTAGTATTCTCACCCATGGGTCTGGTTCGTTTTGGGTGGGATTGCTCAAATGTAAAAACTTGCCGCTTTTTTCTAGGGTAGTCAAGTCTATCAGTATCTTTAATGGCACTTGTTTCGATGGGCGATGCTTGGCGATTTGTCCCAAAATAGCCTGCCGTGTTGACCGAATTACTGCTCTCGTTGACCAGTTATAGTGATTGAGAAATCGGCTGAGTGCACTCGCTGATTTTATCTGTGTATGTTCTGGATAAGGATGCCTTTGTGCTTCGAGAAATAGTCCTAGTATTGCATTGAGACTTGCTGTTTGATACACACTTGGCATCAAACACAGAAGACTATACACTAGCCCTTGGGCGTGCTTAACGATGCTTTCCATGCTCGTTATTTAATTTACTACTACGCCCTTTTTTTCACATTTCTGCTCTTTCTGCAACCCCTTTTCTTGAATGGTGCAAGATCTCAGATATGGTTATGGTTAAGTCCATTTGGGAAAACTTCAGTAAATTTACCTAGTTTAATTAAATCCTTAATCGTTGTTATATCTGTAATTTCACTCAATGGTTGATCTGGTTGAAATTTGGTATAGACATTCTTCCCTCTATTGCTGGCTTCTGTAAATGGATTGATTGGTCGAAAAATTATCCTGATATCTTCGCTAAGTTCCTCTATCTTTCCAAGGTTGATTGGTGCAAGCATCTCTAGGATGTCCTCAATTGACTTAGGATGTTCATCGGAAACATATAGACAATTTGCAGCATTATCATTATCACCAACTCCACAAACAATCTTTTTGAGATCTTCGAGATCGTCAAAGATATCTAAAAATGGAATAAATGTATCGCCAGTTCGCTCTCCAAAACTAACACTTACACCAACAAATAGACTATTAGTTTTATTAGCCCATTCGTTTGCCCATAGAGATGTTTTTGTAGTTAACTTATCGAATACTTTACGCCCAAATTCATTTATAAATCTTTCGTGTCCGTACCAATTACCAAAATAACCTGCATTACTAAGTTTTGCAGAAATTTTGAGAGGTTTGGATTTCTGAAACTTTATCAGGACATCTGTTTTACTATTGGGACTGTTATCGCCAACTTTTGTTGACTCAGTAATTACATCTTCTGCTAGTATTCCAATTCTTTGCATCCATTCAGGTATGTTTTGAGGTAAGCAAGTACCAACTTTTGCGGCCTTTGCGATCGCTTTTTCTAAATCCTGAGATGCTTTTGACATAATAAAGTCTCCTGACGTTCTAATATCTGACAATGCTAGCGTTGTTAAGTCTACTTTGATACAGTAAATACACCGTAAAATCATGAAAAAAACATTTATAGATCTATTTTCTGGTGCAGGTGGAATGTCTTGCGGATTGGAAATGGCTGGGTGGACTTGCTTGCTAGGCATTGACCACGATCGCGCCGCTATTGAAACTTTTCAGCATAATCATCCACAAGCTCAGGCGATCGCAGGTGATATTCGGGAGATATCTAACCAGCAAATTCAAGCAATAATCGAACATCAAAAAGTTGACTTGATCTGTGGCGGGCCACCTTGTCAAGGTTTTTCCACTATTGGACAAAACGATCATTTAGACGAACGTAACTTTCTATTTCTAGAGTTTCTGCGAATAGTAGAAGCATTAGAACCTGATTACATCATTGTTGAAAATGTGACAGGACTGTTATCAAAAAAGAATGAAAATGTCTTAAAAGCAATTATCAAAAGCTTTACAGATTTAGGCTATACAATCGATGTTAAAGTTTTATCAGCACATCATTATGGTGTACCAGAAAAAAGAAGACGGACTATTTTTCTGGGCAACCGATTTGGTGTCAAAAATATTTATCCAGATAAAATATTCAAAGATTCAGCGCAGGATCATCAAGATTTGCCTTTACCTCGAACTGTTGGATGGGCTTTTGATAATTTACTAGAATTAAATGCTGAAATCCTCAATCATGATATTAAGCGATCGCAAATAGCTAATGATTTAGAAAGAGAAAGAATTAGTCATATACCTGAAGGTAAAAGCGTCAGGTATGAGAAAGATCAGTTAGCGTATTTACCTGAAAGCTTGTGGTTTGATGTTGATTGGTCAAGTATTCACGAAGAGCGATTTAGAGAAGCAAAATTAAATCGTTTAGATCGTTACGATTGTGCAAATACAATTAACACTAGTCGCACTACATACTATCATCCAGTTGAAAATCGCTATTTAACAGCCAGAGAAGCCGCCGCAATTCAATCTTTCCCAGCTAATTATTTTTTCTGTGGCACTGTAACCCAACAGTGGCGACAAATTGGCAATGCGGTTCCACCACTTCTAGCTAAGGCTCTTGGTGAATCCATTCTTGTGTTGGATTCAATGAAAAAAGAGATGGAAATAACTAACTCCATTGAAGATATTCAATCAATTAGAGCCAAAGCATTTTCCTATAGAGAAAATGCTTTTAACAGATCTGCTAAGAAAGACAATCAAATGGAACAATCTAATCAGCTTGCATTATTTTAAGTTGGATAACATATCAAAATTATGACTTACACAAAACCATCTTAAAACTCTTGTTTCACCGTAGGGGCAATTCATGAATTGCCTCTACATTCCTTCCTTTAGCGTAATTAAAAATTAGATAATTGGTGGAAATTCACGCCCATCTTTTTGTTCAAGATCATAACAAGACTTTTTGGCTTTTTCCCTTTTATCTACTTTTAAAACTGCATAGAATCCATATTTATAAATTGGACTGCTATGGATAGTTTTAGCTCTCAGTCTCAAATTCATTTTACAATTAAATTGCGGCGTACCTAATGAGAGGACATCTCGTTTAAGATGATAAAACCCATACCCGCCAATCTGAATATAGTAACAATCTTTACCCCCATAAAAATCGTACAAACTATTAATATCAATTTCTACTTTGTCTTCAAAGGCTCTTCTGGGTTCATGGGGATAAGCACAGCTAATAGTAATCAGAATCCTCTCGGAGCAACAGTTACAGCCCTACCATGTCGCCAATAATTGTATCGATACTGTACCATTTACCCCTCAAACCCAGATGAGCCTCTTCAAAAGCCTTTTGATCTTGCTTTTTGTGATGCATGGTAATTTCATCTCTGGGAATAGAATATCGATTGGGAATGAAGTTTTTAGCATTGACGATATCCAAAACCCCAACAGATGTATAAAACGAAGTCACAGCATCATCCACACACCAACTCCAAATCCCATCATTCCAGCGCAACATTTTCTGTCCATAATCAGCCCCAAGATCGAGCTTAACCTCTAGATTGTATTGCTGAAAATTGTGTAGAAACTTTATATCTGTTAAGTTCCCTGCCCCACCTCTAGATGTTCCAGTAGCAATTAACCCTTTTGATGTCAATAAATCGAAAATATTTTGCTCATAATTATCGCCTTTGTTATACCCCATGATTTTTCTCGCAATAAATTAAGTTATGGCAAGATTACATGAGTATGACGATATGAATATCAAATGCGACTAAATCAATTTGGTTAAATCATCGATTTCAAAATATTGATGAAACTTGGTAGTTACTTGCAAAACCGACGATCGCCCCCCATCTGCTTGCCTTTTCTTTCTCACAAATCCCTGCTCGACTAACTCCTGAACGTGCTGATATGCCCCAGCACCTCGCAACTCGATCAACTCTGACTGCACGATATTTTTTTTCAATGCGATCGCAGCTAAAGTTCGCAAAACACCACGCCCCAAATCGACAGGGATAAGTTTATGTACTAAATCCTCAAACTCCGATCGCAGTCTAAGCGAAAACCCCACATCGGTTTCCATAATTTCCAAAGCACTGTCTCGATGGGCATATTCAGTAATTAAGTCAATCAGTCCCATTTCTGCATCTTCGATCTCACACCCTAGAGCCTCAGCGATCGCAGCCAAATTCATTGGTTGCCCCTTCAGGTACAACACAGCCTCTACTTTTTGCTTGAGGTTATTTGCGATTGGAAGTTCTGGCTGCTCAAAACCATCCATTGACAAAGACAATGGCTCTAATAGCTCAATCTGAACTACCTCTTCAATCTCGTCAGGCTCTTCAAGAAATAGCTCAACATGATCAACTGACTTACCCATTGACTCATCCATCTCGATAGATTCTTCAAGAATCTCAAGATGATCCACTGGTTCTTTGGGCTCGACAGACCCTTCAAGAACTAGTTCAATTGGCTCTACAGTTTGTTCTAAAGGCAATTCATTCGTCATGCTAAGATTTTAACTGAGAGAAGGCATTGCTATACAATGCTTTATCCTTAAAATTAAACAAAAAAATTGTATTAGCTGAGAAACCATATGCCAAGCAGCATGATGTACTACGAAGACACTTATGTGGTGCTGCCCCCAGATATGCAAGAGCAATTTGTCACTCAGCCAGAATTAGAAAAAATTTTACACGATCTATTAATCGATATCCAAGATGCACTGCCCTACGATTTACAAAACCTTGCAATTAGCGAGCAAGTCCAGCGACTGATTAAAACTGCTTGCGATCTAGATTGTGGCGATCGCGGCACATGGCAATGGTATGTCGTCCGCCTAGACAAATGAAAGGCTTGCGAAGCAAGCCTTTCATTTGTCTAGACTACAATTTGCGATAACATCTAGCAGTAATTAAATGAGGCTGAAATACCTCAAGAAAATTAGCTTGTAAGGTGCGGAAAAAAGTATCTACTGTTTCAGGATCGTCTAAATGAATAGGATGCTCATTTTCAAAGCCCTTAAAGAAATACCAATTAACAATAATTTTTCCTTGCGGTGAAAGCATTTTGTGGAACTGCATTAATTGACCACTAGGATCGGGTAAATGCTCCAACACGTCAAAGCACAAGACCGTATCAAAATATCCTTCCAAAGCTGCTTCTAATGGAATTTCAGAACGAAAAGATATTTTGTGGCTTAGTCCTAACTGCGCTACTCGATGCTCTACAAATCCTCGATTAATCGGATTAATATCGCAATAGATCACCGAATCGACATTTGGACACATGGCAGCAGCGATCGCATGAGTACCAATACCACCACCAAAATCAAGCACTCGCCCCTTAGCTTGATCGGCAATTAGTTTGAGAGTACCGCCAATGTAGTCCTTACTCTCAAGATGCCAAGTACCTAGCTTAAACAAATACATCTCACCAACCTTGTCCTTATAAAAAGCTGTTGCCTCTTCCCAGTCAAAGTCGGTATTTCCTAAATTTTCTAAATCGTAACGACAATTTTGCAGTTTCTCGGTAATCGTTGCTGCATCTAGTTTTAAGAACTCTTGCAAGTGCTGCTCTAATCTAAAGCCGTCTTGCCAATATCCTTCCAAGAAAGTCGGCGTAGGAGATGAAATCACCATGTTTGATTGCAATATAGCGCTTTGCGCCTAAAAAGTTTAATAACAGATGCTTGTTACGCAGAGCGCAAGCTTCACCTGTCATTACAGCATAAATGTACGCAATCCATACTATCTAGCAATGTCACATTGTCCTCCTCATTTTTATAGATATAACTATCTCCAAAGCCCAATAGAGAGTTGGGGCGCTTTGCCCCCCCCCCCCCCCCCCCCCCCCCCCCCCCCCAACTCTCTATTGGGCTTTGGAGACTAAACGCCAGAGAAAGTTTAAAAGCGTTACAAAGCAACGCCTTTAAACTTTCTCTGGGTTTGGGTTTGAGCACAAAGCGCTATAGGATAAATTCACCTAAAAAGTCCCAAGCAATGGCAATACTTTCCTTTTCAGTAACTCTACTAAGGCTGGTTCCATATAATCGTATTTATCGGGAATATCTAGACAAATTACTCGTTTATTTTTAATCCATGACGGAAACTTTGTCGAAAGCTTCCTGCGATGAGAATTCTCCATCACAAAGATTAAATCAGCCCAGATAATTGCTTCGCTACTTAGAGGTGTATCAGCTTCCCGATCTATTCCTGCTGAATCCACCTCTAAGCCCTCATAACTCATAAATATTGTTTCTGCTGTGGGGCTGCGTAATCTGTTTTTACCGCAAACAAATAGCAATTTCATAAAACAAAAAAAGTAAAATTTGTATTGAGCCCCAATATTTTGACTCGGAAAGCTACCAGAAGTATTTATGAAGCGATCGCGATTTAATACGCCGAGATTTTGGCTAAAAGTTATATTTCTTATAGCTTCTGTACTTATATTGATAGCAGTTTCTCAGAAACTGAACATCAGCGTTAGATTCAGCAATCTGCTTCAAAGTACTTTGCTATGGGTCAAGATGCTAGGAACCATGGGTGCGATCGCATTTATTGTTATTTACAATCTAGCAACGATTTTATTTGTTCCAGCCTCAATTCTAACCTTAGGCGGTGGAGCCATATACGGAGTGGTGTGGGGATCGATCTATGTATTTGTTGCCGCAACTTTGGGTGCAATTTTTGCTTTTTTAATCGGTAGATATTTTGCGCGGGGCTGGTTTAGTGAAAAGATTCGCAACAACATGACTTTTCGAGCGATCGATGCGGCTGTCGTGATCGATGGATTCAAAATTGTTTTGCTGACAAGGCTATCTCCAATTTTCCCTTTCAATATGCTGAATTACGTTTTTGGGGTCACCCGCGTGGCTTTGAAGGATTACATTTTAGGCTCAATTGGCATGATTCCCGCCACAATTATGTATGTTTATCTGGGTTCTCTCATTGGAGATGTTGCATTACTGGGAATCCATCCGACTAACATAATTAGTAATCCACAAACTCAAATTGCTCAATGGACGATTAAAGTAGTTGGCTTAGTTGCAACTCTTGCTGTAACCATTCAAGTAAGCCGCCTTGCTAATAAAATTCTTGCTAGCAAATTGTCATAATACCAAAACACAAAATGGCTACACCATTTTATGTTTTTAAAACCCTTACAGGGTTTGTTTTTTAATACACAGAAGTGTTGTCATACTTTTGTGAATTGGTATAAAAGCGCCAATTCAAGGATGAAATGCAACACCTAGAGATCTTTGCGTAAAGGGACTCATAAGGATATTCTGATATTAATCACAATAATTAGGATACCCTCATGAGCTTTGTCCATCTTACCACCACAGAAAGAAGTGAACTGTATAAACTAAGAGTAATTGAGCAATTATCTGTATCAGAGATAGGTCGTCGCTTGAAGCGAAACAAAAGTACGATTTCAAGAGAGTTATCGCGCAATACAGACGAGCGACAGATTGGCTATTTGCCAGATACTGCGGTTGCCCTGATGAAAGCAAGACGGAAACAAGCAAAGGTAAGATTTCAGAGCATCAGTGCTGAGACGATCGCCGAAGTCAAACAACGGTTAGAGCAACACCACAGCCCAGAGCAACTAGCAGGGAGAATGGAAAGGGAGGGGCTAGGTAAAATCAGCTATGAGACGATTTATCTGATGATCTATGCAAACCATCAAGAGATGGGAATATATCAACAATATCTGAGGCAGAAGCAAAAGCAACGAAGGCGCAAAGGTCGCCATCAGAAGCGAGGTGGCATTCCCAATAGGGTAGGGATAGAGAATCGACCGAAGATTGCAGATTTAAAAACAGAGATTGGACATTGGGAAAGTGATACGGTAATCGGGTGCAACCACACAGGTATCGTAGTTACGCATGTTGATAAAGCATCGAAGTATTTACTTGCTGGACTAGCTAAGAACAAGACGATGGATGAGATCAACAGAGTGACATTCAATCTATTTGAGCCTATAGAATCAACATCTCGAAAGACAATGACCTTTGATAATGGAAGAGAATTCTGTGGGCATGAGAAGCTATCTGAAAGATTGAAACTAGAGACCTTCTTTGCGAATCCATATCATTCATGGGAACGTGGATTGAATGAACACACCAATGGATTAATTAGAGAGTTCTATCCCAAAAGTACAAACTTTAAAATCGTGAAAGAAGAGGACTTTCAGAAGGCAGTGAATTTGATCAATCACAGACCCAGAAAATCACTTGACTATCGTACTCCTTACGAAGTATTCTTTGCTTCATCAGAACCCGTTGCATTTCATCCTTGAATTGGCGTCCGCCAATGTGAGTGAGGAGTTGAATGCAACTGTATTAGGTATCGGATCAATAGAGTATATTGGCTCTCCTCAAGTTAAAGAATCTGTGAAAGGCATGGGGGCAATCAAGAAACGATAGATTCGATTAAATTTTTTAGCGATCTGAGTCTGATGTAATAATCAAGATCTAGGAATCTATCATGAATAACTTAATAATGCTAAAAACATGAATAAAACAGTACATAAAGTTGGGTTTTGGTCAGGACTTATTGCATTTTTTTCAACAGTTGCATTTGTTATTGTTCAGATTTTGCAGCTTGTTGGTGTTTTCAGTTATCCATTGGATGAAATTTTAATTTATGGATTTTCGCTTTGCATCGTAATACCTTTCTTGCTGGAAATGCTTGCACTTCACTATATAGTTCCAACTGAGAAAAAGTTTTGGAGTCATGCGGCTCTTATTTTTACAGCCTTGTATGTAGCATTCGTTACTGCTAATTATGTCGTTCAATTAGCAACAGTAATTCCGATGACACTTCAAGGATCTTCAGACGAGATTCTGATTTTAAGACAAACTCCACACTCTCTCTTTTGGGACTTTGATGCGATCGGCTATATATTTATGGGATTCGCAACCCTATTTGCTGTTCCTATATTTGAGAAGCAAGGATTTCAAAGATGGGTCAGATATTCTTTCTTGATTCATAGTCTGGTTACACCATTGATTGTATTTGTTTATTTCTATCCATACTTTTCGGAGACGCTACTTCTGATTGGAATGCCTTGGGCAATTACAGCACCCTTGTCAATGCTGCTACTCGCCATCATGTTCAAGAAGGATTCTCTTTCATACCATGATTAATATAAGTCCGTATCTATTCCCAAGTAATGGTTCACATTATGACCCATTTATTTTTGCTGTTTTATTAGCCATTACAGCGATCGCGATAACTTGGTTATGGGGAACAAAAACTCTGAGTAAATATCGTTTTTTAGTCCAATCAGCATCGAAAGGTGTGGTATGACGAACTCGAAGCCTATAGGAGGACTGCTGGGACCAACCCTGATGGTAATGGTTGCTTCGGAGTTTCCGCTTATTCAACCGCATCTCTACGATGAACAGATACCGCCAGTTGTCTATCTCTCTGGAGTTCTTATGTTTGTCGCAGGTTTGGCGATTGTGCGATCGCATAATCTATGGCAACGTGACTGGACTTTGTTGATTACACTCTGTGGCTGGTTCTTGCTGGCTCTCGGACTGTTCCGAATGTTCGCTGCTAATATCTACCGACTTGTCTCAGGCAACACGAGTTCTCTCTTCTTCATGATTGTCGAAGGTATTCTATTTGCAATTGGTTCTTTGATAACGTGGAAGTCATATGCCCGTGATGCAAAATCATAAAGAGGCATTTCAATCCTTTGCGATCGCCTAAAAATCATGACTCACAGTAGTAGTGATCGCTAAAACCAACCAATTCTCATCCTTATTTCTGGCTCTCCAGAATTTTCTTCGCATTTAAAAGCTCTTGATGTTGCTCTTTACTGAGCGTAGGATACTTGAGATCCAGTTCCTTTAACTGCGTGTAAATGATACCCGCCACAACCAGACGAGTAAACCATTTGCGATCAGCAGGGATAATGTACCAAGGAGCATATTCTGTACTGGTGTGATTAAACATATCCTCATAGACACTCATATAGTCATCCCAAAAGCTACGCTCTTTTGCATCATTTTCAGAGAACTTCCAATTCTTTTCAGGGCGATTAATCCGTTCTAAAAAACGTTTTTTCTGCTCCTCTTTGGATACATTGAGGAAAAACTTGAGGATGATCGTTCCATTATTGACCAGATGCTTCTCATAGTTGTTGATTTCTTCAAAGCGGCGCTTCCAAATATCATTGTCAACTATGCTAACGGGAAGTGGGCGCTGCTTTAGGATTTCTGGATGTACTCTTGTTACCAAAATTTCTTCGTAATAAGAGCGATTAAAAATTCCAATCTGACCTCTTTCAGGTAAAGCCTTAGAACATCGCCACAAATAGTCATGATTTAGCTCTTCTGTAGATGGAGCTTTAAAGCTACTCACCTGACATCCTTGAGGATTGATGCCTGACATCACATGTTTGATCGTGCTATCTTTACCAGCCGCATCCATAGCCTGAAAGATGATTAGCACAGCATGGGTGTTTTGGGCATAGAGAACATCCTGATATTCAGCCAAAGCCTCAATACCTTCCTTTAATTGACCTTTAGCTTTCGACTTTTTGAGGTGATCTGCTTTGTAGCTTGGGTCATAGTCTTGGGTAAGAGAAATTTTCCGTTCTGGTTGCACAATAAACGGACGAATCAAATCATCAAGTTTTTCGATTGGGAATAAATTATTAGATTGATGATCTGACATGTTTTTTACCAAAATTTATAATTCTATTTGTCCTAAACATCATCGCGATCGCGCTTTCTGTCTCTTCAGCCGCCTTGTACTAGAGTTCGGCGAGGCTTTTACCTAATTGAGTTTGGAGATCGCTCAGGTGAATGCCCGTTAGATTGGGTAGAACCAGATGTGCAGATCCACCAAAGCGTTCAACAGGACCAAGTCCAATCGTCCTCATACCCGCAGCGATCGCGGCTTCAATACCAACAGCAGCATCTTCCACCACTACACAGTTGGCGGGGTTGAGACCTAACTGAGCCGCAGCGTACAGGAAGAGGTCAGGAGCGGGTTTGGGGAGAGCAACACTGTCTCCATCCGCGATCGCATCCACATGATCGGCAAGCCCCAATTTTTCGATTACGATTCGTGCATTCTTGCTGGCAGAGCCGATCGCAATTTTCATTCCCGCTTGCCTGATTTCAGTGAGTAGCGCAACCCCTCCAGACAACAGATCTTTTGGAGTAATAGACTGAATCGAGTCCACATAGTAATTGTTTTTGCGGTCCATCATTTCCTGAAGATCCGCTTCTGAGTAATGCTTTTCGCCCACAATGAGCAGCAGCGATTCTCGTCGAGAGACACCCCGCAATGCTTCATTTGCCTTGCGATCGAAGGGTAGTCCTTCTTCATCCGCTAGCCGTTGCCACGCTTGGTAGTGCCATTCGGCGGTGTTTGTCAAAACACCATCCAGATCGAAGATAAAGCCCTGAATGTTCGGAGCGTGAGATTCAGATACATGAGCGTCAGGCGTTAAATTGAAATTGTGCCAAGTGCCGCGCCAGTGTAGTTTGAATTTGAGGCGAGTCCAAGAGGGAGGAAGGTGAGGCGTTGCGACAGGACCATTATCCTTAAGTTGAATCCCACCAAAGCCAAACACCACTGATTGCCAAACACCACCTGCGGAAGCGGCGTGAATGCCATCGTTGGTGTTACCAAAAGTATCTTGGAGATCGATTAGGGCGGCCTGCATAAAATATTTATAGGCTTTGTCTTCACCTAGGTTAGCGGCAAGGATGGCGTGAACAGAGGCTCCAAGGGATGAACCATAGGTGATATCGGTGCGGGGAGCGTAGTAGTTCCAGTTCTTTTGGAGCGAGTCAAAGGAGAACTCTGATGTATCGCGCATTAGGTAGATGAGCATCAACACATCAGGCTGCTTGAGTACCTGAGTGTGATTGGTTTCCTCCATGCCTAGAATCGCTTGAATCGATCGCGTTCGCGGTTCATAGTGACTCAAATTGATATCCTTAAGTTGAAAAAATCCATCAAACTGCTCGATCGGTTCTGGATTAGCAGTATAAGGAATGTATATCTGAGACATCGTTGTGTGCAAACTTAGCAGTCGCTCTGGTGTGAGTTTTAGCTCTTGGGCTAGTGCGATCGCCCGATCGGGAAACTTATGCTGTAGCCATTCATAAACAGCGATCGCCTTTTCCAGATGCCACTGCACCATCCGATTGGTGAACGCATTATTATTGACCTGCTCGTGATATTCATCAGCTCCGATCGCGTTGCATAATTCATACCGTTTTTGTTGATCGTTCCACTCCACCCGACTGAGCCAGAAAATCGCAGTATCGATTACAATTTCGGCACCGCAGTCTCGCATCCAAATATCATCACCCGTTGCTTGCCAGTATTGCCAGATGGCATAAGCGATATCAGCACTAATATGAATTTCGCGATCGCGACACCAGATTCGCACCGCTTCAGTGTAGGGATCGCTCTGAATCGACCATTTGGGAGTCATCTCATCTCCTGTAGCTGCACTTTCCCAAGCAAACATCGCGCCGTTATATCCACTATGAAAAGCTTTGCGCCTTGCTCCAGCGAGGGTTCCGTAACGGTAGCTCAATAAACTTCGAGCGATCGCGGGCTGAGTCAAAGTAAAGAAGGGCAGAATAAATATTTCTGTATCCCAAAAGATATGTCCTCGATAACCTAATCCCGATAAGGTTCTAGCAGCAATGCTATCAGGAATGTTATTTGGAGATGCTGGGTCAGCTACTGGATCAGTTACTGGGGTATCTTTAGCACACCCCCCAATAAAAAGTTGAAACATGTTGTAACGAACCGCCAGTTGAGCCTTAATATCTCCCTCAATCTCGATATCACTTTGCTCCCAAACTTTATCCCAAGCCTGCTGATGTGCGGCAAGTAGAACCCCATAGGAAGGCAGGTCTGCTAACTTGGTTTGAGCCGATTGAACTGGTCGCTTTACCTCCTGAGATGTAAATACCGTTACTAACTTTTCTACGGTGATGGTATCTCCCTGTCTAGCCAGAAAGGTAGCTCTCATGGAGGGAGAGTCGGGACTATTGATTTGCGAAGAAGCCGCAATACCGATCGCTGTCATTTTAGCCGCCATACTCAGTTCAATCTCAGTACTGCGGGTGCGAACTTGCAGCCAAATTCCATGCTCTGTCTCGCCGCGATTGAGATGCTCCCAGTGATCGAAGCCTTGATTGTCGGGATAGTCATTAATACTGGAATTAACTTCAATCTTGCCACTAAAATCAACAGGCGTAACATGGCAAATTAACGCTAATACCTGCTGATCCGCCAAGCTCGCAAAGCGTTCAAACTTTATGTCCACCGTGTTTCCAATCGGACTTCGCCAGCGTACCGATCGCCTCAGGACTCCATGTCGTAAACCCAACTGTCGTTCGTACTGAAGTATTTCGCCGCTATCTAGTCCAAACCGTTCGCCATCGATTGTGACCACCATTGATAGCCAGTCTGGACAATTGGCTAACTCGGTATAGACCAAGGGTATATCATCATACAACCCACTGATTAAGGTAGTTGGCAACGCCTTGGGATAGCCTTCTTCAAAGCTGCCCCGCGTCCCTAAATAACCGTTACCGATCGTAAAGACGGTTTCTCTAGCGCGTAACTGTGCTGGATCGAAGTGAGGTTCGGTCACTGTCCAGTCTGTGTAAATCAAAGCATGAGAGCATGGAATGCTTTCATTTGGGGCAAGGACAGGCAGATTTGTTTTTCCAATTTCATTGAGGTCTAACATAGTTTTTCTCCAGAATAAAAATCGGATTAAGTGTATTAAATCTTCGATGAATCATCGTGATTCTGTTTATCGGTCAAACGCTTAACGCTCGACTGTCTAAGGTCAATGAAGCTGAAATATAGCTTTCCTGTAGTGCTGAATCAGAGCATTGGTTGAACTATCGTGATTGAGTGGGTTCCTATCCTCAGTTTCAAGTTTAGGAATGATGCGTGTAGCGATCGCTATTTCGCAAAAGTTCTATCTAGCAATTACTTTGTAACTTCCGATTAGCCTGACATCAGAATGTTTGAAATAATGTATGAGTTGTATAGTGTTGTCTCATAAAGTCTTAAAGCTTTACCAATCTGCGTTCATATTCACCCCATTAACCAGTGCGATCGCCTAGAAATCACGGACTCACAGAAATAGCGATCGCCTTTAAGAGATAGATTGTTGGTGCGATCTCGATAACTTTGCTATGGGGGAGCAGAAACTTTGGGTAAATATAAATTCTCTCAACGAGTTATTTAAGTTTGATTCTATTCATTCAGTTACATTTTGTAGCGTATTCAATCAACTCATTCACGAAATCAAGCGATCGCCTTTCACACTTAAAGCTTTGGTATAACTGATGTTACGTGGAAGGAATTCTTGTCATAGCATAGGTCTGGGGCTGGCACGGGGGCACAGCCCCTACAGAACATGAATTGTTTCAGGTAGGGGCAATCCCCCCGTGGTTGCCCTGTCACGCTAGCAGCAAGAGATTCATCTTCTGCGTTCCACGTAACATCAGGTATAAGTAAAAAATATTAACTTCTCCCCTTTAATCGAACAATGGCAAACTGCCGACAGCTATAAGTTGCAACAAAATAACTGCGAAGGTTTGTTGTTTTTATATGAAAGGAATTTCAAAGGTGGATCAAATATTGTTTGGAAATTTGATGTTTTGGGAACCTAGAAGGTAAGTCTGAGATATTTAAATCTATTCACACATCATATACTATGAGCCAGAAGTCATCTTCCAACCCGTGGCAAATCCTTAGTAACTCAGCACTTCTACGCTTTCTGCTGCTGTTTGGCTGTAGTTGGGCTACGGTGTTGCTGATTAATTATTTCTACACTACGATCGCCCTCTTCACTGCGGCTAGTATCTTTGCGGTGCTACTAAATTATCCTGTGGTCTGGCTATCGCTTTATATGCCCAGAAAACTGGCAATTACAGTCACCTTTATCGGGGCAGTCACTTTATTGCTTGGTTTGGCTATGCTGATTGGTCTGGAAGTGTTGAATCAGGGACAGAGTTTGCTAACCCAGATTAGAAATACGTTGAACCAGCCAGATCTTTTACCATTTTTGGATTCCCTCAAGCAACTGGATATTAAACAAGTAATAGAAACACTCCAAACGAGTTTAGCATCTGGTTTAGGAGTCGTTAAAAGTATCTTTTCTAGCGTCTTGATCGGAGTTTTTTGGGCGGTTATCAGCTTGTATATGCTGATTGACGGTGAAAAGCTGTGGAAATTATCGCTGCGGCTATTGCCAGTCGCCTACCGCGATCGCTTTGCTAAAACCTTTCAGCAAAGTTTTCTCGGATTTTTACGCGGACAAATGCTGTTGATGCTGTTTCTCTCTGGCTCCACCTTGCTAATTTTTCCATTTTTGGGGGTGAACTACGCCCTATTTTTGGCGATCGTTCTTGGCTTAATCGATTTGATCCCTGGTATTGGAGCCACCTTGGGAATTACGCTAGTTACCCTTTTAGTCTTAGCCTCTCAAGGAAGTGAGATCGCTTTAAGAGTGTTGATTGCCTGCATCGTGTTAGGCAAATTCAGGATAACGTAGTGCAACCAAAAGTAATGGGCAATGTCCTAGAGTTAAATCCTGTGCTGCTGTTTCTATCGCTGTTTATTGGCGAACGAATGGCTGGATTATTGGGCGTTTTTCTTGCCATTCCGATTGCTGGTATGATTGCCGCATGGATGAAATCAGCCAAAGCAGAACCAAATCCAGTTTTGGAAGAAGTTCCTGAGAAAATTGTCGAACAATAGCAAAATCATTACGCCTAAAAACCACGACTCACAGTACTAGCGATCGCCTTTAGAAGATAGATTGTTGATGCGATCGCCTAAAAATTGCAAATCACAGTAATAGCGATCGCCTTTAGAAGATAGATGTTAATGCAATCGCCCTCAACACAAACAATCACATCAAAACAGTGATCGCTATTTCAATAAACGAATAAATCCTGCTTGTTCAAAATGATGATCGCTTGTCAGCGATTCAGTAATTTTACGTTCTTGCATGACAATGAAACTAGAACAGTCAACTAGACTCCATTCTTTATCTGGTCTGTTGATTAAGAGTTCCCATGCTTTTGTATCGATCTCTTTGCTGATATGCATAACATCTACATAGGGAGAAGTTCTTAGACTTTGGATAAAGGCGATCGCTTTTGGTCTAGGTATGCGAAGTGGGCTAGAAAGTAGTGCGACAAGCTCTGTAACGATATAGCTTGTAGTGATAATTTTGTGTTTTTGAGAACGCGCATTTTGATATATTTTCGCGCTGAGAGAGTGAAAAGGCTGACTGATATCTATCAGATTTGCCCAGCCTGATGTATCAATAAATAGCTCAGGCATTATGGTTTTCTAGTAATTCTTGTCCAAGATAGAGATCGTGATTCGCGCCCCAATCGGGAATGTCGCTCTGGAAAGCGCCGATAAATTCTTCTAAAGGATCGTCTGCAAAGGCTTGTATAGTCTGTCCCAGTAATTTAGTGATTAGCTCTTGTGGGGATTGTCCTGCTTTTGCGGCGGCTTTTTGCAAAGGCTCGTAAATATTTTGTGGTAGCTCTAGAGTTATTGTGGTCATGGTTTTAGCCAAAGTAGCCTTTAGTATTCATTTTAGCAGATCGCCCCTAATCTCAACCTCAAAGCGATCGCCTCAATCATCTATACTTTCACCACACAAGCGATCGCCTTCAGAAAACATATCGTTGAAGCGATTGTCTTCAGCAAACCCACAGAAAATATATCGTTGAAGCGATCGCCCAGAAATCCCGACTCACAGCAATAGCGATCGCCTTCAGCAAACCTTTAGAAAACATATCGTTAAAGCGATCGCCTAAAAATCACGACTCACAGGAATAGCGATCACATTTAGAAGATAGATTGTTGATGCGATCGCCATAACTTATCTATGGGGAAAAGAAACACTGAGTAAATATAGATTCTCTTAGCTTAATAGAATCAATTAACAGAACAAATAAACGAGTTATTTAATTTCAGTGCCATTTAGTTACATTTCATAGCGTATTCAATCAATTCATGCACGAAATCAAGCGATCGCTAGTCATAGTTAAGATATTTACAGAAATAAATGATACTTATCCAAACATGGCGATTTGTAATCCTCATACTAGCTGGATTTAGCCTAAGCTTAGGTCTGTTTATGAGCTATTCGTTGAAATTACCACCAATAGTCATTATTATCGTTTTGATAGTAGCTTTGTTAGCGATTGTTCTTATGTACGGACGCGATCGCTGGCAGTCTGAAACTGATAAATTACGAGTCAAACTGACAAATGGACAACGAGAGATTCAACCCAAAGTTTACGATCCAAAAGAGATTGTAGGCTTGCCAGAGCCTGTACAACGATATTTTAAGGCTGTCCTTCAGGATGGACAAGCGATCATCGCAAAGGTTGAACTCTCTCAGAAAGGACAGTTTCATATGAATGAAACAGAGGATAAATGGCATAAGTTTACTGCTACGCAACTTGTGACTACACAAAGGCTAGGCTTTGATTGGGATGCAAAAATTGAGATGGTTCCATTTGTAAATGTATTTGTCCATGATACATATCTATTAGGAGAAGGAAATCTGCAAGCCTCAATACTTGGTCTTTTCACGGTTGCCAAAATGCATAATACTCCTGAATTAAACCAAGGCGAATTATTACGCTTCTTTGCAGAAGCGGTTTGGTATCCGACATCACTGCTCCCTAGTCAGGGTGTGGTCTGGGAAGTAATCGATCAACATTCTAGTCGAGCTACTTTGACCGATGGCGAAACAACTGCCTCAGTTGTGTTTCAGTTTGATGCTGAGGGATTAATTACCAGTATGCGTGCTGAAGCTCGTTGTTATCGAGTAGTTGGCGACAAATTGATGTTTATGCCTTGGGTAGGTAATTTTAGAGAATATTCTATTCGTAATGGAATGCGGATTCCCTTAGAAGGTGAAGTAGGTTGGGAGCATCCAGAAGGGCTTCGACTTTACTTTAAAGGGGAAATCACCAAGATTAGCTATGAATTTGTAAAGTCAGCATAGTTTAAAAGAATCTAATTAGGTTACATTCTATGAAAAAGATCCCTTTTTTCAAGCGTCGTTTATTTTTATTAGGAATATCTTTATGCCTTTATATGATGGGGCTTGTTTTCCCAGCCCTTGCCTTTGAGATTGTCAATTACAAAACATCACATTCAGGTGTCATGATTGATATGAGAGGGATTGAAGTTACCGCTTGGGGAGTACTCGGATTGTTATTCCTTCAAATACCAGCGATCGGCTGGTTAGCAAATCCGCTCTATTGGTTTTCCTGTGTATCTTTTGTACAGAAAAAATACAAGCTCTCCATAGTTTCTGCTCTTATAGCAACTATCGTCGGTTTTATAGGAACAATATCTGCATATTGGTTTGCTTTACCTAATGGAAGTCGTCCTGATAGTCAGATTTTATTAAGTAAGTTGTTACTTGGTTTTTGGTTATGGCTTGCAGCTCCTACATTCCTGATGCTTGTTAATTTTGTCTATTTGCAATATAGGAGTCGCCCCAATGCACATGAATAAAGGAAGGAGAAGCATAAAATTAAATTTGTATACACTGCCAATTCTGTTAGTAACGATTATTTTTTCTTTGCTTATTTTTAAAGATAAGGCGATCGCACAAGCTGCCGATGTGCCGAAACCTAATGGTAACGGAGACTTTAGCAGCATATTTCTACAAGGAAACCGTGGCTTTTATGCTGTTCAAAAGTGGTTAATTATTCAGTCTGTAGAATCAGAAGCGAATGGAGGTACTGTAAATTGTCGATACACCCCGAATGGAGAGATAAGATCGCGAATTCAAAGAGGTGCTATTCTTACGGCTGTTTTTAACCAAACCGCAAATGGTCGCGTACCCAATCCCCATACTTCAGCCGATGATGCCATCGTTTTAGACAGTAGTGGCTCCCCTTGGTTACGGGTAATCGGCACAAGAGAGGAGTTAGCTTATCCCGTCAAACCTCTGATTTTTTATGACTTAGGAGAATGCTATGTGAGGGCTAATTTAAAATATATTGCTCCCATTAATCCTGATGCAATCAATTTTTACGATCAAAAAATATCTCTTTCTTACTGTACTAGTAAGCCTTTGTATTGCTTACCAATCATCTCTCGATGGCTATCACTAAAATAGTTATCTTCAGTACACCTACTTTAACAATATCAATACTCATAAATCAAATTCATGGAAAATACGTTGCTTGATAAAATATTTCGCGATCGCGAAGGCAAAGTCGTTCTCGCTCAGATACCAAATTTACCACTCATAGTCTGGATTGTGGCTAGTCTATTGCGGCTAATCTTTACAACAGGCAAAGTTAATATTGGATTAGAAGCGATCGCTTTTGGCTCTTTGTTTACTTGGGCTTGGGAAGAATTATTTCAAGGAGTTAATTACTTTCGGAGAGCATTAGGTTTTTTGGTGCTTATTGGTCTAATTGCGTCAAAAATTTAGTAGATTCACGAGACGAGCGATCGCAATACGAAAAACAAGAAATGTTTAGCCATGTTTTGCATGGCTGATTATTTTTACTGTAAAGATTTGTTGTGTTTTCATTCAACTCATACAATTTATACGTGACTAAACCACGATTTTAAACAACAGAATAACTACGATAGTAGTTGTAAATGACACTTAGTAAGAATCCCAGAAGATCCACTTTGATTTTATTGGCGGAGGAAAAGCGATATGGATAATGAGATGAAAGCTAGTTCAGATGCATTTGATAGTTCAATAAGTGTCAAAACAGTTCCTCTTAAAAACTTGCTCAATCAAAGCGAAGAAATCAAAGCAGATGTAGAGAAGGCTGCGGAGCAACTTGGTTCGGTGAATGCAGTCCTCACAAATAATGCTAAGGTCATGCCCCCATTCCCGACCATCCAAGAGGTGATTGCGCAAAACGAAAAAGTCGAGAAAAAAGTAATAAAAGCTGCGGAAGATCTGCAACAGGTTAATGCCGAACTCACCAAGCAAGTGGCTGAGAGAATCGACATCGAATTGGAACTGAGGGAAACAAAAAATGATCTGCTTGAGGTACGTGCAGATTTATCAAAATCTCAAATAAAAGAGAAAGATGCACAACACAGTGCATTGCATGACCCACTTACAGGACTTCCAAACCGTTTGTTACTTGAGCAGCGTCTTGACTATGGATTACTCCAAGCGCATAGACATAATTGGAAACTCGCGATCATGTTCATTGACTTAGATAAATTTAAGAACATTAATGATTCCTATGGTCATGACATTGGGGATAGAGTACTGATTACTGTGGCAAAACGTTTACAAACTTTTGTCAGGGGCGAAGATATCGTTAGTCGATGGGGAGGAGATGAGTTTGTGTGTATTTTGTTGAATATTAAGCTGGAATCCGATGTGATTAGATTTGCCGAAAAGATGGTTAATCGGATTTCTAAAACCTGTGAATTTGACGGAATTGTTCTTTCAATAAGTGCCACTATAGGTATTGCGATATGTCCTAGAGATGGAGATACGGCTGACGTTCTCTTTAAAAAAGTCGATAGAGCTATGTATAAATCTAAAAGCACAGATAAGAGAGTTATGCTGTTTAGCGAATCTATTTTAGATAGTCCTGCTGTTGAATAAATACTTTGGATAATTTAGTCAAAGATAAACTTTCTCACCGATGGAGAGTGCGATCGCGCTTAATTTTGTCTATTCTTGTTGCTTTAATCGTGTTAGTTTTACTTCCATCTTGGTTTAGCCTATCAACAAAGATTCTCTGTATATGGGATGCGGGGATGATCAGTTTTCTAGCCGCAACTTGGGTACTCATGATGCAAGCAAAATCAAAAACGATGCGTCGCAATGCTCAAAGTCAGGATGAAGGCCGACTAGTGATCTTAAGCATTGTTACTACAGCTGCATGTGCCAGTATATTTGCGATCGCATTTATCTTAAAAGAAACAAAAGGAAAAGATGTAAGTATCTTAATTCCCCATCTACTTCTTGCCGTGGCTACAATTATTGGCTCATGGTTACTTGTTCACACAATTTTTGCGATGCACTATGCTCATGAATATTATCAGGATCACCAAACTCAAAGTGAATGTAAAGCAGGAGGACTAGCTTTCCCTGAGGATATTGAGCCAGATTATTGGGATTTTTTATATTTCTCTTTTGTAATCGGTATGACTAGTCAAGTTTCAGATATCCAGATTACTTCGCGATCGATGAGGCGTTTATCTTTATTACATAGTATTCTCTCTTTTTTCTTCAATACTGCAATTGTAGCAATGAGCATTAATATTATTGCTGGACTAATTCAGTAGCTGTAATATCCAAGTAAATAACCTCGCCGCTTGCGTCGGGGCTACTTATTTGGACATTACAGCTATAGTCAATTTACATCTGCTTTATTACAGCAAACGGTGTTTACAATGCTTGCTTAGTAAGATGGTTGCATGGAATATGGAAGTTAGATTGCTTGAAAGAAAAAATTAGCTAGATAGCGATGAAATTGAATTAGATAAAGATTTGTGTCGTATTCAATCAATTCACACATAGCATCACGCATCCGTCTGTCACCGTAGGACTAATATCAAATCCTTAGAATGTTTCCCATTTCGAGAATTAAAAATCCTGATTAGATTTAATTTTAAATTCTCGAAAGTGTAGTCAAATTTTTAAGAATTACGATAAAAGCTATTAGCTTTGAGCCCAACAAAAAAATTTAATGGTTTTAAAATGAATGATAATCAGCGGGATGAGAACAATCTTGAAAGGCAGCAAGATCTAAGACAAGACGAAGAAACTTTTCGCCTTCGACAAGAGGAAAATCGTCTAGGAAAGGCGCAGCGCAGTGGTATTTATTATTGGATAGTTAATACTATTTATTGGCTTGGCGGAATAATAGAAATATTACTGATGTTAAGGTTTGTTTTACGTTTGTCTGGGGCGAATACTGAAAATGAATTTGCTAGATTCATTAATAACTTATCAGCACCATTTATAGCCCCATTTTCTACTTTATTCATTAGCCCAACGTCCAATGGTGGCGGTAACATTTTTGATTTGAATATCATAATCGCAATAATCGCTTATGCAATTTTGAGCTATCTGCTAATTTCCTTAGTCAGATTTGTTTTTTATAATAGAGTATAAGCACAACGTTTCGCGATTTACGATCAAACGAACCACAATAATTTTTTCAAAGTGTTGCAAAGCAACACTTTGAAAAAAATTATTGGTTCGATTTTGAGCTCAAATCTCTATTAAATAAATCCTAATAACTTTAATAAAGTTATTAGGATTTATTTAATAGAAAACTTCTGTGGAGGAGTGTGAATGCAAGATACAAAGATAGGGAGACTAAATTGCTAGATCACTCATTTTGGTTTTATAGTGTCGCTTTTTTTGGAATTATTCTCGGCAGATATTTTCTGGTAGCGGGGGGAACTTATTTGTGCTTTTATTTGCCATTGCGTCAGTCTTCAGAGGAACAAAAGCTACAACCAAATCCTTCTTGGCAATCGATTAAACGGGATATTGAACTTTCTATACTTTCGGCAGCTGTGTTTGCGATCGCCTCGGCATTCATCGTATCGGGATATGGTTGGAATCTCACACGCATTTACAGCGATCCTCAACAGTATGGACTTTGGTATCTAGGGATAAGTTATGTAGTAGTGTTGATTCTGCAAGATGCCTATTTTTATTTCACTCATCGCTTGTTTCATCACCCATCACTTTTTCATTGGTTACATCAAGGTCATCACCGATCGCGTTATCCCACTCCTTGGACATCCTTTGCATTTGATCCTTTAGAAGCGATCATTAGTTCTCTTTTTTTAGTCGGTATTGTCTTGATCATTCCATTACATTTCATCACTCTAATTGCCGTACTGACTACAATGACGATCTGGGCAGTGTTAAATCATCTAGGGATTGATCGATTTCCTTTATCATTTCCTCATCATTGGCTAGGTAAGTGGTTCATTGGGCCAGCCCATCATTCGATTCATCATCTCAAGTACACATTCCATTATGGTCTTTATTTCACCTTCTGGGATAAGTTGTTAAATACTCAAGACACTAATTATGAGAAGAGATTTAATGAACAATCTCCTAAGAAATAATAAAGAGTGATGTGCATAGCACATCACTCTTTATTATTTATGACTGATGTTACACAGAGCGAAAATGATGAATCTCTTGCAGCTAGCATGAGCAATCACGATGGGATTGCCCCCGTCTGAACAATTCTCGTTTTGTAGGGGCTATGCCCCCGTGCCAGCCCCAAACTTCAGCTATCGAAGGGATTCTATCTTCGGAAGGTGAGTTATTGATTACAATTTGTATCATATTCAATCAATTCATTCAGAAAATCAAACGGTCGCCTGTCACAGTGGTTTTAGAACGCCAGAGTTATCAATTTGACTCTGGCGTTCTAAAACCAATTTATGGAGTTCATAATGAGTTTAGAAAATAGAGCTAAAGCAACTGCTAAAAATGTTGAAGGCAAAGTGCAGGAAGCAGTCGGAGATATGACTGGTGACACTAAAAATCAGGCGGAAGGCAAGGCAAAGCAAGGTGAAGCAAAAGTTCGTCATGCTGCTGAAGATGTCAAAGATGAAGTCAAGAAAGTTATTGACTAATAGCTTTTTGCTATAGCATCTTGTAGTTCGAGATTGTGTCCACCAAAGTCGGGGGCACAATCTCTTATATCTCGATCGCAATACCAACTCCTGAAAATGCAATCGCACTTTCAAAAATCAAAACCCAAATCCAATAAGGTTTTTGATCTATTAAAAATGGCTTTGCTATTTTGAGGAATTGTATAAAATCATTCCATCGTAATTGTTTTTATGACTAAAAAGAAGTTAACAGACAAAGAAATTAACACTGCGATCGCAAAATTACCTGAGTGGAAAGTAGTTAATGGAAAGCTCAATAGGGCTTTCAAGTTTGATAGCTTTGTGGCTGCTTTTACCTTTATGACCAAAGTAGCTTTTGCTGCTGACAAGATGGATCATCATCCTGAATTGTTTAATGTTTATAATCGTGTAGTAATTGATTTAGCTACCCATGATGTAGATGGCATAAGTAATCTAGACATTGATTTAGCCCAAAAAATCAATGATTTATAGATTAGATAGGTAGTGCTTTGCACTACCTATCTAATCTATAAATCCAAATGTCTTTAGCTGAAATTGAATCACTTCTTTATTGTCCTTGAACTTCTATCCCTTCACTCGAACTAAAAAGAGAAAATCATGTTAAATCTAATCTGGACTGGCGTTGGTGTACTTCTTATTCTCTGGGTTTTAGGATTCTCTATTAATATTGGTGGCGGCTTAATCCATATACTTTTGGTTTTAGCAGTTATTGGGGTTGTCTACAACTTATTGATAGGGCGAGCAGCTTAATCTACCAATATTCATCGTAGTTTACCAGTTTATATTATATAGAGATTAGGATAGACAGCGTGAAACGCTGTCTATCCTAATCTCTATATCTTGCCATCTTTGTTATAAAAGTGGCGACGCTTCGCGTCGCCACTTTTATTTGTTTTTTATATCCTAAGCAAACCTTTTATTGCTATATAACAAGCCCAGTAAGGTTCTTAATCAACTAAATGGCAAAGCCATTTAGTTGATAGATATTATTTTTCCTGAACAAATAGTAAAGGAATAAGAGCTATTAAACGCAAAATTGCGGAGAGAAAAAATACCCCAAAGATTCCTTCGTAGTGAGCGCTCTGCGCTAAAACCCCACCTACTGTCGTTCCTAGAGCGCTGCCTATACCTGCGATCGCTGAAGCGATCGCAAAGAACGTTGCATGATGTTGAATCGGGGCGATTGCAATCTGGATATTATTACTTCCTAAATCAATTGCAGCCCAAGTTCCTCCCAAAAAGAGATGGAATACTAGTAAATAGATCCATAGTTGTGATTGGACTTGGGCAATTCCAGTAAACAACCAAAATAATGGCATAATCGCGATCGCTAGTCCAGCAAATATTAATAAAGGTCGATTACCAATACGATCGCTTAACTTTCCCCATACTAATAACATCAGCATATTTGCACCACTGCCTAGACTGTTAAATAGAGTTACCCAAGTTATATCAACACCAAGATTTTCTAACATATAAAGATTGAAAAATGGCGTACTGAGATTAACTGCAAATCCCCAGAGGGCGAAATAGATTAGAAAAACAATCAGATTGCGATCTTTAAATGGAGAGATTAAATTACTAATCAAACTATTGAATAGAGCTGCAAAATAATTCGGTTGATTACTTTCAGGCTCTTTTTCTACGTGACAGGCAATTTTATATTTTTGAGGATTAATATCTATCATGAATTGCTGACAGGCTAAACTCGCTAAACCTGCGAGGATGCTAATACTTAAAACAATGCCATAACCTGCGATCGCACCACCTTGCCAATAGGAAACAACAAAACTCGCGATCGGTAGACAGAGCAGACTCACGATATTACTGACAACATTGCGAATGCTGTAATATCGTCCACGCAGTTTTGATGGAACTAATGCCGCCAGCCAACTCATCCAAGAAGCGCTACCCAGCGCCGCAAAAATGCTAGAAGCGCCAATTCAAGGATGAAATGCAACGGGTTCTGATGAAGCAAAGAATACTTCGTAAGGAGTACGATAGTCAAGTGATTTTCTGGGTCTGTGATTGATCAAATTCACTGCCTTCTGAAAGTCCTCTTCTTTCACGATTTTAAAGTTTGTACTTTTGGGATAGAACTCTCTAATTAATCCATTGGTGTGTTCATTCAATCCACGTTCCCATGAATGATATGGATTCGCAAAGAAGGTCTCTAGTTTCAATCTTTCAGATAGCTTCTCATGCCCACAGAATTCTCTTCCATTATCAAAGGTCATTGTCTTTCGAGATGTTGATTCTATAGGCTCAAATAGATTGAATGTCACTCTGTTTATCTCATCCATCGTCTTGTTCTTAGCTAGTCCAGCAAGTAAATACTTCGATGCTTTATCAACATGCGTAACTACGATACCTGTGTGGTTGCACCCGATTACCGTATCACTTTCCCAATGTCCAATCTCTGTTTTTAAATCTGCAATCTTCGGTCGATTCTCTATCCCTACCCTATTGGGAATGCCACCTCGCTTCTGATGGCGACCTTTGCGCCTTCGTTGCTTTTGCTTCTGCCTCAGATATTGTTGATATATTCCCATCTCTTGATGGTTTGCATAGATCATCAGATAAATCGTCTCATAGCTGATTTTACCTAGCCCCTCCCTTTCCATTCTCCCTGCTAGTTGCTCTGGGCTGTGGTGTTGCTCTAACCGTTGTTTGACTTCGGCGATCGTCTCAGCACTGATGCTCTGAAATCTTACCTTTGCTTGTTTCCGTCTTGCTTTCATCAGGGCAACCGCAGTATCTGGCAAATAGCCAATCTGTCGCTCGTCTGTATTGCGCGATAACTCTCTTGAAATCGTACTTTTGTTTCGCTTCAAGCGACGACCTATCTCTGATACAGATAATTGCTCAATTACTCTTAGTTTATACAGTTCACTTCTTTCTGTGGTGGTAAGATGGACAAAGCTCATGAGGGTATCCTAATTATTGTGATTAATATCAGAATATCCTTATGAGTCCCTTTACGCAAAGATCTCTAGGTGTTGCATTTCATCCTTGAATTGGCGAACCTTTAGCAGGTCTAACCCAGTTAAGAGGACTAAGCTTGCATAACAATCAAATTGCCAATATCCAACCTTTGGCTGGTTTAAAAAAGCTAGAGCAGTTAGTTGTCTCCAAAAATAAAATTAAGAGTCGAGTTTGTCCAGTCAGCCCTCAAAGCATCTGTGAATTTGAAGGCTCTGAGGGAGCAAGACGAATTTTTTAAAATTTAGCTCGATTCAAAAACAAAAAAGAGGGTGAGCGCATAGTGCTCACCCTCTTTTTTAGAATTAACTATTTCGACTCTGTAAAATCAGCATCGATGACATCATCATCGCCACTTGCAGCATCCTTAGTTCCGTCTTCAGGAGCAGCGCCAGAAGGAGCCTCGCCGCCGCCTTGCTGATAGACAGAAGAGCTAAGTGCATACAAAGCTTGCTTCAACTCTTCAGTTTGAGCTGCGATCGCTTCATGATCGTCTTTAGCAATTACTTCACGCAATCTCTTGACTAGACCTTCGATCTTCGTCTTGTCTGCTTCAGGAACCTTGTCTCCAAGATCCTTGATTTGCTTCTCAGCTTGGTAAGCAAGAGAGTCAGCTTGATTCTTCGCTTCGATGCGATCACGCTTCTCTTTGTCAGTAGATGCATTACGCTCAGCTTCGTTAACCATGCGTTCCACTTCATCCTTAGGTAAGGTCGAAGCACCAGAGATTGAAAGAGTTTGAATCTTACCAGTACCCTTGTCCTTAGCAGTTACTGACAATAGTCCGTTAGCATCAATGTCAAATACAACTTCGATTTGAGGTACGCCACGAGGAGCAGGAGGAATTCCGTCTAAACGGAAGGTTCCCAAGCTCTTGTTGTCGTTAGACATTTCACGTTCGCCTTGAAGAACATGAATCTCAACATTGCTTTGTCCATCAACCGCAGTCGAGAAGACTTCAGACTTCTTAGTAGGAACAGTGGTGTTACGTGGAATGATTTTGGTCATTACGCCACCCAAGGTTTCAACACCAAGTGATAGAGGAGTTACGTCAAGCAAGAGAATGTCTTTAACTTCACCAGCCAATACG
This sequence comes from Pseudanabaena sp. Salubria-1, assembly GCA_023336205.1. Classification (GTDB taxonomy): domain Bacteria; phylum Cyanobacteriota; class Cyanobacteriia; order Pseudanabaenales; family Pseudanabaenaceae; genus Pseudanabaena. The sequence continues at coordinate 37,097 of JALQCR010000059.1, forward strand.
CCAGCTTGAACAGCTGCGCCGATCGCAACGACTTCATCGGGGTTAACGCTTTGGTTAGGATCTTTGCCAAGAATCTTCTTAACAACTTCTTGTACCGCAGGAATACGGGTCGAACCACCAACAAGAACAACTTCATCGATTTTTGATTTGTCGATTTTGGCATCACGGACTGCTTGCTCGACAGGAATACGGCAGCGATCGATTAGATCAGAGCATAGTTCTTCAAACTTGGCGCGAGTCAGTGTGGTGTCAAGGTGCTTAGGTCCGTCTTGAGTTGCGGTAATGAAAGGTAGGTTGATTTCAGTTTGAGTAACGCTAGAAAGTTCAATCTTCGCTTTTTCAGCAGCTTCAGTCAAACGTTGCAGTGCTTGCTTATCTTTGCGAAGATCAATGCCTTCAGCCGATTGGAACTGATTAGCAAGGAAGTCTACGATCTTCTTATCAAAGTCGTCACCACCGAGATGAGTGTCACCACTGGTGGACATTACTTCAAACACACCGTCGCCGACTTCAAGGATCGATACGTCAAACGTACCGCCACCAAGGTCAAATACGAGAATGGTTTCATTAGTCTTGCTATCTAGACCATAAGCCAGAGCTGCTGCGGTTGGCTCGTTGATGATGCGGAGAACTTCTACGCCTGCAATTTTGCCAGCATCTTTGGTGGCTTGACGTTGCGAATCATTGAAATATGCAGGAACGGTGATAACCGCTTGTGTGACGGTTTCGCCTAAATATTTGCTAGCGTCGTCAACTAACTTACGCAATACTTGAGCAGAAATTTCTTCGGGTGCAAACTGTTTGCTAACTGCAGGTGCGTCGATCTTGACGTTTTCACCTACTTTCAAAACTTTGTAGGCGACTTGCTTGGATTCCCCACTAACTTCGTCATAACGTCTGCCGATAAAGCGCTTTACTGAATAAAAGGTGTTGTCGGTGTTCATTACTGCTTGACGCTTAGCAATTTGTCCAACTAAGCGATCGCCATTTTTGGCATAAGCAACAACTGAGGGGGTGGTACGGAAGCCTTCGGCGTTTGCAATCACCGTTGGCTTGCCCCCTTCCATGACGGCGACGACTGAGTTTGTCGTACCTAAGTCGATTCCAACTACTTTAGCCATAAGGCTTCTAACTCCTGAGTTTTATTAATCTTTAGTCTCATACAAGATTAACCACTTTTCCCGATTAGCACATCAGGGGGACTCTACCTAATCTGGTAGGGTTTCCCGTACAATCAGCAGATCTATGCGTTGTTTTGTGGGCGTAGGGGGGGCAAAAAACCCCGGAGTTTAAATGGGGGGGGAACCGAT
>JALQCR010000060.1 GCA_023336205.1 Pseudanabaena sp. Salubria-1
CCCCAAAAAAAAAAAAAAAAAAAAACACAACAAAAAAAAAAAACCCCCCCCCCCCCCCCCCCCCCCCCCCCCCCCGCCACTTTGAGTTTGGGTTTTGATTTGTCCTAGCTGTATATTGCATTGCTATATAATTTATCTGAACAATGTAATAGCTAAAAAATGCCTGACAATTGGATTGAGACGCTTAAATATGATGCTCAAGGATTGATTCCTGCGATCGCGCAAGATCACCAAGATGGCACAATTTTGATGATGGCATGGATGAATCGTCATGCTCTGGAATTAACGGTTTCGACTGGTGAAGTGCATTATTGGAGCCGATCGCGTCAAGAGCTATGGCATAAGGGTGCAACTTCGGGACATATTCAGAAGTTAAAAAAACTATATTACGATTGCGATCGCGATGTTATTTTGGTCAAGATCGAGCAGGTTGGTGACATTGCTTGTCACACTGGCGCGAGAAGTTGTTTTTTTACAGAAGTTCCGATAGAGCTTTGAGAGAATTTCTTTAATTACGAATTACGAATTACGAATTAAAATATCTCAATTCGTAATTCGTAATTGATAATTCGTAATTAAAAAAATCGTAATTAAATAATTCACCCATGATTTTTGCCTCGGCATTATTTTTGTTTCTATTTTTACCGCTCACCTTAGTAGGGTATTTTCTGATTAGCTCAAAGCTGCTGTATCTAAGGAATATTTTTCTATTGATCATGAGCTTGATCTTTTATGCATGGGGAGAGCCAGTTTATGTTTTCCTGATGATTTTTTCTATTTTGCTGAACTATATGGCGGGAGTGCTATTACATCTACATCGTCAAAAACTGCTTACCGTCATTAAAGAACATCAAATACTCTTAATATCAATTATCAGTAATTTAGGATTGTTATTCTATTTTAAATACGCTAATTTTTTCGTCAATAATCTCAACGTAGTTCTGCAAAATCTTTCAATTCCTGCGATCGCATATTCTCAAGTTCCACTGCCCATTGGCATATCCTTTTTTACTTTTCAAGCAATGTCTTACGTGATCGATGTCTATCGGAAAGAAACAGATGTGCAGTTAAATCCCATTAATTGTGGGCTATACGTTAGCCTATTTCCGCAACTCATTGCAGGCCCAATTGTTCGTTATCATGATGTCGCTAAGCAAATTGTGTCACGGACAGTCACCAGACCACAGTTTTCTGCGGGAATTCAGAGATTTATTTTTGGATTAGCCAAAAAGACGATGCTAGCAAATCCATTAGGAGAAGTCGCTGATAAAATCTTTGCTGTACCAGTGCATGAAGTCACTACAGGCATGGCTTGGTTGGGAATTGCTTGCTACACATTACAGGTCTATTTTGATTTCTCAGGATATTCCGACATGGCGATCGGATTAGGACGGCTTTTTGGATTTGAATTTCTAGAGAATTTTAATTATCCATATATTGCCCAATCTATGCGAGACTTTTGGCGAAGATGGCATATTTCCCTGTCCACTTGGTTTCGTGACTACCTATATATTCCTATGGGTGGCAATCGTGGCTCTTCACTGCGGACTTATCTCAATTTATGGATCGTATTTCTACTATGTGGGCTATGGCATGGTGCAAGTTGGAACTTTGTCATTTGGGGAGCCTTACATGGAGCTTATTTAGTGATTGAGAGATTGGGCTGGCACAAATATCTCGATCGCTTATGGATACCATTGCGACATTTATATACATTATTACTAGTGATGATTGCATGGGTGTTCTTTCGAGCAGAAACCGTGAGTCAAGCAATTCAATATTTAGGAAGTATGATTGGGATTACCGATGCCGATGGAGTCAAGCATTTCACCATGCTCTATTTTGATTTGAAGACGCTAATCAATTTAATTATGGGGAGTGTACTAGCAACTCCTATAGCAAGTTGGGTTGCGAGCCAATTACAAAAGAAAATTATTTCTCCCCAATTTAGTCATCTTCAGCCCGTTCTGTACGGTGGATATTATTCACTTTTAGTTAGCCTATTTCTGATTTCCGCCGCCAGTTTAGCCGCAGGAACTTATAATCCATTTATCTATTACCGCTTTTAAATCTCTCACCAGTCTGCTCTATGCACACCGAAAATCATAAAAACAAAGCATCTCGGATATTTGACAATCTATTGATTGTGACTTTTGTAATCGGGCTGTTTTTACCTTTAGTTTTAACTCATAACCGCAAAGAGTCTGCGACAGAAAAGCGTAAACTTGCTGAGTTTCCTGAACTGAAATGGGAGCATCAAACTATGCTCAAATTCCCATCACAGTTTGAATCGTTCTTTAATGATCATTTCGGATTACGCGATCAGTTAACTCAGGTTTATTCTTTATACAGCATCATCTTAAAGAGTTCCTCAAATCCTAAAGTGCTGTTTGGGTTAGATGATTGGTTGTTTTATGTCAATCCTGCGGAAGGTAATAGTCTTGAGGATTATCGAAGAAATGATCCCTTGACTCCAGAAGAACTCAGAAGCTGGAAAATCGGATTAGAAGCAAAGCATAAGTGGCTGAAGCAACAGGCAATTCCCTATCTTTTTGTAGTTGTGCCTGACAAATATTCTATTTATCCAGAATATATGCCTGAGCATATTCGTCAAGTTGGTAAACAAACCCGCCTCGATCAACTGGTAGAATACATGAAAGATTCGGAAGTAACGGTTTTAGATTTAAGACCTACTTTGCTCACAGCCAAGCAACAAGGACAATTATTCTATAAAACTGATACTCATTGGAATGATTTTGGCGCAGCGATCGCCCACCATGAAATCATCCGCACCATCCAGAAAGTTTATCCAAATCTGACTCCAAATCTTAATCCAACTGAGTACTCTTGGCAGGATTTTGAATTGCGAGAATACAAGTCTGGAGATATTGCGAATATGTTGAATATTTCCTACTTCCTCAAAGAGATGGTTCCTGAACTACGTAAACCATTACCCAGATGCGAAAAACAAATTGTAGAGAAGCACCCTGAAGATCAGATGAAGGCGACCTTTTTTACAGATTGTCGTATTGATGCACCAAAGGCGTTGATTTTTAGAGATTCATTTTTTATTGCCTTACAGCCCTATATTTCTCAATATTTTGCTAAGACTGTTTATGTTTGGGAATGGCCAGATATTAAATTACTAGAGAAATATCTGCAATACAATCATCCTGACATCGTGATCGAAGCCCGAGTAGAAAGGCATTTAAAATTCATCAAATAAAGTAATGGCGCTTCACGCCATCATTTTATCTGATGAATCGCAATCTATCCAAGCTCACACAATACTAGAACCGCAGTGAGATTATCATGACCATTGACGTTATTTCCTAACTCAATGAGTCTGTCTAACCCAGTTTGCAGATCGACTTCCTTATTTAAAATTGGTAATAAATGCGATTGCCAATTATCGTCGATCGCGTCGTTGTCACACAAACCATCAGAACACAGCAGAAACAAGGTTGGCTCGGTTAGATTAAAAAACTCAATTGAAGGCTCAAGGCGATCGCTAGGATTCGGTCCAAGCGCTTGGGTAAGTTGATGAGCATCTGGTCTAGACTGCGCTACTTCAGGCTCGACACCAAGATCTAGTAATTGATTGAGAACCTCATGATCGCGTGTGATTTGTGTTAATTTTGGCTCTGGTATTGATTCTAGGTTAGGGCTATTAGTAACTTTATAGATACGGCTGTCGCCAACATGAGCAATTACAACATCTAGATCATGAATTCCTAAAACAACCAGAGTTGTTCCCATTCTGCCTAGAGACTTCCGTTTTTCATTTTCATTCTTGATGAAAATTGCTTGGTTAGCATTGCAGATAATCTCATTAAGCTTCTTCTCCCCAGGTAAAGTGTCGATCCAAAATGGACGAAACTGATCGGTAATAGAATTAACCGCGATCGCACTCGCAACTTCGCCACCATCATGCCCACCCATACCATCGCACAACACAAACAAACCGCGATAACTGCGATCGCTAATTTGGCTTTTGCCATTAATGCTACGAGTTTGAAAAACCGCAACAAAATCATCCTCATTGCGATCGCGTTGTATTCCCACATCGGTCTTGCCAGCATAGGTTATATCCTGTAACTGCACTGTGGAAGATACAATCATCGATGTTTCTGAATCAACATCTGCAAAGTCTTCTAAATCGAACTCCAGTGGCAATTCCTCCAGATCTTCTGAGCCATCCCATGATTTTTCTATGTCGCTCACCAATTGAGAAGATGCCAAATCATGTACCTGAATTTTGATTGTGTCTAATACAGACTCTAAATTCAATGGTCTTGTTGGCAATGAAGAAGGTTGTAGAGCCTCTTCTCCAAGAATATTTAAGACGATATCTATAGCAATTTTAGCGCCGCAAAATTGACAAAATTGGTAGCTATCAGGATTTGCAGCTTTACAACTAGGACAGATGCTCATAATTATTATTGCGTTGGCACAATGCTATAAATTTTGGCTAATAATAGAGAAGAAGACTTTAAGGTAATCGCACCCATGACTGATTCTACCAGACTCAATCCCGCTGAAGAGATCGCCCTTGGACGAGACTTTATGACACTTTCTCAGCATGTTCTTTCAACGTTTGGGACATTTTCGGCTGAGTCATACGATCTGAGTGCATTAATGGGACGGATTGGTTTAGCAGGCAAAACGATCGCTCGCCATCTTAGCCGCGCAGGTTTAGTAGAAAATGTACTTGGGGTCACAGGCGAAGTAAATGTCCAAGGCGAAGCGGTCAAAAACATGGATCACTATGCCAATCGTGTTTTTCTTCGAGCCTTTGAGCAGAGTGGCTTAGTTTGTCGGCTTGCCTCCGAAGAAATGGAGTTACCCTACTACATTCCTGAGAATTGCCCCATCGGTCGCTATACCTTGCTTTATGATCCTATTGATGGCTCTAGCAATATTGACGTAAATTTAGCGATCGGTTCGATCTTCTCAATCCGTCAACAAGAAGGGAATGACGAGTCAGGAGAAGCTCTAGACCTATTGCAGTCAGGACGTAAACAAATCGGTGCTGGTTATATTCTCTACGGCACAAGCACAATGCTGGTTTATTCTCTAGGCAATGGAGTTCATGCCTTTACTCTCGATCCTAGTATTGGCGAATTCATTCTTTTTCAAGAGAACATCCATATTCCTGCGAAAGGTTCTATCTATAGTGTGAATGAAGGCAATTTCTGGCAATGGGAAGAGCCAATGCGCGAATATGTAAGACATATGCATCGACAAGAAGGGAATACAGCACGTTATTCAGGAGCTTTAGTAGCTGACATTCATCGTATTCTCTTTCAAGGTGGTGTATTTCTCTATCCAGGCACAGTTGGTCATGCTGATGGGAAATTGCGATTACTTTACGAGTCTGCTCCTTTAGCCTTTCTAATTGAACAAGCAGGGGGTCGCGCAACTACTGGTACTCAAGAGATTCTCGATGTCGTTCCCAAAAAGCTGCATAGTCGCACACCATTAATTATTGGTAGTTCTGAAAATGTAAAAGTAGTTGAGTCTTTTCTACACGCATAATAAAGATGAGAGGCGGCGCAAAGCGCTGCCTCTCATCTTTTTATGCGGAAATTCCAGCTGACTTGATCGCATAGCGATCGCTTGACTTCCCGATCGCAAATCTAAACGACTCACGTACAGATTTGTTGGACTGCGTAGCAAAAATAACCAGCCCGACAATGCAAAGCCCTGTAGCGATCGCGAAGATATTTGTGATGCCCACAAAGCTAATCATCTTGCCCATAATTGGTCCAGCAATAGCAATCCCCACATCAAAGCCGATCCAAGTCATCCCAAATACATAGCCTCGTTCTTGTGGAATCGTGCGATCGGCAAGCAACGCCACAATTGCAGGAATTACAATTCCAGAACCAATTCCTTCCGCAACTCCCGACAACAAGAACTCATAGTCATGACTGGCAAAATAGATAATTGCCATCGATAATCCGTAAAAGAATATCCCAATTGAAATGAATATACCTCGCCCCCACTCATCACTGAGTCTTCCAACAGGGAAGCGAATGATAAATCCAGACAAAGCAGCTGCCATATAGAATAAACCTGCATTCAGAGCAATATGCTTCTGTTGCATCAAAATTGGCATAAAAGCACTTAGTGTCCCAAAGGATAAGCCAACCAGCAACAAAACTGTAGAAGGAATTCTGACTCTAGGATTAAGGAACGTCTGCCAAAACTTTGGCTTTACTATAGTGGCTGAGGCGATTTTGCGATCGCGTTCACCATCTTCGTCTTCAATTTGACTTGTTAGCAACAATCCCGCAAAGGCAAGCAATGAAGCCGTAACAAATAGAGGTTGATATCCCCAAGTCTCTTGCATCAAGCCACCGATCGCAGGGCCAAAAGCTAAACCCAAAGGATTTACCAAGCTCATATAGCCAATTATTTCCCCACGTTGCTCAATTGGAGCAAGATCTGAGATCAGTGCACTATAGCTCACCGCAAACGCCGCGATACTAATTCCATGAATGGCGCGAAATAATATTAATAAAGGAATAGATGGTAATAAGGCATAGCATAAAGGAACTATAGCCGCTACGATCAAGCCAATTCTCATTGTGTAGCGTCTGCCTTTGCGATCGGAAAGCTTGCCAAGATAGGAACGGCATACGAGCAAGCCAATCGCAAAAGATCCCATGATGATCCCGATTTGATCAAAAGACTGTGTCAAGCTGCGGATATAGAGAGGTAAGGTTGGCAACTGTGATGCCATGCTCGACCAGAAAAATAGCCCAGCCCAAAAAATCGCAGTCAGATTTTTGCGTAGGTGCGTATCAAGGTTTGAGAAGGTAGTTAAGGACTGCATGACTCCAATATGACCAATAAATGACCAAAGAATGAGCAATAAACCATACAACCCAAGCCTTCTGAGATAATTCTTTATTCAAGAACTTTCTGCAAATGGCTTGGGCTGCGATTACTTATTTAAGATTGTCTCTTAAGTTACAGATTAAATATATCAAGCGATTGGGTGAATCCCTCCCAGCTATTTAGAAAAAATATTACGAAGTAAAATTTTTTCTAAATAGCTATCTCATTTAAAGTGTTGCTCTGCAACACTTTAAATGGAATTGACAAATTAATACTTAACAGGAGCAGGAATAGGAGCGCGATCGCGTCCAGAAGAAGAACGGCGCGAATCATATCCACCACCATCACGACCACCGCCATCACGACCAGAGCGAGAACCATTTCCACCTTGACCACGCTTAATTGGTCTACCACTGTAGGAACCACCGCCGCCATCGCGATCGCGACCACGACCACCCTCAGGATTATGAGGTTGCTTAGCCAACACTTGTAATGCAGCTTGTTCAGCTTTATCAGATTGCAGTTGGGTATAGGCAAGTTGCAATGCCGCAGCTGCGATCGCTTGAGGATCATAATCCTCAACCAATTGAGATACCAAAGGCAAGAAAGAAGCCAAACGCTCACCTGTCAATGCTTCCAAGATTTGTTCTGTAAAGCGACCAATGCGTCGTTCTTGGATCTGAGCTACATTAGGCAAGGGCTGAGGAGGAAGAGGCATACCAACTTGCTGCTCTAATTGACGCAACTTGTAGCGCTCTTTGCCAGAAATCAAGGTGATTGCAATACCTTTCTTGCCAGCACGACCAGTTCTACCGATACGGTGAACATAACGCTCAGGATCATCAGGAATATCTAGGTTAAACACATGGGTCAAACCATCAATATCTAAACCACGGGCAGCAATGTCTGTTGCAACAACCCAACGAACTTGTTGATTGCGGAAGCGGCGTAGAAGAGCTTCACGTTGAGACTGAGAAAGGTTCCCATGATACTCATCGACACTATGTCCAGAAGATTGTAGAACTTCAGTCAGACGACTTGCTGAATCCTTGGTACGCACAAATATAAGCGCTGATGCTGGCGCTTCATATTCCAGAATAGGCAACAGAGCCTCTTCTTTAGTGAGGTGATATGGAACTAGATAAATCTGTTGGTCAATGCGAGTAGGAGTCGAGTCTTGACTCTCAACCTTGACAGTAACAGGTGATTTCAAGAAATTCTTGACCAAGCGCTTAACTGCAGGTGGCATGGTAGCTGAGAAGAAAGTACTCTGCTTAGTAGAAGGAGTTGTTACCAAAATCCTCTCTACATCTTGAATGAAGCCCATATTCAGCATTTCATCAGCTTCATCAAGAACAAACCAAGAAAGATTTTCTAGTTTAAGTTTGCCACGCTCCATTAAATCGATCACTCGACCAGGAGTACCGACAACCACATGAACGCCACGCTCCAATTGAATCATTTGGCGACTGATGTCAGATCCACCATATACAGTCAGGATTTTTGCGCCTGGTTTGGTGTTAAAACTACGAATCGCCTGACCAACTTGAATAGCCAATTCGCGAGTTGGAGTCAAAATTAGCGCTTGGAGTGAATCACTATTAAGATCTAAACGCTCCAAAATTGGCAGCGCGAAAGCTGCCGTTTTACCAGTACCAGTCTGCGCTTGACCTAGTACGTCTGCTCCTGCGAGCAGTTGGGGGATTGCCTGCTCTTGAATAGCAGTGGGCTCTGTAAAGCCAATGGATTCGAGCTTAGCAACTCGTGCTTCAGAAATACCGAGAGAAAGAAAAGATGAGGGCATGGATGATCCTAAGATTTGCAGCAAATTTGTTCTAAGAACAGTTCGCCTATTCTGCCAATCGCACGGGATAAACAATCACTAACAAAGCCGAAGGACATCTCTGCCCTAAATTTTAAGCGGTTTAAAAAGAGTTTTTCTATGAAAACCTCAGCTTCCAAAGATTAGATTGCTTTGGATAGTCATGCAATGGGAGAAATCAGCAAAATGAAGTTAATTATTTCTAGTATAAACCTTTGTTAAAGATTGTAAACAATCTTTTCGTGGATTTATGTCTATGGTAAGGGTGTAAAAAAGTTGATAATCTACTCTGAGATAGCTTTCCGAGATAAAATCCCAAGATAAATTAGTCGTCGCCCAAAAGATTTTGTCTGGAGGCATCTAACTTGATCCAGAGATCCTTGATCTGTTGGTAAGCTTCATTTGAAGAAATCTTGCCACCAGTTTCCAAGGCACAGATGATCGAAATACGATTAGTAAACTCTTGCAGGTTAGCATTAAAAGCTAAATTTTGTGGCGAAAATTCGCCTCTAAAGTTAGAGATGGGGTTGAAGAACCTATCTTTATCAGGATTAGACATCTAGATGTAACTCTCAGATATAAGTTGGACAGGTTGAGAAGACCTCAATGATCGCAGACGTAGAAAACTGTAGGGAAAAGCGATTATTCTGCAACCTGCCCGATTATTTCGGATTGCCAGCAAAATACAGTAAGACTGCAAATACAAAGTAACTTATCCGAATTCATCATTATCCAAGCTAGATTTTAACAAAGATAAGCAAAACCACCTGTGCTACGAGATACCTAAATACTTTTAGTCACTACGTTACTACTGATCGGAAAAAGCTCATCAATCACTAGTTGAATAGTGCTAATTGGTAGCAATAACTTTTTTGATAGCCCCAGCGAGATTAGACTTGCGACGAGCGCCAGTATTGCTATGGAGAACACCACGCTTGACAGCGCGATCAATTTTACTATAAGCCAAAGACTGCTTAGCATTAACTGCTTCTAGGGCTTCAGGCGTAGGATTAGCTTTATAAGCATCAACTGCTTCTAAATAGCTTTTCATTAAAGTCTTGACGGCTGACTTATATGATTTATTATGCAGACGGTTGCGCTCAGCGATCTGAATGCGCTTCTTTGCGGACTTGATGTTTGCCACAGTTTATTCCTTTTAGCGAAATGACATGGTTTAAAGCATTTATCATCGTAACATTTTGATCGGATTTTGCAACTGTAAAACCAATTTACTTTTTAATTATCTTTTTGAGCGGTTTTTCGATTTGACTCATTTATGTTGACTAATCTCATCCCCAAACGCCCATGACATACCTAAATTTTGTTTCTTTCTTTGGCATTTTTGGCTTATGCTTTGTGGCTTGGATCTTCTCCGAAGATCGCCGACTCATACCTTGGCGGGTCATTGTCTGGGGTATTGGCTTACAGTTAGTACTAGGATTTCTAGTGTTTCAGTTTGAGCCAACTAAGTCGGCTCTAGAAGCTTTTAGCAATATGCTTAATGTTGCCTTTGATGCCGCAGAAGAAGGAGCACAGTTCATATTCGGCAGAAATTCATTTATGGTGGCTGCTGCCCCGAAAAGTGGGATCTGTCCACCACTTCCTAGAGGGTTAGGAAATATTACTAGCAGTCTATGTGCCGTTCGAGTCACAACTATGTTTGCTTTAAGTACTTTTCCTGCGGTTATTTTCTTTTCTGGCTTGATGGCTCTATTAGAAAATCTGGGAGTTATTCGAGTAATTGTCGATTTTTTTGGTTGGGTGTTTGAGCGCACTATGAAGCTAAGTGGTGCAGAAGCTCTGAGTGGGTCAGCGAATATTTTTGTTGGAATCGAGGCTGCTATTGTGGTAAAGCCATATTTACCAACAATGACTCGTAGTGAGTTATGTGCAATATTGGCTTGTTGCTTTGGTACAGCTGCTTCTTCAGTGTTGGCTATTTATGTTCGTGCATTGGAGGCTGTTTTTCCAAATATTTTGGGGCATTTGGTGTCAGCTTCAATTATGGCTATCCCTGCATGTTTTGTATTGTCAAAGATATTAGTACCTGAAACAACTGTGCCTGAAACAATGGGGGGCATATCTAAATTAGCCAAGCAAGGTGCAGGCAACAATGCCAATGATAAGGAAGAATTAGAGTCGGCAGGTGGTGAGGTGATGAAGCGCATTAGTCCTATGGATGCAGCTATTTTAGGTGCATTAGATGGCGTAAAAATGAGCGCTTCAATTGCTGCTGTTTTGATTCTAATTGTTGGTTTGGTGTATTTATTGAATCAGATGTTTGGCTGGTTAGCTGCTTTGCCTTCCCCGATTGGCGACGTTTTTAAGGTTGTTACTTTACCCAATATTCAGGGATTTTTGTTTTATCCACTAACTTTGTTGACAGGTATTTCTGCCGATGATTCTTGGCAGGCTTCCGTAATTATTGGGAGAAGATTGCTAGAAACAGCTATCCCTCCTTACAATGAGCTGGGAAGAGCCGCATTAGCAGGAGAGATTAGTAGTCGTACTGTAATTATTGTGAGTTATGCCTTATCGGGTTTTGCTCACCTTGCGTCGGTCGGTATATTTGTTGGTGGTACGATCGCATTAATCCCATCTCGGCGTAAGGATATTTCGGAATTGGGTTGGAAAGCTCTATTTGTTGGTACATTGGCAACCTTAATGATTGCCTGTATAGCGGGTGTGTTTGATGATGGCAGTCCTGGCATTTTGGGAGAAAAGAAAAAAGCTCAACCAGTCCAAGTTAAGCCATCAGCTACAAATTCACCTAGCGCTTCACCCACTGTTTCGCCCAGTGCTTTACCCACTGCTTCTCCTAGCGCTTCACCCACTACTTCACCTAGTGGTTCGCCTAAAGCCTCCCCCTCCTTGCCCAACCCACGTTAAAACATTAGTTGTACGAAGTTTTAAAATGGCAAAAAATTGCTTTTGGTATTAGTTCAAGCTCAAGGTAAAACAATAAAAGCCCTGCATAGCAGGGCTTTTATTGTTTTACCTTGAGCTTGAACAAGAGCGCTTACTATTGTTTATTTGTCTTTAAATTGCTGTAATTCAGACTTTAGTTGAGCAATTTCAGCCCGAAGATTATCAATAGTTTCTTGCAACTCATCGGGAGCAATATCGGCATCTTCTGCTGTTACTGTTCCCTTTTGTTGTTCGGCTTTTTCTAGAATTGTTTCGACAAAAGTACGGATTTGTTCGCGTTGTTCGGCATCGAATTTGCCTAAAGCGCTAAGGGCATCGGTTACTTTTTCTTCAATGCGATCAATTACAGCCTCAGCAGTGGCTCTACCAATAAAGAAAGCGTCTAATGGTGATTTACTCATGATTTAAATTATTGGGTTTACTTGTTTGGTTACCACTCGTCAATCGAATGTTTCTTGAGAGCTGTTTTTTTGTCTGCTACTTCAAATATAGCAACAAAGTCTAAAAGTAGAGGATGTACAAAGCACAGACTCAAAACTCTAGCTTCTAAAAAGGAGCTTTGATTTTTGGCTCTTTGTAATCTAGCTCTTTCAACTTCTTAAGGATGCGGCTGAAGTAATCCTGCATATAGGATTCAAGAGTAGTCATATCTTCTTCTTCTAAACCGAAGATTTTGTAGGTTTCCTTCATGTCTGCATCTAGGGGAATACCACTTGCAAGGACTTCGGCGTAGGTCATGCGCTCGGCAAAGCTCCAGCCAAATTCAAAGCCAAGAGCAACTTTACGGGCAAATCGTAGCAATCCGATGGGCATGTTAGCCGTTTTTCTGGTGCGTCCCGACATTCTTTCGCAAAGCTTGATGATTTCGCTAGGCTGCCATGCTTTCGGTCCTGCGATCGCAAAGGATTGGCGCTCGGTTTCTTTGACAGTTAAAGCACGAACGGCAAACTTGGCGATGTCTTGAGTGTTCATATATGCGATCGGTGAAGACTCGCCACCGATCCAAATTGTTTGATTCTCAAGGATGGGGATCGCATATTCCCCAATCAAGTTTTGGAAAAATCCACAGGGCTTGAGAATGGTGTAGTTAAGATCCGTGGATGCAAGAAATTTTTCGGTGCAATATTTAATGTCCATCAGTGGGACATTGGGATATTTTTCGGCATTGAGAATCGAGAAAAAGACGAAGCGTTCAACTTTTGCGCGTTCGGCAGCTTGGATCAATGAGACTTTACCAAGCCAATCGACATCTTTAATTCGCATTGATCCCGTAGCACGAGTTGTAGCTGCGTCAATAATTTCGGTGACTCCTTCAAGTGCATCATCTAGACTTTGAACATTGTTCAGATTTCCTGCCACTAGATCTGCACCCCATTCTCTGAGGAAGTTTGCTTTTTTAGGATAACGAACAAAACATTTAACTTTTAGCCCCCGATCCAGTGCGTGACGGGTGATTTGACGACCTAATGTACCTGTCGCACCGACGATCAGTAAGCTCATAAAATTTTTTTATTAAATTGACTTTGTAAACATATATAAATCTAACAGATATTTGGCGACATCTTTTGGTAGGCGATATTAGCAATCGTGATATCTGTCTACAGACAGTAACCTAACCCCAAAAGAGATAGGAAATGCTTGTTGATTCCTATCTCTTTTGAGGTTGTCCAAGGAGATCGCGATATTGATTATGTAACTGAATATTACGAAAATGCTGGCTAGCAAGAAGAATTATTGAGAACTACCAACGGACTTGGGTGGCTGCTGTAGGCTAGCAATCATTAAGCATCAAAAATTTTTATTTAAATAGTCGGTATTTTAAAAAATGTATAATAAATCAACTAAAGATCCCGTAGTTGCAGCAGTTACAGCAGGTTTGGGCGCAGGAGCAGTTGCTTGTTTTAGTGTCAGTCAAGGTCAAAATATTTTTGTAGCGATCGGTGTGACTGCTTTTGCTACCACAGTTGCTTTAATTGTTGATCGTTTGTTTTTTAACTAAGGAACCCACACAAAATAATTGATCCCCAAAAAATAGCGACGAGCCCGTCGCTATTTTTTTTGTTTTATATGGATCATTTTTTTCAGCTATTCTCATTTTGAAAATTGTTTTTTGAAAGCCATCCGCAGGCTGGCTTTCAAAAAACAATTTGGGGCTTTCCACCGCCGCAGGCGCTGAAAAGCCTCAAATTGTTCTCATAATGAAAATTGCTACTTTTTACTTAGAATTCCCTAAGACCAATAATTCATAAATAAAATATATAGAGGCGTGCTTTGCACTCCTCTATTATTTTGAAGTAGTGAATTTATATCTATAGGGATTGGTAGGAAATTGAGCACTGAACTTAAAAAATTTGTAGTGTGGGGCAGCTATTGCGAAAATGTACTAGAAAAACGTGCACCTTTTCGCCAAGTCCATCTTGATAACATCAAAGCCATGTATGAATCTGGCAGATTACTGACTATTGGTCCAACTCAAGATTTGACCAAGGTATTTGCAGTTTATGTTGCTTCCGATATAGCAGAAGCACGGCAGCTTGTTGAATCCGATATTTATTGGCAGAATGGCATTTGGACTGATTATGAAATCCATGAATGGATTCAGGTTTACTAAAAAACAAGAGGCGACGCTTAGCGTCGCCTCTTGTTTTTTAGAACTTATAGCAATTTCTGAAGCCCCAAAATTAAAATCGTTGCTTCGCAACGATTTTAATTTTGGGGCTTCAGGTTTGAGCGCAAAGCGCTAGAAAAGCTCGCTTAGCGGCTTTTAGTTATTGATCATCAGGAGGTTCGTCCATAGGACTAGCAGTAAAATGCTTGAAAAGAATTCTGCTTGTCCCAGCGATCGGCGGAGCGATGATTGCGCCAACTACTCCAAAAAGCTCTGCCCCAATAATAATTGAGAGCAAAAGCTCAAAGGCATCAAGATTTAGGTAAGGTGCAACTAGCCAAGGCTGAAGGATAAAAGCCTCGATCTGTTGAAGTGCAAAGCAAATAAATATGGCGATCGCACCTTTGTTAAAATCAACGCCCCATGCCGCGATAAAAATTGCGACTAAAGCCATTAGTCCGCCAATATAAGGAATTAAATTGGCGATCGCTACCAATAGCCCCAAGGCTCCTGAGTAGGGAATTCCAAAGAGAGAAAGTGTCAAATAGGTGCAAAAGCCAAGCAAACTGGACGTACCAATCCTCCCCACCACATAGGCTCCGAGACATCGGGTAATTGGCGGGATTAAAATTTCTACCTGTTGGCGAATCTCACTAGAAAAAGGACGTAAACACCTGCGCACCAAACTATCAGAATGGATCACCATATATGCAGCAATCAACAGGCTCAAAATACCAACCCCGATCGCATTCATAATCTGCAACGTAAATACAAAAGTCTGTCCAACGATATCTTTGCCAAAATTTTGGGCTTGATCTAATAGTGGCTGAGTTTGCAAAATGCGACTGAGTTGGTCTGGACTAAAATTAAACATCCCCCCTTTTGGTAATTGAATTTGCTCTAACAAATTTGGCAGTTTAATAAAAAATTGCCCAAGTTCCAGAATGATTTGAGGGGCAGGAGTGATCGCTAAAATGATAACTATTAATAAAAATAAGTAGAGCATCACCACAGCCCATACTCGATTTAAGCCAATTTCCCAGCTCTTAACCCTAATCCGAAAACTGGTAAGTTGCTCGACGATTGGCGTGATCGCCCCTGCCAAAAAAACACTAGTCAGCAATAATTGCAAAGTCTGTCCCAACCTAAAGGCAAGATAAATTGCCACGCCAATGATGACAATGCGCTTTAGATATTTGCTAAGAAAATCTTTGCCATTTAACACAGTTATTTTTTATCTCTGACGGCCAGTTACTAAAGAGAGAGCAGAGCTTCTTGCCACCGCTACTTATAATTACCATAGCTAGCCACTCAATTACTAAAAAATTCACATGAACTATGGGTATGAAGCGATCGCGATCGGGCGACGTATTTTATTAGAATTATTTCGCACATATCGGACTTTGCTATTGTGGGTGATTTTCCCTATTTCTATGCTGTTACTGAACGGCTTTGTCTTGGCAGAAGGTTCAAAAATTACGACCGTTGAATCTTTTAAACTATCTGCCCCCGCAACTTTAATCGGTTCAGCTTTATTTTTTAGTTGTCTTGGCGGCACAATGTCCACGATTGTCTCAGAGCGAGAGAGCCTTACCATTAAGCGTTTATTAATTTCACCGATCAATGGAATTTCATACTTTCTTGGTATTTTCTTTGCATATGCAGCGATCGGCATTGGACAGACCTTAATTATTTATACAGTTGCTGCGTTTTGGGAAGTACGCTTTAGCGGCTCGATCGCTTTAGGGATTTTTGTGATTTTGGCAAGTATTGGATCATATGTTGGTATTGGATTTGTGCTAGCGACAAAATTTGCGCGTAAGGTCGAAGATGTCAACTCTTTGGTTGCAGGGGTGGGCGTACCCCTCTTAATTTTAGGTGGGGCATTTTTCCCAACTACATTCTTATCAAAAGATTTACTTTTGATTACTCAGTTTAATCCTGTCTATCACATGAGCGAGGCATTTACAGCTCTCTCAACTGATAGTAAAACCCTGTCCAACCCAGATATGGTGATCCATCTTCGATTTTTGGTTGGCTTTTTTGTTGTGGCTATTGCCGCAGGCTGGCTAGCCTATAAACGCATGTTACAAACTGAAAGTCATTTATAAGCAGACACGTTTAATTACAGCGCTTTGCGCTCAAACCCAAACCAAGATAAATTTTGAAAGCGTTGCAAAGCAACGCTTTCAAAATTTATCTTGTGGCTCGTTTGATCGGTAATTGCTGTAATGACACATCCAAACTCGTAAGGATGCGCCTCTCAGGGGCGCATCCTTACGAGTTTGGGTGGATTTATGCTGCACAGGTACTTAATACCAATTCACAAAAGTGCTATCACACTTCTGTGAATTAAAAACCAAACCCTGTAAGGGTTTTAAAAACACAAAATGGCTTAGCCATTTTGTGTTTTGGAATAAAAAGCCAAATATAAAAAAAGCCAAAAGAAGAAAAAAATTGAAGCGATTTTTCTTCTTTTTAGCATTAAGTTGCTATATTAGGCACCTCTATAAATTATTCAGGCTATATAGCTGTCAACATTCATGTGGCGACAACTTCAAACCCCTAAAGAGATATGCATCGCGAAGCGACGTATACCTCTTTAAATGTAACTTCTCGAAATTGTAGACACAATTTCGAGAGGTTACATTAAACTCTTCGGCAGCTATAGATCCTTTAAAAACACTTTATGCGTGAACTATATCCAGAGATCGAGCCATATAGACAGGGACTACTCAAGGTATCGAATTTACATACCATTTATTTTGAAGAGTCGGGAAATCCTCAAGGTAAGCCCGTAGTAATTTTGCACGGAGGTCCAGGGGGAGGGAGTCAGCCAATTTATCGTCAATATTTTAATCCTGACTTGTGGCGTATTGTCCAGTTTGATCAGCGAGGTTGTGGCAAAAGTACTCCTCATGCTGAACTTATCGAGAACACCACATGGCATTTAGTCGAAGATATTGAGACTTTGCGTAAACATCTCAATATTAATAGCTGGGTAGTGTCTGGGGGGAGTTGGGGCAGTACACTCGCACTTGCCTATAGCCAAACCCATCCTGAATACTGCCAAGCATTAATCTTGCGGGGCATTTTTATGCTGCGTTATAAAGAACTAGCGTGGTTTTATCAAGAGGGGGCAGGTTATTTTTTCCCTGAAGCGTGGGAACAATACGTTGAAATAATTCCTCCATCTGAACGTCACGATATGATCGCCGCCTACTATCATCGCCTCATTAGTGATGATCAACATTTGCGATCGCAGGCTGCCCGCACTTGGTCAATTTGGGAAGCCAGCACTAGTAAGCTCATACCAGACCTAGACCTAATAGCTCGCTTTGGGACAGAAGATTTTGCTGATGCTTTTGCAAGACTCGAATGTCACTACTTTATTAACAAGGGATTTTTTATGTCAGAAATGCAGCTCTTAGAAAATGTTGATCGCATTCGGCATATTCCCACAACTATAGTCCAAGGTCGTTATGATGTGGTCTGTCCGATGTTTACGGCTTGGGAACTGCATCAAGCTTTCCCAGAAGCTGAGTTTATTGTCGTGCCTGATGCTGGGCACTCCATGACGGAGGTGGGTATTCGGAGTGCATTAATTGATGCTAGCGATCACTTTAGCAAATAATTCCAAAACACAAAATGGCTACGCCATTTTGTGTTTTTAAAACCCTTACAGGGGTTGGTTTGTAATTCACAGAAGTGTTGCCACACTTTTATGAATTGGGATAAAAGGCAAATAAAAATTGTTGCACCTAACCTGATGCGTGGCTAGTTGTAGCAGGTGAAGACCCAAAAAAGACTAACGAGTGAGATGATGGCGGACAAAAAACAGGGCAAACCCAGCATAAGTATCATTACTCAATTTTATCCACCAGACTATGCAGCAACTGGTCAATTTATATATGACTTAGCAGGGGCATTGGCACAAGGAGGATTTGAAGTAAGTGTGTTTACTGGGATGCCAGGATATGCGTTTAGACAGACAGATGTAAGGCACGAAGAACATGATAACGGTGTATTTGTGAGGCGTACTGGCTCTATTCATTTGATGTCTAAACGCATTCGCAACAAGGTTTTGGGCAGCGTCTTATTTATCGTGCGATGTGTAGTTAAGTGTCTTAGTAAAGATATTCGGGGATCACATTTAGTATTAACTTCTGCGCCACCATTTTTGGGGTTAATTGGATGGTTTTACAATAAATTTTTTGGTCATACCTATAGCTGCATTATTTATGACGTTTATCCCGAAGTAGCCGTACGCTTAAAAGTAGTTGCTCTTGATCATTGGATAGTCAAATTTTGGGAATTTGTAAACCGTAAGGTTTGGGATAGATCAGAATCCTTGATCGTTCTCAGTGAGCCGATGAAGCAGCTATTGATCAAAAAACATAAAAATCTCGCAGACAAGATTCATGTTATTCATAGCTGGGCTGACCCTAACTTTATTATCCCAATCGCTAAATCAGAAAATTGGTTTGCCAAACTATATGGGTTAACTGATTGCTTTGTTGTTCTTTATTCAGGTAATTTGGGACGTTGCCATGATAGTCAAACGCTCCTCAATTGTGCTCAATTACTGATGAATCGTCCTGATATCAAATTTGTATTTATTGGTAACGGCGTAGGTTCTCAGGTTATTAAACAAGCGATCGCTTCAGGTCAATTGCCTAATGTGATGCAGTTGCCTTACCAAGATCGAGAAGTTTTGCCATACTCATTGACTGCCTGCGATCTCTCGTTAGTGAGTATTTTGCCAAACGTTGGCGATACGATCGCCCCTTCAAAAATTTATGGTATTTTAGCTGCTGCAAAACCTGTGGCAGTGATTTGTCCCAAAGATAATTATCTGCGAGAAATTGTGGATGAAGGTAATTGCGGTAATTGTTTTGAGAATGGTGATGCACAGGAATTAGCAGATTATATTTGCTGGCTAGCTGATAATCCGCATATTCAAGAAAAGCTTGGTAAGAATGCCCGCAAATTACTAGAGCGCCACTACACAATTGATCAAGCTATTCCCAAATATATTGCAGCTTTAGGGCTAAGAGAGCAATGTCCAGATTTTGTTGAACAAAATCAACCAAGTTTTTTATAACCCAGAAAAGAGGATGCGGCGCTTCGACCGCATCCTCTTTTCTGGGTTATGTAACTATGCGACAAAAGCTTGTTCGATATATGTCTGCAAGCAAAAATTTGCTGATGTTGTGCGACGCACTAGGGCAACATCAAACCGACAGGCTAGTGCAGATAGTTGAGGATTTTGCGCTAAAAATGTAGAAGCAGATTTAATTAGTTTGGCTTGTTTCTTAGGGGTAATCGCCAAACTGCCATCAGCATCCCAATTGCGATCGCTACGGGTTTTTACTTCAATAAATAGCAACCATTGGCGATCGCAAGCAATCAAATCTAACTCTCCCCACCGACAACGCCACTGAGTTTCTAAAATTTCCCAACCATTATCTTGTAGGAGTTTGGCTACCAACATCTCCCCGCGATCGCCTACTTCTTTTACCATAAACTTGATATTACTTCCCTTCTCACGTAAAGAATAGGTGTTATAAAGTGAATAATCAGTGGTGCACGGCTTCGCAGCTCACCACTGATTATTCACTGAGAAGGGAGTAAAACTCAGCTATTATCAAAATTATGAAAATTACAGTTTTTTCGTTACGCAATTTTATTTTCAAGGCGATAAATACGCTGCTATGTCTATTTCTAATCTTGACATTTGCTAATCCAGTTTTGGCTGATGTATATGTGAAAGCTTTTCTTCAAGGCGCTGACTTTTCAGAGCGATCACTTCAAGGCTATCAGTTTAATGAATCTGATTTACGAAATACATCATTTGTCAATGCTGACGCGCAAGGAGTCAGCTTTTTTGCTGCCAATATGAAAGAGGCAAACTTTACAGGCGCAAATCTCAGCTATAGCACGCTTGATAATGCCCGTCTTGATAAGGCAAACTTAACAAATGCCGTAATTCAAGGTTCATTTGCTTACGGTACTTCTTTTAATAACGTGATAATTGATGGTGCAGACTTTACGGATGTGGATTTACGTCTGCCAGTTCGTCTAAAGCTCTGTCTATCAGCGAAAGGACAAAACCCTGTGACTGGAAGACTGACCCGAGAAACTCTTGAATGCGACTAAGTTCGACTTTATGAGCTTTAAGTCTTAACTTTAAGGGAAATTGCCATATTTGTATGAAGTTAACCTAGCTTAGGGAGTATGATTCTCTGTGTGCATAGCACAGAATTTTTGTGAACTATTTGTAAATAAATGGTCTGGCTGAATACAAATATTTGATCTCTATGCTAACAATAATTGTTCTGAGGATTGCCCTGCCTATCAGTATATGCAGTTAAATGAAACTTCCAATGACCTATCAAGTGGCAGATTATTACAAAGAAGCTTATTGCCACAAAGCTTGCCTGCTTACCCGGGGCTAGATATTGCTGCGGAAGTATGGACAGCAGTAGATCTTGGTGGCGATTATTATCAGTTTTTAGAGCAGTCAGGGACATTAGCCGTTGCGATCGCAGATTCTTCAGGCAAGTCAGTTGCTGGGGCGATCCATGCTGCTTTATTTAAAGGACAGCTTGATGCCTATGGACAGCAAGGCAGGTTGCAAAATCCAGCCTCTATGCTCAATTCTTTAAATCAATTGCTATGCAAAAGTGGCACAGATGATGCGATCGCCTTTTGTTATGGTGCACTTAACCTGTTTACCTATGAACTACATTTAGGTAATGCTGGCATTCCCGGTCCATTAATTTATCGAGCTGAGACTAATACTTGTGAAGAAGTAGTGAACCCTGCGATCGCGCTAGGGCGTTTTGATAGTGCTACCTACAGAGCTACTTCGCGATCTCTTAATGAAGGAGATATCGCGATCTTTTTTAGTGATGGACTATTTGAAGCAACTAGTCCATTGGGAGAGGAATTTGGTCGATCTAATGGTAGCGATGTTTCTCCACTGCGCAAAACTGTAATTGAACTAGCTCAATATCCA
Source organism: Pseudanabaena sp. Salubria-1 (assembly GCA_023336205.1). Lineage (GTDB taxonomy): Bacteria > Cyanobacteriota > Cyanobacteriia > Pseudanabaenales > Pseudanabaenaceae > Pseudanabaena. The sequence continues at coordinate 21,226 of JALQCR010000060.1, forward strand.
GCAAAGGATATTTTACAAGGCTTAAAGGTTGCCCTTGATAAATTCTCAGAACTAGAGTTTCCTGACGACGATGTTTCGATCGTGGTGATCAAACTAAAAAACAAGGTTAAGTTTTCAGAACTGCGTAACTGTCCTTATCTTGAGGCTTTACAGGCATGGCAACGCTCTGAAGAAACCGATGAATCTTGCTTGTTGCGAGGAACTCGTTTATCTGAATCCCTTGCTTGGGCAGAAGGGCAAGCAGAACTACCTAAAATAGATCTTAATTTTTTGGAGGCTTCTCAAAGAGTTAATGAGCGCGAACAATTGATGTCAGCTCGTGCTGCCGATGCCGATCGCCTCGAAAAACTAAGTCAAGAGCTAGAAAAGAGTCTAGATGCTGAGCGCCGTCAACGCATAATTGCGGAGATGGGCGAAATTAATGAAAAAATTGTTGCTTACACCATTTCTTCGGAAGCGCTGTTTCTCTCAAACAATCATATTGAAGCAATGATTGCAGGCGTGATTGGTGGTGTTCAGCTGAAACGCCTTACAACGCAGGTTGATGAAACCACTCTCGAAAATCTCCGCGCTAACACTCAAATTCGGGCCATAACCGCTTTAGAGCAGGTTGTCTATGGTACACACGAATTTAATCGTCTTGAAGGACATGGGTTTTGGGTTAATAAAGTTTGCTATTCTCGCGATGGTAAGTTGATCGCTTCGGCTAGCAGCGATCGCACCATCAAAATCTGGGATGCCTCAGCAGTTTTATTACAAACCTTAGCAAGTCATACCAATTGGGTAACCAGTGTCGCCTTTAGTCCAAACGGTAACCGGCTAGTTTCAGGTAGCCGAGACAATATGGTTAAGATTTGGAACCGCGATGAATCTGCGGAGGGTAAATTTGCTTCCCAACCAATCGCTACTCTCAGAGGACATGAAGGACCCGTTTTAGATGTATGTTTCAGCCATGATGGAGAGATGATTGCCTCAGCAAGCGAAGATACGACCGTTAGACTCTGGAAAAATGACGGTACTATGATTCGCACTTTACGCGGCGGTCACGATCGCTGGGTTACCTGTGTGGCTTTTCATCCTAATAGTAAATCTTTAGTTTCAGGTAGTGCCGATCGCAGTTTAATTGTTTGGAATACTCTAGGTGTAAAACTTAGACATTTACGGGGTCATGACAGCTTCGTCGAAAGTGTTGCCTATGCCCCCAACGGTCTAGCAATTGTTTCGGGAAGCCGCGATCGCACGGTTAAAATGTGGGGATCGGATGGAATTTTACTGAAAACTTTTTATGGGCATTCAGACAAAGTCTGGAGTGTTGCCTTTAGTCATGACAATCACACGATCGCTTCCAGTGGATTTGATCGTTCAATTCGTGTTTGGGATATTGAACAAGGCTTACAGTATACTTTCCAAGGACATGGTGATGTTGTTCATAGCGTTGCATTCAGCCCTGATGGCAAGACTCTTGCCTCAGCAAGCAGAGACACCACTGTAAAACTTTGGGCAATTCGTGGAACGCCTTTACGTACATTAATGGGGCATACAGATGAAGTTATCTCTGTAGCAGTTAGTCCCAACTCTAAGTTTTTGGCATCTACTTGCAAAGATAAAACTGTCAACCTCTGGAATGCCAATGGCACGCTTGAAGCAGTCTTAGAAGGGCATAACGACAAAGTTAATTGTGTTACGTTTAGCCCAGACAGTTCTACTATTCTGACTGCCGCTGCCGATGCCAGCATCAAAATATGGAGAACTGATGGAACTTTAATTGACACAATTAGCGCCCATCGTGCGGAGATTTATAAGGTTGTTTATCGTTGCGATGGTCAGGTATTTGCTTCTTGTAGTGCCGATGGTACTGTCCGAGTTTGGAGCGCTGATGGGAAATGGCTACAGACCCTCACAGGACATACTGCCGAAGTATATAGCATCGACTTTGCTCCCGATGGCAGTATGCTTGCATCAGCTAGCAAAGACAAATTAATTAATCTTTGGAGTTGGGATGGCACTCTGCTTGGGACCTTGGACGGACATAGTGCTGAAGTCTATACGGTATGCTTTAATCCCAATGGCAAGATGATTGCTAGTGGCAGTATGGATCAAAGTGTGAAACTTTGGAGTATTGAGGGGCAATTAATTAAAACCTTAAATGGTCATAGTGCAGAAGTCACTAGTGTTTGTTTTAGCCCTGATGGGAAATCTATTGTTTCCGCTAGTGAAGATTCGACCATTCAATTTTGGAGTGGCGACGGCACGCTTTTGCGAACATTTAACGGACATCAAGGACCCGTGCGCAGTGTCTGCTTTAGTCCCAATGGCAAGATTTTGGTGTCATCGGGTGAAGATCATAAGATCATTATGTGGAATCTCGATCTCGAAAATCTCCTGATGCGTGGATGTCAATGGTTACAAGAATATTTAAGAACGAATATTAATGTTTCCGAAGAGGATAAGCGTACTTGCCTAGGTGGATGTGGATGGCTCTATAAACATCTCAAATCCACACCTCCCTCTTAAAAAATGACAGACAGCACGAATCGCCACCTATCATTTCCCAATAAATAGGGTTACCTAGAGCAAAAGTGAAAATAAAGCAAAAGCGAAAATTGTGCAAATCTTTTGATTGTTATGTTGGCGATTCCTTTAGCTTGGCTACAACTTACCTATAAAAAAGGTCGCCTGGCGATCGCGATCGCGGGCATTATGTTTGCAGTAATTTTGATTGCAATGCAGCTAGGTTTTCGGGATGCTTTATTTAAGAGTGCAGTTCTGCTGCATCTGAATCTGCGCAGCGATTTGGTGCTAATTCATCCTAGCTCTAACAACTTGTTGAATCTCAAACAGTTCTCTCGCCGTCGCCTCTATCAAGCTGGTGGTTTTACAGGCGTAAAGTCTATCTATCCCGTGTACATTGGCTTAGCAATCTGGAATGCCTCTGAACTTGGCGTAAAGGAAGATATCCTCGCAGTCGGTGTGTCTCCTCAAGCAAATCCATTCCTATTCCCAAATATCAAACCAGATTTAGATAAAACGCTGCTTCCTGATGTTGTCCTATTCGATCGCGGATCTAGAGAAGATTTTTATGGATCGGTTGCTTCTGAATATGAAGCCGCGATCGCTCAAGGGAAAATACTCACCAAAGAAGTTGCTAACCGCACCGTCACAATTGGGGGCTTGTTCACGATGGGGGTTTCTTTTGCTGCCAATGGCACATTCATTACTAGTGAACAAAATTTCTTGCGTATTTTCCCCGATCGTCTTGTCGGAAATATTAGCTTAGGATTAGTCCAGTTGGAAAAAGGTGTGGATGCGATCGCGGTTCGAGATGCGATGCAATCGCAGTTAGATCAAGACGTAAAAATATTAACTAAGCAAGAATTTATCGACCTTGAACTAAATTATTGGTCGGAGGCAACGCCAATTGGTTTTATCTTTGGCTTAGGCGTAACCATGGGCTTTATTGTCGGTGTGGTGATTGTCTATCAAGTTTTATATAAAGATATCTCCGATCATCTTGCTGAATATGCAACTCTCAAGGCAATGGGATATAGTAATTTCTATTTGTTTCGCCTAGTTTTGCAAGAATCTTTGTTGTTATCTATCTATGGATTTGTGCCAGCCCTACTGATCTGTGCAGTTCTTTATAACCTGACCCAAAATGCCACGGGCTTGTTGATGGAGTTAGATGGCGATCGCATTGTGCAATTATTCTTTCTCACGATTGCCATGTGTTCTATTTCGGGGACGTTATCGCTTCGTAAAGTGCAAAAGGCAGATCCAGCCGAGATTTTTAATTAACCAAAAAAAAGCCTCGCACAGCGAGGCTTTTTTTGATTGAAGAGAATTAATTATTTCTTCTTCTTATCGTCACCGCCCTTAGGAGCGTCAAGAATCTTACTGACCACACCAGATCCAACTGTACGACCACCTTCACGAATCGCAAAGCGCATTCCTTGCTCAATTGCGATCGGGTTAATCAGATCAACAGTCATCTTAATGCGATCGCCAGGCATAACCATCTCAGCTTCGCTACCATCATCAGCAGTGAAGGTAACAATGGTTCCAGTTACGTCAGTTGTACGCACATAGAATTGAGGGCGATAGCCAGGGAAGAAAGGAGTCTTACGACCACCTTCTTTCTCGGTCAAAATGTAAACCTCACCTTCAAACTGAGTATGAGGATTAATTGATTTAGGCTTAGCCAAAACCATGCCACGCTCAATTTCATCTTTCTGAATACCACGAAGCAATAGACCAGCGTTGTCTCCAGCCAATCCTTGTTCAAGGCTCTTCTTGAACATTTCGATCCCAGTGACGGTTGTAGTGCGAGTATCAGTAATACCAACAAGCTCAACAATGTCACCGACCTTGACTGTACCTCGCTCAATCCGACCCGTTGCAACTGTGCCGCGACCAGTGATCGAGAACACATCTTCAACTGCCATCAAGAAAGGCTTATCAACATCACGCTCAGGTGTAGGGATAAATTCATCCACAGATTCCATCAATGCCCAAATCTTGTCAACCCAAGGATTGTCTCCTTTAACAGTTTTGGGATTAGCAGTCATTACTTTAACTGCTTCTAGAGCCGAACCACGGGTGATCGGAATATTGTCTCCATCAAAATCATAAGAAGAGAGCAACTCACGAACTTCTAGTTCAACTAGCTCAACTAGTTCTTCTTCTCCTTCCATCTGATCTTCTTTGTTCAAGAAAACCACAAGGTTAGGTACCCCAACCTGACGCGCTAGCAAAATGTGCTCACGGGTTTGAGGCTCAGGACCGTCAGCAGCAGACACGAGGAGGATTGCACCATCCATTTGCGCAGCACCTGTGATCATGTTTTTAACATAGTCAGCGTGCCCAGGACAATCAACGTGTGCATAGTGACGAGCTAAGGTTTCATACTCAACGTGAGCAGTGTTGATTGTAATTCCACGAGCCTTTTCTTCAGGAGCAGCATCAATTTGATCGTATGCCTTAGCTGTTGCTTGACCTGCAGCGGCTAAAGACATCGTGATTGCGGCAGTTAGGGTCGTCTTACCATGGTCAACGTGACCGATAGTACCGATATTGACGTGGGGTTTGTTTCTCTCGAATTTAGCGCGTGCCATTTTTTCGTAATTATCCTTAAATTTAGTAATTGTTACTCTAGTTCGTAGAGCATTTTCGGTAATTATTACTCTAGTTTATAGAGTATTTGTCGAGTATTTTAAAGGACTACTCTTTTTTGCCCTTGTTTTTAGCAATGATGGCTTCAGCCACATTCTTCGGCACTTCTTCATAATGGCTAAATTCCATCGAGAAGCTTGCCCTACCTTGAGTTGACGAGCGAAGGTCAGTAGAATAACCAAACATCTCAGACAAAGGAACCCTTGCCTCAACGCTTTTTCCGGATGGGGTATCTTCCATGCCAGCGATATTGCCTCGACGACGACTAAGGTCACCGATTACATCACCCATGTAGTCTTCAGGAGTTTCGACTTCTACCTTCATCATTGGTTCCAGCAAAACTGGCTGAGCTTTCATTACAGCTTCCTTAATTGCCATAGAACCAGCAATTTTAAAAGCCATTTCTGAAGAGTCAACGTCATGGAAAGAACCATGTACAAGGGTAGCTCGGAGGTCGATCACAGGATAACCTGCAAGAATTCCAGATTCACAGGCTTCTTTCATCCCTTGCTCTGAAGGTTTGATGAATTCCTTAGGAATAACACCACCGACAATTTTTGATACGAATTCAAATCCTGTACCTGGTTCAGTAGGTTCCAAATTGATCACAACGTGACCATATTGACCCTTACCACCACTTTGACGAGCAAACTTACCTTCAATATCGGTGACAGTTTTGCGGATAGTCTCACGATAAGCTACTTGAGGAGCACCCACGTTAGCTTCAACGTTAAACTCGCGCTTCATGCGATCAACGAGAATTTCAAGGTGAAGCTCACCCATGCCAGAGATAATTGTTTGATTTGTCTCTGGATCTGTCATTACGCGGAAAGTAGGATCTTCTTCAGAAAGAGACTGTAGAGCCTTGGATAGTTTTTCCATATCTTGCTTTGTCTTAGGCTCAACAGCCACAGAAATCACAGGTTCAGGAATAAACAGAGTTTCAAGAACAATCGGTGAGCTGTCGTCACAAAGAGTGTCGCCAGTAAAGGTGTCTTTGAGCCCCAATACTGCACCGAGATCTCCTGCTCTGAGTTCGTCAACTTCTTGACGATCATCAGCCTTCAATATGATCAGACGCGAGATACGTTCCTTCTTATTTTTGCTGGAGTTTAGAGCATAGGAACCTTTTTTCAAGATGCCAGAATAGACTCGCACAAAGGTGAGACGACCATAGGGATCAGCCATGATTTTGAAGGCAAGTGCTGACATTGGTGCATCGTCCTTGGCTTCACGAAGCGCTTCCTCTCCATTAGCTAACAAACCTGAAACTGGTTTGACATCGCTAGGTGCAGGAAGATAATCGATAACAGCATCAAGTAAAAGCTGTACGCCTTTATTTTTGAAAGCTGAACCACAAGTCATCGGTACAATTGAACCACTCAAAGTTCCTTTGCGCAGCCCTACTCTTACCTCTTCCTCGGTGAGCTCTTCGCCTTCAAGATATTTTTCCATCAGAACGTCATCTGAATCGGCAACTGATTCAAGTAGCTTACCGCGCCACTCATTGGTCAGTTCGACTAAATCAGCAGGAATATCTATTTCTTCAATATCCTTGCCTATTTCGTCTTTATAAATATAGGCTCTCATTTTGACTAGATCGATAATGCCCACCAGTTCTGCTTCACTACCGATAGGTAACTGGATGGGGACAGCGTTTGAGCCAAAACGAGCCCGAATCTGCTCTCTTACTCGCAAAAAGTTCGCACCCATGCGATCCATTTTGTTGACGAATACGAGACGAGGTACTTTGTAGCGATCAGCTTGTCTCCAAACAGTCTCGGACTGAGGTTGCACGCCACCCACTGCACAGAAAACCGCAACTACACCATCAAGTACCCGCATAGAACGTTCGACTTCAATTGTGAAGTCTACGTGTCCAGGGGTGTCGATAATGTTAATGCGGTGGTCTTTCCAACTGGTGCTAATAGCTGCCGCAGTAATTGTAATACCACGTTCGCGCTCTTGCGCCATCCAGTCTGTCGTTGCGGTTCCATCATGGACTTCACCTATTTTGTGAACAACGCCAGAGTAAAATAGGATGCGCTCTGTAGTTGTGGTTTTACCAGCATCAATATGAGCTGCGATACCTATATTGCGTACCTTATCTAAGGCAATAGAGCGTTCCACAATAGTTTCCTCGTGTTTGTCAGGAATTAAGAATTTATATTAAGAATAGTATAGCGAGGCAATCTAAAGTTTAATAGCGTTAGTTTAGTAACGATAGTGAGCGAATGCTTTATTTGCTTCTGCCATTTTGTGTGTTTCTTCACGCTTACGGATGGTTTGACCTGTTTCATTGGCAGCATCCATCAACTCGTTAGCTAGTTTAGTAACCATGCTACGTCCAGCACGACCACGAGAATACTGGACTAACCAGCGAAGTGCTAGGGCAACACCACGGTCAGTGCGGACTTCCATCGGCACTTGGTATGTAGCACCACCAACACGACGAGCCTTGACTTCGACCAATGGAGTAGCATTACGAATGGCTCGGTCAAACACTTCTAATGGTGGATTACCTGTGCGTTCGCCAATGGTGTCAAGGGCTTTGTAAACAATGTGAGAAGCCACAGAATGCTTGCCGCGTGACATTACACGACGGATAAGCATACTAATAAGACGGCTGTTATAAACCGAATCAGGAGGGGTTATGCGTTTTGAAGCTTTCGTTCTACGGGACATTGCGGTACTAAATTCACCTTATAAAATGAATTGCTAATTTTACTAAATGGTTGTGAAAACCTTTTGCGGATGATTTTTACTTCTTCTTCTTGCCAGTACTTGCGGCGGCAGCTTGACCTGGCTTAGGACGTTTTGCCCCATACTTTGAGCGTCCTTGCTTGCGATCCTTTACGCCTGAAGTATCGAGAGTGCCACGGATAATGTGATAACGCACACCTGGTAAATCTTTTACACGACCGCCTCTAATCATCACAACGGAGTGTTCTTGGAGGTTATGCCCAATGCCAGGGATGTATGCGGTGACTTCAAATCCAGAAGTCAAGCGTACCCGTGCCACTTTTCTAAGTGCAGAGTTGGGCTTTTTGGGTGTTGTAGTGTAGACGCGCGTACATACTCCCCTGCGTTGAGGACAACTTTTTAGGGCAGGAGATTTTGTTTTGGTGTTTATGGTTTGGCGCTCACTGCGGATGAGCTGTTGGATCGTGGGCATAAGTGATGATTTGGTATATCTGCGGCTGTGTATTCTAATCAACAGCACATAATTATAACAAAGTACGTCTCACTAAGTCAATTGTAAAAACAATTGTCATGGTCTGATGAGCTTTGTTATGGCTATGTCGGCTGTGGCGCTCGCTGTCTTAAGATGGACAACTTGTAAACAAAAGGCAATACAGGCAAAACTAACGATAATTTACAATTCGGGCAAAGCCTGCTGGGTCAAGACTTGCTCCGCCAACCAGCACACCATCAATTTCAGGTTGAGCCATGATCTCGTCAATATTATCAGCTTTGACGGAACCACCATACTGAATTGAGACGTTAGGATTTGTAAGTTTACCACGAATTAGTCCGATCACGCGATTAGCTTCGCTAGAGGCACAGGTATCTCCAGTGCCGATCGCCCAAATTGGTTCATAGGCAACGATCAAATTATTCTGGTCAACGTCAACAAGGTCAGCGGCTAGTTGTGAAAAAATCCAAGATTCAGTTTCATTAGCATCCCGTTGCTGCTTGCTTTCGCCGACACAAAGAATGGGTGTAATGCCGTGAGCTTGGGCAGCTTTAAGCCGTTTGTTAACGGTTTCATCGGTTTCTCCGAAAAACTGACGACGTTCACTATGCCCGATGATGACGTACTTTATGCCCATCTCTAGCAACATTGGCGCAGATATTTCTCCTGTAAATGCGCCATTCTCTGCCCAGTGAACATTTTGAGCACCAATACTCAGGTTTGCTTGACCGATCGCTGGCAGGATTGTTTGTAAGATCGCCAAATTTGTATAGGGGACGCAAATAAGGATTTGCTGATCGGCGATCGCCGCTTGGGAAGCGGTGTTTTTAAGATGGGCAGGAAATTCCGAGAAAAATGTTTTGGCTTCAGACTGGGTTTTATACATTTTCCAGTTGCCAGCGATAACGATTTTACGCAATGCTCATTTACCCCTGAGTTTAAGATCATGAAAATAAAGAATTGTTGTTTATTTTACCGAAGAATGGATCAATAAGTAACCTTAAAACCCAGAGGTGGGGGGGGGGGGGGGGGGGGGGGGGGGGGGGCCCCCCGGGGGGGGGGGGGGGGGCGGGGGGGGGGGGGGGCGGGCCCGGATGCCCGCACTACAAAGAGCGACGACATTCGGTTGCTTTGCAGTAAGATGGCACACATGACCACCCGACCCCCACCGGTTTTTACGGATGCGCTTCGCGCACTCGCACTTGAGGCCGCTATTGGACAGGCGCGGAAGAGCCTTTCTGAAGGGGGCATTCCGATTGGTGGGGCGTTGATCAACGAAGATGGGGAGATTGTCGCGCGCGGCCACAACATGCGGGTGCAGGCCGGCGACCCCACTGCACATGGCGAGACCGTGTGCATTCGGAACGCCGGGCGGCGTCGTGATTGGCATCGTTTGATGATGGCCACCACGCTGAGCCCGTGCGCTATGTGCAGCGGGACCGCCGTGCTTCACCGCATTCCGGCGGTGGTGATCGGTGAGAACGAGACGTTCTTGGGGCGCGAGGATTGGTTGCGTGCGGAGGGCGTTGATGTACGGGTGGTGAAGAATGCGGAATGCCGCGAATTGATGCGGGAGTTTATAAAAAAGAACCCCGAGCTTTGGAATGAAGACATCGGGGTTCCGGAGTAGATTGAGATTGCTGGCGTTAGGCGAGATCGAAGTAGAGGAACTCGGCCTTATCGGTGGCTTGGATCGCGAGTGCTGTTTCGTCTGACACTGCGAGGCCGTCGCCCGCCGTCATGCGCTGGTCGTTGACGGTGATCGCTCCGGTGATGAGTTGAATCCATACGTGCCGGCCGGGAGCGATGGCACGGTTGAGCGTGTGACCGACTTCCAAGATCGAAGCGAAGATCGAAGCGTCTTGCTGGATGGTGAGCGAGCCGCCTTCACCCGAGGGAGAGACGAGCAGGCGCAGCGCGTTGCGCTTTTCGTCGTCGCTGAAGTGCTTCTGGTCGTAGCTCGGAGGTAGGCCCCGGCTCTTGGGGAAGAGCCAGATTTGCAGCAGGTGTACTGCTTCGGTCTTGGACTCGTTGGCCTCGGAGTGTTCGATGCCGGAGCCCGCGGTCATGCGTTGCACGTCGCCCCGCTTGATGATGCCCTTGCCGCCGGAGGAGTCTTTGTGCGAGAGCGCACCGGAGAGGACGTATGTGATGATTTCCATGTCGCGGTGCGGGTGCGTGTCGAAGCCTTTGGCCGGATCGACGCGGTCTTCGTTGATCACGCGGAGCGAGCGGAAGGCCATGTGTTGGGGGTCGCGGTAATCACCGAAGGAGAAGGTGTGGAAGGTATCGAGCCAACCGAAGTTGAAGTGGCCGCGAGCTGAGGATGGACGGAGTGTGAGCATTTTTTCGTTCCTTGTGATAGGTGAACCGGCGGTAGAGAAGATTCAATACTCAGAAGGGTCTTCGAGCGTGAGTGCTGCGATGGCGATGCCCGCAGCGATCGGGATCACTGGGAGAACGATTGAAACGGTCCAGGCTTTCCAGCCGCTGAGTTTGCCGAGCGGGCCCATGGTGGCAATTGCCGCGAAGATCATGCTGGTGACGACGAGTGCGCCGTAGAGGGCTGCGCGGGCGATGGGGGCTGAACCGAGCACGATGCCGAACATGGTGATGAGCATTGCGCCGAGCCAGAGGAACATGGCCGGTCCGACACCGAGACGAACGCTGCGACGGACGAGCCATGCGGCGGCGGCGCCACCGGCGATCGCCGCGAACATGCCTGCAATTTGGCCGTGCTTGAGGGAGGACATGCCGAGGACGAGGAGTTGGCTTGCACCGATCAGGGGGATGAGGGTGCGGGCGAGCGCGGGTCCGGAATCGGTGGGCTGGGTGGGCGTGCTGGCTTTGGCGACGGCCCACGCGATGAGGCCGCCCGCGACGGCTGCGCCGCCGATGTGGGCAACTGATTCGACGATGGTCCAGTTCTTCAGCAGGCTCATCAAGCCGAAGGCGGTAGCGAGGGCGAGGGTGGGGGCGGCGATCAGGATTCGCGTGAGTGTTCCTTTTCCGGCGGGGGTGAGCGCGGCGACCAGCGTGCCCACGAGCACGATGCAGATGGCCCACGGCAGGCGGTTATCGACCGAGGCGAACTTGAAGGAGGGAACGGCGATCGCGAGGGCGATGGTGCCGATGACGATGGCGAAGGAGAGCACGAGGGCGATGAAGGTCTTGCCGTGAGAATGCAGCGAATCGCCCGCAGTGGTCGCGTTTCTCGGAGCGAGCGCGAAGAAGAGGATTGCGCCGGCGATGGCCGGGGGGATTCCACCGAGGGCGAGTTGTTTGATGACGGACATGTCCATGTGGTGCCGACCTTTTGACATGCGGCGTCCTCCGCCCCAACAGGGGTTTGGGGCGAAGGAGTGCCGCTGGTGTGAAAAGCTGATGAAGACTCGCCGCGGCTTGTGGGCGACGGCGAGCGATTGGTTTTTACGAGGCGCGGTTTACTTGCGGATGCCGCCTTCGAGGGCGACGATGAGGTCGACTTCTTCACCGAGGCCGCCGGGCATGTAGTTCATGCCGAACTCGGAGCGCTTGATGGTGAAGGTGGCTTCGATGCCGGCGATCTTGGAACCGCCGCGGCCTTCGCCGGTGCCGGTGTCCGCGACTTTGGCGGTGATGGTCTTGGTGACGCCGCGGAACGCGA
>JALQCR010000061.1 GCA_023336205.1 Pseudanabaena sp. Salubria-1
ACCCCCCCGCCCCCCTTTTTCATCCAAAAAAAACAAAAATGGGGGGGGGGGCGCCCGCCCCCCCCCCCTCACACTATTTGGGTTTTGATTTGTCCTGATACAGGTGACTATAGCTATATTTTATGGGTTGCCCGGGATTTGAACCCGGAACAAATCGGTTAAAAGCCGAGTACTCTACCGTTGAGTTAGCAACCCCTTTCATTGCAAGGTATGATTTATTGCAAAGTGTGAACTTTTGTTTACAAAATGCAAACCTTTCGTTTACGCGCTTGGCTAGTCTAACATGCTTTTAGCAAATTACACCAGTCAAACTAAATGGTCTTACCTCAGTAATTCTTATAGAAAGAGTTTGACCAATCAGCTCAGCTAATGGTTTGCCTGTGTTGTTCTCGGTGAAGGCAATCCGATTGGTGCGGGTGCGTCCCATGATTTGCAGAGGATTTTTGTGGTTAGTACCCTCGATCATGATCTCCTCAGTACGTCCAGCATAACGGTTAGAACGCTCAGCCGCATTTTGATTAACGGTGTGATTAAGACGCTGAAGGCGATCGCTTTTGATCTCTTCACTTAGCTGATTTTCCCAAACTGCCGCAGGAGTCCCAGGGCGAGGAGAATAAGCTGCCGTATTTACCAAGTCAAAACCAATATCGTTAACTAGCTGCACTGTGCGCTCAAATTGCTCTTCAGTTTCCCCTGGGAAAGCAACGATCGCATCAGCAGTAATCGCGGCATCGGGCATAATCTCGCGAATGTCGTCAATAATACGGCGGTAACGCTCGTGGGTATAGCCCCGCGCCATTGCCTTGAGAATGTCATTATCGCCAGACTGAAAAGGTATATGAAAATGTTCGCAAACCTTTGGCAGTTCATAACAAGCTTTAATTAGGCGCGAACTGAAATAGCGAGGATGGCTAGTTGCATAACGAATGCGATCGATCCCTTCAATGTCATGGACGTAATAAAGTAAGTCAGTAAATGTGATTTTGCCACCTATACCAGCCCCGATTCCACCTGCGGGCAGGTCGCGCCCATAGGCATCAATGTTTTGACCGAGTAAGGTAATTTCTTTGTAGCCCTGCGCTGCAAGATTCACAATTTCTTTGCGGATGGATTCAGGCGATCGCGATTGTTCTCTACCTCTTACCGCAGGCACAATGCAATAAGTACAGTTTTCGTTGCAGCCATAAATAATATTTACCCATGCGGAAACTGCGCTATTACGTCGCGGTGTAGTGATGTCTTCTTCGATATAGGCTTCATCGGTGGCGACTACTTGATTGCCATTAAATACCTGTCCTAATAGATCGCCAAGACGATTGACATGCTGTGGCCCCATAACTAGATCAAGTTCAGGAACGCGCCGCATTAGGGCTTCGCCTTCTTGCTGGGCGACGCAACCTGCGACAACAAGTGTTAATTTCGGATTTTCGCGTTTGCGCTTAGCTTGTCTGCCTAGGTACGAATAAACTTTTTGCTCAGCATTATCGCGAATACTGCAAGTGTTATACAAAATCAAGTCGGCTTCTTCGGTCTCTTCGGTTGACTGGTAGCCCATGTTTTCTAACACGCCTGCCATGCGCTCAGAATCTGCTTTGTTCATTTGGCAGCCAAAGGTAATGATGTGATATTTCTGAGCAGTCATGAAAGTGTTTAACCAAGCCGAAATTATTGATGTCCTATTCTAATATCTTTCAGCAAGGATTGTAACCAAAATCGGTTTCATAATGAGACTTGCTTCTGTGCTGATTATTTTCTCTTTAAATCCATGCTCATTTGAAAGCTGCTATCTGTTCTGCTTTAACGATTAAGCCATCTTGAATCCGAATGATACGGCGAGTTCTTTCTGCAACATCATGCTCATGGGTAACTAGAACGATCGTAATCCCCTGTGAATTTAATTCTCCTAATAATTCCATTACCTCATGAGATGTTTGCGTATCAAGAGCTCCCGTTGGCTCGTCCGCCAGAATTAACGCAGGACGATTGGCTAAGGCGCGAGCGATCGCAACTCGTTGTTGTTGACCGCCTGATAGTTGATTTGGACGGTTAGACAAGCGATCGCTAAGTCCAACTTTAGTTAATGCTTCAGTAGCGAGGCGATGACGTTTCTCTTTGGGGATATTGGAATAAATCATCGGCAGCATCACGTTCTCGATCGCTGTTGAGCGCGAGAGTAAATTAAACTGCTGAAACACAAACCCAATCCGCCGATTGCGAATAAAGGCTAATTCATCATCGTTATAGGTGGTCAACTCGCGATCTTCGAGATAGTATTTGCCTGAGGTAGGGCGATCGAGACAGCCGATAATATTCATCAGCGTGGATTTTCCTGAGCCTGACATTCCCATAATGGCGGCATATTCGCCTGACTTAATCTCTAAATCAATGCCTTTAAGAATTGGTACATCAACTTCACCAAGGCGGTAAGCTTTGCGGATATTTTCTAAACGAATCATAAATCTCCTTAAATTGCATTATCACAACGATGAACCCATTTAAGAATTGTAGCTTTTGCCCCCCTAGCCCCCCAATTCTGGGGGGAACCATATTTAAGTCCCCCAGAATTGGGGGATTTAGGGGGCTATACACCTAGAACTTTAAAATAGATTTTAAGTGTTATGTAATTCTTAAATGGTTTCTCAGCAAAGAGCCGCGAAGCGGCTCTTTGCTTAATCACTTCTGAGTGCTTGAATAGGATCTAACTTAGCGGCACTCCTCGCAGGAATTACCCCTGCAACTAAGCCCACTACCATCGATAGTCCGAAACCTGCTGCCACTGACCAAAGCGAAATCAGAAATGGAAATTGAAAAATCGTCGCCGAAGTATAGGCGATCGCAACACCTAGCCCAATTCCAACTACACCGCCAAGCCCTGACACTAAAATCGCTTCGGTCAAAAACTGGTTCAGAATTGCCGATCGCGTTGCCCCTAAAGCTTTGCGCACACCGATTTCGCGGGTACGTTCTACCACCGAAACTAGCATGATATTTGCAATGCCGATGCCGCCAACTATTAGAGATATGGCTGCGATCGCCCCGACCATGAGCGTCAGCAAGCCGACAATATTTGTAAAGGCGCTCACAATATCTGTCTGGTTGACAATCCGAAAATCATCGGGCTGTGGCGGATAAATTTTGTGCCGTAGACGCAAAAGATTAGTTAATTGGAATTGGGCTGCTTCCAGTTCTGTCTCATCAAGCGCTTGCACCCAAAATCCACTGACAGATATACCCTGTAAAGCATTATTCCCCACCAGTCGCGCCGACATGTTTTTGAGTGGAATAAATACGCGATCGTCCTGATCGAAGCCCCCAGATGCGCCTTTTGATTCCATTACGCCGATCACTTGATATTGCTCGCCTTGAATGCGAATCCTCTCGCCGATCGCATTACTACTACCAAACAAATCTGAACGAACTTTAGAGCCAAGCACCACCATTGATTTCGCATTATCAATGTCTTCCTGTTCAAAATACCTTCCTTCCACTGGGAAAGTATTGCGGAGTGGTGAATAGTTAACATCTGTCCCGATTACCGTCGTTGAGGTGTTTTGACCGCCATATGAAACTTGCCTAGTACGCTGTAAATATGCGGATACCAACTTCACCGCAGGTGCTTTTGCCACAGCTTGAGCATCTTCTAAAGTCAAAGTAGAAGCCGAACCACCACCTTGACTAATGCCACCTGTTCGCGCTGAGCCAGTCAGGACATTAATTGAATTTGTGCCAAGGGCTTGTAACTGGCTTTCCGTCGATTTTTGAATACCTTGTCCAATTGATGTAATCGCAATCACGGCGGCAATGCCAATGATTACTCCCAGCATCGTCAAGGCAGTTCGCAAACGATTATTCCAAAGCGACTCCGCCGCCATAGTCAGAATTTCGGCAAAGGGAACCTTAGCAACTTGAATGCGTGTTTTTGCTAATGGCTTTGACTTTTGCATAAATTTATTGCGCTTTTTAATTAAAATCCAGATTTTTGGTTGCAGCGCTTTGCGCCCAAACCCGAACCAATAAATTTGTTAAAAATATTGCAAAGCAACACTTTTAAGAGGTTGGACAGGTTTGTTAACTGCGACTTCGTTGAGGAGAAGGTGATAATCCTGGAATACCTCTAGGTTCGGTTTTCGGGCGTGAACCTTCAGGAAAAGAGATAAAAATTTTCTCATCGCCAGTTAAGCCCGATTTAATTTCTGTTTTATCATCAACAGTTAGCCCTGTCTCAATTGGTGTAAACACGGGAGTTTCACTTTTTTCGGTCTTGACATATACACCAGTTAATCCCTTCTCTCTGACGATCGCAACTGTTGGTACAACCAGCACATTCTTTAATTCACCAGCCTTAAACTCTAAGCTGGCGTTCATACCCGATCGCAGCATTTGCTTATCTTGAGAAGTGATTTCGGCTTTCACTTCAAAACTGGTGACATTTTGATTAACGATCGCTTGCGGCGAGATGGAGACGACACGACCATTAAACTTTTTATTAGGATAAGCATCGACCTGTAAGGTAACTGTTTGACCAATCTTAATTTGGGCAATATTCGCCTCAGCGACATTGGCGACCACTTGATTATTGCTAGCCAGAGCAAGAATCGAAGAAGCCGTTGCTGAACTCACTGCGCTTCCTGAGGTTGTCGGGGTCACAAATGCCCCTGGATCAGCATATTTTCTGACTACCACCCCATCAAAGGGAGCGCGAATGATTGTATCTTCTAGCTGAGCTTGCACATTTTGCAAAGATCCTGCGGCAGCGACAACTTGTGCCTCTGCGCGATCGATTTCTTCAGGACGTGAGCCTGCTTGCTGCAAAGATACAGCTTCTCGTGCTTGCGTAACTCTGGCGCGATTAGCTTCCATTGTCGTTCTTGACGCATCAAGATCCCGTGATGCGATCGCCCCTTGCTGATAAAGCTGTTGATTTTGGCGATAGACGATCTCTGATTGTTCTAGCGTCGCTTGGGCATTAGTTAAATTTGCTTGGGCTTGAGAAATATCTTGGGGGCGATTGCCAGCCCTTAATAGCTCGAGACTCGCCTGCGCCGCCGCTAAATTTCCGTCAGCTTGAGTAATTTGCCCTAAAGTATTGGACTCATCCATATAGGCAAGGATTTGCCCTGTCCGCACATTTTCGCCCTCTTTGACTAGTAAGCTCTTGAGTCTGCCAGAGCTTTTTGGACTGACATTAATTGACTTTTCGGGCTGAATTGTCCCATTTGCCGTAACGATAATGGGTAAATCAGTACGCTTAATCGATACTGTGCGATCGCGTTTACGAGTTGATTGATTATTGGCAGGTGCAATTAGCTGGGTATAGGCATAGTAACCACCGCCACCAACAGCCACAAGAATTAGGAAGATGGCAATACGCCATCTCCATTTGCCCATAAACTTTTTTTTAGGGCGATCAAGTTCATCAGGGAAATCGGAGAGATCATCGGCAATATCCACTTCCTTTGGTTCTAGCTCTTTTTCTGATTGCATGAAAGTTACGTCAATGGGTTAGTGGGTTTAGACTCTTATACTCGATCAAAGGTTCAATTTGGCGATCGCACAGTCCAAAAAATTGATAGGCGATTAAGGTGCGATCGCCTTGTTCGTTGGTTATGTATTGTAATGTTTCAGGCATAATCTAGCTCCTGTTTTCCTCTGTTTATCTCTCATGTAATGATGGCAAGCTATTCACAATTTTAACTGATTCGACACTTACGCGCACGATCGCACTTAATGAGGTCGAGGATATAGCGCGATCGCTGATCTCGGTGACAGTTTTGAGGTGCTGAGACAGAAATTATAATTTTGGAATGGACAGCAATTCGAGCCGTTCATCAATCAGTATTTGCTATACTTGCGAAAAGATTTGCCTAAAGATATGACTGTTGCTTTACCTAAAACATTTCAGGCTGACACTCAAAGCACTCTGTACGAGCAAGATTATGCTCTGTGGTTAGAGCAAGCAGTCAATTTATTGCGATCGCAGAATTTTGCTGAGATGGATCTTGAGAATTTAATTGTAGAACTTGAAGGAATGGGTGGCAGTCAAAAACAAGCGATCGAAAGTAATTTAGAAGTTTTGCTGATGCATCTTCTCAAATATAAATATCAACCAGAAAAGCGTTCTAATAGTTGGCGCTATACGATTATCGAACATCGCCTCAGATTGACCAAAGCCTTTAAACATAGTCCTAGCTTGAAGCGATATTTTTTGCAGGAGTTTGCTGATTGCTATCTGAACGCAAGGAAGTTAGCCAGTGCCGAAACAGGATTAGCGATCGCCACTTTCCCAATTGAGTCTCCCTTTACTCCTGAGCAAACACTGGATGAGGATTTTTTGCCTGAAGGTTAGGGTTATTGAGTTTTAACTACCAAGATAAATTTCTACGTTTTGGCTGTTCCATGTGGCGATGCCAATTCCAAAAAAATCTTTGTCTTCTGTCCAAATTGGACAATCAAAGTGCATCGCTAAAGCGACTACTTCCCAATCGTTAGGATCTCTTGCTTTGATGCGTCTTTGAGCTTCGTTTTTATATTGAATGTAATCTTCCTCTGATATTGGGATTACGATTTTGGCTAAATCCGCGATCGCCTCTGATGATACGTCTGATTGAAATTTACGCTTTTGTAAAATTTGGGGTAAGTGACGCTCTAATTCGTGATAGCAGTTATCAGGCGTGAAAAATTGGCAATTATTATTGTATTTTTCTAAGAGGTTAGAAACTTTGTCACCTAGTACAGCCCGTACCAAGATGTTTGTATCTAAGGCGAGTATCTTTGACATTATTTGGTTTCATCTTTCCTTGCTTGTTTACGCATAGCGTTAAATTCGGCAATGATGTCGTCTTCGCTAATGCCGTGAGCTTTTAGTAATTCAGCCATTTTTTGAGAAGAACGGCGGAAAGCAAGGAGGTCTTCTTTGCTAGGTTTTTTGATCTTGATTAAAGAGGCTTTCATGGTGGGTTAATGTTTTTAGTAATGGTAGGGGCAATTCATGAATTGCCCCTACGGTGAATCATAGCAAAATTTTCTATCTCTCATTCAATGGTGGCAGGCTATTCACAATTTTAACTGATTCGACACTTACTCGCACGATGCGTTTAACGAGGTCGATGATGTAGCGCGGGTCGTCTGACCAGTCGTTGGGATTGTTGGTAATGCCGCTATCTTTGTCGCGGGTGAGTTGATAGCGTTCCATGATCCATTCTAGGGCGGGTTTGCCGTTGACGATGTATTCGTAGGCTTGTAGGGGAATGCCTGCGATCGCAATTTTGCTGTTGTAGATGATGGTGGTTTTATCTATCGCTTTGTTTTTGACTCCAAATTTCATTTTGGATACGAGATAGTCTTTGTCTTCGAGATAGAGTTCGCTTTTGAATTCTTCTAATGGATAGGGTTCGATATTTTCATAGTTGAGATGCCATTGGGCGAGGTTACGTCCTGCGGTGCTGAAGCTGTGGAAGTCGGCGGCGTAGGGGATTCGTGGCAACATTTTTTTGAGGTCGGCGGCGAAGCGTTGTTTGTATTCGGGGCTATGGAGGATGCCGTAGATGTAATAGAAGATGTCTTCTTTGGTAATGGCTTGGTCTTGATAGGTGGTTTGGAAGTCACTGAGGATGGTGTCGGGGATGTTTTCTTTTTTGGTGTAGCCTGTTTCGGTTAGGAAGAGTGTGGTTTGGTCGGTTGGTTCGGGTTTTTCATAGGTATAAAGTGGGAAGCATTGGCTTTTTGAGATTAATTCGAGATCTGGCAAAAACTTAGATATTAATGCTGAAAATGGTTTTGTAGAACCAAGACCTGTTACACAAATAGCTAAATTTTCTAGTCCTTCATAAGGAAAAATTCGAGGCATTAAAAGACCATCGCTAAGAAATTTCTTGTCGAAATAGACTATTTGTTTAAAGAACGGTCTGTATAAGCCGTGAAAAACGAATCCTTTCTGAAATTCATGTTTTGCAAATTTCTTCAAGTCTGTTTTTAAGCCATTTGACCAACTTATTTTAGTTGGGTCATTATTTATAAAACCTTCAATATCTGGTCTGTTTTCTTTTCTCTTTTCATTACAAACATTTTCATATCTTTCCACTTCAGAGTTATAAAAACTTATCATTCTGCTCATGTTATGGCTCAAAGAAACGGCAGATGAACTATAAGCCCAGTTATCTCTATTTGTTCCAATCCCTCTAGAATAAACATCAAAGATAGTTTTATTAAATTTATCTTTCTTATCGCCTAAAGAAATAAACTTATCAAATGCTGGATCACGTTGATTTATCCAGTCTTGGCTGTCGTTGGGAGTCATCGAATCCCAGTTAATACTTGTGAAACTGCCAAAGTTTTTAATTTTGTCAAGCTTTTCTTCACGGCTCAAATAATCGCCAATATCGTGATAAAAAAGTTGATGCTGTCCTGTTTTTTCAGGATTTTTGATTAGTAAAGTTATGGCGATCGCGGCGCGACTTCCTGAACCGAAAATTTTACCGCCTTCTTGTCGTGACGTTTCGCCAGATGTGCGCTGATTCCCTCTCAAATTGAAACAATAAACGCTCGTAAACTCATCGGTTAGACATTTACGCAATCCATCCATTGCATTGTTATCAATAAAAGAACCATTCGTCACAAAACAAACAATCCCGCGATCCTTGATTCTGTCACTAGCCCAACGGATCGCCCGAATATAGGAATCATAGAGGCTATTTTTATTCGTAGCACTGGAATATCTTGCATAGGTATCCCGAATCTTGTCATCTAAAGCAGGATACTTGAGATTTTTATTACCATCATTCTCGCTAGTCTGCCCCGCCGAATAAGGCGGATTGCCAATAATGACCCGAATATCATTATTTCGCTGCCTCACCACACGCTGATTATTTTCAGGAAACATCACCTCATTCAAAGTCCCCTGACTCTCAAACATCTGAAATGTGTCAGTAAGGACAATGCCGTTAAAGGGGTGGTAAGATTCGCCCCCTAAA
This sequence comes from Pseudanabaena sp. Salubria-1, assembly GCA_023336205.1. GTDB lineage: Bacteria > Cyanobacteriota > Cyanobacteriia > Pseudanabaenales > Pseudanabaenaceae > Pseudanabaena. The sequence continues at coordinate 8,970 of JALQCR010000061.1, forward strand.
TCCCCCAATTCTGGGGGACTTCCATCTTGTTCCCCCCAAAGTTGGGGGGCTAGGGGGGCTTTAGCATTATTGCCCCCTAAATCCCCCAATTCTGGGGGACTTCCATCTTGTTCCCCCCAAAGTTGGGGGGCTAGGGGGGCTTTAGATCTCCTCAAATCATGAAAAGCAGCCTCAATATTAATCGCCGCGATGTAATACGCCAACAACACAATCTCATTCGCGTGAAGCTCCTGCTGATACTTCCGTTCCAAATCCTGCGGCGCAATCAAACCATTCTGCAACAACCGCACCATAAAAGTCCCCGTCCCCGTAAACGGATCGAGAATATGCACATTATCATCCGTCAAACCCACCCCAAACTCCTGACGCAGCGCATCATCCGCACTTCGCACAATAAAATCCACCACCTCCACAGGCGTATACACAATTCCCAAACGTTCCGCCATGCGAGGAAAAGCATTCTTAAAAAACTTATCGTAAAGCTCAATAATAATCTTCTGCTTACCCTCAGCATTATCAATCCCACTCGCTCGCGTCTTCACACTCGCATAAAACTTATCCAAAGTCGCAATCTCCTTACCCAACGACTGCCCTTCCAAAGCATCCAGCATCTTTTGCATCGCAATAGAAACAGGATTTAATTGCGTAAACTGATAATCCTCAAACAACGCATCAAACACAGGCTTCGTGATCAAATGCTGTGACAACATCTCGATCGCATCGGACTCACTAATACTCGGATTGAGATTACAGCGCAAACCCTCCAAAAAATCATCAAAAGCTTGACAGTGCGTAGCTTCCGAACTAGACAACAAAGCTCTAATCCGTGACGTATGGCGATCGGCAATTTGCGCCACATCCTTCGCCCAATCTTCCCAATAACGGCGATCGCCACATTTAACGACAATCTTGGCATAGATCGCATCGCGCCATTCCTCCAATTGCGGAAAATTCAGCGTCATTTGTTTCGCTTTCGGCTGACCATTACCGACCTTTTCCACATCATCGGACGCACCACCACCCACACCGATCACATCCACTTGCGGCGGTCTAGTTTCATTCAACTCGATTTTGTTGATAATCGCATTAAAGCGATCGTCATGGGCGCGTAAGGCTTGCAGCACCTGCCAGACCACCTTATACTTCTCATGATCCTTCAGCGCCTCCTCTGGAGTCATGTCCGCAGGAATCCCAATCGGCAAAATAATATAACCGTACTTTTTGCCCTCAGCCCTTCGCATCACCCGCCCCACCGACTGCACCACATCCACCACCGAGTTACGCGGCGACAGAAAAATCACTGCATCCAACGCAGGTACATCCACCCCTTCCGACAAACATCGCGCATTAGAGAGAATGCGGCACAAATTGCCCTGACTGCTCGTATCCGCCTTTAGCCAATCTAGCTTCTGATTGCGAACCATCACATTCTGTTTACCGTCAACGTGCTGTACCTCACAGGGCAGAATCTCCTCTTCAGGATGCAACTTTTGATATTCCTCAATGATTTGCGAAAACATCTCCGTAAATCTTTTCTCAGAAGCAGCGATCGTCCCTGCAAAAGCCACAGCGCGACGCATCGGCGCAATATCTCCCTGCACATCCTCGCGATCGCTTTCCGCCGCAAATCGCTTTGATAATCCATTCCAACAGCCCGTAATCTTAACCGCGTCCTCTAACCTGAGTTCGTTATTAGCATCCGCTAACTGACGCTGAAAAGTAGCACTGACATACTTCTCATCCACAGCCAACACCATCACCTTATAATCCGTCAATAGCCCCGTCGCCACCGCTTCCGCAAATCCTAAGCGATGGAACTCTTGACCATAGATTTTCTCATCATCCATCGAACAGACGATCGCCTCATTTTCCTTAGCTGAGATCTTGCACCATTCCTGAAAGAGTTAAGTAGGAATGGGTTTGAGAATAATTTCAAACCCATGACGAGCAGCAATATCGGCACTAATTTGGAGATACCTAAGAAGTTTCAACCAAAGGACAGAAGGAAATAAAACGGAAAGTGTCAAATCACAGGTAGCTTTCCAGTCCAAGACAGGAGGACTCGACCATTGATCAATCCAATGGGCCAAAAGATAAGCAAGCAGAGAGAGGATAAGCCAACGATAAACACCAAGTTTTGTAGATTGCCCAAAACAATGCAAACCAAAGCGATGTTTGATGGTTTTGAAGAATCCCTCAATCGCCCAACGCTTACGACCTAACATCACCAGATAAGCACCAGAATAAGGATGAGAAGAGACAACAAAGCGTAACTCCCGTTTACTATCAGCTCTTTTGAGCCAAAACCAAGAGATCGTCAAAGGCTGAGTTAGCCCTTCTAGCAAAATTTGTTGTCCACGTTTGCCATGACGATAAAGTTGTTTGACTGTACGGCCATCTTGAAGTTTACGATTGTTGCGTACACCGACAACGATGCGCCAAGTCTTGGCGCGGACAGTATTGAAAAACTTCACCGTACTAAACTCAGTATCAGCAAGGACAATCACAGTCTTGCCTTGGGTTAGTTGCTTGGGTACTGTCCCCAATAACTTACAAGCTAAGTCAGAGGGACTGGGGTATCCTTTGCCGCGCCATACTCTAAAACTCCATGGTACGCGCCACTCTCCATAGACCAGATACAGTACAACCAGATGTAGTCCTCGCTTTCCGTTTAGTATTCTCACCCATGGGTCTGGTTCGTTTTGGGTGGGATTGCTCAAATGTAAAAACTTGCCGCTTTTTTCTAGGGTAGTCAAGTCTATCAGTATCTTTAATGGCACTTGTTTCGATGGGCGATGCTTGGCGATTTGTCCCAAAATAGCCTGCCGTGTTGACCGAATTACTGCTCTCGTTGACCAGTTATAGTGATTGAGAAATCGGCTGAGTGCACTCGCTGATTTTATCTGTGTATGTTCTGGATAAGGATGCCTTTGTGCTTCGAGAAATAGTCCTAGTATTGCATTGAGACTTGCTGTTTGATACACACTTGGCATCAAACACAGAAGACTATACACTAGCCCTTGGGCGTGCTTAACGATGCTTTCCATGCTCGTTATTTAATTTACTACTACGCCCTTTTTTTCACATTTCTGCTCTTTCTGCAACCCCTTTTCTTGAATGGTGCAAGATCTCAGTTAGCCTTACTCTTAGCCGAATCCGCATAAAGTCTAGGCGTAGCCGTCATATACAGCCGTTTTTTCGCTTTAATAAAGTCCTGATCATGCACCTTCACAAAATGCGAATCATCATCCCCCGCCAAAGTCACCCCCGTAGTCCGATGCGCCTCATCGCAAGTAATCAAATCAAACTCTGGTAATCCTTTCTTCTGTGCATCTGCGATCGCTTGAATTGATTGATAAGTAGAGAAGATCACCGTGAGTTGAGTTTCTGCCCTCACCCCTAGCCCCTCTCCCAGAGGGAGAGGGGAACCAGAAAAAGAAACAGAATTCTCTTCTCCCCCTCGCCCCTTGGGAGAGGGGGCTGGGGGGTGAGGGCAAAGCGCCCGATATCTCCCCACAATTACATCCACATCCGTCGTCGCAGGAAAAGCCAAATCACGGGCGCTCATATCCTCCGTATCCGACTTTTTCGACACCTTCGCATCCGAACAAACCGCAATGCTCTGTAACTTCACCGTTGCCTCCGCCGACCATTCCCGTAAAGTCTGAGACATCAGCGAAATCGAAGGGACTAAAAACAAAACCGTGGCGCTACCCCGATCAATGGCAAACCTCTCCGCAATCTGCAACGCCGTATAGGTCTTACCCGTCCCGCAAGCCATGATCAACTTACCGCGATCGCCTGTCTCAAAACCTGCCATCACCTTGTCCAGAGCCATACTCTGATGCGGTCTAATCGACTTTTTCGGCTTTAAAGGTAAAACAGGCGTTCTTGTCTCTAAATCATCAGCATCAATACTTGTAGAAACACTCTGCACGGCATACCGCAAATTTTGCGAACTCACCTGACTCCAATCCACAGGGCTTTGATCGAGATCATACAAACTCAGGCGATCAACAGGAATATGCTGATTTTTCAGCGCATCTTCCGCATTCTTGCCCCAACCGCAAGTCGTCACAATCAACCGATGCGTAAACGGCGCTTTGCCCGAAGCTGTGAAAAATGAATCAATATCCCCCTTGTCCAGCATGTGATCGGGTTGATAGCACTTACACTGAATCGCCCAATATTCACCTGTAGCTCGTTCCTGAGCAACTAAATCAATTCCCAAATCCCCCTTCTTGCCACGCAACGGGAAATCCATCCAGAACCACACTCTCTCAAACAGCGCGGCATACTGCGGATCGGTTCGCAAATAGGCAAATACCAAATATTCAAACTTGTCACCTAAATCACGGGTTGAGGTTGCTTCTTGGCGAAAGCGATCGAGGATTGCGTGAATAGTGATAGTCATCTTCATTTTTATGAATAGCCAAAAAACCTTACCATAGAATTTTTATTTAGTCCTGACATATTTTTAGTAGATGCGCCATGCCAAATAAATCTGCTCGTTTCTATGGGTTCCTCTCGATTGGAGCTGCGATCGCCACGATCGCACTGAAATTAGGTGCATACCTATTGACTAATTCTGTGGGGTTTTTATCTGATTCTATGGAGTCAGGAGTTAATCTCGTAGCTGCGATCGGTGCAGTATGGGCGTTGACCTATGCCACCAAGCCCCCCGATGAAGAGCATGTATTTGGACATTCTAAAGCTGAATATTTTTCGAGTGGATTTGAAGGAGCCTTGATCCTCGTTGCAGCTGTAAGTATTGCGATCGCGGCAATTCCAAGATTATTAAATCCTCAACCTCTTGAACAGCTTGGCATTGGGCTAGTACTTTCCTTAGTTGCATCGGCAATTAATGGAGGAACTGCGCTTATATTACTCAGAGAAGGTAAACGTTTACACTCAATTACTTTGCGAGCCGATGCTCATCACCTACTCACTGATGTATGGACTTCTGTGGGCGTAATTCTTGGATTATTCTTAGTTTCTGTAACAGGTTGGTTGATTCTCGATCCCTTGATTGCTCTATTAGTCGCGGCAAATATTGTTTGGACTGGCGTAAAACTTATACAAGAAAGTGGTTCAGCACTTTTAGATGCTTCTATTCCTCTAGAAGAGAGGCAAATGATCAATGAAATTCTCTCTTCCTATGATCGCCATCAAGTACAGTTTCATGCAATTCGCACCAGAATGGCAGGGACAAGAAGGTTTGTATCTTTTCATATCCTCGTTCCAGGAGTTTGGTCTGTGCAAGAAGGACATGACTTATGCGAAGAGGTTGAATCTGCTATCTGTAACGCTTTACCACATATGAACGTTCTCACGCATTTGGAACCATTAGAAGATCCCAAATCTTGGACTGATCAGGAGTTATAAAAGAGGGGCGCTTTGCGCCCCTCTTTTATAACTTATTAGTCTCGAAAGTATCACATTGGTTGATATCACCTGTGTTTAAACCACGTTTAAACCAAGTTACTCTTTGCTCAGAAGTTCCATGAGTAAAAGATTCTGGAATTACATGACCGCTTTTAGATTGCTTTTGCAAATAGTCGTCGCCGATCTGAGTCGCGGTATTTAGAGCTTTAGTCACATCTTGATCCGTGATCAGACCTCGTTGAGCCGTGAAGTGTCCCCAAACACCTGCCAGACAATCCGCTTGCAGTTCTATCCTCACCGACAGTTCATTAGCTTTAGCCTTACTTGCAGTAGATTTCAACTGCCTGACCTTGCCTGATGTGCCGCGCAAATTTTGAATATGATGACCAACTTCATGGGCGATCGCATAGGCTCTCGCAAAGTCAGCATCATTGCCAGCCGTAGCTTCTAGATATCTAAAGAAACCCATATCTAGATAAACTTTGCGATCGGCAGGGCAATAAAAAGGACCTGCCGAAGTTTTGGCTGATCCACAGGCTGAATTAACGTAACCATCAAATAGAACTAATTTTGGTGCTTGATAATTACTGTTTAGCTGCTGCTTAAAAATGCGCTCCCATGTATCTTCAGTATCACCAAGTACTGATTTCACAAATGCCGAGTCGCGATCTTGGGCTGGCTTTTTGACTAGGGCTTGTGGTGCAGGGGCAGGTTTATTGTTGCCACCAATCAAATTTAAAATCTGAGAGGGATCAACCTTAAAAATTAGCCCAACGATAACTGCGATCGCCATCGCGCCACCACCTAACCCGCCCAGCATTCCCATTGATGATGAACTTAAATTGTTTGGTGTAGATGACTCATCATCAGAACCATCGCGCTGGTCTTCTACGTTATCGCTCTCGCGCATTTCATCCCATTTCATATAGCCATTCCTGATTCATGTGATTTCATTGTTGTGAATATAGCGCTATCAGCCCTAACTAAAACCAAATAATTTTTTAAAATGTAGCAATAATACCAAATCACAAAATGGCTGCGCCATTTTGTGATTTTAAAACCCTTACTGGGTTTGGTTTTTAATTCACCAAAGTGTCGCCACACTTTAGTGAATTAAAAACCAAAAGATAAGTGGCGGGGGGGGGGGGCGCCCCCGTTTTTTTTGGTTTTGCGGGAGAATCACATTTAGCTGTTCTATGCTCCCATGCCTGAATATCGTTCCTTTGATTGGTCAACCAGCAAAAAATTCGCCGTTATTAGCTTCCTCTAGTGGCTCAGATGTAGTTGTGTGGGAAAAACATGCTGATCTGAATGTTGGTTGGGAAGGTGAAGTAATCAAAGGACATAACAGTATCGTCGGCTTTGTTGCTTTCAAACCTAAATCTGAAGTACTTGCCTCTGCTGATGAAAATGGCAGGATTGCAATTTGGAAAGATGCCAAGGATTGGGTACAAGCATTAGAAACGCCAATGGGTGAGATTACAGCAATGCAATGGCAACCACAGGGCAAAAAATTAGCGGCGGCAAATGCCGATGGAGAGCTAATGTTATGGACAGAATCTTCACAAAAACCCCGTTTTCTTGCCACTAACGCTTAAAAAAAAAAAAAAAAAAATATTTGGGGGGCGCCCCCCCCCCCCGCCACTCAATTTTTTGGGTTTTATAACAATAAATATTTATTGCTTTGGGCTTGAGCACATAGCTCTCTATGTTCTGCCATGTTTGGCGACAGCTATTCGGCTAACCACATTTGGGCTGTTCGGGGTGGGACAAATAGGGACAGCGTATTTCCAGAAAGGGTCATCTCATAGTGATGGATGAGATCTCGATATTTAGCAGGGTTTTTCAGTCCCCAAGTGCTGAAATTTGCCCATTGGTTTGAGCCACTTTTGTTTATCGCCACAATTCCATTTTCGCCTCGGCGGAATACTAGCAATAAGTCACTTTCATAAAGGATAACCATCGGCTGACCATGAACAGCATTATGAAAATGGATCATCGCTACCATATCGGCTCGTTTATATATATCTAACCAGCGATCGCGATCCTCCGAATGACGAGATTCATTATGGTCAGAATAAATCAGAGGCACTCCTCCATCGCGTCCCAAGATGTAAGCATGAGCCAAATGTTCATCTTGTGGATCAAATAACCAAAAGCGAAATCCATCATTGTGAGGAATATCGTGGTTGATTACAAAGGTTACTGATCGATTCCAAGGCAAAGCATTATTTTGTTTTTCAGGACGAGCCAATGACCGCAAAGAACCACCCATTCCAAATGCTTCACGCATAGTTTGAAATAGTGGGAAATCATAGCCTGAAATCCAAGTTTCCCTTAGGAATGGGTCAAGAAATATCCGCTCATCGCGATCGCTACCTGTTAGCACTTCACCAAACCAAAATCGATCCCGAAACTTAGGATTATCAGCGAAGTTATCAATCATTCGCTCGGTAATATGTTTAATGGCATCAATCCGAAAGCCATCGAAACCCATTTCTGCCATGGCTTCTACCATAGCGGTCTGCTGCTGCAACACCCAGTCAGAATTTTTGAGATCAGGCAACCCCGATAAATTCTGATAGATTACGGCATCTCGATTTGACCACTCATCGCTATCAATCTCACCAGCATTGTTAAAGTCGAAAACAGAAAATAAGCCTTTACTGAGGTCACCATATAATCGGTTCTCCTCAAACAAGTCTGGCTGTTTTTGGTAACGCTCAAGCTCGGCTGCACCTGGAAAATCGAAATGATCTTTACGAGCTTCGTTTGCCATGTGGTTAACCACAAGATCTGCATATACCTGTATTTTGGGAGTGCTTTCATGGCAAGCCTGAATCAACTTTTCCAGATCCTTCTTGCCTCCTAAGTGGGACAGCAATACTCGATAATCCTTGGGTTGATACCTTTGCCACCACTGATCGCCATTAGGATCTGAGTAAAGCGGAGGTGGGATTAGCACCGCTCCATACCCCGCTTCTCGAATAGAATCCAAATTGTCAATAATATCTGTGTATCGCCAATTAAAGGCATGGAGAGTGACATTTCGCATGGTTATTCTTTCCCTATGGTGGTCGAAAAATCTGCTGGAATGTGAAGAATGAGAATATTATACTGAGCTTTTAAGGAATTCTCCATTAAAAGTAGATGATCTCATAAAGAAACCTGTCAATGCCCAGATCCCCGACTTTTTCTAAGCAAACAAAGGTAATTTGCAAATTTACAAAAAAGTCGGGGATCTTAGCCTGCGCTTTTTAAATTTTCTTATGCCTAGCTACTTAAAAGCATATTTACTGTGATATTATTACATTCGCTTTGCTTACCAAAAGACACTGCAAAAGATATTTGGAGAGGTGGCAGAGTGGTTGAATGCGTCTGACTCGAAATCAGATTTGGGGTCACACCTAACGGGAGTTCGAATCTCCCCCTCTCCGTAAGAACAAAAAAGCGCTTGATGCATAGCATCAAGCGCTTTTTTGTTAGTTTTATTGTAATTATCAGGTGAATTATTATGATTGATTTAGACTCATTTCCTCGGATTTGATTGCTCTAACATGCCAGAATTTCCAGTTTTCGTTAGAGTCAATGATTCTGAAACCTAATTTTTCAAGTGTCGCAATAAATTCTTGTAAATACCTGAAATGTGAAGCTACTTCGTAAATCCAAAGTTGTCCATCGAGTTTGAGTGTACGAGCTGCTTCTCGGATGTAATCATCGCTGTTTAAACCCATGAGCGATAAATTAAATATGGCAACGTCTAAACAGCCATCTTCTAGGGGAACTTGAGACACATCACATTCGATGACGGAATCATTGATCGCGATGAAATCAAAATTGTAAAATGTATGTTTATCGGCTAATGCTTTAGAAATTAGGGCTTCACCACAACCAAAATCACCTACAACCAGATCGGATCGCTTTTGTAGCCATTTAATAGATTCTTGATAGGGAAGAACAGACCAAGTTTTTCTAGCTTCTTGATAAAGAGTGTGATACTGCATCCACTCTTCAGGATTATTCTGTAAGCGCTCATAGTTGGTTTGACTATAGCTAGTATTCCAACGTGCATTCATGCGGCTAAAGTCTCCATAGTTAACATTGCGGCGCTGAACATCGGCGGGATCTGTGTCTGGAAGTGGGACAAAGATTCTGGGGCGAACGATTGGTTTTTGCTCACCAGTTTTTAATCGCTCTAGCCATTTGCGTAGATCGCGGAATGCTTGAGATTCTGTTCGCAGTTGTCCATCAGGCATGACACCATCAACGGCAGCATCGGCTACTGTTTGCTTATTTTGCAATCTTGCCAATCGACCTTCATCCCAACTCCAATGTTCACCGTCATCTAAACCATAGGTAACAGGCATAAGAATTGAGAGCGTATCGTGAATTTGACCTTGACGGTTCAAGCGTCCTTCTAGCTGTTCAAGTTCAGCACTTGTCCAAGGTGGAATATTGAGAATCAAGCGATCGCAAACTTTTTGAAATCCATCAACACCTGTTGCCATTGCACTGCTAGCAATCAACACATCAATAGACCCATCAATAAAATCATTTTTCCCACTTTTATCGCCACCCATGTGAAAACCAACTGTCCAGCCAGCACCTTCAATAGCAGCTTTTAGTTGATCGACTATGCCTTCAACGTAATGGGTATAAACGATAGTCTTAGGACGAATTTCGTTAAGAATAGCTGGAATCCTTGCACTGGTTAGGATTTGTTCCATTTTTAGGACAGAAGTACCTTCTTCACGAATCTTGTCAACTAGGTGCGTACAGTCAACGGGAATTTTAATTTTGTTGATTGTGATTTTGGGCTTGACTTTAGAACGGATGCCCACAGTTGCAAATGCTTGATGCAGACGCATACAGTTATTGAGTGTAGCTTTTTCGCCAAGATCTTTGCGTTCTACACCTGTAACTAATTCAACTAGGCTTTTACCTTCTTTTAGATTGTTGATCACAGGTGTTGCACTCATACCAAGTACATGAAGGTTAGGATTTCTCTCAGTAGCATTGGTGATTAGTGCGAGAACCATCTGCCGACGTTTAGATGGATCTTCATTACGATGTTTGCAGCGATGAATCTCATCAACAATGATCAAGTCGATTTGATAGCGGTCTAGTAGTTGTCGAATATGAGCAGGGGTTGATGGCTGCTGAAACATTTCATGATTAAGAATAATGTAATGATGTCCGCTTTCAATATCAATCCAATGCGGGTTAAAGTTTTTGGTTGTGACTCGGCTATCGGGAAATACTTCTTTGATTTCTGTGTGCCAGTTGTGAATGGTATCTAGTGGGCAAATAATCACCGTAAGATGAGCGTCAATAATGCGACTGCTAAGAATACCGCCGATGGTTTTACCTGTTCCAGTTAGTGATAGGTTTAACATTCGCTGTTGGTTGCGAAGCCTGACCGCCGCTAACTTTTGCATTAAGTTTGGTGGTGTAATTTTGCCATTGATGCGAAATGCCCAGCCTGTGGGAATCTGCATATTTTGAGCCTGTGTATATTCATCAAGAAATTGATCTCGCACTTGACGACCATAACCTTCTTCAGTAAAAGCTTCTACGCTTTCAACGGCAGATTCATCTTCAAAGACTTCTGCCCAAATCCGATTACGCCGAGAAGCAATAAAGAAATCAATAGCTTCCTGATCGGCTGATGCAACGATTTGACTGTTCAAAAACTCTAGACTTTTCTGGACTTTGATTCTTGGTAATTCACCAGATTCTTCGTTTTGTTTTGAAGAGTCACTGTTAGTTTCAAAATTATTGTCTGTTTGAGATATATTCGCAGCATCGACTATTTGCAGTTCATCATCAGCTTTGAGATTATCATCTGAGTTACTGTCAGCATTAGATGTTTTGACTTCTCTACCCTGAATTAAATCTCGAAGTTTTTGCCCTGAAAGTTTGCCCCTGATAATATCTTTAACAATTTTTAAACCTTCAACATTCTGTGTCCCTAAAGCGCCTGACTGTTCAAAGATTTTATACAATTCTGCTTGAGTTAAGTTGGGGATGTAACCTTCTAAACTAGCAACAAATTGACGAATAGCTTCTAGACTCCAACCAAAGCAACGAGCGCATCCACTATTACCTCGAATCCATGCACTATTAGTAATACTGTTTATACTTGTTTCCCATTCATATCCATCTATAGGACATTTAAACCAAGCTTTTTTGTTGGAACCTTTTGTTACTTTGTCAGGATATATGCCTGAAGTATTATTCTTTGGATAGTCCCAATACTGTTTAACATAATCTGGATATAGAGAAATTAATGAGTTACCTTCAGTTGAAACGAACCCTCTACAAGCTGGGCAACCGCTATTTCCTCTTTTCCAAGAAGTTATAATTTGAGATAAAGGAGCTACCCACTCATGACCATCAATAGGGCATTTAAAAAATGCTTCTTTCCCCGATCCACTTGTCAGTTTCATAGGATCGAGTTTTAGCTCTTCATTTGCTTTGTAAAACCAATATTTAGCAATTTCATCAGGAAATTCGATTGCTATTGGCTCTTTACGCTGCCATTCTCCAATTTTGCGATGAGAAGTACCATTACAAACTCTGCAACCAGCGTTTCCCTTTGACCACTGCTGATTTATTGTTGTGGCAATGCTAGACTGCCATATATTTTCATCAATAGGGCATTTAAACCATGCCTTCTTGTTGCTGCTAAGAGTTACTTCAGACGGATTAATTCCTAAATCATTGTTTTTTTTATAGTCCCAATACTGGGAAATAAATTCAGGATATACTTCAATTACGGGAGGCTGTTTTTCAGCTTTTTTGCTTTTTCCCGCGCACTTGGGACATCCACTTGTTCCGCTTCGTTCCCAACTGTAGAAAGCAATGCTACGAACTTGTTTTTTCCAAGAGAAACCATCAATAGGACATTTAAGCCAAATTTCTTGATTTGTACTTCCCGCATGAACATCTTCAGGCTTAAGCTCCCCATTTTTTTCGTAATCCCATAGTTCTGCAACACGCTCTGGAAACATTGCGATTATACTTCTAGCACGTTGTTCTTGTCGCTTGATCTCTTCTTGTATTTCCTTTTCTTCTTCATCTTTTTGCCTTTTTAGAATTTCTGCATTTTCTTTCTCGATTAAATACTCGTGAAAAGCAGGATTAAAATCTAGAAGTTGACGCACTCTTTCTCTAGTCAAGTTATACAAATCACCAATATCTTGATAGGACAAGCCTTGCCTATATAAGTCAAGCATTTCATTGCTTTTATCTAGCTTTGCTTGGAGATTAGCTTGACGCTTTGAATTTGATGTATTGACTTGTACTGACTGTTCCTCTTGTAGATATTCAGTTACTTCTCTTCCTAGTTGACTGATATGTATTTCATTATCTTTTGTCTCTATTAAACCTTTTTCTTCAAGAGTACTGATAGCTGTGAAAATTCTCGTCTTAATGTTATTAGTGACATTTTCAACTAAATTTTTAGGATTGTCAGACAATATCCATATTCCGTTATTAATTCGTATTGGATACTGTTGCAATTCATAAAGAATTAGAACTTCTCTATTGTTCAGATTTTCCGATAAGCTCTGAATATGTAGCATATTACTGTTGAATAAAAACGATAATAACAGTTTAGCTTACACGAAAAAAATATGTGATTATTTAAACAAAAAATTTTCTTGTTACAAAAACTGCAACTGAGAAACTAATCCTTACTAAGAGTGAGAAACTCAAGATCAAGAAACACTAACAGCTTGCAAAACTGCCTAAAACAAGGATGCAGGCGCTGAGGAGCGAAATTACTATGAAATCAATTAAGCCTATCTATATCGCCTTACCTGTTGCGATCATCCTTGCTGGTGCGATCGCTCATCGCACCTTAGCCCAGTCTAGCCCGATCGCTAAAACTCCACAAAACCCTAGCACGATGCTTAGAACAGGAATTCTCGAACCAGTCAGCGATCGCACTCCTCGCGCCGAAACAAATAAAGATCGTCCCGTTGGTGGGTTATATGTCCAAACAACTGATCGCAAGCAACAAGAATTTACCCTAACCAATACTGACGTAAAAGGAAAAATATCTGGCAACATTTCAAGGGTAGAAGTCACCCAAACTTTTCAGAATCCCTATGACAAACCCTTAGAAGCCATATATGTATTCCCATTGCCAGACCAAGCGGCTGTCGATGACATGGAAATTAAGATCGGCGATCGCGTGATTAAAGGGGATATCAAAAAACGTGAAGAAGCCAAAGAAATCTATGATCGCGCCCGCAAAGAAGGACGCACAGCGGGGTTGCTAGAGCAAGAACGGGATAATATCTTCACGCAATCTCTTGCCAATATCAAACCAGGTGAACAAATCAAGGTGACGATTCGCTACACCGAAAGCTTGAAATTTGAGCAAGGCGATTATGAATTTGTATTCCCAATGGTCGTAGGACCTCGCTATATTCCAGGCGCTGCGATCGATCCCAAGGGAAATACGCTCCAAGTTCCCGACGCTTCACGCATTAATCCACCTGTGCTCAAACCTGAAACGAGATCGGGCAATGATATTACGGTGAGCTTGCAAATTGATGCAGGCGTTCCTATTCGTAATCTTTACTCCACTTCCCATCGCATTGATGTTCAGAATAATGGCGAAACCATGCAACTAAAATTAGCGGCTGGCGATAACATTCCAAATAAGGACTTGATTGTGCGTTACAAAATCAGTAGCGATCGCACTCAGCCCACCATTCTCACAACCACAACCGACCAAGGCTCACACTTTGCTACTTATCTGATTCCTGCGATCGCCTATCGTGCCGATCAAATTGTGCCTAAGGATGTCGTGTTTTTAATGGATACATCAGGTTCCCAATCAGGCGATCCGATTATCAAATCAAGGGAACTGATGCGTCGCTTTATCAATGGATTGAATCCCAACGACACTTTCACAATTATTGATTTTTCTAGCACCACTCGTCAGCTTTCTAGCTATCCGCTCCAAAATACCGTTGCCAATCGTCAAAAGGCGATGAACTATATCGATCAAGTTGATGCTAATGGAGGTACAGAATTAATGAATGGCATCAATGCTGTAACTAACTTCCCCTCATCATCTAATGGACGTATTCGCAGCGTGGTACTAATTACCGATGGCTATATTGGCAACGACAATGAAGTAATCGCCGCCGTTCAGAAAAATCTTAAGCCAGGAAATCGCCTCTATAGTTTCGGTGTTGGTAGTTCTGTCAATCGCTATCTGTTAGAGCGTGTTGCCGAAATGGGACGAGGTACATCGCGAGTAGTGCGCCAAGATGAACCAACCCAAGAAGTTGCCGAAAAATTCTTTCGTCAAATCAACAATCCTGTTCTCACAAATATTCAAGCTAAATGGGAAGGTGATGGTGCGGCTCCCGAAATCTATCCTAGCAATGCGCCCGACCTATTTGCGGAGCAGCCTTTAGTATTGTTTGGCAAAAAAGGCGATCGCATTAACGGCAAACTCAAAATCACAGGTGTCGCCGCAGGTGGTGAAAGCTACGAGCAAACTCTTGATGTAAATTTTGATAAGGGTAATAGTAATCTCGGCATTGCCCAACTATGGGGACGCGCGCGCATTAAAGATTTAATGAATCAGATGTTTGGCGGCGAAGTCAAATCACTTGTTGATGCAGTGACTCAAACTGCTCTCAACTACCGTTTGCTCTCTCAATACACTGCTTTTGTTGCCGTGAGTGAAGAAGTGCGAGTCAATCCTGATGGTGGCAAGGTTACAGTAAATGTTCCTGTAGAAATGCCTCAGGGTGTAAATTTTGGCGTGACTTCAGGCGAAATCGCCGATAGTCGAAGTCTCAAGCCTGCTGCCCCAAGCTCTGTACCTATGACTTCTCAGCAATATAATTCGCGAGTCAGATTACAAGGAGGAACTACATTAACTGGAGGGGATCAGCTTAACACTAGGCTCAGTCCTAAAGTTGATAGTATTAATTCTCCTGCTGAACCATCAAAGGTAAGCCAACAATCTACTGTATCAAAAGTCCAAATCGTGAGTATCTCAGGCATTGCTGGTGTTGATATTAGCATTGTGCAACAGGCGATCGCTCAACAATTGCAGTCAATTAATGTTCCTGCTGGATTCAATGGAACTGTGGTCTTAGAGATTCCCATTCAAAATGGTAGATTAACAAGGTTTGTACTGGATGATGTGGTTTCAACAGTGACAGATAAAAATCTTGTAGACTTGATCAAGCGATCGCTACAAAATGTTGTCTTGTCATCGACAGCAAAAGGCAATATTCGTCTCACTCTAAACGTCACTTCTTAAAGTTACAAAGCCCAGTTGGGTGAGAAGCTATATCATTGGTGATGTAAAATCATATCTGCAAAGATGATGGGTTACGCTTTCGCTAACCCATCCTACATTTAATTTCAACAACCTACTTAGGAATGAAAATTAATTAAAACCAAAATTTGTTGGGGGCGGGCGAAGCCCGCCCCCAACAAATTTTGGTTTTATAAGCGACATACCACATCGGAAAATTTAGCCTTAGATAAATCTAGAATAATGTGATGTAGCGTTGCCCAATTAAACTATGCGATTTATTAACCCGAAAACTGACTATGCGTTTAAGAAAATCTTTGGCTCTGAGCAGAGTCATGATATTCTAATCAGCTTTCTCAATGCCATTCTCTATGATGGGAAACCTGTAATCCAAGATTTGGAGATCCTTAATCCTTATCTAGCGCCAAAAATACGCGGTGTTAAGCAGACTTATCTAGATGTAAAAGCCACACTAGATAATGAGACAACTGTAATTATCGAGATGCAGGTGTTGAATATTGAGGGTTTTGAGAAGCGGATTTTGTATAATGCGGCGAAGGCATATTCTAATCAACTGGGAGTTGGTCAAGACTATAGTTTATTAAATCCTGTAATTGCGCTGACAATTACCGATTTTGTGATGTTTCCAGAAATCAATCAACTAATTTCGCGGTTTATTCTCAAGGAAAAAGATTTTTTGATTGATTATCCTATCTATGACATTGAGTTGGTATTTGTGGAGTTGCCAAAGTTTGAGAAGGATGTTAAGGATTTAGAAACCTTGGCGGACAAGTGGTTATATTTCTTGAAATGTGCACGACAGTTGGCTATTGTGCCTGAAAGTATGAATCTTGTGCCTGAGATTAGTCAAGCATTTGCGATCGCTAATGAGATCAATCTCACACCTGAGCAAATTGAAGATATGGAGATGCAGGAGATGTTTATCCATGATCAACGCAATGTGATTAAAAAAGCCATCAATCAAGGACTTGCTGAGGGCAAAGCTCAAGGACTTGCTGAGGGCAAGGCTGAGGGCAAGGCTGAGGGCAAGGCTGAGGGCAAGGCTGAGGGCAAGGCTGAAGGTCTGCTTGAGGGCAAATTGGAAATGGCGCGGCAGTTGTTGGATGTTTTGGATGATCTGGCGATTAGTCGGGCTTCGGGTTTGAGTGTGGAGGAGGTGGCGAGGCTTAGAAGCTAAAGTGGAAGAACTTGCAATGTGGATTAAAGACCAACCCCAAGTTCAAGTCGATGAAACGCCATCCTTCTTCCATCTCTCTGATCCCCATTCTTACGTTTTTTTAGAGGGACAATCGCAAGTTTATAGGAGTTGGATAGGCTTGATGGATTCTCTGGGAGGCGAGCGCTGGTTGTGTGGATAGATAGGCGATCGCTATTTGGCTAGTTTTTGTTAAGGACGATCACAATGTATATAGGTTAACTTTGATAAAGGAAGAGAGAGAGCTACTAATAAACTAAAGGAAACTTATATGGATTTCAGTGCAGCCTTACCGATTTTTGCGATTACCTTGCGCGAAGGAGTCGAAGCCGCCCTTGTGGTGGGTATCGTGATGGCATATCTCAAAAAAGCCGATCGCAGTTCGCTTAACCCTTGGGTATTTGGCGGCATTGGTACAGGAGTATTAGCTAGCTTTGTGGTGGGGATATTACTGAATTGGTTTTTAAAACAGGTCGAAAGTACCGATCCAGATCAAGCCGCTTTTTATGGGCAATTGTGGCAGGGAGTTTTGGGTATTATCGCGATCGCCATGTTGAGTTGGATGTTGGTTTGGATGACCGAAAATGCTAAGGCGCTGAAGGGAGAAATCGAGGGGCGAATTGGCAAGGCGATCGCGAATGAAAAGAATGCAGGATGGGCGGTTTTTACGCTGATTTTGATCGCAGTTTTGCGCGAAGGTTTTGAGGTGGTGATTTTTATCTCCGCTAAGCTGCAAGGTGGACTTGCGCCAATTTTGGGCGCGATCGCAGGTTTAGTTGGGGCAGTAGCGATCGGGGTTGCACTGTTTCAATTCGGGATTCGC
Organism: Pseudanabaena sp. Salubria-1; assembly: GCA_023336205.1. Classification (GTDB taxonomy): domain Bacteria; phylum Cyanobacteriota; class Cyanobacteriia; order Pseudanabaenales; family Pseudanabaenaceae; genus Pseudanabaena. Next base: position 26,691 of record JALQCR010000061.1, read on the forward strand.
ATCAATCTCAAAGTATTCTTTCAAACAATGGGTGTATTTCTATTATTAATCGTTGCAGGACTAGTTATCAGTGCGATCGGGCATCTTGACAAAGCCGTGGCAGCCTATGCCGAACTCTCGCAGACTAAACTTTGTTTCCCAACTGATACAACAACTGAATTAACTTCTTGTCTTCTGGGTGGTTTAGTGTGGGATGTACATGAGATTCTTCCCGACAAAGAATTCCCTGGAATCTTGCTTAAAGCTTTGTTTGGCTTTCGCGATCGCCTATTTCTTGGACAAGCGATCGCTTACTTTACGTTCCTAACCTCTGCGGGATTGCTATATTTCCAAAGCCTTTCGGACAAGCCTATTAAAAGTGTGGCGAAGAATTGACGGTAACGTAAAATCAGTAAACTATCCGAAGCATTGCCCTAAATCAGCAAATTTAATTTCTATGCATGACAACTTAAAGCAAATTCTGGAAACAGTAGCGAAAGGAGAGCTTAGCCCAGAGAGAGCTTTAGAAGAATTGAAATATCTCCACTATGAATCGGTTGGAGATTTCGCCAAAATCGATCACCATCGCACTTTACGAACAGGTTTTCCTGAAGTGATTTTTGGCTTGGGTAAGACTCCTGAGCAAATTGTCCAAATTATGCGGGTGATGGAGTCCAAAAACCCCTTGGTAATGGCAACTAAGATCTCATCTTCTGTTTATGAACTAATTCAGCCATCCTTGCGCGGTTTACGATATTACCCGATCGCCCAAATTTGTTGTCTCGGTGAGTCAATCATGAAAAAGCAAGGCACAATGACAATCCTTACCGCAGGAACTGCCGATCTGCCGATCGCAGAAGAAGCGGCGGTTACAGGTGAGCTATGCGGATTTACAGTGAAGCGGCTTTGGGACGTGGGTGTTGCAGGTATCCACCGCTTGCTCAGTCATCGTGATGCGATCGCGGATGCTGATGTGATTATCGTGGTCGCTGGCATGGAAGGGGCGCTGGCGAGTGTGGTTGCTGGTTTGGCTGATTGCCCGATTGTGGCTGTGCCGACGAGTATTGGTTATGGTGCTAGTTTTAATGGGCTTGCGCCATTGCTAACGATGCTTAATTCCTGTGCGACGGGTGTGGGCGTGGTGAATATTGATAATGGCTTTGGAGCTGCGATGTTGGCAGGAAAAATTTTGCGCTTAGCTTGCGATCGGCAAGATTTTTAAATAAAAATGTGGTAAAACAACGCTTATAGTAAAAATTATTTTCAAAGAGATAATTATGCGGATCGAACGACTAGCCCTAAAAAACTTTAAGTGCTTCAAAGAAGTAGATGTTTCCTTCTCAAGAATAACTTTACTTACAGGTGAAAACAGCAGTGGTAAAAGTTCTTTAATATACGGAATACTAGCTCCATTACAAAGTATTCATCGTCTTAGTAATTCCTTTCCTTTATACTTATCTCTTAATGGAGATTATGTAAATATGGGTGGGGGAGAAGACGTAGCATTTAACCATAATACAAATAATAAACTAGGTATATATTTAAACATAGTGACTGATTTTGAGACATTTGTTTTTGACACTAATTGGGAATTTGAGACAAGAAATAGATATCCAGTCATAAACGATTTAAAAATGAGATCTAGATTGGAACAAATAGAATTAATGAGAGAGGTTGGCGGTGATTATATTGCAAACTTAAATCTAAAAGATGGTGCTATTGTAAATTCAGCAAATCTGCGGACTAGTAATATAGATGATATAACTAAAGAACATTACGGTAGCTACCCAATAATTGACAGCTTTTCTGATAGTCTATACGACAGCTTGGATGAAGAATTTAATTTTATAAGCTCTTTTAGATTACATCCAGATCGCACTTATTATTTGTCAAAATCAAACAACAAAGTTGATAAATTTGGCTCTGGATATATTGACCAAATTTTAGATTGGCATGATAGGCAATCAGGCAGACTGTATGATTTAGTTTCTCTGCTCAAAGCTGTCAATATATTACATGATATTAGAACACACAAGTTGCTAGGTGGCAGATTTGAGATAAAAGTAAAAGTTAAAAGCAAAAGTAGATGGGAATCATTAGCCGATGTAGGTTTCGGTATTAGTCAGTTCTTACCCATTATTGTTGCTGATTTGCAGTTGTGGAACAATTCAACATTAATTATGTCTCAGCCAGAAATACATTTACATCCATCTGTTCAAGCTAACTTAGGCGACTATTTAGTTAAGCAAGTTAAAGAGAGAAATAAAAACTATATTGTTGAAACTCATAGTGAGTATTTGCTAAATCGATTGAGATTGCTAATTGTCAAAGAAGAAATTCATCCTGAAGAAGTAGCAGTGTATTATTTTGAAAACTCGATTAAAGATGGCAGCATTGCTCATCGCATTGAATTTACTAAAGATGGACAAATCTTAAATGCTCCCAAAGGATTTTTTGAGACATATATGATTGACACAATGGATATAGCTCTTAATGCTTGATAGGTTTAAATTTTAAGAATATCTAATGACTAGAAAAGATATATTTATCGATAACAATATAGCTAAAAACTTCTCTAATCCTATCGATCCTGAGTACAAAAAGTTAATTAAATGGCTAATAGAGTTTAACTCTAATCCCAAAAAACATGATGATAATGCTCACTTAGTTATTTCCCAAAAATTGATAGCTGAATATTACAGAACGATGGGACATGCTGCATCAGGTAATAATATTGCCGTGATTATTAATCTCTTAACCCAGCAAGGTCGATTAAATCGAATTAGTAACGAGCAGATAAAAGAATTTAAGCAAGAGCATTTCACAAAAAAAGTAGAAAGAAAGTTAGTTTCTAATAAAGAAGATCGAGAGCATATTCCCGTAGTTTTATTGTCCGATCGCAAATATGCCCTGACATTAGATGAAAAATTTACTGCGGACTTAGTAAAATTTCCTAGCTTTACGGTAACCATTGGCAAAAAACCCTCAGATATTCCCTACGATACCTAGATTTATAGGTTAGTGCGGCACTTTGTGCCGCACTAACCATAAGGCAAATCGTCAGATCGTGTAGTTTGTGACTTAAACCCATGACAGTTGCGTTAAACTAAAAGCCTAAGTCTCTTAATATGTAGTTGCTTTACGATGGAGTCAATTTTTTCTACTCAAGGCATCATGGTTATGCTCCTCGGCGCATACGCAGTTGCCATGTGGATGTTTCTCACCAGCGCACCAAAAGTACATACGATCATGGTTTCCAACCTCGATCAAGCGCGATATTTTTATGAAGGCGAAATGAAACTGCCGATCGCAGATGTGCCGCTACATTATTACTATGGCTACGAATATGGCATGGGCGCACCTGCCGATCCCATTTATATTCCTGCTGAAGCCAGGCGATCGAGATCGCAGCAATATTCAGCAGACATGGATGGCGCATGGTATCAACTAAAGAAAAACGTCCAATTGCACATTGTCCCTGGAGCCAATGTTACTGACGCAAACCGAGGACGACATATTTGCTTCAATCGCGATTGTGTAGAGCAACTCTTGTTGCAGATTCAAGTCAAAGGCATTAAACACAAAGTCCGTAGCGAAAAGCCACTCAACTTTTTGGTCAAAGACCCCGATGGTCAAGTAATTGAAATCGCTGAAGTTCTTAGCTAAATCAAAAGAAGGCTTGCAATGCAAGCCTTCTTTTTTGATCTTGTGACCTAGATAACGTTTAGAATGTGCGCTAGTGTCCAAAATAAGTAACTGAATAGTGGACAGCAACGAACGAGTATTTGAAGATATGGCAACAAAGCAAGCAGCAATTTTGGTCTTGGCAGATGGTACTTGTTACCGTGGCTATGCGTTCGGCGCATCAGGAACCGCGATCGGTGAAGTAGTATTTAATACAGGTATGACTGGCTACCAAGAGGTAATGACCGATCCCAGCTACCGAGGTCAAATTGTAACTTTTACCTGTCCCGAACTTGGCAACACAGGCGTAACCCCCGAAGATGATGAATCCGATCGCCCACAGGTGCGTGGTGTAATTGCTCGAAATATTACGGCTGTCCCTAGCAATTGGAGATCGCGTCAGTCTCTGCCCGATTACCTCAAGGCGCATAATGTCGTCGGCATTGCAGGAATTGACACTCGCGCACTTACCCGAAAGTTGCGATCGCTTGGAGCCATGAATGGTGGTATTTCCACGGAAATTCTTGATCCTGAAGTCTTATTAGCACAAGTAAAAGCAGCTCCCTCGATGCAAGGTCAAAACCTTGCTCAAGCCGCCTCAACTGATCGCATTTATGAATGGGCAGACAAAACCTTACCTGCATGGGAATTTATCGAACCATCGCAGTTAACAGGTGAAGCGATGACTGTTGTAGCGATCGACTTCGGAGTCAAGCGTAATATTCTCCGCCGCCTTGCTAGCTATGGTTGCCGCGTGATCGTTGTTCCCGCAGATACTTCCGCCGAAAAGATTCTCTCCTATAACCCCGACGGAATTTTCCTATCGAACGGACCTGGCGATCCTGCCGCCGTTACTCAAGGCATCGAAACTGCTAAGGCTTTGCTTGCTGCGGACAAGCCGATGTTTGGTATTTGCTTAGGACATCAGATTTTGGGCTTATCAATGGGTGGCGACACCTTTAAGCTCAAGTTTGGACATCGAGGACTCAATCAACCTGCTCAAAACCAAGCTGAAAATGCCGATCGTCGTGTCGAAATCACTAGCCAAAATCATGGCTTTGCGCTCACAGGTGAGTCTTTTGATGCATCTCCCGCAATGTTGACCCACATCAACCTCAACGATCGCACTGTCGCAGGTTTAGAGCATAAAACTTTGCCAATCTTCTCAGTGCAGTATCACCCTGAAGCCAGTCCTGGACCACATGATGCTGATTATTTATTTGAGCGTTTTGTGAACTCGATGCGCGAACATAAAAATAATCACAAGCAAGTTGCTGCTTAAGACCAATAGCCCTGCACTCAAGTGCGGGCTAAAAACTAAAACCCGTTGAAATGGTTTGCAACAACAGGTTGATTTGATTTAGTCATCTTTAGATGACTTGAGCTTTTAGCCAAGAACTTGAGTTCTTGGCTATTTGTGTGTTTGGGGGATCGAGCCTCTAAGGTGAGATGATATAAATGTTACATGGCAGAGCAAAGCGATCTCTCTCATTTCTAATTTATTTCCAGTTACAACTATGCCAACCCCAGTAGAAACTCTTCCCACCGACTCTGAAGGACTTTTAAAACTCTTACGCCACAAAGAAGGAACTTGGGTGCAGTGGGGAATTGCTTGCCAAATGCTACAAAAAATGGGAGAGAACTCCCTCGCAATTTTTGAAAATACGGGTTTTGAGCCAGTTCAACAAAATCAGATTGTCGTTGCTTCACAGGTCTATGCCAGCCTACAGGCAGGAAACGCTACCGATACTGTCCTTGCGCATTTTGAACAAAAAGGAAGTGATATTCTCAATGAGTTGCGCGTACTTAATCAGTCTGAAAGAGTAGCGATGGCGACCTTTGCACTTGAGAAGAATCTTGATGTTTTAGAAGCCAAAGATGTGGTCAAGGCGATTAAAGAAGCTTCCTCCGTGGCAAATTTGCCTGAAGGATTTACCCGACACCCTGGGGATGCAGTTGTATTACAAGTCCTGAAAGCTGCTCAAGGTAAAATCGATCCGCAAGAACGTACAAGATTGATTGCGCGAGGATTGCGTTTTGCGCATAGTGAAAAGGCGAGATCGGCGATCGAACGGCTGCTCACTGACATGGCTAACCCTTCCAAAAAGAAAGCTCCTAAGTTGCCTAACTTCCGTTATGATTCTGAAGATAGTATCCCTCGCATTTTGCCCGTCGTCGGGACTTTGCCAATGTCAATTGAGCAGTTCAAAGCAGTTCCATTTGCTGATGAACTGGCTCCTTTTGGGATTGTACATTCCTCTAGTGAGTCCACATGGGCAACTCTGCCAGGATGGTTTGTGGTTCATGAAGCGGAAGATGGAGTGATCGTTTCATGTAATACAGATACTTTGCAAGCAGCGATCACTCAAGAAGAGGTTGTTAGTACGATTCGCAATCGCGTTGAAGATGTTTTAGTACTAGTCGATCGCGCCCAACGTGATTGGGATGAAAACGGCTATTTTGCGATCGCTGATGAGGATGGAAACCTCAAGTTTGCATGGTTTGAGTCTTCACCAGATGTGAAGCTATTTGGCAAAATCACCCTGACTCTTCGCCCTAAACGCTTCTTCGACGAAGCCGCATCTCAAGATCGTTGGCAGTTTGAAGAATAATATAAATCTTTAGTTTGAGTGTGACAAAAAAAATGTAGGGGCAATTCATGAATTGCCCCTACATTTTTTACATTTCTTGGTATATAGGACAAATCAAAACCCAAAACAAAAGTGGCGGGGGGGGGGGGGGGCCCGGTTTTTTTTTTTTTTTTTTGGGGGGGGGGGGGGGGGGGGTT
>JALQCR010000062.1 GCA_023336205.1 Pseudanabaena sp. Salubria-1
CCTCCAATCCCCCTGCGATTTTGAATAGGTTTTGTCGCGTGACTTCTACCGCGTCTCCCTTCATCCCCTCTAGCATCCAGTCCCCCCTTGTTGACAGAGCGATGAAGCTATTACTTGGTTGCCAAGCTAACAATGCAACGATCGCTACAAGGTTAATCACCAAAGTTCTTATAGTTAGGCGATCGCCCCAAGTTAATGTCTGTTCGCCTGACTTACCCAATTTGCGCCGCTTGTAGCTCGACCATAGCTCCCATAGCAGAGGCAAGACTGGAAAAAGAAATACCCCTGCGATGACCGATAGCAAAGTGGAACGATTAGAGAATGCTGCAAGGGAAGATGCAAGCCATACCCCTAGAACGGGTGTCAGAAAGATACAGGCATAGATTCCCAGTTTCAAGATTGTCCCAATCAACTTAAATAACAGTTTCATAATTACTCCAAACACTCAATGATCGCATTTAACTCAGCTATCCCTCGAACTAAGCGATCGCGCAAAGCATCGTCAAGCTTGGGATTTTGCAAAGCTACCTCTTGAATGGCGGCTAACCATTGTGCGATCGGGACATGGCTAACGGCGGCGCGTAGTCCCATATTTGTGAGGATTGCAAGGTGAAAGCCTTTGAAATCCTCTGGGTAGCCGTAGTCATAGAAGCCATGTATTAGCTCTAGTTTGTCGGGTGTGTAGGCTTCGTATTGTTCTAGGGTGATTGGGGTGCGATCGAGTTGGGGTTGGGGGAGGGGTGGTTGTGTCATGGGGTTTCTACTAGATATCAGAGTCTTCATCTTCGCTGAACACTGAATCATCTGCTTTAAGGACTTGTTTACCCATTACTGATTCAATCTTTTCAAGTATCATACGTTCCCTCGATATTATAAAACTCTCAAAGTCATCTTCTCTAAGCGAAGTTGAGTCAATGCAGTGCTTTTCAAGAATTTCATTCATGCCAGCATCGTCAAGTCCAACTCCATCATGATTTTGTAGTTTTGGCAAATATTTACTTGGTGCAATGCCACCAATCATAAGGTTTGCTTTAGAAGATATGGGGGTTTTATTGAGAATTGAGTTATAACGAGATGGATTAATATCATGCTTTTCGCACCAACTCCTTGGAAAAATGTGATGAATGTCGATTTCATTTTTATCAATGTCTTTGATAGCTATTTTCCAGAAAAAGTCTTTAGCCCCGTCGCGCTGAATCAAAATATTAATTCCCTTATATGCGGCACTATTGCGAGAGCGTAGAGTACCCAAACGGACAGGCTGAAAATTGGCATCACGAATAGTTGATGGTTCCTCGCTACTAATATTAATCCAGTCGATAAGTTCCTGAATATCCAAAGCCATTCTTGTTTCTACCGATCCACCATATAGTTCGCCAAGGATACCGCACCATAACCAACGAGCAATCTTATCGTAAGTCATGGGTTCTAGATAGCGATTGCCTAAAATTGACATTACTGCGGCTAACGGAACGATTTGTGTTCGATAGGGTAGATCTCTTGCAGAGAAAAATGATTCTTGGTTTAGAAACTTAGCTGCTTTCAAATAGCCATCTTGAAGTCGATCCTTCCATTTTCGATAAGCACTAAGAGGTAGATTTAAAACTGCTTCTCGCTTGGCTGTAACCCCTCTAATTTGTTTGCCAGTTCTACCAACATTTATATCTTCCTGTCGGTTTTTCCAAGTATTAAGTAAAGTTAGCCCTTGAAGAAATTCGGTAGGTTGAATCTCCAGTAATGAACTTTGCTCTCTTAAAAGCTTTTGAATACCTTTAATTCCTTCTTGAGCATTACCAAACCATTCATCTCTTAGGTTGACGTTCTCGGCTGCATAGGTAGCAGTCATAAGCTCAAAAACAGTTAAAGGTTCTGGCTCTTCTGGGTTCATGGGGATAAGCACAGCTAATAGTAATCAGAATCCTCTCGGAGCAACAGTTACAGCCCTACCATGTCGCCAATAATTGTATCGACACTGTACCATTTACCCCTCAAACCCAGATGAGCCAAGGTTCTCCACCTGTATTGACTTTCTCAAAAACAAGGCAGACAGCTTCTTTCTTGTTTGTACGCTTGAGTTCGATGATTGGCAGATCGTAATTGCGAAACTTCTTAAGCACTTGTGAGCGAAATGTCATGAACCGCACTAATTTACTAGAGTCAAAGTTAGTTAAGCCTTCCTCCCATTCATCCGAGTTAAGAATTTGATTGCAAGGGAAATAAAAATTTTCAAATTCCTTTTCTTCTGTACTCAAATCAAGTTCAATGTCTCGCCCAAAATTTTTATAAAGAATGCGATCTCTACTAATACTAATAATTGCATCTTCATAATTATCCTCTCCCAATAATGCTTTTTCAATGTCAATGTAGTAATACTGCTTCAGGATCTTTTTCTTGTGATCGTAGGTTTGAACAGGTTCTTTAAACATAAGAACTTGTGTTAGTGAAGTAAGTCGCTGTTGCCCATCAAGAATTAGCTTTTCTGGCTTACTAGAAATTGCCAATTGAACACCTTCAATGGGTCGCTCTTTAAATTGTGCATCACCTCCTGCTTCTAACAGCATAATTGCGCCAACTGGAAATGAACGTGCAATACTTACCAACAAAGATTTGATGTGATCATCATCCCAAACCCAACCTCGTTGAAAATCTGGCAATTGAATTTTGCCAGATAAAATATCGTTTAGTAAGCTCTCTAAGCTTGTTTTTGTAGAATCAAATGTAGACATAGTAAAGACTCCCGTTTTTTAATAAATACTTGGTTTAAACCATTCATGACAAACCAATTGCACATCCTCTACTAGAACAGATCGCTTTACTGATGAAATTTCACTCCAAATCTGTCAGCAATTGAGGTAACAGCATTAGTAAAGCTGGCGATACCTTGAGCAATGCCCCAGAGAGAAAATAATACAGCCTTTACCTTAGTTGGCTTTGTTGGAGACTTAACCTCAGATTCCAATGTATCTAGGGCATCAATGGCAACATCTTGATTTTCTTCAGCTAGTGTATTAACTTGCTGCCTTAGTTCCGCGATCGCTTGCAGTATCTCTGAAGTGTCGCTTTCAGAATATGACACAGTATTTGTGACGGGTGCATTGACTTGTGAAGAACTAATATTGCCAATTGCATCCCTAGCAGCATTAATATTTGTTTGATTCATGGTTTCAATAAAATTTATGATTACGCTAGAAAAGAAATGGTTTGTGTCTTGATTTGGATTTGTAATGGCACTTTCCATCTCAACAATGCCTGAGTGGGTAACTCGGCTATATGGTAACTGCCCCATATGTTGCATCAATTCAATCAACCCTTCAGATTCTAAGTACTGGAGTGCTGTAAAAAGCTCGTCATCATCAATTCCAGTTGCACTAGAAATTTCTTTAGCAGTGGAATAATTTCTTGAGCTTTGTGGTTGCTGTCTAGTATCCTTCCAAATAAAATCTAAAACAGAAAAGCGCTTCTTCTGTTGATCAATTACATATTGTTTATCGGTTTCATTACTCATTTGTGACACCATACGTTTTAAATCATTGGCTTAATAAACTGCGATCGCTGTAGTTGCTAGCCACTCGGCTTAAACCACTCATAACAGACCAGTTGCACATCCTCCTTTTTGATAATGTCTAAGGTTGTCTCCTCCTCCTGATCGTCAATGCCTTGACCGATCTCTTTCTCAATGAAATATTCATCAAGCTCTGCAACGAGATTAGTGAGATTTTTTTCCTCTCGGTACTTATCCCAAATCTGCCTAATCTCTTTCTCGAAAGTCTTCAAGTTAATAGAAGTAATAATTTTCAGTACACGCTCTTTATCCGCCATATCCGACTCATCGGTTTCTAGCAAATCACCTTGAGTTAAAGCCGTGTAAATACTTTGCACAAGCTTGGACATACTTGGCTTAATGCGAATACTAGACTGCTGCTTTTGAAAATCATGAATTAGGTTGCCCACCGCACCTTGCAACACCGCAAAGATGGCATTATCAAACTCGACTGGTGGTAAATCTTCGGGCTTAGGATAGTCAGCTTCTTTGCACTGAATCATTTTGAAGATTTTGCGCTTCTCATTGATGATCATTGCGTCCTTATAGGTACTCTCCCGATCTGTGACGATCGCACCATTGATACGAGGGTAGAAATGCCAGATACTACGGTCTTTGGCACTGAAGGCAAGGAATACACCGTTTACACCATCTTTGCGGGTGCTATGGATTCCCATCGGAATTTCTTCGATAAGCTCTTTGCTTTTTTGAGTCAAAAACTCTAATAAAGGAAAACGCATCTCATCCAGAGAAATGAGATCGGCGGCTTGCTCCAACTCTTCGAGAATGGCGGCTTTTTCTTTGTCGGTGTCCGCTTGCTTGAGCTTGCGTAACTCTTCGATCGACTTGTCTGAAATGATTTCCCCTAGAACACTTCCATCTAAACCAACCTCGCGATCGATTGTGGCAATCCTCTCCTGTAAACGTTTTACCAGTCCTAACAGCTTTTCCAGTCCCTCTTCAGGAAAACAGTTATAGACAAATAGATTTTCAAATTCTGTGCCAAGGCGATCGATACGTCCTGCCCGTTGGATCATCCTGACTGGGTTCCAGTGCAGATCGTAATTAACTAGATTCCCTGCGTCCTGTAGGTTTTGACCTTCAGATAATACATCTGTGCAAATCAAAATATCGATTTTGTTATCTAGATATTCTTGCAACTCTTCAGGTGAGTCATCCTTTGAAAAGTTAGCTTTAGGCGCAAACCGTTTAACTTTCTCCTCACGTTGCTTGCCAGATGTCGCACCCGTAATCAGATCGATCGCAGGATTACCCATAGACTCTAACCATGCGCGATCGCTAATAAGCTCCTGATATAAATATTTGGCAGTGTCTTTGAAATAGCTGAACACAAGGACTTTTTCACCGTGCATCTGTTCTTGCAGCAAAGTCTTAAATGCGACTAGCTTGAGGTCGTTTTCGATGCCCTTAGCCACTGCCTCACGAATAGCTCTAAGCCGTTTGAGAATGTCTTCTAGGCTATGGAAGTCATCAGAAATTTTGGCTTGAAGCTGGTCAACGTTGTATTCCTTTTGGTCAACTTCATCTAGAGAGTCCAGAATCTCTTTGATCGAAATATTCTCATCCTCTTCTTCTTCGGCGGCGATGATTTTACGGAACTTGTCACTGGTTAATAACTTGCCACTTTGCAGACAACTATCGAACTCAGCCTGAAACCGTTGTTGTCTGGTAATACTAGATTCAAAAGCAACTAGCGAACTCTCTAATCGCTTTAACCATAGGGATTTCATCAGTGCGGCTAGGGCATTATTACGCTTAACCTCTTTCTCATCCTCTTTATTTTGTTTGCGCTTAAACGATTTGATGTTATAAGGCGCTAGGTTAAGCTTATCAATTTGGTCGGCTATTCCTGCGTAAAGTCCTGCATAGGTTGCTTCAAAGTTATAGGTGAAGTTCTCTAACTGACGCTTCGGAAACTGGATCTCTTTACCCGCAATATAGATCTGTTCCCCTGCTTGCTGACGTTTGATTACATCTAAACGCGATCGCCTCACCATTGTTTGCATTAATAGCTCGGTAATTTCGATGTTGCCCTTGTCCAACGATTGAAAATAGCTGGTCAGGTTGCCAATTCCCCATTCTCGGTAGTAGGTTGGGGTATTTCGCGCCATTAACAGCATTTGGTGATAGAGGTCATACACCGTGTTATTGATCGGTGTAGCAGTCAACAGAGCTATTTTTTTATTGCGTTTGCCAGTGCCGATTAGTTTCTGAAGATTGATATAGCGGTTTGTACCAGAATTGCGGAAATTGTGCGACTCGTCTACCACGATAATGTCATGCTTGGTATAGCGCCTAATATCAAAGTCTTTGCGTCCTAACTCTTCCTGTGAAACGATATCGGCTTTAATCCCGAACTCATCGAGCTTTTTAGTCCATACCAAATCTCGCAACTGAGCAGGACAAATTACAAGGGCGCGTGGTACATACCCTGGTCTACGCTCCTTTTGTAAATAATGCTCGATCAACCGCAAACCGATATAGGTTTTACCTAGTCCCACAGCATCGGCAACCATACAAGCATCATGGCGATCGATTAACCTGACTGCTTGCTCAAAACCTTGCTGCTGAAAACTTGCCAGTTCTAATGTTGTGCGATCGCTACCTTCGCTCTGGGTTTCATCCTTGAATAGCTCGTACAGTGCCTTAACAAATACCTGATAGGGGGTATAAGCCTTACTGCCAAACTTGGATGCTTCGAGAGTGTCGATTAACTTGGCTTTGTAATCTAGATCGACACTGGTATCATTCCAGAATTTACTAAACCAGTTAGCCCGCAGATCCCTTGCGATCGCAGTTTGTTTGATTAATACATTTAGCTCGGTGTTGCCATCTAGTCCAGACGGTGTGAAATTACTAGAGCCAATGATGCTGTAGTCATCGAAAATATAAGCCTTGGCATGGAGAAATGAGACTTTATCTCCATTGACACCATAAAGCCTGACTTGGATATGCTCTTGCTTAAGATAGGCAATCAGACGCTCGATCTGTCCCTTGTAGGCAAGATTAAAATCACCATTCTCTAACTGCCCTTGCACATCGCGCCGCACAAACTTTTTGAGGTCAATTTTGCTGCGTTCGGCTGGCAATATCGTGGGGTCGCGCCCAATTAGTAACCGTAGATTAGTTAGCTTATCAAGTGGTTCTTCCAGCCTTATCCATGCCTCGATCCGAAAGAAGCCTGTGGCAATGTCTAGGTCAAACTGTCTGTCATCCTGAATTAGTTGTTTCAGAATGGCTTCGAGTTTGTGGCGATCGTTGTCGATGTAGTCGGGTAGGGGCATGATGTTTAGTTTTTGGTTACTTGATTTAGTGAATGTACTCTCTCATACCGCTGGTACGGTTAGGATGGCGCAATTTTCGTAATCCTTCGTTTTGGATCTGTCTGATGCGCTCACGAGTCACGTTAAAGATTTGACCAATCTCCTCAAGAGTTTTATCTCGACCATTATCTAATCCAAATCGCAGACGCAAGACATCACGTTCTCTAGGTGAAATTGTACTAAGAACAAATTCGAGATCTTCACGCAGAAGAATCATAGTAACTATCTCTTCAGGAGTGTCATTCTCAAATTCAATTAGATCGCAAATACAATCTTCTCCTTGCTTATTTATTGGAGTGAATAGAGAAATACATGGCTGTGATGATTTTGCGATAAATCGGAGTTTTTCAACTGTCATCTCCATGCGGATGGCGATTTCCTCTTCCGTTGGTTTGCGTTCCATTTCTTGAGAAAGTAACTTGATAGTTTTCTTGATTCGTCCGATAGTCTCATAAAGATGGACTGGTAGACGAATAGTTCGAGATTGATCGGAGATTCCCCGCGTAATTGCTTGACGAATCCACCATGTAGCGTAGGTTGAGAACTTGTACCCTTTTCTACAGTCAAATTTCTCAGCAGCACGAATCAATCCTAAACTACCCTCTTGGATTAAGTCTTGAAAGTCTAAACCTCGATTTATATACTTTTTAGCAATTGATACTACAAGCCTTAAATTAGACTGTATCATTTTGTCTTTTGCCCTTCGACCAGAGTGAAGACGTTTACGAAACTCGCCGAGGGGCATCCCCATTTTGATAGCCCAATCTACCTCACGTACATCATCGGGATGAAAATCACACTCATCCGCTATTTCTTCGCGCATTTGTTCAAGATACATAAGATCTTGAATTTTCCTAGATAGCTCAATTTCTTCATCGGCTCTGAGCAAACGTATACGACTGATTTCTTGGAAATAAAGTCGAATCGAGTCTTCGGTAAAATGCTCTTTCTTAGTCTGGCTAGCCCTGACTTTATTAGCATTTCTAAGAACTTGATGTTTAGTTTGATTCAAAGATTTCAGACTATCTTTAAGAGCAAGCTTTTCAAGCCAGTTTCTATCATAAAAATCAGGATTGGTAATATCTATAAATAGAGTTTCAGTTTCAACTTTTACATTCCATTTTTTATCGAAGCCTCTTTGCGGACTAGCTACATAAAGCTGACGAAAATTTACCGTAGCAAACAATAAATATTCCGAAGCTTGTTGGCAAACCTTTGCTGATATTGAACGCATACGAAGTCTTATCGTTGCCTCGGAAGCGAAGTTTTCTTTCTCTAATACAAATAAAAGAACTTGTAAAGAGGATGAATTGTGATTGCAATCAGCTAGTAAGTATCCGTTTTTAATGGGAAATTGGTTGGTATTTTGTAAGCTATAATCTTCTATGTTTATTGCCTGACATAATGTAGGGTAGCCAAGATTATTTAGTAATTTAGCGAGAGAACTAGGTTCTTTTATTCTTTTTATATCTTCAAGCGTTATAAGATGATGATTATTGATGATTTCTTCTTCTTCAAAGTCGAAATCATCATCTAAGTCGTCAAGGTCTTCTTCAATTTCTTCTAGACCGCCAAATTTACCCACTGGCAGCTTTATTTCAATAGGCAGGTCGATTTTCATTCTCATACCTAATCTCCTCTAATAATCTTCATTTCATCAGCCGTCAGCCCGTACACTTTGTCTTTTATGGCGGATTGACGATTTCTTCAAGTGCTTTTTCTAGTCGATCAACAGCATCTATTGCAGCCTGAATGCCACCGATTGGAGCACTTACTAGTTCGGGATTACTGAGGCGGTTCATTATGTAATCAGAACTTTGAACCTCGGATTCTAAAACTCCGTTAACGTAATGTGATGCTTTAATAGCGTCCCAAAATTCATTGAAAGGTATCATTTTTGTATCCTGCTTATATTTAATAGGGATGCTCATTTTTTCGCAGAACCATTTGATTTTGACCTCAAACGCCGTGCGTAAATATATTGCTGTCGCTTTGTGATCGTTAGATGATAGGTATGCTCTAGCTTTTTCGAGATATTTTTTGTTCTCAACTAAGATCGGCATTTCGTAATCTATTCCTTTACCTGCATATAGTTCTATGATTTTCCAAGAGGGAAAATGACGTTTTAAGATTTCGTACCATTCTTTATCATATGTCATCAAAAAGATTTGGTAGTCAGTGAATAGTTCTTTAAGAATGTCAATAACAGGCAATCGATTAGACATATCTAAGCCAATTAGTACGTCATCAAGTACCAACACTTTTAAAGTACTACTTGGATTGACTCTCAAAGCAGCTAAGTAGATTGAAAGTGATATTGCTGATAGTTTGGCTTCATTAAGGAACAGATGAGCTTGAGGAAATTGGGTATTAAGGAAATCAACACGAAGAATAACGCTATTGCCTTGTAGACATCTGTTCTCTAAATCTAAAGTAATCCCTTGAAAGTCAAAATCGAGAAGAACTGGATAGCCAAAGCGACTAAGAATATCCGATGCTTCGACTTTAAGCTGATTGAGAATACTACTTAGACCGTTATTGAAGCTAATCAGTGCATTTGTTAGCTCCTCTATTTTGCGCGTATGTATATTACGAGGGACTTTTTTCTGCTTTATTGCTGACCATTCATCGCTAAAACGGTTTCCTGTCAAGTTATTCGTGCTATTGACAAGAATTGTGTTTATTAAGAGTTCAAATAAGTCAACTTCGCTATCTTTAGGATGTAAGAAGTAAATTTCTAATAAAGACTTGTAATCTAAACTACCCTTAGTTTTTGAAGCATCGATAATCACTGGAGCATGGGTTTCACGAGTAATATCTGACCACTCATAAGTTGTTTCTGGATCGCTCTCGCTAGAACGCATTGAAATCTTGACATGTCCACCATCAGTGCTGTTTACAAAAAAATTGCGGTGCTGAGAAAAATTTATATCTCGCACATGGGAGTCTATAAACAGTTCAATTGCCTTGAGTAAAGAAGATTTACCACTGCCATTTTCACCATAAATAATTAGATTTTTGCCTTTCTTGCTTAGCTCAATTGTGTGTTCTCCATAGAAAGCACGAAAGTTTTTGAGTGCAATTTTAGTGATTTTCATTTTAACCCCCTAATTATTCGTACTACAGGCACGCTGTCTAAAAAGAATATACTGACTCGAATCGGATGCTCTCTATCGAACAATTTTTGAAAAATTTGCCGAAGTGTCTGTATTTTGTCATCTTTAATTTTGTCCAAACTTGGTAAGTTTTCTTCTAAGAGGTGACGCATAAAGTATTTATCGTGTGCATGAAGTTCATCTGGCAGATATAGCTCCATTACTACTGCATCAATAATTTGTTCAAAGTAACTCAGCATTAACTTGTCTTCGGCAACTGACATCAACTTTTCGCCATGACTAGGAGTGTCTTTGAGTGCTGTGGTGAGGTAGATGACGTATCCTATGAGAGTTTCTATTGCTTTACGATCTTGTTGGGTAGTCGCAATGATAGGAAAGTCTTTCATGAAAATTGAGCTTGGCTCAAAGAAGTCACCTTGAAGCTTTGCCAGTAGCATCTCGAATAAAAACATTACGACACTAGAATTCAAAATCGCTAGTAAGACCTTATCGTTGCAAGGGATAATAAATGCTTTTTGATTAGTGCAATATCCTGATTCATCCCACGCAAATTCATTACGCTTGCAGATGTTTGGGTAGATAATCTTGGGTTGATCAAACTCTTGCCAGTATTTGCATGATCGCAATTCCCAGAAGAATTTACCTTGATCGGATCTAGCTATCAATTGATCTCGAATTTCCTTGTCGTTAAAGCGTTTGTAAATCGCAGGATAAGTTTGAGCAAATATTTTTTCTGCTTCCTTTGCTGGCTTGTTTGACCATAGATGCTCTTTATTCTCGGAAGATTCTATTTTTATCAAATATTGATCGGCAAAATCCACTCTCCATCGTTTAACATCTCTTCCTCTTAAAAATGGCTTCAATACTTCGACCGATGATGGATGTTCAGCAATAAGCCGATCACGTGTTTCTCGATCTACAACAAAAGCCTCATTAAATCCTGTCAGAATACCGCGATAGAACCTACCGTTAACATACTCTCCCAGAGGTTTACCAGCCTTTCGCAGCTTCTCCAACAATGCAAAAACTGTGGGTGACTCAATGCGCCAAGCATCGGCTATTAGTTCAGACTGAGGCATAGCAAAGCTTTTCGTTTTAAAGACTCTTGGCAAGTCATCAAGTAACTCTGTCTGCTCCCAAGTTAGTACCTGTGTCTGAGTTTCTGATGTGGGCTTATCTTTACTAAAAACAACGATGCTTGGATATGCGATCGCCTCAAATACTGAAGCATCGCCAAAATCAATCAAAGTCTGGACGGTTGACTGTTCGCCTAAGAACTTGCGGAGCTTTTCTCCATAGCCAGATCGAAAATATTTGTTAGAGGTGATGTAGGTAAGGTGTCCATGTTCTCTAAGAAGTCTAAAACCACGTTCATAGAAATAGACAAAAATATCGGCAGTACCTGCATAGCAATCAAACTCTTTTTCCAGTGCAGGTTTACGCTCTTTGATTTGTTCATGTCTCACATAGGGGGGATTACCCACGACAATATCAAAGCCACCTCGCTTCTCAAATACATCTCTAAAGTGCAGATGGTAGCTAAAGAATGACAAAGCCCGATCGCCTCTTTCAACTTCATCAGCAAACTGCTCTAACTCAGCAATCTTTACAGCAATTTCACCCCGTTTCTTTTCCTGTGGACGGCTAACCTTGCCAAGTTTTTTGATTTGCCTTTCTAATTCCCGTTGTTCACCTTGCCAATACTCAAGGCGATCGCCTGTCGCCACCCGAAATATATTTGCTTCAGCCTCAATGATTTGCTGACGTAAAACCTTGCGTTCATTGGTTTGAGCGCTGTAATAACGGTGTTGCAAATCCAAAAGCGGCTGAATTGCCTCTTGAATGGGAGTTACTAATAACATCCCCTGTTGGGTTTTGGTTGGGTCTGGTATCAACTGTTCGCCATGAATAGAAGATATCAAGGAGTCCCCACACATCAGCTTGTAGTCAAGATTTGGCAATGCTTCCACATCGTCAATACTGGGAATATCGACAACCAACGATAACCACATCCGCAACTTGGCAACCTCGATCGCTTCAGGTTTGATGTCCACACCATAGAGATTTTTGGCTATAATTTCGCGCTTGACCTCACTCATCCGCAAACTGCCGCGTCTGATAACTTCACCCTCTCTGCGTCCTACCGCTTGCCTGACCGCTAAGATGACTTGCATCATGCCCAAAGGAAATGCACCCGAACCAACGGCAGGATCGAGAATTTTGACATCAGCGATCGCCTTCTTTAGTGCCTTTGCTTGTGCGGGTGTAAGTTTCTGGTTAAAGTCTCGATCTGGCAGATCGGGATCGAGTTCGATAAGTTCGCGGATCGCATCGGGAGTCATGCCCGTTTCATCAGCAAGGTATCGACTCAGCACTTCCACGCACATAAAGTTAACGATGCCTCTAGGCGTGTAGAATGTGCCACTCTTGCCCCTTTCTTCGGCTTCGAGCATATTCTCAAACACTTTGCCAAGCATTTCAGGATCGACCGCTACATCTTCATCACCCTGCACATTTTCCGAGATGGTGAAGTTATAGCCATTGAAGAAACCTAAAATACTGCTGCTGTCACTGCGATCGAACAGTGAGTTAGGTAAGGTAATGGTTCTAGGGGTTTCTTTCCCTGCGGTGTCTTTGATGCCCTCGCCATAGTCGCGATCGAACAAGCCGCCATTGAGATAGGGGATTTTCCCAAAACGCGATTCAAAATCTGGACGAGGTTGATTTAAAGTCTCGAAAAATAGAGGTTCTAAGATATCGGAGTAATAGTTAGTCTCTTCAGGCTTTGGTTTTAAGAGTTCGTATTGTCTGGTTAGAAAGCGGCGATCGCCTGCCAAAAACTCCTTTTTCTGCAAGAAGTAAATGAACATGATCCGTCCTAGCAAACGTTGCGAGAACTGGTGTAGACGGGCTGGATCTTCAAAGTATGGATCTGGATTATTAGCGAGAATGACCTGCTTAACGCGCCCAAATAACTCACGGTAGCCGTTATAAAAGACTTTGGTTAACTTCTCAACGTCAAAGGCTTCACAGTGGGCTTTGTATAGTTCCTGTGGGTTTAAATTGCGAACGGCGATCGCCTCTAACCTGTCGCGATCGTATGCTGTGGGAATAGCCCGATCAATTAATAACTTACGGATGCTGACCCTAACATTGCCTTGAGCATCGCTACTTTTACGAGGGTTAACCAATAGCAAGCGATCGTGATTTTGGTTAGTGCCAATGAGCAAATAGTTATCGGGCTTCTTGGCTAAGGAAGTAGCGATCGCCTTCATGCGTCCACTTGCCACACTTGGCGACTCCCATTCTTCAGGTTTCAAGGTGAGTAATAGGACTTGGAGATCGGGAAAGGCGCGATTTTTGCTTTTCTGGTCAGCAATCAAATGAGCATCATAGATAGCTTCTGCACTGCGAGGGGATAATTGCAAATCATCAACATCAAGGGATTGCCCTAATGTCTCATAACCAAGTTTCCGAAACAGTTCTGTAACCTTTTCGGGACTGGTCGCGTTATTGATGTCATCTAATTGCAATTTACGATCTGCCATTTAAATTTCTCTACTAAAACAGATACTCCTTTCCCACTCAAGAAATACACATTTAGACTAAGGCAAAAATGTGTTCTAAAGTTCTGGATATTTGTTCTGAATTCATCAAGATTTTAACATCCTTAAGCTTTTGTTCGATTTCCGCAATGGTTATATTAGAAGGCAAATGATGTAATTTCTGTAACCTCAAGAGATGAATTTCATATTCGGCAAGATTAAAGTCAGGTGAATAAGCTGGGGTATGGATAAATTCTACAGCTATTTTATCCGCTAGTCCTGAGGCTTGCAGATGCTCTTTCAACTGCTTTTTCATCTTTTCTTTGTGAGTTGAATTGTTGTCTAGAGCAATAAATAGCTTGTCTACATTGTCTTTGTGCATATCCTTACACAAATCTATAAAGTATTGCGCCACATCTTCGGTCTTTGAATTTGGCTTTAATTCCAGATATATTTCTCCACTCATAGCATCAACCGATATCATCCCATTGACCTTGTTCCTCTTTCTTTTTTCATTACTTGGAACCTCTGGTTTGCTGTTGCGTTCTGCCCATGCATAATACAGACTCGGTCTATCATAAACCGCAAATTCGTCATAAAAAACTAACCTCTGTCTAGGTTTCAGTTCTTCTAGTTTTTTTTTATTGTAGTGATGAACTTTTGCTGAGTTTGTTGATCGGCATTCTCGTAATCACGATGTGCTTTTTGATGTGATAGTCCAATCTCTTTGAGGATATCGTAGATACGACTATCCTTGAGTTGTATATTCCATCTCTGATTCACAATTTCAATTATGCTCTTCCCCGTCCATATCTGTCGGTCAATACCATAGTCAGTTGGCAGCAATTCCAAATTCAAAAAGTAGCAAGATATACAAAACCAAGAGTCTAAAAATTAACAGGAATCTGCAAAGACGGGGGCTTCATCAAGCATAAAGTCGATTAAATGTTGCCAACTCTTAAATAAAAAGTACTTGGTAAGAGAGAGAATATCTTGAAAGAATCCTCTACGAGTGCCACGCTTACGACGAATCTCTTGATAACTGGAATCTATTAAATGTAAAATCGTGTGAAATAGAAAAGCTAACAAATTAAGAGATAGAAGTGTCGATGACAAATGTTTTTGTCCATGACCAAAGTTATGTTCCAAGTTGTAGCCCTTGGTTTTCAACACATTGTGGTTCTCATTTTCGGTTTTCCAACGACATCTACCCGTTTCAACTACGACCGCCACATTGTCAATATTAACAGCATGATTAGTCACAAAAGCATTACGGTAGACTTCAGAATTATCAACACTATTGCGAACAGTCAGTTCACACCAGTTCACTAACAGAGAGGGTTCTTGTTCTCTTAAAGGTATCTGATTCACAAATCGATAACTATATATTTCTATAGATTTCCTCTTGCGGTGTTTAGTCGTCAAATTCTGCACTTCACCATTTTTTCAATGTAATCCAACCACTGATATAAACTAGGATGACTGGATGGTAAGCAGGTGAAAATGAAGTTCATATTTGCCTCTAAACAATTCTGACACATCGGTTGACGGCTATAGAGATCATCCCCTAATAACGTAATCGCCTGTCCTTCAAAAAGATGCCCATGTTTACCTAATCCAGCGTTTCGCTGCGGCTGTTTCACAATCTTGTTTCACGTCCATCTTGCGGAGTGACGAATTCGGGTGGTAGAGAAATCACCTGTTCGCAACCTGGTGCAGCGATTACGGGCAAAATTGCTGTGTGTGAGTATGTTATTTTGCCACTGCGATGATTACGGGTACTACAACATTCGCAGGATATTTTCGATGAGCTATGGTACTCCGTTCCATCTAAACAAATCAGTAAATTCCTATCCAATCTTTCATATCGTTTCAGGTGCTTTCCCATTTGCAGAAATTTATACACTTTCTCAAATACAGCGTTCAGACTCTTGGCGCTAATTAGGTCGAGGATATTGCGTATTTGCTGGTCAGAGGGTATTTTCTCCACTCCAAATATACTTTGAACGTTATTTTTTCCACTTCGACTCTGCAATTGTCTTTGATACTCTAAAAATGATTGACACTGCATAAAAAACATCGAGAAAGCCGACAGCATCGCATCGCTGATTTTAAATTTTGTCCCATTGCTTTCGCTTCTTGGGTCTTTTATTTTCTCTATCCCCTCTTGCAGGAAATCTAAAAAAACACTAAAAACTAAGATCGTTGGTGGCATTAACTGGATAGGATTATCATTTTTGCTATGTTTTAAGCTCTACCTTTATCTGGTTCCTTATATCTGTATACTTTGCTGCTTTTTGAATTTGAAACTGCTGGTCAGTTGGCTTTTTCTCCAAAAGCATCTTCTTTAACTCTCCCTTTTCCTCCTTACCTAATTTCTGCTTCCTGTGCGACTTCATTGGTGTCGCTAAAGCCTTTAGCCCTCCTTCACAATACATATCAATCCAAATGATCAAACTTTTTCTGGCACAGTCAATTTTTGCCATCACTTCTTGTCTCGTTTGACCTTCATGCAGATATTTGATCGCTTTAAGTCTCTTTCTTATATATTCCTGCTGATATTTGCAAAACAATTTTTCCCATTCTTCTGTGTTAAACCTTATAGCTTTTATTTGTTCTTCTCTATTCATGAATTCTTCTTGCATTTGAGTGTAATTCTACACTGGGAAGGGAGTATCACTTGATGTGCGATCACCCCCGAAAATAAACTCTACTATGAGAGCCTAAATCTATTTGTTCTGACAACCCATCACTTTACACAGTTGATCTGCAACCTCATTGCAACAAAAATTATCGATTGAGCATATTAACTTTATCAGATATTTTTGGTATATGTGGCAAAAAGGCAATATTTAAGAAAATATCAACTATTCTTCATAGCTTAAATATTAGACCTGTTGGGTAATAACAATTAAAATCGCTAAAACCGTTGACTAGGGAGGGTTTCAAGGATTTTAGCCTAAAATCCTTGAAACCCTTACCCAGATTAACTTTTGGGGTTTTTAGAGCTTATTACCCAACAGGTCTATTAAAAATCAGAAACTAATTAATTATGATTCTGTCGGCTTGGCTTCTTTAGGCTTTTTCTCAAATACTTGGATATTTGGCTCAAACAAAACAAATCCTGTCTCAGTAGCTTCACCCATCTTGCCAGCGATCGCCGCTACCCACTGTGGATAATTAGCTTGTGCGTCTTCCAACTTCTTAAATACTTTGGGTTTCACAGTAACACTAAAGATTTGACCATCACAATCTAAATCAAAGGACTTCCAACCGTTTTTATCAACGGACACATCGGCAGGGAGTTCATTAATTTTGATGGTTAATTCCAATTTTCCTTGTATTGCCATTTTTGTGCTGTATACCTAATGTAATGATATGTATTCATAACACATTTGATTTCCTAACATACGATACTAAAGCTTAATCCACGAATCTAACGAAAAGCTTTATTCAGTTCCATTAAATTGTTTTCACTCAATCATGACTAAAGGTATCCCCGAAAAGTGTAAAAAATGTGCGATGCTTTCGGCGGATCAGGCTCAAGAACTTCATGGCAATGATGGTGATCGCTGTTGGAATCCTGCGGTTTGCTATAGTCGCCGTTCCTATGCCCGTCATCGTGATCGCCGTAATTTGATTCGCTCTCGCAAGCGTGGTGATTCCGATGAAAATTTAGTTATAAATACTTATGAATTCGCGTCGATTTTTTGGGCTGTTTTAGTGGTTTATCGACAGTCGGGAACAGATACACCAATTCATGCAATCGCTGTTCAGATTTGGAAAGGTCAAGAAAAGTTTGCGGCGGTTCCACCAATCCATTGTGCGGGAATGGTTGCGACACAAGTGCATACTTATGTGCAGAAAGTATTGGTTTTGCTGGAGTCAAATTATGGGATTAAGAAATTTGCCAGTCAAGAACGACTCGATCTTTGGCTTTGTCCTTTGCGCCCTTGTCCATGTCATCCTAATTAATTTTCAGAGTTGCCATGAAAGTTAAACAGCTTGAGTTGGACTTGTGGGATGTCATTTCGACTGCAAGGCAATATTCTGAAGATGCAAATTTACCAATGGTATTTAAGCTTTTAGATCTGACTCTAGTTGATCTTGATACGCGATCGCAGTTACGAGTGGCAGGAGAGGCAGTTTGTCAGATTGCGGATTTGTTTTGCGATCGCTCTAATTTTTTATTTGAGGAGTTACATTCTCGTGCGGTAAAAGGTGAGCCGATCATGGCTGATGAGGCTTTTGATCGTTATATACGTCAGTCTATGGTGGTTGATTTTGACCAGTTTATTGAGCAGTTGCAGAGTTTGCCGAGAAAGTCTCCCGAACAGGCAAAAAGTATTAATTCGGTTGTTGCCGAAATTGATAAGGAGGTTTTGATTAAATCTTTGGAGCAGGAAAGTTTGCTTAGTTTTGAGGAGGAATTTGAGCGAGCGATTAGTACGGCTCATGCTGAAGATGTTGGCTCTTCTGGGTTCATGGGGATAAGCACAGCTAATAGTAATCAGAATCCTCTCGGAGCAACAGTTACAGCCCTACCATGTCGCCAATAATTGTATCGATACTGTACCATTTACCCCTCAAACCCAGATGAGCCAAGATGTTTCGGCTTGGATTGAGGCGATCACTTATTCGCTAAAGATTAATGATTTACCTATGCGTTTACTGGCTTTACACGATAGTTTACAATTGCCCATCGTTGAGATATGGCTAGGTTTACTTTTAGGAAATTTCAAACTAGAGCAAAAAGGCACTTTCTATAATTCAAATGAAATTTGGATAGGCTAAATGTTAACAACAAAGTTAACTCAAATAATGAAAAGGCACTGGTCAGTTAATGAGGGATGGGTGCTGAGATTCACATTTTATGACGATAAATGAACGCAAATACGTCGATCACGCTTTAGCACTAATATCCAATCTGAATAAACTTTTATTATAAAAGAATAAAAAGCTAAATTTAGCTTTTTATTCTTTTGGCTTTTTATTTCTTTTCATAACTCACAGTAATCAGCAAGGTGTTTTCTTTGCCAGACTGCTATCCAACTATAGAATGGCAGAATTTACCCACTGCTAATTAAATTAAAAGATTTTTTAGTAAAAAGCTAAATTTAGCTTTTTACTAAAAAATCTTTTAATTTAATTATATTTTTGATAAAGTCTAATTAAATTAAAAATTAATATCTATGCTAACGATCGCGATCGCTTCTCTCAGTGGCGGACAAGGGAAAACTACCGCATCACTAATGTTGGGTCGTCTGCTTTCACGTCAAGGTTATCCAACCCTGTTAATTGATGCTGACCCGCAACATAACTTGACTACCTATATGGACTTAGATCTTCAAGGAAATCAACCAACATTACTGGAACTACTAAAAAAATCCGTTTCTGCAGAAGACGGTATTTACCCCAGCGAGGGCAACGACAATTTATTTCTAATTCCTGCTGATGACCAACTTGATACAGTACAAGACTACCTCTCGAATAGTGGAGTAGGGGCTACGCTCTTGAAGCGTCGAATTGAGCCAGTTACCGATGCTTTCAAAGTCTGTATTATTGATGCCCCACCTCAACGCTCTCAAATCTGTCTCACTGTTTTAGGAGCTGCCGATGCCCTAATCATTCCTGCTGAGGCTTCAGTTAAAGGCTATGGCTCTTTGGTTAGAACATTGGATTTACTGAAAACTCTCCAAGATGTTGGAGCTACAAATGCTCAGGTTATGGGAGTACTACCCTTTCGCGATCGTTGGATTGGCAAAACTCAAACACAGGAGAGCCGCTCGGCTGTCGATGGGATGCGAGAAGAAGTGGGAGAAAGTTTTATTCTTCCTTCAATTCGCGAATCCGAACGATATAAGCAAGCCATCAACCGTCGATCTACTTTGGGTGAAATGGGCTATAGAGACTTGGAATATCCCTTTGAAGTTTTAATTGACAAAATCAAAACTATAATTGACTAAAAATAAAAAGCTAAATTTATCTTTTTGGCTTTTTATTTTTTTAGTTTTTTATTTTTCTAACAAAAAGAATTCAATAGCTCTCATGTTATAGTTGAATTTTAATCTACAAAAAAGCTAATTTTATCTTTTTAGCTTTTTTGATTTTAGTTAAAATATAAATTCAATAATTAAACTAATTATTTAAATGCCTAATTGCTATGTCTGACAGCGTTTTAGACCGTATTCGCCAAAACCGCCAACGACCTGCGGTAGCGATAAGAGATGACTCTCTTATCACTGGCGTACAACCAGTAAATACTGATATATCCACAAATACGCAGATATTTGAGGATGTTCTAGATTCTGATGCATCTACTGAAACTATTAGTGACAATGCACAAGATACTCTAGGCGAACTAAAAGCAGAACTAGCCAAAATTCCAGAAACAACCCGCCACTCGGCGATCGTTTTGGAAAAAGAAGTCGATCAATTGCTAACACGCTATTGCAAAGAAAATCGGATCACCATCGAGGTATTTCTCGAGGCAGCATGGATTCATGCTGCCTCTAATCCATCAACAATGAAAAAAATAGTGACAGAGGCAAAGCGTCGCTATGATGATCGTAAACAAGCTGGAAAATTGCGCCGCTTAATCACCATGATTGAGGGTAGACCTACCGCAAAGCCAAGTAAGTAAATGATAAAAACACCCTTATGTAATTGCATAAAGGAGTCCAAATAGTTTCAGGCGTATCTTGTTTGACAATGCCATCATTACCCATATGTGAATCTCTAGCGGAATGCAAGTGGCAAAGAACTCGATAATTCTGCCAATACTTCGGACAGTTTCTTTAACGAGGATCTAAGCCTTACAGGGCAATAATCCTAGAAGAAATCATTAAATTGGCTGTTAGCCTTTTAGCTTTAGCTGACTGGACTTTAAATAAAAACCAAAGATAACGCTTGATACGGGGTAAGTGATACAAGCATTAAAAACTGTCCGAAGTATTGTCCGAATTCCGAATAAAGATGATTTAATTGGCGCATTATCGGTCAAAAGTGTCTGTGTTGCCCCAGACTAGAAATCAACTGGCTTTTAATAGGGACTGGAGGTTGTCTGCCGATGTCTGCCGATCGCGTTCTAGCTTTTCTAGTTCGGCTTGCAAGCTAGCAATTTCCGATGCAGATTTACTCCTACGCAAAATAGGCGTTTCTAGTAAAGCTTTCAGATAGCCAATCCTGCTTCCAATCGCCGACATAGGCTCAGATTTTGGTGGTTCATAGGGTCGTAGACAATCGGCATTAGCTGTGCGGGTAGATAGATTTTGAGAGATTGCGACCTTAGAAATTTCAACTTTTGGCTGACTTAGCCTGCCATGAGTCTCGATCCACATCGGATCGCTAGTTTTTTGCGATGACTTTGGCAAGTCAGTTGAGACCTGAAAATCAACGTCGGCAAATTTTGACAATTCTTGCCCTCGCAGGGGCGTTTCAGAGAGGGGAGACGCTTTATATAGGGCTTTTTCTGTAACAGTCCTTTCTGTCTGGGTTTCAGCTTGTTCAATAGGGAGGGCGATCGGGATGGGGGATGGGGCGGAATTGTTTGTATTTGTGCTGTTACGCGATTCTGTGAATTCTGGATGCCATAGCTGTTTGTTTTCGTATAGGGTTTCTACTGATACTTTGGCTGTTTTGGCGATCGCTTGTGCCATCCCTCGGATTGTTTCTGGCATTTCTCCTGTTTTATTTAGTTCGTTTACGGTTGTTCGGATGCGCTCGAGTCTTTCTGCTTGTTTCTGGGCTTTTTTGTTTTCTGTATCTTCACTTTCGTCGTTTGTTTGTTCTTCCTTTTTGCTTCCCCATGGGAAATGATGCTTCATACACCATTTGGCGATGTCTTTGGCTTTTTGTTCGAGTCTCTTGATGTCTCCGCAAAATTTTATAAATCCTACGGCTGCCCTCGCTGTTTTGATGATGTATGCGGCGATCGCTTCGTCTTCTTCACAGCCTAGGAAGACGCGGGCGTATTTGCCCATTAGATATAACAGTTGGTTGGATTGTCCCTGTCCTGTCCATCCTGCTTCGATTTGCTGTTCTAGGTCTTCTCGCCATTTAATTGGTTTGCGGTTGTCTTTGGGTGCTTGATAGTTGGCTTTGGCTTCGGCGATCGCCTGTTTTAATAGGTCGATGTCTTGTTGCTCTTGTACGGTCAGCCATGTTTCGACAAACTGATTTAGATCCCGTCCGATAATTTGGAGGTCGTTGTCGAGTAGGTAACTGCCTGTTTGCAGGGGCAGTCGATGTCCGTTGTATTCTGAGTCGTATTTTTTGGTGTTGGGGAAGCTCTCGATTACTCCTGCGGCGATTTCGCAGTTATTTTTTTTCAGGCAGGCTTTGATCGCGCAGGCGATGCCGAAGCTGGGGACTTCTTGCCACAGGGGATAGTAGATATGTAGTCCTTCGCTATGCGAACTCTGGACGATCAGGGGTCTGACTAGTCCTATGTCTTCTAGGGCTTGCAGTACGGTTTTAAATTTTTCGTGGTTGTTGTTGGGGTGGTAGGGGCTGCCTTTGTCTATGTCGATTAGGGCATATTCGGTTTGGTTGCCAAATCTTACGCCGATCAGCGTTTCGTTATCTGCCCAATAGTCGTACAGTCGCCGTCCTGTTATCGGATAGCGCGTTTCGGTTTTCCATTCTGGTTTGCTCGTCCAATCTATATTTTGGGCGTAGATAAAGTTCCACGAATATGGGAAAAAGCTTGCAAAGGTTTGCGCTGCTAGTTCTTTTGTGGTTAATGATTTTGGTTCTAAGCCTTTAGTTGTAAATTCAAGATCCGCAACATTAGAAACATGATCTATCTGTGAGGTCAAGCTACTCGACCTCCTTTTTGCTTGCCTTCGGCGATCGCTTTCCCGATCTGCTGAGTCAAGTCTCGCAAATTTAATAACATCTAGGTTGTCCTGATTGTAAGGGTTGTAGCGTTTTCAATCAGGAAACGGATAGACTTTTTAGACTTGTTCGATCGCTGTTTTTGACAAATTAAAAAAATTTGCAACAGAAAGTGTTGCTAAACTCGTATCTTACGTTTAAGATATAAGAAAGCATCGAACAAATCTTGCCTTGCAAAGCAGCTCTGCCCGTTTCCAAAAAATTTAATTTGTACCTTCGGGTTTTCAAAAAGCTAGTGGTTGGCGTCACTGGCTTTTTGGTTTGAAGGGGTAAAAAACTTAAGTAATCTCCTGTAGATAAAAAAGTGCAATTTAAGCATACAGCGATCGCTCTAGATGTGATCTAGAAAAGATCAAAATTTTATTAATGTTAGACTCAATTTGGCTGCCAAGTCACGAAACTGTCATCTGGGACACTGTTTTGCAGCAATGCGTGATTTCAGTATTCATAATATTTCGGGATTTCCACACTTTGCTGACTACAATGACTTACATAATGTTTGAGCAAGTTGTGCAGCAGTAGTGTTTTCACTACCGTCAGAGGCTCTGGTAGCAAGGGGATAATGAGACATAGAACTGACTAAAGGAGAAGAGTTTATGTACTTTCACTCGTCCTACTTAATCCTAATTCCAGGGATGATCTTGATGTTTTGGGCGCAACATCGCGTCAAAGCAACCTACGAAAAATATGCCGAAATTCAATCGAGTTTAGGGATGACAGGCGCACAGGTTGCCAAGACCATCTTGCAACGTATGGGGATTCATGATGTCACCGTTGAGCAAGTCGAAGGACAACTGACCGATCATTACGACCCATCCGCCAAAGCAGTCCGATTATCGGAGTCGGTATACGCATCGTCATCCCTAGCCGCCGCCGCGATCGCTGCCCATGAATGCGGTCACGTATTGCAAGATGTAAGGGGCTATCAATTCATGAATATCCGTGCCTCGCTAGTACCAGTGGCAAATATCGGTGCAAACTTTGGACCACTGATGGTAATGGCAGGGCTATTTCTGACCTCATTGGGTAGTTTGAGTACGGTTTTTATCAACCTTGGCATTATTTTGTTTGCAGGAGCAATCCTGTTTCACATCGTCACTTTACCCGTTGAGTTTGACGCATCAAGCCGTGCCTTGAGACTGATTGACGAGCTAGGAATTTTGCAAGGTGAAGAAAATCGGGGCGCTCGAAGTGTCTTGAATGCGGCGGCATGGACGTATGTAGCGACGGCAATCTATGCAGCATTGCAACTGGTGCAGTTGCTATTGATGAGAGGCGATCGCTAAATCGTCAGTCTTTTTCCAAAAAATAAGAGGCGGCGCGATGCGCTGCTTTTTACGTTTGCAGTAATAATTTTGCCAACTCAGAAAAACCAGCAAACTCAGAAGCTTGAGTAACGTATTTGGGTAAATGCAGCATTTTGTCTTGATAATGGTGAACATTTGCCACACCGACCGAGATGGGAAATAGATCGGGATCGAACATCGCTTCATCATTGGGACTATCGCCAACGGTTAGCACTTGCTGTGAATTGAGTTCAGGGAAATGGTTGCTTAGAACTGACAGCAAACCAGTAGCTTTATCTTGATGGATTGGTTTGATATGACATTGGACATTGCTGTACGTGAAACTCCAACCCATTTGCTGACATTGGGAAGAGATGGCTTGAATGTCATCGGTTGACAAATCATTGACATCAAAAGTCCAATCGGTAATACGGAACTGATTATCAGCAGAAGGATGAAGATTTGGAAATAGCTGCTTAATGTGATGGAAAGTATTTTCTAGAAGAATGCGATGTCTAGATAAATTGGGAACCGAAGAAAGCAAATCTTGAGTTCCATTTGGCTGCAAATATATCCCTCCATTTTCAGCGATCGCCCCTTCGACTGGTAAATAATTCACCAAAGCACTGACCCAACCCGCCGAGCGACCAGTCACCAATAGGACTTTAATTTCTGCCGATCGTAAATTGATAAGAGTCGAGATGAAATCAGAAGAGAATTTTCCATTGTGGGTAAGAGTGCCATCAACATCGGAAGCAATCAAGCGAATGTCGGACAAGTTGATGTTATTGAGAGGAAATAAGGGCATAGAAGATGAAACTAAATCCAGAGAAAAAAGCCGAAGCCGATCTAATATATCGTAAAGAATCTGACAAAAAATCTAGCGATTGTTCGCGAGTAAAGAAATTCCTATTTTCAGTCACTATAATATTGAGAAGAGAAAAATCTCTAAACCCGATATTTTAGAGCCGTTTGACTAAAATAACTACAATTCCGTACAAATAAATTTGGAGAGACATCAATGAGAACAAATATTGGCGCAATGATTGACTCAGGCTATACCTATGAAGAACTACTGAGCGAAGGATTAGCCAGCTTTGACGACATCGGACGCTATGAATCTAGGTATTCCCTGTATGACGAAAACGCAGCACCGAAACCGACAAAGGCAAAAGTAGCAGAGCCGAAATTAGCCGAAACTACACCAAATCAACAAGAATCAGAAATCGACTTTGACTTTTAGAGTGAGCGCACTAACTATGAAACCGATGCTATGAAATTTAGACAAATTGACCTAAAAACTGGGCAAGAGCTACCAATACCAACAAAAACAGTCGAACATACCTACCTCGAACTGAAGATTGGTAGCACCGTAGATCCTAGCAAACTTGCTGTCGGTAAAATGTATGACGGCATCACCGACCGAGACATAGAACGACTGCAAGAGCAGGGATTGTATATGATCCTTGCCAATGGGCGAAGCGCCTACTTTGGTGATCGCGCCATCGCAGAGAAAGTCAGCCAAGAAATCTTCACCAATCATAGTGATGCTGTTGCCTACGGCAGTATCCCCGTATCCGAAGCCAAAACATCAATTTACAAAGAAAGCGCTCGAATCCTGATTATTGATGATGAAACCCTGAGCCAAGACCCTGCCACAGGAACATACACCGCCGACTGGGGACAGCAGCCCATCATTCTCAGTAATGGAATCACCCTCAGTGACAAAGCAATGGGAGCGATCGCCAGCAAACTTGGAGATTGCTACAGTCTGATCTCCCCAGATCTCGCTAACCAACTGCAAGCCGAACCAGACCGCCCATTTCAATTTCGGGCAGGAGTACCCGAATGGCAAGGTGTTTTCAAAGGTACATGTCGGGCTAGCCTGCTATGTCAAGCTTTAGAAGTTGATGGCATAATTGCCAGATCGAGCATCAAAGGCGACAACAAAACCACCACTACAGGTATTCACGAAGTCAGCCTATTCTGGGCAAGAAAAGAAGATGCTAAATTCACCGAACAAAAACTGGGAACCCAAGCTCTAGTCTTCTTTCCTGAAGGAGTCCAAGCAGACGTGCTACCCAAGCTCAAAATTAAAGCCGAACGCCTAGCCGAAGCCCAATCCGACCCACGCAAGGTAGCGCAACTATATATAGAGCGCCATGAAAAGCGCCAACAGCAAAGGCAAGAAGAAACCGTAGAGCGCGATAACATTCATCAAATCATTGAGCCAGAACTAGCTTTAGAAATAGGTTTGAGCATTCAAGAAAACACGAAAGCTAATAACTTTGAACAGCCAGAAAACCCATCAGTTAATGAACAATATAAAGATTGGCTGTATGACATCCTCAAAGCCGATCTAATCGATGGCGGTCATTGCCAAGTATTAGAAATGGAAGATATCGCTAAACGCTTGCGAGAATTTCTCCAAAGCGAATGGCAAGAAGTCGCCACAGGAGGGTTGTACGTCCCCAGCGCGATCGCTCAACCACACAACCAACTCCAAGAAGGCGAAGTTAGTTTCACTGGACTACCCGATGGATCTGAAGTCGCCATCTATCGCAGTCCCGTCGCCAATGCCGCCAACTTTGACGTATTTACGAATAACCTCACAGTTCTGCGTGAATTAGATCCTGAAGCCTATATGCAGAGAGGAGTCTGCTACCTCAATCCCAACGATGCTAAACGACTGGTTATCGATTTTGACGGCGATCGCGTGGGGATCATTCCCAGTCAACTAACCCCTGTACAGGAAGCCAGTTCCCAGAAAACCATTGAGCAGTACCCAATCCTAATCCAAGAAATCATCGACAAAAATCTGCCAGAGAACAAACCAATTCAAGTCGAAAAAGAAAAGAAGATTCCCCGCGATCTAGAACATGGATTTGTCAACCTTGCCAGCGCCGCCGTCAATGCTGCTGACAATCCCACAGGTCGAGTTGCCAATTTAGGAATGCGGCTAGAAGCTTTACGGTGGGAAACCCAGTATCTTCCTGATGTTGAAAAGTTGGCATATTTGCAGAACATTGGTACACACTTTAAAAAGCTACTTGCTGAAGATAATGACATCAAGAAGCCCTTTCGCATTCTTAATGATGAATGGAGAGACAAGATAGTAGAAATCAGTGAGACTTCTACTGCCATATCAAAACTACCTGAGCCTGAAAGAGAAAAAGCTGTAGAAACAGGTTTAACACAGACAGAGAGACTGATTTGGCATTTAGAAAGTCTGGCGGCTGTGAACTTGCAACGCGCTGTTGATACGCCCAAAAGTGCCAGAAAAGTCAATGAAGATGAATATCAATTCTGTCAGAAAGTAGCCAAATACAAAGAAGTAGAATGGATTAAAGGCAAAGACAACATCTATGCCTACATTGGTACTGAGGGCATCAAGACCAATACTCAAGATCCTGTCGGATGGATGGTAGAGCAAGCTAACCAGATTTATCAAGAATATAGTTTGATTGGCGATCGCAACTACAATCGCTTTGACCATATCTTCCCAAAAGACAGCCATACACCTGCTCAGACCGAATGGGCAAAGAGCGTATCATCCCAATACAATGCCCTCATCTCGGATGCAGTCGCCAGTCGCAGCAGATTAGAACATGAAGAAGGCATTGCTCTAACCGCTACATCTGCTAAAGGCAACACCATCGAAATTGTCAGCCTGATTAGTACCAATCCCGATGGTGACTCTCCAATCTGGGAAATGGCAAGAACAGGAGCAAGTGTCGATATTCAGGTTGCCAAAAACAAAGATTGGAAAACTGAAAAGCTATACCCATACAAAGCTATCGCGATTATTGACCAAGAAAATAAGGTGGACATCGGACTGATATCACCAGCCTCCATTGCAGCCTATGGCAAAACCCTAGAAACGGGGAAAATATTTGCCAATCTAAAACTTGAGTTCAAATTAGGAATATCCAGAAATGACATAGACGACAAGTTTGCCGATGCGGAAAAGTATTTAGAAGTTCAGCGTGATGCGATTCTAGAACCAGAGCGAGAAAGCAGAGCCTCGGCGCTGTGGCATAACAATAACCGAGCGATCGCGGGCAAGATGTTTACTGAGGTAGTGACCACGCGACTGCAAGAACTACGGGTTGATAAAATCAAAATAATTGGCTTGCAGTATGAAACCAACGAACTGAAAGATAAACAATGGGAACAGGATCAAGGTGCAGTATGCAGACTGGGTATAGAATCTAACCCCGATAGTCCCATTTATGATAAGCGGGTGCTACAGGTGCAAGAAGGCGATCGCTGGAAAAATATGGGTGTACTGCACAGCGACGCAGCCTATATGCCAATCGGCACGCAGTTTACAGCAAATATTAACTTTTCGGCGACTAAGAAAGATGCTGACATTGTACTCAATCCCAATTCTCTGAAGCTGCCTGAAATATGGCATGGACTATCACCAGAGCGAGTACAGAAAGCGGTCAATCTTGATGCAATTATTCCTGCACTGAAACAAGCGATCGCTAGAGCATCTGAGAACCAACCGACCATGACCGAATTTGTGAAAAGACTAGCCGCCGAACAGGTTGGCATTAAAGCTCAAGTGCAGTCAGGCGGCAGGATTAATGGGATTACCTATCTCTATCAAGGGCAAGCTGTCAAAGCTAGTTTAGTAGAGTTAACGTGGAAGAATCTCGCCGCGATAGGAGTGCGATACGATCCTATGAGAGATCGCGAAGCAATTACATCGGCTCCTATTCCAGCTATCACTCAGACTAGCGATCGCCTAGAAATCCAAGCTGAGCATAAAGAAGTAGAAATGAACACTCAGGTAAATCCTCTAACCAAAATTGAAAATCAATTAAGAGCATCCGTTCTCAGTCATTTTGGTAAAGACAAATCGATGGCAGAAATCGCCACCCAATTTATTGGTAAAGCGGCTACTCCAGAAACTGTGTACTCCAGTACGCGGCTATATGAACAGGCTTGGGGAGAACAAGCGAATACAGGTAAATATAAAACTGATGATGTAATTATGGTCAGTGGCTCAGGTCCGTGGCGGCGCGAAGGAGATGATCGCACCAAACCGCAGATAGAAAAAGACCTCAATCAAGTATTCAAAACTCATTACCAGCCATTACTAGATCAAGCGATCGCCGCAGGTAGTCAAATATTGTTAGGCAATGCTAAAGGCACAGATCAACTAGTCATGGTCTATCTGCAAGAGAAAGGGTATGCGTTAAACTGGCAACCACAGGGATATTATCAAGCCTCTTCCGCCCAGATAGAAAAGCCAGTAGAAATAATGGGTAAACCGATCCAGATGGTTTATCCCCTGAAGATGCATGGAGAAGTGAATCGATTGCCCGTGGATACTTGTATTGAAGCAATGCGCGGACATGGGAGATCTCATACAACACGGCGATTTGAACCCTATGCCGCCTATAACTTTAAGGAAGGAGATATTGCGATCGCCTATGCAGGAGAGCAGAAAGTTGCCTTTCAAGTAGGAAAACAATACAAAATCTCACAGGAAATGTTGACTGATGGGGAATATCAGAAACAATGGGTGAGTATGGAAAAGCATGGAGCTAAGGAATTACTGACATTTCAAGGACATAGCAATACATGGGGGATGCACTTTCATCCGTTGGGAGATTATGTCGATGGTAAAATTGTGCCATTTCCGATCATCGAGAGTGCCACAAATTCCATCGTTACGGATATTCAGAAACTAGAAGCATGGAGAGAAACTGCTCAATATCTGGGTAAGAGCGAGAAATATGTAGATCGCATCCAAGAAATTATTGCTGGTGAGAGCATATCTGAAAAATCACAGCAAGCGATGTCTAAGGATGGTCAGTTACTGAGTCAGCACATTGCATCGCAGTGGCGGGAAGTATTGGCCACACCGAGCGAATATGTGGGATCTCAAAATGGGAATCTTGTGTTTGAGCGCAAAGGAAATGAAGGTAAATATAGGGCAACGTGGGAGCAGTCTACAGATACGTTGACCTTAGATACAAAAGCTTTGAAGCAAGGAAATATCGAATATGTGCCATTGCTGGTGCAAAAGGGTTTAGAAATTGCCCAGAGTCAGGTGAGTGTGAAAGATGCTCAGAATGTCGATCGCGCTCTTAAAGTTATTGCTGAAAATCAAAAGGGGAGACAAGAGCAAAGGTAAAAAAGCGATCGCTAAAAACAAAAACTTGAAAACTAGATCATATCTAATAGGGGTACGACAACGATTCCTTCATTTAAGGGACATAAGGTTAGATTTGCATCTCAAATAAACGAATCTACAGCTTCTTTCAAGCCAATCTGGTTTTAACGATAGTAAACAAACGTACGTTTTTTTGGTACAACACCTTATGTGCCTCTAAGTTTGATTTTAAGTAGTTCTGAGCTACTTTTTTGTACCAAAAAACTCATCTACGAAATCACAGTACTAAACTCGTAGTATGGATTGAGTTTCGTGGTACAGACTTTTAGCAGTTGATTATCAAAGACTTGCCAGAGATGAGATTGCGGGCTTATGTCCCTTAAATGAAGGAATCGTTGTCGTACCCCTAATAGATTGCAAAAGTTGAATTCTATTCCTTTAGAAATACTTAGTCTATTTAATGTATGTGCGATCACTTCATCTTTAAGCCATGCTTGCATAAATTCGACTAGCT
This sequence comes from Pseudanabaena sp. Salubria-1, assembly GCA_023336205.1. Classification (GTDB taxonomy): domain Bacteria; phylum Cyanobacteriota; class Cyanobacteriia; order Pseudanabaenales; family Pseudanabaenaceae; genus Pseudanabaena. Next base: position 30,375 of record JALQCR010000062.1, read on the forward strand.
GTAAATCTTGAGGTAAAAGTTTTTGATAAATAGATTGTTCGGATGATGACTCAAATAATAAATGAAAAATATTTTCATATTCTTGAGGATAGCTGAGCATGATAAAGATCCCAAGATTGTTGGAGATTCATCCAGAAATCAGCCGAAGTGGAAAAGAACTGAGCTAAGCGTAAAGCCGTGCTAGGCGTAATACCGCGACGACGATTAACAATCTCATTTACCCCTTGATAGGGAACATGAATAGCATAGGCTAGGTCACGCTGAGATAAGCATAGAGGAACTTCATAACTTATTCAAAATAGGAAGAGCGCTTACGCTGGAAGTCAGTGACCGATTGACAAACTAGGAAAAGCAACCCAATGCAAGTAGCCATAAATCCACTGACAGGCAAGACAAAAGCACAGATATTCGGATCGAAAGCACGATGCTTAAAGACCACAAAACAGTTGATTGCCCTAGCTAAATCGATGAAGGCAAGCATATCCGATTTGATTGATGGCACAAAAATCTTGACATTTTCCGATGGCACAAAGCGGACAATCCAATGTCAAAATCTGCTGTTGGAATCCGTAAGAGAAAGCGTCCAAGAACTAGGGGAATATCTCACCAAATATCCAGACCAACTCTCCCAGATTGGATCAGGAGTAATGGAATTGTTGACCAGTGCCGAGTACTTTGCCAAAGCCGCTACGAATTCGTACACCACAGATCAAGGGCATTGCCGCCGAGTAGCAGAGAACCATCTGGAAAGTCTGCATGACAGCTTCCCGCAGATCTTTTCTAAAAAAAACGCAGCAAGAGCATTGAACTAAAAATCAGTCTAGCGATCGCCTTTCAATTCGATTGGATGAGCAAAGATTGCTAGACCATTTCCACAACAAGCATTGAAGAAAATTAACAACTATCAGGAAAACCAATGAAGACACCATCAATTTTCGCGATCGCCATTGAGGCTCTAGTGACAGTGAGCCTGATCGCATTACTAGGACTATTGACCGCACTAATCT
>JALQCR010000063.1 GCA_023336205.1 Pseudanabaena sp. Salubria-1
AACCCCCCCCCGCGCCCGCCCCCCCCCCCCCCCCCCCCCAACTCCCCTTTGTTTTAACTGCACATCAAGCTAGAAACGATCGCGTTGCTTCGGCAACTTGGGGCATCGGATCGTTGGCGAGCTTTTCTAGAGCAGCATTGGCTTCAGCGCCGCCAAGCTGGGCGAGAGACTGGGCAACTCGATGTCGGATTTGCCAGTCGGGATCTTCGATCATAGGCAACAAGAGTGACACCGATGCGGGATTGCCCAGATCTCCGAGAGAGCCGATCGCCGCAATTTTGACTAATTCATTCGGACTTTGTAGCGCCTCGGCAAGTAGCTCAAAACCTTGAGGATTGCCTAGCTCGCCGATCGCCGCAATGATGCTAAATTGAAACATCCAGTCGTTGGTAGACTCGTAGGCGGTTTTCAGCAGATCGAAGGATTGGGTGAGTTGTAGAGAACCAAGTGACGCTGCCGCCGCCGCACGGACATCAATTTCAGGATCGATCGATAGGCGATCGCTTAAAATTTCTAAGGATTTTTCTAAATTGACAGTGCCGACTGTACCAAGTTGACTCACTGCATCATAGCGGATGCGGGCATAGGGGTCGATCGCCGCGATTGTAAGTAAATCAAATCTTTCAGATACGGGAAGAGAGCGACTAGCATGGAGGGCTTTCATCCGAGTACCCATATCATCTGTAGCTAGTTGCTCTCTTAAGGATTCAAACTGAATTTCTGATGTTTCGCTCACAAGAAAATCTCGCAATTAATACGCTAACGTTTCTAGTGTCTCACGTAAGTAGCTACGCACGAGATCGTCCAGAACGCTTTCTTGTATCGCGACAACATCTTTGGGATCGCCCTTGGGATCGCCATTTCGCGATCGCTGCCATTTGTCAAATCCCGAACTGGTTGCGATCGCTTGTTTGAGGTGACTCCAGACTTTAGGATCTTTAGCAGCTTCATGTAAAGGGAGATCCAAGTCAGTCGCTGTTGAGGATAAGTTCATAGACATTTCCTAAGCTTGTATAGAGATTACAGGGGTAAAGATAATATCGCGATTAGATAAGAACAAACTAAACTAAAGCGCATAATTAGCTCAATAATATCAATCCTATCATTTCAATAAGTAAGCCATAGATTTAAAATTAAATGTATATCTATAGATAGAAATCAATAATTTAAATCATTATGACTACTTCAAACCCTTTTGTTGACCCAAATATTGCATCACAGGCTACAGAATTAACTCCAAGCTATGCAATATCCATTGTAATTGTGTTGGCAGGATTGCCACTTATATTGGTTCAACCGATTGCTGCGGGGATAGTTTCTATTTTTGGATTGTTTTTAGTTTATCAAACAGCTACGATTCGATTAGTATTTACCGCAACAGATTTAGATGTTTATCGATCACAAGAAAAATTCCGTACTTTCCCTTATCAAGAGTGGCAAGATTGGAAAGTATTTTGGTTTGGGTTTCCGATTTTATTTTATTTCAAAGAAGTAAAAAGCATTCATTTCTTGCCAGTTTTATTTGATCCACAAATGCTCAAAACTTGTTTGGAAAAATATATTCCTTTAAAAAAACCTTAGTAAAATCCAGAGAATAGGAGGGGTGCAATTAAAAGTGAAAGTTCAGCTCAATAAGAAATGGAAGAAAGATTAAGCCAATAAGCATCCCAATCTTGATTAGTACGGCAGATCCTAAGAGCAAGCATAGCCTTAGCATTTTCAATCGTCCACCAAGAGCCAGCAAGCTTTAAACGATTTTGAATAACATAGCGGTGACCACTCTCAATTTCACCAGAGCCAATGGGTAAATTGGAGTCAATCGTGCCCTGATAGTCTAGACGATTAGGACGATTGAAAAGATAGCGATAAGCGGATCTAACCACAGCCAGATTGTCAGGAACAGATTCAGGTTCTTGAAACGGCTTAAGAGCTTCAAGGACAGCCGAAGCATGATTGGATTTGAGTTGTTGCTTCTGCACATCCATCCATGCTTTCGGAGCATCTGGGGAACAAACGCGACTTGCATCGGCTAGATATTCACATACATGATAGAAATCTAGTAAGTAGCGACTAAGTACACCAAAACGCTGCTCGATTTGGCTAGCAATCCAAGGCGCACCGTCGCCAACCCCATGCACAAAGGTTTCTTCTCCCAATCCAGCACGGATAGCACAATCAAGTAATGCTGCTCCTGCATCATCAGTCGAGCCTATCGTTGCTCCGAAAATAGGCTGCTCTTGCTCAGGGGTACGCGCCGAGGTTAGACGCGCTTCTTTCCAGCTAATTTTACGCGTCTTACGACGGTCAACTTCTTCGCCATCAGTTTCGCTTGCCGTTGTTTCCACAATCGGAATCATTGTCCCATCCATCTCCGCTATTAAAAACTCCACACCCTCGATTGCTGGGAATCCTGTTTCCCAACTCTGCGTTTCTAATATACGCTGGGCATGACTTTCTGTGATCTCCTGTCCTGCACTAATTGGGATGCTTATTCCATGATGTTCCATCATTTTTTTTGGGATTTTCCCAAACGCTACATCTGACCCAAAGTCGGTAATCACTCTCTGCAATGGGCGTGAATATCCTCGGCAATGTACTTCGGCGGCTTTTTGAAATGGTCTCACTACCTGTTTGGACTCTCTTCCAAATTCGATGTACCTTTGCTCTAGTACTTCGATGCGTCCATATCGGCTGTACCAATAGAGTTTTTTTTACCACCTCGGTGTGAAGATGGATTCGCGGCGATATATGCTTCGCTTTGCTTGATTTCTTGCCGCGTTGCCCATGTTTGTAGTGCTGTTTGTCCTAACTGACGGATTTCTTCTATCACTCGTTCCTCGGCTGCGTCGGCTTTGATTAGATCACCTTCTGCATTTTCTACAACGGATAATAATCCTTCGATTTTCGCTTTCAATTCAGGATAATCGTTTAGTCTTTCTTCTATGCTTTTACTGGACGATGCTGTTTTTGTTTTTATATTCACGGCTCAATTTTATGACTTCTTTGGATTAGAACTGTTATCCATCATACTTTCTAACCTACTTTATTTCTCCCATTTCACTTTTAATTACACCCGAATAGGAGTGATGCTTCGCGTCATTCCTATTCTCTATAAGGAATTTATGAACTACTTTGTGGGTATTGACTTTGGGACTTCGGGAGTAAGGGCGATCGCAATTAATCTAAATGGCGAAATCTTGGCGACCTCTCGTACTGAATATGACATTCGTGATTACAAAACATGGCAATCAGCTCTTTATGAAGTAATTGCTAGTTTGCCTAAAAAAATTAGACTAGCCACGAACAAAATAGTTATTGATGGCACTTCGGCAACGGTTTTAATTTGCGATCGCGATGGGAAAGCGATCGGGGCTCCAATGATCTATAGCGATGCTTGCAGTCAAGAAGTTTTAGAACACGTGAAAAAAATTGCACCGCCGCAACATTCAGTCGCTAGCGCAACTTCGAGCTTTGCCAAATTAGTTTTATTTCTTGAGAATGAAGGACGCAGTCCTTCATTCTCAAATTTGTATTTGCTACATCAAGCTGATTGGCTGGGTTATTTGCTGCATGGCAGATTGGGGATGAGTGATTATCACAACGCTTTAAAATTAGGTTACGATCCCAATCTTTTAGACTATCCTGATTGGCTAAAAGATTGGACATTACAAAATACTAAAGTAATTTTGCCTGAAGTATTTGCGCCTAGTAAAACTATAGGAATAATTCAGGAAGCGATCGCCTTAAAATTAAATTTGCCTCTCGGTTGTGAGATCGGAGCAGGAACGACTGATAGTAACGCTGCTTTTTTAGCCAGCGTTGGGACGGCGAAACCAGCGATCGGGACAGCGGTCACTTCGCTTGGTTCGACGATGGTGCTAAAAGTCTTGAGCGATCGCCCGATCAATGATTCGCGTTATGGGATCTATAGCCATCGGTTTGAGCATTCAGATTTTGGATGTTTATGGTTAGTTGGTGGAGCCTCAAATGTTGGTGGTGCGGTATTGCGACAATTTTTTACAGATCAGCAGTTACAAGAGTTGAGTGACCGTATTGATCCGAATATTTCTAGCTCGCTAGACTATTACCCCCTGCCCAAAAAAGGAGATCGCTTTCCGATTAATGATCCCAATCTCTTACCAAGATTAAAACCTCGTCCTGACGATCCCGTGGAGTTTTTGCATGGACTGTTAGAAAGTATGGCAAGAATTGAGGCAGAGGGTTATAAACTTTTGCAAGCCTTAGGAGCTTCGCCAATTCAGCAAATTTATACCGCAGGCGGTGGAGCAAAAAATCAGACATGGACAAAAATACGCGATCATTATTTACAGATCCCAATGCAACAAGCTATTCAAACCGAAGCGGCTTTTGGTGCTGCATTATTAGCAAAATCAATTTAGGGGTTTTCAGCACCTGCGGTGCTGAAAACCCCTAAATTGGTTTCATAATAGGTAACTATGCATAATTAAATATAAAATCCCAAAAACTGTACCGCCCGCGCAGCGGGCGGTACAGTTTTTGGTTCTAGTTTTTTTATTGTGCCAAGGTATTTAGATTAGGCGTAGCCGTAACCCACAAAAATAGAGCTTATGATTACTCCACTCAAGCGCAAAAATTTTGATGAGCTTATTCCTGCCGTACCCACCTCAGAGCAGTATCAATACTATTGGGGCAATGGACAGAGTGTATTTCGTCGTATAGCTATTTCGATCGCTTGTGTGATTGTGTTCACAATTCTCTATAACCGTGTCCACGAAAATAATCCCAGCAGTTTTGCCGCCTTAATCATGTTTGTATGTGCAGCATTGGGCGGACTGTATTGGATGTTAGAGCCAATTGCCCTAGCAAGCTTTCGGAATGCCAAGTTGCGTCGTTTTGCCTACTGCGGATTTTGGCAGGCTGAAGTGTTGGATGTGTATGTCTCTCAAGAAGTGCTAGCTCGTGCTGAAAAAGTAGACTCGCGAGGGCTCATGGATGTTAGCTATGACGCAGAAAGTTTTTTAAATATTGAGCTTGGAGATGACACAGAGTTTGTAACAACTTTGCGATTACCGATGAAGCGAGAACTTAAACGGATTAGACCTGAGCAAACAGTGTATATGTTGCTATTTTCTAATGATCGCCGTTTTGGGCGGGTTAGTCGGATCACCTCCGATGCTTATATTCCTCAATACAATCTGTGGGTTGGAGATTATCCTTATTTGCGTCGGGATACTTTTGTGGATCTGACTAAGTACATGGTCAAGCGATCGCAAAAAATAGCTAAGTGAATAGACAAACTTTGTTTGTTTATTCACTTGGAATAGCGATCCCAAAGCTTAAGAAACTTGGAATATGTGCGCTAGGTCACTGCTAGTCATGGGACTATCTCTTAATCTGGGATCATTAACTAGCTAAGCTAGCAGCTACTAACAAGTTTTAAAAAATATGTTTAATATTCAATCACGTAAAATCAACTCGAATCACCTAGAAAATCAGCTTAATCAACTAACTTGTATTTATCGCAACGAAAGCGAAATAATGCAAATTATTCGTATAGATCAAGCTAAAGCAGCTTTTTTTGAGAAAGTCGTTTTCCCAAATCAATGTATTCAATTCTCTACTTCTGCTGATGCTTTGTTAGAAGTGTGTGAAGGCGTAATGTCAGGTTCAATTCAGAGTGATACGATTCCTTGCTATCAATTAGCGATCGCTAAAGATCTAGATATGAAACAAAATATTACAATTAATAAAGAATCACATAGAAGTTCTCAAGATGCATTTGCTGTAGCTGCTTAATCTTAATCGTATAAAAACCAGAAAGTAGAAGGGGGTGCTTTGCGCCCCCTTCTACTTTCTGGTTTTTAAAATTCATCGCGTCCCAAAAAAACTACAATAAAAGCTAATAGAAATCGACAAAAATCAAAACGAATTAAGACTGTGACATATAAAGTTGGACTTCTCGGATTAGGAACAGTTGGCACAGGTGTTGCCAAAATTCTCCAAGACCCTGCGGGTCGCCATCCCCTGCTACCTAATATCGAAATTTCTCGCGTGGGTGTGCGATCGCTAGCCAAGCAGCGTGATGTGGAGATTGATCCCAATATTGTCACAGATGATTTGGAATCTATTGTTAATGATCCTGCGATCGATATTGTGGTTGAAGTTATTGGAGGAATCGAGCCAGCCAAGAGTTTGATACTAAAGGCGATCGACCATGGCAAGCACATTGTCACCGCAAACAAAGCCGTAATCGCTAGATATGGCAATGAAATTTTTTCCGCAGCCAAACAAAAAGGCGTATATGTAATGCTGGAAGCGGCTGCTTGTGGCGGTATTCCTGTAATCCAAGCGCTTAAACAAAGTCTTGGCGGCAATCGCATTAGCGAACTAACAGGAATCGTTAATGGCACAACCAATTACATTTTGAGCCGGATGTATTTTGAGGGTGCTGATTTTGATAAAACCCTCGCGGAATCACAACAGTTAGGTTATGCCGAAGCCGACCCTACGGCGGATGTCGATGGCTATGATGCGGCGGACAAGATGGCAATTTTAGCAAGTCTTGCCTTTGGCGATCGCATCAAACTTGAAGATATTTATCGTGAAGGTATCCGCTCAATTACTAGTGCTGATATTGGCTATGCCAAAGAGTTAGGTTTTACAATTAAACTCTTAGGCATTGCACGACGTACTGATAGCAATACTGGCGGCAAAGATGACAGCAATCTGGAAATTAGGGTACATCCGACACTAATTCCAATCCAACATCCGCTTGCAAATATTCATGGTGTAACCAACGCAGTGCGTATTGAGGGAGATCCCATCGGTGAAGTTGTATTCTCTGGTCCCGGTGCAGGTGCAGGCGCAACTGCTAGCGCCGTAGTCGCAGATATTATTAATGTTGTCGCAGCACTAAAATCTATGCCCAATAACGTCAATCAATTGATGGGCTGTTCCCACGAGCATTACGCTAAAATTGCCCCCATTGAAAATACCGTAACTCAGTTTTATGCGCGATTGCTAACCCATGATAAGCCAGGGGTAATTGGCGATCTTGGCACTGCTTTTGGTAAGCACTGCGTCAGCTTGAATGCGATTTTGCAAAAAAATACGATCCATGATGGACTTGCTGAAATCGTGGTAGTAACCCAAAGAGTGAGTGAGTATAACTTCCAGCAAGCGATCTCATCAATTCGTGATTTACCAACTTTACACAGTATTCCTACCGTGCTCCGAGTTTTGTAAGTAATTGTACTTATTAAAAACAAATGGAGCAAAATGGGAAGAATCGCTTTGCGATTCTTCCCATTTTGCTCAGTCTCATACCAAAACTTTGCCTATGATCGATCGCCCCATATAGTTGCTATTTCTCGATTGAGATGCGATCGCACTATCTTTTGCTAGCCATTCTAAGCTTGGGTCGAAAAGAGTTGATAGTTTTGGTGGAGCAAGTCCCAAGATTTTAGCTGGGTTAACACTAAGGGCTTGCCAAAGCTCACTAGCGGTTAATAATCCTGTAATCACTAAGTTTTGCCAGAGAACGGGAAGGGCAAACTCTAACCCGATTGCACCTACGGGCGCAACTTCAAAAGGCACAACTTTTTCTTCATAAGCGCAGGGAGTATGGTCGATCGCAATACTATCAATTACTCCTGATTTAATACCTGCAATCAACGCTAGGCGATCGCCTTCGCTGCCGAGAGGAGGGCTCAAGCGAAGGTTGGGATCATAGGTAGCTAAATCGCGATCGCAGTGACAAAGGTGTAACCAAGTTGCACTTGCAGTTATAGGCAATCCATCATTTTTGGCTTGATAAATTAGTTCTACACTCTGCGCTGTGGAGAGACGCATGAAATGAGTGGGGGCTTTGGTGAGGCGGACTAACTCAATTAAAGCGGCAAGGGCTGTAGTTTCAGCTGCGGCGGGATAGCCAGTCATGCCATATTGTAGCGACCATTTGCCTTCCCGAATTACGCCACTACCTTTGAGGTCAGGGTTTTGAGGGAATAGGGCAATATGTTTCCCCAGTGGTTTGATATATTCCATAGCGCGTCGAACCAGCAGTAAATTGGAGATCGGTTTGCTATCGGTAAAACCAATTACGGATTCGGCTAGCTCGGCAATATCAGTTAGTTGCTTCCCTTCCAACCCCTTAGTAATTGCTCCCCAAGGTTGCAGAATGTTTCCATGTTTTTGCTGTACATTGCGCCAAAACTCTAGAGCGGCAATATCATCGATCGCAGGTTGGGTATTGGGCAAAATGCCAATCGTGGCAAATCCGCCATTTTTAGCTGCTTGTACTAACTCAGATATCGTTTCTTTTGATTCATGCCCTGGCTCGCTACTTGTGCTGTAGAGATCAATCAGCCCAGTTCCTAAAACAACACCTGAACGCTGATCAATATTTGTTTCCTGAGGAATTTGGGATTGATCAAAGTTAAGGTGGATTTGGCGATCGCTATCAACAAAAACATCGGCAAAGGGTTCCGCTATGTTTGACGATGAATCCGCACTAAGAATGCGTACTTGTTTAAATAAGACTGGATAGATAATGGAATTTTCTGAAGACATGTTTGACAAGTAAAAAGGAAAAAGGAAAAAGAAAAAAAAGAAATAATTGCTTTTTTCCTTTTTCCTTTTTCCTTTTTACTTTACAACGGTTTTACTGAACAATATTTAGCGATCGCTGATTTTGATAATAGCTGCGCCATTGCCATTTGCCTTGTGGATCTACAGTAGGCGTAAACACACGCACATCAAGCGAATTTAAGCCAATTTCTTTGACAATAATTTCGGGGTAGCGATCGCCATTGATTTCTTGAATACCGTATAGAGCATAACTGCTCACACTATCGTTGATGTAGGAAAGTGCTCTAGTGTGGTTCAAAATTGGCTCTGATGTCCAATCACCGTTTGGCGTTTTTCTTAACATTACTAACATGCTGTACTCTTGACGCTCAAGAGCAGATCGAGATAGAAAATCTTTCCACACTTGGGGATCAAATCCCGCTGGACGAATTGGATTGTCGAGGCGTAAACCTGCAATGATTTCAGGTTGATTGTCGTTGTCGATATCCACACATATTAACGATGCGATCGCGACTTGCGTGATTGCGGATTGAGTTGCACCGAGTTTTAGAAATAAGTTACGTGATTTATCTAAAACAAGGGGTTGGATTTTGTTGGGGCAGTTAAAAAAGTAGGTGCGATCGCTTGCCGTATTAATGCGATCGCTAGCCACAATTGTTAAATTGGGCTGACGCAAAATTGTAGGATCAAGGCTTTTTGTTGGTTGATTTTTATCACTTTCGGTTGGTGCTTGTACTTTAAAGCTAGCGATCGCTCCAAAAGCGTCGGAGCCACGCACTGCACTCACTTGGAACAAGCCAAGAGGCTTGCCAAACTGCATTAATGCAAATTTACTACCCACTGGGATCGATTGAATTACCCGATCTAAACTGCCGAACTGTTCCACTAAATCCGAAGGGACAATGCCTTCGATTGTTTTGCCATCTGGAGAAGATTGGATAAACAAGAAAATAGGGACAGGCAGTTTATCAGCTTCAGGTTTTTGGTCATTATTGGGACTAACACAAGCATTTACGCCAATAACAATTCCTAAGATTACGACTGATGTAAATATAGAGCAGTGAATTTTGTTTCTGTATTGTCTAAATGACATGATATGCAAGCAGTCTAGATGTGTCTGTCTTAAAAATATAAGTGTATGCTTTGCACACACTTATATTTTATGAGGAATTATTTTATTTGGATTCCATCACTTCTGCTAAACGTTCAACAGCTAATATCAGACGCTCTTGAGGATCAGGCTTAACTTCTTCAGCCGCAGCTTCTTCACGAATTTCTTTACGCTTCGTCGCCTCAAAAGAACGAATGAGTATGAAGATCACAAATGCGATGACGAGAAAATTAATTACTGATGCAAGAAACACACCATATTTAATTCCATTGATTTGCAACTTAGCAAGATCTTCCACATTGGCAGCCTTGAGCGCTGGATTAAGAAGTAAAGGGGTGATTATATCCTCGATCAAGGAAGTGACAATTTTGCCAAAAGCACCGCCAATAACTACAGCAACAACTAAGTCGATCACATTACCATACATGATAAATGCTCGGAAGTCTTGCATAAAACCTCCTACTGCACGTCTACCATTTTGTAAAGCCATAAAGTATCTCTCCTCAAACTAAGTATGATTTTAATGAGCAGCATTTTTTGCCGCCTATTACCTAAAGTGCTTTGCGCTCAAACCCGAACCAATAAATTTTAAATGCGATGTCTTGCAACACCGTATTTGAAATTTATTGTGGCATGCCTGATCGTAAATGGCTATAAATAATACTGATTTTAATTATCAGGCTTTTGATCGCGTTTTACTGATCGCGATTCGTTACGTTCAGAAAAAATCTTTAACGATGGTAAGGCGATCGCTTGATGACGATATAAGCGATACATCAAATACATACAGAGCGCAAAATAGCCAGAACTTAAGGTTGCTTTCATTAGTTCGGCGGTAACTTGTAAAGCTTCACCCTCCGTTGGTACGCCACCCATTGCCCCATAGGCGATCGCCCAAGTCAGTATTAAGGCGATCGCTACTTGGCTAACATCGCGGACTTTACGGCTGCTTCTTTGACGAACCAAGGCTAGCGCTGAGGGGATCAATCCAAATACTGGCATTAAACAAAAAAACATTTCAATTCGTTCTTTGGTCGAATCGCGAGATATTTGTTCTGGTTTCTCGATTTGGCGATCGCGCTTAGAATAACGGCTCATAACTTTACCTTTGCTTCTGTGACGATGTTATACCAATTCACAAAAGTGTGACGATACTTCTGTGAATTAAAATCCAAATCCTGCAAGGAGTTTAAAGACACAAAATGGCTACGCCATTTTGTGTCTTGAGATTAGCGCTTTGTTTGCTAATTAAAACCAGAACCAAAAAGTGTGCCGCCCGCTCCACGGGTGGCACACTTTTTGGTTCTGGTTTTAGTACTTATTTGTGCGCTCACCAATTATTATTGACGAGCACCCTACTTACTCGATCTATTTCAAAGGGAGAAAGTCTTTATTTCTATGGATGCTGCAACTATTCAAACTTTTATTGCAACTAACTTAAATCTGCTTGCTGGAGCAGCATTCAAAGTTGTTGCCGCGATAATTCTCTGGTTTATTGGGCGCAAACTGATCGATTTTTCGATCTCCATTACCTCCAGTACACTAAAAAAACAACGTATTGATACAACACTGATCAGCTATCTAACTTCTAGCCTTTCGGTGTTATTAAACATCATTCTAGTTGTAGCTTGGATACTTTGGTGTTGAAACAACCTCCTTTGCGGCTCTTCTAGCAGCTGCTGGTATAGCGATCGGTGCAGCATGGAGCGGCTTATTGGCTAACTTCGCCGCTGGGGTATTCCTGATTGTCTTGCGTCCATTTCAAGTTGGCGATTTTATCTCTGCTGGGGGCATCACAGGCACGGTTGTAGAAATTGGCTTATTTGTAACAACCATCGATACACCTGACAATGTGCGTACATTTGTTGGCAACAACAAACTTTTCTCTGACAATATCCAAAACTTTTCTACAAATCCTTACCGTCGCGTAGACCTTCAAGCACAACTAGATCATTCTGTTAACTCCAATGAAGCAGTGCGAGTTCTCCAAGAAAGGATTCGCAATATTCCCAATGTGGTTAGTAATCCTGCACCTGTAATTGAAATTATCGACTTCACTCCCATGGGCCCAGTGCTTGCTGTACGTCCTTTCTGCAACAATGCTCACTATTGGCAAGTCTACTTTGACACCAATCGAGTTATTCGCGAAAGCTTTAGTGAATCAGGATTCCCTGTTCCTCAACAACACTTCCAAATTCGTCAATCTTAAATCCCAAAAGCCTCGTTTAGCGAGGCTTTTGGGTAATCACTCTATTCCCGAATTATGCAGCCAACTAAATTTCCATCGATTATTACGCCTTCGCAAAAAGTCCGCGTCATTGCTCCTAGTGGTGCATTACGTGAAAGGGAACGCTTTGAACAAGGTCTAAAAATCTGGCGCGATCGCGGTTATGAATTGACCATACCTGAAGATCTTAGTCGGCCTTGGGGCTATTTAGCTGGAACTGATGAGCAGCGCTGCCAGCAATTTGTGGAGGCTTGGAACGATCCTGATTGTGTAGCGATCGCCTGTGCTCGGGGAGGCTATGGCTCAATGCGTCTCCTCGAAAAACTTGATTGGCAAGAACTTAGCGATCGCCCCAAATGGTTAATTGGCTTTTCTGATATTACGGCTCTACTCTGGGGCTTGGCAAAACATAAGGGGATTGGCGGCTTACATGCACCAGTGATCACAACATTAGGTAATGAACCAGAGCGATCGCAACAGCAATTATTTGATTGGGTGGAAGGAAAAGTTGATGCGATCACATTAGAAGGGGAAGGTTGGAATAATGGTCAAGCAACAGGTGTTCTCTTACCCGCAAATTTAACCCTTGCGACACATATCATCGGTACGAATATTTGTCCTGATCTAGAGAATGTAATTTTAGCGATCGAGGATGTATCCGAAGCTCCTTACCGAGTCGATCGCATGTTAACCCATTGGCGTTGGTCTGGACTTTTACAAAAATTAAAAGGGATTGCGATCGGACGTTTTAGTCAATCGGAAGTCTCTACTCCTAGTTTTTTAATGGAAGAAGTATGGCGCGATCGGTTGACAGATTTAGGAATTCCAATTGTGATGCATTTACCATTTGGGCATGATGGCGAAAATGCGCCCTTACCCGTTGGTTGTATCGCTGAACTTGATGCCGATTATGGGACTTTATCCTTCTCGCGATCGCATTAACCCTGCACTCAAGTGCGGGCTAAAAGCTAAAACCCGTTGAAACGGGTTAAATTTCTCTAGTCGGTTTCAACCGACTTTAGCTTTTAGCCAAGAACTTGAGTTCTTGGTCTATTTACGCTTTGTACGCAGATCATAGAGCCGTTAATTTTTCCGTCCATGTTTGCAGAAATGGCATCGCAGCCGCCAGAGTCAAATCATATTTAAGTGGCGTAATCGTCACATAGTTATCTCGAATCGCTTGAATATCTGTATCCGCTTCCGCTTCTTCTTCAACTACTACACCAGATAGCCAGTAGTATGTTTTGCCACGCGGATCGATGCGCTTCTCAAATAGATCCTTATAACGACGAATTCCTAAACGAGTTACTACAGCTCCGCAAATATCTGCTTCAGGAATTGCGGGGATATTTACATTCAGTAGAATTGCTTCTTCGAGAGGATAAGCGGCGATCATCTTGACTAATTTTTTAGCAAAATTGGCAGCAGCACTAAAGTCTGGATGTGTGAAACTAGCCAAACTAAAGGCAATACTTGGCACACCTTCTAACACTCCTTCCATCGCTGCTGATACTGTGCCAGAGTACAAAACATCGGTTCCCAAATTTGCGCCACGATTGATTCCTGACAATACTAGATCTGGGCGATCGCTTAATAATGCATCAAGTGCTAATTTCACCGTATCCGAAGGCGTACCCGAACATGCCCAAGCTTCAATTCCCGCAGGATAAACACCAGAAATTTGATCAACTCGCAAAGGCTCTTGCAAGGTTAGCGCATGTCCTGTTGCCGATCGCTCACGATCTGGACAGACAACCGTAATTCGATGCTCAGTATCGCTAAGAGCCTCGGCTAGCGCCCTTACCCCCGCTGCATAAATGCCATCGTCATTACTAATAAGAATATTCATTTTCAAGTATGAAATTTACAGCAATTTGCAATCAAAACAACGCCAATTCAAGGATGAAATGCAACACCTAGAGATCTTTGCGTAAAGGGACTCATAAGGATATTCTGATATTAATCACAATAATTAGGATACCCTCATGAGCTTTGTCCATCTTACCACCACAGAAAGAAGTGAACTGTATAAACTAAGAGTAATTGAGCAATTATCTGTATCAGAGATAGGTCGTCGCTTGAAGCGAAACAAAAGTACGATTTCAAGAGAGTTATCGCGCAATACAGACGAGCGACAGATTGGCTATTTGCCAGATACTGCGGTTGCCCTGATGAAAGCAAGACGGAAACAAGCAAAGGTAAGATTTCAGAGCATCAGTGCTGAGACGATCGCCGAAGTCAAACAACGGTTAGAGCAACACCACAGCCCAGAGCAACTAGCAGGGAGAATGGAAAGGGAGGGGCTAGGTAAAATCAGCTATGAGACGATTTATCTGATGATCTATGCAAACCATCAAGAGATGGGAATATATCAACAATATCTGAGGCAGAAGCAAAAGCAACGAAGGCGCAAAGGTCGCCATCAGAAGCGAGGTGGCATTCCCAATAGGGTAGGGATAGAGAATCGACCGAAGATTGCAGATTTAAAAACAGAGATTGGACATTGGGAAAGTGATACGGTAATCGGGTGCAACCACACAGGTATCGTAGTTACGCATGTTGATAAAGCATCGAAGTATTTACTTGCTGGACTAGCTAAGAACAAGACGATGGATGAGATCAACAGAGTGACATTCAATCTATTTGAGCCTATAGAATCAACATCTCGAAAGACAATGACCTTTGATAATGGAAGAGAATTCTGTGGGCATGAGAAGCTATCTGAAAGATTGAAACTAGAGACCTTCTTTGCGAATCCATATCATTCATGGGAACGTGGATTGAATGAACACACCAATGGATTAATTAGAGAGTTCTATCCCAAAAGTACAAACTTTAAAATCGTGAAAGAAGAGGACTTTCAGAAGGCAGTGAATTTGATCAATCACAGACCCAGAAAATCACTTGACTATCGTACTCCTTACGAAGTATTCTTTGCTTCATCAGAACCCGTTGCATTTCATCCTTGAATTGGCGCAACCACAAGAGTTTATACCAAAACACAAAATGGCGGAGCCATTTTGTGTTTTTAAAACCCTTACGGGGTTTAGGTTTTAATTCACAAAAGTGTGGCAACACTTTTGTGAATTGGTATTCGTTAAAAGTGCTGCGAAGCAGCACTTTTAACGAAACTCTTGGTTTTGGGCTCAGCGCTTTGCGCTGTAAGACTCACAAGACTATAAAGGCTCGCAACGCGAGCCTTTATAGTCTTAATCGAGGGTAATTACCCATGAGCCTATATATTCAGGTACGGGGACATCAAATCGCATGACTCTGCCGTCAAACTGATAGAAACCGCTAAAGTCGGGATTTCGCACGTTGGATAGGACGGCTCGAATTGCTGTTTTGGATGGAATTGCTTCTTTAGGGATAATCGTAATGCGGCGAGTTTCTTTATCCCAAGTCGCTGATTCAATCTCTAAGTCTCTGCCACCTCGGCATTGATCGGTTACGCGCAGTTTCATGTCACTAGTATCAAAGCTGCCGTTGAAATGGCTCGGATAGGTAATGATCACTTCGGAAATTTTAAACTTCTGTGGCTTTACTTCTAAATAATAACGATCGCTACGACCACTGCCGCCATTATCAAGACAATAGTCAAGTGCACTATCTTTGATTCCGCCAAACAGAATAAATCCTGAGTTGGATTGGGCGCGAACTACAGATGGTGAAACCACAGCACAAGCTACAGCTAGACAGGAAACAATACCCAGTTTTTTGATCATTTGGATCTTCATAAATCTCACAAGACATTACTATTATGCTACGCACTGATCATTCTGACGAAATTTGATAGCAAATGTATCCCGTCATTGGATGATTTTTCGGGATGAAATTGTACTGCCATCACATTATCTGTGGCGATCGCTACTGTAACTGTTTGGCTGCCATGGGTTGTCGTCGCGGCTGTCACTGAGCTATCAATGGGTGCGGTGTAATAAGAATGCACAAAATACATCCAAGGACTAGTGCCTAAGTCTTGCCAAAGCGGACAATCTGTTTGCCTTAGTTCTAGCTGGTTCCAGCCCATATGCGGAATTGTCAGACTTGGCTCATGACTAAATCGTTTGACTTGACCTTTGATGATTCCCAAGCCTGCTTCTTGCCCCTCTTCGCTGCTTTCAAATAGGATTTGCATCCCTAAGCAAATTCCTAAAAATGGCTTGCCCGATGCGATCGCGTCATGTATTGGCTGTTCTAGCTTGTTTGCCCGCAATTTTTGCATCGCAGGATCAAATGATCCTACCCCTGGTAAAACAATAGCATCGGCATCAGCCAACTCTTGCGGATCATTGGTGACAATTGGGGTTGCGCCTGCCATCTCTAGACCTTTGCAGGCTGAGTGTAGGTTGCCCATGTCGTAGTCGATCACTGCCACAACTGGCATGATATTACTCCTGTTTAATAGCCTTGCAATGGGGAACTTTAAATCCCTTTATCCTTTCTAAAGCGATTATAATGGCTGAAGTCCTGAAAAATACATCATGAGGTTTAGGATGGCTGACAGGCGAATTGTTAATCATGTTTTATTAGTGCTAAGTATTGGCGCGATCGCACCTTTAGCGATCGCTAAGCAAGCTGTTGCCGAGGAGAAAATCACCATCCCTCAAGCACCAGTTGAGCCGAGCCTCTGGTGGAAAACTCAGCGATTACAGCAAGGTTGGGTGGAGAAAATTGAGATCGATGCAGAATCAAGACAAGCGATCGTCACGATTAATACAACTAGATGGTCTGCTTCTGATTATTTGCAGCGTTTTAGTTTTCTATTTAAGCTAGGTACTGAAGCTCAAAAGCAAAACTTTAATGTGCTGTTACATAATCGTCGAGATCAGAAGATTGCTGAGTACAGCACCATTGAGGAGCGTTGGCGCATTGATCCTAAATCTTTAGGCGCTGAGCCTTTTCGAGTAAATTCCCCAGAAATTTTTCAGCAACAGTTTTAATACAAATAGGACTTACGCAAAAGGACGAAATGTAGGGGCAATTCATGAATTGCCCCTACGATAAAATGTGGGTTTTAAGATATAGCAATGCAAGAGATAGCTAAGACAAATCAAAACCCAAAAGATGAGTGGCGGGGGGGGGGGCCGCCCCCCCCCCGGGTGGGGTTTAGGTTTTAACCCCCAACCCCCCACCCCCCCCCCCCCCCCCCCCCCCCCCCCCCCCCCCCCCCCCACTCATCTTTTGGGTTTTATGTCCTAAGCAAAACTTACATTGCTATATTTTTGCTTAAGTCCTAACAAACATAGAAAATCACAGAAAATCACAACAATTTTCTATAATTACTTGTGCAAAATAAATTAGCAAAGCCCTTAAAGTTTTGCCCTGCTGGGCGCAACTTTAAGGGCTTTGGGTATAGTTATTTACAGCGCAAAGCACTGTAACTTTCAAAATATCCTAGCCATTTTAAGAATTACTGTAATAGGTTTAGACTCTCTACAAAACTCTGGCTGTAATATATACAAGAAGGCAGATTAGGATACTTCATTCAATTATGGCTATTAGCGATCGCTTTATCCCAATTCAAGGCTATCAACTAGAGCAGCAAATTTATGCTGGCAGCAGAACAATTGTCTATCGAGGCATATGCATAGCTGATAGTAAGCCTGTTGTGCTGAAAATATTGAGAAGCGATCGCCCGACACATCAAGACTTGCTACGGCTGCGAAACCATTACACAATAGCAAAAAGACTCAACTCCCAAGGCATCGCCAAACCTATTGGCTTAGAAAACTACGGCAATGGCTATGTATTGGTAATGCCTGATGAGGGATATATCGCTCTTTCAGATTACGTTTCAGGTAATCCTATCAATCTGACCGAAGTTTTAGCGATCGCGATCCAACTCGCAACAATTTTGGACGATCTCTATCGTCAGTGCGTGATCCACAAAGATATCAACCCCAGCAATATTCTGATTGAACCGATTACGAAACAGATTAAGTTAACTGATTTTGGACTAGCGACATTACTGCCACACCAGACGCAGATGCTAGTTAATACAAATACTTTAGAAGGTACACTCGCTTATATGGCTCCCTGCCAAACAGGACGGATGAATCGGGGGATCGACTATCGCTGTGACTTTTATGCTCTAGGCGTAACTTTGTTTGAGCTATTGACAGGACAATTGCCATTTAAGTCAGACGATCCCTTGGAAATAGTGCATTGTCATCTTGCTAAGCCAGCACCATTTGTAAGCGAATTGAAACCAGAGATCCCAGAGGCGATCGCCCAAATTGTCTTTAAATTAATGGCAAAAGATGCAGAGGATCGTTACCAGAGCGCATTGGGTTTAAAGCACGATCTCGAAGTTTGTCTGCATCAGCTTAACCAGACAGGAAGCATTACTGAGTTTGCAATTGGCACAAGAGATCTAAGCGATCGCTTCACGATCTCCGAAAAACTCTATGGACGCGAAGCTGAAGTAGCTGGTCTCTTAGCCACCTTTGAGCGAGTTTCCCAAGGTAATAGCGAACTAATGCTAGTAGCGGGACTATCAGGTATCGGCAAAACCGTCGTCATTAATGAAGTCCATAAACCCATAGTCCAGAAACATGGTTACTTCATCAAAGGTAAATTTGACCAATACAATCGCAATATTCCTTTTTCGGCTTTTGTACAAGCTTTTCGCAACTTGATCGGACAACTGATGAGTGAGAGTGATACTCAACTCAATGTATGGAAAAACAAAATCCTTGACGCGGTGGGAGAGAATGGGCAAGTCATTGTTGAGGTGATCCCAGAGCTAGAAGGAATTATTGGCAGTCAACCTAATGTTATTGAACTTTCTGGTAATGCGGCTCAAAATCGCTTCAATTTACTGCTGCAAAAATTCATTCAAGTTTTCGCCACGTCCAAACATCCTCTCGTTATGTTTTTGGATGACCTGCAATGGGCTGATTTGTCTTCATTAAAATTAATGCAACTGTTAATGCAAGATGCAAGATATCTATTGATGTTGGGAGCCTATCGAGATAATGAAGTGTCGCCAGTTCATCCATTGATGATGACTATATCAGAGATAATCAAGACGGGCTTAACGGTGAATACAATTACTCTGCAAGAATTGAGTCAAGCCGATATACATCAATGGATTGCTGATACTTTGATTTGTGATTTGCCCAGTGCTTTACCTTTGACAGAATTGGTGTATCAAAAGACTGAAGGAAATCCCTTTTTCTCGGTGCAGTTGCTTAAGGCTTTATATGAAGAACAGAGTATTACTTTTAATTGGGATTTGCATAATTGGCATTGCGATATCGCAAAAGCGAGATTAACTCATGCTGATGATGTGGTTGAGTTTATGGCAAGTCAATTACAGAAGTTGCCTTTAGATACTCAGGATGTTCTCAAAGTGGCTGCTTGTATTGGCGCTCAGTTTGATTTGCTAACCCTTGCGATCGCCTCGCAACAGTCTCAAGAAAGTGCAGCACAAGCCCTATGGCAAGCTTTACAAGAAGGTTTTATTATTCCCACGACGGAAGCCTATAAGTTCTTTACGCAGACTGATGCGAATGCTATTGCGCCAACTGATGCGAATGCAACTTATAAGTTTCTGCACGATCGCATTCAACAAGCTGCCTATTCTTTGATCCCTGAAGCACAAAAGAAGTTCACTCACTTAACGATTGGTCAACTGCTACTGAGAAATGCTTCAGCAGAAGAAATACAAGATCGCATTTTTGTCATTATCAGCCATTTGAATATTGGTTGCAGTCTCCTGCCCCAAGGCACAGAGAGAGAACAACTGTTGCAATTGAATTTAATAGCGGCTCAAAAGGCTAAAACATCAACTGCTTATGATGCTGCAATTCAGTATTTAGGAATCTGCATCGAACTTTTGCCAGAAGATAGCTGGAACACTAGACCAGACTTAACTAGAACGATCTATGAGTTGTCCGCAGAAGTTGCTTATTTGAGTACTAATTACGAGCAAATGGAGGAATACGTTGAGATTTTCCTCTCCCATACTCAAAATCTAATCGATAGAATTCGAGTATACGAAATCAAAATGTTGGGGATAAAAGCGCAGGGTAAATTACAAGAATCGCTAAATTGTGGATTGCAATTACTTGCTTTATTAGGAGTGTATTTCCCAGAGCGCCCAACTTCTGCCTACATTCAACAAGTTGCAGAAAGAATTAACAGTTTATGGGTAGAGAATGACATTTTGAGCTTGTTAGATTCTCCTCTCATGTCCGATTCAGTGCAGCTAGCTACGATGCGAATCTTATCACAAATGACACCCCCTGCTTATCAATCAGATCCAATGCTGCTGCCATTATTGATCTTTAAGCAGATTGAGTTGTTAATTACCATTGGTAATTGCGAGATCTCTCCCTTTCCTTACGCTGAGTATGGATTAATGCTTTGTGGAGTTATGGGTGATTTTAAAGCAGGATACCAGTTTGGACAACTTGCCTTAAATATTCTTGAGCGTTTACAGCTAAAGGGTGCTAAAAGTCGGACTTATTTTATTGTGCATAGTTTTATTAGTCATTGGAAAGAACCACTGCGGGAATCGTTACCCTATCTCAGAGAAGCTTATCAAGTAGGATTAGAAACAGGAGATTTAGAAGGTGGCGCGTTAAATGCTGCACTTTATTGTTCTTCAGCCTTCTACGCAGGACAGGAATTATCAACCCTCAATGTAGAGATGAAAACCTATTTGCAGTCAATCTTACAACTTAAACAACGAACGACGCTGGGTTTCCATGCTATCTATTATCAAACTGTGCTGAACTTACTCGGACAGTCTGCTCTCCCCTATCAGTTAGAAGGTGAAGTTTTTGCTGAAGTGTATGAACTGCCATTGCTCCGAGAGGCTAATAACTATGCAGCCCTTTGCTACTTATATAGCAATAAAATGCTTCTCAGCTACTTATTTGGTGAATATCAGTTAGCCGCAGAGTACGTCGTGATATTGGAGTCCTATGCTGGCAGTTTGGTCGGAACATTTGTTATTCCGATAAATTGCTTCTATAGTTCTCTGACTTTTTTACAGTTATATCCCTCATTGGATGATATAGAGCGTACTCAATGTTTTGAAAAAATCGAAGCCAATCAAGAGAAACTGAAGCAATGGGCTGTAAATGCGCCGATGAATCATTTGCACAAGTTTCACTTAGTAGAAGCAGAGCGACAACATATATTAGGCAATAAACTAGAAGCAATCGAACTTTACGATCGCGCGATCGCTGGTGCAAAGGAAAACAGTTACATCCAAGAAGAAGCGCTTGCTAACGAACTCGCCGCAAAGTTTTATCTTGATTGGGGCAGAGAGAAAATCGCTCAAGTCTATATGACTGAAGCCTATTATGGCTATGTGCGCTGGGGCGCAGCCGCTAAAGTCACCGACCTCGAAAATCGCTATCCCCAACTACTTGCATCTACGCTTCGAGACTCTTCTGGCTCTTTCAAGAAAAAATCTACTCACTCTTCTAGTAGTACCTCTGAAGCAATTGATTTAACGACTCTGCTAAAAGCATCCCAAGCAATTTCTGAAGAGATAGAGCTTTCAAGTCTCTTAGATGCGCTCCTAAACATTGCCAATATTAATTCTGGAGCCGATAAATGCGTCTTACTGTTGCAATCAGACCTAGAGTTGCAAATTGTCGCGCTCGTGGAATCTGGACAACCTTCGCAAATATTCTCTTCTCCCATATCCATAGAACACAGTGAAGATATGGCGATTGGTATCGTCAATCAGGTCAAGCATAGTTTAGAACCCATAGTTTTGAGTGATGCCCGACAAGATGCCCAATTTGTGAGCGATCGCTACATCCTCAAATATCTACCTAAAAGCGTTCTGTGTATGCCTATTCTCAAACAAGGCAAGTTAATCGGGATTTTATATCTAGAAAATAGCTTGACCATAGGAACATTTACCAGCGATCGCCTTGAAGTGTTAAACATAATTTGCTCTCAAGCTGCGATTTCCTTAGAAAATGCCCAACTCTATCAAACACTGTATGAGAGTGAAAATAAATTCAGAAGGCTAGTGGAAGGAGCCAATGACATGATCTGGGCTGCAAATTACGACGGCATATTTACCTATCTCTCTCCCCAATTTCAGACCATGTTTGGATTACCCATTGATGAATGGGTTGGACAATCCTTAATGAAATTGATTCATCCTGATGACTTAGAAAAGACTATTGCGCCTGCTAGATTGTCTCTAGAGCAAGGAGAGAAGCTTCAAAACATAGAATTCCGTCACCTATGCCAAGATGGTAGTTATCTATGGGTAACACTAAATATGACCCCCATCATTGATGTCAATGGAAGTGTGATCGGGCTACAAGGGATTTTGCGTGATATCAGCGATCGCAAAAATTTAGAACAAGAACAAACCCGTTTATTAAAAATTCTAGAATCATCGTCAGACTATATTGGTACAGCTAATCCAGATGGTGAAATTACTTGGACAAATCAAAGATTATCTCAACTTCTAAAACTGGAGGAAAACGAAGCTCTAGCATGTCATCGGATACAAGATTTCCATCCTCAATGGGTCTTAGATCTATTTTACCGAGAAGTATTCCCTCAAGCAATTCAACAAGGTTATTGGACTGGAGAAACAGTAATATTGACTCCAGAAGGACAAGAGATTCCTGTATCGCAAGTTTTGATGGCACATAAAGCCCCAACAGGCGAACTGGAATACCTCTCAACGATTATGCGTGATATCAGTGAGCAAAAAAGAACAGAGGCAGCTTTACAAGCATCTGAATTAGAACTACGCAGCTTGTTTTTGGGAATGGACGATGTTGTCTTTGTGGTAGATCGAACTGGAACATATCTTAAGATAGCCCCAACTAATGCAGACAAGCTTTACCTCCCACCCGATCTACTCATTGGTAAAACTGTTCAAGAGATTTTCTCGCCCGAACAATCTGAGCAATTTCTATCAGTAATCAGGAAGACTCTAGACGAGCAACAAACTCAAGAGTATGAATATAGCCTATTGATCAGAGATAAAGAATTTTGGTTTAGTGCAAGATGTTCTCCCTTGACTGAGCGATCAATCATTTGGGTGGCTCGTGATATTACCGATCGCAAAAAAGCTGAAGAAGATATGCGAGATAGCGAAGAACGCCTGCGTCTTGCACTAATGGCTGCCAATCAGGGACTATACGATCTCAATCTGCAAACTGGGGAAGCGATCGTCAGCCCTGAATATGCCACCATGTTGGGGTATGATCCAGCCGAATTTCATGAAACAAACGCCAAGTGGATCGAACGGCTGCACCCAGACGATCTAGAGAGAGTTGCAGGTACTTATCGAGCCTATGTGAATGGAGAAATTGCTAATTACATCGTAGAATTTCGACAACGCGCTAAAAACGGTGACTGGAAATGGATTCTCTCCCTTGGCAAAATTGTCGAACGGGATGAGCTTGGGCAACCTTTACGGATGTTGGGAACTCACACAGACATCAGCGATCGCAAAGCTGCGGAAGCCCAACTCAAACAACAAGCCAAACAACTTGAAGAATATACCCAGACTTTAGAACAGAGAGTAGAAGAGCGCACCCAAGAACTTTTGCAGGCTCTATCCAATCTCAAGTCCACGCAAGCAGGACTAATTCAATCTGAAAAGATGGCAGCCTTGGGGCAAATCACTGCCAGCGTTGCCCACGAGGTAAATACCCCTCTAGGCGTAATTCGCGCAGCCACAGGCA
Organism: Pseudanabaena sp. Salubria-1; assembly: GCA_023336205.1. Lineage (GTDB taxonomy): Bacteria > Cyanobacteriota > Cyanobacteriia > Pseudanabaenales > Pseudanabaenaceae > Pseudanabaena. The sequence continues at coordinate 23,597 of JALQCR010000063.1, forward strand.
ATATCATCGAGGCAAGCAATGCTTCCCTTCAGCAACTGCCCCAAATTATGCAGAGCTTAACTTCTCAACAACAAGCAGAGTTTATAGCTCTGGTGAATGAAGCAATTCAGAAACCGTACTCCCTATCTACCAAAGAAGAGCGGCAACTGCGTCAACAACTGCAAAGCGAACTATCTACCCAAGGTATTGCTGACGCTAGTAGCATCGCGAATCAGCTCAGTCAGATGCAACTGGATTCCGATCTGCAACTTTATCAATCCATTCTGCAAGCTCCGAACTGCTATGACATTTTACAGGTGGCTTACAAACTGTTTTTACAACATCAGAGTATTCGCAGCATTCAACAGGAAGTCGATCGCGCCGCCAAAATTGTTTTTGCGCTCAAAACCTACAGCCATCGCAGCAGTGACGGTGGAGAGAATAGCCTTATTCAAATTAGTGATGGTATCGAAATCGCCTTAACGCTCTACCAAAGCCGATTGAAGCAAGGAATAGAGGTAATTCGCAAATATGAGCCAGTCCCTGAGCTTCTCTGCAACCCAGATGAACTTACTCAAGTGTGGGTTAATTTAATAGACAATGCCATCTATGCGATCGGTAAAACGGGGACTTTAGAAATAGCGATCGCCCCGCAAGCAGGACAAGTGGTAGTTGAAATTACTAATTCAGGTGCGGCAATTCCCGATGAAATAATATCGCGACTATTTGAGCCATTTTTTACAACCAAGCCAAGAGGAGAAGGCAGTGGACTGGGCTTAGATATTGTGCGCCAAATCGTACAGAAACATGATGGAGAGATTCAAGTAAGCAGTCAATCGGGACGAACGACTTTTAGCCTTTACTTTCCATTGCCTATCGATCCCAAGGACAGAACGGGAGAGCAGCCATGAATTCACAAAACATGAACTCTAGCGATCGCTGCCCTTGGATTAAAGGCTACCTGCTGACTGAAAAACTTTATGCTAGTGTAAAAACCTCAGTCTACCGAGGGATTCAGCTTAAAGATACTCAACCCGTAGTCTTGAAACTATTGAGAAGCGATCGCCCCTCAATGCAAGATCTGCTGCATCTGCGTAACCACTACACAATTACCAAAAATCTCGATTTGGCAGGGATTGTCCCACCCCTGAGTTTAGAATCCTTTGGCAATGGCTTTGTCTTGGTGATGCCTGACGATCGCAGTACTGCCCTATCAGAATATATTGCCTTACATTCTTTGAATCTAGCCGAGTGTTTAGCGATCGCCATTCAACTAGCCGAGATTCTGCACGATCTGCACCAGCAGCGTGTCATCCATAAAGACATCAAGCCCGCTAATATTCTGTTCCATCCTGAATCGAAACAAATTAAGCTGATCGATTTTAGCCTTGCCTCTCTCCTCCCCAAAGAAACCACAGAGATTGTCAGCCCCAACATTTTAGAAGGGACATTAGACTATATATCTCCAGAGCAGACAGGACGGATGAATCGCGGAATCGACTACCGTACAGATTTCTATGCCTTGGGTGTGACCTTGTTTGAACTGTTTTCTGGGCAACTACCATTCCCATCGGACGATCCCCTAGAACTGCTGCATTGCCATATAGCTAAGCCTGCGCCCTTGGTCTGCGAATTGAAACCAGAGATTCCCTTAGCGATCGCTCAAATTATCTTTAAGCTAATGGCGAAAAATGCTGAAGATCGCTATCAGAGTGCTTTAGGTTTAAAGTATGACCTTGAATTTTCGCTCAATCAATTTAATGCAACTGGAACTATTTCATCCTTGGAAATTGCGGCAAGGGATCGAAGCGATCGCTTCACAATTCCTGAAAAACTCTATGGACGCGAAGCAGAAGTATCAGCCTTGCTAGCTGCCTTCGAGCGTGTCAGCACAGGTGCAGCCGAAATGATTTTGGTGGCAGGATTCTCAGGGGTGGGCAAAACTGCGGTGGTGAATGAAGTTCATAAGCCCATTGTCAAACAACGGGGCTATTTCATCAAAGGTAAATTTGATCAGTTTAATCGGAATATTCCCTTTTCAGGATTTGTGCAAGCTTTTCGCGATTTGATCGGACAATTGTTGCATGAAAGCGATCGCCAACTAGCCCATTGGAAAACCAAAATTCTTGAAGCCGTGGGTGAGAACGGTCAAGTGGCGATCGAGGTAATTCCTGAGCTAGAACTAATTATTGGAAATCAACCTGCTGCTCTCGAATTATCCGCTAGCGCCGCCCAGAACCGTTTTAATAACCTGTTTCAGAAGTTTATTCAAGTTTTTACGACATCACAACCACTAACCATCTTCCTAGACGATCTTCAATGGGCGGATTCGGCTTCTCTAAGCCTCTTGCAATTGTTGATGCAGGACATGGGGCATCTTTTGATTTTGGGAGCCTATCGAGATAACGAAGTATCTTTGGCTCATCCATTTATGCTGACAGTTAATAGCTTGAAGCAAGCAGGGGGAAAGATTGAGACGATCGCCTTGCAACCCCTCACTCAAACCGACATCAATCAATTAGTGGCAGACACCTTAAGTTGCGATCGCGCCTATGCAAAGCCACTAACCGATTTGGTCTATCTCAAGACCCAAGGCAATCCTTTTTTTACCACCCAATTCCTGAAAACTCTACATCAAGAAGGTTTCATTCAGTTCCATGTAGTTGATGAAAGCAGCCAAGGCGGATGGCAATGCGATCTCAGTCAGATCAAGCTTCAAAGCTTAACCGATGATGTCGTAGCCTTTATGGCGCAACAGTTACAGAAGCTTCCTCAAAACACACAAGCCATCCTCAAGCTAGCCGCCTGTATTGGATCACAATTCGATTTGCAGACCTTAGCAATTGTGTCGGAGCGATCGCCAATAGATACTGCTACGACATTATGGAAGGCACTAGCTGAGGGTTTGATCGTTCCTCTCAATCAAATCTACAAATTCTTTCAAATGGATTCCGAAGTTGTTCAAGAAAATTCTTCTGGATTCCCAATTGATGATTCTAGTTCCTGCTCTTATCGATTCCTTCACGATCGCGTCCAGCAAGCAGCCTATTCTCTGATCCCAGACTCTCAAAAAGAAGTCGTCCACCTGAATATCGGTCGATTGCTTTTGGCGCGTACACCCCGCAGCGATCGCGAGTTGCCACAATTCCAGATTGTAAATCAACTTAATCGGGGCATATCTCTGATTAGTGACTCAGGAGAGCGAGAAGAACTAGCTTATCTCAACTGGCGGGCGGGAGCTAAGGCAAGGAGTGCCACTGCCTACGAAGCGGCGATGAATTATCTCGATACGGGTTTACAGCTTTTATCGGCGCAATCTTGGCAAAATCAGTATGCCCTCAGTCTCGGACTGCATCAACTCACCGTCGAAGTCGCCTATCTTGCCCATAATTACGATCGCATGGCAACAATAATGGCGATCGGCTTGCAAAATGCGAGGAATCACCTAGATCGGGCGAAATTCTATGAAACTCAAATTCTGGCGTTAGTAGCCCAAAATCAAGTAAGGGCGGCGGTGGATTATGCCCGTAAGATTCTATCCATTTTTGGAGTGAGCTTTCCCAAGAATCTATCCAAACTGCGAACTATTCTAGGATTCTTAGCGACGCTCTATTGCATGGCTGGCAAGTCACCACAGGATTTGCTCAAATTGCCTGCTATGTCCGATCCCTATAAATTAACAGCCTGTAACCTCCTCAATGCAATGGGTGCAGCTTCCGCAAGTGGAATGCCAGAGATTCTGCCATTTATGACATTTATTGGACTGTCGCTCTATCTACGTTATGGCAATATTCCCAAATCTTCGATGGCTTATACGATCTATGGTTATTTGCTCTGTGAAAGACTCGGACGCATCGATCAAGGCTATGCCATAGGTAAAGCCGCGATCGCCCTATGCCACCAAACCTCCTCAAGAGCAGCCTTAGCTCCTACCTTGTTTCTTTGGCAGAGGTTTATTGCCTATCGCAAGGAACCCCTCCGCGACTTGTCGCCAATATTATTGGAAGCCTATCAAGTGAGTTTGGAAGTTGGGGATATTGAATATGCCGCCTATAGTCTCTGTGTCTATTTTACCCAAGCCTATTGGACGGGACAGAATCTCATGGATTTGCAACGGGATGCGATCGCTAGTCGTTCGGCTTTGCAAAAGCTCAAGCAACGCGCCATGACTGATGTATTCGCGCTCAACTGTCAGGGCTTAGAAAATCTCATCACCGAAACTGAGGATGTTTGTCAACTCGTTGGTCGGTTCTTTGATGAAACTGCGATCGCCTCAAGCGATCGCCAACTACAGGTGCAAACCAGTTTTCGCAAACTCCATCTAGCTTTCTTGTTCGATCGACATGAGCTAGCACTGGAACAGATCGCCATAATTGAGAAGCGGCTAGAATCAATTGATGGAACATTTCTTAAAACCCTACTCTATTTTTATGATGCTTTAGTCAGGTTAGCTCTTTATCCCCATCTAGGGAAAGCTAAACAGAGACAAGCTCTCACTAAGGTCAAGACCGATATTAAACTTCTGACAAAGTTAGCGAAATCGGCTCCCATGAACTATCAACACAAGCTGCTTTTAGTAGAAGCGGAAAATCTGCGCGTTTTGGGTAAGCCCAGCCAAGCGGGAGAACTTTACGATCGCGCGATCGCTGGTGCTAAAGAGAACAACTACACCCAAGAAGAAGCGCTTGCGAATGAACTTGCCGCCAAGTTTTATCTCGCTCTTGGTAGAGAAAAAAATCGCTCAAGTCTATATGGTTGAGGCTTATTATGGCTACATCCGATGGGGCGCAACTGCTAAAGTTAACGATTTAGCGACTCGATATCCCCAATTACTAGCTGCTGTCCTGCAAAATGCTCCTGCCCCTGACTTTTTGGCAAAGTCTTCTAGTCTTACCACCAGCGGAGTTTTAGCTACACTCGATTTAGCCACAATCCTTAATGCTTCTCAATCGATTTCCAGTGAAATTGAACTTGATCAGCTCTTGAAAACGCTCCTGAATATCGCGATCGTCAATGCTGGTGCGGAGAAGTGCGTCCTACTGCTACAAGTCGAAGAGGAGCTACAGATCGCCGCCCTCGGTACATCTGGACAGCAACCGCAAATTCTATCCGCTCCAGTATCTCTGGAATTAAGCCAAGATGTGGCAAGGAGTTTAGTAAATTGGGTTAAACGTAGTTTAGAGCCTCTAGTTTTAGCCGATGCGAGGGAGAATACGCAGTTTGCCAGCGATCGCTACATCATCCAGCACCAACCCAAAAGTATTCTATGCACGCCTATTTTGAAACAGGGAAAGTTGCTAGGTGTTTTATATTTAGAGAATAATTTGACTGTAGGTTCATTCACTAGCGATCGCATCGCCGTTCTCAACTACCTCAGTACCCAAGCTGCGATCTCCCTTGACAACTCTCGCATCCTCTATGAAATCCAGCAATCTAAGCTTGATCTTCAGCAGAGTAACGCTTTTCTGGAAGCTCAGAGGGAAGCTTCTCCCGATGGCATCTTAGTGATTGATAAGAATCGACGGGTTAGTGCTTATAATAATGGATTTGCTGAAATATGGGACATACCTAAGCGCATTCTTGACACCAATGATGATTATCAGCTTTTAGGATTTGTCTTGGATCGTTTAGATCAGCCTGAGGAGTTCTTAAAAAAGGTGGAATATCTCTACGAGCATCCACAGGAAGATAGCTTTGATGAGATTAATTTAAAGAATGGACAGATTTTGGAACGGGCTTCAACCTCGGTAATACTGCCATCGGGAGAGCATTGCGGTCGAATCTGGAGCTTCCGAGATATCAGCGAGAAGAAAAGAACAGAAGCTGCTTTAAAAGCATCTGAATTAGAATTACGCAGCTTGTTTTTGGGAATGGATGATGTTGTCTTTGTGGTAGATCAAAATGGCATATATCTCAAGATCGCCCCAACCAATACAGAAAAGCTTTATCTACCAGCCGATATACTCATTGGTAAAAGTTGTCAAGAAATTATTCCGTCCGAACAAGCTGAGCAATTTATATCAGTAATCAGGAAAACACTCGACAATCAGCAAACTCAAGAGATTGAATATAGCCTATTGATCCAAGATCGAGAATTTTGGTTTAGTGCAAGGTGTTCTCCTTTGACTGAGCAAACTGTCATTTGGGTAGCTCGTGATATCAGCGATCGCAAGGCGGCGGAAGTCCAACTCAAACAACAGGCTCAACAACTAGAAGAATATACCCAAACCCTAGAAAAAAAGGTCGAAGAACGTACTCAAGAGCTGTCCGAAGCCTTAGTAAATCTCCAGACCACTCAAAATGAACTAATTCTTGCTGAAAAAATGGCAGCCCTAGGACAACTCACAGCTAGTATTGCCCATGAAGTCAACACACCTTTAGGCGTGATTCGCAGTGCCACAAGCAATATTATCGCCGTTTTTAACGTTTTACTGCAACAATTGCCAGTATTAATGCAACGCCTGAATCCTACACAACAGGCTGCTTTTATCGCTTTGGTCAACACTTCACTTCAGCAACAGCAGTCTCTATCAACCAAAGAAGAACGACAACTGCGACGACGATTGCAAACAGAACTGGATACTTTGGGAATTGCTAATGCCCAAGAAATCGCCGACCAATTCGCTCTCCTGCGGATAGAATCATCCCTAGAAGTCTATCAGCCACTTCTGGGAGCGCCTGATTGCGATGAAATTTTACAGGTAGCTTATAAGCTGGTACAACAAAGCCAGAATGCCATTAGCATTCAAGAAGAAGTCGATCGCGCCGCCAAAATCGTCTTTGCACTGAAAACCTACAGCCACCAAAGCCAATCGGAAGAGAAAAGCCTCATCCAGATTAGTGATGGCATTGAGATAGCTCTGACGCTATATCAAAGCCGATTGAAGCAAGGAATAGAAGTAATTCGTAAATATGAGCCAGTCCCCTATCTTCTCTGCGACCCAGATGCGCTTACACAGGTGTGGGTTAATTTAATTGACAATGCTATTTATGCGATCGGTAAAGAGGGTACTTTAGAAATAGCGATCGCCTCACGAGCAGGGCAAATAGTGGTTGAAATTACTAATTCAGGTGCGGCTATTCCTGATGAAATCATGTCGCGACTATTTGAGCCATTTTTTACAACCAAGCCGAGAGGTGAAGGTAGCGGACTGGGTTTAGATATTGTGCGCCAAATCGTACAGAAACATGGAGGTGATATTCAAGTAAGTAGCCAAATAGGAAAGACTAAATTCAGCGTAAGTTTACCTTTTGACTTCTTCCTTGACACCTGAGTCTCTGTCTTTCAATGTAAGCCTTGCTTAAAAAGATGAGTGGCGGGGGGGGGGGGGGGGCGCCCCCGGTTTTTTTTTTTTTTTTTTGTTTTTAAAAAATTTTTTTTTTTT
>JALQCR010000064.1 GCA_023336205.1 Pseudanabaena sp. Salubria-1
CCGAAATGCAGGTTGTCCACCCACGGTAATATAAAAATTGTCAGGGTGGGGCGCCGCGCCGCCCCCCACATCCTTACCTTTTTACATCCTTTCCTTTTAATATCAGGAGGGGCAATGAAAATTAATTGGGCGTACAGCCGTTATTCATTATTTGTAATTGCAGGATACTTCCATTCATATTTATTGGGGAATACAAAATTAGTGAAAGACATAGAGATACTGACATCTAGAGATTTGACAGCGTGCCACCATCCAATAGGTATAAAGATCGCATCCCCCGGGTTTAAAGTCACTTCGATAATGGGGATTTGATGAAATAATGGATACTTCTCATAGTCAGGATTTTCAAGATCTACTGCACTAAATACCCCTCTGTAGTTATAAAGTCTATGCGTATAATATGGCGGAATAATCTTCCATACTTTGCGACCATAGATTTGGACAAATATCAGATTAACAGGATCATGATGTAACGGAGTAATCGTTCCAGCAGGTCCAAACCAAAAGAAAGTAGTGCCGTTAATATTTTGAGGATCGAGATATTCGGGAAATATCTCAATATCATCTAGCAAACCCCGCAAAGCAGTTTTTTCGATATTGCCATTGTTTGCCACCATGTAATAGTTATTCGTTGCGCCCCCATTTACGACATTGTCAGCATAATCAGCCATTTGCATCTTTTGGCGGTGTTTATCGATATTAAGCTCATATAAGCGATCGCTATTGCGATCGCTTTGTACTTCTATCTCGACATGACCATAATTTTCCTTTAAATAATCTGGATTCCAAAGAGAAAGTGCTTGCCAATTTTTCGTAATATCAGTGAGGATTAAGGGGATATTTTTAGCGTAGTAATTTTCTAAAAAATCAGCCCGCGAGATATTAGGTCTGCTTTCAATGGATTGAGAATGAGGAGCAAGCGAGGCTAACTCAGCGAGAATGTTGGCGTATGATTCAGATTTTTGAAGTAATTGGACAAATTTATGCCCTGATTGAAAATAAGGGTTGCGACTGATGGAGCTTACCTCTAGTCTTGCTGAACTAGGACTAATCCCATGCGCAATTAGCTGTTGCATAATTACAGAGTCATCAATACCCGCAAACTTACTATCCGCAATCCAACGTCGCCACTCATCGGTAATTGGCTCAGAAGTAGCTACGATCTGTGAAAAATAACGCGGATCGAAAGTAGAAAATCTAGTTTGAGTTGCTTGGATATTGGATTGGATAGACTTTTGCTGCATATAAGCCCCTCTTTTGAGACTCTCTTGTTAGAGTTGTCATACTTCTAGCATTTTATTAGACTTGTTCGACAATTTGGGCATAAAAGAACTTGCGATCGCAAGTTCTTTTATGCCTTTTACATAAATCCCAAAACTGATTGGCGGCACAAAGCACCGCCAATCGGTTTTGGGATTTATGTTAGGAGATCGCCTTAGCAAATCAAAATTTTTGTAACTTTTGTAATTTGCTTGGGTAATATATTGCAGTCAGGTTGGTAAAAGTTATGTCTGATTCTAAGCAAAGCCGTAAAATTAATCGCTTTTTCGCTGAATTTATCGCCAAGTTAAGAAAATGGCTAAATAAAATCGGTAGCCCAATTCGCATTAGTCGTCGCTTTGTTCGGCAACTACTCGGCGCAACCAAGGGGCAACGAAAGGGTGGGGTGGCTGGGTTTGTATTACCAACTGTGACATTGGTGACATTAGTGGTCACTTTGTTAGTGGTAACTACTGTCTCAAGATCTTCTGAACGGGCACAAACAGCCTCTAATGCTAGAGCAGAACAAGTATTTAAAAGTGCAGCGACTCCTGTAATAGATCGCGCTCGCGCCAAAATTGACGCACTACTAACCGATGACAAATTACCTCGAACAACTCCTCCCGAACTAATTCTTGACAGCGTAATCACGGGTGATGGGGGTAAGTACACTTTCCCTGATGAAACAAGGCTGCAAGTTGTTTACAACATTGACGGCGACCCAACTCCCAAAATAAAAGTCGCCGATGCCAAACTTGAGAACAAAGAATATATATCGACTGCATGGAAATTACCCATCGATACAGATAACAACGGCAAGTTTGACTCCTACGGATTATATAGTATTCTCTTTCGCGCTCGGACTGATACAACACGTCCAATTTCGCCAATCGAAGTAAGATCGTTACCAATGGATGAGAGTGGACTCAGTGGAGCCTGCGCCTCAACTGGTGGGGTCACTAATATTGCAACTAACGAAGGCTGGACAACTAGCGGCAATCTACTTAAAAAATCCTTCTTTGTCTATTCAGTCACAATCCCAATTAAAGATGCCGCTAGTTTTCCCCTCATTGGCAGTGACAAATACGAAGTCTACAACGGCACAACTGCGGTTAGCGCTGTAGAATTGCAGCGAGATCACGCCCGATCGCCACAAAACAACAACGCAGTTATCTTTGATGGAGATACTGAACTCACCAATGTGGCAACTTTTAGACTGAATGGACGAGTCACTAGCGGTGGCAACTTGATGGTTGGCAGCCAAAAAGATCAAAATGTTACTTTTTACCAAGTCAGTAGCTCTGGCGACGATCCTGCTAACCCCAAAAAATTCGGCTCTTGCTATTATACAAAGGGTAATGGTGAAATTTTAGTCGCAGGTAATGTCGTTGAAGGCGACGCTAGTTTTAGTGATACTGCGACTCTTTCTCCCGACCAGACTCAGTTGGGTACTGGGGGAAATATCAAAGTTCACTTGTTTCAGGGACTGGGCATTAGACCCGATCTTGCTGATGGGGCAGCTGCTACGGGTAGTAAAGGTCCACAGCTAATTAATGAAAAGAGCCAAAGTGTCGATCCTGCGGTAAACAAAAGTAAGGACTTGGCGCTAAATGATTTTGCCTATAGTAGAAGGATCAAGGCTCTCGTCGATTTGGCGATCGCCCGTGGCAATCTCACCATCACCAAAGCTCTACCTGCCAAAACTTTAGAAACAAAGGACTTGAACTCAGTCGATCCACCTTCGGTAATGGAGGATGTGGTCAAGCGGATTCTTGATGAAGGTTTATCTTCAAGTGATGATATCCTCAAAGCTCGCAGAACTGCCCTCTCAGTCTATTTTAAAGAAAGAACCCGCAAGGTTGCCTTTGGTGAAGTGCCTTTGGAGACTCCCGAAACTATTCCAGCATCAGGGCTATTTGACGAACTGACAATTTCTGGACAGACAAATAAGGAGCTAGTACCCAGAAGAGATTGGATGCTCCCTACCTATCAAGGTTCAAATTACGGCAGGGCTCTTGCTGATTTTTCTGATTTGACTACCAATGCAGCTAACTTTGACGGCTCGGTGATTGCTGGGTCGGGTGTGGGTAGTTTAAAGCTTTTGGTCGATCCTAATGACACGACTAAATTGGCTTTGGCAGCATCTGCTCCCGATGCAGTTGCATCAGCCAACAAAGAATTTTTGCTAGGCGATCGCCTTTTGGTGGGCAATAATCTGCCTGCAAGATGGCTCAAGTACGATCCAGTTGGCATGACTCTGGGTTTCGTGAGCGTCGCTGACAACAGCAACATCACCACCGATAGTAAAATCTTCTGGAATGGCAGTACAACCTCGCAACGCTATCGGAATACTCGCGCCAATCCCCTTAGTAACATTGGCGCTTCCGATCGTGGTGGATTTTGGGAGCTCTCTGCATCGGCAAACCCCGCAATTCTTGACTCTTCAACTACACCTATCAAATTCCAAGATGACATCTCGCCCCGCTTTGGCGGATTGCGGGTAGTCACCAATTCTGGTATCTATAGTCGCCGTCCTCAAGACACCTTTTTACCAAGATATAGAAATGGATATATCGACGATCCTGCTACCACAGGCGTAGATGAGTCGATCGCGCCCTTATGGAATGGCAAACTACAGGACAACCCCATTACTGACGTTAAGGAATTAAACTTTAGTAATTTTGTCGTTTGGCAAGACTCGATGCCAATGACCAGCAATATTAATGCCTCAACAGGAGTCCCTGATGATACTCGTAAAGGCGATCTGCAAATGCGGGCTACTGCTCTTTATCACTACAAATACAGCGCTTTTGACTCCCTGAATGCCAGCACCTATCAGCGTCCTTTTGCCTGTGTCAGCAGCTACTATGACCCCTCAACCCCTGATACCGCCAAAAATTATTTAGGTGCTCCATGGAATGCTTGTTCTGTTGGGCGGTCAAATAATGGCATCGTCTATGATGTGAAGTTCACCGCTAGCGCCATTGATGGCATTAGCTATAGCCCAACCACAGGGCTATTTGGCTTCGGCACTGGGGCTGACAATCCTGCCGACAAAACCATTAATCTCACAGATCGTTTAGCTTATCAAGCAAACCTCATCTTCCCTAATGGTAGATTTGCCAATGAAAGACTGCGGAATGTGTTGCTCAAGCTTTACAATAGCGGTTTTGGGAAACTGACATTACCAGAGCAATCCACCCTTGATTCTAATATTTGTGCGCTGACAATTCTCGATGGTACTAGTACTGCCGATGTTAACGCACTGCCAACGGTTCAAGGTGGTATCCAGATTCCCCATGGCGCATTCCGTGAAGCCTCTTTCCTAGATGCCAGAGAGGTAAAATCGCTCAATTCCGACGAGTCGCTAACTTGGGCGGCAAATGGTAAATATACCGCAGCCTCACTAACTAACGGGCTGTCAATTCCCGCAAAAAATCGCGCTGATATTTACGATCTGCAAATTGAGCAGCGTCAGCCTCTAGAAATCAGAGTCACGGACATCGATCTAGATCGCCTCAGAGGCGCGACGGTGACAGGACAGCCAAATAACAACAGTGTTACGGGAGTTCCCACCGAATATTTACTGCCCTATAGTGGCATTGTCTACGCAACTCGCGAAGATGCGCTTGCGGATTTGAGCTATTACAATCGTGATGCCTCTGATAATCCCACACTTACCGACCTTGATACTCGTCAGACTTTTAGCCCCCTCGATTTCTTTCTCGATCCCACTCGTCGCCCCAGTGGGGTGCGCTTGATCAATGGCTATCGGCTATGGCGCAGCGCCCTGAATATTGGAAATTTAGCTAATACCGATGGTACGGTGGCAGTATCAGACACCGACTACACGAAAGCGGCTTATAAGTTCTCAGAAACCACGAAGGGTGAAAAGGGCTTAACCTTGGTGTCAAATCTACCAGTTTATGTCAAAGCTCAGTTCGATCCTAAATCCACTGTCATATTTGATGATACCAATTCAGCGACTGCACCTGGATTTAACAAGCATACTCAAGAAGAGTTTACGACTCCGCTTAATGAAACAATCAGCCCAACAATTACAGCTCCCGCAGGTATTGCCGCCTCTACAGCCAATATTTGGAATAATTTCTATACCCGCCACGCTGACAATGGCGCTGGTGATAGGCTCAACCCCAACTTTGCCTGCCGTCCAGGATTTAATATTAACTGCACGGTAGGAGATGAATGGCGATCGACCACGATCATTGCTGACGCGGCAACGGTTCTATCGGCTAGTTTCCTAGATGGCTATCGACGGGATGGCGACTTTGACCTGCGAAATAATGCTAATACTTCAACCAGTATAAATTGGCTCTCTTTAGTAAATGCCAACGATAACAATTTAGTAAATCCCAGCGATGATAAAACTAAAGATAGTAACTACGTTCTCGATCGCCGCAGACTGGGATTTTTTAACAATAACTTTTTGACCAGTTTTAACTGGATGCGCCTCAGTAATTCTGATGGCAAGCAATGGACAACCACCCAGCCCACGCTGTGGATGGGCAGTCCTCAAACCATTGGCAATCAATTTACGACGGGCAACAAACAGACTAAAGTGCCGCAAAATGGCAATATGTCTAGCTACAATGCCAATGGCGTGACACCTGTGCAACGACGGCTCAATTTCCATGAATATGGCATGGAAATGTGCCGCAAGTTCCCTCTAGAGGAATGCACATTCTCTGACTGGATTAAGGGAGATACGACATTAGGCGCAGCTTCAACTACTGCGGAAATTGATGATGCCGCCGAAAACTCGGCGGGTACGACAGTATTACCAACCATTGCTGGTACTCCTCCCGTAATTACAACTCCAAAGGACTCGCCCCGCTACATCTCTGCTACCAACTGGCGCTATCCTCGCCGCGTATCTTTCTTGAGATATGACGACTTGTACAAAGATGGCAATATGCAGTTGGTCATGGGTGGACAATGTAGTAATGCTACTACCATCAACTCCAGACATACCTTCCCGATAGTTCTCGGTGTAAACAATGGTAATTCCTCCGCAGGATTTACCTATCCCCAGTTTTTAGGTATTCCCGATCAGCCTTTAGATGCCAGCAATAATAATAAGCGTAACAGCTACGGCACTGTGCCTTGTCCAGAAATTGGGATGACGGTGGAGATTAATAGCGTTCCTAGCAATGCCGAAGGTAGAAGGGTTACTTTCCATAAAATAAGTACAACTAACACTACTCCCACTCCCGCCAATCCTCTTGACGCACCTGGTTTCTCACTTAAGGATCAACTTGGTACAGATACTTTGCCAGATGTTGTTTGGGGCGACGCAGCTAGTTTGCAAAGTATGGCAGTTACTTTGGGAATTACACCTACAGCAACTGCGGGAACTGCTTTAGCAACTGCGGGAACAGGTAATATTATCGATCCCCCCCCCATTGCTGCTATAGACAGTCTCAAACTAGGTACAGTTACCAACAGTAATGATAACAATGAGCCAAATGCAAACTCAGGTAACTACTACAAAGAAGTACTGGTCAATGTTCCTGCGGCTACGGCTACACCATTGCCACAAGCAGTAGGGATTTCGGCAGCTAATCCACCAATTCCCACTTCTACTGCTGAGTACAGCACCAATAACGCCGTCTATCGCCGCTTTGACTTCCAAATCAGATTAAACAACCGCAGTTTGTTGGCGGCTAACGAACAGGCTAGAGTGAGGGTGACTTTATTCCCCAATGGTTCCGCAATCCCTGCCGTTACATCAACTCTACTTCCTGGAGAAAACCCAGGGGTACGGCTAACTAATAAGTTTAATACCACTGTGCCGCCTCAATTAACACCTGCATCAACCCCAACGAGGACAATCAGAACTGGTTCAAATTCTCCAACAGCAAATCCAAATGACAACCCAGGTATTCACATAACATATGATGGGACTCCTGACCCCACAAACACTAACACCGCAGGTGGTGGTGACTACATCAATCGTCTGTATAACGCAGGTGGTCCATCTAGTGGGACTGTTGGTAAATTCTTTAAGACTCCCCAGACCCTCACTGACACCACACAGACGAAGGTTGGAGAGGTCTTCCCCAGACTTCCTATTGTCACTACGGCTGGCTCAGACAGTGCTGCACCACGTAGCTCAAAGAATAGTGAGGGGATTGAAAGCACTTCCTGCCCCGTGGATCAGTACTGCACGATCCTCTCATGGACAGGACCGACTCAGCCCACTGGTGCTGATGGCACTGCCGCCAAGCCCTATGACGATACTACTAAGTATGTATCCGTACTCGTTGTCCGCGATAGTGCCAATGAAAATACGGAACAATTTAGATTGACATTGGATAACGTTGAGAGATCTGGTGGCACTATTGGTTACATTAATACCAGAACTGGGACTGCCAATATCAATGTTTACAGTGCTGGTAATCCAGGTAACCCCACGCCTTGCGGAACAGGAAATAAGAGTTATCGACTGAGTGGTTACGACGATCGCGAATTTCTGACTGAACGCACCGCCGCTAACTGTCCAACACCAACACCAACAGCAACACCAACGCCTACTGGTGGTACTGGTGGCGGTGCAATGCTGCCTGGTGGATACTTTGTCCGTGCAGATGGACATTTAGGCGCAGCCTATCCATTCAAATTTATTGGTAGCCCTTACCGCCCCTTTAACCCACCTTCGGCGAACAACAATACAGGCTATGCCGCAGGTCGCTATAGATGGGGTATTGATCTAGATAGTGATGGATTTATCGACAATGACGCAGAAAATCGCTTCCCAGATATTCCTGAAGAACCTGAAACATTGGGTGAAATACCAATGCTCCCTGCCGATCCTGCATTATCGCCCATAACGAATACCATCGACACCTATAGCGGCATGACCAATACCAATCCGCCCAAGGTTGATCGAGCGCTATGGTACAGAACATCAAGTAACTTTGGTGACTCTACTGGTACTAGCAGCACAGCCTATTACCAACGCGATCAGAGATTATACATCAATAACTTGGGCTATCCTTCCGTCAGTAGCAGCAGCAGCAATAAGGCAAACCTCAATACCATTGGTCGGTTGATGTTGCCTAGTACTGTATGTATTAACCCAACAACGGGCAACGTAGATGAGCGTTGCTTGGGCAAGACCTATGCCTTCAGTGATAACTCGGTGGTTGCCGATACATTGCTCAATCTCAATCTTCCCTATAACCCCGCCTATCCTAGTGATGAAGTAAGTAACAACGGCGTTACTGGCACTGCAACTAAAAAGCCTGCGACGGTATTTGCGGTATGTGGCGCAACTGGTAACTCTGAGAAGATCTTCCAACCCACGCAGAGAATGGGTAGAACTGATATCACGGGGTCTAGCTGTCCTAGCGATCCCAGAAAGGCGATCACTAACTTTATTGGTATTGTCGATCCAATTCTAGGCACTCCTGCTGTTTTAACTGGTGGAGTGGGTGATGCAGGCAAACCACCAGCATTAATTGATGGTGTTAATGCTGGTGGTTTGCGAAGTGCCAAGTTTATTCCTGGCAATATTGGTACTGGCAATGAGTTTATCGGTACTATTCCCGATGATTCTCAAAGCTCAAATAGAACTGTTGCCACGGGAACCGCCGTTAAGGCTGGAACGGCGATCGATGTGACCCTGCGAGCCGAAAATACCTTTGCGAATAACAAGGTTCAAGTCTATAACCTCACAGGCAAAAATAAATATATACCTCTAGAAACTCAGCTTGGCGTTCAATCTGGTACTGGCATCAATTTAACGCGCACCCTGTCTGGCACAATTACATTACGCGCCAACTGTGTAAGCCCCACTGACAAAAGTGCTAATCCAACGTCCACGGCTTGTACACCCAACAGTCGGCGTTTAGGTCCTAGCCCTGTATTCATTTTACGCGCCGACCCCGCCGAAGACATCATTTTTGATGGGTTGAAGGTTCAGCTTGATGGAGTCGAGCCTAATAATGTTTTCTGGATCTTCCCTAAGACCACAGGCGATCAAAACTTGGTATTTAAGTCGCATCTTACCGATCCGCTTCTGCCATTTGATCCTATTGCAAACCCATATATACCCAATATCGTCACTGGTAACTTTATTGGGGTAATGCCTGCAACCGTTGTCGCGGCAACTGCTGACAATTCAACAGATCTAAATATCCTTGACAAGTACACTTCTTTTAGAGGCGTGAGGTTCTTGGGCTTTAGAGCAGTTGCAACTTTAAGCACAAGTGCTAGCAATCCTTCTGCTCTAGCAGGAGTTGTGCCTAGTACAGTGATGGCAGCAATGACAACTGTTGATCAGCCTGAGTTACAGCCAGTTTTACAACTGCATTTCCCTAATAGAACTGATCCTAATACCAATACTATTTTCAATGTCTTACAGCCACTATTCTTTGACGCTAACAACGATCGCAAAGATAGTGGCATCAATGGCTTCCCTCAAAACAATCAAGGACAATGGTCGATTCGCCCTGTGCGGAGTGAGGTAAATGCTTACTTTGTGGCAGGTTCTTCTCCTTCCCGAAATGGTATTTCTTACACAACTTCGCTCACAGCTAATTCTTCTAGTAGCATTACGATTTTAAATTCTAATAGTAGTACTGCTAACAATGTCTCCCTCACTGCGGCAAGCGGTGACTTAGGTGAGGTCGGCGGCGGCTTGAATAACTTCATCCGCTTACTAGAGAACTGGGAAGCGATTCCGCTCAAGATCGCTGGTGGTTTCTTGCAAAATTCTAAGAGCCAGTTTGCCACCGCCCCCTATACTTCTACAGGACCGATTATTAGCAGCATCACTGGTGTGCCTAGCTTCAGTGATATCCAGACTATATTCATGAATCCTGTTCTGCCCAATATACGCATGAGTAATTTCAACTTGCAGTATCAGTCAGTTACTCCACAGCGTATTCCCTACTTCTCAGCACCGATCAGACTTTGGGGTTATGATGTTGCTTTCTTAACTCAGCAGCCCGATCGCTTTGCAGAGCGCTTTGCCACTCCAGTTACTGGCTCAAATGAATTCTTTAGGGAAGTTAATGCTGATGACCGTTGGGTTCAGGCTTTGCTTTGTGCCTTGGAGCCAGCAACCCCTGAAGCGTTAAATGGCAGCACTGAGACTGTGAATGTAGGATCGAAGCAGAAGTTTGGTACGAGTCCAAAAAACTACACAGTTCGTGTTTTGCGTGGCAGCGATCAACCATCTGCCTGCACATCTAAAGAATATGGGGGAACAACCCTAGACTATCAGTAAACCAAGCTACGATCGGGCTAAATGCTTAATGGCTAAATAATTTCTGGAAGAATTTTTTGGAAGATCACACTTTTCGGTGTACTCTTCCAGAATTCAAAAAATTCGATTAATCTTGCTAAGCAGGATATTCACCAAATTACTTACGGTGTCCGATGATGATGAATTTAGATAGCAAAATAAGGTTGGCGATCGCGGTCGGTCTGTTGAAAAATTTCAAAGGGAAATATGCAACAGACAGCGGCTTGACCCTGCTTGAGGCGCTGATTGCCGTTGTGGTTGTAAGCATTTTGCTGGCGGCGATCGCCCCCATGGTGGCTCTCTCCACATCCGCAAGAGTCAATGCCAGACGAGTCGATCAAGCAACCCAAGCTGGTCGAAGTTATATTGAAGCAGTCCGTGGTAAGGTCTTTGACACCAGTGATTTTCCAGATTCGCTTATTGATTCTAGCAATACTCAAGGACAATACACCTTTGAAGGTATAGCTGCACCAACAGTGGCAAAGTTTCCCATCACCACATCTACAGCCGCACCTTGTAAATTAGATGTTGGTAATTTCGCCAGCAAAAATCTTGATGGCGGTAGAGTGCCTGGGGTTTGTATTGATTCCAATGGTGATGGATTTAGACTTGACGACCCTCAAGATCTAGTCGTTCAACCGATGCGTAGTGGTGGCAAGGACAAGAATGCGCTAGAGGAACAAGGATTTTGGTTGGCAGTAAGAGTCTACCGTTCCGATGCCTTTGATGGTAGCGTCATACCTAAAATAGGTATTGAACCCGAATGCGAAACTAGTAAGCTAGTTTTTATCGGTAATTTGGGAAATAAAGCCTGTCCTTTGGTGACTATGCGATCGCAAATTATTTTAAATCTTAGCCTCACTAACAACAAATTAGGAACGGGTACTAATTAAGCAAATACTAAGAGCAAATATTAAGGAAACCTAAATCCTATGAAAAAACTACTTCGGAAACTTTTTAGTCATCCCATTCTTAGATATCTATTGTATACCAGCAAAAAATACTACCCTAACTTTTTAAAAAAAGATTTAATCAGAGGCTTCACTTTGATTGAATTGCTGGTGGCGATGGTAATCACATCGATAATTGTTACGGTGATGTTGACTTTTTTGGTGGGTGTTTTAGATAGCTCTCGTAAAGAACAGGCAAAATCTGCTTCCCAAGAAGAGATCCAAGCAGCTATTAACTATATAGCCGATGACTTACAGGAGGCACTTTACATCTATGATGCAACTTCTCTAGGTAATATTAGTACTCAACTGCCTCATACACAGTCTGATGCTCCAACGGAGTGCAGTACTGCCACAAAATGTACTCCCGTCCTAGTATTTTGGAAGCGCTATGCTTATGCCCCAACTGCCAAACTGCCTATTCCTGCCCCTACGCCCAGTCCCCTTCCTTCTCCTCGATACCTTGGCTGCCTTCCATACGATATAGTTTCACCTAATTGCAATACTGATGTCACTTCAGGTGGTTTACCCCCTATTGGCGGTGATAACTTTACTTATTCTTTGGTTGCCTATTACCTCAAAAGTGATGTTGGTAGTAACGGTACAACTTGGTCAAACACAGCCAGAATATTACGCTGGGAACTAAAGGACGGTTATCGATGGAGTTGTGCCGATCCTAATGGTGCTTGTATACCCAAGAGAACTGCTAGATTTTTTAGCGACGGTCTTGATCGAGACTATCCTCTTGCTACTAACCCTAATCCTATCTATCCTAACTCCAAATACGATGCAGCAATAACCGATAAGAATGCGTATTTCATCTCACCAGACAGAGGATTTAGTCGCCCTGATTTTCTTTCGGCTGGTACGCTTTCTTCCCTTGGCAGCAAATGGCGTAAATTCGATGAATTCGACTTTAGTACTAATGGTTTTACTACCCTAGTCGATTTTATTGACGACACAAAGTACGACAATACAGTGATTAAAGTTGATGTTGGTGAAGATAATGTCGATCCTACGCAATCAGATTGTGCCGATCCCACGAAAGGCGTTGGTGTTGCCGATGCGACTATGATTGCACAGCGTGTTCCTGCAAAGTTTGATGATCCCACATCTAACCCTTCAGAATTAACTAGTTTTTATGCCTGTGTTGCCCCTGAGCAAGTGACTGCAAGAGTTTATATTCGCGGTAATGCGCTAGCACGGATAGTACCTAGCAGTACTTTGCGTACTCCAACTGCCAACAATTCTCCATTTTTTCCTACTATTAATGCCCGTGTATTTGGACGTAGCTCTCTTGGCTTAGGCAAACAATCATCCTAGATCTGGTGTAAAAGATGAATAAGTTTTCTATCTACAAATCTTTAAATAGATTCCTAGTTTTGTTTGTTGGATACCAATTTTTTGGACATCTAAAAAATGATTCGTCAGCGCGTAAAAACCGACTTGCTGTGCGTAAACGATCATTGGGATTTACGCTGATTGAAGTTCTAGCGGTGATGGCAATGGTGGGTATCCTCAGTGCGATCGCTGCACCATCTTGGTTAGGTTTTGTCAATAACCAACGCATAAATGCTTCTCAAACTAAGATCTTCCAAGCAATTAAAGTTGCCCAATCAGATGCAAAAATCCGTAGTTCAAATAATACAAATAGAACTCGTATTATTTTGACGACTGGGCAAACTGACAATGCCTATCAAATAGATAATGTCAGAACTGGTGCTGGGCTACAATCTCTAGAGCCAGGTGTCAGGATTGCGAGTGTAACGTCTGGTGGATCGATCACTCCTGCTGTTGCTCCAACCATCTTAGCTAGTCCCTATACAATTCAGTTTGATTCGAGAGGGCTTGTATTTGACCCAGGCAATCAGTTGATTTATCCTATTTGTATTAACTTATCTGTAGAAAACAGCCCTAGAATTAGGTGGATTGCGATCAGAACTTTGCTTGGAGCTATTGTCACAGGTTCTGATGGAAGCTGCATAAACCCAGTTTGATAAAATTTTAGCTAGAGTAAGCGCAGTAAAAAAGGGTTGCCGTACTTTGCGCGGCAGCCCTTTTTTATTGCGCTTATTATTAATGTAATCATTAAATAAATACTATAATTGCCAGATAATTCTAGTTGCAAATCATAAAAGAATGATGCTGATTGTCAGAGGATATCGACCAAGAAAGCGCGATCGCCTTTCTGGAATTGGTGGGTTTACACTGCTCGAAGTTCTAGCTGTGATGATGATCATTGGGATTTTAGCTGCGATCGCTGCACCATCTTGGTTAGGATTTGCCAATAATCAAAGACTTAACGCTACCCAAAGTCAAGCACTAAGTACTCTGCGCCTAGCTCAAAGCAACGCTAAACGTACCCAAGTTATGTGGCAAGCAACTTTTCGGAATATGCCTGACTTTGCCCAATACGCAGTACATGAAGCTCCCCCATCATCAATGACAAAAGAATATTGGGACAATCTACCTTGGCAAAATTTCGATGGAGGAGTAAGAATTGTTGAAAATACAGAAATACAGCCGAGAACAACATTTACTCAACTTACAGCAGTACCTGAACCAGATATATACCGTGTTCAGTTTAGAGCTCAAGGCAATCCCAACGGGCTGGGTGAAATGGGTCGAATCACTTTTGTGGGTAGATCTAGCGATCGCAAAAAATGTGTAATTATTTCAACATTACTAGGCTCTATGCGTTTAGCAGAAAACGAAGAATGTAATCAAACCTAAGAACCCGTTTAAGAATTACATGAGACTTCAAATCTCGTTTAAAGCTCTAGGTATCTAGCCCCCTAAATCCCCCAATTCTGGGGGACTTCAATATGGTTCCCCCCAGAATTGGGGGGCTAGGGGGGCAAAAACTACAATTCTTAAATGGTTTCTAAAAGAGAAAAGTGCTGCTTCTCTGACGATTGTGCAATTTTCCGATTAGCTTGTGCTAATCAGAAAATTGCTAAGTAAGAAGGCTTAATTAAATGTAGGATGCGTTAGTGAAACGTAACGCATCAATTTAGTTGTGAATGATGGGTTAGCGATAGCGTAACCCATCTTACGTTTACAGTACTTTGCGCTCAAACCCAAATCAAGAAAAACCTTCAAAGCTTTGCTTTGCAAAGCTTTGAAGGTTTTTCTTGATCGGCAATTGCTGTAATTCCAACAACTTACTTATACTAATTGAGATTAATAGCTTCCTGCCTTATTTGCAGTATCTTTTAAATTGGCATTAAAAAACATTGGGATGAACTTCTCAATGAAAGTAGAAGGATCTTTTGCCCAAGCCTTCTTGAATATATCGATGCGAGTCTTTTGCAACTCATTAGAGAACAAAGTCTCAGGAAGTTGATTAAGCAAATATTGAGGACGTTCCCATAGAGGAAGGGTTTCAGAAATTTTCAATAAATTCTCAAGGCGGCGCACTTCTGCACCAGCAAGAACATCCATTCCTGACTCAAACGCAGCATGTTCGATCGCTACATATTTACGCTTAGCCGCATCAACCTTGGCATGATGCGCTTCACTCTTTTTAGCAATCTCCCCAAGCTTGCGATTACCCCAGCGTACATGAGCCGCTTCTTCAGGAAGAATCTTCTCAATGGTTTCGCGGATCTTGATGTTTTCAGGGGTTTGCTCAACTTTCTTGAGAGAGCGAATATGAGCCGCGAAATATTCACAACCACGCTTTTCTGCAACATTGATTCCCGCCAAGGCATCAATGACAAAATCTTCGGGATTGGAGGAGACTTCGTACTTACTCAAGCGGTTAAATTCATCAATATACAAATTGCCATCTGGTGTGCTGATTTCTTCGCCAAGCTCATACAGCAAATCAGTTAACCAAGCTGCATGACGTGCTTCGTCAGAAACATGATGTGATAGATCTTGTATCAAATCACGGGGCTTGCCATTGAGAAATTCAATCAGTCCAGTTAGGTCTTTGCAACTACGCTGTTCACTAAAGCGATAACGATTTAAAGTGGCCATATGGACTTCGCGCTGACGCACTACATTATCAAGAATGTCTTCAGCGCTGAGTTGACCGCGAAATTTACGGGGATATGCAACAGTCATTTTATAAACCTAGATAATGAATACCTAGCTTAATTTTAATATTAATTTGTAAAGAAGTGTGAAGACCAATCCCATATCTACTCCCTACGACTGGCTCGATCGCTCCTTAGACTCGATCCACAAGGCTAACTGGTATCGCTCTACGCAAACCATTACCAGCAAAGCAGGGACGATCGCCACCATTGATGGGCGCGAAATGTTGATGTTTGCTAGCAATAATTATTTGGGCTTAGCAGGCGATCGCCGCTTGATTGACGCAGCTATTAGGGCTACAGAAATGTATGGCACAGGCTCGACAGGATCGCGCTTAGTCACAGGACATCTGGCTTTGCATGAGGAATTAGAAACGGCGATCGCTGATCTTAAAAACACTGAGGCAGCCCTAGTTTTTAGCTCTGGTTATTTAGCAAATTTAGGGACAATTGCGGCGATCGTGGGAGCGCGAGACTTGATTTTAGGTGATGCCTATAATCACTCTTGTTTGAAAAAGGGCGGCTTACTCAGTGGAGCAACGGCGATCGATTATCAGCATTTGAATTTGGCTGATCTCACCGCCAAATTGCTAGAACATCGGGCGAAATATCGGCGTTGTCTGATTACGACTGACAGCGTATTTAGTATGGATGGCGACCTTGCGCCATTGCGGGAAATTATAGACTTAGCGCATCAATACGATTGCATGGTGTTAGTCGATGAGGCGCATGGTACGGGAGTATTTGGCGATCGCGGAGGTGGTTTGACTCAGTCTTTAGGAATTCAGGAAAACTTAATCCAAGTAGGAACCCTAAGCAAAGCTTTGGGAAGTTTGGGCGGCTATGTGGCAGGATCGGCGAAATTAATCGACTATTTACGCAATCGCGCCGCTACTTGGATTTATACGACAGGGCTTTCACCTGCGGATACGGGTGCAGCGATCGCGGCGATTAAGATTATAAAAACTGAGAATAATCTCCGAGAGAAGCTTTGGCAAAATGTGGGATTTTTGAAACAGGGTTTACAAAATTTGGGTTTTCTGGCGATCGCCTTTGACTCACCGATTGTTGCGATCGAAGTTGGCGATATTGCTAAAACGCTACAAATGGCTACCCATTTACGGGAAAATGGAGTCTTTGCGCCTGCCATCCGCCCTCCCACTGTGCCGACTCCACGTATTCGCCTAACTCTCATGGCAAGTCATACCCACGAACAAATCCAGTATTTTATGCAATGTTTACAAGCTTGGTAAATCTTGACATTCAGACAATGAGCTTCATGCTGGGTATTAATGCGGCTTTGCAATTATTGATACTAGGTTTCTTAAGCTTGTTGGTAAATCAATATCGCGGAATCAATACCTATGCGATAGGTAGGTTATTTACAACAATTGGCTATTTAATCAGCTTAAGCAAGGTTTTCAATTACTCCTTGACATTACTTATCGCGGGGATTTTTCTTTTCGTTGGTACTTCCATTTCTTGTGTCGGAATTTCTCAATTTACAGATAAAAAAATTAAACTTAGTTACCTATTTATAATTAATCTTTTGTTCATTTCTGTTCAATCATATTTCTTTATTTTCAATGATATTTATATATTTAAAAGTATTAATCAAACTGGTTTTCAAATAATTATTTTCTCAATATCTACATACTGCTTACTATCTACACCCCATAAGGGTTTTATTGGATCATCCAGATTCATGGCAAGCGTGATGATTGCGTTATTAGTCTCATTAATTGCCAGAATTGTTGGTTTAGTGAGAAATCCGCCAGAAAAATTATTTCTTTCTCATGATATCAATGCTTACACCTTAGTTGTGATGTTTGTATTCACATTTCTGTTGACGGCTGGATTTATCATGATGGTCTGTCAGCGGCTTTTCTATGATTTGAAGGTTGCCGCTAATACTGATGTGCTAACTCGGTTACTTAATCGACGAGCGATGATGCATCAGCTTGAGATTGCCATGAATCAGTTTTATCGTAGCGATCGCTCCTTTGCACTTATTTTAATTGATGTCGATTTTTTTAAGCGGGTTAATGATGTCTATGGACATGATGGCGGTGATATGGTGCTAGTTCATCTTGCTCAAATTCTGCAAACCAAAATGCGTCAAATAGATTCAGCGAGTCGTTGGGGCGGTGAAGAGTTTTTGATTTTATTACCTGATACAGCTCTCGATCAGGCTCATGAGATTGCTGAGTGATTACGTTCGTATGTAGAGACAAATCCCGCACCAACAAACATTCAAATCACAATCAGTTTAGGAATTGCTGTCATTCGTCAACATGGCAATTCACTGGAGAGCTTAATTACAGCGGCTGACCATGCTCTCTATGCAGCCAAGAGAAATGGACGTAACCAAGTAGCGATCGCTAACTAGATGTCAGAAGTAATAGACAGTGCGAAGCGCCGCCTATTACTTCTGTATAATCATGACCTATGCAGAAATTATTAATTTGTACTGACCTTGACCGAACGCTATTACCCAATGGAGCTCAACCAGAATCCCCTGAAGCACGAACCATATTTACCCGTTTAGTCAGTCGCCCCGAAGTCTATTTGGTATATGTGAGCGGTAGAAATCTCGCATTAGTTCAAGAAGCCATTCAAGAATATGATTTGCCAGCACCGCATTGGATAGTTGGTGATGTCGGTAGCACAATGTATAAATTTGAGGGCGATCGCTGGAAATCTTGGCAAAACTGGACACAACAGATTGCAGGTGATTGGCGAGGGTTCAATGCCATAGATCTAGAACCGTTATTTAGTGATTTAGCAGAAATATCGCATTTAGTTTTGCAAGAACCCGATCAACAGAGTCGTTTTAAACTTAGTTATTATCTGCCCTTAGATAGCGAAAAAGATGCTTTGCAGCAATACATCAGCGATCGCCTTGAAGAGCAAAATATTTCTGCAAGTTTGATATACAGCGTTGATGAAGCTAAAGAAATTGGTCTATTGGACATATTGCCAGCCAGAGCCACCAAACTTCATGCTGTGGAGTTTTTGATGGGTCAACTGAATTTCGATGATGGTAATACTGTTTTTGCGGGTGATAGCGGGAATGATCTGCCAATGCTGATTAGTGCCGTGCCTTCTGTTTTAGTTGCCAATGCTCCTGAAGACATTATTGTCCAGTCGCAACAGCAAGCTAAAGAACTAGGAAATACGCATAGATTATATTTAGCTCAGGGAGGCTTTTTGGGCATGAATGGAAACTACAGCGCAGGGATTTTAGAAGGAATTGTTCATTATTATCCAGACACACAGAGATGGATAGAATGATATGTCGCGGTTTGCGCAACACATCATTCTACAGGCAAACATATTTTAGTGAAACTCCATGTACGAACAAATCTCTCATTCACTTTTAAATTCTATCCTTGACGATTTAAAACCTGAAATTCGCCGTCAAGATCTACGACACTTTTATACCCGTCTTGGCGCTAATTTCTACGCAATTCATTCGCTTTTCTATACGCTGTATG
Organism: Pseudanabaena sp. Salubria-1; assembly: GCA_023336205.1. Lineage (GTDB taxonomy): Bacteria > Cyanobacteriota > Cyanobacteriia > Pseudanabaenales > Pseudanabaenaceae > Pseudanabaena. The sequence goes on from JALQCR010000064.1 coordinate 19,022, forward strand.
GACATCGCGATGATTTCAAATTACAAATGTTGCGCCTAGTAGAAACTATGGCAAAGGGCTATATCGATCGCTCTCCAGAATTAGAGCATTTGGATATTCAGCGCGAACAAGACCACAACTGGTTTTTGTCCCAAAAATGGGTAGGGATGGCTCTCTATTCCAATGGATTTGCCGACAATTTACGGGATCTCGTGAGCAAAACCAGTTATTTTCAAGAATTAGGTATCAATATGGTGCATATTATGCCGATTTTGAAATGTCCTGAAGGTAAAAGTGACGGAGGCTATGCAATCAGTGATTTTCGACAAATTGATGATCGCGTTGGCGACTTAGAAGATGTTCGTCTTATTGCCGAAGATTTCCGCAAACGAGATATTTTGTTAGTTCTGGATATTGTTCTAAATCATACTTCTGACGAACATGAATGGGCTAAGAAAGCCATCAAAGGCGATAGTCGTTTTCAAGACTATTACTACATTTTTGAAGGTCGAGAAGTCCCTGATATGTTCGAGCAGAGTATGCCAGAGATATTTCCCGAAACCTCTCCAGGCAATTTTACTTGGAATCCTGCAATGGAAAAATGGGTCATGACAGTTTTCCATGATTATCAATGGGATTTGAATTACAGTAACCCTGCGGTATTTATTGAAATGCTGGACATTATCCTATTTTGGGCAAATCAAGGTGTGGATATTTTGCGTCTTGATGCGGTAGCTTTTTTGTGGAAGAAGATTGGTACTTCTTGTCAAAATGAACGCAAAGCCCACCTAATTTTGCAGTTAATGAAGGACTGCTGCCAAGTTTCTGCCCCAGCGGTGTTGTTTATTGCGGAAGCGATTGTTGCTCCTGTGGAAGTGATTAAGTATTTTGGAGAAGATGCGATCGTTGCCAAAGAATGTGAAATTGCCTATAACGCTACTCTAATGGCTCTGCTCTGGGATAGCGTGGCAACTAAAAATACGAAGCTCCTCAGTCAAGGAATTAAAAGCTTGCCCAATAAATTGGAACGAGCGACTTGGCTGAATTATGTTCGCTGTCATGATGATATTGGTTTTGGTTTTGACGATAACGATATTCGCTTAGCAGGTTACGAACCCCATTCTCACCGACGATTTTTAATTGATTACTTCATAGGTAAGTTTGACGGTTCGGCTAGGGGGCTAGAATTCATGCATAATGAAGCTACAGGAGATGGACGCATTTGTGGGTCTTTGGCTTCTCTAGTTGGGCTAGAATCGGCTCTGGAATCGAAAGACAAAAACTTGATTTCTGCTGCTATTGATAGAATTCTCTTACTGCATGGAATTATTCTATCCTTTGGTGGAATTCCTTTGATTTATAACGGTGATGCGATCGGTGTTCTCAATGATTACAGCTTTAGCGAAGATCCTAGCAAAAGCAGTGATAATCGTTGGGTGCATCGTCCGAAAATTGATTGGGAAAAAGCTGAACTCCGAAAAAAACAAGGCACTGAACAACACGCAATCTTCACTGCCATGAAAAAGATGATTGCTATTCGCAAAGAAATCTCAGCCTTTGCCGATTTTAATAATCGTGAATTGCTCGACCTAGACAATGAACATTTGCTCGGCTTTATTCGGTTCGATCATCAGCGTCCATCCGAGAAAGTGTTAGTACTTGCCAATTTTGATATAAATCCACAATATTTGGACTTGTCCGCTTTAAGTAATAAGGGTTTTAGTGCTTATAGCCGATTTATCGATTTATATACTGGTAAAACGCCGTCTCAACATGATGAACGCATTGTTCTTAATGGTTATCAGTTCTGTTGGTTGACAGAAACATAACACCGAAAAGATCGCGATCGCTCGAAGTTTTAGTGCTAATACCAAGGTACAAAGTAGCGTAGTCACTTTGTACTGTTAAAACCTTTGCTGGGTTTGGTTTTCAATTCACAGAAGTGTGACAACACTTTTGTGAATTGGTATAAGTACCTGTGCAGAATAAACCACCCAAACCTGTAAGTTAACTAACTTACGGGTTTGGGTGTGTAATTAGTTGAGCGTGTCTACTTATAAAACACCCTTCGAGCTAGGAATCGTACTGATGCGACGAGGATCGACTTCTACTGCCATGCGTAAAGCGCGGGCAAAAGCTTTAAATGATGCCTCGATAATATGATGGGAATTGCCCTTTTCTAACAGCCTTACATGTAGAGTCATTTGAGCACGATTGACTACTGCTTGATAAAACTCGCGGACTAGCTCTGTGTCATAGGTTCCCACACGCTGATTGGGAATCACTAAGCCATAAACTAAATAGGGACGACCCGAAAAATCAAGGGCAACTTGCACGAGAGCTTCATCTAGAGGTGCAACAAAATGTCCAAATCTTGTAATGCCTTTGCGATCGCCTAATGCTTGTCCGAGAGCTTGTCCTAATACAATCCCTACATCTTCATTGGTATGATGATCGTCAATATGCAGATCACCCGTAGCTTGAATATCGAGATCGATTAATCCATGGGAACAAATTTGATACAGCATGTGATCAAGAAAGGGAATACCAGTATTGATATTTCCTTTTCCAGTGCCATCAAGATTCAGCGCCACAGTGACTTCGGTTTCGCCAGTTTTGCGGTGGACTTTGGCAATGCGAGGAGTATCGTAGGACATAGCGCAGAAGAGTTGATAAAAGTTGTAAAGTTTCAGCTTTACTACACTCTAACCTTAAATTGCGATCGCGTTGCTTGATTTACAGTGCTTTGCGTTCAAACCCATACCAAGAAATTTTTGAAAGTGTTGCTTTGTAACACTTTCAAAAATTTCTTGTGGTTTGTTTGATCTGTGATTGCTGTGACAAATTAACTTGTAATGACAATTCATACAATTGTGACAACATTTCTGTGAATTAAAAAACCTTGCAAGGTATGGTTTTTAATTCACAAAATGGCTACGCCACTTTGTGTTTTGGTATAAGAAACATTGGGCAAGCATTTGTGAAGGTACTGAAAAATGATGAATCGTTTCTTGTTTATGCTGTTGTTGCTTTTGCAGCCTATTTGTCTAGGATTATTGTGGATTAGCTGCTTCCCTGGGTTGATTTTTGATGTGCTCTTTAGTCTTTTTTTTATTGTGTATATTTATGGAATCCCACTTTTAGTTTTATTTGGAGTGGTATTTCTAGTTGGGATGAAAATCATAAGGAATATGAATTTTCTGCCTGTAAAACAAGCTAGGAGCGATCGCCAAAAATTATTAATCGCCATCGCCATAACTGTAGGTCTAACGGCAATTTTATTGAAAACCAATTTGCCCCAAATCACTGCCTTTGCGATATCGAGCCCTGCATTGGATGGGGTTGTTGCTGATGCTAATAAGCTCCAATCAATCTGTAATAGCCAACCAGTTAACCAACAGTTAGGTTTATATCGCGTTATAGAGTGCGATCGCGACAGTCGTGGCGGCATCTATTTCAGCACTGAGAAATTTAGCACTATGGATAGCGCTAAATTTCATGGATTTGTCTATCAGCCTAATCCCTATGGAAACTATCACTTTGGTTCTGATATTTACGAATACTATCCCATTAAAGGAGAGTGGTATGGGTTTACAGCTGGTAAGCGTTCTTAATAAAGAACTATACGCTTTTCCTAGGAATTTTTTGAAAGCGTTGCTTTGCAACGCTTTCAAAAAATTCCTTGGGCTACATAAAGCTTAAACAAGTTGTAAAGAGGATTTAGCAATAGCTATAGACTCTGATAGGCTAAAACAGAGATGTGATCATCCTGATTGCCGACAAAACCCAAAATGAGTAATTTACCAACAAATCAAGTTTGGCACACGCTTACGATCGAGGAAGCGATCGCCGCTTTGGATACAAACCCAGAGTTGGGTTTAGAATCATGGCAGATCAGCGATCGCCAAGCTGTCTATGGGCGTAATGAGTTAAATACAAAATCAGGGCGTTCAAAGCTAAGTATTTTTGTTGATCAGTTTACTAACATCATGTTGTTGATGTTGATGGGGGTGGCGGTTGTTTCCGCAGGTTTAGATCTGCGCGTGGGAAACTTTCCTAAAGACGCGATCGCGATTGCCGCGATCGTTATTCTCAATGGCATTTTGGGCTATATACAAGAGAGTCGTGCTGAGGAAGCTCTTGCTGCATTGAAACGGATGGCAGCTCCAAATGTACGAGTACTTCGAGAAGGAAAAGTTGCCGAAATCCAATCAGTAGAACTGGTAGTAGGGGATATTGTATTTGTTGATGCGGGAATGCAAATTGCAGCAGATGGACGGTTAATCGAAGCAGTAAAGCTGAAAGTGCGAGAAGGGGCACTTACAGGTGAATCACAGGGAGTGAACAAGTTTGCCAATCAGACATTTGATGAAGACGAATCCTTAGGCGATCGCTGCAATATGCTTTATCAGGGGACAGAGGTATTGCAGGGACGAGGAATGATGCTAGTCACTGCTATAGGAATGCAGACAGAACTGGGAAAGATTGCCAATTTATTGCAAGATGTGGAACTAGAAGAAACTCCATTGCAAAAACGCATGGGTGAGCTTTCTCAGGCCCTAGTTATTTCTTCTTTGTTGCTAGTTGCGATCGTGGTTGCGGTAGGACTATGGCGCAATGGTGATTTTGTGAAGTTGTTAAATACATCTTTAAGTATGGCAGTTGCTGCTGTGCCAGAAGGGCTGCCAGCCGTAATTACCGTAACACTTGCCCTAGGAACACAAAGAATGGTTCGCCGCAAGGCTCTGATCCGCAAGTTACCTGCGGTAGAAACATTGGGTTCTGTGACAATGATTTGTTCGGATAAGACAGGCACATTGACCCAAAATAAAATGGTTGCGGAAAATATTTTCACTACTAATTATGCTGCTCAAGTCAATGGAACTGGTTATGAACCCATTGGTGAATTTGCCCTCTCCCGACTAGCAGGAGATATGCTGGCTAGCGATCTGAATATTTATCAATGTCCAGAATTACAGATTTTACTAGCGGCAAGTGTAATTTGTAATGATTCCTATTTGCAAAAAGGAACCATCGAACAAATAAGCGATCGTCCATCGCCACGAGGCAAAAAGGAATTAAGCCCCTTGCCTATTCGCGCTCCAGAATCATTATGGAAAATCATCGGCGATCCTACTGAAGGAGCGCTGCTAACCTTGGCTGGGAAAGCGAACTTTTGGCAGTCACACTTTACGCAATATTTCTCCAGAGTTGCCGAGATTCCCTTTACTCCAGAGCGAAAACTGATGAGCGTGATCGCGGAGATCTAAAGATATGAATGCTGAAGATACCCCCGAAGTTTTGAGAATGATCGCTGCTTTATTGCCCAATAAACCTTACATTTTATTTTGTAAAGGTTCCCCTGAGCTAGTATTAAGTCGATGCGATCGCATTCAGATAGATAAACAAATCGGTATAATTACAACTTCCTATAAAACAGCCGTTAATATTCAAAATACGCTGCTTTCCTCCAAAGGAATGCGTGTATTAGGATTTGCCTATCTACCCCTAGAAACTTTACCGATAGAAGATGAACTTGCTGATGTAGAGAAGAGTCTGGTTTGGCTAGGACTAGTGGGCATTCGTGATGCTCTACGATTTGAAGCGGCGGCGGCAGTGCAAATCAGTCGTAATGCAGGAATTCATACGACGATGATTACAGGCGATCATCAACTGACGGCGCAAGCGATCGCTCGCGACTTAAATATTTTTTATCCAGAAAGCGATCGCGTATTAACTGGGCAAGAAATTGAGCTAATGGATGACGACGAACTAACGGCGATTGCTCAACAAACTGCTGTATATGCCAGAGTCTCGCCTGAGCATAAGCTACGGATTGTACAAGCATTACAACGAAGCGGGGAAATCGTTGCTATGACAGGTGATGGAGTAAATGATGCACCTGCTCTAAAACAGGCGAATATTGGAATTGCCATGGGCATTACGGGAACAGATGTTTCTAAAGAGGCAAGTGATATGATCTTGCTGGATGATAACTACGCGACGATTGTGGCAGCAACCGAAGAAGGAAGGACAGTTTACGCTAATATTCGCCGCTTTATTAAATATATTCTTGGGAGTAATGTCGGTGAAGTAATTGCGATCGCATCGACTCCCTTTCTAGGTTTTGGCGCAGTTCCGCTTACACCTTTACAGATTTTGTGGATGAATCTAGTTACTGATGGTGTACCAGCTTTAGCATTAGCTGTAGAGCCATCCGAAGCCGATATTATGCAAAGACCTCCATTTAGCCCCAAAGAAAATATTTTTGCTAGGGGCTTAGGTTGGTATATTCTGCGCATCGGCGTTATCTTCGGTTTGCAAACAATCGCTCTAATGGAACTCGTCTATAATTCTGGTAATCCCTCATGGCACGAACATTGGAAGACGATTACATTTACGACGCTCTGTATTGCTCAAATGGGTCATGCTTTAGCTTGTCGTTCTGATTCTAAACTAATCATTGAGTTAAATCCGATCTCTAATCCATATCTATTAGTTTCGGTGATGTTTACCACAGGATTCCAGCTTTCCCTGCTATATGTGCCATCCCTACGACAATTTTTCGGCACAGATGCTCTTTCTGCTTCAGAACTCGGCTTATGCTTTGGATTCAGTATGCTATTAGTCTTGTGGGTAGAATCAGAGAAACTCTTCTCAAGATGGTGGAACAAGTTTTGCGCTTCCAAATCCCCTATAAAAGCTAAGCCCTAAACCAATGAAAAGAAAATTTCCTTGGCTGCGATCGCTAATTGTTTTAGGCTGCTTTGGGCTAGTAATTTCGTTTGTCATTCCCTTACTTGATCGGATTATTCAAATATATCAACTCGTGGCAGCCTCTTCCCCGATTTTGGGTGGATTCGTAGTTCTTTTATTAATAGGGCTATTTGTTGGTTTATTTTTGATCATCTGGCGATATTTACGCCTATTTCAAGCTGAACCCTCTCAGCCACGTCCGATTCCTGAAGCGCCCACCGACAAGATTGAAGCAGCCCAAGACAGTCTCGAAGCCTTAGAGCGACAGGTAGAGCAAATCCAAGATGAGGTAATGCGCCGTTCGCTATCTGAACAAACTGAACAACTTAAAAAGAACTTCATCCGACAAGAATTGCGTGTAGTTGTTTTTGGGGTTGGTTCCGCAGGTAAAACTTCATTAGTAAATGGATTACTTGATCTATCGCTTCAAGCTATCTCTAGCAAAGGCGAAGTCGGCGCAACCATGGGAACTACGCAACTGGGTAAAGTCTATGCACCTGTGAGGTTTCAGGGTCTAGAAGTACCGATCCAATTTACTGATTGTCCAGGCATATTAGAAGCAAGTGCTTTGGGAAGCGATCGCGAACAGGAGGCACGAAAAATTGCGCCAGAAGCAGATTTGATTGTGTTTGTCGTTGATGACGATTTACGGAGTTCGGAATATGAAGTTCTCAAAGCCCTTACTGATATCGGCAAGCGCACAATTCTTGCTTTCAATAAAATTGATCGCCTAACTAAAAGCGATCGCGAAATCATTCAAACTAGTCTGCGATCGCGAGTACTAGATTTTATTGCTCCTGAAGATGTCGTTGCGATAGCAGCAAGCCCTGCGGCAATTACCCTCGACTCTGGTGAAGTCGTCACTCCCAATCCCAAAATCCAACCACTTTTAGTCAGAATTCTCGATATCCTCAGTTATGAAGGTGATGAACTAGTGGCGGACAATGTGTTATTGCGATCGCAACGTCTCACAGACGCAACTCGCGAAGCGCTCTCACAGCAACAACAAGCCGAGGCCGAAAAAGTAGTTGAGAAGTTCCAATGGCTAGTAGTTGGTGTGGTATTTGCTACCCCTTTGCCAGTGGTCGATCTTTTGGCTACAGCGGCGATTAACGCCCAAATGGTTGTAGAAATTGGGAAGGTCTATGGCTGTGAAATCAATATTGATCGCGGTAAAGAATTGGCGAATTCGCTCACACGTACTCTTGTTAGCCTTGGTATTGTCAAAGGTGTAGTCCAAATCATCACCACATTAATTTCCGTAACTGTAGTCGGGCTAGTGCTCAAAGCAACAGTTCAATCAGTTACGGCTGCTTATCTTACGCGCATTGCGGGTAAGAGTTTTATCGAATATTTTAGTCGCGATCGCGATTGGGGAGATGGCGGTATTGCCGAGGTCGTTCAGCGCCAGTTTCAACTAAATCGCCGTGATGAGTTTCTCAAAGTTTTTGTCCAAGATGCTGTTAATCGAGTCATGGTCTTAATCAAACAATCTTAAAGACAAGAAAAACACAAAATGGCTACGCCATTTTGTGTTTTTAAAGCACTTACAGAGCTTGGTTTTTAATTCACAAAAGTGGAACGACACTTTTGTGAATTGGCATAAAACATACAACTTTGTGCTCAAACCCAAACCAATATAAATTTTGAAAGCGTTGCGAAGCAACGCTTTCAAAATTTATATTGTGACTCGTCTAATCGGCAATTGCTGTAAAGCCCAGAACTAGAGTTACGGCGCTTCGCGCCGTAACTCTAGTTCTGGGCTTTGTGTTAATTGAGCTTAGGGCAAGCGGCGGCAGCAAAACTTGCGGTCGGACATTGTTGCTTTAAACATGGTTGTTTGTGGTCAGGATCATCTGCTGGATTGAGAGGGATTTGACCAAAAATCATTTTGCAACTGAGATCTTCAAAGTTGGGGGTCATGGTGAGCGGAATTCCAAATTTCTCAGTAAAAAATTCTTGAGTAGGAACTTTACACATATTGACACACATGCCCACGCAGCCACTATCCACCAAATAACGACATTTTTTAATCTGTACTGCTGAAGGCTGCGATCGCGTCGTTCCATCTTCCAAAATTATCTCGGCTTCCTCGACCTCACAAGGTCCTACTAACCACTCAAACAGTTTGGCTGCAAACCACGCATTAAGAACGCATACCAGCCTTGTAGGTGAGGAAAATGTCCGAATTGCCCATAGTGCTGGTGATGGCACTAAAGAATGCAGCACTTTTGCCACAATTGCTTGCTGCTCTTTAGCATTACGTCCCTGCATAATTTGTTTCGACAGCTCGACAAAGCCATCATAGCCACTAATTTCAGTCCCCTTGCCCAGAGCCTGTGACATTTTGAGAGAAAATAGCCAGATAAACATGCGATCGACTAAATTGTCTTTGTATTCATCTTTAGCTATAGGTTGTAGGGCTTTAGGCTGCATAGATTCCTTTAAATCAGACTACCAAAATTTTCTATGACGATATTATACCAATTCACCAAAGGGTGACTGCACTTTTGTGAATTGGAAACCAAACCCAGTAAGTTTTTTTAAAAACGCGAAATGGTTACGCCATTTCGTGATTTGGTATTAACTTAATTGGCAATCATCACTCGAATTACTCCCTTCCCAGTGAAAAATTAGACGTTGCGGCGCGTGCCGCCCCCACGCGAAATATTGGGTTTTTTTTG
>JALQCR010000065.1 GCA_023336205.1 Pseudanabaena sp. Salubria-1
AACCAATTGTTTTTTTTATATCCCCCCAAAAAAAAAAAAAAAAAACCCGGGCGCCCCCCCCCCCCCCCTTCACTTTTGGAGTTATAGCGCAGAGCACTGATCTTCTTTGCTACCTTGAACAATATTGCCACCACCTAGAGGAAAAGGTCGGTTTTCTTTACATTGTAGATTTTAATTAATACGATTGGCGTTAATGCGAAGACCACCAGTATTTTGAAAGGCCTGCAAACTACCCCCAATACGATTAGTGTTTGCCACTAAAGCTCCACGATTTGAGTCAAATTGGACATCTCCATTAATCGTGGATGCTGAAATATTTGCAGCAACACCTTGCTTAACTTGGACACTACCACCAACTGTTGACCTAGCCAAAACGTTTACAGCAGCTGCGTTTTCGCCTTGGACATTACCAACAATACGCGCACCTTTCGCATTCAATGTGGCATTAGACTCAACTATAACGGTTCCTTGCACGCGAGTACCATTGAGGTTACAAGTTTTACCAGAAGGCACTTTGACATTATCAACAGTGATCGCGCCCAAGGTTCCTTGGCAAGAAATTTCTTCAGCCATGCTAGGAGATGCGGGAAGATTCAGCCCAGTAAAGGTTAACAAGGCGATCGCTGCAAAATGTACTTTTTTCATGGGTCGAACTATCCTGATTAAATTAAATTACTGATTGGGATATGTGAAGTTCTTAACTTCAACAATTTGTACAATAAGGACTGTTCATGAAGGTCGTTTAAGAATTGCATTAGAGATTTCTTAAGAAAGTTGCAAGCGGTATCCTATTCCTCTAATTGTCTCAATGACATCATTACCAAGCTTTTTACGGAGATAGCCCACATATACATCAACAATATTGGAGCTAGGATCATAGTCATATCCCCAAGCACGATCTAATAATTGAGCGCGGCTCAGCACTTGACCTTGGTGCTGAAAGAAAGCTTCCGCTAAGTTAAATTCCCGACCAGGCAGGTCGATTTCTTGAGAGCCAATATAAGCCTTACGAGTCCGTAAATCTAAAGTGATATGACCAGCTACTAGTTGCGTAATTTCATTATTGTGGTGGTTGTTTTTTTCTTGAGCCGTAACCGCACACGAGCTAATAATTCGGCAAACTGAAAAGGTTTGGTCATGTAGTCATCAGCACCACTCTCTAACCCTGCAACTTTGTCTTCAATATCATTTCTTGCCGTCAGAATAATAATTGGTAAATTTACTCCCTGACCGCGTAATTCTTCCAAAACATCAAGCCCATCTTTGCCAGGTAAGCCTAGATCTAGTAACAATAGATCGCATTCACCATATTGAGTTAGCTGAAGTGCAGCGTTGGCATTTTTGGCAACACTGGTGGTAAAGCCATGCGATCGCAGTCCTTTTTCAATAAAAGCAGCAATCCTTGTCTCATCTTCAGCAATTAATATATGGGTCATAGCATAATTTCAATTATTGATTATTTGGGTAAGACGACAGTGAAGGTCGATCCAGTTCCCAAATTGCTCTTAAGTTTTATCGTGCCTCCGTGAGCATGAGCAATCGACTGAGCGATCGCTAGCCCCAAACCAGAGCCATCGGACACGCGGATTTGGTGGTTGTTGCCACGGCTAAAGCGCTTAAAAATATGTGGCTGATCTTCTGAGGCAATACCTTCTCCCATATCTTGAACCCAAATTTGAACCTCTTTATCAGTTATGGCAGCCCCCAAGATAATTTGATCGCTTGGATGAGTATGCTGAGTAGCATTAAGAACCAAATTCATCATGGCTTGGGTGATGCGATGGCGATCGCAATAAATTTGTCCATCTTCAACCACATCTAGTTGCCATTGTCGCGGTGCGATCGCTTGAGCCTTTGCATATAGCTCAGACATCAAGAGGTTGAGAGAGATCCACTCCAATCGCAAAAAAGCAGGTTGTTCAGATTTGGCTAGCAAGATCAAGTCGTTAACCAAACTAGCCATGCGATCTAACTCGTCAATAACCAATGCGATCGCTTCATACCGTTCTTGAGGATCATCCCCCATCAGCTCTAGATGACCACGAATAATGGTGATGGGAGTGCGTAGTTCATGTCCGATATCGTTGGTAAATTGACGCTGATTAGTAAATGATCTCTCAAGACGCTCCATCATGTCGTTAAAAGTATTTGCTAACTCCATGACTTCCCCATTTCCTTTAGTGACAATGCGCTGGGTTAAATCAGATTCACTAATATTACGTGCAGCTTTGGTCAGCGACTGTAATGGCTTTAAAATACGTCCTGCTGTCAGCCAAGCAATCAAAGAAGCAATCACTACCACCCACAACATAATATTGGTGATAACAACTACCATGTTTTGGACTTCCTCGGCTCTTCTGGGTTCATGGGGATAAGCACAGCTAATAGTAATCAGAATCCTCTCGGAGCAACAGTTACAGCCCTACCATGTCGCCAATAATTGTATCGATACTGTACCATTTACCCCTCAAACCCAGATGAGCCACTTCCTCTCGCTCACCCGTAGTAATATGCACAATTACAAATACGCCTTTAAATCGCTCTTTAAGATAGATTGGATAAGTTAAGTAAACAATTTCTCCGTCTGACGTTGTATCTTGTTTAAACTCTTGGCTAGAGATTTTTTCCAACCTCTTAACTAATTGGCTATCAGGCTGCAATAATTCAGGCAAAGCCCTTGAACTAGTATCATAAAATCGACCATCTAGAATCGTAATAAAAAACTCGTCATCCTCTGGCACATTGCGCGATAGGAATAAGTCGAATAATGTGGCTACATTTTCGGTTAAAGTGTCTCCTTCTATCAATTTATGCTCTGAATGAAGACGTTTAAACTCCTCTAGTTCTTGATACATAGAGTTTTTAACTCGTGCATCTAACTCTACAAATAAAGTATGACGAATAGCCCCAATAGCAACTATTGTAGAACCCGACATTAAAACGATATACCAAACTAGAATTTGAGTGCGAGCTTGGCTCCATAACCGTATGAGACTTAGTTTCATCGAATTAATTAAACAAGTATTTACAAATTTCCAATATCTAAAGCAGCTAATTATTGTATCTAGTCTGCCTGTGCTTGTCGGTATGAGCTTTGTACAGATGATCCCTAGTTGGGAAATAGTTAAACCGATCGCTATATTGATATTTTTAATCCTGACAATAGTTTTTGCATTTAGGTGGCGATCGCAGACTACCCATAACCAGAGAGTTAAGTTATTTCGCCCATTTATCTTTTTCCCATTTTTAGCGCTTTTTACTTTAGCAGTACCACTCTTTTTATTTATCAACATAGCGTTTGCCTATCTTGATTTCCGTCACGTCTCAACGCATCAATTTCAAGCTTTACCCACAATTCTCTATATTTATGAAAATACTTGCTGGCCACCTGATAGCCGAACTGAATGCAAGTATTACTCCACTGAAATTAGACAGAGAGTATGGATTTTGCCATTTACGACAACCTTACTCTCTTGTCCTTGCTTTTTTGAGAAGCCAATTCTCCGAGGTGATATCGCAACTTTTCCTATTGAGGCAAGCCGCGACAAAGTCAAGGTTGCTGTCTCTATAGATATGAAATATGGCACAGTAAAGGTAGCTGATTAGTAATGAGGAAGTATCGATGCTGAAAACAGAATTGAAACAAGACTTGCAAGGCGATTGCCATAATCACGCTAGTGATCAAGCTAGTCCATCGACTATTCAATATGAACAAGATTTTTATGCTTGGACTCAAGAACAGTGTGAGTTATTGCGTTTGGGGGAATGGCATGCCTTAGATATCGAAAATTTGGTGGAGGAGATTTCATCTTTGGGTAAGCAGCAAAAGCAGGAACTACGCAATCGACTAGGAGTTTTAATCGGGCATTTGTTGAAGTGGCAGTTTCAGCCTGAGTTACGCGGCAAAAGCTGGAGGGCAACCATTCAAGAGCAAAGAGACGAAATTTTAGATATTTTAAAAGAAAATCCCAGTTTAAAGCCTTATCTTGATGAGGCTGTCCAAAAGGGATTTCGACAGGGAGTTAATTTAGTGTTGCGAGAAACGCCTCTAGATATTGATGATCTGCCTTCAGCATGTCCCTACGAGAACGCCCAAATCCTCGATCTACAATTTCCGTTTGATTAGACTATGTCTTAGGGTGTGTCTTTGTACAGTTTTGGTAGAGCCAAGAAACTTAAACTAAATTTAAGAAGTTAACCAAAAGATTAAAACATATACAGAGCATTGCGATCGCTCTATTACAAGCATCAGAAAAGCATTTTGATTTTGCCATCTAACTTCTTGACGTTTATAGGAACTTTGAGTCAAACTGTCTAGTAACTCAATAGCTAGAACCAGCATGGAAACTCTGGAATTCATTATTTACCCAGATGGACGAGTCGAAGAGCGTGTAACAGGCATTATCGGTTCTAGTTGTGCTGAGGTAACCGCTGCGATCGAAGCAAAGCTTGGGATAGTTGCTCATAGAGAGCTTACTTCCGAAAACTTTGCTCAGCAGCAGGTAACCTCTCAGTCGGCTATGCAACTTGATCGCTTGTCAGATACAGACGCATCGGGCTTTAGCCAATGGTAGTAAAACAGATAAAATCCACAGTTTCCGCAGATATAGCAAATATATAAGATACAAAAGTTATAGTTTTCGACCATTAGCCATTTAGATCGAAGTCAGGATAAACCCTATGTCACATTTCAGCCAAGTAAAAACCCAAATCCGCAGCCTAGAACCTTTGCAAAAGGCGCTCACTGACTTAGGAGTCAACTGGAAATCTGGCGCTTCGCCCATGCGTGGACATGAAGGCACAACCACATCGGCTGAGGTGGTAATTGAGCAAGACAATGGTTATGATGTCGGCTTTCAGTGGAATGGCTCTGAATATGCCCTAGTTGCTGATATGCAGTTTTGGCAACAGCCTTGGACTGTAGAGAGTTTCTTAAGAAAAGTCACTCAAGGCTATGCGATCGCCACAGTGATGGGTGAATCTAGCGAACAGGGATTTGCACTATCCGAAAAGCAAGTGCGTGAAGATGGCTCAGTTCGTCTAGTTTTACAGCGCTGGAATGGATAATTTGTCGATACATACTGCGGCGATAACCACTAGTTCAGATTCAGAGATGTGCGATCGCACAGGCTTTGAACCTGAACTTGGTGGCGAACTGAGGCAAAACGCTGTGTTTGTTGATGAAACGGTATGTATTGGTTGTGGTCACTGCGCTCATACGGCAAGCAGCACATTTTTTTTAGAAGAAGATTATGGACGCGCTAGGGTAATCGCTCAAGATGGGGATGAAGAGGATCTAGTCCAAGAGGCGATCAATACCTGCCCAGTAGACTGTATTGCTTGGGTCAATTACAACGACCTCAACAAACTCGAAGAAGCCCGAAAGCATCAAATCATTCAAAATTTAGGAATTATTGGCGATGGCTCAGCCTTACGGCGTGCTATCAATTTAAAAAGCTAAAAGGGGACGCTTTGCGTCCCCTTTTAGCTTTTTAAAGAAGGGGTGCTTCGCGCCCCTTCTTTTTTATTTAGTAACGACGACCACCGCCGCCGCCAGATGGACGACCACCGCCGCCTTTAAAGCCGCCTCTGCCACCACCAAAGGAGTCAGAGCTTTCGCGGGGCTTAGCCTTATTTACCTTGAGGGCGCGCTCCATCCATACGGCTTCGTCTAATGCTTCGATTGCAGCATCTTCTTCCTTCTCATCAGTCATTTCAACAAAAGCGAAACCGCGTGGACGACCTGACTCGCGATCAATCGGTAGATGAACGCGGGTGATTTTGCCATATTCTGCAAATACGGCTTTCAAATCATCTTCTGTAACCTCGTAAGAGAGATTACCAACATAAATAGACATAATACTTGCTTCAACAATCAGATATGTGTAGAGATAGAGATTTCGGAAAGAAGCCTGCCACGATGAAACAGAAGACGACTGTCAATACTGAAAACAAACATGCGATCTAGAAATACTCATCCGCACATATTCTAGCGTAGTCATCTTAAATTAGTTGCTTATCTTGAAAATATTTACGCAATCTCATGGCAAAAGAGAAAAAGTAGGAAGTAATACCTACGCTTTTTGATTTTAAGTTTATTCAGAATCCCCTTCCAAGAATATTTTTGCCTACTTTTTTTACATAAAAACGTAATGAGTGATACCGTTTAACCTGAATTTCAAGAATCACATTCAAATCCGAAAAGCGATCGCTTTTACGAAAGCAACTTTACTCCATTCGTATCATAAAAGCATGAGTGTGAGGCGAATCCTCACACTCATGCTTTTATGATATCTACTAAGTTCCTTGCAATAACTAAAGAATAAGTAGAAAGGTGATTTACATCACATATTTTGCTTTTATCCCAAAACACAAAATGGCTATGCCATTTTGTGTTTTTAAAACCCTTACTGGGTTTGGTTCTTAATTCACAAAAGTGTTGCCTCACTTTTGTGAATTGGTATTATAAATCTTTAGTTTGGACTAATGGGCAGGTATGAGAGAGGAACCAAAAGACACGAGAAAATTGAGCAGGAGCTTGCAATAGCAAAATCCAGCTCAAAATTGAGAAGAGAAGCAGAACCTAAATGGCAATTGGATGGGTTGGCGCAGGAGTCTTTTCAGTTTTCTTTCTTTTTGAGGCGTGTTTTTTAACAGTCGGATAGCGAATACGAGGAGGAAGGCGATCGCCTAAGGAGCGTCCGGGCGATTTACCGCGTAGTTTAGGAGGGATAGCAGGAGTACCAATCGCGGCAATAATTACCGCAAAGGATTGAGCGACACGACCAGGAGCAAGATTATCCTGAGGAGACTGCCAAGGTAAAGGAGCATCAACACAATCGAGACGAGCGAACCAAAGTTGCCAAGTCATTAAAGGCATCAAAGCACTCCAACGCTCAGCCGCCTGAGTAGAGGTAATCTGGGGCAGAGTCCAATGTAACCGTTGCTTGGCAAAACGATACCAATGCTCTAGGGCAAAGCGACGCAAGTATTTTAACCAAAGAGTTTCCAAAGCAGGCATAGTTTTACCCAACCAAGCCAACCACATGGGCTGAAACTTACGGTTGCGCCCCAAGGGTTCAATCACCTCAATTCTAAAAATCTGCATCGGTCTTTCTGGAGAAGTACGGAAATGAAAGTCACGCCAATAAGTTACCCGTACCCGACCTATTTTTGGGTCTGTAATTTCTATAGTGGTGTCGGCAACAGCCCAAGTTTCTGGGGCATTCAGTTTGAATTTATGCCCATGTTTACAAGGTGCACCACGACCGCTATAGGCAGACGGAACTCCCCAAACACAGCGATTAGATGCCAAACGTAGTAATAAATCCGCCTCAATATTCGCTGTTGCTTTCACAAAACTTGCATTCCCATATCCTCGGTCATAGACAGCTAGGGGGCGTACGCTTAACTGCTTTGTGACTTGTTTGAGTTGGAAGGCAGCTTTACTCACAGGAGTCTCGAAACTGGTGATCCGCTCATGTTTTATCGGTAGCGCCCAACTCCCACTTGCTTCGGGAATCCACGCCAACGTGCTGTAGCTTTGTCCTACGCCGATACTTTCGTCTTTGCCATGATGGAATCCTCTTTCCTTCAGCGTTTCCGCATCTGGTCGCAACCACACGCTATTATCTCCAGCCAGACAAGGTTGCTCTTCGGTTGGGATCTCTTGCACCATTAGTTTCATCAACTTTCCTCTTGCTGGTCGGCTATCGCGCAGTCCCTCATAAATACTTGACCATTTTCGCCGAAATAATGGATTCATTGACAGACTCACATACGAGCTAATGCTCGGACTTGTCAGGACGGCATCCATTAATTCAAATACTGCATCTTTTCCTGTTCCTAGGTATTCATATATCGACTTGCGAAATTCTTGTAATTTTTGGAAAATCATAGTAGTCAATGTCAATTTGGTTTATTGATCATTGCTCTTTTGGCAGTTTGTGACATTCACTTCCTGCCTTTCTTTTCTTCTTTTTAGTCTAAAGTCCAGATAAATATCTAGAAAACAGAAAAAAGGGGCGCAGCGCCCCTTTTTCTGTTTTAGTTAAAAATCTACTTGTTAACAGTCACTCTTACTGATTGAGCGATCGCGTCAGCGTTTGGAGAAACTGACAAAAATTTATCTAATGATTTGGCAATTAGAGTATCGATTGCGTAGTTCCCAGCACCATAAACTGCGAAAAATGCAAAAGATACAGCATAAATCGAAGATAACTCAATGGATGGAATCGAGAACCCACCAACTAAGATGTGATGATAATTAGCTACCAACATAGTTGCAAACAACCCCAAAGCCGCTGGTCTAGTTAAAAAACCAAGGATTAGTAGAGGCGAGGCAACTACTTCAGTAAGAGCAGCACAATAGGCAAAGAAAATCGGGAATGGCAAACCGATCACCTCGACATAGGCTTCAGCAAAACCAGAAATATCAGATAGTTTATCAAAACCATTGTGGATCATCATCGTCCCAAGCACAACCCTAAGCAAAAGAAGTGAAGCTTGAGTTAACGAAACAGGCGCAGAATCTGAACCGAGGATTAAACGAATAATTGAAGCGGCGATGCGAGTTGTGTTGTTCATTTCAGCGCATTAGGTAATAATTTAGTTAATAAAACTTAAAAGATTGCAATAATTCATGACTTTTATACATCAATCTTAACATAAGTTTTTATAATGCAACTCATCCAATAATTAAAAAAGTATTGAGGCTTATAGGGTCTCGCCATTCTTTGGGTTAGTTGACGAGCGAAAAGCTTTGGTAGACATTTGACTTTTTGATTGTGCTACGATCGCAAACTAAGCAATCTTTATATATTGCCTAAAATTTACTCCCTCCAGAAGTTGTGCTGCCTCTCGCAGCGGGCAGCACAACTTCTGGAGCTAAGTTAGTTAAAACATTAAAATTCTCAGAAACTCTCAACTATTAAAGCGAAGCCTATGTCCGCCTTGCCTGCAATTGCCGTTCTTGCGATTCTGATTTTGGTACACGAACTCGGTCACTTTATGGCGGCTCGTGTACAGGGCATTCATGTCAATCGATTTTCGATTGGGTTTGGTCCCGTGCTATGGAAATATCAAGGCAAGCAAACAGAATATGCGCTCCGAGCAATTCCCCTTGGCGGCTATGTTGGTTTTCCTGATGACGATGAAGAGAGCGACATTCCTACTGACGATCCCAATTTGATGAAAAATCGTCCGATTATGGATCGAGCGATCGTCATCAGCGCAGGAGTAATTGCCAATTTTGTCTTTGCGTATTTAGTCTTATTAGTAATGACCTTGAGTGTTGGCATCGGCACAGTCGATCAACCAGGAGTAAGAATCACAAAAATCCTTGAGCCAAATGCACCCGCAGCAATTTCTGGTCTGCAAGCTGGCGATATCGTCCTCTCTGCAAATGGGACAACATTTGACACTAACCTTACAACGCTAGATCGCTTTCAAACTTTGATTTCTAAAAATGCCAATCTAAATGTTGATTTGCAAGTAATGCGTGATGGCAAATTGTTGCAAGTGCCAATCTTGCCCGATGGCGAATCAGGTAAGGGTCGCATCGGCGTAAGACTAGACTTCACTGGCAAGCCTCACCGTCGAGCTGTGAAGAACCTAGCCGAAGCCTTTGACAATGCTACTCAAAGTTTTGAGCGTTTAGTAGTGATGACTGTCCAAGGACTAAAACAACTGGCTACGAATTTTCAGCATACGGCTTCTCAGCTATCTGGCCCCGTAGCGATCGTGGCGATGGGTTCTGAGCTAGTTAAGTCTGATGCCGCAGCATTATTTGATTTCACTGCAATTATTAGTATTAACCTCGCAATTATTAATATCTTGCCTTTGCCAGCTCTTGATGGAGGTCAATTAGTATTTTTGCTAATTGAAGCTTTACGCGGCGGCAAGCCCCTACCAGAAGAATTACAAAATAATGTCATGCAAGGTGGATTAGTAATTCTGCTAGGTTTAGGCGTAGTGATGATTTTCAAAGACTCATTTAACTTAATTCAACAAAGTGGTTTAAGTCCTTTATAGCAAAGGATTTACAGTGCTCATTACACAAACAAAATAAAGGCAGCTCAAATAGCTGCCTTTATTTTTGTATTGATGATTACTGCAAGTGGTCATAAACACAAAGTTTTTTGACAAACTCAAGCATAATAGATAAAGAAATAATAAGTTTTTCGATCAACTCGATACATCACCCATGTCTCTCCCTATCCGCAATGTCGCCATCATCGCCCACGTCGATCACGGCAAAACCACTCTAGTAGACGCACTCCTCAGACAGTCAGGCGCTTTTCGTGAAGGTGAAGCCCTTGTCGAATGTGTGATGGACTCCAACGACTTAGAGCGTGAGCGCGGCATTACCATCCTTTCAAAAAATACTGCCGTTAAATACAAAGACACTCTAATCAACATCGTAGACACCCCTGGACACGCCGACTTTGGTGGCGAAGTTGAGCGTGTACTTGGCATGGTCGAAGGCTGTCTACTAATCGTTGATGCCAATGAAGGACCAATGCCCCAGACACGCTTTGTGCTAAAAAAAGCGCTAGAAAAGGGATTACGCCCAATGGTGGTAATCAACAAGATTGATCGCGAATTTGCTGATCCCCATGTTGCCGTTAGTAAAGTACTTGATCTTTTTCTTGAACTTGGTGCAGATGACGATCAGTGTGATTTTCCTTACCTATTCGCATCAGGCATGGGTGGATTCGCCAAAGAGCAACTAGAAGATGAAAGTGTGGATATGAAGCCGCTGTTTGAGGCGATTTTGCATCATTTCTCACCACCCGTTGGCGATCCCGAAAAGCCTTTACAGTTGCAAGTTACCACCCTTGATTATTCCGATTATCTTGGACGAATTGTGATTGGTAAAATTCACAACGGTACGATTACCTCTGGACAACAAGCCGCGCTAATCTCTGAAGATGGTTCGATTGTCAAAGGCAAAATCACCAAGCTTTTAGGATTCGATGGACTCAAGCGGGTTGAACTGCAAAGCTCTTCCGCAGGTAACATTGTCGCGGTTTCAGGATTTGCTACAGCTAACATCGGTGAAACAATCACTTGTCCTAACGAGCCTACAGCTTTGCCAATGATCAAAGTGGATGAACCCACTTTGCAGATGACTTTCTGTGTTAACGATTCGCCATTTGTTGGACAAGAAGGCAAGTTAGTTACCACTCGTCAAGTGCGCGATCGCCTGATGCGCGAACTCGAAACCAACGTAGCCTTGCGCGTTCAAGAAAACCCTGAATTCCCCGATCGCTTTGCAGTAGCAGGACGCGGCGAATTGCACCTTGGCATTTTGATTGAAACCATGCGCCGCGAAGGTTACGAATTCCAAGTTACCCAGCCTCAAGTTATTTACCGTGAACTCAACGGCAAACAATGCGAACCATACGAATGTCTGGTACTTGACGTTCCTGAAGATGCAGTCGGCGGTTGTATCGAGCGACTTGGTCAACGTCGCGCTGAAATGGTCGATATGCAAATGTCCAGCAGTGGTCGCTCTCAGTTAGAGTTTGTTGTTCCTGCTCGCGGACTGATCGGCTTCCGTGGTGACTTCATGCGAGCAACCCGTGGCGCTGGCATCATGAACCACAGTTTCCTCGATTACCGTCCTTCAGCTGGAGAAATCAGCGCCCGTCGTAATGGTGTATTGATTTCCTTTGAAGAAGGCGTAGCCACTGAGTTCTCCTTAAAGAATGCTGAAGATCGCGGCGTTTTCTTTATTAAGCCTGGAACGAAAGTTTATAAAGGCATGATCATCGGTGAGAATAATCGTCCTCAAGACATGGAGCTGAACGTATGTAAGAGTAAGCAGCTTACTAACATGCGTGCAGCTGGTGCTGATGACATCGTCCAGTTGCAAGCCCCCATTGAGATGAGTCTGGAACGAGCCTTGGAATACATCGGTCCCGATGAAATCCTTGAGGTCACACCAGAGTCAATTCGTTTACGCAAGCTCACCAAGAAATTTGCGAAGCGCTAAACTCTAGCAATTTCCATAAAGTAAAAGGGGGCGCAAAGCGCCCCCTTTTACTTTATGGGTTTATATTTGCTAAACTGTTTTTTACAGTTTTAAGGCTATTTCCTAGATATTTACTTATGCATCAAGTTGTCCTCGAGCTAGTTGGCAGTCGCAAAGTGCATGTTATTTCCGAACATGCGACAAAAGAGGAGGCTTTGGATAAGTACATCAAGCTGGTTGAGGGCAACAAAGGTTCTCCAATTACGCCTAAAGGAAAATACTCGATTCGCAAAAAGCCAGAATAGTTGCAAATTCTGCTCGGCTTCCTATATTTACACTTCACTTCATGCACTTATCCGAATGCTATCGACTCTTAGGAGTTCCCCGTAATGCCACTTTAGATGACATTAAGGTTGCCTATCGTCGTCTGGCCCGGAAGTATCACCCTGACATTAATCAGAATGATCCCACGGCTACTGATAAGTTTCGGTTGGTGCAGGAAGCATACAAAATGCTCAAAGATTCAGACAAAGAGGATTTGAATAAGGAGCTATTTGCTAAAAAAGAAGCTGCAAATGCAACGCGATCGCAACCTGCACCACCACCACCCAAAGCTCCCAACAAACCACCTCAGCCTCACCCAAAAATCAAGATCGAGGTGAAACAAGTCAATAATCAAGTTGATCCAATTAATAGCGATCCAGAACTGAAGCTCAAATTGGATATGTTACGGCGTGTACAGGATTTGCTGAAGCAAAAAAAATATGTCGTAGCGATCGCGGTTGTCGAGGGAATGAGCGAAAGGTTTCCTAATTCACCAGAAGTAATACATTGGAAGGCTGTAACTTACCACCGATGGAGTAGCGAATTAATTTTGAATGGGAAGTTACGCGAAGCGGAAATCTATCTCAATAAAGCCCTCAATACTGATCCTAAAAATCGCGAACTTAGTTTTGAAGTTAAGCGAGACTTAGAGAGAGTTCAATTACTGAAAACAAAAAATTGAGATCACACAATATATCGTTTTTACTCTTATCAAAAGTAATAGCAAAGAGCACTTTTAGTTTTGCATTAGCTAAGTAGCATCCGATGGAGGCAAAGCACTTTGTGAAGCAGAATTCACGATCATTATTTTGGCTTTGAGCGCCGCTAATTCGTCATCAATATCACTACCTGATTCTAGCTGTGCAAACTTAGAGCCTAGTTCATCAGCATTAAGCTCAGCAGTAGCACTTGCCAAAGCTTCCGCTTTTAAAATCTTCTCTTCCATGCGGGCAAAAGTAGCTTCTGCCGAATTAGTATTTACACTGCCCAATATATTGTTGAGCTTTTCTTGAGACTTACTCGTTTGTAAACGGACTTTAAGCAATTCTTTCTTAGATTTAGCTTCAGCAATCTTACCTGCGATCGCAGTTAGATTTTTCTTAAGCAACTCCACTTGCCCTGTTTGTTGTTGCAAGCCAGCTTTTAGAGTATTCGCTGATTCAATATGAGTCTTTTTGCGGCTGAGCGCTTCCTTGGCAAGGGCATCATCCCCTTTTTGGATAGCCAACATTGCTCGTTTTTCCCAATCTTGAGCCTGTGTTGTACTTTGGTTGTATTGCTGCTCTTGGATTTTCAATGATGCGATCGCCTGCGCGACAGCTTGGCGCAATTGCACCAAATCCTCTTGCATGTCAAATATCAATTGCTCCAGAATCTTTTCAGGATCTTCGGCAGCCGAGACAATTGCATTTAGATTGGACTTGAGCACCATAATAATGCGTTCAGGTAGTGCCATAATCCTTTCCTTTGTCCTAGAGAGTGAATCCTCTACATAATATCATGAGCAAGTTTTTAGCTTTTTCTCTTTTTATAGCAATAATACCAAAGAACAAAATGGCGTAGCCATTTTGTTCTTTGGTATTAAAACAAATCACAACTAAAAAAATAAGAATCACCGCTAAGCGCTGACTCTTATTTTTTTAGTTGTGACTTTCGTTGATGTTAATTAAAAAACGTCTTGTAAATTAATTTCGAGCGATTAACCCATTTGACGACGAAGAGCTTCTAGCTCAGCATCGATCGCAGCGCCAACAGTTGGCTTAGCAGCATCCGATGGAGGCAAAGCACCCTGAGATGCAGGGCTACCCGTCATCATTTTCGCTTTGAGTGCAGCTAACTCATCATCAACACCACTACCCGCTTCTAGCTGAGCAAACTGAGACTCCAGATTATCCATTCCAAGTTCAGCACTGGCTCCAGCTCTAGCTTCAGCCATAAGAACCCGCTCTTCCATCCGCTCAAAAGTAGCGGCGGCGGAGTTGGTATTAACCTTGCCCAACATATTGTTGAGGTTCTCTTGAGCCTTAGCAGACTGCATACGAGCCTTGAGCATTTCTTTCTTGGTTTTTGCCTCAGAGATCTTGCCTTCGATCGCAATTAAGTTTTTCTTGAGTAGATCTACTTGCGATGTCTGCTGATCTAAACCAGTTTTCAAGGTCGCGGCGGCATCGCCGTGGGTTTTCTTACGGCTAAGTGCTTCCCTCGCTAGGTTTTCGTCTCCTTTTTGGAGAGCTAACATAGCCCGTTTTTCCCATTCTTGTGCCTGAGAAGCACTTTGATTATATTGTTGCTCTTGGCGCTTCAGGGCAGCCATTGATTGAGCGACAGCTTGGCGCAATTGCACCAAATCTTCTTGCATATCAATGATTGATTGCTCCAGAATCTTTTCTGGATCTTCAGCCGCCGTAACCATTGCATTTACATTGGACTTGACCACCATACCAATGCGATCGAGTAATCCCATAATCCTGTCCTTTGCGTTAGGGAGTAAATTGTTTACATACTATCATGAACACCATAAAAGTATAGGTGAAGCAGAGCTTCACCTATACTTTTATGTATATATAGCAGCTCCGGGATTTGAACCCGGGACCTACGGATTATGAGACCGTCGCTCTAACCACCTGAGCCAAGCTGCCGTGCCTTTCTTAATATAGCATAAATGGTGTAAATATTTTGCAATATTTGCTTGGTAATCAACTATTCTCATTATCAAAATCATGTTTTAGAAAGCCCGCCGTTAGGTAGGCTTTCTAAAACATGATTTTGGTGTTTATCAAACTTTGCCATAACACATAGTCCCTTCGTGATAAAACTCAATACACCATCCAGCGATTGGATCAAAGATCCATATATCCCAATCTTCAGCCACAATTTCTTCTAAAGAAAGCTTGACCAACTCCAACGGCATTTCTAGAATTGGGTGAGCAGCTGAGAACCATACTACATTTACAATAGGATTCCCAAGCTGCTGGGTTTGACAAAGTGAATGAAAGGCTGCAATAACATGCTCACTCCAACTATCACAATTACTCCCAGACACTTTCAGCCAATCTATTTGCCCACATTGCCAAGGAAATGATTGACTTAGCCATTGCTCAAGGCAATTGGATATATCAGTATTTGGTAAAAATATTTTGCAAGCGTCTAAGGGAATACCCAGCGAAATCAGTAATTGTTGAGATTCTTTTAACTGCGATCGCTGTCGAAATTCAGCTAATTTTTGTGCTAGTTTAGCCTTCCGTTCTGATGAATTAAGCATCTACTTCATCGCTACTCGGTAATGTTGCCTCTTAAAGCCTTAATTTCGCCCCGCTTAGTTTTATTTTCGATCCGTCGATTTTGAGCACTCCGTGATGGTTTTGTTGGCTTACGTTTAGTTGGTACGATTGCCACACTTTGGATTAACAACTGAAGACGTTTTAGAGCATCTTCTTTATTTTGCTCTTGTGTACGATGCTGTTGGGCTTTGATAATCAGAATGCCATCTTTAGTAATGCGTCGATCGCTTAAGCTGAGTAAGCGTTCTTTATAGATAGGCGACAAGGAAGAAGCATTAATATCAAAACGCAGGTGAATCGCTGTCGAAACTTTATTAACATTTTGACCACCAGCACCTTGCGATCGGATGGCAGTAATACTAATTTCGTCGATCGCAATAGATTTATGTTTGGAGATTTGGAGCATGAAATTATCTAAAGCGAATCGATCTGTCTACTATGCCTATTTTATAGTGAAAGAACAAACTGGACTTTAGACTAAAAAGAAGAAAAGAAAGGCAGGAAGTGAATGTCACAAACTGCCAAAAGAGCAATGATCAATAAACCAAATTGACATTGACTACTATGATTTTCCAAAAATTACAAGAATTTCGCAAGTCGATATATGAATACCTAGGAACAGGAAAAGATGCAGTATTTGAATTAATGGATGCCGTCCTGACAAGTCCGAGTATTAGCTCGTATGTGAGTCTGTCAATGAATCCATTATTTCGGCGAAAATGGTCAAGTATTTATGAGGGACTGCGCGACAGCCGACCAGTCAGAGCAAAGCTAATGAAGCTGATGGTGCAAGAGATCCTAACGGAAGAGCAACCTTTGTTAGCAGGAGATAATAGCGTATGGTTGCGACCAGATGCAGAAACGCTGAAGGAAAGAGGATTCCATCATGGCAAAGATGAAAGTATCGGCTTAGGACAAAGCTACAGCACCTTGGCGTGGATACCCGAAGCAAGTGGGAGTTGGGCGCTACCGATAAAACATGAGCGGATCACCAGTTTCGAGACTCCTGTGAGTAAAGCTGCCTTCCAGCTCAAACAAGTCACAAAGCAGTTAAGCGTACGTCCCCTAGCTGTCTATGACCGAGGATATGGGAATGCAAGTTTTGTGAAAGCAACAGCGAATATTGAGGCGGATCTATTACTGCGTTTGGCATCTAATCGCTGTATTTGGGGAGTTCCTCCAGCCTATAGCGGTCGTGGCGCACCTTGTAAGCATGGGCATAAATTCAAACTGAATGCCCCAGAAACTTGGGCTGTTGCCGACACCACCATAGAAATTACAGACCCAAAAATCGGTCGGGTACGGGTAACTCATTGGCGTGATTTTCATTTCCGTACCACTCCAGAACGACCGATGCAGATTTTTAGAGTTGAGGTGATTGACTGGACTTTAGACTAAAAAGAAGAAAAGAAAGGCAGGAAGTGAATGTCACAAACTGCCAAAAGAGCAATGATCAATAAACCAAATTGACATTGACTACTATGATTTTCCAAAAATTACAAGAATTTCGCAAGTCGATATATGAATACCTAGGAACAGGAAAAGATGCAGTATTTGAATTAATGGATGCCGTCCTGACAAGTCCGAGCATTAGCTCGTATGTGAGTCTGTCAATGAATCCATTATTTCGGCGAAAATGGTCAAGTATTTATGAGGGACTGCGCGATAGCCGACCAGCAAGAGGAAAGTTGATGAAACTAATGGTGCAAGAGATCCCAACCGAAGAGCAACCTTGTCTGGCTGGAGATAATAGCGTGTGGTTGCGACCAGATGCGGAAACGCTGAAGGAAAGAGGATTCCATCATGGCAAAGACGAAAGTATCGGCGTAGGACAAAGCTACAGCACGTTGGCGTGGATTCCCGAAGCAAGTGGGAGTTGGGCGCTACCGATAAAACATGAGCGGATCACCAGTTTCGAGACTCCTGTGAGTAAAGCTGCCTTCCAACTCAAACAAGTCACAAAGCAGTTAAGCGTACGCCCCCTAGCTGTCTATGACCGAGGATATGGGAATGCAAGTTTTGTGAAAGCAACAGCGAATATTGAGGCGGATTTATTACTACGTTTGGCATCTAATCGCTGTGTTTGGGGAGTTCCGTCTGCCTATAGCGGTCGTGGTGCACCTTGTAAACATGGGCATAAATTCAAACTGAATGCCCCAGAAACTTGGGCTGTTGCCGACACCACTATAGAAATTACAGACCCAAAAATAGGTCGGGTACGGGTAACTTATTGGCGTGACTTTCATTTCCGTACTTCTCCAGAAAGACCGATGCAGATTTTTAGAATTGAGGTGATTGAACCCTTGGGGCGCAACCGTAAGTTTCAGCCCATGTGGTTGGCTTGGTTGGGTAAAACTATGCCTGCTTTGGAAACTCTTTGGTTAAAATACTTGCGTCGCTTTGCCATAGAGCATTGGTATCGTTTTGCCAAGCAACGGTTACATTGGACTCTGCCCCAGATTACCTCTACTCAGGCGGCTGAGCGTTGGAGTGCTTTGATGCCTTTAATGACTTGGCAACTTTGGTTCGCTCGTCTCGATTGTGTTGATGCTCCTTTACCTTGGCAGTCTCCTCAGGATAATCTTGCTCCTGGTCGTGTCGCTCAATCCTTTGCGGTAATTATTGCCGCGATTGGTACTCCTGCTATCCCTCCTAAACTACGCGGTAAATCGCCCGGACGCTCCTTAGGCGATCGCCTTCCTCCTCGTATTCGCTATCCGACTGTTAAAAAACACGCCTCAAAAAGAAAGAAAACTGAAAAGACTCCTGCGCCAACCCATCCAATTGCCATTTAGGTTCTGCTTCTCTTCTCAATTTTGAGCTGGATTTTGCTATTGCAAGCTCCTGCTCAATTTTCTCGTGTCTTTTGGTTCCTCTCTCATACCTGCCCATTAGTCCAAACTAAAGAACAAAATGAATGTGGGATCAAAGCGCCGACTTTTATTTTTTAGTTAAATCAACAAAATAATAATTCTTCTCCAGAGCGATCGCTATGATCGATCTGCTCAACCGATGCACCATAGGCAGCCTGAATATTTGCTGGAGTAAGTACTTGGCGAGGGCTACCACTAGCAACTAAATGACGATTGAGTAGTAATAACTGATCATAACGATCAAGACTATCACCCCATTCATGGCAACTAATCAGTAGAGTCTTGCCTTCCTGCTTTAGCTCATTAAAGATATTCCACATTAACGCCTCAGTCTTTTTATCCACTGCGGTCATTGGCTCATCCAGCAACAAAATATCCGCCCGTTGCGCTAAAGCTCTTGCTAAAAATACTCGCTGCTGTTGTCCGCCAGAAAGCTGTTTAATAGGGCGATCGCGCAACTCATATAGTTCAACGCGCTCCAATACTTCACGCACAATTTCCTTGGATTGGCGGCTGGTTTTCCCGAACCATCCACTATGCAAAGTGCGCGACATCATCACCACATTCCAGACAGTCACAGGATAGTCCCAATCAATCTGCGATCGCTGGGGAAGATAGGCAATTTTTTGGCGTTGCCGCTTAAGTAACCTTTTTTGATAAAAAATCTGTCCGCTTTGAGAAGGAATCAGATCGAGCATCGACTTGAGTAATGTGCTTTTACCTGCTCCATTGGGGCCAATCAATCCCACTAATGATGAAGATTTGAGGCTAAAAGAAATATCTAACAAAACCGAAGCTTCGCGATAGTTGACAGACAGATTTTGCACTTCAAGCATAGATGCTGATGCTCAAACAATGATAATCGTTTTCAAAACTATACCTATAATTTAGCACTCTGCCAACAAAAAAAGGAAGCGTGTTAATCCCCCTTCCTTTTTTTAACGTGAGTTCGACGGAGGAGACAAAAGCAAAAGAAAAGCTGAGACTAGGTTTGAAGAACTAAAAGCCTCAGCAATATGAACAATATCGTATCGCACTTGGATATCACCCGAATCTTCTGTAAAGTAGATGATTTTTGCCAAAGTTTTGAAAAACACTGGCAAGAGCAACCAATGTTGCCATCAATGGTCGGAGAAAGGAAAAGTCGGTCAAGAATGAAGCTGAGTGAAGTGATGACCATGAGCATTCAAGACATCGCAGCTTTTTCAATTTCCTCGTTAACGTCCTCGCTGGGTTAGTTGCCTATACCTATCGCGAGACTAAACCTGCTTTAGATCTTCTCTTCCAAGGTTTACCTGCTCTTCCTCCTGCCATCTTTTAGTTCGTCGAACTCATGTTGATTAAAAAAAACTAATACCAATTCACGAAAGTGTGACAACACTTTCGTGAATTGGTATTAGTTCTCTGGAGACACAAAGGCGTAGTCCGAAACGATTTTACCGCCAATAATATGCTCTTGTAGTACTCGCTCTAGTACCTCTGCGGTTGCCGAATGATACCAAACCCCGTCGGGATAGACTAATAAAATTGGTCCGCGATCGCATACGCGCAAGCAATTAGTTTTAGTCCGAAAGATTTTTGTTTCGAGATCGAGTTCTTTAATACGACGCTTGAGATAATCCCATGCTTGTAAGCCAACTTCTTTTTGGCAACAGATGGGCTTAGTTTGATCAGCACATAAAAACAAATGCTTCTCAATCTGGGGAATCGACAAATTTGCAGCACGAATTTTGAGCTGCTGTCTTACTAGATCTTGATCTAAAACTATCTCTGAGTCTGAGTTAATCATTTCGAGAGCAGAGTCCATAAAGTTTTTTTGAGTAATATAACAGGAGATAATCAAAGATACTTTCTTAGTACTTTTGCTTATTTAATGAAAATTTTGTTGGTTGAAGATGACGAACGCATCGCCGCCGCACTAACAGAGGCTTTAACTGACTATCATTATGTCGTGGATGTAGCATCGGATGGAGAGCAAGGCTTTGCATTCGTGCAAACCTTTCCCTATGAGTTATTAATTTTGGATGTCATGCTTCCCAAACTGGATGGCATCGGGCTATGTCGGAAAATTCGTCAGTATGGCTACAAAATGCCAGTTTTGATGCTGACTGCGAAGGATACCTACCATGACAAAGTGACGGGGCTAGATGTAGGAGCAGATGATTATATGGTCAAACCCTTTGATTTAAAGGAATTGTTGGCAAGAATTAGGGCGCTATTACGAAGAGGATCGGCTGATCTGACAATGCTCTTAGAATGTGGAGATTTACAACTTAATCCGAATAATTACGAAGTTACCTACGCGGGTGAAGTGTTGCATTTAACACCTAAGGAATATCGCATTTTAGAGTTACTACTGCGCCACCGCCGCACTTTTAGCAAGTCTGAAATTATTGATCATCTGTGGTCATTTACGGAACCTCCCAACGAAGAAACTGTGAAAGTCCATATTCGCAGCTTGCGACAAAAGTTAAAAAATGCAGGAGCAAGGCAAGATTTAATTGAGACTGCATATGGTTTAGGCTATCGCCTTAAATATTGATAAGCATTTATGAATTGTAAAAGCTATTTTCTGAAAATAATCCAGCTATGGATTAAAAATCCTTTTCATACTTTACATTTGCGTTTGTTATTTGCTTATTTAAGTGTGATGAGTACGGTTTTAGGGATTACGACGTTGTTTATTTATCAATATTTTGCGAATAATCTCTACAACAAAATTGATCGTCAAATTACAAATCTGGCTGATGCTGCTGCCCATAGTCTACCTACTCTAAAAGCAAATTCTCCTGCATCTCAAACTCCACGCATATTTGATAATGATGGGGACTTAGATATTCCTTGGCAAGATATGCGCCAACATCAACAAACTGTGGAATGGTTTGATGCGGATGGTAAGTTGCTAGCGCAAACAGGTAAAAAAATCCCTAAGTTTCCTCTAGTACAATCCAGTGTTATTTCTAAGGTACAGCAATTAGAAAATGAGCAAACCAATCCAAATCGTGAAACCCATGAAGAATATGAAGATCTGATATTTTTGACAATTCCTGTTTATCTAACAAGTTTCATTAATAATCCAACTTCTTCGCAAAAGGTATTAATTGGATATGTGCGGGTTAGTGAATCTAGTGAAGAAATAGAAGAAGAACTAGAAAGATTGTTATGGGCTTTGGGATGGGGCGGGTTACTGGCGATCACCTTGAGTAGTATGGGTGGTTGGTGGTTAGTGAAGCAAACATTGCAACCAGTTGAGCAGAATTATGAACAAATGCGCCAGTTTACTGCCGATGCTTCCCATGAGTTGCGGAGTCCATTGACAGCGATCAAGACCTCGATAGATGTGATTCGTAGCCATCCTGAACGTATTCATAACGCTGATGTGCAGAAAATCGCTGCGATCGCTCAAGCTACAGAGCAAATGACGCACTTAGTCGAAGATTTATTATTTATGGCAAGGTTTGAGAATACTCAACTTAGCGATCGATTGAGCAATCATTTGTTTTTTCCCCTTAACGAGTTACTAGAAGATTTGCTGGAAATGTTGGAACCACAAATCAAAGAAAAGGAAATAACATTGTACACAAATCTCCATGAACTAAATCTCAATAGTGCCAATATCTGTGGTGATCCTCAACAAATTCATCGACTGTTTGTGAACTTACTGGAAAATGCGATCGCTTACACCCCAAAATCAGGAGAAATCAGAGTCGATTTATTAGAATATGAAGGTTTTTTAAAAATAAGCATTACTGATACAGGTATAGGTATTGCCACTGCGGATTTAGCCCATGTTTTTGAACGATTTTGGCGGGCAGATCGCGCTCGTACGAGAAGAGCAGGTGGCTCAGGATTAGGACTATCAATTGGTCAAGCGATCGCAAATAGTCATGGCACAGTAATTAATGTGAGTAGTGAGATTGGTATAGGTAGTTGTTTTAGCGTGAAATTTCCCTATCAATAAAGGCGGCGCAAAGAGCCGCCTTTATTTTTTCCTTTCCGAGTTCTTTACTTTTATTCGACATAATCAATTCATTCGCACAAGCCAATCCAATAGATCCAAAGTAATTATGAAAAAAATCAACTGGCGCAAAATCCATCGTTTCATTGCTCCTATTTTGTTTCTGCCACTTTTGCTGACCACTATTACAGGTATTGCCTATAGATTGGGAAGAAGTTGGTTTGATATTCCCAAAGGCAAAGGCACATTAGCAGAAACCTTACTAACAATTCATCAAGGGGGATTTTTAGGAGAACAACTTAGACCCTACTATGTTTTGTTGGATGGACTAGGCTTAATCGGTCTGATTGTAACGGGAATAATCATGATGGGGCTTTTGGGAAAACGTCCTCGTCGCCAAGTCGATATTTAGGAATAATTTATACCAAAATATAAAATAGCTACGCCATTTTATATTTTTAAAACCCTTACAGGGTTTGGTTTTTAATTCACAAAAGTATGGCAACACTTCTGTGAATCGGTATTAGTGAGTAGACACGCTTAATTAATTACACACCACCCAACCCAATAAGGATGAGCACGTGAGGGGCTCAACCTTATTGGGTTGGGTAAATTTACTCTGCACAGGTACTTAAAAGTGCGGCGAAGCGGCACTTTTAGTAAATTTCTTTTGTTCGTAAGTAGATTTAAGGATTCAATTCGTTGATGACTTTATCGGTTTTACGGAACTTTAATTCGGGAGGAGCATCAGGCAGATGCAGTAAGTCGCGAATTGCTGAGTCTAGTTCTTCAAATCCAAATATCCCTTCGCGATCAAAGCCAACTTTGCCTTCACCAGAAATTAGCACTGTTTGGGGCACTGTACCTTTGTAATAGTATGCTTCGTCAGCGGGGGTGTAGTTATTTGTTTGTAAATCCAAACTATCGACAGGAACGGCAATTAGACTAATCGTTTTGCCATAAAATCCTTGAGCTAAGTTGAGAATTGGCGAAAAGCGCTTACAGTCAGCGCTGTCATCAACATAAAAAACTAACATTGCGGCTCGACCCAGCTCAAGAGATTGAGCTAAACTAATCCGAGGCGGCACAATGGAGCCATTGCCCCCATAGAGAGCAAATATGTTACCGTCATAGGTATCATCGGTTAGTCTGGCTTGAACGGGTTGAGCATCAACAAATACAGTTCCTAGCAATATACTTAGGCTTATACAATTTGCGATCGCTACCAAAAAAATCACATTAAAAGATCGCTTCAGCCAATTTTTCATTATCTTCAATATAAATTCTGCTACCAATCACTATAGATGCTAGCCATAACAAATTAAAACCCAAAGGGCATAAACGGCACATAGTGCGGTTTATGCCCTTTGGATTTTAATAACACTTTATGAGTCGCCAAAGCCGTGGGCGCGAATAAGATCAAAGAATTCTTTTTTCATCGATGGATCTTGTCTGAAAGAACCGCGCACGATCGAGTTAACCATCTTGGTCTCAGGTTCTTTGACTCCACGCCAAGTCATGCACATATGCTGCGCCTTGATCACAAAGGCAAGTCCTTTAGGTTTGATCAAATCTTCAATGGTGTCAGCAACCATAATCGCCGCTTCCTCTTGAATATGCGGACGACTCATCACCCAGTCCACGATGCGATTAAATTTTGATATGCCAATTACGCGATCGCTTGGAACAATCCCAATCCATGCCTGACCTACGATTGGCACAAAGTGGTGAGAGCAAGCCGAACGGACGGTAATTGGGCCAAGAGTATAGATTTCGTCAAGTTCTTTAGCATTAGGAAAATCTGTAACCTTAGGCATGGGATGATAACGCCCCTTAAACACTTCATCTACATACATCTTGGCTACGCGCCGCGCCGTTTCTTTAGTGTTGTGGTCATTCGCGGTATCAATAATCAAAGAGTCAAAGACTCCTTGTAGTTTTCCTTCAATTTCTTTTTTTAGCTCTTCGCGTTCAATATCGCTGATGTGATGAGCGATCGTGTCATTGGCAAAGAAAGGATCGCCAGCCGCGATTACGCGATCGCGAATAATTTGTGATATCGCTTTTCTAGTGGGTAGAGATTCGATGACTTTGGCGAGTTTTGAATCGTTCTCAGAAGTGTTGCTGACAGGGCGAGAAATACTGATCGTCATGGTGTGATACTTACTAGATATCCAGTGAATTAACTTAAAGGTGAGGAAGCCGAAAAAATACCGAGAAAACAGTAATTAAACATCAAAATTTTGCGCTTGAATCAGACTAACTCCACCAGCATAAAAAGGTGTTTAACTAGTAATTCAAACTATAAAATTTAATATATTCTCCCATACTCGCAGATCTGCGGGAGTTATTGCTTCTCTCAATAGATTGAAATTTTTTTGTCTTGATTTAACATTCATTCATAATTCTAGACTATTCCTTAGCTGCTATAAGTGATTATGGTTAAGTTTCAGTTAATTCCATCCGTAAGATAGATATAGCGGTCTTTGTTTTTTCTGAGGCAACCCAAAAGCTTAAAAACCTTGCTGGGATTGAATTTTTGGTTTTCAAGTGCATACTCATTTGAAAACCTCTATAGGGCTAATTGGATGTGGATAGTCTTTACGTTGCAATATCATCTATAAGCAAATACTTATTGATTTTTTGTGATCCATAAAATTTATAGAAGCAGATAGAGTATTTACTTGACACAAAGAACGTTTATCTAAAATTAATCTGTCTTCAAATTTTTTATAAAAAACAAAACACAAAGCCCAAAAGCCTGTATTGCCTGCTAGACAGACAATACAGGCTTTTGGGCTTTGTGTTTAATTGCGACATAGTGGTGCAGTCGCAATTAAACACAAAATGGCTACGCCATTTTGTGTTTTGGTATTAGAAGGGAGTAGATATAGCTATAGTCACGCGTATCAGGACAAATCAAAACCCAAATAGTGTGAGGGGGGGGGGGGGGGGCGCCCCCCCCAAATTTTTTTTTTTTTTTAAA
>JALQCR010000066.1 GCA_023336205.1 Pseudanabaena sp. Salubria-1
CAGCCACATCTTGTCTGTACTGGCTGGTGGTTTACTGATTTCTGGTTTACGGGCTGGTGACGCAATGATTTCTGGTTTACGGGTTTGTGGTTTACGGCTAGTTGATTCAGCCTTGGTATTGCTGGCTGCTACTGCTTGTGCGATCTGTTTGACTGGGATTTTGGAATTGATGTGAACAATCAAGGCTCTGGTGGTTACGTTTAGTTCGTCTTGGCTCAATTTGGCAATCATTTTAGTTGCCAATTCTGCGGGTGTATCGAATCTTAGTTGACGTGACATGATTTTAGTTTCCTGACTTTAAGTTGTTGTTGACAATTGCTCACGGACTTTACGCGCTAGCGTTCTTCTTGCTTCTCAAACTTATCGATGTAGATGTCATTCTTTGACGGACATCTTCATCGACAAGCTCACTTTCGATCTATACATTCAAGTGATATATCAACTCCTTCTTTTTCAATGTTCTCCAATTGGGAATTTTGCGCTCTCTTGCTAAAGGTCTTAATTCTTGAAC
Organism: Pseudanabaena sp. Salubria-1; assembly: GCA_023336205.1. Lineage (GTDB taxonomy): Bacteria > Cyanobacteriota > Cyanobacteriia > Pseudanabaenales > Pseudanabaenaceae > Pseudanabaena. The sequence goes on from JALQCR010000066.1 coordinate 512, forward strand.
TGTCATTTTCGAGATTGGCTTAGTAGCTGCTTCTGCAAAGATTTTAGGTTGTTCATCTTGTTCTAATACTTCTAGTTTTGGTGCGGCTTTGGCTGAAGACAGAGCTGATGTTGTAGCTGGCAGCAATGTTTCTGTAACCGTAAAAGTCTTTGCTGTGGTTATATCGGTTGGAATCTGAGGAAGAAGGGACTGAGTGGTAGGTTCAGCGCTTAGAAATGATAGTAGGGCATAGATTAATGCGGTCAATAATCCCAGTAATGCGATTAGGCTTACTGTCACTAGAGCCTCGATGGCGATCGCGAAAATTGATGGTGTCTTCATGGATTTTCCTGATAGTTGTTAATTTTCTTCAATACTTGTTGTGGAATCGGTCTAGCAATCTTTGCTCATCCAATCGAATTGCAATGCGATCGCTAGACTGATTTTTAGTTCAATGCTCTTACGGCGTTTTTTTTAGAAAAGATTTGGGGGAAGCTGTTATGCAGACTCTCCAGATGGTTTTCTGCTACTCGGCGGCAATGCCCTTGATCTGTGGTGTACGAATTCGTCGCGGCTTTGGCAAAGAACTCGGCGCTGGTCAACAATTCCATTACTCCTGATCCAATCTGGGAGAGTTGGTCTGGATATTTGGTGAGATATTCCCCTAGTTCTTGGACGCTTTCTCTTACGGATTCCAACAACAGATTTTGACATTGAATCGTCCGCTTTGTGCCATCGGAGAATGTCAAGATTTTTGTGCCATCAATTAAATCGGATATGCTAGCATTCATCGATTTAGCTAGGGCAATTAACTGTTTTGTGGTCTTCAAGCATCGTGCTTTCGATCCGAATATCTGTGCTTTTGTCTTGCCTGTCAGTGGATTTATGGCTACTTGCATCGGGTTGCTTTTCCTAGTTTGTCAATCGGTCACTGACTTCTAGCGTAAGCGCTCTTTCTATTTTTGGATAAGTTATGAAGTTCCTCTATGCTTATCTCTGCGTAACCTAGCCTATGCTATTCATGTTCCCTATCAACGGGTACATGAGGTTGTTAATCGTTGTCGCGGCATTACGCTTGGCTCGGTTCTTTTCCACTTCGGCTGATTTCTGGATGAATCTCCAACAATCTTGGGATCTTTATTATGCTCAGCTATCTGAAAATGATGACCTTCAGTCTATCCAACCCTTATAAGCTCTGTCTGCTGGCTAATCTTATAAATCTATTGCACTTGATCTTGATCACATAATTCCAGAGGCGATCACTTTAGTTTCTAGTAGGTATAGAGTTGTAACTGGCATAGCTTGCATTTTGGGTTAGAATTGCCATAATTAATTAAACCTTGCTAAATAATTAGTAAATTTGTATGTCTGCCCAACATCTTGAGCAACTCGAAGACGATATAAAGCTTTTGCGCGATCAATTAGCGGGAAAACGGAGAACTTTGGTGACAATTGCGCCAGAGGAGCATGTCAGGATTGAGCAGCAAATTGCAGAGTTACGCAAGAAGATTCGTGATTTTGAGCAGGAAAAGTGGGAGCTAATTGCTCAGATTACGTCAAGCTCAGATATTGCTAATGATGAAGCTGAAGTCGTTGTTGCAGAACTTATAGCTGAAGGAGCTGCGATCGCAACTAATCCTCCTAATAATGCGTTGGTATTAGAACTGTTACAAAAAATTCTTGGCAAGCTCAATGAGCCAGATAAAAATGCGGCGGCTAAGCTGAAAGGTGCAATTTCGCTGTTTCCGCCTTTTGTGTCTGTAATCTGTGAGGCTGAACTGGATACCGAGAATACGGTCAGAAAATACTTTCCGACTTTTAGTCGTTGGACAAAGGAGGCAGTAGATCGCCTAAAAAAGTAGATCTTCTAAACAGAGCAAATTCTCCCATACCTAGAGATAGTGATCCCAAAATTAAGATTAATCAAGGTGGTTCAGGTAATACACAAAATAATACGTTTAATTTATATCAAACCCTACCAGAGATAAATAGATCAGACATCGCACGAACTGAAAAATTAGAGGAGATGTATCGAGAGTCGATCACAGGGTGCAAAGTCAGATTTCTGGCTGTAATTGGGGATGAGCAAAAAGCAGCAAAATTAGCCAATGACTTTTCATTAGGTACAACACCAGCAAACTTGGATTTAAAGGCTCAAAGACTTTTTATCTTGACAGGAGATTTTGGCATAGGTAAAACGCTCATTGTTCAAAGAATTTTTCAAAATGCAATTAAAGCAGCATTGGAAAAATCTAACGCTCAAATCCCTGTATACCTTGACACATATACTTGGAGACAAAATAAGCCTCTTAGAGTAATCATTGAAAATGAAGTCGAGGCATTAGGAGATGTCAAAACTCAAGGAGCAATAATTATTATTGATGAGCTTGATAAAGCTTTAGTAAGTGAAGCTTTTGAAATTATAAAACAATCATATTCCTTAACCGAAATATGGCAAAAAACCATAATTATTATCACGTCTAGACCTATTCAAAATATTGAAGATCGCCAATTCAAGGATGAAATGCAACACCTAGAGATCTTTGCGTAAAGGGACTCATAAGGATATTCTGATATTAATCACAATAATTAGGATACCCTCATGAGCTTTGTCCATCTTACCACCACAGAAAGAAGTGAACTGTATAAACTAAGAGTAATTGAGCAATTATCTGTATCAGAGATAGGTCGTCGCTTGAAGCGAAACAAAAGTACGATTTCAAGAGAGTTATCGCGCAATACAGACGAGCGACAGATTGGCTATTTGCCAGATACTGCGGTTGCCCTGATGAAAGCAAGACGGAAACAAGCAAAGGTAAGATTTCAGAGCATCAGTGCTGAGACGATCGCCGAAGTCAAACAACGGTTAGAGCAACACCACAGCCCAGAGCAACTAGCAGGGAGAATGGAAAGGGAGGGGCTAGGTAAAATCAGCTATGAGACGATTTATCTGATGATCTATGCAAACCATCAAGAGATGGGAATATATCAACAATATCTGAGGCAGAAGCAAAAGCAACGAAGGCGCAAAGGTCGCCATCAGAAGCGAGGTGGCATTCCCAATAGGGTAGGGATAGAGAATCGACCGAAGATTGCAGATTTAAAAACAGAGATTGGACATTGGGAAAGTGATACGGTAATCGGGTGCAACCACACAGGTATCGTAGTTACGCATGTTGATAAAGCATCGAAGTATTTACTTGCTGGACTAGCTAAGAACAAGACGATGGATGAGATAAACAGAGTGACATTCAATCTATTTGAGCCTATAGAATCAACATCTCGAAAGACAATGACCTTTGATAATGGAAGAGAATTCTGTGGGCATGAGAAGCTATCTGAAAGATTGAAACTAGAGACCTTCTTTGCGAATCCATATCATTCATGGGAACGTGGATTGAATGAACACACCAATGGATTAATTAGAGAGTTCTATCCCAAAAGTACAAACTTTAAAATCGTGAAAGAAGAGGACTTTCAGAAGGCAGTGAATTTGATCAATCACAGACCCAGAAAATCACTTGACTATCGTACTCCTTACGAAGTATTCTTTGCTTCATCAGAACCCGTTGCATTTCATCCTTGAATTGGCGAATTTTATTTTTGTTTTTACATCTGATATTATCCTCTCATTAATTTCATGCAATTAAAAAATCATGCTTGTAACAAGTTTGTCGGATAAAAATAACGTTTCACTATCATCAATTACAAGCTATGTAAGCTCGCTTACAAAGATGATCGTTGTATTTCTAATCTCCTTTTATCAAAGATTTTTGTCTCCATTAAAAGGCTTTTCTTGTGCGTATCGGGTTTATCATGACTCTCCATCCTGCTCTGCTTATGTTAAGCAAGCTTTTTTAGAACAGGATTTTAAAGTTGCGATCGCAATGGCAAACCAAAGATTTGATGAATGCGAACAAGCTAATCGTTTGCTACAAGCTCGAAATGAGAAAGTTGAAGATACTACTTTAGATAAACCAATTAAGCGCCGTAAACTTCTTAAAGTATTATCATTTTATCCATTCTCTTTTCCTCTTTTAGCAAAAAGTGGGAGTAAAGGTAGTTGTAACGGTTTTGCCAATTGTACTTCTGGTTGCTTTGATAGTAGCTCTAGTTGCTTTCGTAGTTCTAATTCAGATAACAATGATCGCTCAAAGTAAACATTCATTCATTTCGATAGGTTAAAAAAAAACGGGATGACTCACGAATATTCCAAAGCATTAGAAATGTCCTACCTAGCTTGGTTGGCATACAGCACCGAACTAGCAGAAATCCATGAAAAGCTAAACGCAAGTGAATCGCCAAATTTGCAAGCTTACCAAATTCTTGAACTACTTAGAGAAGGGACAGAACACTATGGTTTTGTGGCAATAAACGGTGAACAAGAAATAGTGATTGCGATTCGGGGGACAGTCAGCGTCAAAGACTGGATGTATAACTTACTCACACCGCGTATTGTTGATGAATTTCATTTTGGGTTTCAACTTTACACTGAGCCAATTTGGAAACAACTGCAAAATATTCTGCCCGATTTGCTCAAAGACAAACCAAAAATCATTACTACAGGGCATAGTCTAGGCGGAGCTTCAGCAACTTTACTTGCTCATAAACTCAATAAATCTGACTTAAAGCCCAGTTATTCTAGTCTCGAAACCTATACATTTGGTGCGCCACCCTTGGGAACTGAGAGCGTGAAATTAGAAACACCACTTTATAGATTTCGTACCCCTGGGGATCTGGTTCCCCATTTGCCGCTATTGGGCGGATGTATTGTGGAGATGACTAGCAATAACTTGGCTTGGCTTCCCCAAGTTCAACAGCCATTGGCGGAGATGAGTAAAACACTTACTGAATATAGTCATCCTGAGCCAGAGTATTTATTGCATTCCACAGGCAAAGTTTATAAACTTGATGCCTCTCAAATGAATATTCAGACACAGCAATCTGAATTTTTGAAAATCTTGCTAGAGAAGCCAGATCACGGTGCTGCTTTTACCGAAATCAGCAGTAGCCTTGTCAAGATCTTTCAATTTCAAGGGAATATTCAGGCTTTAGTAACTGAAAGTATTGGAGGTCATCTCGGAAAGATTACTGAGACATTACTGATTGAACATGATATTTTAAGATACATTCAAGCTCTGGATATCGAAAAAGTTTTACCTCAATTAATTTTCACTAAGCCTGAGCCTGATATTAAACCTGAAACACAAGCAATTAGCTTAGTAGAAAATAAAGATATGTTCAATAAAAAATCTTTGAAAAAGATTGCTAAAGGCGCTGCTCAAGCGGGTGAAGAGATTGTAAAGGGAACTGCTCATATTAGTAGTGAAATTGTTGATATGACTAATCTCTCTGAATCCGTTGAACCTGTTGATAATTTTCAAGCAAGAGACGAAACTTCTACAAAAGATTCCGCAATTGCTGTAACTACTGACAAACCCCAAATAGGTAATTGGTGGGATGGGGCATTTGGTGCAGTCGCAGGAGCCGCAGGGGCGGTTGGTAACGCAGCTAGTACGGTTGGAGGCACAGTTGCAGGGGCGGCTGGATCGGTTGGTAATGTTGTAGGTGGAGCAGCTAGTGCAGTTGGCGGTACGGTTGCAGGTGCGGCGGGAAATGTTGGTAATGCTGTAGGTGGAGCAGCTAGTGCTGTTGGCGGCACGGTTGCGGGTGCGGCGGGAAATGTTGGCGGTGCGATCGTTAGTGCGGGAAGTGCAGTTGGAGGTGTAGCAGGATCGGTTGGGAATGCTGTAGGTGGTGCGGCAGTCGCAACCGCAGGAGCAGTTGGTGGTGCTGTTGGTGCATTTACGCAAACAGTTGGTGGTGCTGTCGTTGGTGGAATTTCATCAGCAACTAGTAGCGCAGGATCTGCGATCGAGGCTGTTGGTAATAGTCCTTTAATTCGGAAAGCTGCCGAGGTTTTTAATGCTGATTGGTTTTTGAAAATCTTAGATCAGGTAGATGCTGTCGCATCAGAAGCCGAGGTACAGCGCTTAAAACAACAATATCCCAATGAGTCAGCCTATCAAATCGCACAAAGAATCATTGGACAAAAAGCCGTATTTGCGGGTGCGTCTGGATTTGCTACCACGATTGTCCCTGGTTCTGCCGCAGCATTGTTTGCAGTTGATCTGGCTGCAACAACTTCGCTCCAAGCTGAGATGGTTTATCAAATTGCTTGTGCCTATGGAATGGATCTTAAAGATCCAGCTAGAAAAGGAGAAGTTGTTGCCGTATTCGGGTTAGCTTTTGGAGGCAAAATGGCAATCAAAGCAGGCTTAGGACTGTTACGAAATATTCCACTTGCAGGAGCCGTGATTGCTGCAAGCTCTGATGCAGTGATGCTTTACACGCTTGGGCAGGCGAGTTGTTCTTTTTATGAGGCAAAACTAAACCCTGTCAACTTTGAAGAAAAATTGGCTGATATTCAAGTAGATAGTGAAGAGCGTTTAAAAAGTGCGATTCCACAAGAACAGATTATCGATCAAATTCTCGTTCATGTGATCTTGGCAGGTAATCAAGGCAGAAGTAAGGAAAGTGTTTTGGCTGATTTGAAGGCGGCAAATCTTAGACCAGAATCGATTGAGGCGATCGCTGAGTATATGGATACACCACTTCCCCTTGAGCCTTTACTAAAGGATCTCAAGCCAGAGTATGCGTTATCGTTGTTTGCCCAGTGTCAAAAATTTGCGATGTTAGATGGCATTATGACTCCCGAAGAAGCACAAGTGATTGAGATGATTCATCAGAAATTTGCTTAAAGGTTTAGGTCAAAATGATGTCTAAAGGATATCATTTTGACATCATTTTAATTTCAATAAAAAAGCATCAGCCCCTAATTCGTGAGTTTGGTGCTGATGCTAGTTTAAGGAGATTTTGAAAAACTTTTAGATGTTTGGTTTAGAGTGTGGAGACTGCATTGATTACAACTAAACCACCGATCGCTACTGCGTAAAATTTGAAGATGAATCCGCCGAATGTGTTAACTGACATTTGTTTTTCTCCTTTAACCTGATGTACTTAGTATCTAGGTTTTAGAAAGTGGTGGCGGTGATGTAATTGGTTAGCGCCTGTGATTGCGATCGCATTTTAAAATACTTTATTACCGATGGGGGGGATCTCAAAAAAGCAACTTTAGTCAATCGATTAAGGTTGCTTTTCTATATTCTGAATGAAGAGCAGTGCGTTGTGATAATCACTTTGCCTCGAATCTTGAGACCCTTGTGCTGTTAGTCTTAAAGAATATACTGCTGGGTTTCTACGAGTAGCTAGCGAGAATAGGACTTTTAAATATGGCTTTTGAGCAAATCGAAGCATTTTTAAAGAAAATGCAGTCTGAACCTGAACTTAAAAATGAGGTAGTCGCAGCATCAACCGCAGATGATGTTGCGCGAATAGCACTAAAGCTTGGCTTTGAATTTTCAGGCGATGAGTTACTGAGAATGTCAGGTCAGAAGGTTGACAGAGTTACTGTTAGAAAAACTGATATTCCTGGTGAGTACAACTAGGGGACATGCGAGATACAAAAGGCAAATATCGATATCATTTAGATGTCATTTTGACCTGATTTTGATTTCTCACGATCTAGCTTTTCCACGATCGCCGATACGATCCAATGATGTCTACTAGGAGATGGACGCTTGCTACTGATTACCTCATCAATCTCCTGAAGCAAAGCCTCATCGAGACGTAGCTTTAAAGATTTTTCTGTTTTGTTAGGAACTACCTCGCCTTCCCGAATATCCGCAGGAGGCTGCCCACCTGCCCCAATAAAATCTTCAACAGTTACCGCAGGGGGCGCACTAGGTTTCTTTTTAATTGCCATTGGTTTAATCTCACTATGAACTCATTTATACATCGATAGGATGTAGTTACAATATTTTAAAGATATCTAATTGATATCATAAAGATGCTAATTAGATATAGAAAAGATGCTGTCGTATAAAGCCATTATTTCAGCTACAGCTTTAGGATCAACGGGTTTAAGCTCAGTTACCGCCAATCCTTGAGCCGAAGCACTGCGGAAAGCTTTTCGATTGCCAACCAAGGCTTGAAGATAGGTAAGCCCCTCAATCCCATCAGCTACTTCGATTGCTTCTTCATTGTCACGACCTTGAGCATCAGCCCTATTTAATAAGCAATAAGCTCTGAGATCTGGATTAAAAGCGATCGCCTCCTGTACCAAAGTTCCGACTTTTTCCAGTGACCACACATCAAAACTTGCTGGTAGGAAAGGCACGATATAAACATGAGCAACCGAGAGGGCGGCGCGTTGTCCTGCGGTGTCCCGTCCGCCGACATCAATAATAATGTCATCGTATTTGCTAGATAGCTTGAGGGTGTCAGTCCTTACTGCTGCCCCATGTAGTTTTACAGAGGTATAACCAGCCCCACCTTTATCCGCCAAAGTCTCGTTACGAACAATCGTGAAGTCGCTAGATGTTTCCTGATCATCGGCATCGAGTAGTAAAACATCTGCGCCACTGGCTGCACGAATGATTGCTAAGTTAGTGGCGATCGTTGTTTTGCCGACCCCACCTTTAATTCCGCCACAGGCAATTATCATATAAGTCCTCTCAGGAATTTGATGTCTAATATATATGATTTAGATGCCTGTACAATATCATAACAATGCTGATTTGATATCATTTTGATTTCTATAAGATGTTTTATAGATATCAGGACAGCTAAAAACACTACAAACTTTTTAGCTGTCCTGATGTTGGGAGCTAAATTCAAAATAATAGACAGTCTCTTTATAAATGAGGATATGTCTTATATTAATTTCATCACGCATCTGGATGATCTAACCTATGGCTTCCCCGCTCAATGCGATCGAAACTGAACTTGCCAAAAAAATGATGGGGGTTTTCGGTTCAGTTATTAGTAATCGAGCTGCATATTTTCAAACACATTCACAGGAAGGACTTGACCAAAAAAGTGTTGAGTCGATCATTCGCAAATACGCGGCGGTGAATGCGGCTATCTCTGGAGGCGCTAGTCTTATGCCTGGTCCTTTTGGGATTGCGGCGGCAATACCTGAAATCATCCTTGTTATTCGTAATCAAATTGCGATGATTTATGACATTGGAAGAGCAGAAGGGAAACAGCCAAATTTACTTAAACCAGAAATTCTCGCAGGTATTTTTATCGCTGGCGCAGGCATAAAAGGGATTCAACTCCTTACAGTGCATAGTGGCAAGATTTTAGCTAAACGTGCATCCCCGTTTCTTTGGCAGCTATTGATATCGCTGATCACTAAAAAAGTTAGTCAGCAGTTAATGCGATCGATGGTGGTGAAATGTCTTCCTGCTGTGGGTGCTGCGGCAATGGCGGCATGGTCAAACTATTCGACTCACATTATTGGTAAACAAGCGATCGCAATTCTGAGCCAGCCCATTGAGTATGTAGATAGTGAATATACAGATCCCGAAATTCATCCTCAAACATCCGATGTAGTTGAGTTACCACCTCCGCTAAACCTCGATTTATTCAGGATTGTCTCCCTTATCAATTTGATGAAGGTCGATCAGGATATTGCTATTGAAGAGGTGCAATATATATGTACTTGTATGGAGAAATCAAACTTGAGTACGTCTGACAAAATGGGCTTACTCCAAGCGATAAAATCAGACTCAAAACTAACTGTCAATTATTCTGTGTTTAAGGACAATCCTGAAGAATCACTTGCCTTGCTCATGGACTTAGTAGCGCTTGCCGCAAGGGATGGGCAAGTACACCTAGCAGAAAAGCTCTATATCAAACAAGTTGGTCAGACCCTTGGATTTACGGATAGTGATATTGAGGATCTAATTTCCCTATCATCAAGTTTTGACAAGGTTTTAGAGTGAGGCATTTGGACGGTGGTGCAAGTTAGGCGAGTGTGATGATGGGAAAATCTTGCTTGGCGATCGCACCTAATACTTTAGTTTGGACTAATGGGCAGGTATGAGAGAGGAACCAAAAGACACGAGAAAATTGAGCAGGAGCTTGCAATAGCAAAATCCAGCTCAAAATTGAGAAGAGAAGCAGAACCTAAATGGCAATTGGATGGGTTGGCGCAGGAGTCTTTTCAGTTTTCTTTCTTTTTGAGGCGTGTTTTTTAACAGTCGGATAGCGAATACGAGGAGGAAGGCGATCGCCTAAGGAGCGTCCGGGCGATTTACCGCGTAGTTTAGGAGGGATTGCAGGAGTACCAATCGCGGCAATAATTACCGCAAATGATTGAGCGACACGACCAGGAGCAAGATTATCCTGAGGAGACTGCCAAGGTAAAGGAGCATCAACACAATCGAGACGAGCGAACCAAAGTTGCCAAGTCATTAAAGGCATCAAAGCACTCCAACGCTCAGCCGCCTGAGTAGAGGTAATCTGGGGCAGAGTCCAATGTAACCGTTGCTTGGCAAAACGATACCAATGCTCTATGGCAAAGCGACGCAAGTATTTTAACCAAAGAGTTTCCAAAGCAGGCATAGTTTTACCCAACCAAGCCAACCACATGGGCTGAAACTTACGGTTGCGCCCCAAGGGTTCAATCACCTCAATTCTAAAAATCTGCATCGGTCTTTCTGGAGAAGTACGGAAATGAAAGTCACGCCAATAAGTTACCCGTACCCGACCTATTTTTGGGTCTGTAATTTCTATAGTGGTGGCTGCCCCAGCCCAAGTTTCTGGGGCATTCAGTTTGAATTTATGCCCATGTTTACAAGGTGCACCACGACCGCTATAGGCAGACGGAACTCCCCAAACACAGCGATTAGATGCCAAACGTAGTAATAAATCCGCCTCAATATTCGCTGTTGCTTTCACAAAACTTGCATTCCCATATCCTCGGTCATAGACAGCTAGGGGGCGTACGCTTAACTGCTTTGTGACTTGTTTGAGTTGGAAGGCAGCTTTACTCACAGGAGTCTCGAAACTGGTGATCCGCTCATGTTTTATCGGTAGCGCCCAACTCCCACTTGCTTCGGGAATCCACGCCAACGTGCTGTAGCTTTGTCCTACGCCGATACTTTCGTCTTTGCCATGATGGAATCCTCTTTCCTTCAGCGTTTCCGCATCTGGTCGCAACCACACGCTATTATCTCCAGCCAGACAAGGTTGCTCTTCGGTTGGGATCTCTTGCACCATTAGTTTCATCAACTTTCCTCTTGCTGGTCGGCTATCGCGCAGTCCCTCATAAATACTTGACCATTTTCGCCGAAATAATGGATTCATTGACAGACTCACATACGAGCTAATGCTCGGACTTGTCAGGACGGCATCCATTAATTCAAATACTGCATCTTTTCCTGTTCCTAGGTATTCATATATCGACTTGCGAAATTCTTGTAATTTTTGGAAAATCATAGTAGTCAATGTCAATTTGGTTTATTGATCATTGCTCTTTTGGCAGTTTGTGACATTCACTTCCTGCCTTTCTTTTCTTCTTTTTAGTCTAAAGTCCAGTAATAGGCGATCGCTGTTATCCAATAGAGCATCCCATCCTGACTCATTGATTTTTTCCATGTGTTCTAGCCGCAAACGTTGCTGGTCAAACAACCAATATTTGAGACTAGGAATGAGATAGCGAATGAAAGCCATATATTCAGCGTAATTGATTGCGAGGGGATTACCTCCCATGAGAATGACTTTCCCAGCGTTTGCAGTCGTGGCAATGCCATGAGCCATCAGTAGCATCGATCTATATTTGGGATGTGCAGCAAGGTCAAATTTGATTTCGCCATGTTCAGAATAATGGCGAAGCATTATGTATGCTCGCAAAACAATTTCTACAACCGCAGGTGTAATCCCAGAAGCGATAAAGTGTCGTAAATCATAGCCATTCAAATACATCCATCGAGCAACTTCACCGACAGATCTGCCTTTATCTCCGAAGCTACCGATATTAATCCCTTGCATTAAGGTCATGAAAGGAGCAGGTAAACCCATTGGGGTTGCCACATCTGAGATGAGATGTCCAAGCTGCTTGAGAATCGCTTCAATGAGATGAATCGAGACATCACTTGATACGGGATGAGTGACAAAACTATGGACACTGGTTAGCTTGTCATAGGAGAAGCCCGTCACTGTGCCGCGCATAATGTCGAGTATGCCAAAGACAAAACCTAAAACAGGATCATGTCCAAGGGATTGAAATCGATGACTACTGCCTGACATCCCCGCCATAGTCTGAGCATCGTAAGGGACTTTACAAGTTTTTTCTAAGTCTCTAGCCCATTGGGAAAACCAGTCAGTTTGACCTGCTTTGGCAGTGGTATTGAAAGTCTTCATCCATGCGGTCAAAGGGCTAGTCTGAGGAGTTCCCACTAATAGAACATCAGTTAAGGCAGCAAGAACTCCACTCGCGCCCACAAACAGGTAGTCCCACTTGTCCCATGCAAATTGAGCATCATAGGACTTTTTCTCATTGGCTAATAGCTGTAAATCGGCTTCGGTTAGGAATACTTCGTAAGGAGCAAGCGGATCGAGTCCATTTTGCAGATCGTAAATTTGACATTGCTGCACAAAGCTTTGCCAATCCGTAAACCCGATCGCTTGCAAGTCCCGTTTAATAGCATTTTGATGGCGATCGTAGATTTGATAAATCTCATCAGGATCGAAGTCGGCAAGATCTTCATCTTCTAGAAAGTCGATGGAGTTTTCTAGTTCTGCCATCATCTGCTCTAGGGCTTGAAGTTGGCTTGACTGTTGCGATACATCAACAAATTTGGATTCTATTTCGCTGATACTGTCACTCAGTCGTTGTAACAGATGGTTTTGCGCCTGTAAAATCGCTCTTAATTCGATGACAAGGTTATCGGAAATCATTGGTTATGCGGGATTACCGCTTGCTTGTTTACGCTTGGCAACGAGTTGTTGAAGGTAACGCATTTTCTCTGTCAAAACTCGAATCGCTTCCTTATTGGCTTCAGCATCCGCCGCGACTGTTTGTAAATTGGCAACTCGCTCGATAAGTTTATTAAGCGCTCCTTGCAGATTGGTAATCACCAGTTGGGCTTTGCGTTCTCGCTCTGCCATCAGGCGTTCTTTTTCCTGTTGCCCTCCTACGTCTAGTAGTTGGGACACACCCATGAAAATACCTGCGCCAACTAAGACAGCGATGCCAATACCAGGAACCATACCAAAACCTAAGCCGATCGCTGCTAATCCTGATGTAATTCCTGCCGCACTTAACCCAATTACCGAGCCTGACAGATATACTGCGGCGATCGGGACACCAACGGCGGATAAACCTGCGGTTGCGGTTTTGATTGCGTCAGCCGCTTGGGTATCGTCAAGTCCACGAGCGCGAATCTCTCGCATTTTCTGGACAAAGTTAGCGATCGCTTGACGCTGTTCATCAGAAATGTTTAGTTCTGCCTGAGCCAGTTCTAAGGCTTTGCTCTCCTGTGGGGCAAGTACCCCGTCAGCCCATGCCGTATCGATCATATTCATCATCACCCCATAGCGTAATGTTTCATCTGCACCACTTAAAGCCTGTAAGCTCTCAAATAAATTGGGTGGTTCGATGATGTATTCCTGTATTTGCTCTTTGGCATGGTCAGACATTCCCTCTAAATCCATAACCCCACAAATCAAGTCCATTTCGTCTTTGTCAAAATGCCCATCGGCGGCGGCGATCGCAAACAATGCCCCATAAAATGCGAGGCGTTGCACTTCTGGGAGTTTGGCTAAATCCCAACCTGTAGATTCATTGCCCCACAAGTTATCGGTTACGGCTCCCACTGCTTGGGTTGCTGCTTCGCCTAATTTCTCTCCCACTTTGATTGTGTTTTTGCCCACAAATTTGGCTGCATCATAGGCTTCTTGGCTAATCTCTTCACCAACATTAATTGCCTTTTTCGCTACAGACTTCAAAAATTTTTTGCCGATCATAAATTTATTATTCCTGATAAGACACTATTTTTCGTATTTGTTTTTGTAGTTATTCACGACTTCGCAGGATTTTAATTTTTCATCAGCCCTCTGTTTTTCAGATTCTTCTATTCTTTTTGATGCTGCTAACCTTGCTAAAATCAAATCTCTATCAAGAGCAATCTCTTCCTGCTCCGTACTAGCGTAAAGCTCACGAATTTTTCTTTTTACTTTATATTCTTGTTCACGGGAATCTCTTTCTGTATCAAGGACAGATAGTTGATTTATCCCAGTCAATGCAGATCCTTCAGATCCAGAAATTCTACCTGTGGCAACGAATGCGTCTATTTTAGCTTTCTGAGTATTAAGCTGTAAAAATTTACTCTCTATCTTTTTTTTGTCTTCTACAGATTTCTCAAGAATTAGGATTTCCGCGTCTATCCTTTTCTTCTCTAATTCAATAAATTGTCTTTGTACTTTTTTAACTTCTGATCTGTTGTCTGGATCTTCTTTAATATTATCTGTATCAGAGGCTTCACATTTTGCAAAATCTTGACTAATTGCCTGTTTAGCAGCTTGTTTAGCCTGTTGATACTGAACATTTTTAAAATATACGAACCCACCAACTCCAGTCGATATCAAAACAAAAAGAACTGACCCAATTATTAAAAACTTATTCGCTTTTTTATCTTTTGTATCCTTAGTAGAACTACTAGCTAATACATTTTGACTGTTAGCATTGACAGCAAAATTGTACTGCCATTCATAATCACCATCAGATTCTCTACCAAAAAATTTGATATTCTTAATCTCGTCCATTTCAAAGGATTTAAAAGCCTCTAAAACCTTTTCACATAAGTCTGTGTATTCTATAGAGCGCCAATTCAAGGATGAAATGCAACGGGTTCTGATGAAGCAAAGAATACTTCGTAAGGAGTACGATAGTCAAGTGATTTTCTGGGTCTGTGATTGATCAAATTCACTGCCTTCTGAAAGTCCTCTTCTTTCACGATTTTAAAGTTTGTACTTTTGGGATAGAACTCTCTAATTAATCCATTGGTGTGTTCATTCAATCCACGTTCCCATGAATGATATGGATTCGCAAAGAAGGTCTCTAGTTTCAATCTTTCAGATAGCTTCTCATGCCCACAGAATTCTCTTCCATTATCAAAGGTCATTGTCTTTCGAGATGTTGATTCTATAGGCTCAAATAGATTGAATGTCACTCTGTTTATCTCATCCATCGTCTTGTTCTTAGCTAGTCCAGCAAGTAAATACTTCGATGCTTTATCAACATGCGTAACTACGATACCTGTGTGGTTGCACCCGATTACCGTATCACTTTCCCAATGTCCAATCTCTGTTTTTAAATCTGCAATCTTCGGTCGATTCTCT
Organism: Pseudanabaena sp. Salubria-1; assembly: GCA_023336205.1. GTDB lineage: Bacteria > Cyanobacteriota > Cyanobacteriia > Pseudanabaenales > Pseudanabaenaceae > Pseudanabaena. The sequence goes on from JALQCR010000066.1 coordinate 15,743, forward strand.
ATCCCTACCCTATTGGGAATGCCACCTCGCTTCTGATGGCGACCTTTGCGCCTTCGTTGCTTTTGCTTCTGCCTCAGATATTGTTGATATATTCCCATCTCTTGATGGTTTGCATAGATCATCAGATAAATCGTCTCATAGCTGATTTTACCTAGCCCCTCCCTTTCCATTCTCCCTGCTAGTTGCTCTGGGCTGTGGTGTTGCTCTAACCGTTGTTTGACTTCGGCGATCGTCTCAGCACTGATGCTCTGAAATCTTACCTTTGCTTGTTTCCGTCTTGCTTTCATCAGGGCAACCGCAGTATCTGGCAAATAGCCAATCTGTCGCTCGTCTGTATTGCGCGATAACTCTCTTGAAATCGTACTTTTGTTTCGCTTCAAGCGACGACCTATCTCTGATACAGATAATTGCTCAATTACTCTTAGTTTATACAGTTCACTTCTTTCTGTGGTGGTAAGATGGACAAAGCTCATGAGGGTATCCTAATTATTGTGATTAATATCAGAATATCCTTATGAGTCCCTTTACGCAAAGATCTCTAGGTGTTGCATTTCATCCTTGAATTGGCGGAGTAATCCTTTTGCCGACTAAAAACTACAGAAAGATGTGATGAAGTAAGCTTGTTTATTTGAATAGTTACTGGAATATTTACAACTATTTCATCAACTGCTTTTGTAATGCTCTCTAAATCCATTGGTTTAAAATAAGGGGTCTTCTGGGTTTAAGGGGATAAGTAAATCTAATGAGAAAGACAAGCTAATAATCTAGAACGAAAATTTAAAAAATTTAAAAAACCATAAGCCTGTCGTTTAATTAATTTAATACGATTATTAAGTCCCTCCATCACACCACTAGATGTACGATTTAAAAAGTAGTTACAAATATTATCAAGATGATTACGAATGGTTTCCAAAACTGCGCCATAAACAGCTTTAGCTTTTTGAAGCCATTCTTTTAATTGTTTCTGACCCTCTTCAGGAGTTTTACAAGTCTCAAAAATACTTCTAAAGTCTTCTTTGAGATTATAAGCTAGTCGCAAGCGTTTAGAACATTTCAAGACATTTTCTAACTTCACTTTTTCTTCTTCTGTTAAGTCTACCTTGTTCTTTAGTAGAATAAATCGACTACCTTTAATCTTGATTTTAGCTTTTTGACGCAGTTGATTTAACTCTTTGATTAGTGGCTGCATAACATGAAATCTGTCGATGACAATTTTCGCATTTGGAAATACTTCTTTGACAACTTTGGGAAAGCCTCCCCACATATCAATGCTAACCTCCTCTACTTTTTCCCTTATCTCAATCGGTTGCTGCTTCAGGACTTCAATGATGTCATCTTGTTTATGACTATCAATTACTTCTAGTAATGCTCCTGCGTCAATACTTGATACGACTGTCACAAAGTCTTTATGTCCTTTGCGTTTACTCACTTCATCAATACTCACTCGTTTTACTTCTTTCCAATCATCTTTTTTTTTAGAGAAAATTGGTGATTGAAAATCCCTTGTATTTGATCCCAACTCAAATATTCATCTCGACTTACTTGCTCCACACTCGCACTTTGTACTCGTTGATAAACATACTCCTCATACCTTTGTGTGTATCGTCTTTCCCAGTCTACAAAGGGTAACTTTTCCGTAAAATGTCTTTGACAATGTTGACAATAAAAGGCTCAATCGTCTAAATGATGCTAAGGTAACATAAGATACAAAACAACAAATATGCAGCCAATTCTAACCGAACTTTTAAATCTGCCAGGAATCGAAGTAGAAAACTACACAAAAGTAGCAGATCGATTAATTTTAGAGGTTGAAGCGAAAACGACAAAAGCAAAGTGTCCAAGATGCGGAGAAGAAAGTAATCATCTGCATCAAAATCGCTGGTATTTTGCAAGAGATTTAAGCATTAGTGGACAGGAAGTACTATTAAAAGTAAACCGTCGTCAATTCAAGTGTAAAAAATGTGAAAAGCCGTTCAGTGAAGAACTAGAATTTATAGGAAAGAGACGAAAACAAACTAACAGATTTGCAGAGATGATAGTGCAGCAAGTATTGCATAGCGATATGCATAATGTAGGGAAGCAAAATGACTTAACAGATGAGGAAGTGTGGTCGATGATAAAATACATTAGCGAAAAAAAACTTAGAATAGATTTAAAGCCATTAAAACGACTTGGGATTGATGAAATAGCATTACGAAAAGGACAAGGGGACTACATAGTAGTATTGGTAGATTTAGACAGAAAAATACCGATAGGATTTGTGCGATCACGGAAACAAGAAGAAATAAGGAAAGAGCTTGAGGGGTGGGGAAAAGAGGTGTTAGAGCAAATTATTGAGGTAAGTATGGATCTAAGTGGAAATTATAAAGGACTGATCAACAAACTAATACCAAAAGCAGAGGTAGTAGCCGACCGATTCCATGTAACAAAGATAGTTCCTGAGGAACTAAAAACAGCACGAAATGACCTGCAAAAAGCAAATAAAGAAAACAAAAATGTAAACGAGAAAAAGAAAATCGAAGAAGCACTTAAGCAGAGTAAGTATGCATTACTAAAGAACGAAAAAGATTTAACAGAGAAGCAAAAAATAAAATTAGAAGAAATTCGAGAAGTGGTACCATTGCTAGGGAAAATGCATCAGCAAAAAGAAGAGTTTAGAAGAGTCTTTGAAGATGCTAAAAATTGGGGAGATGGCGCATCAAAATTACTCGACTGGATGGAGACAGCAAAGGAGACGTATAAGGATAGTGTTGGCACAATTTGTCGATGGTTTGGAGAAGTTACTAATTACTTTGAGAACCGCACTACTAATGGCGTTGTTGAGGGTATCAATAATAAGTTAAAGCTAATTAAACGATCTGGGTATGGCTTCAGGAATTTTGATAATTTTAAGTTGCGATCTCTAATTTGTTGGCATTTAGATATTGGTCGAGCATAGTTTGAACGATAGAGCCGTAATTCACAGCTTTAATTAATTATTATAGAGACTTCTTTAGGAATTTTGGGTCTTCTGGGTTTAAGGGGATAAGTAAATCTAATGAGAAAGACAAGCTAATAATCTAGAACGAAAATTTAAAAAATTTAAAAAACCATAAGCCTGTCGTTTAATTAATTTAATACGATTATTAAGTCCCTCCATCACACCACTAGATGTACGATTTAAAAAGTAGTTACAAATATTATCAAGATGATTACGAATGGTTTCCAAAACTGCGCCATAAACAGCTTTAGCTTTTTGAAGCCATTCTTTTAATTGTTTCTGACCCTCTTCAGGAGTTTTACAAGTCTCAAAAATACTTCTAAAGTCTTCTTTGAGATTATAAGCTAGTCGCAAGCGTTTAGAACATTTCAAGACATTTTCTAACTTCACTTTTTCTTCTTCTGTTAAGTCTACCTTGTTCTTTAGTAGAATAAATCGACTACCTTTAATCTTGATTTTAGCTTTTTGACGCAGTTGATTTAACTCTTTGATTAGTGGCTGCATAACATGAAATCTGTCGATGACAATTTTCGCATTTGGAAATACTTCTTTGACAACTTTGGGAAAGCCTCCCCACATATCAATGCTAACCTCCTCTACTTTTTCCCTTATCTCAATCGGTTGCTGCTTCAGGACTTCAATGATGTCATCTTGTTTATGACTATCAATTACTTCTAGTAATGCTCCTGCGTCAATACTTGATACGACTGTCACAAAGTCTTTATGTCCTTTGCGTTTACTCACTTCATCAATACTCACTCGTTTTACTTCTTTCCAATCATCTTTTTTTTTAGAGAAAATTGGTGATTGAAAATCCCTTGTATTTGATCCCAACTCAAATATTCATCTCGACTTACTTGCTCCACACTCGCACTTTGTACTCGTTGATAAACATACTCCTCATACCTTTGTGTGTATCGTCTTTCCCAGTCTACAAAGGGTAACTTTTCCGTAAAATGTCTTTGACAATGTTGACAATAAAATTGGCGGCGCGGCGTATTTAAATAAACTATTTTCCCAAATACTGACAAATCTCGAATCAATATCGGTCGATTTTGTTTTAATTTTCGGCTCTTCTGGGTTCATGGGGATAAGCACAGCTAATAGTAATCAGAATCCTCTCGGAGCAACAGTTACAGCCCTACCATGTCGCCAATAATTGTATCGATACTGTACCATTTACCCCTCAAACCCAGATGAGCCTAAAATTAGAAGAAATTCGAGAAGTGGTACCATTGCTAGGGAAAATGCATCAGCAAAAAGAAGAGTTTAGAAGAGTCTTTGAAGATGCTAAAAATTGGGGAGATGGCGCATCAAAATTACTCGACTGGATGGAGACAGCAAAGGAGACGTATAAGGATAGTGTTGGCACAATTTGTCGATGGTTTGGAGAAGTTACTAATTACTTTGAGAACCGCACTACTAATGGCGTTGTTGAGGGTATCAATAATAAGTTAAAGCTAATTAAACGATCTGGGTATGGCTTCAGGAATTTTGATAATTTTAAGTTGCGATCTCTAATTTGTTGGCATTTAGATATTGGTCGAGCATAGTTTGAACGATAGAGCCGACAATGTTGACAATAAAATTGGCGGCGCGGCGTATTTAAATAAACTATTTTCCCAAATACTGACAAATCTCGAATCAATATCGGTCGATTTTGTTTTAATTTTCCACCATGCGTATTACAATGCGGACAAGTAATTTCATCCTGTAAAAATCTCAACTTTAGGGTGATTTTATTTTCTTCTTCCGTAAAACTTTCAACGGTTGTGTTGGGTAAATTTAGCAACCTATCTAGATACAAGTCCATACCTGTCACCACTTATCTTTGTGCTTCATTATACATTAATCCCCTCAAATCCAGAAGAGCCAAAATAAGTATGTGTGCTAAAGCTTTTTCTTGATTTTTTAAATAGTCTTCGGAAAGGCTTTACGATAATCAGTTTCTTGCCATACGGACTAACTAACATCGCGCATTTATATCATTTTGAATAGTTTGCTCATCATGAGTAGAAGTTTTTTGCCATAGATTGCCTCTACCGAAATGTAATCTTCCTACCTTTAAAGCAAAAAGTTTTACTCTTATATCGCCATTATAAGTAACTATTAAATCTAATGCACTTTCATAAAACTGACCAATAGGGTAAAAACGATATACCTCAAATTCGTCAATCATTTCCTTAGCAATACTCTCATCAAACTGAATCTTTAATTGACCGAACTTTGCTTGAATTCTATTGTTAAATAAATCTATGTCTTCCTGAAGTAATTCGGCAGCTATTTTTATCTGTTCTAGCTGTTCTTTACCTTGTCGCTCTTTTTCTGCTTTTTCTATTAACGGCTGATTCTTAAGTTTTTCTAAATACTTTCGCTGATTCTCTGCTTGTTCTGCTTGCTCTCTATTGTACTTACGAGCATAAGCTTTCCCTGATGATGTGAAAAAAACCCAGTAGTTTAAAGCTAAGAAAAACAACAAAATAGGTATAGAAAATAAAATAGGAAATTGAAAAGAGCCGCTAGGTAATAGGATTACAAAATAGTTAATTCCAATTACAAAAATTAGTAAGAGCAAACAGTTGAATTGAAACATTAACTCAAAATGATTAATTATTCCCAAAAATTTTAGCTTGATCCGATCCAAAGAGTGACCTATAAAATCTAAAGATTTGTAACAAAAACGATACAGCGATAGTAATGATCATTCTAAATTGGCTAATAGCCTAGTAGGAGAAGGGGGACTCGCCAGCCCTATAACGCGAAAAGTGTAGTCAAAAAATATTGAGAATAGTTTTGTGATCATTGCTTTACTGAGTAAACACAGTGGTATATTAAGCTAATTTTTTTCATAAAATTTAGAGATTAGGTTACTTGATTCACTAACTTATCCCACTGAGATCAAGAGACAATGATAGGTATGTATGATTAACGCTTAGCTCACCAATGATTTAAAAGGATAAGGATGTAGTGGTCACGATTGGTTTGTGCGAGGTCACAATTAATACCCCTACTGGGAATCAAAAAGCTTTACTTGCCCCTGCAATAAAACAAGATATGCCAACTAACTGGAGTTTTGCTTGGGGGGATTTATGGCAAATATCAGATTTTGAGTATCAGGACATCATCAAACTTAGCTATTTAGATCAAGTGTGGGGATTCATTCGCTATAGTGTTTTTCCTGATGAAGATCGACAAATTGTGGAGATCGAGCATTTAGAAGTAAACCCCATAAGTACCTATGATAAATACCCTAGAATGGTTGAGCCTATAGGCAAGTGGCTTATCTGGTATGTCGCAAAACTGGCTCTAGAGCTATGCCCCTGTGCTGAGACAGATACACTAATTATTTTGGCTTCAAATACAGATGCCGTAGATTACTATAGAGATATTATAAAAATGGAGTATCTTGGTAATGCACCTAGTGCGCCAGGAGAAGACGGATATGCTTTTAGATTCACAAGAGAAAAAGCTAGCGAATTTTGCGACACCCAAGAAAGAGAGTGCGGTAGCGTCTGGCGCTTTGACTCCTAGTCAGGTCAAAGTTGGCACTAAAAAGGTGATGTCTTATCAAGAGAGATTAACTTGGCTGCGATCATCCGAGCTAGGAAAGTTATTTGGCTTTACGCAACAAGCCTAAAATTTTAGATCTATTACAAAATCCTAATCAAAATCAACCAGCCCCGAATCTAAAACTAAGGATTCGGGGCTGATTCTGATCTGAATTTAGCTATAGCAAAGGAAGAGACAGTTAAGACATTTGCTAAAAAGCAGCATCCCATAAACTTTCAACGCCCTCCAACGATTCAGCAAATTCAACAAGCAATCGAATCGCGATCCTTCACAAAAGATATCGGCAAACCCCTGAGAAACATCTGCTCACCCAAAGCCTGACCCAAACCATCACGACTCATATAGATCGCCACAGGTCTTTTACTTTCATCCACTCCAAAAAACTCTTTTAACAAAGCTTGCTCCTGTTGTGATAAAGACACATCACCAGCAGGCTCAAACCACCAAGACTTTTGAGGAGTCGGCAAGTCCTTATCAATCGATAAATTAACAGGTAAAGCAAACTCAATCAGGTCAAGGAAATCCCTACAATTAGTCAAAAAATGCCCTTCAGAATCAACAAAGCCATAGGACTGAAATAGGTTTATAGCCTCATCCCTAGACATTGTTCTAAACTGATTTTCTGTCTTTTCTAATCCAGTAAACATATGCAACGTACTCCAGTTAGCTCCAACAACCTCCGCTCTGTTGGTTACGATTTTGAAACTCAAACCCTAGAGATCTCCTTCAAAAGCGGCGGCATATACCAATATTATTATGTTCCAGAAAATATCTATCAATCCCTAATGACGGCAGTATCCAAAGGCAAATACTTCGCAGCTTACATCAAAAATAAATACAGACACCGCAGAGTTTAAATCTAACAAAAGCTGCTGCGAAGACTATTCCAAAATTTGTGACGGGGGAATCCAAAGGGGGTATCCCCTTTTGGCAAGCGTTATGTTGCTGTTGGATAAAAATCAAGCGTTAGTGCGATTTCTTGTCCGACAAGCAACATAGCTTGCCGAGATTTTATACAACCCTCAAACGGCGCAAACTCGTTCATAAAAAGTTACAGGAAGTCTACTCAAAGTCTACATTTTTCTACAGTAGCGATCGCCTAGTTTGATAGCCACGGAATAGTTAACGGTTGAAATATTTCAATATTTTTGCCTGTGCCACATCATCATTAAAGTCATCATCATCTACAGGATGAATCTTCGGGACAATGCTTTTGGGCTTAATTTCGGCATTACTGCTAGATAAATTGGTTACTGGCTGCTGCTCATCCTCAACAGAGCCAGATATTGATTTTTGTTTTAATTCCCTTGCCACTTTACCCGCAGTGCGTTTAGTTTTTGCCTTGTCTTGCTTTTGTTCTTTATAGATTTTCTGTAAATAGACCCTGACTGTAGAAACAGAAATATCGAGATGCAATTCATCCTTTAACTTTTCGCAGACGGATTTATAGGTGTACCCCGAATTAATTAAAGCTGTAATCCCTGGTTCAAGATTACGGACTATATCTAATTTGGTAACGGGCTTAATTTTTTCCTTCGCAGACTCAACCCACCGATCGGATACGGTGGTTAGCTCATCGATATTTATTTCTGGCAATGGTAAGCATGGAATATTTGCGGTCATTATTTAAACTAATTTTTTGCTAATCAAAGTAAATTTCCTTGCTGTCACTATCGTAGCCACAAAAAAGTATAGTTTGCGTCTTGATAATTTCATTTTTTGATTCGTTCTGTACTAATTTTTATTGAGCGTCCTACCAATCCTATTTTTTGCGCTCACATTCTTGATTTTTTGTATACGCTTTTGTGATGCAGCAAATATGTTTGTTGATTTTTGGGCGATCGCTCTTATGTTTTTCGCTATTTTCTGGCGAACGAGTTTGCGTCGTTTGGTGGTGGTGTAAAAATCTGGCAAGCTATGTTGCTTGTCGGACAAGAAATCGCACTAACGTTTGATTTTTGTTCGACAGCAACACCACCGCTTGCCAAAAGGGGACACCCCCTTTGGATTCCCCCTTTGACAAAAAATTTACCTGTCACAAAAAAAATAATTCACACAACTTTTTTTGCGTGAATTATTTTTGTAAAAATTAAATTTTTTTAACTGAGGTTTATTTAAAAAAATCTAGCGATCGCCCATTCAGATGTTTTTGTTTTACTTTGTTGCGGTTAAATTCTGTCAAATTGCTAACGGGTTAGTCTGGTAATTTAGGACAGCGCCGATCGCCAAAGGGAATAATCGTAAAGTCATCGGCTGGCGATAATCTGACGATGCACCCCTGCGGATCGATGGATGTGATTGGATGCTCCTTGGTATAAAAGTATGTCCCGAATCCCAAGCCAAGCAATATAAAAATACTGGACAGGATGACACGCATCCATCGAATTATTTCCATAAATTTACTGTGCAGAAAATTCAAGCGTATCAGCTTCGCCTCTGACAATCCCATGCTGGCGATCGGCAAGCCATTGAAAATATGAGCGAATTTCAGTGACAGGACTATCTCGAAATAATCGGATACCAGACTTAACCTGACTAGCGGTAATGAAGCAATCTTTTTCTTTTGCGTACTCCAAAATTTTAATTAGAGGCATTGACAAAGTTGATGATGAATTGACAGCAATTGACGAATTGACAAGGGTTGACGCGATTGACGGGTTATCTAAATCGGTGTTTTGAGCAGGATTTTGTAAATTATTGCCCTTTGTCAATTTGTCAAAGTCGGAATCAGCAGCTA
>JALQCR010000067.1 GCA_023336205.1 Pseudanabaena sp. Salubria-1
CACAACCACCCCCCCCCCCCCCCCCAACCCCCACCCCCACCCCCCCCCCAACCCCCCCCCCCCCCCCCCCCCCCCCCCCTCTTTTCTTTTTGGAAATTCAAATATAGAACATGATATCGGAACGTTTTTTCTCCTCACATTTTCTCACTAAATCTTCTAAAGTGTGATTGCTCAACACATCAGCAGCCCCTTTTCTCGCAAGCTCTCGCATATCCAAGATTACAGACTTTTCAGGTGTGGTTAGGGTTTCATTTTGAGATTCTCTGTAGTCGTTGCCATTGAGAGCGATTACCACATCAATAATCTTAATTTGCCAAGGTTCTTGAGCAAGGTGATAGCCTCCTTTGGCTCCCCTTTGACTATTAATAATACCTGCTCGCCTTAGCATTCCCATGACTTGATCGAGGTACCGAATAGGAATATTTTGACTATGAGCAATTTCGTTAACGGATATTGGTTGTCCCTGTCCATGTCGTATCGCTAATTGCATAAGAGCAATACAGGCATAATCCACCTTACAAGATAGTTCCATAGGTTTTCTAGACTCGGTTTATAAATATTTTTTAAAGTTAATTAATGCTGTGCTACGCACAGCATTAATTTGCCTAGAGATGAATGCTTTTATCTAGTAGAAGTAGCAGACGCAAACTCAGGCTCTTGGAATAGAGGTGTACTAAGATAGCGCTCACCAAAACTTGGTTGAATTACCACTATTAAGCGATCGCGATTTTCTTCACGCTTACCCACAGCGATCGCTGCCGCAAGAGCCGCCCCTGACGAAATTCCTGACAGTAAACCTTCCTCACGGGCTAAGCGCCGACCATAGGCGATCGCCTCATCATCAGAAATACCAATAATTTCGTCAATCAAATCCGTGCGTAGAACTTGGGGGATAAATCCTGCCCCGATGCCCTGAATACGATGCGCCCCTGGTGTACCACCCGCCAAGACGGGACTGTTGAGAGGTTCTACAGCGATCGCTTGAAAACTCGGTTTACGCTGCTTAATCACTTCGGCAACACCCGTAATTGTGCCGCCAGTTCCCACACCCGCAATCACAATATCCACATGCCCATCCGTATCATTCCAAATTTCTTCCGCAGTGGTGCGCCGATGCACGGCAGGATTGGCTGGATTATTAAACTGTTGCAGCATATAAGCATTAGGCGTAGAGTCAGCGATTTCTCCCGCACGCCGAATCGCGCCACGCATCCCTTCACTAGCATTAGTCAACTCTAGCTCTGCACCATAGGCTCTGAGCATGGCACGGCGCTCTAGGCTCATAGTCTCAGGCATCGTCAAAATCAAGCGATAGCCCTTAGCGGCTGCTACCATTGCCAAGGCAATCCCTGTATTACCCGAAGTTGGTTCCACCAATATAGTCTTGGCAGGGCTAATCAAACCTTGAACTTCCGCATCTTCAATCATCGCTAAACCGATACGATCCTTAACAGAAGAAGAAGGATTAATACTTTCTAATTTCAAGACAATTTTGGCGAGAGAACCATCTTTTTTAGGAATGTTATTGAGAGCAACTAGGGGCGTACCGCCGATGAGTTGCGTAATATTTTGAGCAATTTTCATAAAAGTTGTTGGGGGGTGAGGACTCTGTGGAGAGCAAAAAGTAGAAATTAATAAAAATACGGTAACTTCGTGGGAATACCGTACTTAGTAAGATACAATACTTTTCAACGTAATACAAATAAAATCTACTGTTTGTCGATAGGGTATCTGATGATTTATCTTGAAAAGACCACTGGCACTACCTATAAGCGTCGTGAAATGCTACCCCGCAAAACTAATTACCTCTGGAAAATTGAGTCGGGCGTGGTGAGATCGCTCACATGGAATGAGGATGGTCAAGTAATTTGTTCAGGGTTATGGGCTGAGGGCGATCTCATTGGCAGTGAGTTATCACAATTATTTCCCTATGAAATGGAATGCTTAACCGATGTGCAGTTAACCGAAATCCCGCGATCGCAGTGGGGCGATCATGTCGATGTGATTATCCGTCGTAACCAAACCAGTGAGTTTTTGTTAAAAATTGCCCATAGCCGAGCTAAAGATGAGGCTTTAAGGTTGTTATTATCTTGGCTGAATGATCGCTTTGGTGAAGACGATCAGCGTCACGGCAGGTTGATCGGTCTGCAATTAACCCATCAAGAAATCGCGGAATTAATCGGCTCTACTCGCGTCACAGTCACACGCATTATTAATGATCTTGAGAAGATTGGGTTCTTGTCTCGTAAAGGACGCAAGCTCAGATTTTTGGCAGAGTCTACTGAACAATGGCATTATGAAATTTAGACAAAAAAGCACCCTTTGAGGGCGCTTTTTTGTTTTTTACTAAGCAACTTCAGCAAAGATTTTAGTTTTTAGAGGTTTGACATAGACTTCTTTTTGAGGATAGAGCGAGAGACTGTCAAAGCGATCGCGTTCCAACTTTACAATCAACTTTTGGTTGTCTGACAATACTAATTCTGCTTGACCTTCCCAACCGAGATTAAAGGCATAGCTGACAGTTGCAGGGGCAAAGGTTTCTTCTGGTTCGGATCTAATCGCCAGATCGTGGGGGCGCAAGAATACTTGATGATGATCTGCAATGTCAAGATCGGGGAAATGGCGACGGGCGCTAGAGATAATATTTGTCTCTCCGATAAAGCGCATCACAAATTCTGAGTTTGGTTGATCATAGATTTCGGCAGGTGTGCCAATCTGTTCAACCCTGCCACGATTCATAATCACCACGCGATCAGCGACTTCCATCGCTTCTTCTTGGTCATGGGTTACAAAAATTGTGGTCACATGAACTTGTTCATGGAGTTGGCGAAGCCATGTGCGTAGCTCCTTTCGTACCTTCGCATCCAATGCCCCAAACGGTTCATCGAGTAGGAGAGTCTTGGGTTGAGCCGCTAGCGATCGCGCAAGGGCTACGCGCTGACGCTGACCGCCCGATAGTTGAGATGGATAGCGATCGCCCAATCCTCTGAGTTGGATTAAGTCCAGCAATTCATCAACCTTTTGTTTAACTAGGCTTTTAGATGCCTTACGAATATTTAGACCAAAGGCGATATTGTTACGCACTGTCAAATGCTTAAACAAAGCATAGTGCTGAAATACGAAACCGATCTGGCGTTCTTGCACTGAGCGGTAAGTTGCGTCTTCATTTTCAATCCAAACTTGACCGCGATCGGGAGCCTCTAAACCTGCCATTATTCTCAAGAGAGTTGACTTACCTGAACCTGATGGACCTAGCAAAGCCACCAAAGAATCACTCTCTACTTTCAAACTAACGTTATCAACTGCTAAAAAATCGCCAAACTGCTTGGTAATATCTTGAACCAGAATGCTCATTGTGACTCACAGCATCAAAATTATGTAATTTATAGCTGTCGCCACTTGCATTAGGAAAACCAACCTAAGAAGCGAGTTGCGGTGCGAAGCACCGCAACTCGTCTTCTGGTTTCACAGCCTAACAAGATTGACTACAGCTATAAAATATTTCTAGCATCAAAAGTACGTTATGTCTATGTGCTTACCGTAGATTATGCGGTACACTACAGTGGATTAGCCTCGTTCTTGCTAAACAGTAATATGCAAATTCCCGAACAAGCTCCCGAAATCTCCCCAAAACCTGTGCAGATTAATCAACAAGTTAAGCGCCAACGCGATCGCAAAGCTGCCGATTTTGCCATGTTTCAATTTGTGGCAGGGCTAATGATTTTGACCGCTTTCGTTTGTGCTTTTTTTGTGGTGATTAATGCAGGAGAGCGTGGAGTTTTGATGCAGTTTGGGCAAGTGCAGCCGCAGGTTCTAGAGGAAGGGATTCACCCGATCATCCCGATCGCCCAAACGGTCAAGAAGATGAGCGTGCGTGTCCAAAAGCAGGAAATTACTGCCGAGGCATCATCTAAGGATTTGCAAGAAGTATTTACCGATGTGGCGCTCAATTGGCATATTGCCCCAGACCACGCTAATAAAATCTATCAACAAATTGGGGAGAAATTGGCAATTATCGATCGCATCATTGATCCTGCTGTAGAGGAGGTTTTGAAGGCAGTGATGGCGAAATATACTGCCGAAGAAATTATCACCAAACGCGGCAATGTTAAGGATGAAGTGGATACTTTGCTCACTAATCGACTATCGGGCTACAACATCGCTGTCGATGATATTTCCTTAGTTCATGTGCATTTTTCGCCTAAGTTTCGTGATGCTGTGGAAGCGAAGCAAATTGCGGAACAGGAGGCAAAGCGGGCGGATTTTATTGCCCTGAAAGCAATCAAAGAGGCGGAAGCAAAGGTGAATCTCGCACGCGGTGAGGGAGAATCCCAGCGTATTTTGCGGGAGACGTTATCGCCTGAGTTATTACAAAAGCAAGCGATCGATAAGTGGAATGGCAATCTGCCTTTAGTTGTTGGTGAAAGCACCTCAAAAGTATTAGATATCAATCGCTTGATTGAGAGTAATCTTCCTAAAGGTTTACCCTAAATATCAAAATCAACATCTTCATATTTAAACCCCACAAAAATTTTTATCTACTCCTCAAAGCCTCAATAGGCGGTATAACAATAAATCATGGAAAATGTTCTTTTTAGCTTCGTGTAAGCAATATGGCAAACAATAAGAAAGAAGTATTAGTGTTAGGGCTGACCTTGGCTATCTTTGGTAGTCTGGCTGTCGTTGGCGTTTTGTTTTTTGGAAAAAGCAAATTGCCGATCGCACTTGATAGCAATCCCACAGATATATCTAGTAATCCTAACTTCGACTTAGCCACACGCAAAAGCGAAGGTGAAAAACTACTGATCGCAGCCGAAACAAATGCGGACAAGGCTCAAGCGATCGCGGCGATCGCCAAAAAAGATTACGCTACAGCAGTTTCTAAATGGGAAGCATCGCTCAGCAAACAGCGTAGCGATCCTGAAGCCCTTATTTATCTGAATAATGCCAAAATTGGCGAGCAGAAATCTCTGACAATTGCGGTGAGTGTGCCAATCGGGGGCAATCTCAATGTGGCTAAAGAAATTTTACGCGGTGTCGCTCAAGCTCAAACTGAGGTAAATAGTCAGGGCGGCATCAATGCAGTACCTCTAAAAATTGTGATCGTTAATGATGACAACAAAATCGAGGTTGGTAAAAAAGTAGCTCAGGCTCTAGCCCAAGATCAAAGTATCCTTGCCGTGATTGGGCATAACTCTAGCGAAGTATCGATCGCCGCCGCCCCAACCTATCAAGCGGGAGGACTGGTGATGATGTCATCGACAAGTATCGCCAAAGAACTCTCAGGGCTTGGTAGCTACATCTTTCGGACAGTGCCAAGTGTTAGGTTTCAAGCGGATGCGCTGTCTCAATATGCCGTCAAGAAACAAAACAAGAAAAACATTGGTATTTGCCTTAATTCCACAGCCAAAGCTAGCCAGTCCATCAAAGAAGATTTTACCGCCGCCGTATTTTCTGATGGTGCAAAAATCAGCCGTGTAAACTGCGATCTGTCTAGTCCCGACTTTAATGCCGATCAGGTAATTCAAGAGATGTTGAATGATCGCGTAGATGCGCTTTTGTTATCCCCAGGAGTAGAAAAAATTGAGAAAGGGGTTGAAGTCGCTGTTATTGCCAGAAATCGCTTGTTATTGTTAGCTAATTCCACTATGTATACTTTCAAAACTTTGCAACTAGGACAGGGTGCGATCGCCGACATGGTGATCACTGTGCCTTGGCATCCTGAATTTTTATTAAATAATCCCTTTGCAGGTAATGCCGTAAAGTTATGGGGCGGGGATGTAAATTGGCGCAGTGCCACTAGCTACGATGCGACGCTGGCGATCGCTGGTGGGCTTCGCAAAAATAGCACCCGTGCGGGACTACAACAAACTTTATCCAGTAATACCTTTGAGCTTGAAGGTGCAGCAGGAAAAATTGCTTTTCAACCATCAGGAGATCGGGCTAATCCTGCGATTTTGGTCAAAGTTAGCAAAGGCGATCGCGCAGGCGTTGGCTATGATTTTGTCCCACTTCGCTAAATTTTAATCTTTGAAGTTAAGACAACATGACAAAACAACGGTATCTACATGATAATATAGTAGATTATAGCTAGGACAGCTTTTTACTCCCACCTACTTAAACCCCATGACTATGATCCGTAAAAATTCTAGAGCAAAGTCGCTCAGATTTAAGTTTAAACCTCTCGCCTTTATCGCCGCCGCAGTCATGTCTGTAGTTGTAGCGATCGCCTTCTTTAGCAATTCCCCCCTCCTCGCCCAAAGTTCCGCAACGAAGATTTCCTTCGTTCCACCAAGCTGGGTAAAAGCGAATGCTAACGATCCCAACCTACGGATTTTAGATGTGCGGTGGAATCCCCTCGACTATTTCAAAGAGCATCTTCCCAACGCCGTTAACTTTGCCGATAACCTTGTCCGTGTTCCCAAGGATGGCTTACCAGTGCAGCTATTAGACTCTGATAAGCTTGGTGATTTACTTGCCAAGGCTGGAGTTAATGACAAAAGCAAAGTCTTGGTTTACTCCGAGGGTAATAATATCCTCGGTTCTAGCCAAATTGCCTATGCCCTTGAGCGCATTGGTTTTAAAGGACAGGTTGCAGTATTAGATGGTGGCTTTAATGGCTATAAAGATGCTAAGGAACCAGTCACCAAAGAGTTTCCTAAATATAAAACAGGCAAACTTAGTGTCAATGATCAAAGGAATATTCGCGTCACTCTTGCTCAAGTCAAAGACTTACTTGGTAAATCTGATGTACGCTTTATCGATCCTCGTCCTGCTAATGCCTTTGCTGGTGAAGTTGATCTCTTTGTTCGCAATGGTCACATCCCTGGAGCAAGAAATATCCCCTGGCCGACCTTCACCGATCCCCAAAATCCTCACAAGCTCAAGCCTTTAGCCGAAATCCAAAAGATTCTTGATGAGAAAAAGATTGATAAGTCCAAGGATATTATTGTCACTTGCACCACAGGTCGGGAGGCATCTTTGCAATATGTGGTTTTAAAGCATTTGCTCGGCTATCCCAAGGTCAGAATATATGAAGGCTCTTGGACAGAATATAGTCAGTCAGATTTGCCTGTAGAAACTGGTGCAGAACGTCCTCTGACCTAATACTAGTGTGGCGCACTCGGCAAATCCAACAAAAAAGAGAATGTACTTTGTACATTCTCTTTTTTTATTTTTGGTATAAAATTACACGGATAGTATAAAATACGGTAATTACATGACTATACCGTAGATTTATGACAAATCAGCCAGTCACCAAAACTATAGAAGTTCCTGAAAACGTATATATAAAAAACTCAGAGAGCGCAACTCTTACGTTAGATTGTTCTCCACAAATTACTGAAAACGCTACTAAAAACCAATCAAACAACGGTATTAAAACGGGGATTCTCCAAAAACTCAAGGGGGGAGTTCTGTTGGTGGTGGGTTATCTACTGTCACCACTTTGCTGGTGGAATGACTTGATCATTAATTTGCCGATCGCCTATGGATTTGGCTATGTAGTTTCACTTTGGCAATCGGAATGGTTCTTTGGCGCAGCGATCGCGGGTTATTGGCTATCAAATCTGGTTGGTATAGTTCTGATGCAGATGGGGACAAAGGATATTTTGCAAACTACGGCAAAGAAGCGGAGTTTCAAACATGAGATTTTTTCTGGGGTGCTGACTTCGACTGCATACACAGCAGTTATTGTGGCACTAGTTTATTTTCATGTTCTCGACCTCAGCGCGATTTTACCGATTGAGGTGCAGCTATGAATTATTTTTTACTAACGGGTTTTAGTTTTATCGTTGGTACAGTCGTAGGTTTAACGGGGATCGGTGGCGCTTCTCTGATTACACCAATGTTGATTTTTGTGTTTAATGTCCCTGCGGCAATCGCTGTCGGTTCGGATATTGTGGCGGCGACGATGATGAAGGCTGTCGCAGGCGTAAGTCATTGGCGGCAAGAAACCGTAGATTTATCCATAGTGAAATGGCTCGCTACGGGCAGTGTTCCAGGCGCTTTATTAGGAGTATTTATTTTGCATTTACTCCAATCCTATGGATGGAGTTTAGATAGTTTCCTGTTACCTTCCATCGGTACGATGATTCTATTTGTAACCATTGCAGGTTTAGCCCAATTACTGCTCGCCAACTTTGCGCCAGATCTATCACTGCCAAGTCTGCCTACCTTTGATTTGGAAACTGTGAATGGCAAAGTTAAAACTGTGGCGATCGGTTTTGTATTGGGCTGTATGGTGGGCTTAACCAGTGTTTCGTCAGGCTCTTTATTTGCTCTAGTGTTAATGACCTTCTTTAAACTAGATTCGAGAAAGTTGGTGGGAACTGATATTACTCAAGCCGCAATTTTGTTAGGCTTTACATCCCTCGGACACCTTAGCCTTGGTACTGTCGATTGGCATATTGTAATTCCAATTTGGATTGGTTCCGTTCCGGGGGTATTGCTTGGCTCAAAACTGTGCCAACACGCTCCCCAACGAGCCTTACGCTATCTGATTTTTGTGATCTTAATTCTGGACTTTAGACTAAAAAGAAGAAAAGAAAGGCAGGAAGTGAATGTCACAAACTGCCAAAAGAGCAATGATCAATAAACCAAATTGACATTGACTACTATGATTTTCCAAAAATTACAAGAATTTCGCAAGTCGATATATGAATACCTAGGAACAGGAAAAGATGCAGTATTTGAATTAATGGATGCCGTCCTGACAAGTCCGAGTATTAGCTCGTATGTGAGTCTGTCAATGAATCCATTATTTCGGCGAAAATGGTCAAGTATTTATGAGGGACTGCGCGACAGCCGACCAGTCAGAGCAAAGCTAATGAAGCTGATGGTGCAAGAGATCCTAACGGAAGAGCAACCTTTGTTAGCAGGAGATAATAGCGTATGGTTGCGACCAGATGCAGAAACGCTGAAGGAAAGAGGATTCCATCATGGCAAAGATGAAAGTATCGGCTTAGGACAAAGCTACAGCACCTTGGCGTGGATACCCGAAGCAAGTGGGAGTTGGGCGCTACCGATAAAACATGAGCGGATCACCAGTTTCGAGACTCCTGTGAGTAAAGCTGCCTTCCAGCTCAAACAAGTCACAAAGCAGTTAAGCGTACGTCCCCTAGCTGTCTATGACCGAGGATATGGGAATGCAAGTTTTGTGAAAGCAACAGCGAATATTGAGGCGGATCTATTACTGCGTTTGGCATCTAATCGCTGTATTTGGGGAGTTCCTCCAGCCTATAGCGGTCGTGGCGCACCTTGTAAGCATGGGCATAAATTCAAACTGAATGCCCCAGAAACTTGGGCTGTTGCCGACACCACCATAGAAATTACAGACCCAAAAATCGGTCGGGTACGGGTAACTCATTGGCGTGATTTTCATTTCCGTACCACTCCAGAACGACCGATGCAGATTTTTAGAGTTGAGGTGATTGACTGGACTTTAGACTAAAAAGAAGAAAAGAAAGGCAGGAAGTGAATGTCACAAACTGCCAAAAGAGCAATGATCAATAAACCAAATTGACATTGACTACTATGATTTTCCAAAAATTACAAGAATTTCGCAAGTCGATATATGAATACCTAGGAACAGGAAAAGATGCAGTATTTGAATTAATGGATGCCGTCCTGACAAGTCCGAGCATTAGCTCGTATGTGAGTCTGTCAATGAATCCATTATTTCGGCGAAAATGGTCAAGTATTTATGAGGGACTGCGCGATAGCCGACCAGCAAGAGGAAAGTTGATGAAACTAATGGTGCAAGAGATCCCAACCGAAGAGCAACCTTGTCTGGC
Source organism: Pseudanabaena sp. Salubria-1 (assembly GCA_023336205.1). GTDB lineage: Bacteria > Cyanobacteriota > Cyanobacteriia > Pseudanabaenales > Pseudanabaenaceae > Pseudanabaena. The sequence continues at coordinate 9,795 of JALQCR010000067.1, forward strand.
TGGAGATAATAGCGTGTGGTTGCGACCAGATGCGGAAACGCTGAAGGAAAGAGGATTCCATCATGGCAAAGACGAAAGTATCGGCGTAGGACAAAGCTACAGCACGTTGGCGTGGATTCCCGAAGCAAGTGGGAGTTGGGCGCTACCGATAAAACATGAGCGGATCACCAGTTTCGAGACTCCTGTGAGTAAAGCTGCCTTCCAACTCAAACAAGTCACAAAGCAGTTAAGCGTACGCCCCCTAGCTGTCTATGACCGAGGATATGGGAATGCAAGTTTTGTGAAAGCAACAGCGAATATTGAGGCGGATTTATTACTACGTTTGGCATCTAATCGCTGTGTTTGGGGAGTTCCGTCTGCCTATAGCGGTCGTGGTGCACCTTGTAAACATGGGCATAAATTCAAACTGAATGCCCCAGAAACTTGGGCTGGGGCAGCCACCACTATAGAAATTACAGACCCAAAAATAGGTCGGGTACGGGTAACTTATTGGCGTGACTTTCATTTCCGTACTTCTCCAGAAAGACCGATGCAGATTTTTAGAATTGAGGTGATTGAACCCTTGGGGCGCAACCGTAAGTTTCAGCCCATGTGGTTGGCTTGGTTGGGTAAAACTATGCCTGCTTTGGAAACTCTTTGGTTAAAATACTTGCGTCGCTTTGCCATAGAGCATTGGTATCGTTTTGCCAAGCAACGGTTACATTGGACTCTGCCCCAGATTACCTCTACTCAGGCGGCTGAGCGTTGGAGTGCTTTGATGCCTTTAATGACTTGGCAACTTTGGTTCGCTCGTCTCGATTGTGTTGATGCTCCTTTACCTTGGCAGTCTCCTCAGGATAATCTTGCTCCTGGTCGTGTCGCTCAATCATTTGCGGTAATTATTGCCGCGATTGGTACTCCTGCAATCCCTCCTAAACTACGCGGTAAATCGCCCGGACGCTCCTTAGGCGATCGCCTTCCTCCTCGTATTCGCTATCCGACTGTTAAAAAACACGCCTCAAAAAGAAAGAAAACTGAAAAGACTCCTGCGCCAACCCATCCAATTGCCATTTAGGTTCTGCTTCTCTTCTCAATTTTGAGCTGGATTTTGCTATTGCAAGCTCCTGCTCAATTTTCTCGTGTCTTTTGGTTCCTCTCTCATACCTGCCCATTAGTCCAAACTAAAGCTTAATTACAGTTAGCTGGAAACTAATCCATTCTGCTTAACAAGTTTTCTGTACTATTGCGATTTTCAGTTGAGCATGGCACAAAAAAGTAGGGGCAATTCATGAATTGCCCCTACTTTCTATACTGCATTCATTTGAAAACCTCAATAGGTAGAACTTTCAAAAAAAATTAATCGATCACATCTTTTATGTCTAAGGAGCTACCACTATCTATATCTGAGTTAAAAGAAGCAACCTTAAAAAAAATTTTGGTGATTCTCTCTCTGCTTACTACCTTTGGTCTATTAGCGATCGCTGTGACCTCCCTGCCATTAATCACTTACTGGGACAGCATAATTCTCAAAAAAGTCCATAATTTGCAAAGCCTAGAACTAGATCAAATTGCGATCGCCTTGCCCCAAACTGCTAGAGGTATAGCCATCACTGCCATTACTTCTTTACTGAGTATTGGTTTAGTCTGGTGGAAACAATGGCGATCGCTAGGCTATGTCTGGCTAGTGATCATCGGCAGCGGCTTAATTAACTTTCTTGCAAAGCTTCTCTTTCATCGTCATCGGCCAGATTTGTGGGTTTCTCCATTGCCACAGCCAGACTTCTCTTTTCCCAGTGGTCACGCGATGCTGAGTATGAGTCTAGTGATGGCGATCGCGATGCTGATTCCTCAGAAACATTGGCGATTAATTTGGTTATTTACAGGTGGATTTTGGTTGATGGCGATCGCTTGGACAAGGCTATATTTGGGTGTGCATTATCCTAGCGATATTCTCGGTGGCTGGTTATTGGCAATCTGTTGGAGTAAAGCGCTACTGAAATAGAGGAATGAGAAGGTAAGTTTTGCTTTCATACATGATATACAAGCCCAACGCAATTAATACGAAGGGGACAAGGATATGACTATAACGAGTAATTATTTTTGCCACTAAAGGATGAGAACTAATTAAATAGGCGGCATAACACCAAACCGCAATCATTAACAAGAAAGTGATGACGATAATTGATAAAGAAACTGCATTAGTATTCGCAAATAGGGGAATATAAATACCGATATTATCGCCGCCGTTGGCGAAGGTGACTGCCGCAACATGATAGGTTTGGGGCGAGATAATTGGGGCTTTATTTAATGATTTTTGATTAGCGATCGCGCAGGTTTGAACATTTATTTCAGAATCATCTTGATTAGAAATTAATTGCTTAAGCCCGATCACGATCGGTAATAGTCCCAATAAGCCTAACCATTTATGGTCAATAATTAGACCACCGAAATACCCTGGTAAACTTGCTAAGAGAATTATTCCAAAACCTAAGTACTGACCAATCAGAATATGACGCGGACGAAATTTATCATCGACTTGAGCAAAGAAAATGGTGAGAATGAGAATGTCATCGATATTTGTGGCAGTAAAAGCAGTAACTGCGATCGCCACTGTACCGATAATCCATTCCATATTTTTTCTCAAGCTAATAGTGAGTAGAAGTATAGCAAAAAGAGGGTTATACCGCTTCACGGTGCATACAGAGAATTTTGAAAGCACGGCAGAGCCGCGCTTTCAAAATTCTCTGGGGTTTAATCTATTTACGGTAAATCAACGTTGTTTGAGAGTGATGTAAGATGCTTTTCACTAACTTTTGACGCTCAAGCAAGATTGAATGACGCTCGAACAATTACGGATTTTTTTAGAAGTTGCCAAACAATTACACTTTACTCGCGCCGCCGAAGAACTATATATTACCCAACCTGCGGTCAGTGCGGCGGTGCAGAGCTTAGAGACATATTTTGGTGTGAAGCTATTTCATCGCATCGGTCGCCATATTGAAATTACCGATGCAGGAATTTTGCTGCAAACAGAAGCTAAGGACATTCTCGATCGCGTGAAATTAATGGAACGAGGATTGAGAGAGTTAAATGATTTGCAAAGGGGCGAGTTAAAACTAGGCTCTAGCCTCACCATCGGTAACTATTGGCTCCCCGCAAAAATCAGTCAATTTCAAGAACAATATCCGAATATTTCGATCAAATGCACCTTAGCGAATACTGAAGAAATTTGTGATGGAACTGCCGCAGGGTTGTTTGATTTGGGATTAATCGAAGCCGATGTAAAGCCCTCTCTGCAAAAAGTACTCAAATCCGAGGAGATTGGCAGCGATCGCTTAGTGATTGTCGTTGGCAAATTACATCCTTGGTATGAGCAACCTGAAATCACCCTTGAACAACTGTACGAAACCGCTTGGGTGATGCGAGAATCGGGTTCAGGAACACAACAGGTTTTTGAACAAGCATTATTAGATTGGGGCGTTGAGTTATCAAAACTGGAAATTATGTTGGTGTTAAGTAGCGGCGAAATGGTAAAAGCTGCCCTAGAGAGCAGTGTCCGAGCCGCCGCTATTTCCGAATTAATGGTGCAGAAAGAATTTCAATTGGATATATTACGCAAAGTTACCGTTATTAATCCTGATATTGATGGTGAGCCAGAAACTGAACTCAAAAGCGATCGCCTTCAGCAATTAGAAATTAAGCGTCCATTTTTGAAACTAAGCCACAATCAACGTTTTCAGACCAAAATTGCACGGGTGTTTGGGGAAATTTTATGCCGAAATGTCTCCTAGATGACTTGACTTGCACCGACTCGCTAAACTAATCTACGGTAAATACATCAAGATAACGTAAATTCAGGTTTTAGCCAAAAATAAGGCAGGTATTCCCATGCTCAACAATACGCTCAATATTGTTCAAGGACTCGCTATCAGTAACAATTCGCAAGCAACAATCACTGCTATCAATGCCTATACTGAACAATGTTTGAGCTATGGAAACGGCGCGGAAGCTTGCATTTTGGGAGCGATCGCATCTGATCCTGAATGTGTCTTAGCAAATACCTTTGCCGCAGCGTACTATTTATCCCAAGAAAATTCTAACGATGCGAAGACTGCTAATGCCTATCTTGTACAGGCAAGAAAGAATTTTATCAATACTAATGAAAGAGAAAGATTACATTTACTTGCAACGGAAGCATGGGCTGAAAGAAAAATCGATCAAGCAATTCTCCATTGCGAAGAAATAGTCACAAGGTATCCTCAAGACCTATTGGCAGTCCAGCAAGCGCAATATCACTACTTTTATACAGGTAATAAGTCAGGTTTAACTTCCGTAGCAGGTTCCGTTCTTGATGCCAATGTGGGGAATCATTACCTTATGGGAATGCTTGCATTTGGGTTAGAGCAAAGTAATCACCTCGCTCAAGCGGAACGCCTTGCTCGGTTTGCCCTAGAAATTAATCGAGCCGACCCTTGGGCGCAACACGCTGTAATTCATGCGATGGAAACCCAAGAACGTTATCTTGAAGGGATTACATGGATGGAAAGTTTTGCTGACACTTGGGAATCTTGCAACTCGATGCTCTATACCCATAACTGGTGGCATGTTGCGCTCTCCTATTTAGCCATTGGTGAAATTCGTCATGTGTTATCTCTTTTTGATCAACATATTTGGGGTAAAGCCACTAAGCGATCGCCCAAGGATCAAGTAGGTGCAATTTCTTTACTCCTGCGTTTAGAACTAACTGGGATTGATGTTGGCGATCGATGGGAACAGGTTGCTCATTATCTGTTTGAGCGGATCCATGAACATTCTCTTCCCTTTCAAGATCTGCATTATATTTACGCTTTAGCCCGTACTAATCGGATGGACTTAGCTAGAGAAATGTTATTTAGTATGGAAAGCTATGCCCATGATGCTCAGCCATGCCATCAAAAGATTTGGCAAGAGGTTGCTCTACCTGCTGCGAGAGGGGCGATCGCCCATGCTATTTGTGATTATAAAAAAGCCCGCAAGGAATTTAAGCCCATTTTGACCAGACTGCAAGAGCTTGGTGGCAGTAATACCCAGCGTCAACTGTTTGAGCAAATATTTGATGATGCTCACCGTGAAGTGATTATTAACAATCACTATCGCCGAAATTATGAGGCGATCGCTTCATAAAAAATAGCAAGTGTAGCTAAGCTGCACTTGCTATTTTTATGAAATATTGAAATCAGCGGCGATCGCTATATCATAGGCAACACCAATCTCTGCATAATCATCAATACTCGTAGTCGTGTAATGACTTACCTCAGCTAGTTCCATCGCCCTTGTTAAAGATTCATCAGGTTCCAAAAGAGCTTGGTACATTTCCTCAATAAATTCACCACCAATCTGATTATAAAGCCTTGATGAAATCGTAATCGGTGGTATTGGAGAAGAAATTGATTCAATTACTCTTAGAGATTGAGCGAGTTTAGGAAACTGTCGCAACTCTGCCGCCATCACTACACTATCGATCGCTGCGCAATCAGCAAGCCCAGAGGCAATCCACTGGAGAGAGTTTTGATGGGAACCAGAGGCTTGTGATGATTGGAAAAATTGATAATTAGCGGGTAAAGTTGGTGATCGCAATTGAGATTTTAGATATTGCAAAATTCGGTAACGTATTAAGTTATAGCCACTATTAGAACCGCGATCGTTATAGCAAAACCGACTTCCTGCTAAATCCGCAAGCTCATAAAACTTACTATCTGCATGAACAACAATATCAGCAAAATAAATTGGTTGCTGCTGATATCGATCGCCTTGCATTACAGGCACAGCTAATATTTCTAGAGGTTGTTTAGCAATGCGGTTATGGCGAATTAACGGCAATCCACAGATAAAAGCGATATCAACTTGATCATGCTCTAATAGAGGATCATCAAGGGGATCGCAAGTTGCACCAATTAATTCAATATGGCAATCACATCGCCTTGCGATCGCTTGTACAACTTCTTGATACAACCAAAATAAATTAGGCGATAGATACGAAATAGCCTTGAGCTTTGTCATCTGATGCCGATGTCATTCCATTACTCAGGAATAATATAATTCAGTTGCTCTAAGGGTGCAGCAAATACATAGAAGATTACCCCTGCACCGATTAGCGTAATCGCCAAACTAAACAAAACTACCCAGCGATCGGGGGGATCAAAAGTATCTGTATCAATATCATTCCGCACAGCAAAGTAATGATAAGTCGATAGCCATACAGTCAACATTCCAATCACTGCAAAAGCTAAGCACAACTTCCAACCATTCCCCACTGATGGCATCATTGGGGGTTTTAAAATGCGTAATCGCACCACGATTACACCCACACCCAAAAGAGCGATCGCCATTCGCATCCATGACAAATAGGTTCTTTCATTGGCTAAGTGATCACGAACGCGGTTAGGATTTTGCTTACCCAGAAGCACTTGTTCTTCAGTTGGTTGTTTCGGTTTGAACAGTGAGATCATTATGTAGCTGCTGAATCTTTGACTTGATATTATATAGGAACAGCAAGAAAAAATCTCCTATATTCCAATGTCTGAGATCCTTATATACATTAGATTTTCAAGGATTAAATCCCGTTTAGAAACCGTCATTTAATCAAAGAGAGACAACGCTAAGGGTTATCTCTCTTCTTAAGAACCAACTTTTGATGACGCGGCAAAGCCGCGCCATCAAAAATCTTAAATTGCGAAACCTTAATCTAAAGGAGCTTGGAGAATTTGCAAAGTTGCTAATACTTCAGGACTTTCAGGAATATTCCAATTTGCTTCACCCGCTTTGAAGACTTTAGCAACGGGAATATTTAATTCTACTGCTCCCGTTTCAGGATTGGTTTTAGCAACTAACTGAGTGCCTGTAACAATCTTAGCGGCTACAGGTACACCATCATTATTTAAACCGTTGCTAAAATATATACCTTGACAGTTCCAATCTTCATTGGTAGTTTTACCAGCAGGAAGCGTGTAAAGAGCATTGTCAAAGGTGGAAGTATCGAGCTTTGACTTTTTACCATAGACAATTAGAGGACTCGCCGTTAAATTACGGCATTCGGCAAAGGATTCACCCGTTTCAATAATGTATTTCTCAAATTGGAGCTTGGCAATTTCAAGCGGATCAGTGGCGGCGGCAAGTTCTTCAGTCACCGCAATATAGTCAGGATTGCTAGTAACAGGTGGCTTATCAGCCCAAGCTGGCTGTGCGATCGCTAAACTCCATACCAACATCAAAGTGATTACTAGATTCTTTAAAAGTTTCATTGATTTTCTCCTAGAAATACATAATCCAAAAACTCTATACACAAGGGGCTTAAGCACCTTGGTCAAACTTATCTAATCCAATTGGACTTCATTAGCTCTCAATCCATTCCCCAAAGTATTACTAGCATTAAGTTCTACAATATTCCGTCCCAGATTGAGAACTACCAAACCACCAATAACTAAGCTCAATACAGCTAGTCCTCGATTCTCTAGCGTATGGCTGTCAATCATGATCAAAACACCTAAACCAATTAGCACAAAGGGGACAAGGTAATTGCCATAACGACTTAACGAATCAGCGATCGCAGGTACTTGAATCATTCGATAGGCGGCATAGCACCAAACCCCAACCATTGAGAAAAACACGCCCAAAATCATTAACAAGCTTTCCCATGATGCGCTTGCAAACATGGGAACATAAATTCCCACATTGTCGCCGCCATTGGCAAAGGTTACTGCCGCCACACTATAGACCTGTGGTGACAGCAAATTAGATAGCCAAGAATCACTATTCTCAACTACCTCCTCTTCTTGGTCAGAGTCATCAGTATCAGGGATAAATAACCGATGTAACCCAATGGAAATTGGGAGGATACCCAACATTCCAATCCAATCACGGGGCATTAATAAACCACCAAAATATCCTGACAAACTGGCTAGTACCAATGCTCCGAAGCCAAGATATTGACCAATGACAATATGTTTCTTTTGGAATGCGGTATTCACTTGGGAAAAGAATAGCAACAAAATCAAAACATCATCTAAATTGGTGGCAGTAAAAGCCGTAATTGCAGTAGGAATTGCGGTAAATAGATCATTCATGAGTTTTTTCTTTGGCTAACCATATTGGTTATTAATTAACGGAATTCTTACGTAATAACTGTAGAATTTTCTCCGTGAAAATATTTGATTTGTAGATGACCTAAATATAGCGATCGCAATCAATAAAATCAAATATTGTTTCTTTTCAAAACCATAAAATTAAGTGATGTTCCAAGAAGTTAGTGGCGGTGCATCGCACCACAACTAACTCTTACAAAGTCTATAATCTCTACTTATCATTTTAAAAAGAAACAATATTTGTTTCTATCAATCAAAGCCGATATTATCAACTCAACTTAAGAAATAACTGAAACAAAATATTCAGAATTAGAAATTTTAAAGTTGTCAAAAGATTGTTAGGAGAAAGAAGAAATGAGCTGGTTAGAAGGAACGATCGCGACAGGGGCTGCCGTTGCATTAGCAACTACCTTTGATGACAATATTTATTTAACTTCCTTCTTCAGCAAAGTTAGTCGCACTTTCCGTCCCCGTCATGTTGTGGTTGGCGAATTTCTTGGATTTACAACCCTTGTCAGTGTCAGCTTGATCGGTTTCTTCGGTGGACTGATTGTCTCAGATATGTGGTTAGGACTACTCGGCATAATACCGATTATGATTGGAATTCATCAACTCATGAGTAAAGATGATGACAACAGCGAAGATATCACCCATGAAGTTGAACAGATACATACAGAAGTTGGTAGACCTCGAATCAAACAGTCCCTATGGTCAACAATTAAAGATCCTAAAACCCATCGCGTATCGGCTGTAACTATCTCCAATGGCGGGAATAACGTCGGTATTTACATTCCTCTATTCGCCAGCAGCACCTTACCTAGTCTCAGCATCATTTTGAGCGTCTGTTACATGACTATTGGTTTCTGGTGCTTCTGCTCCTATAACCTCACCCGTTTCCCTGGTATTTCTGCTTTAGTCGCTCGCTACGGTCGCAAGATCGCTCCCTTTGTGATTATTTATCTAGGTCTATCGATCATCATTAAGAATGAATCTTATCGTCTAATTTTGCCTGTATAAACGCAAGCTAAACCCAGATTTTCTTGATCGATTAAGAAAGCATCATGACCATGAATAGAATCTAATTCAACTAATTTTGCGTTAGGAATAAACTTAGCAAGTTCTTGTTGTTCTTCTGGGTAATAGAGTAGGTCGGCGGAGCTAGAGACAATTAGAGTCGGCTGATGTATTTTCGCTAAGGTTTCTTGATAGTTGCCCCGATCGCGTGATAGATCATGAGTATCCATAGCTTTAGTAAGCGAAATATAAGCATTAGCATCGAAGCGCTCTACTAATTTCTGACCTTCGGATTGGAGATAGCCTGCGATCGCAAAGTTATGGACTTGATTATGCTTACGGGGAAACCTTTGTTCAAAATCTGGGCGGCTGTAATAGGTACAGGTGGCGATCATGCGAGCGATCGCTAGTCCTTCCTTTGGCGGTAAATCATCACTATAGTTACCATTTTGCCAAAGAGGATCAGCATAAATGGCTTGGCGCTGAATTTCTCCAAGAGCAATACTCCAAGGAGAATGACGGCCTGACGCGGAAATGACGGCGATCGCTTTGACTAATTCTGGGTAAAGCAGCGCCCATTCTAAGGTCTGCATTCCACCAAGAGAGCCACCGATAACTAATTTCCATTGGGGAATATTTAAACCCTGCATTAGCGCATATTGCGATCGCACCATGTCACGAATTGTAATCGCAGGAAAACTTGCGCCATAGGCTTTTCCTGTTTCAGGATTAATCGAAGCTGCACCTGTGGAGCCATAACAACTTCCTAAGATATTGCTACTCACAATAAAATCTTGGCTAGGATCAAAAGTCTTACCTTTGCCGAATAATTCACTCCACCAAATATCGGCATCGGCATTAGCTGAGAATCCATGACAAATTAGGACGGCGTTATCTCCCTTAGTATTGAGAGTTCCCCAAGTGCGATAGGCGATTTCCACATGATTCAGGGTTGCGCCGAGTTCTAATTGTAGAGGTTTAGGGATTTTATAGAATTTAGTGCGATCGGAAATAAAATTTTGGTATTTCATTTGGTTTCTCATGGATTCAGTAGATACAACAACAGTAGGGGCGATTCATGAATCGCCCCTACTGTTGTTATGTCAATTTGCAATCTTTAACTAATCTGTCCAAACGCTTGCTCAAAATCAGCTTTGATATCTTCAATATGTTCCAAACCAACGGAAACGCGGATTAGATCAGGGGTAACACCCGCAGATTTTTGTTCGGATTCCGATAGCTGTTGGTGCGTGGTCGAAGTGGGGTGAATTACTAGAGTCTTAGCATCACCGACATTCGCGAGATGGCTAGCCAGTTTAACAGCATTGATAAAACTGCGTCCTGCTTCTAGTCCGCCTTTGATGCCAAAATTTAAGACTGCACCGAAGCCATGATCAAGATACTTTTTAGCGCGATCGTGATAAGGGTGATTGGGCAGACTGGGATAATTCACCCATTCTACTTTGGGATGATCAACCAACCATTCTGCTAGGGTTTGAGCATTTTGGACATGGCGATCAATTCTTAGGGATAGAGTTTCTAAACCTTGTAACAATAGAAACGCATTAAAAGGACTCAGAGATGCACCCAAATCGCGCAATCCTTCGACCCTAGCTCTGATGATAAAGGCAATATTGCCAAAGGTTTCATGGAAGTTTAAGCCGTGATAGCCTGCTGAAGGTTCCGTAAAGACAGGGAATTTGCCATTACCCCAGTTGAATTTACCTGAATCCACAATCACACCACCAATGGAAGTGCCATGACCGCCAATCCATTTGGTTGCTGACTCCACCACAATATCGGCTCCATGCTTGATCGGTTGGGCGATGTAGCCACCCGCGCCGAAGGTATTGTCCACAATTAAGGGAATACCATTTTCATGGGCGATCGCTGCTAATGCTTCAAAGTCTGGAATATTAAATTGAGGATTGCCAATGGTTTCCACGTAGAGCGCTTTGGTATTCTCATCAATTTGTTTACGGAAATCTTCAGGATTATCGCCATCGACAAACTTGACGTTAATTCCTAAACGGGGCAACGTCACCTTGAACTGGTTATAAGTACCGCCATAGAGATAACTGGTGGAAACAATATTTTCTCCTGCTTGGGCGAGAGTAGCGATCGCTAAAAATTGAGCAGCCTGTCCACTAGATGTCGCTAACGCCGCCACACCACCTTCAAGAGCAGCGATACGTTTTTCAAATACATCCGTAGTCGGATTCATGATCCGCGTGTAGATATTGCCAAATTCTTTGAGCGCGAATAAATTTGCGCCATGCTCGGCACTATCAAATACATAGGAAGTAGTTTGATAGATGGGAACGGCACGAGCATTTGTCGTGGGGTCAGGTTTCTGCCCTGCATGGATTTGCAATGTTTCAAAGCGATAGTTTTCAGACATAGGGATGATTTAGGGGTGAGGGTATTTTTATTCTGGTTTTGTTGTTGGCAAGTCTGCCTTTTCCCAAGCACCAAAGCCGCCTTCAAGGGAAAACACGTTGGTATAGCCAATCTTTTGCAAAGAGTCAGCAACCAATGCCGAACGGTTGCCACCGCCGCAATAACAGACAATTGGTGTATCTGGATCGGCGATCGCGACTTCAATCTTCTGCTCGATCACGCCGCGACTGAGATGGATCGCTCCTTCGACATGACCCGCATTCCATTCACTTTCTTCACGAACATCAATAATTACTGGCTTTTGGGATTGATCCAGTTCACTTAGTTGATCTACAGATATCTCTTTAATTCGTTTTTTGGCATCCGCCGCTAATTTAAGAAATCCTTCACTGTGTGCCATAATCTTTGATTGCCTCTCGTTTTTTTGTTTTTTAAGCCGCTACTTTACCAATTACAGTTGCTTCAGGAACTTCAATTAATTTGCCTGTTTTGACATCATAGATATAGCCATAGATGGGAATTTCTGGAGGCACAAGAGCATGATTACGAATGCGTCTTACATCGATCGCCACACTCTCAGCTAAATCGGAAAATGTCAGCCAATCAATAAATTCTGCTTCATGAGATCCTTCCCCTTCTCCTGAATCATGCCAGCCATTTTCATCAATTGAAGAAGTCTTGAGGCTACTTGCCAATAATTTGCGAATGGTCTGATCTGTAAACAACTGCATACCGCAATCGCTGTGATGAATCACAAACCATTCCTTTGTGCCAAGTAATTTGTAAGAAATAACAAGCGATCGGATTGCATCATCACTGGCGCGTCCCCCCGCATTGCGAATCACATGGGCATCCCCTTCCGCTAGTCCTGCATATTTGGCGGGGTCAAGCCTTGCATCCATACAGGTGAGGATCGCAAATTGTCGGCTAGGTGGCAAAGGCAAAGATCCGCGATCGCCGAAGTTTTCTGTGTATGTACGGTTAGCCTCTAGGACTTCTGCTAAGACCTGACTCATGG
>JALQCR010000068.1 GCA_023336205.1 Pseudanabaena sp. Salubria-1
TTCCCCCCAAAAAAAATCCAAATAAAAACCAAAAATTTCGGGTGGCGGCGCTACGCGCCGCAACGTCTAATTTTTCACTGGGAAGGGAGTAAGTAGAAGAACGCTGAAGATCCAAAAAAGTTAGATAGCCTGCATCGCGGGAGATTTGCCTTTTTGGGTTTTAATTTTTATTCAAAGATATGCTTTAATACCAAAGCACAAAATGGCGTAGCCATTTTGTGCTTTTAAAACCCTTACAGGGTTTGGTTTTTAATTCACAGAAGTGTTGCTACACTTTTGTGAATTGGTATAATTCAATAAATTTTCCGTAAGGCAAACTATAAAATAACCATGAGAAAGCTTTTCACTGAGACGTTATCAGCATTGTTTGACTGTGCAAATCGCATCAGTGAATCCGAATCGTTAACAAAACAACAACAAGATGATTTACAAAGCATTATATCTTTTGGGGAAACTCTAGCCAGTTGCTTTGATAATACAGAAAGAGAAGTAAGTATTCTCAAACAAAGAATTAAAAGACTTAATCGAACTAATCCAAGTATAGAACTTGATAATGAGGATGATACTTATACTCTAATCGCATTAATTTTTGCTCGTCTAAGACAATCAATCAATCTTGATGAATTACTAGGTAATTTTGTCTTGGAAATTCACCAACTATTGCAAAGTGATCAGGTTATTGTTTGTCAATTCACAGATCAAGATGTGCAATCAATCCAATATGAAGTTGTTAATGAGCCTCAATACTCTCTTCTTGGGCAAGTATTGCCATCAATCTATACTGATCCACAATGGCTAGAAAAATTTCAAACATCCATTAGTCAGGTCATAAATAATGTAGACAATGACGAAGTTGATTCTCTCATTTCAACTTCACTCATGCCGTTAGGTATACATTCAGCGATAGCTATTGCTATTCCTAGCGGCAAAAAATTATGGGGTCTATTAATATTACATCAATATAATATTTCATACGATTGGCGAAATTGGGAAATCGAACTGCTGGAAAAGATGGGAATTCAATTGGCAATTGCAGTTCATCAAATGCAATTATTAGTGAAGTCTGATGACATGAGAATTGAACGAGATCAAACTATCGCTAGACTACATCATAACCAGCTCCACGACTCATTAACAGGGCTTCCTAATCGCGACTCATTTATGGATTTGCTGGACTTAGCATTTACAAAATTACAAGCTAATCCTGATTGTAACTTTGCAGTACTGTTTATTGATTGCGATCGCTTCAAATCAATTAATGATAGTTTTGGTATCGCTATTGGAAATCAGCTATTACAGGAAATTAGTAAGCGTATAGCTATGTACTGCGACACTAATATAACTATTGCAAGAATTGATAGTGATGAGTTTGTACTCTTAGTTGAGAATATCGGCACAGAAAATTTTGAGATAGAGCGTCATCTCACGCAATTAGCTGGTCAAATCTTAGAAAGTATTGGGGAGCCGTTTCTTATTAATGAGTATCAAATTCTTACCTCTGTTAGTATTGGTATAGCTATTAGTGATCTTGAATATATCTTTGCAAACGAGATTTTACGAGATGCCAAGGTTGCGATGCATCATTCACGCAACCTTGGCAGAGGTAAACAGGCATTATTTACAACTAGTATGAATCAAGGGGCAAAGGTTCGTTGGCAACTAGAGTCAGACTTACGCCAAGCGATCGCTCGTCAGGAATTTTATTTGGTCTATCAGCCTATAGTTTCATTACATCAACATGATTTATCAGGATTTGAAGTTTTACTGCGTTGGATGCATCCACTACAAGGACTGATTTCTCCGATGGAGTTTTTAGCGATCGCTGAAGAAACTGGAGAGATTGTCCAGATCGGTTATTGGGTTTTAGAAACAGCTTGTAGACAGTTACATCAATGGCAACAAGAATTCCCTAACATTCCACAAATCACCCTAGCAATTAATGTTTCTACAATCCAAGTTATCCAACCAGAATTTGTTGAAAGAATTCAATCAATAATCACAGAATATCAAGTTTTACCTAGTTTAATCAAGTTAGAAATTACCGAAACAATGTTAATGGATAATATCGAAATTTCTTCGCAAAAACTGGAGCAACTTCGAGAAATTGGCGTACAAGTTTATATCGATGACTTTGGTACTGGTTATTCTTCCTTTAGCTACCTACAAACTTTACCAATTGATGTTTTGAAAATTGATCGCAGTTTCACAAATAGAGTGTCTACTGACATTAAAAGCCAAAGAATTGTGCAGTCAATTTTGCGCTTAGCGAATAATCTTGGCATGGGAATTGTCATTGAAGGTGTGGAAACATCTCAAGAATTAGATTATTTTGAAGCGTTAGGTGGCAGTAGTATTGAAGTACAAGGCTACTTTATTTCGCATCCATTAGACAGCGAAAAGGCAACCCAATGGATTCAATCAACAACTTTAGGGATCAATTGACTGATGATTTTGCAACCAGTCTTGAATTTCTTGTACGAGCCAAGCAGTTTCTAACTCGGTTAGTTTGTCATCACCAAGCATAAACCGATTATTTTGTACTTGAATAGCTACTGAGCCTTTAGTTTTATTTGACATACTTGTGTAAATGTACTCAAGCTGATATATCCCAAACTTTTGGACATAATGTTGCCATCCAAAAGTTCTCTTACTGAGTCTACAAGTACGCTCGGACAAATCGACTGAGAAAAATATTGTTGTGAAGCTTTTAATGACTTGAAAATAAGCAAGATAAATCACAATCATAAATATCATGATTGCCGTCACAAAATTTGCATTTGCCATAAAAAATGCCAGTGGAAGCATTCCAAATAATGCCAATGATGCCAGCAACACCGAAACAATTTTTCCGCCAAATAGGGAACTGGGAATGGTGACTACTAATTTTGTTGGAAATCGCCAAATTTCAACTCTGCTATTAAATGGTTGAGGAATTTTAATTTGACGGCTGTTGGCTTTTGGTTTAGTAATTTGCTCTGGATCTTGATACAGAGCTTCGAGCGCTTCTTTTGCTGAGGTAAAACGCCGCTTGACGGATGGAGCCGTCATTTTTTGCACCCAATCTATAAGTTGAGGACTAGCACCAGAGCGATCGCGAAATTGAATATTCAAATCATCATCTTGGGGTAACTCCGCAGGCGAAATACCTGTAAGTAAATGGATGGCAGTTGCCCCCAAACCATATAGGTCAGAAGCAGGTACTGATCTGCCCCCATACTGCTCCATCGGTGCATAGCCATAGGTTCCAACTACTGTAAAAGTCTTGCCCTCGGCAGACGCTTTATCCTGTACTGCGCCAAAATCGACCAGATAAATTTCTTGGCGATCGCTCCAGATCAAATTACTTGGCTTGATATCGCGATGCAGCACAGGTGGATTCAATCCATGTAAATAAATCAAAATCTCTAGAGTGTCAATGACTATATCTTCTACCTGTAGCTCAGTAAATTTTTGTCCCTGCACTAATAATTCCTTGAGGGAGGCTCCTTGAATATGTTCTTGGACTAGCCCAAACCAAAGCGATCGGTCATCAATCGTAAAATAATCGCGATATTTAGGGATATGGGGATGATTTAGCTGCTTCAGGACTTGCGCTTCACGCTCGAATAGCTTTAAGTCTTCCCACTGCACATCACCGCCAAAAGTGAGCAATTTGACGACAACAAATTCACCATTTGCTTCTAAATCCTTTGCCAGCCAGGTTTGTCGTCCAGAGTTAAGCCCTAACTGGCTTTGCAATTGATAGCGCTCTTTGAAGATTTCTTGTGACTGCGGCATAAATACATACAGCTTGTTGCACAATTTTAGCGCGATTTCATAAAAAAAGAAGGTATGCAATGCATACCTTCTTTTTTATAACTCCCCAGGCGGGATTCGAACCTGCGACCGATCGGTTAACAGCCGATTGCTCTACCACTGAGCTACTGAGGAATGTAGCTATTTCGCTTTGTCAATGACTTCAGCGTTAATAACTATAGCGTATAAGTGCCGCGATCGCGCAACCTTTTTAAAAAGTTTTTTTATGCTCCTTTCCCACCCCAAAAATAGACGTTATACCAAAACGCAAAATGGCTACGCCATTTTGCGTTTTTAAAATCCTTACAGGGTTTGTTTTTTAATTCGCAGAAGTGTGCATACACTAAAATTGCGGTGTTGTGCAATCTGTCAGCA
This sequence comes from Pseudanabaena sp. Salubria-1, assembly GCA_023336205.1. Lineage (GTDB taxonomy): Bacteria > Cyanobacteriota > Cyanobacteriia > Pseudanabaenales > Pseudanabaenaceae > Pseudanabaena. The sequence continues at coordinate 4,171 of JALQCR010000068.1, forward strand.
TATGCTTTCATCAGTATTACTAAAGTTAAACATGGGTTTGAGTATGAAAAGATCAGCCTCTTTTGCAGTTGGCTTAGTTTTATTGACTGTAAGCGCTTGTACTCCATCTACACCAAGTAGTGAAACTGCAAGTCCCTCCAAACCAATAGCAAGTAGTGAATCCGCAAGTCCCTCCAAACCTATAGCAACGAATACAAGCTCTTGGTATGAATACAGTTCTGAGGCTGGGAAATTTACTGTGCTAATGCCCAACAAACCACAGGAGAAGTCTGAGTCGCGAAAAACTGATATAGCAACAGTCAAGATGAATGTAGCGATTTCTGAGTTTAATCAAGCAGCCTATTTTGCTAGCTATGCTGACTTCCCAGAAAAATTTCCTGATGGAGAGATCGAGCCACTCTTGAATGAAGCCATGAAAGGCATTGTCGGTGGTTTGAAAGGTAAAGTCACTACTTCAAAGGAATCCAAGCTTGGTAAAGCTACATGTCGTGATTTTGAAGCTACTGGCAAAATACAGGCTATTGATGCTCTATTCAAAGGACGCATTTGTCTTAATGACAACCGTCGTTTCTATCAAATGTTTGTATTAGCCCCTGCAACCAAATTCTCGAATACTGATGTCGATCGCTTCATCAGCTCTTTCAAAATCAAAGATTAAATTAAAGAGACGCAAAGCGTCTCTTTAATTTTTAGCATCTGAACCGAGAGAAATAATCATGGAGCCAATCACTACCGCGATCGCGCCCATATAGCCCAACAAACTTAGAGGCGATGGCGTTAAAAATTGCGGTAAAAAACTTGGCAAGATCGCTGAGGCGGCTAAGGTAACGAGAGGCGCAAGAGTAATCACTGCACTGACACGCGAGGCTTCCCAATGTTCCAGAGCCGCCGCAAATGCCCCGTAAGCAATCAAAGTGTTAAAAGCGCAAAAGATGAGAGCTACTAAGGGCAATCCTGACAGAGTAAATAGTCTCGTAGGATGTGCCATTGGTGCAAATAAGGTTGCTGCGCTGAGATATAAACAGAGCAATATCGAGGTCGAAGGGAGATTGAGTAATAGTTGCTTTTGAGCAAGCCCATAAAATGCCCAAACGATCGCTCCTAGGACTAGAAGCATATTGCCCAACATATAGGTGTCAAAACTGGTAACCAACGATCGCACTTGGTCATGGGAAAATAGCAGCAGTCCAAAAACGAGAATTGCGACACCTCCCCATTGCCGATAGTTGTATTTCTCTTTAAATACAACTAATGAAGCCATTCCCATCATCACAGGCGCGATTTGGGTAATTACTTGAGCATTATTGGCTGAAGTCTTGCCTACACCGATTAAAAATAAAATATAGTTGAGTGACAGTCCGCCAACGGCTACTAAAAATAAGGGTAAAGAAATTTTCTGCAATTGTTGCCATGTTGGTAGTTGTTGGCGTAGCGCTAAGTATCCTCCTAGGAAAACCCCTGAAACAGTAAAGCGAAACCAAGTAACTGTAAAAGGATCTAGCTCTTGGAGAACGATCTTGAGTGCGATCGCCAAAAATCCCCATAGTAAGACTGTCAGTAACGATAGCGCCAGACCTAAACGCGATCGCCCAGAAACTTGATGTAAAGGCATCGAAGAAGGCATTGAAATTTGGTCTCCTAAAATTAAGAAGGGCGCAATGCGCCCTTCTTAATTTTAGGCAAACATCTCGACACTAGAGGAGTAAATTGGCTCCACATGAATAGCAATAACGCGCTTAGGTCGGACTAGCAAAATTTCATTTAGTTCGGCTCTTACGGGAATAGGCATAAGATCATCTTCATTTGCCTTAGCCTTAAATTGCGATGCGTACCAAGTTTTGACTTCTTCGATGGTTGTAAATTTTGTGGTGACTTCCTGTCCGCCTTCTAATTTTAAATGCACGATGTATTCGTTGGGCTTTCTGGGTTCTCTCGGCATCTCGATCTACTCCGTCTAAATTTCATGTAATCAAGCTGAATTATATAGTAAATCACAGTAGTGGAAATTCATGAATTATCCATTACCTCTTATTTCCATGAGTGATTGTCAAGAATTTGCGATCGCACTGCAAACTCGGTAATAGACTAGTTAATAACTGAGGAGATAAGGGAGTTAGGTGATGACCGCAGTAATAAGTCCCCAAAAAGAGCAAATAATTTTAAAGGGTATCCATTGGGAAACTTATAAATCCTTGGTGCGGGATTTGGAAGCACAGCCTAGTAAACGTTTGACCTATGACAATGGAGTTTTGGAGATTAGAATGCCGCTACCACCTCATGAACGTTACAAAAAATGGTTAGGGCGGTTGGTGGAAATTATCACAGAAGAGTTAGGGATTGAGATCGCGAGTTTAGGTTCTTGTACTTGGAGCCGTGATGATTTACGGAAGGGTTTGGAGCCTGATGAATGTTATTACATCCAGAATGAGGCGGCGGTGCGTGGTAAGGAAACGATAACCTTGTCGGTCGATCCACCGCCAGATTTGGCGATCGAAGTGGACAGTACGAGTAGTTCGTTAGATCGGATGGGAATTTATGCGGCGCTGGGTGTGCCTGAGGTGTGGCGTTATGACTTTAAAGTAATGACGTTTTGGGTGTTGGTGGATAGTGTGTATGTTTCCCGCGAAACTTCGATCGCTTTGCCATTGGTGACGGCTACGGCGGTGCAGGTTTTGCTGAGTGAAGCGGTGAGTATGGGTGAAACGAGTTGGGCAAAAAGGGTGAGAGCGTGGATACAAAATTCAATATAAAAGCCCAAGATCTTTACCGCCTGCTACGTGGACGATAAAGATCTTGGCTCTTCGGGGCTTAAAATTATTCGTAAATTAGTTAAAGGAATTTAGAGTGAAAATTCATAAGTGGGCGATCGCCATATTATTGTGGGGTTTCCTGTTTAGGGCTGTATGCGCGATCTATCTCAACATCGGCTTTGACGAAGCTTACTATTACCTCTACACCCAAAATCTCAACTTAAGTTATTTCGATCATCCACCATTAGTTGCCTTTACAGCAGGAATTGGAATCTGGCTGACGGGTGCAGTTACACCTTTTACAATCAGGATTGGTGGCGTTTTACTCTATACAGGTACATTAATCTTCTCTTATCTAGCTAGCAAAAAGCTATTTGGCGATCGCACAGCGACTTTAACTCTGGCGATTTTGACGACAATTCCGATTTTTCAGATTGCCTTTGGGATTCTAACTCTTCCTGATAATGCCTTGATGTTTTTCTGGGCAGCTTGTTTGTGGGTTGCTGCCGAAGAATTTTTTCCATCCGATCAGACTGACAAATATCAACCGACCTATCGCCTTGCCATAATCGGTTTATGCGTTGGGTTAGCATTTTTAGGTAAATATCATGGCGTGCTCTTGGGCGGAGGACTGGTACTATTTTGCTTGCTGAGTCGTCGTCACCGCAGCGCTCTGTTTTCAGTCTGGACATTGGCTGCGATCGCACTATTTGCGATCGCTATTTCTCCAGTGCTGTTGTGGAATGCTCAGCATGAATTTGCCTCATTTCGCTTTCAGAGTGGGCGAGCCGTGCCGACCCAAGGATATAACCTAGAGCGATTGTTGGTAACTATCCTTCCAGCGCTAGGCTATTTATTCCCCACATTTGGGATTCCTTTATGGTGGACGAGTTTTCGCACAGCGGGGGGATTATTTAAAGCTGCTGCAAAGCAAGGTAAGAGGAAAAAAAATAACCATGAGCAGAATTATGAAGTAGCGATCGCTGAAGAGCTGCTGCGCAACAAACAATTACTCATTCTTTGTGTATCGATGCCCATTTTCTTTGGGTTTACCTTTATGGGTGGATTTATCCAAATCCTACCCTCATGGCATATGCCAGGATTTTTTGGGGCAACCCTTTTACTCGGAGAGAGGGCAGCTCAAGTGCAATTAAAGCGACCAAAATTTATTCGCAATTGGCTCTGGGGATCAGGCGTAGTGATTTTGTCACTTATGCTCATTGGCTTGCTCCATGTGCATCTAGGGATTGCTCAAAAAGGTGGAGATGCTGCGATCGCGGGTGGCTTTTGGGAAGCTAAGGATGATCCTTCTACACAAATGATCGATATTGAGCAGTTGCGCCAAGCGTTTATTGATTCGCCAATGCTGAGGGCAGAATTACAAAAATCGGATTTTGTGTTTAGCAATAATTTCTTTGTCGCGGGTCAAGTGGCGATGGCGATTCAGCCATTGGGCAAAAAAGTAACTTGTTTTGATGAAGATCTGCGTGGATTTGCTTATTGGAGTAAAGCTGAAGATTTCATAGGCAAGAGTTCCCTATACGTTACTTCAGAACAATTTATGAAGGATGAGCGATTTCCCCAACCTCTAGAAAAGTACAAAGGTTACTTTCAATCCTTAGAAAAAATTGCTGATATTCCCATTAAACGCGGAGGTCAAGCAGTCCAAAATTTCCCAGTCTATAAAGCGTCACCAATGTTAAAACCCTATCCCCGCCCCTATGGGTAATACCAATCCCCAAACGTGTGACAACACTTTTGGGGATTAAAACACAAACCCGTAAGGTTGCTCCCCGCAGGGGAGCAACCTTACGGGTTTGTGAATATGCACCGCATTAACAGTGTGAGGAAAAGCCCCGCACTGCTAGTGCTTGGCTGGAAATGTTGTAGCCGCTTTTAACTCATTAAGTTTTATGTTTTGGCTACGAATGCGGCGAGATAGCAAACGAATAATATTGACAGCAATATCGGGAGTCTCATCGATCGCCTCATATAACTGTTGCTGCGTTAGCACCAGACAATCACAACCAGAAATTGCCGTTACCGAAGCTGATCGCGGTTCCGCATCAAAAAGTGACATTTCCCCAAAGCAACTACCTTTCTCTAACAGGGCTAGTTCCTGATCCTCTGAGTGCACCCGCACCCGACCAGCAACGACTATATATAGCGATCGTCCTTCCTGACCTTCTGCAAAAATCATTTTGCCAGATGGATAGGAAACCTCATTCATGATCGAAGCAAGGCGTACCAAAAAGTCATCACGCAATTCCTTGAAAATAGGAACTCCGCGCACCAATAGTAATCGCTCAATACTGGTTAGCATCGCCTAAGACTCCCCATTCCGATTTGGTTTGCCGCTCATTCTGGCTCTTATTTCAGTATCTAAATCTTGATTGTCTTGCAAATTATCACTTAGATTTAGGGTGTTTTTCCCATTATTTTGAAAGTAATAGGAAATTGCCCTCGCTTGAGCAAGCACCAAAGAATCACGATCCTTGAGCAAATGTGGCAAAACCTTGATCAGCGATCGCGGTGAAGCGACTTGCAAATAAGAAATCACAGCCTCCCTGACAAAACCTGTGGGATGTTCTAGACATTTCAACATCGCATCCGCAGGCAATCTCCAATGCTCTGTACGCCCCACATGAAAGCAGCAAGCTAAAGTCCAATCTGATAAACAATAGCGCAAATCCACAAGTTGTTGTAAGCGCCTAGATGGTGCCATCGGTTCATAAGTATGAATGTTGGCAAGAATACTTAATTTGTCAGCAATCGAGCGATTGTCAACCACTGACAGAATAGTTTGCTTAACACTCAAGTCAACTGTATTGTCTAAAATCTCCATCCCACGAGCAAGGCTGCTCTTGGAGTCAGACAGAATATTAAAAGCCGCAGCCTGAATTGCTGATGCTGAATAAAGTAATTTCATCAGCAGAAAAATTCGCTCTAAGCTATTGATCGCTTCATTCTCTAAAGAATCGATCAATAGACCCGCTTCTGTGCTTGAAACTTGATCAATAGACATATCTACCACTCCTGCCCAAGCCTCCGTCATCACTCCTAACTCTTGAATTACCATCTTCTCAATACCGCTGCGCCCTATCAGTTCAAGGATTGCTTCAATACCTTGCTCCTGTGGAATCCGAATCAGGGTACGCAAGATTTGTCGGCGATGTTTACCCCAAGATTTAGTTAAATTATTGGCAAGCACCGCAATCGATGTCTGAGAGCCAATTTCTCCCAAAATATCCCATGCAAGTATCCGCACATTGTCAGGACTGCGATCGCTAAAGGATAGCTCTAGCAATGATGGAATTGCATCATCTCCAAGAGCTACCAGTGACTCATAGGCAGCTTTGCGCGTGGCTTTATAATGTAACCCGCGAATAATCGAGGGGAAATATTCATTAGCACGGGTGGCTGCGATCGCTCTTAGCAATGCACAGCGTACCTCAATCGATGGATCTTGCAATAATTGCGGCACATAAAAACGTAAAGACTGCATAAAAGCAGCTTCTGCAAGAGCCCGACAGCCGAGAACTCGCTCAGGTTGAGATGAACTGGTGATCATATGCCGCAAAGTATTAGTTGCCTCAGCAACCTGTGACGAAGCCCCTAGCCGCATCATCAAAGCCACAGCAGTACCACGAATAATTGGATTCTGTTCTGGTCCCAGATATTTCCGTAAACCATCAATATCGCGATTTTTTTCATCAGCCAGCAACACATAGCGTAAGCATAAAGCTTGCACCTGCGGCGATGCATTGGGCGATTGCATCACCTCGCGAATATAAGCCAAATATCTAGACTCAGGATTTTCGAGCATTGCTTCAATGCTTTGCGCTTGCAAATCTGGTGTCATCTGCGACAACATCGGTGCAAGGGTCTCGCCCACAGCTTGCGGCACAATTTGTGTCAACAGGTCAATACAAACCGACTGCTCAGTTTGAGTTTCGGCTCTGGTCATCGACTCCGATACCGCCCGACGCACTTCACGAGTGTCAACAGTTAGAAGGCTCAGTTGCCCACGCTCCACACTCTGGCTCAAAAGCTCCAGATACCCCCGTCGCAATAACCAAATAACTACCACCCAAACAAGAGCCACAAGCACAATGACTCCCGCAAACCAATGGGAAGAAATATCGGCACTGATACTATTGCGCCTAAAAATTTCACTGACAACCCAAATTAAAATCCCCGCACCACCTGTTGCCAAGGGATCGGCGATACCTCTTACAAAGGATTGGATCTGGCTGCGAAACAAATCTGGTACAGCTTGAAAAAGTGTGGGCGCAGTCGCTGCTACAATCGTGAATCGAAATAGTTCATCAAAGAATTTCAGAACAACGAAGCCTGTTAATAAACCAAACGGCGCAAACCCTGCGATCGTGCCTGTAATGATGATGCCTATAGGTGGCATCAGCACTGCAAAAAATACGCCAATTCGTTCAATAATTCGACTAGAGCCAAAAAGCTGAAGGGCAAGCTTAAAGACTCCCATTATCCCGCCAAAAATCCCTAGAAAGCTGCCGATCGCCTCTTCAGTTTTGAGATGAATTTCCAGTTGGGACTGATACTGAAACTCAATCATAAAAAATAAAACTTGAGCAGCAATAAAGAAGCCAAACAAAAGCCAGACATACTTGCGAATATTGCCTTTGAGAGTACGGGTAGAAATATCGCGATCTTCTTCACTGTTATAGATAGAGTTAGGAAAAGCTTGTTTATAGCGAGTACTCAGATAAAACAGTACGCAAGAGCCGATCGCTAACATCAAACAGGTTGCAAGAGTCATATTTGCCGCCCCACCTCCCCAAGCTACTAAAAATGGATAGGAAAACCCACCTACTATTTCGGCAACAATAATTCCTGTACTAATTAAGGGAAAAGCTCGCTTAATTTCCCGAATATTAAATAATTGGTTTGCCGCAATATCATTATTGATATTGCTAAGTACATAAATGCCCTCAACCCATAGGCGAATTCCAAATACAGCCGCCATATATGCAAATGTGCCTTTTTGCATCAACCACATCCAGGCAAGGGGCAATGGCAATGCAAGCAAGCAAGAAATTCCCAGCATCACCCAACGCAAAGGAAATAGTTTTTGCAACCACGAATAAAAAACCCCAAAAGCTGTCACCACAAATGCGGTAGCAATATATACCCAAGTCAGTTTCTCGGCTGTATAGGCTTCGAGAAATAGGGTAGAACTAGAATATTCAAGCCATACCGCTCCAATCGAAGTTGCGCCGTAAAATAAAAACATCAAAAACGTGCGTTCAGCTTCGTCTGGACGCAGATTGACGATTTTTAGAAATCGGCGCATCGAAGAATTAGAGTTAGGATTGACGGGTGCAGTCATCTGGGTTATTCATGGATGATGGCGATCGTTTTGACGATATGGTACTACAAGAACGCAAATCTGCAATGACAGCTATTTCGCCAATTACTTCAATTTCGCAAGGACATCTCAATATCTGGGAAATTTGTCGGCGTAGATATCAATATAGTTTTTTAGAGGAATTAAGTTTACCTGAAGCTGATTTGCAGCGCAAAAAAATTTTGCTGTTAGGGTCAAATTTTCACTTGCTGATGCAGCAAAAAGAACTAGGGCTGGATGTATCGTTACTAGCGAGTAGTGATCCGAAGTTGCAATCGTGGCTTGATGCCTTTGAGCATCAGCCTCCAGAAATGATTGATGGCGATCGCCTCTGCGAACATCGACGCACATTAGAAAGGCAAATCGAAATACCGCTGCATCATAGTGAGAATAGCGATCATGGTCAAGCGTGTTTTGTCTTAACTGCAATTTACGACTTTTTGATTTTGGGCGATCGCAAGGCGCAAATCCTTGATTGGAAAACCCATCAAGTTGCGATCGCTGCGGAAAAACTAAAAAACAATTGGCAAACCCGCCTCTATTTATATCTGTTAGCCAAAACAACTAACTATGCGCCTGAGCAATTATCAATGACCTATTGGTTTGCCAATACAGCCGAATCAGTAATTATCCACTACTCTCAGGCGGAGTATCTAAGCACTGAAAATCAGTTAAAGCAGATTTTGACAGAGATTAACCAAGCCATTAATTACCCAAAATTACCGCTTAGTAGTCCTGATTGTAATTATTGTGAGTTCCGCGATCGCTGCGATCAGGGCGATATGTTGAGTAACCATGTATCAGGTAATATCGCCGATATCCCCGAAGTCAAAATTTGATTTGAAGAAATCATTGAAGTATTGTTGGTTATAACCCTTATGGCTGCGTCGTAAAATAAGGAAACATTACTGAGTTTGTTTTTAATTCACAAAACTGGCGTTATACCTTTGTGAATTGGTATTAAATAAATTACTAAGGCTATTTTTTGGAGAAATATCTGTGGCTAAGCAACCAGTTCCAACAACAGAAAAATCCTCACCTCAGGATGGCTTACAGATACAACTTCAATCGCTGCTGAAGCAAAAAAAGTATCGTCAAGCTTTAGAAAAGATTCAGAAGGCTCAAAGATCTCAACCTGACTTAAAGATTACTCCTTCTGAGGCGGAAATTTGGTTGCTCCTAGGCAAGGAGGAATTTCAAAAAGGAGAATTCAAACAAGCAGAAAACTCATTGCAGCGTGCTTCGCAATTGGGAATGGTGGGCGAAACGCACTATTGGCTTGCCAAATGTTTGCTTGCCAAAGATCAGCTTGATAAGGCGATCGCTTTGATTGGCGGTGCTTTTGATGATGGCAGTTTACCCAATCAGTACAGTATTTGTTATGCCAAACTTTTATTCCTCAAAGGAGACACCGCAACCGTCGAGCAGTTGTTGACCAAAAAAACTAAGCGGTTTTTCGTCGCCCAACAGCAATGGATACGTGGTGTCTTAGCCCTGAAAGCAGGACAGCCAGATGCAGCATTAGAATCATTCGGTAAAATAAAGTCTCCTCTCACCGCTGGCGATCGCAATGATATCTGGCAAGTTTATACACTCCAGATTATGCGGAGATGGGAAGCCGCAGCGCAGAAACTAGGAATGCAAAATTTATTTGGAGCAACAGGCATGGGTGAATTTCCATTTGGGAAACCGACCTATGCTTATCATCCGATGCTAACGCGGTTAGCCCTCTGGCAAAAGTATAAAACTGGACAACCTTCCATAAGAAGTATGGCCTTGAGTCAAAACGACCAAGCTTTGATCGAGATCGCGAACGTTTTGGCGATGCTGGAACTGATTGACGCAGATGATCCGCACAATGCCGCCCATGCATTACTGAAAATTGATCGCCGTTCTAAGCAATTCCCGGAGTTAGCAGCCCTACGCCCAACCCTATTAACAATGGCTGGACAACAATCAATGGGTCAAGGGGAAATAGATTGTGCTTGCACATTTTGGCAGTTAGTATATCGAGAGCAGCCCTTTCAACCACAACTAGCTCTTAATCTGATGAAGGTGCTAGATCTCAATGAGGATTACCAAGAGCTACAGCAGTTAATCACTAAGCTAATCAGATGGCTAGAACAAGAAATTAAGCAGCATCCCCAAGACTGGTCAGAAGCTCGGCGTAAAACCACGCTAGCATATGCCCATTGCCGATTAGCCGATACTTGGATGGCGATGGGGCGATCTCGAACGGCTCTAGGAGCGCTTCAAACTGCCGAACGGATTTGGCGAGAATCTCCTGAAGTCAAAGGGCGCTATGGGCTAATTGAGTTGGTGGAGAAAAATTTTGACAAAGCGACTCAAATGCTCGCTGAAGCTTTAGAAAAAGGATGTCGCTCTCTTGAAGTTTATAGCGCATTGATTAGCACTTGGAAAGATTTGGGTAAATCCGAAACTGCGTTCGAGATCCGTCGCCGTTTTGGCAAGAATTTTGGCGATCTCAGCCCTGAAACAGAAGTGGAAATGTTGCCTTGGGTTGACGCTCTGTCTACCCGTAGCTATCAATTTTTTAGCCGTTTGGTCAAGGATGCCAGCGATCGCGACCCAGCCATACGTGCCTGTCAGATTTTTGTGGAGGCGGCTCAAGGAGAAACGAAAGCAGGCGATAAGATTATCCTCAACCAAGCACAAGCTAAGCAAAGATGGGATGCTCTTTTGCTAAGACTATCGGCTAAAGACCAAGTACCAACATTGCAAGCGATCGCGCTGTCAGTTCAACTTTTTGCTAAACGCGAAAAGGGGATTGCAGCGCTGATCACCCAATATATGCTCAAGCTGTTTGATCTGGGGACTAAACAACCTGCCGCCAGAGAAGCGCATCTGGTACTCCTCGCACTTAAAGAGCGTGACCCCAAAAAGCTACAAATTCCTTTCCTAAATTACCTCAGTACAACACCGCAACCAAGTAATGCTCTAGCCTTAATTCAGCTACAATTGCGGCGCTATGCGGATTTTATGCAGAATACAGTTTTACGCTCCATGCTAGAAGAAGCCCTAAATCGAGAACCTCAAAATCCACTGCTACTGCTTGCCAAAGCTACAACTTACGATGGTAATCCTCAAAAATATGGGGAGTTGCGGCAACAAGGATTTGAGCTAGCGCGGCGTTTGCAAGATGCTAGAGCGTTACAAGCATTCCGAGAAGAAGATGCTTACCTTAGTTCTCAGGAAGTACAGCAGTCTTTCCCATCACCTGAAAGTTTCGACAATCTCGATATGGAGGATTTAGACGATATGCTAGATGCGATGATTCGCAACATGTTTGGAGATAAAGTTCCTCCAAATGAGTTAAAAAGAATGCTCCCAGAAATGAAGAAAATGATGATGAATAATATGCCTGATTTTGGTGACTTTGATGATGACGACGATCCGCTCAAAGGCATTTCCCTCAGTTATAAAAAGACTTCAAAGCGCCGTCGTAGATAAGATGTACATAATTCAAACCCGTAAAGTTGCGCCGCAACTTTACGGGTTTGGATAACAAACTCCAAAATCCATAAAAATTTAGCTATGACTTCTTCCCACAATCGCCTTGGCGTTTCTCCCACCGCCACTCCCGTTGAAATTAAAGCAGCGTACCATGCCAAATTAAAAGAATTCCCAGCCCACAGTCACCCTGAAGAATTTAAAGCTATTCGTGTAGCTTACGAAGCTATTCGTAAAGGCGAATCATCGCCAGTTGATGATTTCTTCTTTATGGTTCGTCCGTTGGAAGCAACACTCAATCCTAATGATTTAGAAGGTTTGAGGCAACGGGTACGCGATCGCTTAGAAATAAGTTTAGACGAATTAATTCGAGAAACCTTTTGAATTGGGTGATGGGTGATGGGTAACCCAATCCCCAATCCCCAATCCCCAATCCCCAATCCCCAATCCCCAATCCCCAATCCCCAATCCCCAATCCCCAATCCCCAATCCCCAATCCCTTACAGTATCAAGCAAAATTTATAATGAACAGTCAGTCAAGCATGATCGATAAACAAGCACTATTTGAAAGATTTCTCACGGTTATCGAGACTCCACCACCATTACCTGAGTATTTAGGAGAGCCTCCCGAATCAGTGACAGAATTTGACCCATATCAAATGGTAGCCGAATGGATTGCCCTACGACAGGAGGTAAAGCAGCAAGGAAAACTTTTTCAAGGGGCATCTAACATACTCCAAGCAGCATTGACTGAGATCCAGTCAGACAAAGCATCTCTGCAACAACAGCTAGCGATCGCTCAACAGCAGGAAATGTCTCAAGCTGATCGCAAAGCGCTATGGCGCGATTTGATTGGGGTCGTAGATGCGCTTGATCGAGCTTGTAACCATTGGCAAGCAAAGATTGCAGATCTAGATCTCGCTCAAACGAATTCGGCAAATCACCCTCAATCTTTATGGCAAAAGTTGATAGGTAAGACTCCAGATTCTGGCAAAAGCTTATCTTCATCCTCAATTCGTGAGATCTTAGTCAGCGATCAGCAGGGTGTCGAGCTAATTCGGCGATCGCTGCTTGATGTGTTACGCCAACGCCAAGTATTGCCGATCACCGCCCTTGGCAAGTCTTTCGATCCGAAAACCATGTATGCGATTGGTCGTCAGGTAACGACAGAATTCCCAGAAAACACCGTCATTCAGGAAGTGGTGCGAGGGTATATGTGGGGAGAGCAAGTCCTGCGAGAAGCACAAGTGATTGTCGCCGCAAAGTAAAAAACACTGTTTTTTACTTTGCGGTACTACCAAAACAACAGAAATTTAGAGGTAAAAATAATGGGCAGAACCGTCGGCATTGATTTGGGAACTACGAATTCAGAAGTAGCAATCGTCGAGAATGGACAAGCGAGGATATTACCCGACACAGATGGCAATCTGATGTTGCCATCCTGTGTGGGATTTAGCGATACGGGCAAACTTTTGGTGGGACGCGAAGCCCTAAGACAGTATGCTGCTGCGCCCGAACGTACCGTGCGATCGATCAAGCGTTGGATGGGAACTGACCACAAAACAACATTGCGTATAGGCGGCTCTGAATCTGAAGACACAAAAGATTATTTACCTCATGAAATCTCGGCAATAATTTTGCGATCGCTGAAGCAACGCGCTGAAAACGCTTTAGGGGAAGAAGTGACCAAAGCAGTGATTACCGTTCCTGCCTATTTCACGGATGCTCAGAGGCAAGCAACCAAGACGGCTGGCGAGATTGCAGGCTTTGAGGTACTGCAAATCATTAATGAACCAACTGCCGCCGCGTTAGCCTACGACGTACGATCGGAAGACACCGAACGCGTTCTGGTATATGACCTAGGCGGTGGTACGTTTGATGTGTCGGTGGTTGAGATTACAGGCTCAGTCACAGAAGTGCTGGCAAGTCACGGCAACAACCGTTTAGGGGGAGATGATTTTGACCGTAGGCTGCAACTACACTTAACAAATATATTCCTGAAGACACATAGAGTGAATGTTCCTGATGAGCCATCCACTCAAGCGAGACTGTTACAGGCTGCCGAAGAAATTAAGATGGAGCTTAGTTATCACGCCTTCGCTCCAGTTAGGGAAGCTTTTTTGGGAACTAAGGGCAACACTGCACTGCATCTAGAAACTGAAGTAGCCCGTTCTGATTTTGAAGATCTGATTCGACCATTAGTAAATGAGACTTTAGAAGCGATCGATCGAGCGCTTGCAGATGCTGATTTGGCTCCTAGTGATCTTGATCGCGTCATTTTAGTTGGTGGCTCTACCCGTGTTCCACTCGTACAACAGATGGTGGAAGCACACCTAAATCAAAAAACTGTGGATGGTATTCAGCCCGATCTCTGTGTTGCCTTAGGCGCAGCGATACAAGCAGGAGTGCTGGTGGGCGAAGATGTAGAAGCAATTTTGGTGGATGTAATCCCTCATTCTCTGGGCATTTCGGCAGTAGTAATGACACCCATGGGGATGATGCCAGGATTTTTTAGCGTGATTATTCCGCGAAATAGTGTTGTCCCTGTCTCCCGGTCCCAAGTTTACTCCACGACCTCTGACAATCAATCTGTGGTTAAGATCGATGTCTTTCAAGGCGAAAATCAAATGGCTGAGGAAAATGTGCCACTGGGCTCCTATAAAATCGAAGATATTCCCCGTGGGGTGGCTGGGAGCATTAAGATCGAAGTCCATTTTGACTTCGACCTCAATGGTATACTCACAGTCACTACAACCGAGAAAGGCAAGGGGCAGCAAGCTAAGCTAGTTGTGGAAAGCGCCACAGGTGTGCAGAAGCTTTCTAGTCAAGCTCTCAATCAAGCCAAGCATTATTTAGATTCTCTATTTGTGGAAGATGATGATGAGATTGAAGATGATGATGAGATATTTACTGAACTCGATCCTGAGTTAGCAAAACTGGTTGAGCAGGGACAAAAGCTCATCGATACCCTCGAAGATGAGCAAGCGGATGAATTGCAAGATCTGCTCGATCGCCTAGAAGAGGCGATCGCTCAAGAAGAAACAGTATTGATCGCTCAACTTCAAGAAGAACTATCTGATTTTCTCTACTACTCCACCACTAAAGAATCCTAACTAAATCTGTAAGGTTGCCTCTCGCAGGGACGCAACCTTACAGATTTAGGCTTGAAATTAATATTAAACCCAATGAAATGCCCTGTTTGTCGAGCTATTTACCGTCCGTCAAGAATTAACGAAGATTCTCGTTCGATCGCATCTACTAGCTGTCATCGTTGTGGTGTCGATCTTGCCCCACTAATTTGTCTACATGATTTGGCTCTCTGGCATCATCGCGAAGCCATTCAGGCTTTCATCTCAGGCGATCTCATGGAAGCTATTTCCCAAAACCAACGGGCGATCTCGCTGTATTCCTCTAATGCCGATTTTTATGTCTTGGCAGGACAAGTCTTTGCCTTGTTAGGAGAGATTGGAGAGGCGATCGCGGCATGGCACAAAGCCATAGAAATAAGCCCGAAGCATCCAAAAGCTGGGGAGCTTCTTCGGATTTTGGGAATTACACCATTAGTCTAAAGTCTTTACAGCAATTACCGATCAAACAAACCACAAGAAAAAATTTAAAAGCGTTGCTTCGCAACGCTTTTAAATTTTTTCTTGGTTTGGGTTTGAGCGCAAAGCGCTGTAAGACAAGTAAATATCAGCGATCGTCTACGTCATATTCTGAGCAGAAAACCTTCGGGAATTTGTTAGAATTATCTTGCTTCAACATTGCTTTACTTTATATGAGCAAACTATACGATCAAGATTTTTACGGTTGGGTGCAGTGGCAAGAACAAGCACTAGCCCGTCACGAAGTATCAGCCCTAGACTGGCAAAATTTACTGGAGGAAGTTCAAGCCTTGGGTAGACAGGAGTATCGCGAGTTAGTTAGTCATCTTGGTGTTTTGTTGGGACACTTGCTTAAGTGGGAATATCAACCAGATCGGCGATCGCGTAGTTGGTTCTTGACAATTCGCGAACAGCGCCGAGCGATTAACCGACATTTTCATCGCAATCCCAGTTTAAAATCTCGTATTGTCGAGGCGTTGGCAGATGGATTTGAATCAGGTGTTGATTTGGCACTCCGAGAAACAAACTTACCCTTACGCGCTTTTCCAGAAAGTTGTCCCTATAAATTTGAAGATATTGTGACAGAAAATTTTATATGTGACACTAGCCAAGATTGGGAACAGTAAACCTTTGATGTTTTCTACGATCGCTTGTCTAGGCTTGTTTGAGTCAAATAAATTTCTGCGATCGCCTTTGCCATATTTTGAGCTAAGAACTTTTATACCTGATCAAATTTGACTTTTGCGTAGATGTCACGGTGGGAAATTTGGCAAAGCCCATCTGCTAAAGCCAGAATCCCATTTTGATCTTCAGACTCGCTCAGTAACCAGTTACCATCGTCATTTTTCCGAAACTGTTCGATGTGAACTCGATATTGATCAACTAAAATATATTCTTGAAACTCATGAATTGATCGATAAAATGCAAACTTGTCACCGCGATCGCGATTGCTGGTGGATTTAGATAAAACTTCGATAATGATACTGGGATTAATCACCGTATCTGTTCGGTTTTCTTGAAAGATTGGCTCGCCTTTGATTAGCAAAATATCTGGATAGGTATATTCGTTATAAGCAGGAATCCACAAGCGTAAGTCACTAATAAAAACTTCATAGTCTGGAGATTCTAGCAATCTACTGAAATTGCGAATGATGCGATTGTGGTTAATTGAACCACCAGCCATTGCGATTATTTCTCCATTACGATACTCGCTGCGCTGCTCAGCAGTTTCTTCTGCGTCAAGGTATTCTTCAATAGATTTTCGACGAGCTAGAGTTTGCACAACCATAAGTTTGATCAGTATTGGTCTAGCAATATATTACTGAGTATATTACAAATGCTTAATAGGTGTTTAGGGTCAGAAATTTAATAAAACCCAAAAATGTTTTGAGTTTATTTGCACAGGTTATTGAATTTTCACTCCTTAGTTATTTATGTCTGTATTATTTACAGCTTTTTGAATTTGAAACTGGTGGGTATTTGAATTGATATAGGATATAGCGCTCTTAAATGAGTTGTAAGATTTTGAGTGTTGTGGGGGGGGGGGGGGCCCCCGGGGGGGGGGCCCCCCCCCCAAAATTTTTTTTTTTTTATTTATA
>JALQCR010000005.1 GCA_023336205.1 Pseudanabaena sp. Salubria-1
AAAAAAAAACAAAAAAAACAAAAAAAAAAAAAAAAACACCCCCCCCCCCCCCCCCCCCCCCCCCCCCCCCCCCCACTTTGATTTTGGGTTTTATGTCCTAAGCGAACCTTTTATTACTATATATTTCTATTAGAAACTTATCCCTGAATTGTCGTAAAGTCTGACTCATCACCAAAATCTCGGAGATTGGAGACAGAATAATTTGGTATAGATACCGTGTGTTTAATATTATTTAAGATTTCCTGAGCTTCAGGTGAATTTACTTGCGCTAGTGCCCTCAAAATAGCATTGCGGACTGAACGATCGCGATCTTTTATCGCTTGCGAAAGATAGAACACCGCATCATGCGAGCCAATTTCCCCCAAAGCTAATGCAGCATCACAACGCACATAGGCATATTCATCATCTCTCAAGACTTGGGCAAGCATTGGTACAACTTCCTCCATGCCAATATGCCCTAAAGTGCGAGCGGCAACACTACGAGTATGACTAGAGGTGTTGTAGAGCATTTTGGAAACAGGCGAGATCGCGGGAGTACCAATATTCTTTAAAGCTTGTACGGCTTGAGACTGCACACTAATGTCATTGTCTGTAAGTAATCGCGCTAGAGAATTAGCCGATAGAGGCGATTTAATCTGACCTAGCGCCCAAGCAGCCTCAAAACGAACTGATTTGCTACCATTCTCCAGCGCATCGATTAGGGTGGTGACCGCTAAGGGGGAACTAATTTGCCCAAGAGAATGAGCGGCATGAACTTTTACCATGTCATCATTGTGTTTCAAAGCCTCCACTAAAGGTGATACCGCAGGTAAACTAGCTCGTCCCAGAGCCTTAGCGCTTGCAGCTTGCACCTGAATAGATGGATGACGTAATAACTTGACTAATGCCCCGATCGCTTCAGCACTGCCAATCCAACTTAGAGCTGCTGCTTGCCAGTGAATTTGACGGTGAGGATTTTTGGCGGCGGCGATTAACGGTGAAATTGCTAATGGCGATCGCAAATAACCTAAGGCGATCGCTGCTTTTTTGGATATAGCTATTTCATCGCTTTCGAGTCGCTCTAGCAAAGCAGGTAAGACATTATCGCGACAACGAATTATTTTTTGTAATGCTAAGGAAAATTGGTCAGAGCGCACAGCCGCATCAAACTCAGCTAAAATTGCTGACTCACCACCCAGATCGGGAGCGGACATCGCATAGCGATCTTCGGGGATGGCATATCCTGGAGATACGGGAATCCGATAATCTTCTAACTTTGGTGGGTTGATTTTAGAAGCGACAGGAATTGTGGGTAGTTGCGGATCTGGTGCGGTCATGGCGGCTGTTTCCTATTGAGCATTGGTGCATGTTTTTAGTCCCGTTACCCATTGCAGCAAATTTTAATTTTTAGTTTTGCTGTATTAACATTACATTTTACGAGAAGAGTCCCAAAAAATTTTAAAACGTGCAGCACTTTATAAGCCTCTATAATTGTTAAGCTAAAAATTAACAAACTAGCAAACGCCTTAAATCCTAGAAATTAAAAGGGCGGTTTGCGTCCTTTTAATCTCTGGGAATGCCAAATAGCGCAACTATGAATCAAATTCTCAGTGCCTTTACTTTGTTTTTGAGCCTCCTCGTGGAAGCAATCCCGTTTTTGTTGATGGGAGTTTTACTGTCGGGGGTCTTATTAATATTTGTGGATGAGCGCAAGCTTATAGCTATTTTGCCCAAAAATCCTTTTTTAGGAGCATTGGCAGGAAGTCTACTCGGATTTATGTTTCCCGTGTGCGAATGTGGCAATGTGCCTGTGGCGCGACGACTTATTTCGCAAGGCGCACCGATTTCGGTGGCGGTGAGCTTTTTAATGGCAGCTCCAACGATTAACCCTGTAGTAATGTGGGCAACTTGGACAGCCTTTCGCGATCAGCCTGAAATTGCGGTATTGCGAATTGTGTTGTCATTTACGATCGCCACAATTATCGCCATGGTATTTAGTTCTCAAAAGGATTTGCGGGCTATTTTGCAGCCGAATATTGCTCTTGCTTTACCAGCACCAAAGGTTAAGGCGGGGGCTGTACCTGTAGGCACATTTTTTTTAGGAGAAGATCGCAATCAGCCTTTAGATTTTGCGGGTTATTTATCGTCAAGTAATCAAATTGTGTCTAAATCTTTGCCCGATCGCTTAAATCTATTGTTGGATAATACGCTTGCAGAAATGCGTGAGCTAGGGGCGATCCTCGTTATGGGTAGTGCGATCGCTGCGGTGATTCAGGTCTGGGTTCCCCGCGATATTATTCTCTCATTGGGACAGGGGCAAGTTAGCTCGATTATCGCCATGATGATCTTGGCTGCGATCGTTTCGATTTGTTCGACGGTGGACGCATTTTTTGCTTTGTCATTTGCCTCGACTTTTACAGGTGGATCACTACTTGCCTTTCTCGTTTTTGGTCCAATAATCGATCTCAAGGCGATCGGCTTGATCTTAACTATTTTCAAAAAACGCGCCGTGATCTATATGTTTTTACTCACCGCCCAGCTCACATTTTTGAGCTGCCTATTTATCAATTTTCAGATTCGTTAGGAATGAAAATTTAATAAACCTCAAAACTGTTGGGGGGGGGGGGGGCCGCCCCCCCCCCGTGTGGGGTTTTTTTTTAGGTGGTTTTTTTTTTTTTTGTGTATATTAGATGGGCAACTTTTATGTTGCTCATGCTTCAAAGTCATTAAACCAAAGGTTGTCTGTGTCCGTGAGTGAAACTCTACTCGAATCTATTTCCGTCACATCTATTCCCAATGAATCTTTAGCAAATCTCGATCTGACAGATTTTTCGCTTTCCTTACCCGATCCCAATGATGAAGGTTTGGCAGAAGGTCAATTTCTTGAAGAAGTCGATCTAGCTTGGCAAGTATGCGATCGCTTCGATTTGCAGACAGATATTTGGCGGGGTAGAATCTTGCGAACTGTACGCGATCGCGAGAAAGCAAATGGCGAAGGACGCGGTACGGGATTCTTGAAATGGCTGCAAGAGCGAGAAATTAGTAAGTCTCAAGCTTATTCATGGATTCAGCTTGCCAATAGTGCTGATACTTTAATGGCGGACGGTCAGCTAGATGCTGATGATATTCGTCAATTTAGTAAGAGAGCTTT
Source organism: Pseudanabaena sp. Salubria-1 (assembly GCA_023336205.1). Lineage (GTDB taxonomy): Bacteria > Cyanobacteriota > Cyanobacteriia > Pseudanabaenales > Pseudanabaenaceae > Pseudanabaena. The sequence continues at coordinate 3,131 of JALQCR010000005.1, forward strand.
CTTAGAAACAGCTCAAGCTTCCGCTGAAGTGCAGCAGTTGATTGTTGATGCGGCTAGAAATGGAGAAAAGATTACTAGACGTGAAGTGCGACAACTATCCGATGAGTGGACATCGATGAGTTCTGACCATCTTCCCGATGATTTAAAGAGAAGATAGCCGCTCACACAATTCCTACCCGTTATGTAGCGCCCCTAGTGCGCGAAATCGACAAGTTGCCTGAATCTTATCAAACTCCATTGAAACAGGCGATCGCCGATGCCTCTGATCTCGATAATATTAAGCTGGTTACCGCTGATGCTCAAAGGTTGACCAAATATCTAACCAATACGAGTCAAGTACAAGCGATCGCACAGCGTTCTGTAAATATCGATCTAGCACTTGAGGAGCTCTAAGACTTGGTTGCCTCAAGCTTGCTTCCGATTTGGTCAGCCAAGCTTCACAACTCGAACAGGCGATCGCTAAACTCTACGGTATCTGGAAGCGCGTCTCGACATCCGCCGATCAGCTATATGTGGAGTCGGGTGCAAGCACACCAAATTTACTAGATCTACTTAATTCTCTTGATTCCTTAGCCAGTCAAAATGTTACTGTCCAGATTGGTAATGATCAGTCTGGGCGGACTATTCGCTTGCAAATTACGGAAGAAGATCAATAGATGCAAATATTGAGATCTCCGACTTTTTCTGTGCAATCAAAGATTCTCTTTGATTGCACAGAAAAAGTCGGAGATCTGGACATTTATAGGTTTGTTTTGTGAAGCTATTTAAGAATTACCTAACACCAATTCCCAAAAGTGTGATAACACTTTTGGGAATTAAAAAGCAAACCCTGTAAGGTTTTTAAAAACACAAAATGGCATAGCCATTTTGTGTTTTGGTATAACACTTAAAATCTCGTTTAAAATTCTAGGTGTCTAGCCCCCTAAATCCCCCAATTCTGGGGGACTTAAATATGGTTCCCCCCAGAATTGGGGGGCTAGGGGGGCAAAAACTACAATTATTAAATGGTTTCTTAATCCCCTTGACTGAAATTTACTAACCCGAAAAACCATGTCAAACAGTGATTCTTTGCAGCAGGCGCTGAAGCAATATTTTGGATATGAATCCTTTCGGGCAGGTCAGCGCGAGATTATTGAAGCAAGTATGGCTGGACGCGACACCTTGGCAATCATGCCAACTGGGGGCGGTAAGTCGATTTGCTTTCAGTTGCCAGCATTGCTCAAGACTGGGGTGACGATAGTCGTTTCTCCTCTGATCGCACTGATGCAAGATCAAGTTACGGCTCTCAAAGAAAACGGTATTGGCGCGACATTTCTCAATAGTACGCTGACAAATCGAGAAAGTACTCAGCGATCGCAAGCGATTCTCAATGGGGCAATTAAGTTAGTTTATGTCGCCCCAGAGCGCTTATTTGCCGAACAGTTTCTCGAATTCCTAAATATCATTAAAGGGAAAATGGGTATCGCAGGGTTTGCGGTGGATGAGGCTCACTGTGTTTCGGAATGGGGACATGATTTTCGTCCAGAATATCGCCAACTAAGTCGAATTCGCCAACTCCATCCTGATGTACCCGTGATTGGCTTGACCGCTACGGCGACAGAGCGAGTGCGCGAAGATATTAGTCAGCAATTGCAACTGAAGCAGCCATACATTCATGTGGCAAGCTTCAATCGGTCTAATCTCTATTATGAAGTTGTTCCCAAACAAGGGAATGAGCAAACCTATGTAAATCTATTACAGCAAATTAAGAGGCTACAAGGATCAGGCATAGTCTATTGCCTCAGCCGTAAACGTGTCGATGAAATCGCCAGTCGCCTGAGAGAAGATGGCATCGAAGCAATTCCCTATCATGCAGGGTTAGGGAATAAAGAACGGGAAGAAAATCAAACTCGTTGGATTCGTGACGATGTGCAGGTAATGGTGGCGACAGTTGCCTTTGGGATGGGCATTAATAAACCTGATGTGCGGTTTGTGATTCATTACGATTTACCCAAAAATATTGAAGGGTATTATCAAGAATCAGGTCGTGCAGGACGCGATGGTGAGGATTCTCACTGCACATTGTTTCTAGGCTATGGAGATTTAGAAACGATCAAATTTCTCATTGCTCAAAAAGTCGATCCTCAAACCAATGAACCATTAGAAGCAGAACAGAGGATCGCGCAGCAGCAATTACGTCAGGTGGTGGACTATGCTGAAGGAGTCGCCTGTCGCCGCACGATTCTGCTTCGTTATTTCGGTGAACATTTTCACGGTGATTGCGGCAACTGTGATAACTGTCTTTCCCCGAAGCCAATGGAAGATTGGACTGTGGAGTCTCAAAAATTCTTATCCTGTGTGGCTAGGACAAAGGAGCGGTTTGGAGCAGGGCATGTAATTGATGTGTTGAGAGGTTCGCGCAAAGAGAAGGTGTTACAGCATGGACATGAGAACCTATCTACCTATGGCATTGGTAAAGATCGCAGTCTAGATGAATGGCGACAACTGGCGCGATCGCTAACTCATCAAGGTTTTCTAACCCAAACTACTGATGGCTACGGTATTCTCAAGCTCAACGATCGTAGTTGGGAGGTAATGCGAAATCAGCGTAATGTGCTATTGCCAATAGAACGTGATGCTGAGCCTGCAAAAACTGCTGATCGGGATGAGTCAAGGGAAAGACCTGTTGATGTGGATATTCTCTTTGAGAGATTACGGTTGTTACGCAAAAACCTTGCTGATGAGCAGGAAGTCCCGCCCTATGTTATTTTCAGTAATGCCACGCTCAATCAAATGGCAGAGCAGCAACCGACGGATCGGAAGGATTTTGCGAAGTTGTCAGGAGTTGGCGCAAAGAAATTAGAACAATATGCCGATGATTTTATCGCAATTATTCTCGACCATCATCTCAAATATCCTCCTGCGGAAGCCACTGAATCCACGCCATCCAAAGTCAAACAGGAAGCCACACCAAAATCAAAATTATCGAAGGCAAGTACACAACGCGAAACCCTTGCGATGTATGAGAATGGCTTAGATATTGACGATATAGCTCGCGATCGCGGACTTAAACCCGCGACAGTTTGGACGCATCTGGTCCAACTAATTGAAGCTGGCTATGCGATTAACTGCGATCGCCTTGTTGCTCCAGAGCGTCAAACCGTAATTTATGAAGCACTAGATGCGATCGGTGGTGATTCTTTACGCAATCTCTTTGATCATCTGCGTGAAGAATATAGCTACGATGAAATCAAGATAATTCGCGCCATCTGGCAAAATGAGAAGGAGCCTCTATAGCAATCAATCTAAAATCACATTCTAAACTAAAACCAGAGAGGGCGTTGGCACTGGCTTGTTGTTAACTATTAGCTACTTATATTTCAATTTCTGCTAGATTATAGATCAAGGAATTCAAAAAATAGGAGTCCCTAGAACTTATGCCACAGATAGCTAATTCAATGTCAGAGACATCTACAGAAATATTAACTGATGTAGCGCAACCACATGTTGTCTTGAATTTGTCTCTTTCCTATCAGGAGCTTGTTGAGGTCATCACTAAATTGGGGCTGAGAGAAATTATCCAATTAAAGAGATTACTCGATCGCCAAATCAATCAGTCTATAGAAATTTACACAGGTGATGATGAGTTAATCTTGGATGAAATTGAAAGACAACACCCTGCTTATAACGTCACGATGACTCAAGCTGTGCAATCCGCTTTAGATGAGTCTCAAAACCAAAAATTTACAAACGGGAGTGATTTTCGTGACTGGCTTGTTTCCATTTCAGATTGAAGCATCAAGTAAACGCTCATATGGGGAAGTAGGTGAAATGGCAAAATAGGAGGAAGTCATTTTCATGAATCGATAGAGATGCCATGATCAAATTTCCCCTGACCGAATTGTTAGATGAACAAGCGTGCTATGAATGGTTATTAAAGATCCAGCATCCAAAGGGTTTGCATTGTCCAAGTGGACACGCAATACCAGCAGGACAAGCGCCACACGATCGCCAACGTACACCAATCGTCAAATATAAGTGTCGGGAATGTGGGAAAGTGTTTCACATTTTTACAGGAACAGACTTATCAGGAAGCCATTACACCTGTGGTCAGATCGTGCTGATATTGCGTGGATTCTTACAAGGACAAACGACCCAACACATAGCCGAGGAACTAGGACTCGACTATGGGACATTATTGTCTTGGCGGCATCGCATCCAACGTCGAGGATTTGCCCATTTGATTAATGGTAATCTGCCCGATGCTGAAGCCGAGATGGACGAGATGTTTCAGAATGCAGGAGAAAAGGGAGCAAAAAAAAAGATCCAATAGCAGACCCACCAAGACAACGCGGGAATCAACGCAAAGGCAAGGGAACCATGGCAAATGACCGTCCACCCATTGTCGGTACTGTTGGGCGCAACAGTGGTCAGATCCGCATGAAGGTCTGTGACAATACTCAACAAATCACGATTCAACCGCAGGTAGAGGTAACGACCTTACCGACCACGACAGTCTATACCGATGAATCCGATGCTTATAATCGCATACCTGCTTCTGGTCGTGAGCGTCAAACCGTTTGTCACTCTCAGCGCGAGTATGCCCGCGATGAAGATCAAGATGGTTTTTGTGAGGTTCATTGCAATACTATGGAGGGCATTTGGGTTGGTTTACGCAATTTTCTGCGTCCCTTTCGAGGTATTCACAAGAAGTATTTGTATCTGTATGTAGCCATGTTCGAGTGGGCTTACAATCTACGTTGGATTGATTTTGACTTCCTGCGTCGTCTTCTTTTTCCTCCTTCCACCTATTTACCTACATGAGCGCAAGTAAATTTCAACGCAGCTATAAACTTTTACTAAAACGCCATTGTAAAGGTGACCGTCAGAAAGAAACTTTTATCGATACCATCAGTGAGCTTATAAACAGCCTCGCTTCTAATCCTTATTTGTCTGATGCAAATCTTGAACCATTACCAAAAGGATTGGTGATATCGGATAGCTGGAAGTTTTATAAACTTAGGTTTCGGATGCCGAGTCTCGCTGGCGCATCTGGGCAGGGGAGGCTGATGTATCTAGTGAGTCAAAATCAAAAAATCATCAAATTAGCTTGGATTTATACTCATGCTGAATATGAGAAGCGACCAGAGGAACAAGAATTAAAAGCCTTAATTAGAGAACTATTAGATTAAAACCTAGGCGAATGAAAAATCTCCAAGATCGATTACTTGAATATCTTGAAAAATTAGTTATAGAGCGTAATCCTTACTATGCATCGGCTGGACATTTATTTGCTAGGGAATATATCCGATCACATTTTGCTAAATTCGGTGAAGTAGTCACCCATGAGTTTGAAGTCAATGGGAATAAACATCAGAACTTAATTCTAAATATTGCCGCTCATACCCAGAAACAGCGATCGCCTTTGATTATTGGCGCACATTACGATACGGTTCCTGCTTGCGTGGGAGCGGATGACAATGGATCTGGGGTTGCTGTATTGCTTGAACTCGCTGAATATTTTTCGACAAATCCAATTAAATATCCGATCCAATTAATCGCCTTTGATATGGAGGAATATGGCTTGTGTGGAAGTGCCGCTTATGCGAAGAAACTCAAAGATGAAAACCAAAAATTGCGGCTGATGATTTCTCTGGAGATGTTGGGATATTGTGATCGCAGTCCAAATTCGCAACATTATCCCGCAGGCTTAGACAAGTTCTATCCTAACACTGGCGATTTTATTGGCTTGATCGGGAGTATCCCGACAATTCCCGATCTCATCCATTTACAACATCACATGAAATCAACTGTGCCTTGTGAATGGCTTCCTGCAGGTTGGCGTGGCTTGGTTATCCCCGATACTCGTCGTAGCGATCATGCACCTTTTTGGGATGCTGGTTACAAAGCTCTGATGGTTACTGACACTGCAAATATGCGAAATCCTCATTATCATAAAAGTAGCGATCGCCTTGAAACACTAGATTTAGAATTTCTCACTAATGTTTGCCAAGGTCTAATTGTTGGCATAAAGGCTCTAAAGTAACCCAAACCCAAAGTGTGAGTCGCCCACTACGCGGGCGACTCACACTTTGGGTTTGGGCGCAAAGCGCTGTATGATGCTTTAAATGCGTTTAGGTTAAATAAAAGTCCGTGTTAGACATTAAGCTCGTGCGATCGCAGCCCGAACAGGTGCAAGCTCGCCTCAATAGTCGAGGGAAAGGTTACGACATTAGTAGATTGGTCGAACTAGAGCAGGAAGTCCGTGCACTTGAAACTCAGCGATCGCATTTGCAAGCCGAAAGCAATGACATCGGTAAGCAAGTTGGTCTCAAGATGAAATCTGGTGCGCCAGAATCAGAAATCCAAGCGTTAAAAGCGCGATCGCCTGAAGTCAAACAACTGCTGGCGGAACTAGAACCTAAGGAAAGGGCGCTCCGAGAAGAAAGCAATGCCATTTTGATGACGTTGCCAAATTTGCCTAGCGAAACAACTCCCATTGGCGCGAATGAAACCGAAAATGTCGAAGTGCGACATTGGGGGGATGAATATAAAAGCGATCGCACTGATATTTTGCCTCATTGGGAAATCGGCGAAAAACTAGGCATTCTCAACTTTGAACGCGCTGTCAAAATTGCTCAAGCTCGTTTTGTTAACTTAATCGGAGCAGGAGCAGCCCTCGAACGCGCTCTCATTCAGTTTATGCTGAATACCCATACTGCTAATGGTTATGTCGAAGTTGCACCGCCGCTATTGGTGAATACGGGAAGTATGACGGGCACTGGGCAATTACCAAAGTTTGCCGATGATTCATTTAAATGTGTTGACGATGATCTATGGCTGATTCCTACTGCTGAAGTGCCTGTTACGAACTTATATCGTGATGAAATCTTTGATGGTGAGAACCTACCAGTTCATCATTGTGCCTATACACCTTGTTTTCGGCGGGAAGCAGGTAGTTATGGGCGCGACACTAGAGGCTTAATCCGTTTACACCAGTTCAATAAGGTCGAACTCGTAAAATTTGTTCTTCCCGAAGACTCGGCTGAGGAGCATGAAAAACTAGTGCGCGATGCTGAATCGATTTTGCAAGCTTTAAAACTTCCCTATCGTGTCGTTGAACTTTGTACAGGTGATATCGGCTTCAGTGCTGCTAAATGCTATGACCTCGAAGTTTGGTTGCCGACTGCAAATACCTATCGCGAAATTTCTAGCTGCTCGAATTTCCATGATTTTCAAGCTCGTCGAGCAAATATTCGCTTTAAGAGTAAGGGCAAGAAGGGCACTGAGTTTTTGCATACTCTCAATGGCTCTGGTTTAGCCGTTGGACGCACCATGTCCGCCATTCTCGAAAACTATCAGCAACCTGACGGACGTATCTTGATTCCTGAAGTACTGCAACCTCTGATGAACAGAGAATATCTTTAAATGGAAGTACGCCAAGCGTACTTCCATTTAAGAACCCATTTAAGAATTATATGATACTTGGAATTTCGTTTAAAGCTCTAGGTGTCTAGCCCCCTAAATCCCCCAATTCTGGGGGACTTAAATATGGTTCCCCCCAGAATTGGGGGGCTAGGGGGGCAAAAACTACAATTCTTAAATGGGTTCTAAAGCACGCAAAGCGAGCTTGTTTAAAAAATATAGCGCGAGGCGCAACCATGGCTACGATTCACAAACTGCATCCTGACAATCCACAACCACGCGCGATCGCCCAAATTGTAGCTGCTTTACGCGATGGCGCGATCATGCTCTATCCTACGGATACTGTCTATGCGATCGGTTGTGATCTGATGTCAAAGTCGGGTATAGAAAGTGTGCGTAAGCTCAAGCAGATGTCGAATGATAAGCCGCTTACATTTTTATGCTCATCGCTATCGAATATTTCTGAATATGCGATCGTCTCTAATGCGAACTATCGAACCATGAAGAGTCTTGTGCCAGGTCCTTTTACATTCATCTTGCCAGCTACTAAGCTTGTGCCAAAATTGGTGCTAAATCCCAAGCGTAAAACTACAGGGATTCGAGTTCCCGATCATGGGGTATCACAGACGCTTATTGAAGCGCTTGGAAATCCGATCATTTCTACTTCTGCAAATCAGTCGAAAGCAAATCTTGATGATGAAGATTTCATGCCTCAACCCAAGAATGGCAAACAGGGAAAACAGTATAATGTTTGTGAATTACCTAAAATAGAACTCTTTGACCACTTTTACAAATTAGTTGATTTGATCATTGATGATGGTTCCGACCAGAATTTTGAAGTATCCACAATCATCGATTTAACCGACGATCTCCATCCAGAGATCTTGCGCCAAGGCTTAGGAAAATTTGAACTTCCATAGATTGATACCAAGACACAAAATGGCGTAGCCATTTTGTGTCTTGGTATTACCGCAATTGCCGATCAAAAGAAGAAAAGTTTTAAAAGCGCTGCTTCGCAACGCTTTTAAAACTTTTCTTCTTTTGGGTTTGAGCGCAAAGCGCTTTAGTTTCGTATTAGAAATTGTTGAATAGCATTAGCGAGTTGTTTCAATTTAATTGGTTTACTGAGATACTCATTAGCTCCTGCGTCCAGACATCTTTCACGATCGCCTTCCATCGCCAGTGCAGTTAAAGCAATGATGGGAATACTTGTCAAATCAGGATCGAGGCGAATTTGTTTGGTTGCTTCTAGTCCATCCATTGTTGGCATTTGAGTATCCATGATGATGATATCTGGAGAATTTGCCTTAGCCATAGCAACAGCTTCTTCCCCATCTCTGGCGATGATGACACGATAATTAAGTGCGGTCAAATAGGAACTGAAGGTGTGGATATTCGCCTCATTGTCTTCTGCTAACAAAATAAGCGGCGCATTGTCAGGATTTACGCTCAGTGAAGATAAGGTTGGAGAAATTGATGCAGATGCGATCGCGTCAGATGTCGTTATTTCATAGGGGAGGGCAACTGTAAAGCGACTGCCTTGCCCGACTTCACTTTCGGCTATAACTTGACCTCCATGAAGTTCAACAATCTGCTTAACAAGGGCTAGTCCTAAACCAGTACCTTCGTACTGACGGTTAAGGGCGCTATCCACCTGTACAAAGGGCTGGAAGAGTAACCGCAAATCTTTGGAGGCAATCCCAATGCCAGTATCTACTACTTGAAATACGATCATCCACGAATTCGTGTTTTGGAGTCGTTGAGGAATTATCGCTTTTCCTTGCCATGTATTGCCGATACCAATAGCAACTAGCAGACTTACTTTTCCTCCAGATGGAGTAAACTTAACAGAATTTGTAAGCAGGTTGATCAACACCTGTTTAATGCGGCGCTCATCGATATTGATATTATTTATATGTGGAGGAATATGGCTATCGATTTGCACGTTCTTTTGAAATGCTTGCTGATTGATGAAAACTAGACTAGTATCACAAAGACTTTTGACTGAAACTGCTTCAATATCTAGTGTCATCATCCCCGATGACACTTTTGATAGATCGAGAATATCGTTAATCAGTGATAGCAGATGTTCGCCGCTGGATTCTACTGTAGCGATCGCCTTTAATTGCTTTTCGTTTAGTGAGCCTAAAATCTCTTCGAGAAGAGATTCTGATAGTCCTAAGATCGCATTAAGTGGAGTACGAAGCTCATGGCTCATGTTGGCGAGAAATTCATCTTTGAGCTTGGTGGCGTGGAGAAGTTCTTGATTAGCTAGTTTTAACCTGATTTCTGCTTGTTTGCGATCGCTAATATCGTTTAATGTGCCAATATAACCTTTAAAAACACCATCTTCATCCAGTACAGGTACGGCTTGGCAATAGTAACAGCAAATAGTTCCATCTGGTCTGATGCATCTTCCTTCATTTTGATAATAGACTTGTTGCTCGATAGCTTGAGTCCATTGTTGATGGATCTGTTCCCGATCATCGGGATGAATGGTCTGAAGCCATCCATAACCTAGAGCTATACTGGATTCTTGCCCTGTAATTTGAGTCCAAAACTCATTGACGTAGGTGCATTCGTTATTTTGATTGATTTGGAAAATTGCTACAGGAGCTGTTGCCGCTAGATTCGCAAACCGTTGTTCGCTCTTTCTGAGACTTTCTTCAGCAAGCTTGCGATCGCTAATATTATTAGAGCAACCAATCAAGAAAGCGGGTTTTCCCTGTGCATCCCGAACAAGCGAAAGACGCAAGCCTATATAAATTATTTTTCCAGATTTTGTCCGATTCCGTAGTTCAACTTCATGATTTTCCTTTTCTAATGGCGGTCGAAAAACTGTGGCTTCTAGAAGAGGCAAATCTTCATTTAGGTAAAGCATACTAACGTTCTTCCCGATCGCTTCATTTTGCTCGTATTCATAGAGTTTCTCAGCCCCAATGTTCCAAGTTAGGATCGTGCCATCCAAAGTAGTAGAGATTACCGAATCATGAGTCTGCTCCAGCATTTGCGATTGCAATTTTATGGCTTGAGTGCGTTCTATGACTTTTGCTTCTAGAGTTTGATTGAGTTGGAGCAGTTCTTCCTCGGCTCGTTTGCGATCGCTGATATTACGGACTATCCATAGTAGTTGAATGCTATTTGAATCAGCAGTAATATTTCTAGTTGCGATAATTTCAGCAGGAAAAGGCTTTCCCTGAAGTGGAACTATGGTGAATTCTTCAGCTGCTTCTAACTTGTTCTGAGATAGTAGAGAATTGAGGTGTTTATAGAAAAATTCCAAATGATAAGAGTCAATAAAGCTAGCAAGGAGTTGCCCTAAAATAGCCTCATGATCAATCGCAAGCAAACTTAAGATTGTTTGATTTGCTTCAATTATCCTTCCCGATGTATCTGTCACCAGATAACCATTAGGCGCAAAGTTAAATAAATTTTGGTAGCGGATCTGTTCGTAATCTAGTTGTCGATGCTGAGTGACTAAATCTTCAGTAGAGACCCTCAATTCTTCCACAGTGCATTGTAAGTCTTCAGTTGTGCTTTCTAGGAAATCATTGCGTTCTTCTAGATCTGCTTGATACTTTAGGAGCAAGTTCTCAAATCGTTTACGTTCTACTAAATCGGCTTGAACTTTTTGATAAGCGATCGCTTGCTGAATAGAAATAGAGAGTTGCACCGCTAGCTGCTGAAGAAGCTGAATATCTGTCTCTAGCCAAATCCTTGGAGCCGCGCATTGATGCAAAATTAGCAAGCCCCATAAAGTTTCCTGTCCTACATCTGGCAACAGAATCGGTACTACCAGATTAGCGCGTACTTGAAATCTTTCAAGCAGGTGAATATGGCACGCTGTCAAATTAGCAGCATAAATATCATTGGCAACGAAAATCCTGCCCTCGCAATATGCACCACCAAGATTTTCTCGAAAGCACGTATCTTCAACATGTACATTTAAGCAAGGTTGCCAAGGTGAGACAATATCTTCGGCAACAATTTTGCCACTCATATCTGCTGGGTTGAATTTATAAATAGTGGCGCGATCGGCTTTTATAAATTGACGTACCTCTTTAACAATTGCATTCGAGATATCATCTAAGTCCGTAAATTCGCGAATCCGTAGTGCGATCGCGGCGATTAATATTTGCTGTTGTTGCGATCTCTGTAGTTGAGCCTTGAGCCAACTTTCTTGCAGCACTTGCTTAACCGCAGTAGAGAGCGATTTTGCCGTCAAATCTCCTTTTACCAAATAGTCGGTAGCCCCTAATTTAATGGCTTGCAAAGCCTTTTTCTCATCTCCAGACCCTGTCAACACAATCACAGGAACATTTTCCCATGAGCGATCTACATTAATTGCTTCTAGAAAGCCCAAGCCATTGCCATCAGGCAAATTTAGATCAAGCAGTATAATATCGGGCTTCTGCGATCGCCATAGTTCTAAACCTTCTTCTAGGGTTGCCGCTTCGATAATGCGATAAGTTTTCTCTGAGTCTGATTGTAAATAACGCGAGTAAGTTAGGCGATCGCTGTCAGCATCATCTACGATAAGAATGCTTATATGTGTCTCAAATAGCTGAGATACAATAGGATAAGGCTGTGAGTTGACCATAACTAAGTAAGATTATAATTTGTTCTTAAATCGTTAAAGCCTAACTGCAACATCAATTATCAAGATGGGACAGTTTGAAGTCTTGAGTTTGAAGTCCTTAGTGGTGCAGAAAAATCTGAAAAGCGTTGCTAGGCATAGAATCTCATCATGAGACAAGAGGCAAAAAGGGGCAAGAGATGAGATACTCAAGTTCCTCAACAAAAGATCTTATACAAATGACCCACCTATATCTTCAGCTACAAGAACAACTGCGTCAATGGCTCAAGCCAAAAGATAAGCGACATCTCCAAGGATTTGCGGAGGCAGTAGCCGCGATATTGCAATCAGGAAGGGCAAGTCTGAGTCATTGGTTGCCCTATTTGAGCCATCGAGAGTGCCAAGCCAGAAGTCAGATGGAAAGACTAAGCTACTTTGTGCATAATCCACATATCATCGCCGAGAGATTCTATAACCCATTGGTGAAGCACTTTCTCCAAGCATTTGCAGGAGAATCGTTGGAACTAGCCTTAGACACAAGTATGCTGTGGGATAAATTCTGTCTTATAGAAGTATGCTTGATTTGGGGAGGGAGGTCGATTACTCTAGCTCAAGTAGTACTAGAGCATGGCAGCGCTACAGTTGGCTTTGAACATTATCGTCCCGTCTTAGAACAAGTACGCTCTCTATTGCCGCCACAAAGTACGGTGACCTTGCTTGCCGACCGAGGTTTTGAACATGGGGAATTAATCCGATGGTTACAGCAAAATCACTGGTCTTGGGCAATTCGCGCAAAGAGCGATCTGCTAGTGACTCTGCCAACAGGTACAACCAAGCGTGTTGAACAACTGATACCTCCCGCAGAGCAAGCTTATCTAGTTCCCGATGTCACCGTACTCGGTGATGTTAATTGTCATTTAGCGACGGCTAACCTAGACATGGCTAACGGTTCATGGGCTGTCCTTAGCGATATTCCCCCTTCATTAAAGACTTTTGCTCTCTATGGCAAACGCTTTGGCGGTATTGAACCTCATTTTAAGGATTACAAGTCGGCGGCTTTTAATGTGGTTAGCTCGCATCTCCGTGATGCTCAATCTCTTACCTGTTTGTTTATGCTCCTTGCCACGGCTAACCTGATTGCTGTAATTCTTGGCATAATGTTGGTGCGTTTGGGGCAAAGGGCGGCTATTGATTGGCACGATCATCGCGGCTTGAGTTTTCTGCAACTCGGTCTCCGTCAGCTTCACACCCTTCTTTACCAACAAAAACCTCTTCCTCTTTTGCAGATTTTCCCTAGAACTAATCCTCCCCCTGCCTGTGCTTCTATTGCCAAACGCGAAAAGTTAGATTTTCGTATCGAATTTGCTCGTATTACCATTGTCTCATCTTGAGACTCTCCTGAGTTTTCTGCACCACTAAGGTTTGAAGTCTTGAGTTTAACAATCCTTGTATTGTAATGGCTAGCTGCTTCAATTTAATCGGTTTACTTAAATATTCATTAGCTCCTGCTTCCAAACATTTTTCGCGATCGCCTTTCATAGCTAGGGCTGTCAACGCAATAATCTGCACATTTACCAAGTTACTATCAAGACGAATTTGTTTGATGGCTTCTATTCCATCAATTATTGGCATTTGAATATCGGTAATAATCACATCTGGTTGATGCTTCTTTGCAAGATCGATCAATGTTTGCCCATCCTTAGCTATGAGGAGTTGATAACCCATAGCTTTTAGGTAGCTAGAAAACGTCATGACATTTGCTTCGTTGTCTTCAGCTAGCAAGATTAAGATATCTCCTAATTGTTTGGATTCTTGCGCAGATTCTATTTTGGGGTTGTGACTAGGCTCATATCTCTGGGAAGTAATGGCTTTTTTAAATGGCAGATTTACGATAAATTGGCTACCTACTCCCAATTCACTGAGTAGTTCCACTTCTCCACCATGCAATTCGACAATGCGTTTTACTAGGGCTAGTCCCAAGCCAGTACCAACATATTGACGATTTAAAGCACTATCAATTTGGATAAAGGGCTGGAATAACTTCTGGATATTCTCGGCGGAGATCCCGATACCCGTATCAATTACGGCAATTCTTAGATAATTGGGCGCATCGTTCGAGAAAACATCAGCTTGGTCTGACGAAATTTGTGACACCTCTAGGGTAATATTGCCGCCTTCTGGGGTAAATTTGACAGCATTATTTAAAAGATTGATAAGCACTTGACGAATACGTCTCTCATCTAGCATTAGCTCGGGCAAATATGCAGGAATCCTATCAATTAGTTGAATGCGTTTGTTTAAAGCTTGCTGCTTCACAAAAGATAAACTGGATTTGCAGAGGGATTTTATGGATGTAGCGGTTAGCTCTAAGGTAACTTGTCCAGACTCAATTTTGGCAACATCAAGAATGTCGTTGATCAAGGCTAAGAGATGGGTAGCGCTATTCTCAACAGTTTGTAATGATTGGTTTTGCCGTTCGTTGACTTCACCAAATATTTGATCTTTCAAGATCTCGGTCATGCCCAAAATAGAATTAAGTGGAGTCCGCAATTCATGACTCATATTCGCAAGAAATTCGTCCTTAAGTCTTGTCGCTCGACTTAGCTCATCATTAGATATGGCAAGTTTTTGATTACTATCAACTAGCTTTATTTCCGTCTGGTGGCGCTCATTCAGTTCTTGTTGTAATTGCTCAAATAGAGTTGCTTGCTGAATGGCGATCGCTAACTGATTAGCAATTTGTTGGATAAAATCAATCTCAACTCCTTGCCAAATACGAGTACTAGAACATTGTTGAATACAGATCAATCCCCATAACCGGTCAGCATTAAGTAGGGGAATGACTAGATTAGCTTGGATCTGAAACTGAGCTAAAACCTTAATATGACAATCAGTTAGCCCTGCATTATGAATGTCACTTATGTTCTGAATTTGCCCCTGTTGATATAAAGCCGCATATTGATCGCCAAAGCAATGATCGTGGATTTTGATGGCGATCGCAGAATCAAAAGGAGGTAATACTGACTCGGAAACAAATTCACCGTCATTAAAGTGAGAGTCAGGATCAAATTTAAAAATGCCGACGCGATCGGCTACCAAAAACTCGCGAATTTCTGAAACCGCAGTATTAAATATGGTTTGCAGATCAAGGGTCTGTCTTATTTTTTTAGTGATTTCTAGTAGTAGTGATTCGCGTTCAGCTTGTTGCTGGATTAACTTTTCCGCTTGTTTGCGATCGTCTATATCGGTGATTGTACCGATCGCTTTTAATACCTGACCGCGATCGTCTAGTACCGATTGCCCTCGTGACAAAAACCAATGTACATTACCATCAGCCTTGAGGAGACGGTGTTCACAAGCAAATTCAGGCGTTTTACCATTCAAATTGTCCTGTAAGTTGTCATAAAACAACTGTCGATCTTCACTATAAACGTTGTTTAACCAGATCTGAAACTGACTGGGGATTTGACAATGCTCATAGCCAAGCCACTCTTGAATTCCCTGTTCTAAAACAAATTTGTCAGACTGAATATCCCATTCCCATACCCAGACTTTAGCGGCTTGAGTGGCAAGTTCATAGCGTTTAGCAACCTCTATATATTTACGTTCCGCAATCTCTAGTTCCATTTGTTTGAATTCGTTTAATTGCCCAAATACTGAAGCTAATGTTGATCCTAAAAAGCCAATTTCATTATCAGGAAAAGTCTTTAAATCCAAAGTTTTTTGTTGTTCATGATTGGCGATCGCTAGTTGAATCTCTGTTAACGGCGTAAGTATCAATCTGCTGATCAGCCAACCCATAAAAAGCAGAATCATACTGCCACTAACAGTCATCGCCAAAATCGTCAATAGAGCATTTTTTAAAGCTTCTTTTTCCAATTGTTGGAGATCCATTACCGCGATCGTTACGCCTCGATATTTAGATGACATCGCTGGATCAGTCCGATCAAACAAAGCACTACTAAAGGGTAGAAATTGGACAATGACAGGTTTTCCATCTAGGACAGTAAGGATATTTATTGCTCGACCAGTACGAGAGGCTTGTTGAAAAGATGGATTTAAAGTAGGCTGAATATCACCATAGGAAGTAATTGATCCGTTGATTTTTATCTTATGACTATGGGCAAGGACATATCCATTAGGGTCAACAATTGATATTTCTAGTACCGATGGCAAAGTAGCGTAATTTTGGACAATGCGCTCTAATAGGAAAGTCTCTTTATCTTCAAGCAATCCTTCCGTAGCAAATTCAATGCCTTGAGTAATTGTTTGGGCACGTTGCCGTACTTGCTGTTCTAAATTATGTCGCAGAGATAGGTAGGTAATTGATATAGCTATACTACCAACAGCTAATAGTGATAAACCAAAACCTATTAGTAACTGCTTTGACAATTTATTTCTAGAAAAACTAGTGATTTTACTCATTTTTATCTATAAATATATAAAAAATGGAATTGTCTTGATGATGGTTTGATATTAGAAACCATTTAAGAATTGTAATTTGTGCCCCCCTAGCCCCCCAATTCTGGGGGGAACCATATTTAAGTCCCCCAGAATTGGGGGATTTAGGGGGCTAGACATCTAGGATTTAAACGAAATTCTAAATGTTATTTAATTCTTAAATGGATTCTTAGAGATTGTTTGAGAAGTTTTGTACCTCTTTTAACTCCCCCTAGTGGTAAGGGTTTAAGTTACCCCCTTTGCAAGTTGCCATTGTATAACCAATTCTCAATACCCCCTTTAATTCCCCCTTACAAATGGGGAAGCCCAGAAATCTTGTTTCCTCCCCTTTGCAAGGCTACCATGTACATAAATCGTACTTACCCCCTTTAATTCCCCCTTGCAAAGGGGGAAAACTAGAAATCTTGTTCCCTCCCCTTTGAAAGGGGAGGGTTAGGGTGGGGTAATTAATGAGATTTCTAAGTTCTTGTACTTGTGTCACGGTAGTTTCAAGGAGAGGTTTAGGGTTGGGCAATTAATGAGATTTGAAAACTTCCCCGTATTATTTTGTTCGTTCACATTATTCGTTCACATTATATTATTTCACAAAAGTGAGACAACACTTCTGTAAATTAAAAGCCAAAACCTGTACGGGTTTTAAAAACATTATATAGCTTAGTTATTTTGTGGTTTGGTATTATATCGTTCAAACATTAAGACAAGAGGCTATGGCTGCCAATTCTTAGTAGCTTTTGTAACTGGTACTGCATTAATTTCGATATCTTCACGAATCTTGCGACCATGACGCGGATCGGATAGTAGTAATTGGCGAGTTTGTTGATAAGCAGCCTGTAAACGTCCACCTTCAAACATTCGCCGATTCATGGCTAAGTCACCTTTTTTTAATCCTTTATAGTCTTCGGCAAAAGCTTCTGTAGTCATACCAAGCTGTTTAGCTACAGAGGCAAAAACCTCATTTGGCTTAGTCTCAACCGCCTTCATCACTTCAAACCAAGTTTCGATAAAGCGGACTAATTCATCTTGCTTGCTAGCAAGGATACTAGAACGGGTTGCCAATCCATCAATCACCACACTATCAACATCGGCAGTGGTATAGATTACCTTGCCTCCCACCGCCTTAGCGGTGTTAGCCATACTTGGTTCCCATAATGTCGCAGCACTAATCTCGCCAGATTTAAGCTTAGCGGCTCCACGCTCATTGATCACATCCACGATTTCTACATCGGCGGGATTGAGTTGATTAGCCTTGAGAGCTTCTAGCAACACCAAATGCGAAACTGTACTAAGTTTAGCGCTGACTTTTTTCCCTTTTAAATCTTTAACAGACTTAATATCAGGGGCTGCGGCAATACCATCGGAACCCGCAGAAATATCTACAACCATTACAAAAACAGGCTTGTCTTCGGTGTCATCAACCTGCATAACCTCTGGTAAAGGCACAAAGCTAGCATCTTGAGCGCCACGCATCGTTGCTCGAATGTTGTCCTGCTGATTGAGCAGACGCACAAACTCGACATCCAACCCATGTTTACGGAATAACCCCGCATCCTTTGCATAGAGTGCTATTTGATAGCCAGGCCAGCTATTCATTCCCACCTTAAAGGGTTTTAAGGAACTTTCGTTAGTCGTACTACAGCCCTTGAGTGTAAGTGCGATCGCAGTTAAAAATGCAAATAGACCCAATGCTATAAATCTAATTTTTTTTGATTTCATAATCACTTTGAATATTAATACTAAAACAACTCATCAATTTCATCAAAAATGAGAATATACCCCCAGCCAAAATTAATTGATTACCTCAACAAAAACAGGCAAATGTTTTGAGCAAGCATTTGCGATAAAAACATAAAACTCATAATTATTCCCCACTAATAATTATACAAGACAATAAAAGGAATATCCAGCAAAATCTAATTGGTGTAACAATTCTCATTATATAAATCAATTTTTTGAAAGTCCTTAGTCGGCGGGATTTCAGAAACCGAATTTGGTATTTCCAGCGCCAAAGGCGCTGGAAATACCAAATTCGGTTTTTGAATGAGAATGAGCCAACAACTTCAGTTCTTGGTTGGTTTGCGTAAGTCTTAACATTCTTGGTCGTGTGCTTATTTCTCATCATGGCAAAGAATCCACACTAGCGATCGCGATCGGCAGAGATTTTAAAGGCAAGATATCCTTAGTAATATAAGCTGTAGCGGTTCTACTTTCCTTAGTGAATTCATGGTTAGCTTTCTTGTTGTATGTTTCAGTGGCGATCATGTGGCTGATTCCCGATCGCCGCATTGAAAAGACGATGAGTTCCTAAGTAAATCAATGATAAATGGCGCAAAGCGCTACTTCTCATTAATTTACTTTGCTTCCATCCAGTTCTTACCAGTATGAATATCTACTTCTAGCTTTACCGAAAGCTCTAAAGCCGATTCCATTGCTGCTTTGATTTTGGGTTGCAGTTCGGCAACTTCATCAGGTGGGACTTCAAATACAAGTTCGTCATGGACTTGTAAAAGTAGCTTCGCCTGATACTCAGACAACAGCTCATTCACCCGCAGCATGGCAACCTTGATGATATCGGCACTGGTTCCTTGGATAGGTGCATTAACCGCCGATCGCAATAGCGCCGCCTTCTGATAGCCACCAATCTGGCTGAGCCCGCGAAAATAGCGCCTCCTTCCTAATATAGTTTTTACATAGCCATCACGTTCTGCCTCTACTTCGACACTTTGCATATAACTAGAAATCTTTTCGTAGCGCTGATTGAATTTATCAATAAACTGCTTCGCTACTTTCACTGGCACACCGATATCGCGGCTGAACTTCTGCGCTCCCATGCCATAAATCACGCCATAATTGATGATTTTCGCTAGACGACGCTCATCACTAGTTACTTCTTCTTTCTCTAATAGAAGTTGCGCCGTAACTGTATGCACATCTTCACCTGCATTAAATGCTCTCATCAATTCAGGCTCTTGGCTTAAATGAGCAAGAATCCGCAGCTCAATTTGCGAATAATCCGCCGCCATTAATATCCAATCTTCTTTTGGTAAAAAGCCAGCTCTGATCCGCTTGCTAAAAGCAGTCCGAATTGGAATATTTTGCAAATTAGGATTAGAACTACTCAATCGTCCAGTTGAAGCGACAGTTTGATTGAAATCGGTATGTACGCGCCCAGTTTTGGGTTGAATCAGCGATGGTAAAGCATCAACATAGGTTGATTTGAGTTTAGCAAGGGTGCGATTTTCGAGAATAGTATCAATCAGTGGATGATCACCTTCTAATTTATTTAGCACAGCAACATCAGTAGAGTAGCCAGTCTTACTTTTGCGAGATTTCTTAGTAAATTTCTCGCCAAGTATTTCCAATAAAATTTCACTCAATTGCTTAGGTGAATTAAGATTAAATTCTTTGCCAGCTTGGGCGTAAGCTGCGATCGCTAAAGCATCTAAATCTTTCTCTAATTCCAAGGAAAAAGCACTTAAAAACTCTCTATCGATCCTAATCCCACGCCATTCCATCTCAGCAAGAATCGGCTCTAAAGCCATTTCCACATTTTGGAATAAATCCCAAAGCTCAGGTATTGCCGTTAATTGCGCTTGCAATAGTGGCACAAGTTGATAGGTAATATAGGTATCCATCCCACAATATTGAGCAACCAATGGGATATCAACCTCTGCGATCGATTTGCGCTTACCGACTAGCGTTTTATAACTAACCGTGCGAATCTGGAGCAAGTCCATCGCCATATCATCGAGCTTATGACTTGCCTCAGGATCGATCACATAACTAGCAATCATTGTGTCAAATATCACTCCTGCCAGTTCAATCCCCGCTGCCTTAAACATCAAGCGATCAAACTTGACATTCTGTAAATATTTCGGATGACTAGCATCTTCAAGAATGGGTCTAAGAATCTCTCTAACTTCTTTCCATTTGAGATTTTGTCCTTCGCTATGACTTAAAGGGATATAGGCAACCTCACTAATCGAGTCTCCCCAGCAACAACCAATTCCTACTAATTCAGCTTCAAAGGGATTCAATGCCGAGGTTTCCGTATCCCAAGCCACAGGCTGCTTAGCACTGAGGATTTCGCATAATTTTTCTAACTTTGGAATTGTGTTAATAATCTGTACATCTAACTTTAACGACGCTGAAGCTGCGATCGCCTGATCGTTTTCCTGTTTGGCAAAGTCAAACCATAGCTCTTCATCTTCCTCGTTAATCTGTTGTTTAGACAAATCAATCTTGCTCCCCTCGCCCTTTGGGAGAGGGGCTGGGGGTGAGGGCTTCTTCTCAAAGTTGCCCGACAACTTGGCATGAATCTGATCGACTCTATTCACAAAAGCCTTCAGCTCAAGCTCTTCTAATAAAGGAATTACTTCAGCAGTATCAAAACCCGTTAGTTCACAATCTGCGATCGCCATCGGCAGAGGAACATCGGTTTTGATCGTCGCCATAAATTGCGAATGTTTAGCAGCTTCAATTCCTTGCTCTAGCTTCGTTTTAACTGCTCCCTTCATCTTCGGTATAGCCGCTAAAACGTTCTCTAAGCTGCCATATTCCTCTATTAACTTAATCGCCGTTTTCTCTCCAATACCCCGCACCCCAGGGATATTATCAGAAGCATCACCACAAAGAGCTTTATAGTCTACAACTTGCGTAGGTAAAACCCCTAAACGCTCTTTTACTTGATCGGCATGATATTCCACGATCTTGTCTTTTTGTCCGATATTCAGCACCGAGATGCGCTTATCAATATCGATCAATTGAAACAAATCGCGATCGCCACTTAAAATCTTGACGGTGTAACCCTCGGCACTCGCCACCTGTGAGAGCGTTCCCAATACATCATCCGCCTCAAAACCTGCTTGGGTAATTGCTGGCAGATTCATCGCTGCTAAAACTCTTTGTAAGTTCTGCATATCAGGAATAAAGCTTTCAGGCGTTTCGGAACGATTTGCTTTGTAAGTATCGTCTATCTCATGGCGAAATGTGGGTACGGCAAGATCAAATGCGATCGCAACAGCCGCAGGTTTTTCGCGATCGAGCATTTCGATCAATGCTTTCAAGAAGCCAAAACAGATACTAGTGGGGATTCCTGTAGAGGTGCGCAAGCCGCCTTCTGGGTGTTTACCAAAGGCATAAAAGGCTCTGAAGGCGAGGGAGTGTCCGTCAACGAGTAAAAATGTGGGGTGGGTTTGTGCGCTTGAAGTCATGATGCTCGTTTTAAAGTTTTGGCGATCGCTAGTCTTAGGTTAACCGATTGCTGATTATAGTGCGATCAAAGAAAATATTGATCGCATCTATCTACAATTTAGACTAAGCAAGTGTTTGAGAAGTCTCCAATCGGGCATAAATTTCTATTTTCACCCCCCTTAATCCCTCTTGCAAAGCAGGGAAACCTTAAATCCTCCCCCTTTGCAAGGGGGAGTTAGAGGGGGTAAAAAACTTTTTAATCACGCTCTAAATACGAACACCAATCGCTCCAACTTCCGGCATAGAGTCTGCCTGTCTCAATTCCTGCCAATTTCAATGATAGCAAATTCACGCAAGCCGTTACACCTGAGCCACAATAAACGATCGCCTCTTGAGCATTTTTTACTTCCTGCCAGCGATCGCCTTGATTCGCGTTCACAAAACCCTGCTCATTGGTAACTTCCATCCAAGGATAATTAACCGCACCTTCGATATGACCAGCGATCGGGTCGATAGGTTCACGTTCACCTCGATAGCGATCGCCTTCTCGCGAATCAATTAGAACTACTTCTGGCAAATCTTTACGTGATTTCACAGTTTCAATATCAACAACCAAGTTAGTTTGAATATTAGGGACAAACTTCCCAACTCTAACTGATGGAATAGTGGAACTAGTCTCATAATTCTGAGCTTTCCATCCAGCGAAGCCACCATCTAAAACTACTACTTGCTCATGTCCCATATAGTGCAATAACCACCAAAGTCTTGCCGCAAAACCGAAGCGTGAATCATCATAAGCAACAACCATCGTTTCGCCTGAATTTATGCCAATTTGCGAAAGCTTTTCGGCTAGTTTGGCAACATTTGGTAAAGGGTGTCTACCACCATGCTTCTGCACAGGACTAGACAAGTCGAAATTGAGATCAAGATAATAAGCGCTTTCGATGTGGTTCTCTTGATATTGCTTGTGACCTAGTTCTATATCCATTAACGAAAACCGACAATCCACTACAACCACTTGTGGATCGTGGAGATGTTCATGGAGCCAATTAGCAGAAACAACGTGTAGATTATCCATAGTTTTGATTACATTTAATTTTCTGGTTTAATTTTCTGGTTTAAGATCTCGTTCCATTAGTCCCTCGACTGCTTGCTGCAAATTGATTTCTCCTTTTAGCAAACGATAAACATAACGAGAGACTGGAACACTAATTTTTTCCCGATCGCTAATTTCCATTAACACATTAGCTGTATTTACACCTTCAGCCGTACCCTGCACATTAGCGATCGCCTCTTCAAGACTTTTACCCTGCGCGATCGCATAGCCCACTTGATAATTGCGACTGAGATTACTATTGCAAGTTGCTAATAGATCTCCTAAGCCCGATAAGCCCCAAAAAGTTTCAGGTTGCGCCCCAAAGTAAACACCGACCCGAATAATCTCAATCAGCGATCGCGTAATTAAGGCAGATTTGGCATTTGTACCCAGATTTAATCCATCGCAAGCACCAACGGCGATCGCAATTACATTTTTGAGCGTACCACCCAATTCCACACCAATGGGATCGGAATTTGTATAGACCCTGAAATTTCTGGATGCAAAAATATGTTGAATAAATTGAGCGGCGCTTTCATTGTTACTCGCTACCACTGTTGCCGCAGGTTGACCTGCCATAATTTCTTTAGAGAGATTTGGTCCAGATAAAACCACTAGAGGTTGATTGGGGAGTAGCGATCGCCAAATTTGTGATGGGGTTTGTCTAGTAATTGGCTCTAAGCCCTTAGTAGCACTAACTAAAATGGCATCTGGCAATAACTTAGCTGTTTGTAATTGTTCCGCGATCGCTCGTACCCCTTTGATAGAGACTGCGGAAATGATGGCATCACTATTACTGACCATTTCTGCGAGGGATACTTGACTTTGGCGTGACCAGATTTGCACATGATGCTGATTGGTTTGGACTAGATTTGCTAGCGCCGATCCCCACGCACCAGATCCAACGATAGTCACATTTTTTAGGTCTGATTTCATGTTTTAGGTAGTTGTTTGGATAGCAATTGCCATAATGCTCAAATCTACAATGCTTTGTGCTCAAATCTGAACAAATAAATTTTTTGAAAGTCTTGCTTTGCAAGACTTTCAAAAAATTTACTATGTTAGGCAGATCAAAAATGATGGTAAAGATGAACGCAAAGGAAAAAGTAATTATGCTCATCTCTGATAGAGGCTCAGTATTAAGTACCTGTACAGAATAAATTACCCCAACCCGTAAGGTTGCGCCCCGCAGGGGCGCAACCTTACGGGTTGGGATGTGTAATTAATTAAGCGTGCCTACTTAGCAAAAACAAGATAGCAATCCTCAAAATTGGTTTCATAATGAGAATTACTGGAAACAAGACTAGAAGCCAGACTCCAGATCAAGACGGTGGTATAATAGCGTGCAAAAGCCTCTCTCGAACTAAAACCCTTGCTAGTTAGATATTGATCGTCTTTAATTATCAATATCACATCAAGAGCTTTGATTGATGAGGGGTACTTTCGCTCATTTCTTGAGGAAGGCTAGCAACAATGATCGAAATGAATGTGGCTGGGATTGCTATTGATGCTGTAAGCCGTAATCCTATCGTCCTACTACGAGACACTTTAGAACGCAGAGCTTTGCCGATCTGGATCGGCGAAACTGAAGCTAAAGCCATCATTGGGGCTTTAGATGGTAGACCTCTAGAGCGACCAATGACCCATGATCTCATGCTTAATTTTCTGGATGCATGGGGGATAACTGTAGAGCGGATTGTCGTTCATGCGCTCAAAAATAGTACTTTTTATGCCGTAATTACGGTTTCGCAGGGTGATATAAAAAAGGATATAGATGCACGTCCTAGTGATGCGATCGCGATCGCGGTTCGGGCAAAATGTCCGATCTGGGTAATGGAAGAAGTAATTCTTGAAGCTTCAATCCCTGTGGATCAGGATGCTGATGAAGCGGAAAGAAGAGCATTTCGAGAATTTTTAGCAAAACTAACTCCAGAGGAATTAGTCAAGAAAAGCGGGCTTGAAAGTAACTAAGCCAAAAATAAAGCGCCCACGTAGTGGGCGCTTTATTTTTGGGAGTTCTAGTTGCGAGAATTACTGTTAGACATCACCTCTACAAGTCCCCGTAGCTGTGAATCGTTGCCTCTAACATTACTATTATTGGCTTGGTTGTTGCCAAATTGCCTTTCCGCCACTTCGCCTTCCTTACCCAGCACTTTAATTGGTTGATTATTATAGCTAAGAGCTACCGACGAAGCATTACCTGCTCTAACGGAAATTTGGCGATCGCCTGACCAAACTAACTTTTTACCCTCATTCAGTACACCCTCAAACTCAGTCTGCCCATCAACAGTAATTCGCATCCAAGATTCACCTTGCATGACTATGCCAACGTTAACGGGCTTGTTGCCAACAAATTCAAAATTACTGTTGGCAAGCGTTGAACTATTGAGAGATCTATTGGTTGAAGGAAGACCACTGTTTGCCAAACCCAAGAGCATGTTGTTTAAATTAGGGTTTGCTTGCCCCAGATTAGCTTGAGAGTTTGGTTTATTAAGAATATCTGCTGAAAGAGCTTGATTTTTTATTTCTATCGGTGAAGCAGCCACAGGATTTACTAATGCGACAGGCACTGATGTACCTGTCTGCCGCAAAACTGCTAGACCACCAATTTTTGGCAACAAAATTTCTGTAGGTGCGATAGCTTTATTAGATTTTGCAGAACTTATCTGAGCTGCATCCCCAAAATTAGTTTGACTATCATTAATTTTATTAGCATCAGGTGAATTCAGGAATGTTGCTAACAGACTAACTGCCCCCGCAATTACGACAACATACAGTGCATATAAATGTAAGGGTCGCAGTTCAGCCGCAGCACTGCCTGCCCACTTTTGCTTGGGTAAAACAGGATTTAGAGGAAAATCTTCCGAAAGATCTCCAACCCCCAAAGCATCGCCGTACTTTCGGATAAATCCACGCACATATACAGGCTCAGGCAATGAATCCATTTGACCATCTTCGATCGCACGCAAATAGCGTTCAGAAATTAATGTAGTTGCAGTTAGATGCGGAATTGACAATTCTTTATCTTCTCGAATTCGCTTAAATTGCGCTCCGATTTCTGCTAATTTCTCTGCTTGCTTCGAGGTTGTAATATTCACAATACTCACAGACATGTAGGAAGAGATTGGACTGACTTGCTTCAAGTTGGCTTTCAGTCGAACTTGGGCAACCACAAGTTCTATTTAGAGCGTCATTGGCGATTTAAGTAACCTAATGTAACAGCAATTCCAAATTCAAAAAGTAGCAAGATATACAAAACCAAGAGTCTAAAAATTAACAGGAATCTGCAAAGACGGGGGCTTCATCAAGCATAAAGTCGATTAAATGTTGCCAACTCTTAAATAAAAAGTACTTGGTAAGAGAGAGAATATCTTGAAAGAATCCTCTACGAGTGCCACGCTTACGACGAATCTCTTGATAACTGGAATCTATTAAATGTAAAATCGTGTGAAATAGAAAAGCTAACAAATTAAGAGATAGAAGTGTCGATGACAAATGTTTTTGTCCATGACCAAAGTTATGTTCCAAGTTGTAGCCCTTGGTTTTCAACACATTGTGGTTCTCATTTTCGGTTTTCCAACGACATCTACCCGTTTCAACTACGACCGCCACATTGTCAATATTAACAGCATGATTAGTCACAAAAGCATTACGGTAGACTTCAGAATTATCAACACTATTGCGAACAGTCAGTTCACACCAGTTCACTAACAGAGAGGGTTCTTGTTCTCTTAAAGGTATCTGATTCACAAATCGATAACTATATATTTCTATAGATTTCCCCTTGCGGTGTTTAGTCGTCAAATTCTGCACTTCACCATTTTTTTCAATGTAATCTAACCACTGATATAAACTAGGATGACTGGATGGTAAGCAGGTGAAAATGAAGTTCATATTTGCCTCTAAACAATTCTGACACATCGGTTGACGGCTATAGAGATCATCCCCTAATAACGTAATCGCCTGTCCTTCAAAAAGATGCCCATGTTTACTAATCCAGCGTTTCGCTGCGGCTGTTTCACAATCTTGTTTCTCATGTCCATCTTGCGGAGTGACGAATTCGGGTGGTAGAGAAATCACCTGTTCGCAACCTGGTGCAGCGATTACGGGCAAAATTGCTGTGTGTGAGTATGTTATTTTGCCACTGCGATGATTACGGGTACTACAACATTCGCAGGATATTTTCGATGAGCTATGGTACTCCGTTCCATCTAAACAAATCAGTAAATTCCTATCCAATCTTTCATATCGTTTCAGGTGCTTTCCCATTTGCAGAAATTTATACACTTTCTCAAATACAGCGTTCAGACTCTTGGCGCTAATTAGGTCGAGGATATTGCGTATTTGCTGGTCAGAGGGTATTTTCTCCACTCCAAATATACTTTGAACGTTATTTTTTCCACTTCGACTCTGCAATTGTCTTTGATACTCTAAAAATGATTGACACTGCATAAAAAACATCGAGAAAGCCGACAGCATCGCATCGCTGATTTTAAATTTTGTCCCATTGCTTTCGCTTCTTGGGTCTTTTATTTTCTCTATCCCCTCTTGCAGGAAATCTAAAAAAACACTAAAAACTAAGATCGTTGGTGGCATTAACTGGATAGGATTATCATTTTTGCTATGTTTTAAGCTCTACCTTTATCTGGTTCCTTATATCTGTATACTTTGCTGCTTTTTGAATTTGAAACTGCTGCTAATGTAATTATATTACCTAACCTAAAGTAATATAACATTCTGCAAAGTTTTCACAGCAAATTACTGCACTACACACTACATATCAACAGCTATATTACTTACTGTGTCTTGAGCTGAGGTGCAATGTAAATTCTTTTTAGATTGGACATAATGTTTCGATTTCTTGATCGATTAGTAGTCGATATGCCCCGACCTTAAGAGTTTCAAGTGAAATAGTCGCGATCGCCACGCGATGTAATGATAAGACAGGATGACCTAACTGCTCGGCAACCCGACGAATTTGGCGGTTGCGCCCTTCAGACAAAACTATCTGCAATTGGGTACGTGGAGTTTGGTATTTACAGCGTTCAATTTGCCGAATATTTACAGATGCAGGAAGCGTAAGTTTACCGTCAAGGATAACCCCATCTTGCCACTGTTTAATGATGCGATCGCTAGGTATATCTTTAACCCAAACCTCATAGGTCTTGGGAACATGGTGACGGGGATGCATTAGATAATTCGCAAAATCTCCATTATTAGTCAAGATCAACGCTCCACTACTGTTATAGTCCAGCCGTCCGACTGGATAAACATGTCGATACTGTGATGGCAGAATGTCTAAAACGGTCTTTCTGCCTTGAGGATCATCACAGGTGCTCATTACGCCTATGGGCTTATTCAGTAATAGATAGACAAATTTTGGTGCATTGGTCTGGAGTAACTTGCCATCAACTTCAATGCGATCGCTTTCAGGATCGGCTTTCGTTCCTAATTCAGTAACGTTGTTCCCATTCACTGCAACCCGTCCCGCCAAAATCATCTGTTCTGCTTCTCGGCGCGAAGCAATTCCGTGTCTAGAGAGAATTTTTTGGAGGCGATCGGGCATAACATTTATGAGTAAGGCTGTCAGTTTAGATGATTAGTAGGTAGTCCTCGATTATATGGTTGATGATAGGAGGCGCGTTGCTCTTTCTATCAATATCTTGGTAATTTAGGTATATTATCTGAACTGCTTCAACAAAAACTCGGATATAGAGACGAAGTATGAAAACAGTCCGTGATGCTTGTCAGCCTCAATCCAATGCACTCTCAATTACGCTTAGCGATCAAACCGAGCAGCTTGGTGAATTAATTCAGGCTGAGGGTGATGGCGGTGCTTTTTTTGAGAAAACTTTTATTACGCAGGGAATGCGCGATCTGATTGATGAGGGGTTAACTCGCTTAGCTGGCAAATCATCGCAGGCAATCTTTCATCTCATACCAATTCACGAAAGTGTGGCTACACTTTCGTGAATTAAAAAATAAACCCTGTAAGGGTTTTAAAAACACAAAATAGCGTATCTATTTGTGTTTTGGTATCAAACAGGCGATGGGAGGGGGGAGACCCATTTGCTCGTTGGTTTTGGCTTGTTGGCAAGACATCAAGAATCACGAAAAATATACTGCGCGGGGATGTTCTATACATAAGCATTTGAGAATGCCGATATTGCAGCCTTTAACGGTCGTAACAATCCTGTGAATTTTTTCTGGGGCGAAATTGCTAACCAACTAAAGATCCTGAAAGGGCGGCTGGCTATATTACGGCAATTTTGGAGGAATCCGATCCTGAGCCTGAGTTGTTGGCTTCGGCGCTTGATGATGTAGCGATCGCATTGGGTGGTGATGGCGATCGCACCTTGGGTAAAAGATTTTGGTGCAAGTGATAAAAGCCAAGCGGTGTATGAGGTAGCGGCTTGGTTGGATAGTTTGGGGCTAAAATTGACGGTAAGTGTCAGGCAATTGGATCAAGCATGAAATTTCAAGTTATTCTTGAGCCGAGTGAAGATCTAGGCTTTACGGTTTATGTGCCTTCTTTGCAAGGGTGTATCAGTGAAGGCGACTCTGTTGAGGAGGCTCTCGAAAATATTCATGAGGCGATCGCGCTTTATCTCGAACCTGTTGAGGATGATTTACTGATGTCTGAATAAGCACTGCTTCAGAAAGTTGAGCTATAGAGAATTTAAGCACTCAATATTATTTTTTGAGAAATTAGGGAACTTGTGAGATCGATCGCTTGGTCGTAGCGAGTAATCAGTTTTTGAATCATTTCTAGGTTTCGATCATTTAATTTCCTTAGGGTATTGCTTAGTCTAGTCCAGTTGAAGGAAACTTACAAAACACTAAATTTAAGTGCCTTAACTGTTCTAATACATCTCTACTTATGGAACCACACCCTAGAAATATTCAACCGTATCAAGATGCTAACGGTAATTACCCTTTTGAAAATTGGCTTACCAGATTAAGAGATCGCACTGCTAGAGTAAAAATTCAAGCTCGACTAGATCGTTTATCACTAGGAAATTTTGGGGATTCTAAGTTTGTGGGTGATGGGGTATATGAGTTGAGAATCAATTATGGCGCTGGCTATCGTATATATTTTGGACAAGTTGGTTCAAGGGTTATACTGTTGTTGTGTGCTGGCGATAAAGGTTCTCAAGAACGCGATATTCAATTGGCTAAGTCTTATTGGAGGGACTATGCAAAGCGTAAAAGTACAGGTTAAATCTCACGAAGATTTTTTAATTGAGTCTCTAAAAGATCCTGAAGAAGCGGCGGCTTATGTGTCTGCTATTTTAGAAGAAGAAAAGCCTGAGCCTGAGTTATTGCCTTTATGTTTAGATCATGTGGCGGCAGCGCTGGGTAATGAGAGCGATCGCCAATGGGTAAAAGATTTTGGCGCAAGTGATAAAAGTCAAGCGGTGTATGAGTTAGCGGCGTGGTTAGATAGGTTGGGACTAAAGCTAACGGTGGATGTGCAGTATAGCGAGGAATTTATGGCAGATTTTCGGGAGGCTCAGCAAGATATTGAGAACGGTGATGTTGTGCTTCTGTCAAGTATTCGCCGTGATGTTTAAGATACTTGGTCACTCAATCTCATGCTTTAAAGAAGTTGAGAATTTGTCAGATTAGATAATAGTTAATATCAAGGGCATTTGAGGGAAGATAATATCTGTCTTAAATGTCGTTATCTGTCCCCACTCAATCATTTGTTTTATGGAGTCGCAACCCAAGAAAATTCGTGAATATACAAAGTCTGATGGATCGCGTCCTTTTACTCAGTGGCTTGATGGCTTACGCGATCGCGTGGCACAGGATAAAATAGCGGCTAGACTTAAAAGAGTAACGCTGGGAAATTTAGGCAATTACAGATCTGTTGGTGAGGGTGTATGCGAACTCAAGATCGATTATGGTGCGGGTTATCGGGTTTATTTTGGGCAAGTTGGCTCTGTGGTGGTGCTGTTGTTGTGTGGTGGTGATAAGAGTACGCAGGATCGAGATATTAAGCTAGCTAAGGAGTATTGGAGAGATTATGCAAAGCGTGAAGGTTCCGACTAGTAGAGATTATCAAGAGTATTTGGTTAATTCGCTCAAAGATCCTGAAAGGGCGGCTGGCTATATTGCGGCTATTTTGGAGGAATCCGATCCTGAGCCTGAGTTGTTAGCTTCGGCGCTTGATGATGTGGCGATCGCATTGGGTGGTGATGGCGATCGGCAATGGGTGAAAGATTTTAGCGCAAGTGATAAAATCCAAGCAGTGTATGAGTTGGCAGCGTGGTTGGATGGTTTGGGGCTAAAGCTGACAGTGACGATGAAAAGACAGGAAAAACTTAGCTAAATGTTAAGATACTAAGTAATTGTCTGTAAATTGCACTTTTGTAGATGTCTATAGCTAAGCCACGCCATCATCGACTATTTCAAAGCAAGACTGTTGAAAGGCAGCGAGAGAAGTTTTTGGGTGAACCTAAGAATTTCTTAGCACTTCATAAAATTGTGTTGAAATGGATTGAGACTCTAAAGGATGGGAAATTAGACGATGTGAAGGAAGTTTCTTTGCATGGCGAATTTCTGAATGATTTATTTCGGGATGTGTTGGGCTATCGATCGCTGATTCAAGGTAAGGCGCAAACATGGGAAGTTCATGCGGAAACAGCGATCGCTGATGATGGTGGCTCGGCGGATGGGGCTTTAGGATTTTTTGCGGTAGGAAAAAAGGGTAAGGGGAAACTAGAGGGGCGGATTGTTGCGCCGATTGAGTTGAAGGGGGCAAAGACGGATTTAGATCGGCGGACAGCGAGCCGTCCTGAGTCACCTGTGGATCAGGGCTGGCGCTATGCCAGAAATACGGATAATTGCGATTGGTTTATTGTCTCGAATTATCGTGAGATTCGGCTTTATCATACGAGCAAAAATTTTAGCTATTACGAATCCTTTGATTTAGAAGAATTAGCGGATCTTAATGAGTTTAGGAAATTCTATTTTCTGTTTTGTCGTCAGAATTTTTTGCCAATTACTAAAGAGGCGAAATTCTCGAAGATTGATGAGCTTTTTGCGGCTTCAACTAAGGCAGAAATAGAGATTACAAAAGAGTTGTATGCGGAATATAGTCAGTTACGGGGACAGTTGTTTGAAGATTTTGCGGCTCTCAAGCTGAATAAAACTAAGTATTCATCGGATGTGTTGATTGAGAAGGCACAGAAGTTATTAGATCGGGTAATTTTTGTTTGCTTTTGTGAAGATAAAGGGCTGATTGATAAGCGCAATATTTTGATGGAAGCCTATGAGTCGGGTAAGGCGTTTAATAGCTCTTGGAATAATTTTAAGCAGGTATTTCGATGGATTGATGTGGGAAATGATGATCCACCAATTGAGGGCTATAACGGTGGTTTGTTTGAGTATGATGCGATTTTAGACGAGGTTTTAAAAATTGATAGTTTGCGCTGTCAGCAGTTGGCAAGATTGGGACGCTATGATTTTGATTCGGAAGTATCGGTAGATATTTTGGGGCATATTTTCGAGCAGTCGATCGCTGATTTAGAAGAGTTACAGCGACAAGCAACAGGTGTTAAAACTGATAAAAAAGAGGCAAAAAACAAGAGTAAGCGAAAGGTTCAGGGGGTTTACTATACTCCTGCTTATATTACGAAATATATTTTGGAGGTCAGTCTAGGAGAGTATTTAGAGCGTAGGCGTTTAGAGGTTGAGACTGAGGATGAATTGCAATCTTTACGAGCCTATTTGCAGGTTTTGCAAAATCTCAAAGTGATTGATCCTGCTTGCGGTTCGGGGGCATTTTTGATTGCGTCTTATGAGTATCTATTTAATGAGTACAGCTTGATTAATCAACAAATTGTGGGTTTGGGTGGGAAGGCTTTAAGCGCTGATAAAATTAAGCGTTTGATTTTGACAAATAATCTCTATGGGGTGGATTTGTCGCCTGAGTCGGTGGGGATTACGAAATTATCGTTATGGTTGCATACGGCGGAACGGAAGCAAAAATTAGAGAATCTCGATCGCAATATTAAGGTGGGAAATTCGTTAGTTAACGATCGCAAGTTGAGCGATCGCGCTTTTGATTGGGAAAAGGAATTTCCTGATGTGTTTGCGGTTGGTGGTTTTGATGTGGCGATCGGCAATCCGCCCTATGTGCGTCAGGAATATATTTCACCGATTAAGCCCTATTTGCAAAAGCATTATCAGTCCTATGATGGTGCGGCGGATCTCTATGCCTATTTCTATGAGAAGGGTGTTCAGATTCTCAAGCCTGATGGGATTTTGTCCTATATCGTGACGAATAAATGGCTACGCTCTGGTTATGGTGAGGCATTGAGGCGCTTTTTTACGCAGCATACTCTATTTGAGAAGATTATCGATTTTGGTCATGCGCCAATTTTTCAAGATGCGGATACATTTCCTTGTATTGTGTCGTTGAGAAAAAGTATTCCAAATCAGACCCACGGACAAGATTTATCTAGCCCCCCTAGCCCCCCAATTCTGGGGGGAACAGAGAGTTCTAATCTTTCAAAGTCCCCCAGTATTGGGGGATTTAGGGGGCAAGATAGCTTTAATAATTCAGAAGAAGATTATGTGCAAATCTGCTCAGTGCCACGGGAGGAGTTAGAGAAAATCAATCTGACGCAATATGTGAGGAAAAATGCTTTTCCTGTAGTTTGGTCGCGCTTTAGCGAAAAAGCATGGAGTTTAGAATCTCCTGCCGTTGAGAATCTCATGCAAAAAATTAAATCAGTGGGAATTCCACTTAAAGATTTTGCAGGTATGAAACCTTATCGTGGACTTCTTACAGGATTTAATGAAGCGTTTCTAATTGATAACGATACAAAACAAAAACTAGTTCAAGATGATCCCAAATGTGCCGAAATCATTAAACCTTACCTAAGAGGTCAAGATATTAAACGCTGGAATCCTGAATGGGCTGATCTTTGGATTATTTTGATTAAATCTAGTGCAAATTATGAATGGTCATGGTCAAAAGCAGAAACTGAAGACGAAGCAGAAATAATCCTATCGAAAACTTATCGATCAATTTACAAGCATCTTAAATCCTTTGAACCTCAACTTCGTAAACGCCTAGATCAAGGTCGCTACTGGTGGGAATTGAGAGCTTGTGTTTATTACGATGTATTTGAAAAATCAAAAATTATCTGGAAAGATCTTTCAACCTATTCAGAATTTTGCTTTGATAATACTGGTATTTTTACCAATGACTTATATTTTATTTTGTCATCTAAGGATATTTGGACATTATCAGTTCTTAATTCTCCATTAATGTGGAGTTATCTACACCGCTTAGCAATGCACGCAATTAACGATACTATTCGACTGAAGAATCTCTATACGGAAGTAATCCCGATCGCACAACCAACCCCAACCATAAGAACCGAAACTGAAGAAATCGTAACTCGCTTAATTGCCATTACCAAAGAAAACCAACAACGCAGCCGCGAAGTATGCGAATGGATACAAAGCACCCATAACATCCCCAAACTCGGACAAAAACTAGAAGACTTTGCCAGTCTCACCCAAGCCGAATTTGTGCAAGCAATCCGCGATCGTAAACCCAAAACATCAGGCGACCTCAGCCCCAAAGCCTTTAAAGCCGTTAACTAAGCCTATCAGGAATATGCCATCCCTATGCAACGCGATCGCGCCGAAGCCAACCGCTTAGAGCATCGCCTCAGCGATCTCATCAACCAAGCCTATCAACTCACCCCCGAAGAGATAGAACTGATGTGGCGCACCGCACCGCCACGAATGCCAATTTCGAGAGATTAACTTAAAATACAACTAGGAGGACAAACCCATGAATACAGCTAAACTCAGAATGCAAGGCAACGAACAACTAGCCATATTACCAGACGGCTTTCAACTAGTCGGCGAAGAAGTCTATATCAAAAAAGTCGGCAACGCGATCATCCTTATTCCCAAAAACAATCCTTGGCAAACCCTCTGGAATAGCCTTGATCTCTTCTCAGATGACTTTATGGAAACTAGAGAGCAACCTCCATTACAAGAAAGAGAGGAACTATTCTCATGAAGTATATGCTCGACACCAACACTTGCATTTACATCATCAAACGCAAGCCCCAAGACGTTTTAGAAAAATTTCAAACCATCGCACCCTTTGATATTGGCATCTCATCCATCACCGTAGCCGAACTAGAATATGGAGCCGCCAAAAGTCAATTTCCCGATCGCAATCGCGCTGCCCTTAACCAATTCCTAATCCCATTAGAAATTGTCCAATTTGACGAACAAGCCGCAACCATTTACGGAAACATCCGCGCCACCCTAGAGCGATCGGGCAAAATTATCGGTGCAATGGATTTGCTCATAGCGGCTCATGCTCTGAGTCTAAACTTAATCCTAGTCACCAACAACACCAAAGAATTTAATCGAGTTCAAAACCTTGCACTTGAAAATTGGGTGACATCGTAAATGTAAGACAGGAGAAATAAAATGAATACTTCCATAATTGCCCCACTTCCCACATTACCCAAAAATCTTCCCCTTGATGGCGCGATCGCTATAACACTACAAGACGGAGTAATGATCTTTCGTGCATCACAAAATATCCAACAACGCATCGAAAACCTGCTCGACAAACGCGAAGAAACTCAACTCACCCAAATAGAAGAACAAGAACTAGATGATTTTGCAGCGATCGATGACTATCTCAGCTTCGTCAATCGCATGATCCGCAATAACTTCTCTATAACAAGCTCATCTTCCTTCGTAAAAGATTGGCTCAGCGAAGAAGAAAATGAAGCATGGAAAGACTTGATAAGAATTGAGCTAGATCCCCCCAGCCCCCCCTTAAAAAGGCTACCGTGTACACACAAGTCTAACTGTCTTCGTTTCGATGTATCTAAGCCCCCTAAATCCCCCAATTCTGGGGGACTTTGAAAGAAATTTTATTTTCTTGTTCCCCCAGAATTGGGGGCTAGGGGGCGATTAATTGTTGACTTGACTGGGTTTTATGACTTGTGTGTACACGGTAGCTTAAAAAGGGGGGAGAATTAAGTTCTTCCCCCTTTTTAAGGGGGATTGAGGGGGATCTCTTGTAGCTTTTGACCGCAGAAATTAATTCTTAAGTAGTTTCTGAGATAACCTTCTATTAATATTCATGGTTTATGATTAAGCTTTTGGCGAAATTATTAGATTGAGAAAGTGAATAAAGAATGCGATCGCTTGCACCCCTCATCAAAACTTGCTTACTTGACCTAGAAATCAAAGTAAATGTCACAGTCAGGCAAAAGCGCAAAGAATTACATATCTTGCTAGAGTCCACAAATTTTGGCGATCGCCAATTGTTAGTAGAGGCGATCTCCAAATGTTGCTATGACTTTGAAGACCGAAATTTTAAGGCAGCGCGAATTTATGCATTCTGGTTTGGACAGCCATTACCACAATGGATCGAAAAAATTGAGTTCGAGCAAGAGAAAGCATCAGAAGAAATTACAGAGAAAGAGCAACAAAAGACAGCTATAAATTTAGGCTCAGATCATGAGAGCATCTGCGATCGCTTTATCGTTTGTGGCTTGGGCAGCCTCGGACAGCATTCCGTATTCAACTTAAAAAAGTTTACCTATCGCGAATATGAAGTGAAAATCTGTGCGATCGATCGAGTCCAGCCAGAGATCATGGAATTCGATCGCTTCTCAGAATTGCTCGATCAACCCATAATTGTGGGAGATTGTCGGCGCTCTGAAGTATTGCTCAAGGCAGGAATCGAAAGCTGTCGCGGAATTTTGCTAGTTACTAGCAACGAGAATGTAAATATCGAAACTGCGATCGCCGCCCGTCGCCTTAACCCCAATGTGCATATTGTCGTGCGCTCCTCTCGGCAAAATCTTAATCAATTACTAAAAGAGCAACTAGGAAACTTCGTTGCCCTCGATCCTGTAGATCTCCCTGCCGCAGCCTTTGCGGTAGCAGGCTTGGGCGAAGGCACATTAGGATTATTTCAATTAGGCGATCGCAAATTAAGGATAGTGGAACGCTCGATCAAGTCAGATGACTATCGTTTTTTGAGAACACCCGCTTATCTGTTACAAAAAAAAAATGCGCGGCTTTTGAGTATTGCCGATCCTAATTCTGAACGTTTATTCTTTCAATGGGAGCCTGATACTATTGTCCAAATTGGCGATAAAGTAGCCTTCATTGAATTTGTCGAAAATGATTTCTCCACAACGAGCCGCCAATATTCAGAACTAACTGAGCGTCCTTTATATAAGGGTTCTTCCTCTTTTAAAAAAATCGATCAACTACTACAAAAAATTACAGGTTCAGTATTTTGGAAGACTAAATGGCATCAGCTTGTCGCTTGGTTTCAAGCAGTGCGATCGCGCCGCCTGATTCTATGGGGAATTATTACCGCAATTACACTTTGGGGCATTAGCTCCATAGTTTTATTCTTGAATGTGCCGAATATTTCATGGCAAAAGGCAATTTCCGCAAGCATGATTTTGTTGCTAGGTGGATTTGGTGATGTCTTTGGTGGACTTGGCGAAGACCAAGTACCTCTGTGGGTGGTGATATTTTGCTTGTCGATTACTTTGATTAGTTTACTCTTTGTTTTAGGTGTAGTCGGATTGATAGCCGATAGCATTCTCAGTTCTAAGTTTGAATTTTTTAAGCGATCGCTACCTTTGCCTACCCGCGATCATATTGTCCTAATTGGGTTTGGGAGGCTTGGACAGAGAATTGCCGATCTTCTATTCAAATTGCAAATTCCATTTGTGATCGTCAGTGAAAATCCTCACGACTGCGATCTTGCGGATAAAGTGCCTTGGTTCACGGGCAATATCATCGAAGAATTATCGAAAACGAATCTTGCCAAAGCAAAAAGTATTCTCTCCGTTACCGACGATCAAATGCTCAATCTCGAAGCGGCTCTATTAGCTCGTGATGCAGCCAAAAAAATCAATCGACAAATGAACCTCGCGATTCGCACCTACGATCGCTACTTCAGCGAAAACTTAGCCGAACTTTTGCCAAGTTCGCAATCTTTTTGCGCCTATGCCCTTTCTGCTGAAGCTTTTGCAGGAGCAGCTTTTGGCGAGAATATGTTGAGCCTGTTTCGACTCAATCAGCGTACAGTCTTAGTTGCTGAATATGTCATTACCGAGAATGATACATTGATCGGCAAAAATCTCTCGCAAATCGCCTATGGCTATACTGTTGTGCCAGTTTATCTCAAGACGAGCGCCTCTAAAGCCGATGGACATCGTGAGTTTTATATGCCTTCCGATGATGAGGTGATGAAAGTAGGCGATCGCTTAACGCTATTAGCTTCTATCTCAGGACTAAGGCGCATCGAGTTAGGCAATCTCCATTTGCCAAAACGTTGGCAGTTACGCGCCAAGCCTCCTCTCAATTCTAGTGTGTTGCTTGATGCTGGAAATAAGCTAAAAAATATTTCAGGTTGCGATCTAGAGCTTGCTCGACGCTTTATGCAAAGTCTCCCTGCTGCGATCGAGTTGCCGATGTATGACACTCAAGCCTATCGACTAGGACAAGAACTGATGCGACTACTCCCAATTAAAATCTATCCTTTATAAAACCAAAAAGAGAATTGTAATCTTAGCCCCCCCTAGCCCCCCAATTCTGGGGGGAACCAGATTCAAGTCCCCCAGAATTGGGGGATTTAGGGGGCTATTGCTAGACTTTTAATCGAAATTTTATGTGTCATGTAATTCTTAAATAGTTTCTAATATCGCTTTGCGATGTAGCCATATTAGGGATTTAGGGAAATAGCAATCTGCTGCTTTTCCTCGTTTGGGGATTGTAAATTAGGTAGTGGAATAGCTTGAGGATTTTCAGCGATCGCAGGAATATCATCCTTTGTCGGTAATATCATTTCTGTGGAAGGATATAGCCACCAAGCAAATAACCTTGTCATCTGGGGCATCAGCAGATAGGTCATCGTGGGCACTGCGATCGCTGTCACAACAGCCACCCGCAACACTAAAGGCAACATCCCCAACAACTGTTGAAAAACCGCAGAAATCATCGTAATCAAGGGAAAAACAGCAAGCCAAGTTACCAAAGCCATCTTATGGCGAGGCGGTGGTGCGATCGCAGGTTTACCTGGAAGCGTAAACCAAGTTTCTAAACCAGTTAGCACCTGAATCTGGGGTGGACTCACCGTGAGAGGCTCAGCGATCGCAAACCAGTGTTCGCGCTCTGCCGAGGCTTCCCAATGGCGTAAATTACTTAAGCGATCGAACTTAAAAATGATGCGATATTCTGGGTCATCGGCATTGACTGGACGAAATACATTGCTGCCCAGATAGCCAGAAAATTGTCCACAAGCATTGGTAACTCCAGTCAAAAAAGCTTCAAAGTCATCTTTGCATTCTGGCTTGACCCGTCTAGCGATCGTTACCGTAACAGAAGGATCATTAAGTTTTGGCTGAGTTTCCGACATACAGTTTCAATTGGGTTGAGCGTTTAGCTTGTAGTTGCAAGGCTACCTTGTACAACAAGTCTCTCTGTCTTCGTTTCAATGTATCTAAGCCCCCTAAATCCCCCAATTCTGGGGGACTTAGAAGGAATGTTATTTTCTTGTCCCCCCAGAATTGGGGGCTAGGGGGCGATTAATTAATGTTCAATCAATCGAAACAATAAAGATTTAAAAAGTGTTGCTTTGCAACACTTTTTAAATCTTTATTGTTTCGGGTTGGAGCACAAAGCACTGTTATTTTTCTAGGACTTTAATTTCAATTGTTCTAGATTCCACAATGCTCCCGTCACGCCAGTACTGCCAGCTAATGCCGATGGTTGGGCATTCTCTACGCGATCGCGTACAGCAACTAAGTATAGGGACATCGTTAAATGGATTAGCGGTAATTGCTCCTGTACTAATTGTTGATATTCGGCATAGATAGCCTTGCGCTTAGTTTCATCTAGTTCCTGTGCACCTTGGATCATTAAAGAATGGATTTTCTTTTCCCAATCAGCAACTTCACGACCTGGGAAAGGTTGCTCATCCCCCGCAGGTCCCTTATTAAACATATGGGAATCACCATCAGTTGCCCAAAGATTAATCGCACTATTAGGTTCCGCACCTCCTGTAAACCCAAGAATTGTCGCATCCCATTGCTTGGAGTTGTCGAGCTTATCGGAGATAATCCGAAAATCAACGGGAGTGAAGTCAATTTTCATGCCAATTTTTTCTAAATCGCTCTTAATTTGCGCTCCAACCGCTACTCTTCCACCCACAGGAGCAAGTAAAGTAAACCGCACCAGATTACCTTGAGCATCCAAAAGTTGTTGCTCAGAATTATATTTATATCCTGCTTGCAAAAGAATCTCTTTTGACTTTTCAGGCTGATAATCATAAACTTTAAGTCCTTTTTCGGGCGGGAAGAAATAGGGACTAGGGATAGAAACTGGTGAGTTTTGGGTTTGAGCTAAGCCTCTTGACAGATTGGTAATTATCGCTTCGCGATTGATCGCATAGGCTATAGCGCGACGGAAGATAACATCATTAAACCATTTTGACTTTTTCGGATCAACAAAAGGCTCATTAGTCTTAGGGTTTTTACCCTTATTCAAGTTGAACATGATGAATGATTGCCCCGTCATTGGCCCAGCATTATAGATTTTGTAGCGATCGCGCTGTTCAAAACGCTTTAGCAATTGGTAGTCTTCGCCTCGTAGTCGATACATGTCCAGTTCACCTGAACGGAATCTCAATAGAGCCGTATCTGGAGATTCCACAATCTGCATTACAAATTGTTTAATATAAGGAAATCCCTTTTTCCAGTAGTAGGGATTGGGCTTATAAATGATTCGTTCAGAAGGGCGATATTCTTGGATTATATAGGGACCACTGCCAACTAGTTTATTGACAGGTGTTGTAAGAGTCCATGTTTCTAAGAACTTTAGCTTCTGATTAGGAACTTTCGGATCTTCCTTGAGGGTCGATTCAAAAACATGTTTAGGTAAAATACCAATCCCACCGATGGTGCGTAAAGCAGGTGCAAAGGGTTCGTTCAGAAAAAAGGAAATACGGCGATCGTCGAGCTTCTCAACTTTGGGAAGAGTTTGTGATTGCCCAATTCTCAGAATATCACGAAGCCCAGTGGGAATTTTTTCGTTGAAGATCACATTTTGATAGGTAAATAAAACATCATCAACAGTGAGTGGTTGAGCATCTGACCATTTCAAATCAGGACGCATCGTGAAAATTAGTTGTTTACCTTCCTGTTGAAATTCCCATTTCTCAGCTAATTCAGGCTCTAACTCCTTGGTAAGTGGATTCTCAGAGATCATCCCAGTCATTGTATAGCCGATCGCAATTCCACTATAAGCTTCTTGATATAAGACAGGATTAAAAGTTTTGATGTCATTATCAAGGGGAACTACTAGGCGATTCTTGATAGTTTCTGGTGCGATCGCACAACCCCAAAGCAGCAGCGAACACATGCCAATAAGCAACAGTAATACAACTGCTTTCCACTGTTTAACCTTAGTTCGTTTCTGCATACTTCTTTTCACGATCGCTCTTTTCCTTAAAAGATAAATTTTAAAATAAACATGATTAACAAGAGCCAATAAGCTCTTGGCTTTTAGCTTTTAGCTTTTTACTAATAAAACTACTGCATGAACGGCGATCGCTTCTTTTTGTCCGATCGCATCCATACCCTCATTTGTGGTTGCCTTGACGCTGACGCAATCAATTGGCAAATTCATTGCTTGAGCTAGGCGATCGCGCATTGCTTTAATATGTGGTTTGAGTTTGGGTGCTTCGGCAATTACCATGGAGTCAAGATTATTCACGCGCCAACCCTGTGCCCCGATAAGTTCTTGTACTTGCTGCAATAGCATGATGCTATCGGCTCCTGCCCATTTAGGGTCAGTGGGTGGGAAATAATGCCCAATATCGCCAAGGGCAAGCGCACCCAGCATGGCATCCATGATCGCATGGGTCAGCACATCGGCATCGCTATGTCCTAGCAGTCCTTTTTCGTAAGGAATTTCGACACCACCAAGGATTAGCTTGCGATCGCTAACGAGTCGATGTAGGTCATAACCATTGCCAATGCGGATATTCATAGATGAGTAGCTGAGTTTAACTATTCATAATATAAACCCAATTTCATGCGGTGTTAGTTTTGTCTTTAGTGTGGCGCGGCGTAGCCGCGTCACACTAATTATTCTTTTTTGTATCTTGGCGCACTTTAAGCAAAGTCTATTCATTAATTAATTAATTTATATCAGCCTGTCAATTTGTTACACCAGCAGAGATATTCCCGTGACTCAACAGGTAAACCCTATTTCCGTAACTGACTTTACATTCACCATCAACGGTGCAGCTTCTCGCGTTAAAGACATTGCGCCCACAACCACCCTGCTGCACTATTTACGACAAAAAGGCTATGTGGGAACCAAAGAAGGCTGTGGCGATGGTGACTGCGGTGCTTGTACAGTCACTATCATTGGTAAAGATAGTCATGGTCAGCCGCAATATCAAGCCGTCAATAGTTGCTTAGTTCCCATCGGCGCGATCGCAGGACGAGAGGTGATTACTGCCGAGGGTATCGCCAATGGGCAACTGCACCCAGTCCAAGCCGCGATGGTAGAAACGGCAGGATCGCAATGTGGCTATTGCACTCCTGGCTTCATCATGAGTATGTTTGCCGCTTACTACAATGGCAGCTTGAGTAATGACATCTGCATTGAGGGCAATCTCTGTCGCTGCACAGGCTATGTACCGATCCGCAAAGCAGCGCAGCAATTAGCGGCAACAATTCCCGATGATCAATTCAGCACTGAGCTAGCTCAAAAAACTTGCGATTTGGCTGCGATCGCCTATACAAATGCGCAGCAGCTATTTTATCGCCCCACAGAGCTGTCAGAAGCACTGCAATTACTTCAGCAATATCCCGAAGCGACCTTAGTAGCTGGTGCAACGGATTTGGGCTTAGAAATGAGTTGGCATCGTCGGACTTATCCAGTGCTGATTTCCTTGGAAGCTATTGCAGATCTCAAACAGATTAATCAAACCGACGACTATGTGGAGATTGGTGCGGCAGTTCCCCTCAGTCATATTGAAGATTTGCTGCATGGTGTTTTCCCTAGCCTTGATGAAATGCTGCATTGGTTTGCGGCAAGGCAGATCCGCAATCGGGCGACCTTAGGCGGCAATATTGGCACGGCTTCTCCCATTGGCGATTTGCCACCTGTGTTGTTAGCCCTTGATGCGACCTTAAAGTTAGCAAGTGTTGAAGGCGATCGCAGTTTACGATTAGCCGATTTCTTTAAAGGCTATCGGCAAACGGAACTGAAGCAAGGCGAAATTATCTATTCAGTGACAATTCCTAAAACGATCGCCTCTGGAGCAACTAAGCGCCTGAGCCAGTCCTACAAAATCGGCAAACGTGGCACTGACGATATTAGTATTGTGGCAGCAGCTTTTGTGATTGATCTAGATGCTGAGCAAAAAATTCTCCATGCCCGTCTTGCCTATGGTGGTGTCGCGGCAACTCCAATTCGAGCGATCGCAGTCGAATCGATGCTAGTCGGTCAGCCTTGGACAATGGAAACTGTGCGATCGGTGAAGCCTGCTTTGCGTGAAGTATTTACACCTCTTAGCGATCTGCGCGGAAGTGCTGACTATCGCAAGATGCTAGTAGGGAATCTATTTGAGAAGTTTTTTGTTGAACATAGTTGAAGATACCAGTTGAGGCAAAGCCTCAACTGGTATGTGATGGATTTTTTGTAGATATGGAAGGAATACAAAATGACGATTACAGATCAAAAAGTCAGTAACAAAAAAAGCCACGAAAGCGCCGCAGGTCACGTTAGCGGCAAAGCAGTCTATACAGACGATCAACGCCTCCCCGCAGGAATGCTTTCCCTTTATCCTGTGCTGTCGCCCCATGCCCATGCCAAAATCACTAAGCTTGACTGCACCGCCGCCTATGAAATTGAAGGTTTGGTGACGATCCTGACGGCGGATGATGTAACTGGAGAGAACAATACGGGTGTAATCATTCACGATGAGGTATTGCTACCCACCGATGAGGTGAGCTATTGGGGACAGGTGGTAGTTTGGGCAGTCGGTGAGACTGAAGATGCGGCTCGTCAAGCTGCTGCCAAAGTAATTGTGGAATATGAGCCTCTGCCAGCAATTGTTACTATTCAAGAGGCGATCGCGGCGGATAGTTACCATCTTAAAAAACAGGCGATTAAGCGCGGTGAACCTGAGACGGCTATTCAAAATTGCGATCGCACCCTTGAAGGCGAACTAGAAGTCGGTGGAC
The DNA here is from genome assembly GCA_023336205.1 of Pseudanabaena sp. Salubria-1. Classification (GTDB taxonomy): domain Bacteria; phylum Cyanobacteriota; class Cyanobacteriia; order Pseudanabaenales; family Pseudanabaenaceae; genus Pseudanabaena. The sequence goes on from JALQCR010000005.1 coordinate 47,148, forward strand.
AGGATCATTTCTATTTAGAAACCCATACCAGTTGGGCAATTCCTGATGGAGAGAATGGCTATAAAGTCTATAGCTCAACCCAACATCCCAGCGAGACTCAAGTAATCGTAGCGCGGGTATTGGGATTGCCCAGCAGTCATGTTGTCGTCACCTGTCTGCGGATGGGCGGTGCATTTGGCGGGAAAGAATCTCAAGCTAATCCCTTTGCGGCGGTGGCGGCTTTGGCAGCTTATAAAACGGGTCGTCCTGCCAGAGTCAGTTTGCGTCGTCATCAAGACATGATCGTTACAGGCAAGCGGCATAATTTTTTAGGCAAATATCAAGTTGGCTTTACTAATGATGGGCTAATTACGGCGCTCAAAGCTGAGCTATATGCAGATGGAGGGTGGAGTCTTGACCTGTCTCCACCCATCATCATGAGGGCGATGATGCACATCGATAACGCCTACTACATTCCCAATTTAGAAGTACAAGGATGGATTACCAAAACCCATCGAGTTTCTAATACTGCATATCGCGGTTTTGGTGGACCACAGGGAATGGTTGTATGTGAAGAAGTCGTCGATCGCATAGCACGTAACCTTGGTTTGTCGCCCGAAGTCGTCCGCGAACGGAACTTCTATCATGGGACTGGCGAAACTGGCACTACTCACTATGGACAGGATATAGTTGATAACCGCATCGATCTGGTCTGGACTGAAGCTAAGGAAAAATCGAATTTTAGCGATCGGCAAGCCCAAATCGCCCAATTCAATCAAACTAGTCTCTACAAAAAACGTGGCATTGCGATTACGCCTGTGAAGTTTGGGATTTCCTTCACCAAAACCGAGTATAACCAAGCAGGTGCACTAGTTCTCATCTATACCGATGGCAGCATTCAAGTAAATCACGGGGGTACAGAAATGGGTCAAGGACTGCATACTAAAATGCTCCAAGTCGCCGCAAAATCCCTTGGGGTCAAACTAAATCGCTTTCGGATCATGCCCACAAGTACCGATAAAGTCCCAAACACTTCCGCAACAGCGGCTTCTAGCGGCTCCGATCTCAATGGTCAAGCAGTTAAAGATGCCTGTGAAACCCTGCGGAAACGCATGTCAACTGTGGCTGTAAAAATGCTCAATCTTGATGCCCCCGAAGATCTTGTTTTCGAGGATGATTGGATCTATTGCCGCACCTATCCCAGCGCAAGGATCGCGTTTGAAGAAGTAGTAAAGCAAACCTACAACGAGCGGATTAGTCTTTCAGCAAATGGCTTCTACCGCACCCCAAATATTTTTTGGGATGCCAAGCTGAATAAGGGTCGCCCATTCTATTACTTCTCTTACGGTGCGGCGGTGAGTGAAGTGGAAGTAGATGGATTTACGGGCACATTTAAACTGCGACAGGTGGATCTTATCCAAGATGCTGGCGAATCGATTAATCCATTGATCGATAAAGGTCAGATCGAAGGAGGTTTTGTACAGGGTATGGGTTGGCTAACTATGGAGGAACTAATCTGGGATAAAATCGGTCGATTGCTGACCTATGCGCCAAGCACTTACAAAATCCCCACCGTTAGCGAAATCCCCGAACAATTCAATGTCAATCTACTAGAACGCGCCGCTCAAGATGGCGTAATTTTTGGTAGTAAAGCGATCGGTGAGCCTCCATTTATGCTAGCGATATCCGTAAGGGAAGCCATTCGCAATGCTGTCGCTGCTTTTGGGAATGCTGACTATGTGCCCTTGGCGCTTCCTGCTACACCTGAGGCGACCCTCTGGGCGATCGAATCAGTGAAGGCGGCTTCTTTATCTGCCCTGCAAGTATGATCTACGCAGAGCTTCTATCATTACTTAGTCAAGGCGCTGTGGTCGTGGCAACGGTAATTAGCACTAAGGGTTCTGTCCCGCGAGAGGTGGGCGCAAAAATGCTAATTACCTGCGATCGCTGCATTGATACGATCGGTGGTGGTGCAGGAGAAGCAAAGGTAATCGCACAGGCAAGGAAAGTTTTACAAACTGGAGAAAAAAGGCGCATAGAAATTGACCTAACTGGATCTCCCAAGCGTCAGACTGAGGGAGTTTGCGGTGGTTGGATGGAGATACTTTTGGAGCGATGGCATGGCGAGGCTGCGATCGCGATCGCGCAGCAGATACTGACAGAATTAAAATTAGGGCGATCGGTTACTTTGATTACTCCTTTTGCTGATGGATATCCATATTTGATTAAGGAAAAAGGAGAAAGAAAAAAGGAAAAAGATTCGGAGGCTTTTATCAAGGAAAAAGGAGAAAGAAAAAAGGAAAAAGATTCGGAGGCTTTTATTGAGGTTTTGGAGCCTGTGCCGATGTTGCTGATCGTTGGTGCGGGACATGTGGGTGAGCAGCTTGCTAAGGTCGCGCATTTAGTCGGCTTTCAGATTGTGATTCAGGATGATCGTCCTGAATGGGCAAACTCAGAGAGATATCCACAAGCTGCTTTTATCTACTCCAATATCGAGCAAGCTTTGGAGGAACTCTCAAACCATTCAAGTCTTCATGTAGCTTTGGTAACGCGAGGCTATCGTTATGATTTGGATGCTTTAACAGCTTTACTAAATCGCGATTTACCCTGTGCCTATATCGGTATGATTGGCAGTGAGAGAAGGGTGATGCAGGTATACGAGCAAACTAAACAAATGGGAATCTCTGAGGATAAACTTAAATCTATCTATGCGCCGATTGGTCTAGATATCGGGGCTTTAACCCCTGCGGAGATCGCGGTTAGTATTAGTGCAGAGTTAATCATGCTGCGGCGTGGTGGGACTGGGCGATCGTTATCTATATAAAGAATAAAAAGAACGACATGGTAAACTTAAAATATAGTTAACTGAGATCTTGCACCATTCAAGAAAAGGGGTTGCAGAAAGAGCAGAAATGTGAAAAAAAGGGCGTAGTAGTAAATTAAATAACGAGCATGGAAAGCATCGTTAAGCACGCCCAAGGGCTAGTGTATAGTCTTCTGTGTTTGATGCCAAGTGTGTATCAAACAGCAAGTCTCAATGCAATACTAGGACTATTTCTCGAAGCACAAAGGCATCCTTATCCAGAACATACACAGATAAAATCAGCGAGTGCACTCAGCCGATTTCTCAATCACTATAACTGGTCAACGAGAGCAGTAATTCGGTCAACACGGCAGGCTATTTTGGGACAAATCGCCAAGCATCGCCCATCGAAACAAGTGCCATTAAAGATACTGATAGACTTGACTACCCTAGAAAAAAGCGGCAAGTTTTTACATTTGAGCAATCCCACCCAAAACGAACCAGACCCATGGGTGAGAATACTAAACGGAAAGCGAGGACTACATCTGGTTGTACTGTATCTGGTCTATGGAGAGTGGCGCGTACCATGGAGTTTTAGAGTATGGCGCGGCAAAGGATACCCCAGTCCCTCTGACTTAGCTTGTAAGTTATTGGGGACAGTACCCAAGCAACTAACCCAAGGCAAGACTGTGATTGTCCTTGCTGATACTGAGTTTAGTACGGTGAAGTTTTTCAATACTGTCCGCGCCAAGACTTGGCGCATCGTTGTCGGTGTACGCAACAATCGTAAACTTCAAGATGGCCGTACAGTCAAACAACTTTATCGTCATGGCAAACGTGGACAACAAATTTTGCTAGAAGGGCTAACTCAGCCTTTGACGATCTCTTGGTTTTGGCTCAAAAGAGCTGATAGTAAACGGGAGTTACGCTTTGTTGTCTCTTCTCATCCTTATTCTGGTGCTTATCTGGTGATGTTAGGTCGTAAGCGTTGGGCGATTGAGGGATTCTTCAAAACCATCAAACATCGCTTTGGTTTGCATTGTTTTGGGCAATCTACAAAACTTGGTGTTTATCGTTGGCTTATCCTCTCTCTGCTTGCTTATCTTTTGGCCCATTGGATTGATCAATGGTCGAGTCCTCCTGTCTTGGACTGGAAAGCTACCTGTGATTTGACACTTTCCGTTTTATTTCCTTCTGTCCTTTGGTTGAAACTTCTTAGGTATCTCCAAATTAGTGCCGATATTGCTGCTCGTCATGGGTTTGAAATTATTCTCAAACCCATTCCTACTTAACTCTTTCAGGAATGGTGCAAGATCTCAGTTAATTTAGAATAGTAAAAATGCAAAAAACAAAAAAAGGTGAAACTGGGCTAACAGATTTACAAATCAAACGAAAAGAGGAACTAGTTAAAGAACTTAGGATAAGATTTGAGTATGTTCTAGCAGCAATAAATTGTTACAATGCTACTTTAAATGAAGCTAATGAATTTGTTGGAGAAATGCGTGAAATTTTTGAAAACTACTACGGTGATCGAGAAGACAATTGGGAACATGCAGATTCTTACTATGAATTTTTAAAGGAATGGCAAGATATTGAATTGAACAACTTTGAGATTGAAGATTATTCAACCGCTCTCGAAGAATTGAATAACAAAGTTACTAGGTATTAACCTTAGGTTAAACACAAATTACTGAGTGACTTAATTCCTTGCTCGTTCATAATTAATACTTATGGCAAAAGATAAATTTCATACTGTTGTTAGACTAGCCTTAGAAAAAGAAGGCTGGCAAATCACAGATGATCCCTATGAAATTAATGTAGATGGTGTAGATTTTGAGATTGATCTAGCCGCAGAGCAAGTATTGGCGGCAACCAGAAACAATCAAAAAATTGCTGTAGAGATCAAAAGTTTTATCAGTCCATCTAACATTTCAGATTTTCATACAGCATTGGGACAATTCTTAAACTATAGAGATGCACTTGCTTTAACCGAACCAGAACGTCACTTGTATCTCGCAGTACGTCTACCAGTTTATGAAAATTTTTTTCAAAAAAGATTTATTCAATCTGCGATCAAAAGATATCAGTTGCGCCTAGTTATCTACGATGTTCCACAACAGGAGATTGTCAAATGGCTGTAAATCAATCAATCAATCAATATAGGCAATATATTCAAAATATTCTTCTAGAAAAATCTCAACGTTCTTCCAAGAACAAGCTCTTTTCAGAATATGAAGTACAAACCATTTTTGATACAGAAAGAGATCATTATCAGCTTCTTCGTGTTGGCTGGCGCAATAATAAACGTGATTTTGGATGTGTCTTACATCTTGATATCAAAGATGACAAGATCTGGATTCAGCACGATAGCACCGATACAGGTATTGCTGATCAGCTCTTGGAGATGGGTGTACCTAAAGAGGATATAGTTTTGGCATTTCATGAGCCAGAAGTGCGACAGTTCACTGGATTTGGTGGTTAAATACCATCAAAAGAATCGCAATAAATTTTTTGAAAGTGTTGCGAAGCAACACTTTCAAAAAATTTATTGTCTTGGGTTTGAGTGAAAAGTGCTGTAAAAAGCTGCCATAATTGAGCTTAACTACAGCCTAACTTTATGAGCGATCGCCTTCCAACCGATTCCATTAAAAGCACAGATAAATCTCTTGAAATTTCAAGTTTGTGTCATTCCTTAGATGGCTGTGTGTTGGTTGTCGATGACAATCCCACCAACTTGAGTGTATTGGTGAACTTGCTGCGAGATGTGGGGCTGCGAGTATTGGTGGCAACTGATGGCGAAAGTGCGATCGAGCAGACTGAATATGTCAAGCCCGATCTGATCTTGTTAGATGTGATGATGCCAGGTATCGATGGCTTTGAGACTTGTCAAAGGCTCAAGAGCAATGCTGAAACCGTAAAGATTCCGATTATTTTTATGACTGCGCTCTCAGAAACAGTGGATAAAGTGCGCGGTTTATCCTTGGGGGCTGTGGATTATGTGACTAAACCTTTTGAGCATGAAGAGGTTTTAGTAAGAATTCGTACCCATTTAACGATCGCGAAACAGCGCCAGACTATCGAGTCTCAAAATCTGGATTTACAAACTGAAATTAGCGATCGCAAACGTGCCGAAGAATCCCTAACAATTTTTCTCCACGCAGTTTCCCATGACTTGCGAAATCCTGTAACAGGTTTATTGATGGTATTAGATAATTTAGCGAAGACAGCAAGCAGCACTGACGCAAATATTCTGTTACCACAATCTACGCTTGAGAGAATGCAACAAAGTGGCAATCGACAGTTAGCATTAATCAACTCCTTGCTGGAGTCCCATGTGAATGATGTCCATGGAATTGTTATTCATCCTCAACCTGTGGCGATCATGGAGGTCATCCAAGCTGCGATCGATGATCTGCAACCACTTTTAGATAAGGAAGAAGCGGAAGTTGTTGTGCAAATTGCACCCAAATTGCCACTTGTTTGCGCTGATGCTGCTCATGTTTGTCGAGTCTTTCAAAACCTGATTGCTAATGCGATTAAACATAATCCGCCAAATCTCAAACTCACAATTTCGGCAAAGATAAGTCCTGAGAATAATCTCCTTTGCGAGGTTTCTGATGATGGCGTAGGTATGACTAATGAACAAAGTGAACATCTATTTGAACTTTATGCTCAGGGTAAGCATCAAACTAAACTTAATCGGCGATCGCTCAGTCTTGGTTTAGGGCTGTACATCTGTCGCCAAATTGTCCAAGCTCATGGTGGTGCGATTGGGGTAACTGGTGAGATTAATATCGGTTCCCGCTTTTGGTTTACATTACCAATGTCATAAAGAACCAATTTTAGTTGGCGTGGCTAAGCCACGCCAACTAAAATTGTTACTAGGTTCTTAACGCATCGACTCGCGATGAACTTTGACTAACCTGACTTCATCTTCTTCAGCAAGGTACTTATTCATCATGTAAACAACATACTCAGGTTTGAGATTGCTGTCAGGCTTGCAACTACCCATAAAATGAATTTTCGGAAATTCAGGATCGGGATTAGTGACATTGATTGCAAAAATGCGATCGCGTAATTCCAACATTTGATTGCGTCCCGATTTTGAGACTTTCGGCATTTGGATGGAAGTTGCCGCGAGGACACAGTAACCTGCACCTTCAAGCAGATCCATAATGTCGGCAGCATTGCGCTCTTTGGGCGTAATAAAAGCAAGCGTGAGCGTATATTCGGCAACTTCAAGAATAGAATCTAAGGATGGCGAATGGACTTCCACTTCTTCGATCGCATAAATTGGTAAATCATCATCAAGTTCCGCACTAAAACGTTGTTGAAACTCGGTAATGGGAATATGCGCCGTTAATTCAAAATCCACAAATTCGGCATTGCTGGTTTGACCGAGGGGGAGAGCCTTAGCAATGGAAATACGCGGTAATGGATTAAAACCCTCAGTATGGGCGACAGGTATGGCAGCACGTCGGGCTGCGCGTTGGAAGAAGCGATGCAAATCCAGATGGGAAATCAGGCTCATGTCGCCGAGCTTGCCAAACTTGAGACGGACGCGCTGTACTCTCGGTGGAACAATCGGCTTCTCTAGAGAAATGGGAGGAATTTCGGGTGGTGGAATCACGATGTTATGTCCAAAGGCGGGACCACAAACTCCACAAGCAGAGCAGCCACCAAAGGAACAGTCAGGCACAATTTGAGCGGCGATCGCCCTTTCCCAGTCTTCGATCAGCCATTGTTTATCAATACCCGTATCAACATGATCCCAAGGTAAATCATCTTGCATTTTTAGCGATGGCGCATCCCATACGAGATCCGCCTCTGCGATCGCCTGAGTCCAAGCGCCAAAAGCTTTCTCGGTATTCTCAAACCATGAATCCATACCTGCGCCCAGTTGCCATGCCCGATACACGACTTTACCTAAGCGGCGATCGCCTCGTCCGACAAAATCTTCCATCGCACTGATGCGAATATCGGTGTAGTTGACTTTGACATTAGATAAACGGCGAAACTCTTGGCGCAATAATTTCTGCTTCTGCACAAAGTCGCCACTAGACACAGTATGCCATTGGAAAGGAGTATGGGGCTTGGGAGTGAAATTAGAAATGGTGATATTCACAGATAGTTTCTTGCGCCCTTTTTCCGAACATTCATTCTGCAACCATGCCACCGTATCGACAATCCCAATTACATCTTCATCGGTTTCCGTCGGCAAGCCAATCATGAAATAGAGCTTCACCTTGTCCCAACCTTGGGTATAGGCAGTTTTAATCCCTTGCAGCAGTTCCTCATCGGTCAAACCCTTATTAATCACATCACGCAAACGCTGCGTACCTGCTTCGGGCGCAAAGGTCAGCCCCTGCTGTTGACGACCATCACCACTGCGTAACATATGCGCGATATTCTCATCAAAGCGATCAACTCTCTGGCTCGGCAATGAGAGAGTTATATGCTCATCTTTAAAGCGATTTTTAATCTGTACGCCCACCGATGGCAGCGCCAGATAATCGGAACAAGAGAGAGATAACAAAGAGAACTCGTTATAGCCTGTTTCCCGCAGAGCTTTCTCAATCGTATCCACAACCTTCTCAGGATCGACATCACGGGCGGGACGAGTGAGCATCCCTGGTTGGCAAAAACGACAGCCACGAGTGCATCCGCGCCGAATTTCGATGGTTAGGCGATCGTGAACCGTCTCAACTAATGGAACTAAGCCAATACTATGTTCGGGCATCGGAGTGGCGACACGGCGCAGAGCGCGAGGCGAGACATCATGGCGATTGGGTGCGATCGCGCCAGTCTTGATATCCATGTCATAAAATTCAGGCACGTATACACCATCAACTTCATTAGCCAGCGCTAACAGGGTTTCACGGCGAGTTTTGCCTGCTAATTTGGAATCTTTAAGAACTTCACCAATTTCAGGTAATAATTCTTCTCCATCACCAAGGGCAAAGAAATCAAAGAAGTCGGCGTATGGTTCAGGATTAGAAGTCGCTGTTTGTCCTCCCGCAAAGATTAAAGGACAATCCTCAATACTCAATTCACTCCTTTCTCGCCATGTCATCGGAATATTCGCCAGATCCAACATTTCTAAAACATTGGTTGCGCCTAGCTCATAGCTAAGACTAAAGCCCAAAATGTCAAATTCCCGTAGCGATCGCTTTGACTCAACGGCAAATAAATCAGTTTTAGTTTCGCGTAATTTTGCCGAGAGGTCGGGTGCGGGTAAATAGGCGCGATCGCATAGCTGCCCATCCTTGGAATTAATAATGCTGTAAAGGATGATATGCCCCAAGTTGGACGCGCCCACCTCATAAATTTCAGGATAAGTTAGTGACCAGCGCACGATCGCATTGTCCCAAGGTTTGCGAACTGCGCCAAACTCGTTACCTAGATAACGGGCAGGTTTAAGGATTTCGGAGTTAAGTAACTGTTCTACGGGTACGGGCATAACTGAGATTAATTTTAGGGTTTGCTAGCAGCTAAATGTTCAGCGAGGGAGGTTTGAATAATATTTTGGGGCGTTACGCCTAAGCGGTTGGCTTCGCGATCAATAGGCTACAGGATCTGTTAGCCTTCTTAACATATCGAGCACCCATTTACCTACATCTTCGGACTTCGTCTCACAGGGAATTTTATTATTTTCACCTTTGTATACAAGTCGCTGCATTTTTCCACTGGTAGAGGTAAGTTCAGCTTGAATTCCTCGATCTTCAATCCATTTTTTTACTTCGTCAAGATTATTAAGTGGATTCCAAAACTGCATCCACCACCCTGATGGTGTTATAAAAACATCGAGTTGCAACCAGAAAGTATCACTAAACTTAATTGTGTACCATATAACATCTTGAAAATCCTTTGGCGATCCCCATGAACCTGATGTAATTGGATAAGGTAATTCAACTACATCATCGGATACTATCGAACCTAAAAGATTTACTCTACGTCTTAGATCTTTGCGTAACAAGCCTAATTCAGTAATTAGTGTTTCGATATCTTGTTGATTATCACGAAAATATTCAAACCGTTGCTGATCCATAGAAGTTTCTCTTTGTAAGTTTTGAATGGTTTGGATGAAGTCACGCAGGAATGTTATATGTGGCTCACGAGCAGTTAGAAAATAGGAGCCAATATTTGCGATAACTTTTTGAAATAACAAATCATAGGTAATTGGATAAAATCCACACAGACAAGGAGTTTCCTTTATGGAGCGTAATGACAATAGTACTTTGTAAACTTTGCAACCTTTAGGAAGATATTTATCAAGGTGTTTTGCATAGTCCTTAAAAGGATTGTCCTCATAGGCAAAGATTTTGTTTTCAATTCCTAAAATAAAATCGTCAGACTCAATCACTAAATCAATACGCTTATCTTTGTCTGTCGATTCTTCACGTCTTACATCAATGTTCTGTCCATTAATTACAACTTTCTCATTGATAAGGGTAAAAATTGAATCTAACAGAAGCGAATCAAATCCATGTTCATTGTCAGGCTGAAGATAAAACTGAAGAATGTTGCTACAAACATTTTCGTAGTGAGGATATCCCGCAATTTCCATGAAAGTTGGTTCATGTTTTTGGGAAGGGGGTAAACTCTTTAAACCTTCAAGGAGGTGAGTTATTTGTTCGATGGACAAAACAGATGAAGTCACAGTTTTTTAAGTCAATAATTTAGCAAATTGCTAAGTTGTTAAATCCAAATTTAACATGAAGTGTTAATTGCTTGATCTAGTAAATCCTTACTAGTAGCCAGATATTTGAGATCGATATTGTATCATCCGAATAACCTCAAAAGTTTCTTAGCTATTTAATGGGTATTATAGGCGATCGCAAAATGAGTAAAATGAGACCATCACCAAAAATGTGGTTTTTTATGGCATACAGTTCTTGTGTAATCAGTTGCTAATCTTGTCATAATTTGTAATTTGTAATTTGTATAGGAGGCGATCGCATATGGTTTTAGCAGCTACTAAGCGATATACCGCGTCAGAATATATAGCTCTAGAGGACAAAGCCGAATTTAAAAGCGAATTTATTAACGGAGAAATTATCCCAATGGCAGGAGCTTCCGCAAATCACAATAAAATCGCCTTAAATGTATGTCGGCTATTACCTCTAGCAATTGGCGAGCAAACCTATGAGATATTCATGAGTGATATGCGGCTATGGCTTCCTGAATATAGTCGTTATACCTATCCTGATGTGATGGTGGTTTCTGGTGAGCCAGCTTTTGTTGATCAAAGACAGATGGAAGTTACTAATCCCTGTTTGATTATTGAGATTCTATCTAGCTCCACCCAAGCCTATGATCATGACAGTAAATTTCGTCAATATCGCTCTATTCCTAGTTTTTGGGAATATGTTTTGGTTTATCAAAATGGCTATGAAGTTGATCACTATGTCAAGGAGTCGGAAGATCGGTGGGTATTGATGACCTATAAGGGAGAAGAATCTGTGATTGAGTTAGTATCAATGCGGATAGGAATCAGATTAAGAGATTTGTATAAGCGAGTGAAGTTTGACTGATCAACCGCTTTGTAAATCCGTAGAATAGCTGTAAGGAAGTATGAATCATGTATTAATTGGAATATCAGGAGGCATTGCCGCCTACAAGGTTTGCGAAGTTGTTTCAAGCTTGGCAAAACGCGGCATTGAAGTGCGAGTGATCTTAACCAAATCAGCAGCGGAATTTGTCACGCCACTTACTTTTGCTACACTTTCACGCCAACCTGCCTATACCGATGCTGACTTTTGGCAACCGAGCAATGGTAGACCATTACATATTGAGTTAGCAGAATGGGCTGACATATTTTTGCTAGCACCAGTAACCGCCAACACCTTGGCGAAACTCTCTTATGGCATGGCAGACAACCTACTTACAAATACAGTCCTAGCTTCTACTTGTCCGATTCTATTTGCGCCTGCGATGAATACGACCATGTGGCTCCAACCCTCTGTCCAAGGGAATTGGCATAAATTATTACAAGATAATCGATATACAGCGATCGCACCGACGGATGGGATTCTCGCCTGTGATGCAGTTGGAACAGGGAGAATGGCGGAGCCAGAAATAATTTTGGAATATTTAGAATCTTTTCTATTTACTAATGGAAAACAAGATTTAAAAGGGAAGAAGATTTTAGTGAATGCTGGCGGAACTCGCGAATTTATCGATCCTGTGCGCTTTATCGGCAATCCATCCACAGGTAAGCAGGGAATTGCGATCGCTAAAGCCGCTGTGCATCGTGGCGCAAATGTTACACTTATAACTGCCTCCAGTTCCTCTCTCCCTATGGAAGAGGGGCTAGGGATGAGGTTAGTCCGCACTGCCGCAGAAATGCACAAGGATATGCTTGAAGAATTTCCATTAGCCGATATCACGATCGCAGCAGCAGCCATAGGTGATGTGCGATCGCAATTTCAGAGCGATCGCAAGTTACCCAAATCAGAACTTCCTTTAAATCTAGAACTAGAATATATTCCCGATATTGTTGCCGATCTTGCCAGTCGCAAACGTTCTGATCAATTGCTAGTAGGCTTTGCGGCTCAAACTGGGAATGAGTCAGAGGTCTTATCGGCGGCAAAAGAGAAGTTAGCGCGAAAAGGGCTAGATGCGATCGCGGCTAATGCGGTTAATAGTTCTCAAACTGGATTTGGAACTGATACCAATCAAGCCACATTTATTCGTAAAAATGGCAATACCCAATCTACGCCCCTCTGTTCAAAATTAGAACTTGCCCATCGTCTATTCGATTTTTTGTTAACCAGTGATTAAAAATAGTAGGGGCAATTCATGAATTGCCCCTACTATTTCTCTAATTTGGTGTTGTCGCTGGCTCTAGACCTGTGGCTTTACCAAATTTACGAAGGCGATCGCTTTCGGGTTCCATCCAAGCATAGACAAAATGACTAATGCAATTAATCTTTGGCTGCCTAGCCAATATCGCCCTTGTTTGGATTTCAAAGCTAGGATGTCCATCAAACCCTTGCCCCCAAGTTCCTGCCAGAACTGGACAAACCAATGTCTCAGGTGCTGATTGGCGGACAACTTCAGCGACTTGATCGGCAACGCAGCTACCATCACTACAAAGTGCATAGGTCATCGGATGACGTTCCATATTCTTAGGGAAACGATCCCAAGGCTGCATTCTTGCCTCAAATTTGCCTGATTCAGTACGATTACCATTGGGAAAGAAAACAGTGCCAATGGGAATATTATTTTGCTGAAGAGGAGCTGTGATTGTGTTTACAAAATTAATCACACCTTTATAGGCATGGTTTGTAGTGATATTCCAGAGTAATCCTTCCGCGATCGCAGCAGTTTCTCTAGGATTTTTAATATTTGTCGGTCTCACCTTAATGTTATCTGTCAGTTTCTTCTCAGTCTGAACCACATCATCAGCCGTTAGATCCCCATTTTGAAGATAGATCTCCATGAGTTCTCTCACAGTTTTATTGTCAATACTATTCAGCAAAGCTGTTCGCGAAGCTTTTCCATGAATCCATAGCTGCTTGACGTTATCAATCAACTCGCCAGTGGAATTAGTGGGATAGCGCACATAATCAAAGACCATCCCGTCGGGATTGCGTTGCATCAGCGCTTTGACTACGGATGTCAGATCAGCTTTAGCGATCGCATTGTACGGATCGGCAAATAGATGATCAGCTTCATAGGCATCTTCATAAAAAGCTCGTCCATTACTAACTAAGCTGCGATCAAAGTTGGTATTGGCAATACTATTTTCCCCTTTGCCATTAAGTGCTATAGCTCCCGAACGCCCCTTAATTTCGCTATAACCATAGCCGAAATTCATCGCAAATGACCATCCATAAACTTTGATGCCCCGGGCTCTCCCGATCTCGATCGCTTGTTTCCACAGATCATAGTCCGCTGGCACTTCCCCCGCCTTGACCGACTCTTCCATCACCGATCGCCAAGGCGTAGGATTGTCGGAAACTGGCAGTAACACCCGCCCATCATAAAAAACTTCGACAAAGACTTGGTTATAGCCACGATTAGCCATTTTATCGAAAACATCTTCTAATACACCTGCTTTGACATCATTGGGATATAGCCGCAGCCAAGTGGCTTGAGTTTGGGGTGTATTGCGATCGCGACAGGCTTGTAATTCTGATTTGTGTTTTTGAATGATCGCCTGATATTGATCTTGTGCTTTTTGATCACGAGGACTTATGACTAAAGCCGATTTTCGGAGTTCATGTTTCCGCAAAATTTCCGCAGTACTCATGTCACAGGTTGGTTTACCCCATAGAATCTTGTCGGGCAACGCCCCCGCGATCGCATTCCCAGAAAAGACCGTACTTAAACAACAAGTAAAAGACGCGATCGACAGTAAATTAAATTTATTAAGCTTTTTGCTGATTTTTTTCGGTTTTATTTTGTATTTCATAGACTTAAGAAATAGTAAGGTTGGGGATCAGGAAATCTCATAGAAACAAATCCTATACCATCTAAGTTTTTATAGACGAACTAGGCTTAACAATGTGGCAAACTGACAAGTGTATTTCAGACTCTCCTCACCATGCTCCATAACCCTGCCAGATTTAAACCTAGTCCCATCGAAGATGATTCTGAAGAGAATGATGATGAATTAGAGTTTTATGACTTCAATGAACCCGAACCAGGCAGCCCACCTGGAACGCTAATCATTGATGAAGATGCCACTATTCCCAATATTTTCTTGATTGATTACAATGCTGAAGAAGCCCTAGGGGTTCAGCTTGCTACACCCGAAGAATGTTTTCCTTATCTAGATAGCCACTCAGTTTCATGGGTAGATGTCCAAGGGCTAGGTTCTGAAGATGTCTTGCAACGCCTAGGCAAAGTGTTTAACCTCCATGCACTTGTGCTTGAAGATATTGTCAATATTCCTCAACGTCCCAAGGTAGAGAGTTTTGAGGATCAGGAGTTGATCATCCTGCATATGGTGACTAGTCGTGAAGATGGTAGGGGGTTTTATGATGAGCAGGTAAGTTTGATCCTAGGTCGAAACTATATTCTCACCGTCCAAGAGGAACCTGAAAATGATGTGTTTGAGCCAATTCGTCAGCGCATTCATCGCAATCGAGGTGTAATCCGATCTCAAAAGTCTGATTACCTCGCCTATGCACTGATTGATGCGATCGTTGATGGGTTTTTCCCTGTGCTGGAGGACTATGGCGAACGTCTCGAAGATTTGCAGGACGAAGTAGTTGATAAGCCCACTCGCCAAACCCTCGATAAAATCCATAAAATCAAGCGCGAACTATTATTATTACGGCGTGCAATTTGGCCACAGCGCGACGCAATTAATTCGCTAATTCGGGAAGAAAGTCCTTTGATTGATCGTGAGGTACGGGTGTTCTTGCGTGATTGTTATGACCACACTGTACAAGTTATGGATATGGTTGAGACCTATCGCGAACTTGCTGCTAACTTGATGGATATTTATCTGTCATCGTTGAGCAATAGCACCAACGAGATCATGCGCTTTTTAACTGTGATTTCCACGGTGTTTATTCCGCTTACCTTTGTGGCAGGCGTATATGGCATGAATTTTGATACTGAATTAGGAAATATGCCCGAATTGAAATTACCGTATGGCTATGCTCTCTGTTGGCTACTAATGCTATCGATGTCTGGGGGATTGTTATTTTTCTTTTGGAAAAAAGGCTGGCTATTTAGCCCAAAATAAAGTTACTTCAAAACATAAAATGGCGTAGCCCTTTTATGTTTTGAAAGCCCTTACAGAGTTTGTTTTTTAATCAACAAAAGTGTCGCCGCATTTTTGTTGATTTGCATAAGATCCGTGAAAACCAACAATCCGCATAATCCGTGATTCAGACTTTATTGTGTTACTTCCTCAACCTCACAAGCGCAGACTGCAAAGGGTGACTTTACAAGCACACCAAGTCTCACCAGTTTTACAAATTAATAGCGCGATCGCCCTCACCTCTGAGCAAAGACATTACCTATGCAATGTATTGCGTTTAGAATCTGAATCTGAATTTATCGCCCTCGATCGCCAAGGTGGATGGTGGTTAGCTCAATTGTCAGTAGATCTAGATACTGCCAAGATTATTGCCAAGCTAGAAAATAATTCGGAATTATCTGCCCAGATTACCCTTGGCATCGCCATGCCCAAAGGTAGCAATATCGAGTCAGTAATTCGGCAAACTACAGAGTTAGGGGTACGCCAGATTGTGCCGTTATTTAGCGATCGCACAATTATCAAGTCTGGTACAGAAATTGGTAATCAAAAACGCGATCGCTGGCAACGCATAGCCGAAGAGGCTGCTGAACTCTCGATGCGTACCTACGTGCCTGAAATAAATAATCCAACAACATTAACTTCTTGGTGTGAGCATCTTGCTAACGTACCATCACCAATTTTGAAATATATTTGCGTGATTAGTCCCAATGTGACGCATTTGCTTACGAGCCTACAAGGCTCAAGTTATTCATCAGACTTTGTTGAAAACAAAGGACAAATAATTATAGCTACTGGCTGCGAAGGGGGCTGGACTACTAGAGAAGAAGAAATGGCGATCGCATCGGGTTTTGTCCCCGTGTCATTAGGCGATCGGGTGTTATCTGCTGTTACAGCACCAGTAGTAGCTTTATCTATAGTCAGCGCATTCAGTGACTGTAGATAAGGTGTAACCAAACCCGTAGCTTGCGCCCCTGTGGGGCACAAGCTTATGCGCCCAAACCTGTAAGGTTTTGACCCCGAGGGGATCAAGCTTATGTACCCAAACCTGTAAGGTTTTGACCCCGAGGGGATCAAGCTTATGTACCCAAACCCGCAAGGTTTTGACCCCGAGGGGATCAAGCTTGCGGGTTTGGGTTTGTGTGAAAAGTGCTATGGCAACGCCATTTTGAATATGGGTATTATTTATGAATATCTTTCTTTACTCCTTCTTTTTTTATGCTAAATTCTAGTAAAAATTACTAAAAAATCTGGCTCTATCGTTCAAACTATGCTCGACCAATATCTAAATGCCAACAAATTAGAGATCGCAACTTAAAATTATCAAAATTCCTGAAGCCATACCCAGATCGTTTAATTAGCTTTAACTTATTATTGATACCCTCAACAACGCCATTAGTAGTGCGGTTCTCAAAGTAATTAGTAACTTCTCCAAACCATCGACAAATTGTGCCAACACTATCCTTATACGTCTCCTTTGCTGTCTCCATCCAGTCGAGTAATTTTGATGCGCCATCTCCCCAATTTTTAGCATCTTCAAAGACTCTTCTAAACTCTTCTTTTTGCTGATGCATTTTCCCTAGCAATGGTACCACTTCTCGAATTTCTTCTAATTTTATTTTTTGCTTCTCTGTTAAATCTTTTTCGTTCTTTAGTAATGCATACTTACTCTGCTTAAGTGCTTCTTCGATTTTCTTTTTCTCGTTTACATTTTTGTTTTCTTTATTTGCTTTTTGCAGGTCATTTCGTGCTGTTTTTAGTTCCTCAGGAACTATCTTTGTTACATGGAATCGGTCGGCTACTACCTCTGCTTTTGGTATTAGTTTGTTGATCAGTCCTTTATAATTTCCACTTAGATCCATACTTACCTCAATAATTTGCTCTAACACCTCTTTTCCCCACCCCTCAAGCTCTTTCCTTATTTCTTCTTGTTTCCGTGATCGCACAAATCCTATCGGTATTTTTCTGTCTAAATCTACCAATACTACTATGTAGTCCCCTTGTCCTTTTCGTAATGCTATTTCATCAATCCCAAGTCGTTTTAATGGCTTTAAATCTATTCTAAGTTTTTTTTCGCTAATGTATTTTATCATCGACCACACTTCCTCATCTGTTAAGTCATTTTGCTTCCCTACATTATGCATATCGCTATGCAATACTTGCTGCACTATCATCTCTGCAAATCTGTTAGTTTGTTTTCGTCTCTTTCCTATAAATTCTAGTTCTTCACTGAACGGCTTTTCACATTTTTTACACTTGAATTGACGACGGTTTACTTTTAATAGTACTTCCTGTCCACTAATGCTTAAATCTCTTGCAAAATACCAGCGATTTTGATGCAGATGATTACTTTCTTCTCCGCATCTTGGACACTTTGCTTTTGTCGTTTTCGCTTCAACCTCTAAAATTAATCGATCTGCTACTTTTGTGTAGTTTTCTACTTCGATTCCTGGCAGATTTAAAAGTTCGGTTAGAATTGGCTGCATATTTGTTGTTTTGTATCTTATGTTACCTTAGCATCATTTAGACGATTGAGCCAAAAATCTTTACTAGAATTAACCAATTCAATGCAACAAAAGACGCTATTTCCTCCAATTACTAGGTTTGATACACTTATCAACCCAATTGCAGTAAAAAAAGAACTTGACACGCAGTATTGGAGTATTCGCAATATCTCACAAAGTGTTGATTTATCGGCATGGCGCTCATTTCTTCGAGATCTCCCCCCAGATCCATATGTGGAGTCTCGATTTAAACGAATGTCTTGGGTGCACATATTGAGAGATGGTAATGTCCAAGATATGGGTGAATGTGCTATGGCGCAGAGTGGTAAATACAACGACGCTAGTACAATGGCAAACAAGAATCGCTACTACCAGCCTCTAGAGAAGGCTTTTCTTGTTCGATCTGATGTTCAAGCATTTATAGCTAATTGGGCAAAGATTTGGGGAATAGGTGCGGGAGAACCGATTCTGATGCAGATCACTGGCGTTCGAGGGCACGGACATATTGATCCTTTGCAAGGGCAGGGCATTCATGCTGACGGATGCACAGCGCTGAGTATTGTTTTGCTTTCTCGCGAAAACGTTTGTGGAGCAACTAATTATCTTTACTATGATAAAAAAGGGATGCAGCCGATTGCCAAAGTTGTTCTGAATGCAGGAGATATCCTTCATTTATGTGACGACAAATTGTTTCACAATGTAGATAGAATTACACAGCAATTTCCACATACCCCATTTGAACGCTTTGTTATGATCATCAACAGTCGCTTTGTCGATAAGTTCCAAAATGATGAGTTACGAAAATGTTTCCCCAATGCAGTTCTTTATGGTGATAAACGTCGGGATTTGGACTTACAGCAATTGTCGATCAAACGAGCTACAAGATAAATTTTGAAAGCGTTGCAAAGCAACGCTTTCAAAATTTATCTTCGCTTGGGTTTGAGTGCAAAGCTCTGTAAATACAACGCTCTGTAAAGACTATGATTCGACGAATTCAGTTTTATAGAATAATTCTAAATTATGATTACAAGTCAACAACACACCGTGCAAACAATGGTGCAGCAGACCATAGCATTGCGCACCAATGGTAAAAAATTGCATAACATCACCCGTCAAGTGGAAGCAGTTTTAGTCCAATCAGGAATAAAGATAGGGTTATGTAATGTTTTTTTGCGCCACACATCAGCAAGTCTAATTATTCAAGAAAATGCTGATCCTGATGTGTTAGCAGATCTAGAAACATTTTTTGCAAAACTGATTCCCGAAGATACGAGTCAATATCGTCATATCTCGGAAGGAGTCGATGATATGCCATCCCATATTCGCAGCACCCTGACCAAAACATCAGAAACGATCCCGATCGCTAATGGTAAACTTGCCCTCGGCACTTGGCAAGGAATCTTTGTCTGGGAACATCGCAATTTGGGGCATACCCGCGAAGTGCTGGTACATATTACAGGATGCTAAATGAAGCCCCCAAAAAAGCCATCAGCAAAACGATATCGTCCAGCCGTTAAGAGAAAAAAGTGGCTGAGAGGGTTTCAGTGGTTTTTACCAGGACTATTTGTCAAGCGATGGTTACTAGTTAGCATCATCGGTATTGTCCTAATTGTTTTAGGGATTGCCATCTCCGCTAGGCTAACCCCGATCTTATTTCTATCCCGACTGATTGGTAACTCGATCGATACCTTGGTTGCCATCTTGCCCCGCAATATGAGCGGACCAATCGCCTTTGCAATCGGCATCGGACTATTATGGCTGGGTCAGAAACGCGCACTCGGCTCGATCACCCAAGTTTTGATGCCCAATCAAGACAAAGAACTATTAGAGTTGCTAGTCTCCCATCGCAAACTCAATCGTGGTCCTAAAATTGTTACCGTGGGCGGTGGTACTGGTTTATCAAATCTATTGCGTGGACTTAAGCAATATAGCGCCAATATTACTGCAATCGTCACCGTTGCTGATGATGGCGGCTCCTCTGGTCGGTTACGACGCGAGCATGGTGTATTGCCTCCAGGTGATATTCGTAATTGTCTTGCCGCCCTTGCTGATGAGGAAAAGTTAGTAACCGAACTATTTCAATATCGTTTTAAAACGGGGGAAGGTCTATCTGGACATAGTTTTGGCAATTTATTTCTTACGGCGATGAGTGAAGTAACAGGTGATCTCGAAAAGGCGATCGCTGCTAGTTCACAAGTCTTGGCTGTGCGTGGGCGTGTTCTGCCTGCAACTCTTGATCACATGGTGTTATGGGCTGAATTTGAAGACGGACGCTATGTGGAGGGAGAGTCGAATATTCCTGAAGCTAAAGGCAAGATTAAACATATTGGTTGTAATCCAGATAATCCCAAGGGATTACCTCAAGCGATCGAAGATATCAACGAAGCAGATCTGATCGTAATTGGACCTGGCAGTTTATATACCAGTATTATTCCTAACCTGCTTGTACCTGAAATACTTCAAGCATTAATTGATCGCAATGTGCCATCGATCTATCTTTGTAATATCATGAGTCAGGTAGGTGAAACTGACGGCTACGCTGTATCTGACTATGTAAGAGTTTTAGATGAGATAGCAGGTGTGAGACTATTTGATGTAGTTTTAGCCCAGAAGCATCCACCTTCTGAGCGATCGCTACAGCACTATGCCTCCTCTGGGTCACATTTTACGGTTCTAGATCGTGATAGTCTCGCTGCTATAGGCTGTCCTGTTTTGATAGCCAATATCATGCAAGAGAAACCCAACGGAACCGTATGTCATGACTCAGAAAAACTTGCAGGTGTCTTAATGCGCTGGTACAACCGTCAGTAGTTAGTTGGATTTTATCCAAAAATGTCAAAATGTCAGATTATTTAGAAAGTCAGTCAGATTAAGTCATCAGTGTTAGAGAAATACTTCATTCAACTTAACAGTGATATTTATGCTCTTGCTAAATTGCAAGAGTGGTTTCAGCAATTTCAAAATTTATTACCAAAACCAACTTGGATGCAGTGCAATCTTGTGCTGGTTGAGGTGTTTACCAATGTAGTATCTTATGCACATGAGGGACTTTCTGAAGAAACTCCTATCGATATTGAGATTGCGATCAATGAGGTTGAATATTTGTTGGAGATGAGGATTTGGGACTTTGGTGAACCCTTTGATCTGCAAGCTGAAATTGAACGGGCTGCTTTAGAAGCGCAAAAGAGCCAAGATCTTGAAAATATTGATGATATTCCCACAGGTGGACGAGGCTTAATGATCGCCAAAACAGTTGCTGACACTATCAGCTATGAGACTTTGCCTGACGGTCGTAATTGTTTTGTAATGACAAAAAGTTTTTCAAAGCTTGTTAAATGAGAAGCGGCGCTTTGCGCCGCTTCTCATTTAACAAGCTTTAAATTAACGTTTAAGCCATAGCACAAAGGCAAATAAACCAACGGGTAAAGTAATGGCATATATCGCGATCGCATCCATTACATCTACGGTCAAATTATTTACCAACAAGCCCCAAGTGGGGGCAGCATATTTAATTACTGCCGACGCGATCGTTGAATAAACAAATAATCGCAAAATAAATAAAATTTGTTGCCACATAATCTCTTGTCAGTTAATAAGCAATGGTGTACGGCTCCGCCGTACACCATTGCTAAACAAGTAGAGCAGAGCTCTGCTCTACTTGTTTTAGTTTTTCTTTTTGCTGCCTTCTTTGTCTTGGATTTCACTAGGCACAGGGAACTGCTCGATCGGTTGTCCAGCTAGTGCTCTTTCCATAAACTTACGCCAAATCGGAACCACATAAACACCGCCCGTCACACCATTTGCCATCGGTGAATAATCATCATTGCCGATCCAAATTGCAACTGCTAGCTGTGGTACATAGCCCACAAACCAAGCATCGCGAAAGTCCGAAGTTGTACCTGTCTTACCTGCTACAGGTCGCCCATCACTCATTTGCGCTTCGGTTGCCGTACCGTTCGTGACCACTGACCGCAATGCATCAGTTAAATAAGAAACAGCGATCGGATCAAGGATGAGTTCAGGCTTTGGTGTGTTATCCAGTACCAGATTGCCATTACGATCGGTGACACGGGCAATCAATGTCGTTTTAGATTTGTAGCCACCACTGGCAAATACTGCATAAGCCCCTGCCACCTCCATTGGAGTTACATCGGCAGCACCAAGCGGTAGAGAAACAACAGGGAGAATCGGACTATTGATCCCCAATTTTCGACAAAGAGCTACAACATTATCATTGCCAAATTCTATCCCTAACCTAAGCGCAGGAATATTTCGAGAAACGGCGATCGCTTGACGAATGCTCATGGCTCCTGAGAACTTATTGTCATAGTTACGAGGTATATACGGCTCATCACCATCAGGAATCGTCATTGGACTATCATCAATCGTTGAGTCAGGAGTATAGTTACCTGAAGCAAAGGCAAGATAGTACACAAAAGGTTTAAACGAAGAACCTAACTGTCGTCTTGCCAAGACTGCTCGGTTAAATTGATTTTTGTCAAAGTCACCCACACCACCGACCAAAGCTTTTACAAATCCAGTGCGTGGATCAACAGCTACTAAAGACAATTGGTCGGCATAGGCTCCGCGATCGACTAAATCCTTGTGACCTTCGGCAGCAACTTCTTCCGCAATACGCTGCATCTTTAAGTCAATAGTCGTCTGAACACGTAATCCACCTTGGAGAACGACATCACGACCAAATTTTTCTTCTAGCTCAGCCGTGACAGCCTGTGATACATAGGGAACACGACTTGCTTCGTAAGAGATCCCCTGCTTACGAATTGTTATTTTCTGTGCCTTAGCGGCTTTGACTTCGGCTTGGGTTGCCCATCCGAGATCTAGAAGTCGATCAAGCACTAAACCCTGACGTTTTTTGGATTCACTATAGTTATCTACTGGATTGAATACCGAGGGCGCTTGAATCGTACCTGCTAACATGGCAGCCTCCCCAAGGGTTAAGTCAGCAGCAGATTTACCAAAATAATTCTGAGAAGCGGTTTCAGCCCCATTCGTATTTTTTCCCCAAAATACTTGATTGAGGTACATCTCAAGGATTTGCTCCTTGGTGAATACCTGCTCAACACGCATTGCCAAAACTGCTTCAGCGACTTTGCGATTAAGGCTACGTTCGTTGGATAGAAATAAATTTTTAACTAATTGCTGCGTTAATGTCGAGCCACCTTCAACGGTTCCACCTGCGTTAAAGTTAGCTAAAATTGCGCGTCCAATACCGCTGGGATCAATACCCTTATGGGTATAGAAGTAAGCATCTTCCATCGCGAGAACCGATCGCTTAAGGTGTGGTGAAATGCGATCAAGAGTAACAACTTCGCGGTTGACATCACCATGCAACCGTGCAATTAAGCCACCGTTAATGTCATAAATATAAGTGGTTTCAACTGGTACATAACCTTTAAGTACTCTGACATCGGGCAGATCTCGAAAACTGAGCGCTAAGCCAACCAGACCACCAGCTACTGCCGCACCACCAATCATGATAATGCCCAGCAGCGTGCCACCAACAGCTTTGAGAGTGCCTTTTAAAATACTGCCTGTAAGAGACTGAGAACGCTCTACACTATTCGATGCCACAGCTATCTACCCTTTGATCAATTCATAGGTAATCTTACTGCATTAATTAAGTATTGCGTACTAAAAACTTAAGGTTGTGCTTGTCGCAACCTTAAGTTTTGACTTTTAGCGTCGTTGCGCAAGTTTTTCATATACCAATTGCAGATCAACATGGTGATGTGCGATCGCTACTAACGTGTGGTAAAACAAATCAGCGACTTCTGAGGCGATCGCATCAGGATCATCATCTTTACAAGCCATCACAACTTCAGCAGACTCTTCACCAATTTTCTTTAAAATTTTGTTATCGCCACCTGCGAATAATTTACAGGTATAAGAACTTTCTTGCGGATTCTCGCGGCGATCGACAATTACTGCAAATAATTCTGAGAGTGGATCGTTCATAAAATAAAAATATTTATAAAAAATAATTGTGAGTCGCTAAGCGACTCACAATCTTAATAATAAAGGCACGCGGGGCGTGCCTTTATTATTTTTGAATGTTCTGTTTTGCAGAACATTCAAGCAAGCTAAATGTTGCCAACAATTACTTGATGGAAACCTTACCACCAGCTTCTTCGATTTGCTTCTTAGCAGCTTCAGCATCAGCTTTAGGCATAGCTTCTTTGATGGTCTTAGGAGCAGACTCAACCATATCCTTAGCGTCTTTCAAGCCCAAGCCTGTGATTTCGCGAACGATCTTAAGGACAGCAATCTTCTTGTCAGCAGGAACTTCATCAAGTACCAAGTCAAAAGCAGTCTTTTCTTCTTCTACTTCAGCAGCAGCAGCGCCAGCGCCAGGAGCAGCCATCATCATGCCACCAACTGGAGCAGCAGCCGAAACGCCGAAGGTTTCTTCGATCGCTTTGACCAATTCAGAAGCTTCAAGAAGGCTCAAAGACTTTAGTTCTTCAATGATGCTATCGATTTTTGCAGACATAATTTTTCTCTTTAATTAATTAGATTAGGTTAGTAATTTGTGAACGGTAATTCGTAATTCGTAATTACCAATTCTTCTAAGCAGCTTCTTTCTCAGAAACAGCTTTAACAGCTCTGCCCAGAGATTGAGGAACCTCTTTGATGCCGATCGCGATTTTGGCGGTAACTGAATTGATTGCACCAGCAATTTGCGCGAACAGTACTTCCTTGGAAGGTAGATCAGCGATCGCCTGCAAGTCTTTTGCAGTCAATGCACGACCTTCTAAGACACCGCCACGAAGTTCGGTTTTCTTAGATTCCTTTTGGAATGCTTGGTAAGCCTTAACAGCACCACCGATATCATCTTTGACAAACAGGCAAGCAGAAGGTCCAACGAGGAAACCTTCAAGAGGTTTCCATTCAGGAGTTTCAGAAATTGCTTGCTTGAGCAAAGTGTTTTTGGTAGTTCTGCACACCGTACCCGTAGGACGGAGTGAGCGGCGGAGCTTAGTAATCTCGGCAACTGATAAAGTTGAGTAATCGATTACCATGACCATCTGAGTTCCTTCAAACTCTTTGGACATTTCTCCGACTAAAAATTTCTTTTGGTCTAGGGTCTTACCCATATGGTTCTCACCTCCTTGTGTTTGGAGCTAATTAAATTGCGCTTTGCGCTATCAAATTAGCTGTGTAGATCTTTAAAGTCATTAAAAAAGCCTCGTCTTTTCGCAGACCGAGGCTAAAAAAGTATTCTTTCAAGAATCTTTTTTAAAACACCTCGGCAGGAAATTAAGCCATGAGCACCTGCTGTCTATGGAGATATTCAGTTGTCGAAATTTCTTTCTAGGCTTATTACAACAATTAGACTTAGCTTTTACTTCTTCTTGTAGGCTGTTCGCTCAAGGCGAACAGTCTACAGTTAAATGACTTTGAAAGGCTGTAATTACGAATCTGCGAATTTGAGATCACGCAGAGCTGTAACATCAATTTCGATCGCAGGCCCCATAGTTGCAGATACATATAGCGAGCGCCAGTATCTACCCTTTGCGCCAGAAGGACGATTGCGATCAATCGTTTCTTGCAAAGCTTTTAGGTTGATCAGCAAGTCTTCAGCCGTGAAGGCAGCCTTACCAAATTGAATATGGACGATCCCTGTGCGATCGGCTCGGAATTCTAGCTTACCAGCTTTGAATTCGTTGATTGCAGAACCTAAATCAGTAGTTACCGTACCACCTTTAGGTGAAGGCATCAATCCTCTAGGACCAAGCAACTTACCAAGCTTAGCCACTTGAGGCATCATGTCAGGTGTTGAAATCAGCAAATCAAAATCCATTCTTCCCTTGCTGATTTCATCGATTAGTTCCTCAGAACCAGCGATATCTGCGCCTGCGGCGGTTGCTTCGGCAACCTTTTCGCCACGCGCAATAACTGCTACACGAATTGTTTGCCCCGTTCCTTTCGGTAAAGTTACCGTTGTCCGCAATTGTTGATCGGCGTATTTTGGATCGATACCTAGTCTGACGTGTGCTTCTACCGACTCAGGAAACTTAGCAGTTGCAGTCACCTTAACTAGTTCCAATGCATCGATTGGTGCGTAAGGGCGGGCTTCAACTTTGCTGAGAGCTTCCTTAAGACGCTTTGAGATTTTTTTTGCCATGATTGCTCCTACGGGGTACGAACGGAAAAATTAATTCCCTTCCCCAACTAAAATTTTTATTTGAATTTTATAGATATTGAAAATTGACAAGTCGAGAAACTAAGCGCTAATAGTAACGCCCATGTTCTTTGCCGTACCTTCAATAATCTTCATTGCTGCATCAATATCATTTGCATTGATATCAGGCATTTTGGTCTCAGCGATTTGACGAAGTTGATCTCTGGAGATCGAACCTACTTTTTTACGGTTAGGCTCTGCTGAACCAGAGGAGATGCCAGCTGCTTTTTGGATTAAAACTGATGCTGGTGGTGTTTTGAGAACGAAGGTAAAGCTTCGATCTTCATATACAGATATTTCTACAGGAATGACCATGCCTGCTTGATCAGCAGTACGGGCATTATATTCCTTACAAAACATCATGATATTGACACCATGCTGACCTAGAGCAGGACCAACTGGTGGAGTTGGGCTAGCCTTACCAGCATTAAGTGCCAACTTGATAATTGCCGTAACTTTCTTAGCCATTAATTTTAGCCGTTAATTTTAGCCGTTCAAGAAACTACAAACCTGAGTTTGAGTGAATTAGTTTTGCTTTTGTACCTGAGTGAACTCTAGTTCAACAGGTGTGTCTCTGCCAAAGATTGAAAGCAGGGCCTTAAGTTTGCTACGTTCTGGGCTAACTTCCACCACTTCGCCTTCAAAGTCTTTGAAAGGTCCATTAAGCACTTTGATCTTGTCGCCTTGAGCCATGTTGATTTTGAGAACTGGCTCTTGCTCGACAGTGACACGGAAAATTCTTTCAACCTCTTTTTCGGTGAGAGGACGAGGTTTAACATGTCCCCGACCGCGACCGTAGTGACGTTTTTGTTCTGTGCCGACAAAGTTAATTACATGGGGAGTGCTTTTAACAGCAAGCCATGCGTCATCATCAACTTCTAACTGCCCGATTTCGTTTCTGACAGTTTTGATCTGAATCAGAACATAACCAGGGAAAATCTTTTCCTCAGAGGTTGCTCGACTGCCATCCTTTCTCAGTTTGACGGTCGGTGTCTGCGGAATTTCAATTTGCTTGATCCTATCTTCTACATCAAGGGTCTTGATGCGTTGCTCTAGGCTCGACTTAACCTTTTTTTCGCAACCTGAAGCAATTTGAACGGCATACCAGTTAAATAGTATGTCTTCATCTTCTTGGCTACTAGATGAGTGGTCGATGTCCTCGGTAAACATTATTGAAACACCTGCAATGCGATCGCCTTAAACAAGGCATCTATAAGATAAACAAAGGTTGCTACTGCAACGATCATCAAAAGAACGGATGCAGACTCACTAATGAGCTGTTGGCGTGTGGGCCAAACAATCTTGCCGAATTCGGCTTTGGATTCTACAAAAAGTTTAGCTACCCCAGTTGGCTCAGATTTTGCATCTGATTCAACTTTGGATGCTTCTTTGGGTTGCTCTTTCAGGTCGTTTTTCGTCATAGCGGCAACTCTTTCGATTCCTTTGCAATCTTTGTAAATGCGATACGTTTAAGTGCAATTCTCTAAAATGGTGAAGCGCGCCCTGGAGGACTCGAACCTCCGACATCAGGTTTTGGAGACCTGCGTTCTACCAACTGAACTAAGGACGCACGTAATGAAAACACGATTTTGATGCGCAACCAGTTATATGTACTGTATCAATTGCTATAACAAAATAGTATTTGATACTTAGTATAACTGTAGATGGATCTATAGTGGGCGATCAAATCGTTGTTTAAGACGAGTTGCTTTACCAACTAGGTCACGTAAGTAGTAGAGCTTAGCACGACGGACTTTACCACGACGAATCACTTTGATGCTTTCAATTTGAGGAGAATGTAGCAAGAAGGCTCGCTCTACTCCAATCCCTTGAAACACACGACGGACAGTAATGACAGAGTTAATGCCAGAACCACGTCTCGCGATGATTACGCCTTCGTATGGCTGAGTACGTTCTTTGCCGCCCTCTTTAATCCTAACTCCAACCTTGACAGTATCTCCTACATAAATTGTGGGGAGATCTGTTTTGATATATTCCGCTTCAATTGAGCGGATGATTTCAGAAGCGTTCATGAGGAATGCCAAAAAAGTCGCGATCATCTATGTTAAAGCATCAATGCTTCAATGTCTATAATTTTCGCAAAAAAGTTTAGATATAGCGCTTCGCGCTATATCTAAACTTTTTTGCGAAGGCTGGAACTGGGTGGAAGTTGGCTGTTATTTTGTTCGGCTTTACGGGTGGCGATGATCTCAGTGGCTGGGCTTGTAAGTGTGCGATCGCGATAAGGAATCGCCGCACGAGTTTTTAAAAAAGCGGCTTCGTTTTCGGATATTGGCGGTAATGCTGTGGGTGCAAATGCGGCAATGGTGCTGGGGGATTTGCGTCCGATGGGGGCGATCGCACCAATTTGCAATCCAGCCATAAGCATAGCGGCGCGGACGGCGGCGGACGAGGAGTAAGTAACAAGATAGCCGTCAGGTTTGAGGCTGTTGGCTAAAAGCTGGATAAATTCTACTGTCCAGAGTTGGGGACAATGGGGCGGTGAAAAGGGATCGAGAAAGATCGCATCAGCCCATTTGGTTGGGACTTGGTGAATGGTTTGCCTTGCGTCACCGATGAGTAACTGTAAAGATAAATTCTCGGTGGTTATAGTTTGAGTTGCGGCGGCGATTTTTAGGATTTGGGCGATCGCAGGTTGCCAGATATCTACTAATCCTGATGTGATCGCTTTTTGGGGGACTTCAAGGTTATTTTCGAGGGCGATGATGTGGAGGCTGGCGGCGCGATCTTGCAATTCTGATACACAGGCGATCGCGGCGGCGGTGTTGTAGCCTAAGCCATAGCAAACATCAAGAATGTTGAGTTGAGTTTGGGTGCTGGCTTTTTCGGCAATTTTGGCGGGTATGACAAATTTAGCTTCGGCTTCGTGTTTTGCACCGTGGGAGCTATGGAATGTTTCTTGAAATGTTTCTGACCAAAAAGTGACTGATCCGTCTTCAGTGAGAAAAAGTGAAAGATTATCCATTAAATTCGATCAATGCTGACGCGATCGTCAAAGACAAAACACTCACCTTCCCAAATACTTTCTTCTTTAGGAACTTCTTCGATATATTTAAGAATTCCGCCTTTGAGATGATATACCTCACTGAAGCCTTGAGAGAGCATATAGGCACTTGCCTTTTCGCAACGAATTCCGCCTGTACAGAACATAGCTACCTTTTGATGCTTCTCTGGATTTAATTGCTCCTGTACGTACTGCGGGAATTCACCAAAAGTCTCTAGATTTGGATTGATCGCTCCTTTAAATGTGCCAAATTCTACTTCGTATATGTTGCGCGTATCAATGACGATCACGTCAGGATCAGCAATCAATTCATTCCAATCTTTAGGTTCTACGTAAGTGCCAACTCGATACCGTGGATCGATGTCGGGAACGCCCAAAGTGACGATTTCTTTTTTGAGTCGTACCTTCATCTTTTGAAATGGAATTCCTTGGCAATAGGATTCCTTATGCTCTAGATTCTGAAGGCGAGGATCTTTTCGTAAATACGCTAGTACGGCATCGATCGCATCACGTCTACCTGCGATCGTGGAGTTGATTCCTTCTTTGGCAAGCAGGATTGTGCCTTTGAGTTGATGAGCGTCACAAAATTCTTTAAGCGGATTCCGCAATGATTCATAATCTGGCAATTCTGTAAAATGATAAAAAGCGGCGACAACACAAGGCTCCATCGCCTCTTGCTGATTGGCTTGAATTGCCTGATTAATTTGTGCTTGCAGACGGTTTACTTGTTTGATTCTAGTCATTTGCCAAGAAATTTGCCAGAAATTTATGTAAAAGGCGATCGCTTTTCTATAACTCCAATATAGCGCCTTACGTTGTCGTTGTCCTAAATCGCCTGTTTACCCTTCGGCTTCTTTTCGCACAAAAGTTCAAAAGAGCAAATACCAAAACACAAAATGGCTACGTCATTTTGTGTTTTTAAAACCCTTGCTGGGTTGGGGTTTCAATTCACAGAAGTGTTGAGACACTTTTGTGAATTGGTATAAATAGGTAAGGATGGGCGGCGCTTTGTGCTACCCATCCTTACCTATTTAGCAATTTCTGTTCAAACGAACCACAAGAAAATTTTTAAAAGCGTTGCTTCGCAATGCTTTTAAAAATTTTCTTGGTTTGGAATTGAGCGCAAAGCGCTGTATTTAGAAGGCATCTTAACAAGGGCTGATACAAATCCTCAAAATGGCTTTGCCATTTTGAGGATTTGTATTATGCTTTTGGCGCTTTTAGGCGGAGTAGTTCTACTTCTTCAGGTGTTAATGACCAACCTAAAGCACCAGCATTTTGTTTAGCTTGATTGGCATTTTTCGCCCCAGGGATGGGGATGATATTTCCTTGAGCAACTAGCCAATTTAAAGAAACCTGAGCCAGTGTTTTATCATATTTTTCAGATAGATCCTTTAGCGTTGAGAATAAAGGCTCTAGCTTTTGCAAGCCCTTAGGACTAAAGCGAGGATCAATGCGCCGCGCACCTTGAAGAGTTTTTACAGATTCTGGCGTATATTTCCCAGTTAGTAAACCTTGAGCAAGGGGACTATAGGCAAGAATCGTCACTCCCAATTGTTTAGCCTTTTCAAGAACTCCATTCTGCTCAATTTGTCTGGTTAATAAAGAATAAGGAACTTGATTCACCGCTAGCGGAATGCCCTTTTCGGCAAGATATTGATGAGCTAGGGTCATTTGAGCCGCAGAATAATTGCTGACTCCCACCGATTGAATTCGTCCTTTTTTCACTTCTTCTGCAAGAACTTCCATAAAGTCCTTGGTCTTTAGTAGAAATTCTAAAGGCCAGTGAATTTGATAGAGACTAATTTGCTTTGTTTGCAAACGCTCAAGACTAGCGGTTAGAGCATCAGCGATCGCTGACTTCTGCCAACGCCAAGGTAATGGGAAATACTTGGTGGCAATCTGCACTGGCTGGGAAGTTTGCTTGCAAAACTGACCAATCAAGCGTTCTGACTCGCCAAATCCATAGACTTCAGCAGTATCAAAAAATGTGATTCCTGCATCAACAGAAGCTTGAAATGCTTCCGCTACATCTTTTGCCCCAAAATCCTTGCCGTAAGCCCAAAACAGGGTGTCACCCCATGCCCATGTTCCCACACCTAGCGCGGTTACAGTTGGTCCATTGGAGCCGAGCTTGATAGTTTGCATATGTCTTTGATTAAAGATTAAACTTTTCTAAATAATTATAGCAATCACTCCCAAGAGGATGGCGGCTCGAAGCGCCGCCATCCTCTTGTTTTTTTAGATAATTTGCGTCTTGCTATAGTTTGAAATTAGTTTGTCAAACCATTTTTCTAGGCGATCGCCCCATACTTCTAAAGAATATTCCGCTTCAAGTTGTTGGCGACAGGTAACGCGATCAATTTGGTCTAATTTAGAAATTGCTTCAATCAAACCAGACACACTTCCCATTTCCACAAGAAATCCTGTTTTGCCATGCCGAACGATTTCAGTAAGTCCTCCAGAACGATAGGATATTACAGGCACACCACAGGCAAACGCCTCAATTGCAGCATTCCCGAACGCTTCAACCCAACGGGGAGTCATTAATAAAGCACTACATTGTCCTAGTTTTTGCTGCAACCCATCAGTAGATAAAAATCCTTCATAATGAAGTACAGCTTTAGGAAAAGATGCTTGAATATCCAGCCAATAGCTCTGATCTTGAATTAATCCGAAAATATGCAAAGGGAATCCACTTTCCTGTGCAGCCTCGACAGCATCCTCTAATCCCTTCTCGGGAGAAATACGTCCGACCCATGCAAGGCTTGGTTTATCTGGCTTAGTGACAAAATTATATTGCGTTACATCAATCCCCTTACCCATAATCATCAGGCGATCGCCATGACTAAAAGTATCCGCACAGGCGCGAGTATTCACAGCGATCGCATCAGGGCAAAGCGCGGAGATTTTCGATACCATCGCATCCATCACGGGCGAAAGTGACGACATGCTGATCCAATGGGCGATCGGGCGGTGAAAAAATGGCGTGAGGTACAGAGGCAGCCAATCGTAGGCAAAGTTAAATAACAAATCAAACCGATCCTGTGATTCCCTCGCATAGCTCCACATATTTTCGAGAACCGAGTTTTGAGGAAGGAAAACCATGTCAGCGCCTACTTGAGTTTGGGCTGAAGTTTGGATGGTTCCTGCTATTTGAGTCAGCTTGGTGACATTGGTAACGGAACCTTCAGGCGCGACGATTTCCACTTCATGCCCTTTAGCAATTAGAGCTTTCGCCGCATTTTGCAAGGTCAATTCAACCCCCCCACCGATTCCCGATCCCAATGCTCCTACGGGAGTAGATAGAAATAGCAATCGATAATTTTTTTTAGTCATATTTTTACTTTGTACTTTTAGGAATTACGCAAATAAACCAAGAACTCAAGTTCTTGGCTAAAAGCTCAAGTCTGCTGAAGCAGACTAAAGAATTTAAACAACCCGTTTCAACGGGTTTGAGCTTTTAGCCCGCACTTGAGTGCAGGGCTACGCCACCTCTTCTTTTACTTCATGCCCATTAAGCCTTTAGTTAGGCGCTTAATGGCGGCTCCTGCCACATCACGATAACGCATCTCACCGCAGAGGATTTTACCCATACGTTGACTGGCACTGGGGCGCTTCACTCCCATCTTGTAACCAAAACTAGGGATGCGATAGAAAATATTGGCAATGCGCTGCGCCCATACCATGTCTTCACCCCATTCCTCTTGGACTTTGAGCGTATATTGCTTGAGCGCATCAGAGTTACCGCCGATCGCCTCATCAATTGCCTGACCTGCATACATGCCAGTTAAGAGCGATGGACGAATACCTTCAGCAGTGAAAGGATCGACGATACAAGCTGATTCACCTGTAAGTAGAGCATTTTGAGTATGAAGTGGTTGATTGCCATCCCATAGACAAATCGGATGTCCAAATTGCTTCATGGAAGTAACATTAATTCCAAATTCTTGAGCATATTTAGCGGCAATCTCCTTCAGATTTTGCTTTTCGCCACCAATAAATGTTCCTGCACCGATGGAATATCCATCAGCTTTAGGAAAGTTCCAAATATATCCATTTTGAACGGAGCCAAAATCAAAATGAGCAGCACTAGTATCAGGATGAGGATGTGGGGCTTCGACTTCGAGAGCTGCTCCCATGCGACGTTTACGCTCTTTAAATCCTAACCATTTTGCCATGGAGCCTTTTGCCCCATCAGCGGCGATCACATATTTAGCTTCAAAAACATCATTTTCGGTTTTGACTAACCAGCGATCGCTTTTCCACTCAATCCCTGTAACGCCAGTGCTATCGCGAAGTTCTACGCCTAGTTTTTGGGCTTGCTGCACAAGGTAATGATCGAAAACATCGCGGCGCACCATCCAGACAGGTTCTTTGGTTTCGAGGGCAACGAGTTCAGGATCGCCCATTTGCCATGTGTAGCGAATTTGTTGGACTGTCAGAGATACTGCTGGCGAAAAGTCAAAGTCAAACCACTCTTGTACCATTGGCGAAACGCCACCACCACAGGGCTTGTAGCGAGGCAGGCTCTCTTTTTCGAGTAGCAAAACTGATCGTCCTCGTTTTGCCAAATGATAGGATGCTGAACCACCAGATGGACCTGCTCCCACAACAATGCAGTCGTACATAAGCAAAAATTTTTAGGTAAATGTACAAGAAAATCCTTTAGATTCTACCCCTAAAAAGTAAAGTAACGTGCGATCGCCTTTTGGCTTAAGCAAGTAAACAAAGGAAATCCGCTTAAGAAGCTTGTTAGATTTTTAATCTAAAAAAGTTATGACATAGAGAATATTTCACCGCTATGTCCTATAGGGTCGATTTACGGCATGGGTATAGAGATTTGTTTTGATGGTTATTTGCGATCGCTAGCATCGGGTGTGTAATCCATAAAAGCTTCTCCCAACAATAGTTTAGAGCCATTTGTTTTTAAAAACGTAATGCGTAAACTGGAGCATCAGCGATCACTAATTCAATCGGGATATTGTAACTTGATAATTTAAGCTGATTTTAAGCTGTTATTGTTGTAATTCCTGACTCAAAGATATTAGACAATGCTATATTTTACAGGGTTGATTTACATCATGGGCGCTGAGATTGGTTAAGTTTTTGGTAAGCTGTAACCAATGGTAAGTCAGGAAAAGCAAAGTTGAACTACAAGCGTACATTTGCAGAACTGGAGAAAAAAGCTGTCAAGTGGTGGCCGAAGGAATTAGAAGCAACGGTTGCTGCCGAGAGTGCTATTCCCAAGTTAATTGCAACACAAGAACGGTTTATCAGTATTCTGAAACTGTCAGGCGATAATCCTGATCAAGTCTTTGATGTTTTGACAGCATCGGGAATGTCGGCAAATCTGTTCCTAAAACATCTGGTTATTCTTGCTGATTATGGAGGCGAATTAATTAAGCGATTGGGGCGAGAGTTTACAGAAACCTTTGCAGTCGATCCAGTTATAAATCGGCGAGTGATGCAGTATGTTTTTCGGGGAAAGAGCGAAGTATATGAATTTCAAGTTTTACCTGTTAATGGATTGGGTAATACAAAGCTAGATATTGACGGTGTTTCAATTACTAAAGTAGTTCCGTTATCTCCATTGCACAAAGACATGATCATGATTCTTTTGCATGGCGCAACTTCGGATGTTGCCAATCTAGCTGGCTTAGAAAAATGTGAAATCGGCATTTTGCTTGGTGATGAGATAGCAATTGACAAGTATATTCGTGAAAGGTATTTATATGTCAGCAGAATTACCACTGGAGCAAATACAAATAGTCTTGGACAAATTGCTCAAACTTATGTATTAGAGACTCTACGAGGATTTCTATCACAAGATTATCAATTAATCCGAAACGGTTCCATTATTCTCAATGGCTATGACAAGAGTGATGGAATGCCATTTGATGTAGTGGTTCAAAAAAATGGAAAGAAAATAGGTATAGAAGTTAGTTTTCAGGTGACGACCAACAGTGTGATTGAGCGTAAATCTGGACAATCAGAAAATCGCTTTAGGCTGATGAACGAGAATGGATTTTGGATTGCCTATGTCATTGATGGTGCAGGTAATTTCCAAAGATCATCAGCCATTAGAACTATTTGCAATTTCAGTGACTGCACGATTGCATACTCAAAAGAAGAAATCGCAATTTTAGCAAACTTCATTCAAGAAAAATTAAATGATTAATTTTATTGATTTATTTGCTGGTATTGGTGGAATGCGTTTAGGCTTTGAGCAGGCTATGCAGGAGCTTGGTATTCAAACTAAATGTGTGTTGTCTTCAGAAATAGATAAATATGCTCAAGAGACGTATGAACTTAACTATAAAGAGAAGTCAGAGGGCAACATTTATGATATTAAAGAATTTCCGAAATTTGATTTTTTACTTGCGGGGTTTCCTTGTCAGCCATTTTCATATGCTGGAAAACAAAAAGGGTTTGTAGATACTAGAGGAACCTTGTTTTTTGAGATCGAAAACCTTTTAAGCGTATATCAACCAAAAGCATTTTTACTGGAAAATGTTCGAGGCTTAACTAGTCACGATCAAGGACGGACTTTCAAGACAATTATTGATCGATTACAAAATTTAGATTATGGAGTATCTTATTTAATTTTAAATAGTTCAAACTTTGGTATTCCCCAAAATCGTGTCCGTGTATATATTTTAGGGCTTTACAATCAACAGCCAATTTTATCTCTGAAATCTGACTTGGGTGCGACTGATTCCCATGATTTTAAGCGATCGCTTAGTCAACTTACATTATTTGATTCATTTTCTAATTCTAATAGAACTAAAATTGTTACTGATATTTTAGAAACAAATCCAAGTACTAAGTATGATTGTTCTAAGGATTTTACAGCTAGATTACTGAAATTTACAGAAAACAATCCAGATAAGCTGCATGGATATAGATTAATTGATCATCGTAATGGCAACTCAATTCATTCATGGGAGTTAGGAATTAAAGGGGAATGTAATGATTTAGAAATTGAGTTTATGAATGAATTAATTGCTAATAGGCGAAAGAAAAAATTTGGCACGCACCAAGATGGGAAAAAACTCAATCTTGATGAAATTAAAACGTTTTTTGACCATGAAAATCTTACAAAGATTATCGATAGTTTGATTGACAAAGGTTATCTCAAGGAAACAGATGGCAGATACAATCCTGTGGCTGGCAATATGTCCTTTGAAGTATTCAAGTTTTTAGATCCTCAAAGTATATCGATTACTCTTGTATCTAGCGATGCCCATAAGTTAGGCGTAGTCCATAATGGCAGAATCCGAAGAATTACGCCAAGAGAATGTGCAAGATTGCAAGGATTCCCTGATACTTTTATCCTGCATCCTAAAGATTCCTATGCTTATCGTCAGTTAGGTAATTCTGTGTCAGTACCTGTAGTCAGAGAGGTTGTCTTGGATTTGTTCACTCAAATCAATGTTTTGAATGCTGCTTGAAGTAAAATAGCCTAACATCCGCCATCAGCGACTTTCATACAGCACTGGGGCAGTTTCTAAACTATTGACATCGATGTGGGACAAGAATTACTAGAGTTTGGTATTCACAAAGAAGACATCGTACTGGGTTTACATCCTCCTTACAAAAGACCTGGACTTTAGACTAAAAAGAAGAAAAGAAAGGCAGGAAGTGAATGTCACAAACTGCCAAAAGAGCAATGATCAATAAACCAAATTGACATTGACCGCCAATTCAAGGATGAAATGCAACACCTAGAGATCTTTGCGTAAAGGGACTCATAAGGATATTCTGATATTAATCACAATAATTAGGATACCCTCATGAGCTTTGTCCATCTTACCACCACAGAAAGAAGTGAACTGTATAAACTAAGAGTAATTGAGCAATTATCTGTATCAGAGATAGGTCGTCGCTTGAAGCGAAACAAAAGTACGATTTCAAGAGAGTTATCGCGCAATACAGACGAGCGACAGATTGGCTATTTGCCAGATACTGCGGTTGCCCTGATGAAAGCAAGACGGAAACAAGCAAAGGTAAGATTTCAGAGCATCAGTGCTGAGACGATCGCCGAAGTCAAACAACGGTTAGAGCAACACCACAGCCCAGAGCAACTAGCAGGGAGAATGGAAAGGGAGGGGCTAGGTAAAATCAGCTATGAGACGATTTATCTGATGATCTATGCAAACCATCAAGAGATGGGAATATATCAACAATATCTGAGGCAGAAGCAAAAGCAACGAAGGCGCAAAGGTCGCCATCAGAAGCGAGGTGGCATTCCCAATAGGGTAGGGATAGAGAATCGACCGAAGATTGCAGATTTAAAAACAGAGATTGGACATTGGGAAAGTGATACGGTAATCGGGTGCAACCACACAGGTATCGTAGTTACGCATGTTGATAAAGCATCGAAGTATTTACTTGCTGGACTAGCTAAGAACAAGACGATGGATGAGATAAACAGAGTGACATTCAATCTATTTGAGCCTATAGAATCAACATCTCGAAAGACAATGACCTTTGATAATGGAAGAGAATTCTGTGGGCATGAGAAGCTATCTGAAAGATTGAAACTAGAGACCTTCTTTGCGAATCCATATCATTCATGGGAACGTGGATTGAATGAACACACCAATGGATTAATTAGAGAGTTCTATCCCAAAAGTACAAACTTTAAAATCGTGAAAGAAGAGGACTTTCAGAAGGCAGTGAATTTGATCAATCACAGACCCAGAAAATCACTTGACTATCGTACTCCTTACGAAGTATTCTTTGCTTCATCAGAACCCGTTGCATTTCATCCTTGAATTGGCGGACTACTATGATTTTCCAAAAATTACAAGAATTTCGCAAGTCGATATATGAATACCTAGGAACAGGAAAAGATGCAGTATTTGAATTAATGGATGCCGTCCTGACAAGTCCGAGCATTAGCTCGTATGTGAGTCTGTCAATGAATCCATTATTTCGGCGAAAATGGTCAAGTATTTATGAGGGACTGCGCGATAGCCGACCAGCAAGAGGAAAGTTGATGAAACTAATGGTGCAAGAGATCCCAACCGAAGAGCAACCTTGTCTGGCTGGAGATAATAGCGTGTGGTTGCGACCAGATGCGGAAACGCTGAAGGAAAGAGGATTCCATCATGGCAAAGACGAAAGTATCGGCGTAGGACAAAGCTACAGCACGTTGGCGTGGATTCCCGAAGCAAGTGGGAGTTGGGCGCTACCGATAAAACATGAGCGGATCACCAGTTTCGAGACTCCTGTGAGTAAAGCTGCCTTCCAACTCAAACAAGTCACAAAGCAGTTAAGCGTACGCCCCCTAGCTGTCTATGACCGAGGATATGGGAATGCAAGTTTTGTGAAAGCAACAGCGAATATTGAGGCGGATTTATTACTACGTTTGGCATCTAATCGCTGTGTTTGGGGAGTTCCGTCTGCCTATAGCGGTCGTGGTGCACCTTGTAAACATGGGCATAAATTCAAACTGAATGCCCCAGAAACTTGGGCTGGGGCAGCCACCACTATAGAAATTACAGACCCAAAAATAGGTCGGGTACGGGTAACTTATTGGCGTGACTTTCATTTCCGTACTTCTCCAGAAAGACCGATGCAGATTTTTAGAATTGAGGTGATTGAACCCTTGGGGCGCAACCGTAAGTTTCAGCCCATGTGGTTGGCTTGGTTGGGTAAAACTATGCCTGCTTTGGAAACTCTTTGGTTAAAATACTTGCGTCGCTTTGCCATAGAGCATTGGTATCGTTTTGCCAAGCAACGGTTACATTGGACTCTGCCCCAGATTACCTCTACTCAGGCGGCTGAGCGTTGGAGTGCTTTGATGCCTTTAATGACTTGGCAACTTTGGTTCGCTCGTCTCGATTGTGTTGATGCTCCTTTACCTTGGCAGTCTCCTCAGGATAATCTTGCTCCTGGTCGTGTCGCTCAATCATTTGCGGTAATTATTGCCGCGATTGGTACTCCTGCAATCCCTCCTAAACTACGCGGTAAATCGCCCGGACGCTCCTTAGGCGATCGCCTTCCTCCTCGTATTCGCTATCCGACTGTTAAAAAACACGCCTCAAAAAGAAAGAAAACTGAAAAGACTCCTCCGCCAACCCATCCAATTGCCATTTAGGTTCTGCTTCTCTTCTCAATTTTGAGCTGGATTTTGCTATTGCAAGCTCCTGCTCAATTTTCTCGTGTCTTTTGGTTCCTCTCTCATACCTGCCCATTAGTCCAAACTAAAGAAAAGACCCTACACAGGCTATGGAGTGGCTTAGGCAACATTACTGTTCAATCACAAAGCAAAACCTCTGATTGCTAATCAATTGCTTTACATTTAAGGCGATCGCCTGTTTAAAATATCCTTTGCCATCTTCAAGAAATAATCTGGACTAGTAGCAATATCATCATTTTTGCTACGCGAACCACTGCCATTGGAATCATTGGTCTTTTGTGCTATATCGAGATCCGAAAGAACTACAGGCGTTATATCCAAAGTACTAGGAGGCAGAACCTCTCTTTGAGCAGGAGATAAAGCTTTGGGAGTGTATAACAAATATAAAATGCGATCGCCTTTTTCCCATGTCATATCGGCGGATACTATTTGTAATTGACCTTTGCGCTCAAATAGCAATGGCAGCAATATTCCTGAATTAAACATCGTATTAAAACGATTTAACTGCTCTTCAAGTTCTTCTTCAATGAGTAGAAATTCCCCAACTCTAACTTCCCTTTGCAAAATATATTGATTCCAAGTTTTAATCGGAACACGGGCGCTAAAAGCTTGCTGCACTTCAGGTTCACCATTGCGATCGCCTTCAGCCTCTTTGATATAAACCGCAAATACCTTAGGCGGATTAAACTCCTTCGCAGCGATTTGAGCAATTACAATATTCACATCGGTATTAATCGTCAGCGCGACAAAAGTCCCTACAGAGTCCAATCCCGCTTCAGCTAAAGATTTCGCATCTAAGCCATTACTCACAAAAGCAGGAATATCGTATTCGGCTGCCTGCTTGCAAAGAT
The DNA here is from genome assembly GCA_023336205.1 of Pseudanabaena sp. Salubria-1. GTDB lineage: Bacteria > Cyanobacteriota > Cyanobacteriia > Pseudanabaenales > Pseudanabaenaceae > Pseudanabaena. Next base: position 87,384 of record JALQCR010000005.1, read on the forward strand.
CGGCACTAGTATCGATAAGCGCCACACGCTGACCATTTGCTTGAAATAGTCGCGCCACCAAAATTCCAATTGGATTACTGCCGACAACCACCAATCCAGAAATATCAGGCTGATTGAGTCCTAGAAGTTTTGCCACAAATTTCGCAGACAGTCCTTGCAAAAATACTGTCATCGCAATAGTTAGGAAGACTAAAGCCTTAATTGATTCACCACCGTTGACTCCACGTTCGGTTAATAAAATCGAAAAGAGCGAAGCGACAGAAGCAGCAACAATTCCTCTGGGGGCGCACCATGACAAAAAAGCTTTTTGTCGCCAAGTAAAACTGCTATTCCATGTGCTGACAATCACATTGATCGGTCGGACAATAAACATCAAAAAGAGAACTGTCTGCACACCTCCCCAACCAAGAGCAAAGATACTAGGAATGGAAAGATTTGCTGAGAGTAAAATAAATAGCACTGAAACCATAAGAGCCACTAGTTGGCTCTTAAATTTGAGTAAAGCCCGACTATTGGGAATTTCGGAAGCGCGTAAAACAATTCCCATCAAGACAACTGCCGTCAGTCCCGATTCGCTTTGAATTTCTTGAGCAATACCAAATAGCCCTAATACTGCCGCCACTACCACCGCGCTTTTAGTATCTTCCGCAAGAAATGCAGCCCTCTGCAAAAACTTGCCCAATAGCCAACCTGCGATCGCGCCCAGTACGCCGCCAACCCCTAGCCGCAATCCTAGATCGCTAACCACCGCAAAAGCACTAGATGTCGGATTTAAAGCAACATCAAGGACGACAACGGCTAACACTGAACCGATCGCATCAATTAACACGCCTTCCCCTTCAAGGATTGTCGCAAGGCGGCGATCCAGTCCGACCTCTTCGACAATTGGATTAATGACAGTTGGGCCTGTCACTACCACTAAAGCCGCATATAAAAAAGCGATCGTCCAAGGAAATTCACTCAACCAATAGGCTGCAATCCCACCGCCTATTAGAGTAATCAAAGTTCCAATTGTGATTAAGTTGCGCAAACTCGCCGAGACTTTGCCAAGCTCTTTTAGTTGTAGGTTCAGTCCACCATCGAACAAAATTAGAGCCACAGAAATCGATACGATCGCCTCTAATCCATCTCCCAATAATCTTGGCTGTACTAAATTTAAGCCATTTCCTCCTAAAGCTACGCCAAAAATCAGCAGAAATACAATACTTGGTACTCGGAAAAAATTCGCGATGACACGAGCAAAAACCCCTGCGGCGATCGCAATAATTATTAGTAGAGAGAGGGAGCCTTCCATAAGATAAATCTCAATAGAAAGGATTGTCGCGCAGCGACAACCCTCTCTAATCTAAGGATACTGACAGCGTAAAATTAAACTGAGCCTCAAAAGGCTGCTTCTTATAGTCAAGACTCCACAGCTCTAGGGTGCATGGATCATTGGGCTGTCTGGGTTTGAGTTGCAATGAGCATGCACGAGTCTGAGGGTTACAAACTACCCGGATAGAAGCGATCGCCCCAATCTGACGACGATCAAGGGCTGTTGCTATTCGCAAGAATGTACTGCCTTGACGCACAAATGTTTTTAGCCGCTCACTATCTAAGCGTTGGAAATTATCGTGTTTTTTCTTCGGCTCACTCTTGCGGTGATAACGAGCAAGATTGGCGATCGCCTCAATTTCTGACTCGGTATATCCCAATAACTCACCATTCCGAATTAAATAATAGGAATGCTTATGGTGAGCATCGTGGCTAACGTGATGTCCCGCATTATGCAACATTGCCGCCGCCCAGAGCAAATGTCTTTCATCATCCCCCCATTCATGAAAAATTCCCTTGGTCTGATCAAATAAACTCAAGGCATGTTCAGCAACCTGCTTAGCATATTTAGTATCAATGCCGTATTTATCAGCAAGCTTAATAATACTGCGATCGCGAACCGTACTTTGATAGCGCCAACCATCCTCGATATAGCCATGACGGATCATCCAATCCACCACCAAGCCTTCACGCAAGGCTCTCTGACATAGCATGATTTTGGGAATTCCCAATAAACGCATGGTTTCTAAGAGAACTATTGCTCCTGCTAAGATAATCTCGGCTCGCTTTTGGCGCACCATGGCTGTGCGTTCTTCTAAATTTGCACGGCGTAAGCGCCAAACAATATTTTCTAAATCCGCAAAGGGAAGCTCATAACCTTGGAGAGGATTTGGAACTAGTCCTAATTTCTCCTTAGCATGGAGAGATATCAAAGTCTCAATTGTGCCTGATGTACCGATCGCCTTTAAGGTCTTACCTTCAAGTTCTCCTTTAAGCAGATATTTTAAGTCATCGGTAGGGCGCTCTATTGATCCAAGAATGTAACCCAATAAGCGATCGTATTCTGGTTGTGAAATAGGATCGGTTTTAACAAATAAATCAGTTAAACGAACTGCCCCAATTTTAGTACTACTCAGATGTAACGGATCGCGACCATCACCCAAGATCATCTCTGTGGAACCACCACCAATATCAATCAGCAGATGCGGCTCATCTTTGAGCTCCATCGCAGAGATCACACCTAAATAGATGCGTCTGGCTTCTTCTTGCCCTGAGATAACTTCAACGTGCAATCCTAACTCTTCATAAATGCGGCGGATAAAATCATGACCATTAGGAGCCTCACGGGTCGCACTAGTCGCCACAGCCACAATCTCTTCAACTTTAAATGTATGGCAGATTTCCTGACATCGCTTCAGAGCTTCCAGCGTTCGCCTCATCGCATCTTCGGTCAAATTTCCTGTGTGGGCACAGCGCTCTCCTAGCCTTACTGTTGCCTTTTCTGACTCAATTACGCTAAAACTAGGAATTGAAGTCTGAATTTGCACAATTACCATATGAATGGAGTTTGTACCAACATCGATCGCCGCTAGGGTTTTGACATCTGAAGTCATGAGCTGTTTCCGCGAAATTAATTGCAAACCCCAATTTATAAGGTTGCTCCCCTGTGAGGCGCAACCTTATAAATTGGGATAAATTATTTTGTACAAGTACTTAAGTCATGGTAAATGAAAACCTGTAAGAATAGAAAGTACATTCAGTTAACCTTGGCTATTTATGAGGCGCTCCTAGCTTATATATAAAAAGTATGGGAAATAAACAAGTAGTTTTAGTCGTAGATGATGAACCCGCCAATTTTGATGTCATCGAAATTTTGCTGTTTAAAGAGGGGTATGAGCTTTATCATCAAGACAATGGGGCAGATGCGATCGCCTCTCTTGACACCATTAAACCTGACCTCATTTTACTAGACGTGATGATGCCAGACATGGATGGTATTGAGGTATGTCAACAGATTAAGCAAGATCGTCAATGGCAACACATCCCAATAATTATTGTTACTGCTCTATCGGACAAAGAAGATCTGGCTCGTTGTCTGGATGCGGGAGCTGATGATTTTATTAGTAAACCAATTAACAGCACCGAACTCCGCGCCCGTGTGCGATCGATGTTGCGAATTAAGTCGCAATACGATCGCATCCAAGAAACAATGATGTTGCGCGAAGAAATGATGCAAACAATTGTCCACGATCTTCGCAATCCCTTAATTGGGATCTTGTTGGGCTGTGATTCCCTCAAAATTTTAGAGATGCCCGATCGCGCAAAAAAGAGAATTGCCCAAATTGGCAAAACTATCGAGCACATGCGTTTTCTGATCGATGATATTTTAACCATCGGTAGGATCGAGGCAAATAAACTGATTCTCAATCGCACTACGTTCGATATAACTGAAATAGCGAAATCTGCGATCGCAGATTTCGCTACCCTCTCCAACAGCAAGCAAATCCAGATTTTAGGTGAATTTGATACTGAACCAGCCTATACATCTGGGGATAAGCAATTAATTCGCCGTGTATTAGACAACTTATTAGATAATGCAATCAAGTTTTCTCCACAGCAAAGTTCTATTACGATCAGGGTTGAATGTTTGCCCAAAAATCCTGATCGCCAAGATTTAATTAAGATTGAAGTAATTGATTGTGGTGTGGGCATAAGCCCTGAGCAAAAACAGGTAATCTTTGAAAAGTATGAAGTTGGTAATATTGTGTTGGGAGTCTCCCAAATTGGCTTAGGTCTGTCTTTCTGCAAAATGATGATTGAAGCGCACAAAGGCTTTATCTCAGTAACCAACAATCAACCGAAAGGTGCAATTTTTACTGTTTTGCTAGAGCGTGAGCAGGTAGTGTTTCAGATTTGTTGGAAGGCATGATGGGATTGGATAGAAAATTCGTATCTATTGATAAATAGCCCAATGACAATATCGTGCATCAAAATAGATTTAGAAAAGCAAATAGTCTTTCTGGCTAAACGCTTAATCCGCGTTCGCAAAGTTAAATGCTTACGTTCAATTCTTTGAGTATTTTTCTTGCCTATAAGATGAGTGTCAGGGTCAAGAATTCTCTCATATGCTCCCCAAGCATCCGTAAAAAATCGCTTGATGCCAAATGGTTTAAGGAGATTAACCAGTTTAACTAAGGCTTGATCTTGATGGGGTGCTAATACATAAGCTAAAACTACTCCACTTGCATGATCAATGGCGTGCCATAACCATCTTTGCTGTTTTTTACGGGCAACAAAACTCCACATCTCATCCATCTCTGCGGATTCAACTTGATACAGATCGACATCTACTGTCTCTACATCCAGTTGCTCTAGTAATGGATAGTTGACAGTTTCTATATCTTCCTGCTTTTTTTTAATTCGTTGATCACTGTGGTGGGACTGATACCTAATACTCTACCTGTATCTCTGATACCACTGCCATTGATTGCCATCTCTGTGATTTGTTGTTTTACTGTTGCTAGATGACCTTTGTAGGTGTAATCGAGGATAAAAGTCTTGCGGGTACAGTTTTCGTTACGACAAATGTATCTTTTTTTGCCTGTAGCACTTTGTCCATGTCTATGAATATCTACTCCTCCACAGGTTGGACATTCAACTGCTTCTAATACCATGCTTTTTTCTTGGTCTATTGCAAATTTCAGTCTTTTATCTTACAACAAATCTGAAACACTACCCGTGAGCATATTAGCTAATTAAAAACCAATAAGTATAGAACGGCGCTTTGCGCCGTTCTATACTTATTGGTTTTTATGTATTAACCAATCTGAATACAGATATAACAAAAAATTTGTATTAAGGAATGAAAATTAATTAAAACCAAAATTTGTTGGGGCGGGCGAAGCCCGCCCCAACAAATTTTGGTTTTAATTGCACAAGTTAATTAATTTTCAATCCTAAACCATTGACTGTAGATCGCTTTGACTGTCCAAATAAACTTTGACGATTGCCTATTAACGATAAATGGGTAACCTACGTAAAAACTAACAAAAGTATGACATGCATATTAGTCATCGAAGATGAAGACTTGATTCGCGAGTCCTTAGAAGACTTGCTTTCTGTAGAGGGGTTTGAGGTAATTACCGCCGAAAATGGGGAAAGAGGAGTGAGTCTGGCAAGCCAAAGACATCCTGACTTGATTCTTTGTGACGTAATGATGCCTATCCTCAATGGTTATGGAGTCCTCGAACAATTACGTCAAGATAAAACCTTGAGTACTGTCCCTTTTCTCTTTTTGACTTCGATGATGGATCGACGCAGTACTCGGAGAGGTATGGCTTTAGGTGCTGATGATTATTTAGAAAAGCCCTGCACTAGAGATGAACTGCTAGAAGCGATCGCTGTACGTCTTGGAAAACAAAAAGCTATAGAAAAACGCTTTGAAGAGAAAATGGACGCTTTGCGGACTAGCATTACCCTAGCTCTGCCCCATGAGTTACAGACTCCACTTTCAGGAATTATGGGACTGTCAGAATTGATGATGATGCAAAGCGAAGAGCTAATGCCATCTGAAGTTCATGAATATGCTGAGGGTATTCATCAATCGGCTGAACGTCTCTATCGATTGATCCAAAACTATTTACTCTATAGCCGATTAATAGTCATGCGATCGCAAGGTATGACCAGATTTACATCGACATATCCTTAGTAATAGCAAAATGATGATAAAAACTCTGAGCGAGCGTAAGGCAAAGTTATGCGATCGCTTAGATGACTTAGAGCTAGATCTTGCAGAATTCGATCTCGCCATTTCGTCGGAAGATTTAATTAAAATTACTGATGAGCTAATTGATAATGCGTTCAAATATTCTCAGAAAGGCAGCAAGGTAATTGTGAGTAGTCAGGTTACTGACAAAGCATGGCTATTCAATATTCTTGATGGAGGGCGAGGTATGTCTGATCAGCAAATTGCCGATATTGGTGCATTTATGCAATTTGAGCGCCAATTTTACGAACAGCAGGGTATGGGACTGGGCTTATCTCTAGCAAAGATTTTAGTCGAATTTTATGGCGGGAATATTGATGTTCAAAGCCAAGAAAATATGGGGACAAATCTCGGTATCTCAATTCCTTTTTAGCAATGCAATGCGATGCGATGCGTGTAGAGGCAATTCATGAATTGCCTCTACACGCATCAGCCCAATTAAAAAATAGAACCAAAAACTGTACCGCCCGCGCAGCGGGCGGTACAGTTTTTGGGGTTTTGTGCATTGCATTCCTAAGTTTGCCAATAACCCAAAAAAGCTATGATCTAGCTAGATCCATCTAGTCAAAAATAGCAAAATGTCGGTTGTCCCATCCCATCGCAAGGCAAAAGCTCTTGGAGATGTCCAGCGTCGCCCTGCCAAAGAACTGTGCAGCGAATGCGGTCTCTGTGATACCTACTATATTCATTACGTCAAAGAAGCTTGTGCATTTATCACACAACATATTGATGAACTTGAAACGCAGTCCCATGGGCGATCGCGTGATCTCGATAACGAACAAGAATTATATTTTGGCGTACATCAAGAAATGATCGCTGCCCGTAAAACTGAGCCAATTGAGGGCGCACAATGGACAGGAATTGTGTCAACGCTAGCGATCGAGATGCTAGAGCGCGGCTTAGTTGAAGGCGTGGTCTGTGTGCAATCAAGCAAAGACGATCGCTTTAAACCTCAGCCCATAATTGCCCGAAACCGTGAGGAGATTTTGGCGGCGCGGGTCAATAAACCCACTCTTTCACCTAATCTCTCGGTACTAGAGCAAATCGAGCAGTCGGGGATCAAGAGACTTTTAGCGATCGGCGTGGGTTGTCAAATTCAAGCATTGCGAACGGTCGAGAAAAACCTTGGTCTAGAAAAGCTCTATGTATTGGGTACGCCTTGTACGGACAATGTGACGCGATCGGGATTGCAGAAATTTCTCGACACCACTAGCCGATCGCCTGAAACGGTAGTGCATTACGAATTCATGCAGGACTTTAATGTGCATTTTAGGCATTCCGATGGCTCCACCGAGCAAGTGCCATTTTTTGGGCTAAATACTAAAGAACTCAAGGATGTATTTGCACCTTCTTGCATGACCTGTTTTGACTACACTAATGCTCTCGCGGATATCGTGGTGGGCTACATGGGCGCAACTTTTGGCTGGCAATGGATCGTGGTGCGGAATGAGACTGGCAAAGAGATGCTGGAGTTAATTAAGGATCAATTGCAAACTCAGCCAGTAATCTCTGGTGGCGATCGCCGTGCGGCTGTGCAGCAAGGTATTTCGGCATACGATCAAGCGGTGACATTACCAATTTGGCTAGCTTGGATCATTAGCTTTGTAGTGAATAAAATTGGGCCAAAAGGTTTGGAGTATGGCAGATTTTCGATCGATTCGCATTTTGTCCGTAATTTTCTTTATGTGCGCCGTAACTATCCTAAAAAGCTAGAGGCTCATGTCCCTGAATTTGCTAAGCGAATCATCGCTCAGTACCAGTTACCAAAAGTGTGATTTTGTAAATTGGGACAAGGAGATTTATCCTAAACCACAAAAGAGAGTAGCGGCGCTACTCTCTTTTGTGGTTTAGATTCTGATACACTTGGCGACAGTTATAGATCCTTGTCTCAATTTACGGAACCTAAAACCTTCTGAATTAAGAGGTTAAGTTGTCGCATCTTGACAGGTTTAACTAGATATTCATTAACTCCCGCCGCTAGACACCTTTCTTGATCGCCTTCCATCGCTAGAGCAGTTAGGGCTATGATCGGGGTATTAATCAAGTTAGGTTCGAGACGAATTAGCCTAGTTGCTTCTAGTCCATCCATAATAGGCATTTGAATATCCATAAGAATGATATCGGGCAAGTTTGCTTTAGCTTGAGCAATAGCTTCTACTCCATTTTGGGCAATGATGACACGGTAATTGACAGCGGTTAGATAGGAGATGAAGGTTTGGATATTAGCCTCATTATCTTCGGCTAATAAAATAAGCGGCGGATTAACAGGATTTACGTCCTGTGAAAATGCAGTGGTCGAAGTTGGTGCGGAAGCGATCGCATTAGATTGTGACATTTCATAGGGTAGGGCGACTGTAAAGCTGCTACCCTGTCCAACTTCGCTATCGACCATGACCTGACCGCCATGTAGCTCGACAATCTGCTTAACTAGAGCCAGTCCTAAGCCAGTACCTTCATACTGACGGTTGAGGGCGCTATCTACCTGTACAAAGGGCTGGAAGAGTATCTTCAAATCTCTGGAGTTAATACCAATGCCCGTATCTACTACTTGAAATAGGATCGTTGGCGAATTTATGGTTTTGATTCGTTGGGGGATTTTTGCTTCTCCTTGCCATGTATCGCCGCTACCGATCGCAACGAAGAGATTGACTTTTCCTTCATTGGGAGTGAATTTGACGGCATTTGTGAGTAGATTAATCAATACTTGTTTGATGCGACGTTCATCGATATTGATGTTGTTTATATGAGCAGGAATATTGCTATGGATTTGGATTCTCTTGTTAAATGCTTGCTGTTTGACGAAGAGCAGACTGGTATCACAGAGATTTTGGACTTGGACTGATGCCATATCTAGGGTCATCATGCCTGTTGAGATTTTTGATAGGTCGAGAATGTCATTGATCAGTGATAGCAGATGTTCGCCACTTGACTCGACTATAGAGAGCGCCTTTAATTGCTTGTCGTTTATTGAGCCCAAAATCTCGTCTTTAAGAGATTCTGATAGTCCTAGAATGGAATTTAGCGGTGTGCGTAGTTCGTGGCTCATGGTAGCGAGAAACTCGTCCTTGAGCTTGGTGGCGCGGAGAAGTTCTTGATTAGCTAGTTTTAACTGACTTTCTGATTGTTTACGATCGCTAATATCAAAGTTAACCCCAATCATACTTTGAGCCTTACCTTGCGCGTTCTTTTCAACCTTTCCATAGGCTTTGATGAAGTGAATACTGTGATCGGGATGAATGACTCGAAACTCACAGTCATAATCGGTAAGCCCTAAAACTGCTTCTTGGAGTAAAGTTTCAGTAGCTTTATGATCGTCGGGATGGATTGTGTTTGCCCAAGTCTCGTAAGCCATACGGGAATTAGTTGCTTCTGCGCCTCCATACAGTTTATACATCTGAGCATCCCAAGCAAGAGAGTTCTGCTCAATATCCCATTCCCAATAACCGATCGCACCAGAACTGAGTGCCAAAGCTAAGCGATCGCTTGTTTTCTGTAGTTGCAATTCGGCTTGTTTTCTGGCGCTAATGTCAAAATTGACCCCGATCATTTTCTGGGGACTGCCATCAATATCTCTTACTACAAGTCCATAACCTTTGAGGAAATGGATACTCTGATCGGGATGGATGACTCGATATTCTGCATCGAATTCCCCTTCTCCTACTACTGCTTGTTCGCTTAATGTTTGGGTAAATTGGAGATCTTCTGGATGAATGCTATTCGCCCAAGTGTCAAAAGATACACTCGTTCCTAAGGGAATACCATGTAGTTCATATGCTCGCTCATCCCAAATAATTGTGTTGTTGACAATATCCCATTCCCAGCAAGCGATCGCTCCAGAATTGAGTGCCAAAGCTAGGCGATCGCTTGTTTTCTTTAGTTGCAACTCAGCTTGTTTGCGATCGCTAATATCCTGAAACGTCCCCATCACTCCGATCACATTCCCTTCTGTATTTCTCAAAGGGATTTTGTTGGTTTGTACCCATATCTGTTCGCCTGTTGGCTTAGTAACCATTTCTTCAAAGTTGATTTTGGCTATGCCTGATTCCATCACTTGGAGATCATCAGCACGATAGGCAAGAACTTGGGCTTCACTATTAGAAAAATCAAAGTCGGTTTTGCCAACAATATCTTGGACAGAGTTCAGGCTAGTTGTATGGGCAAAAAGTTGGTTGCACCCCAAATAGACTGATTCGAGATCTTTCCAAAATACCGACAATGGGAAAGTATCGAGAACTGTTTGTAGTAATGTTTTAGATTCTTGTAAGGCATTTTCAACTTGTTTGCGATCGCTAATATCTTTTCTAATACTCACAGAGCCAATTATTTGCTCGTTGTCATCCTTAAGGAGTGCCACCGATACCGAAGCGGGAAAGCGTGAGCCGTCTTTGCGAATATTGATCCATTCTTCATAAATCGGGCCATATCTCGACATAATAAATCTTAGCGCTTCAAAGCCCGTACCTATATCTTTACCTAATATTTTTGAAGTTTGGGCGATTCTGTCGCTCATCTCTTGAGGGTCTTTAAAAATCGTAGGTGTAAACCTGCCGACAACTTCTTCCTTGCTGTAGCCCAACATCTTTTCCGCACCAGCATTAAAAGTTTGAATGAGACCCTTTGCGTCTGTGTGGATGATCGCGTAGTCCGTACCATCAAGAATAGCGCGTTGGAGTTGATTAATTCCCCATAGCTCTTGAGTACGTTCTCTGACTTTTGCGTCTAAGGATTGATTGAGTTTTAGTAGTTCTTGCTCGGCGCGGTTGCGATCTGCTAATTCATTTTCAACTTTTTGATAGGCGATCGCTTGTTTAATGGCGATCGATAACTTCACTGATAGTCGCTGAAGTAACTGAATGTCTGACTCTTCCCAAATCCTTGGAGCCGAACATTGATGCAAAATTAGCAAACCCCATAAAGTATGTTTGTTCTCATTTGGCAATAGGATCGGCACTATTAGATTGGCACGTACTTGAAATCTTCGCTCATATGGGGAAGTAGGTGAAATGGCAAAATAGGAGGAAGTCATTTTCATGAATCGATAGAGATGCCATGATCAAATTTCCCCTGACCGAATTGTTAGATGAACAAGCGTGCTATGAATGGTTATTAAAGATCCTGCATCCAAAGGGTTTGCATTGTCCAAGTGGACACGCAATACCAGCAGGACAAGCGCCACACGATCGCCAACGTACACCAATCGTCAAATATAAGTGTCGGGAATGTGGGAAAGTGTTTCACATTTTTACAGGAACAGACTTATCAGGAAGCCATTACACCTGTGGTCAGATCGTGCTGATATTGCGTGGATTCTTACAAGGACAACGACCCAACATATAGCCGAGGAACTAGGACTCGACTAAGGGACATTATTGTCTTGGCGGCATCGCATCCAACGTCGAGGATTTGCCCATTTGATTAACTGAGATCTTGCACCATTCAAGAAAAGGGGTTGCAGAAAGAGCAGAAATGTGAAAAAAAGGGCGTAGTAGTAAATTAAATAACGAGCATGGAAAGCATCGTTAAGCACGCCCAAGGGCTAGTGTATAGTCTTCTGTGTTTGATGCCAAGTGTGTATCAAACAGCAAGTCTCAATGCAATACTAGGACTATTTCTCGAAGCACAAAGGCATCCTTATCCAGAACATACACAGATAAAATCAGCGAGTGCACTCAGCCGATTTCTCAATCACTATAACTGGTCAACGAGAGCAGTAATTCGGTCAACACGGCAGGCTATTTTGGGACAAATCGCCAAGCATCGCCCATCGAAACAAGTGCCATTAAAGATACTGATAGACTTGACTACCCTAGAAAAAAGCGGCAAGTTTTTACATTTGAGCAATCCCACCCAAAACGAACCAGACCCATGGGTGAGAATACTAAACGGAAAGCGAGGACTACATCTGGTTGTACTGTATCTGGTCTATGGAGAGTGGCGCGTACCATGGAGTTTTAGAGTATGGCGCGGCAAAGGATACCCCAGTCCCTCTGACTTAGCTTGTAAGTTATTGGGGACAGTACCCAAGCAACTAACCCAAGGCAAGACTGTGATTGTCCTTGCTGATACTGAGTTTAGTACGGTGAAGTTTTTCAATACTGTCCGCGCCAAGACTTGGCGCATCGTTGTCGGTGTACGCAACAATCGTAAACTTCAAGATGGCCGTACAGTCAAACAACTTTATCGTCATGGCAAACGTGGACAACAAATTTTGCTAGAAGGGCTAACTCAGCCTTTGACGATCTCTTGGTTTTGGCTCAAAAGAGCTGATAGTAAACGGGAGTTACGCTTTGTTGTCTCTTCTCATCCTTATTCTGGTGCTTATCTGGTGATGTTAGGTCGTAAGCGTTGGGCGATTGAGGGATTCTTCAAAACCATCAAACATCGCTTTGGTTTGCATTGTTTTGGGCAATCTACAAAACTTGGTGTTTATCGTTGGCTTATCCTCTCTCTGCTTGCTTATCTTTTGGCCCATTGGATTGATCAATGGTCGAGTCCTCCTGTCTTGGACTGGAAAGCTACCTGTGATTTGACACTTTCCGTTTTATTTCCTTCTGTCCTTTGGTTGAAACTTCTTAGGTATCTCCAAATTAGTGCCGATATTGCTGCTCGTCATGGGTTTGAAATTATTCTCAAACCCATTCCTACTTAACTCTTTCAGGAATGGTGCAAGATCTCAGTTAATGGTAATCTGCCCGATGCTGAAGCCGAGATGGACGAGATGTTTCAGAATGCAGGAGAAAAGGGAGCAAAAAAAAAGATCCAATAGCAGACCCACCAAGACAACGCGGGAATCAACGCAAAGGCAAGGGAACCATGGCAAATGACCGTCCACCCATTGTCGGTACTGTTGGGCGCAACAGTGGTCAGATCCGCATGAAGGTCTGTGACAATACTCAACAAATCACGATTCAACCGCAGGTAGAGGTAACGACCTTACCGACCACGACAGTCTATACCGATGAATCCGATGCTTATAATCGCATACCTGCTTCTGGTCGTGAGCGTCAAACCGTTTGTCACTCTCAGCGCGAGTATGCCCGCGATGAAGATCAAGATGGTTTTTGTGAGGTTCATTGCAATACTATGGAGGGCATTTGGGTTGGTTTACGCAATTTTCTGCGTCCCTTTCGAGGTATTCACAAGAAGTATTTGTATCTGTATGTAGCCATGTTCGAGTGGGCTTACAATCTACGTTGGATTGATTTTGACTTCCTGCGTCGTCTTCTTTTTCCTCCTTCCACCTATTTACCTACATGAGCGGAAATCTTTCGAGCAATTGAATATGGCAAGCTGTCAAATTAGCAGCATAAACATCATTAACAACACAACTCCTGTCTTCGCAATATGCACCATCGAGATTGTCTCGAAAGCAAGTATCTTCAACCTTCTCATTTAAGCAAGTCCGCCAAGGCGAGGCAATATCTTCGGCAATAACTGTGCCACTCATATCTGGGTAGTCCTAAAAAGGAAAGGATGTAGGAAAATATCCAGATAGTTGATACAAAGTAAAGTAATGTCAGAAGCAAGGCCATCCTGTCCATCCTGCCAGTCCGTATCCGTTGTAAAAAACGGCAGTACACGACATGGAAAACAAAATTATAAATGTCGGGACTGTGGTCGTCAATTTGTAGAAAATCCACAGTGGCAGAGAGTTTCAGAGCGTACCCAAGACACTTATGACCTTCTTGAGAAACTACTACTAGAAAAAATCCCACTAGCTGGAATTGCCAGAGTCCTCAAGGTGTCAGAGAGATGGTTGCAAAGTTACGTCAATCATAAATATGAAAACGTTCCTCAGCAGGTGGAGGTAGAACCAAAACCAAAACGCCGTTTGACCATACAGATGGATGAATTGTGGTCTTTTGTGGACGACAAAGGCAATAAACAGTGGGTATGGCTTGCCATTGATGCCGAGACTCGTGAAATTGTCGGTTGTTATATAGGCGATCGCACTGGTGAATCAGCTCAGAAGTTATGGGAATCGTTGCCTAGCGTCTATCGCCAATGTGCGGTTATTTATACTGACTTCTATTCGTCTTATCCAGTTGTCCTGCCCAGCAAACGTCATAGGGCTGTCGGGAAAGAAACGGGAAAGACCAACTATATTGAGAGATTCAACTGTACGTTACGTCAACGAGTATCAAGACTAGTTAGAAAGACCTTATCTTTTTCTAAGAAATTGGAAAATCACATTGGAGCCATTTGGAATTTTATTCATCATTACAACGATTCTTTACCTCCGTGTGCGTCCTTTCCTTTTTAGGACTACCCATATCTGGATTAAATTGATAAATAATGGCGCGATCAGCGTTAATAAATTGACGCACCTCTTTAACAATTGCATTCGAGATATCGTCTAAGTCCGTAAATTCGCGAATCCGCAGGGTGATCGCAGAGATTAATATTTGCTGTTGTTGCGATCGCTGTAGTTGCTTACTGGAAACAATTTCTTGTAGTATTCTCTTAACCTCAACAGTGAGTAATTTCGCGTTAATCTCCCCTTTAACTAAGTAGTCAGCCGCCCCCAATTTCATCGCTCGCACAGCCATTTTTTCATTTCCCTGCCCCGTCAATACAATTACAGGAACTTTCTCTCCTGCGTTATCATTGATTGCTTCTAGAAATTCCAAGCCATTGCCATCGGGCAAAGTTAGATCGATCAACACAATGTCAGGTCGCTGCGGTCGCCACAGTTCTAGCCCTTCTCCTAGGGTTTCTGCTTCGATAATGCGATAGGTTCTCTCTGAGTCTGATTGCAAATAACGTGAGTAGGTTACGCGATCGCTCTCCGAATCTTCGATTATCAAGAGGGTTATATTAGATTGCAAGAGTTGATCAGTTATAATATGATTTTGCATTTATTTCATTATTATTAACGCATCTTCTTACATTATCTCATAAAAATTTTTTATGTCTTACAGCAAATACCGATCAAACCCGCCACAAGTCTAATAAGCTAAAAGTATTATCAAGGAAAGATTACATATGGCAGCATATTCGCTAGATTTACGAAAAAAGATATTAAGTGCTTGGGAAAACAAAGAAAATACGCAGAGAGGCATAGCTAAACGATTTAAAGTAAGCTTGTCATTTGTTCGAGATTTTTTGCGTCGGTATCGAGAAACAAATGAAATAGCAGCAAAACCCCAAGGAGGAGATCGGCGGTCGAAAATCAAAGGCAAAGATGAAGAATTAGTAAAGACAATTGTTGAAGCGCAAAATGACATATATCTCAGAGAGATCAAAGAAAAACTACATGAAACAAAGACAATAGAAGTGAGCGTATCAGGATTGAGTCGTACGCTTAAGCGCTTAGAATTAGGGCGTAAAAAAAAACTTTAGTAGCCAGCGAACAAGCGACAGAAAGAGTGAAAAAATTGCGTTATGAGTTTCGTCGTTGGCTAGATACGATAGATGTCAAAAACCTTGTATTCATTGACGAGACAGGGCTAAATCTAGCGATGACGAGGCTTTATGGTAGATGTCAAGGAGGATGTAGGGTATATGATGACCGTCCAGGTAACAAAGGTAGAAACATCACTTTAATTGGAGCCATGAGTGATGAAGGGTTGATTGCTGCGATGACTTTTGCTGGTAGTCTCAACACCGCCAGTTTTTTGGTTTTCATTGAGAAAATACTATTGCCTCGGTTATGGGTTGGGGCAATTGTCGCGGCTCATCTGGGTTTGAGGGGTAAATGGTACAGTATCGATACAATTATTGGCGACATGGTAGGGCTGTAACTGTTGCTCCGAGAGGATTCTGATTACTATTAGCTGTGCTTATCCCCATGAACCCAGAAGAGCCATTGTCGCTATGGATAATTTGCCTGTACATTACGCTGCAATGGCTAAAACCCTAATTGAATCCGTTGGTGCTCAGGTTAAGTTCATCCCTCCCTATTCTCCTGATTTATCGCCAATCGAGTTATGTTGGTCAAAATTAAAAGAGATTATTCGCTCGGCTAAAGCTCGCACAATTTCGGCTCTTGACGACGCAATTACTATGGCTATTAATTCTATTACTGATGAAGATGCTCTTAATTGGTTTCATCATTGTGGGCTCTGCTTCGACCCTTTTAGTTAGCTCCTTTTGTGGCGGGTTTGATCGGTATTTGCTGTAATTTAAACTTAAGAAACTATTTAAGAATTAAATAATACTTAAAATTTCGTTTAAAAATCTAGTTACCTAGCCCCCCTAAATCCCCTAATTCTGGAAGTCTAAAATCTGGTTCCTCCAGAATCTACCATGTACATACAAGTTTCTCTATCTACGTTTCAGAGTGTAGATCCCCCCAGCCCCGCTTGTAAACGCTACCGTGTACACACAAGTCTCTCTGTCATCATTGAAATGTATCTAAGCCCCCTAAATCCCCCAATTCTGGGGGACTTTGAAAGAATTTTATTTTCTTGTTCCCCCAGAATTGGGGGCTAGGGGGCGATTAATTGTTGACTTTAGGTTTTACAGCAAATACCGATCAAACCCGCCACAAGTCTAATAAGCTAAAAGTATTATCAAGGAAAGATTACATATGGCAGCATATTCGCTAGATTTACGAAAAAAGATATTAAGTGCTTGGGAAAACAAAGAAAATACGCAGAGAGGCATAGCTAAACGATTTAAAGTAAGCTTGTCATTTGTTCGAGATTTTTTGCGTCGGTATCGAGAAACAAATGAAATAGCAGCAAAACCCCAAGGAGGAGATCGGCGGTCGAAAATCAAAGGCAAAGATGAAGAATTAGTAAAGACAATTGTTGAAGCGCAAAATGACATATATCTCAGAGAGATCAAAGAAAAACTACATGAAACAAAGACAATAGAAGTGAGCGTATCAGGATTGAGTCGTACGCTTAAGCGCTTAGAATTAGGGCGTAAAAAAAAACTTTAGTAGCCAGCGAACAAGCGACAGAAAGAGTGAAAAAATTGCGTTATGAGTTTCGTCGTTGGCTAGATACGATAGATGTCAAAAACCTTGTATTCATTGACGAGACAGGGCTAAATCTAGCGATGACGAGGCTTTATGGTAGATGTCAAGGAGGATGTAGGGTATATGATGACCGTCCAGGTAACAAAGGTAGAAACATCACTTTAATTGGAGCCATGAGTGATGAAGGGTTGATTGCTGCGATGACTTTTGCTGGTAGTCTCAACACCGCCAGTTTTTTGGTTTTCATTGAGAAAATACTATTGCCTCGGTTATGGGTTGGGGCAATTGTCGCTATGGATAATTTGCCTGTACATTACGCTGCAATGGCTAAAACCCTAATTGAATCCGTTGGTGCTCAGGTTAAGTTCATCCCTCCCTATTCTCCTGATTTATCGCCAATCGAGTTATGTTGGTCAAAATTAAAAGAGATTATTCGCTCGGCTAAAGCTCGCACAATTTCGGCTCTTGACGACGCAATTACTATGGCTATTAATTCTATTACTGATGAAGATGCTCTTAATTGGTTTCATCATTGTGGGCTCTGCTTCGACCCTTTTAGTTAGCTCCTTTTGTGGCGGGTTTGATCGGTATTTGCTGTATGACTTGTGTGTACACCGTAGCCTTGCAAAGGGGAGGGAACAAGATTTCTGGTCTTCCCCCTTTGCAAGGGGGAATTAAAGGGGGTAAGTCCGACTTGTGTGTACACAGTAGCTTGTAAAGGGGGGAGAATTCATTCATGCATTGTCTTCTTCCCCCTTTTTAAGGGGGATTGAGGGGGATCTTTAGCAACTAACGATATAGCTGATAACTTGTGTGTACACCGTAGCTCCAAAATTGAGGTTTCTAAATCTATGCTAAAACTCTCTGGATTACGTTATTCAACTGACGGAATTTAATGGGTTTAGCCAGATATTCATTGGCTCCCGCCGCTAGACACCTTTCGCGATCGCCTGCCATCGCTAGAGCCGTCAAGGCAATAATCGGAATTGCAGCAATTGATGCATCAGCACGAATTAGACTGATCGCTTGTAATCCATTCATGTCTGGCATTTGAATATCCATGATGATGATGTCGGGGCTTTCTGATTTTGCCATCGCAACGGCTTCTATTCCATTTCTCGCGACAACTATGCGGTAATTGATCGCGGTCAGATAGGATGTGAAGGTTTGGATATTGGCTTCGTTATCTTCAGCGAGTAAAATAAGCGGTGCATTATCAGGATCTATGGCTAGTGGCGGTAAAGTCGTAGAACCTGTTGGGGATTCTGGAGCGCTAGACTGGGACATCTCATAGGGTAGGGCAACCGAGAAACAGCTACCTTTGCCGACTTCACTCTCAGCCATGACCAGACCACCATGTAGTTCGACAATCTGCTTGACTAGGGCTAGCCCTAAGCCCGTGCCTTCGTATTGACGATTGAGACTGCTGCTAACTTGCACGAAGGGCTGGAAGAGGCGTGGCAAATCGTTGGGGGCAATGCCAATGCCAGTATCTACGACTTGAAATACGATCATCGGCGAATTCATCAGTTTGAGGCGCTGGGGGATTTTCGCCGTTCCTTGCCATGTATCGCCTCTACCGACAGCAATTAGAAGATTCACTTGCCCTTCACTGGGAGTGAATTTGACAGCATTGGTGAGCAGATTGATTAAAACCTGTCTAATGCGACGCTCTTCGACATTGATGTTGTTGATATGCTGTGGAATTCGCTCATATGGGGAAGTAGGTGAAATGGCAAAATAGGAGGAAGTCATTTTCATGAATCGATAGAGATGCCATGATCAAATTTCCCCTGACCGAATTGTTAGATGAACAAGCGTGCTATGAATGGTTATTAAAGATCCTGCATCCAAAGGGTTTGCATTGTCCAAGTGGACACGCAATACCAGCAGGACAAGCGCCACACGATCGCCAACGTACACCAATCGTCAAATATAAGTGTCGGGAATGTGGGAAAGTGTTTCACATTTTTACAGGAACAGACTTATCAGGAAGCCATTACACCTGTGGTCAGATCGTGCTGATATTGCGTGGATTCTTACAAGGACAAACGACCCAACACATAGCCGAGGAACTAGGACTCGACTATGGGACATTATTGTCTTGGCGGCATCGCATCCAACGTCGAGGATTTGCCCATTTGATTAATGGTAATCTGCCCGATGCTGAAGCCGAGATGGACGAGATGTTTCAGAATGCAGGAGAAAAGGGAGCAAAAAAAAAGATCCAATAGCAGACCCACCAAGACAACGCGGGAATCAACGCAAAGGCAAGGGAACCATGGCAAATGACCGTCCACCCATTGTCGGTACTGTTGGGCGCAACAGTGGTCAGATCCGCATGAAGGTCTGTGACAATACTCAACAAATCACGATTCAACCGCAGGTAGAGGTAACGACCTTACCGACCACGACAGTCTATACCGATGAATCCGATGCTTATAATCGCATACCTGCTTCTGGTCGTGAGCGTCAAACCGTTTGTCACTCTCAGCGCGAGTATGCCCGCGATGAAGATCAAGATGGTTTTTGTG
Source organism: Pseudanabaena sp. Salubria-1 (assembly GCA_023336205.1). GTDB lineage: Bacteria > Cyanobacteriota > Cyanobacteriia > Pseudanabaenales > Pseudanabaenaceae > Pseudanabaena. The sequence continues at coordinate 106,924 of JALQCR010000005.1, forward strand.
AGGTTCATTGCAATACTATGGAGGGCATTTGGGTTGGTTTACGCAATTTTCTGCGTCCCTTTCGAGGTATTCACAAGAAGTATTTGTATCTGTATGTAGCCATGTTCGAGTGGGCTTACAATCTACGTTGGATTGATTTTGACTTCCTGCGTCGTCTTCTTTTTCCTCCTTCCACCTATTTACCTACATGAGCGGTGGAATTTTGCTGTCGATTTGCACTTGCTTTTGAAATGCTTGCTGTTTGACAAAGACCAAACTAGAATCACAGAGATTTTTGACTGAAATTGGGGCAATATCTAGTTCCATCATCCCTGATGAGATTTTTGATAGATCGAGAATGTCATTAATTAGGGATAGCAGATGTTCACCGCTTGACTCGACTGTACCGATCGCCTTTAATTGTTTTTCGTTTAGCGAGCCTAAAAGCTTCTCTCCCAGAGCGTTAGACAGCCCTAAGATTGAATTGAGTGGGGTGCGGAGTTCGTGGCTCATGTTGGCAAGAAACTCATCTTTGAGCTTGGTGGCGCGAAGGAGTTCCTCGTTAATGTGCTTTAGTTGAATTTCTGTTTGTTTGCGATCGCTAATATTGGTTAATGTGCCAATGTAACCAATAAAAACACCATCATCATCAATTTCAGGTAGGGTTTGGCAATAGTAGAAACTAATTGTTCCATCTGGTTTGATACATCTTCCCTCACCTTGGTAAGGTGCTTGTTGCTCGATAGCTTGAGTCCATTGTTGATGGATTTGCTCTCGATCATCTGGATGAATGGTCTCAAGCCATCCATAGCCTAAAGCGACATTGGCTTCTTGTCCTGTAATTTGAGTCCAAAAATCATTGACATAGGTACAGTTATTGTCTCGATTAATACGAAAAATGGCGACGGGGGCTGCGGCTGCCAAAGTTACAAAACGCCGTTCACTTTCTCGCAAAGCTTCTTCTGCTTGTTTGCGATAAGTAATATCTTTCGCAATCCCTAAGAAGCCAATAATTTGTTGGTTGTCATTCTTAAGGGCTGTGACTGATAACAACACAGGAAGGCGAGAACCATCTTTGCGGATATAAGTCCATTCTCGTTCGCTAACAACACCTCGACGGGATTTGGCAATAAACACTTCAAACCCAGCAGGAATATCCTCCTCCAGTTCAGCAGAGAGAGAGACAGCTCTGTCAATTATCTCTTGGCGATCATGTAGAATATCAGGTGTAATACCAATCAGTTCTGAGGCACTGTAACCCAGCATCCTTTCGACGGAATGATTACAGGTTTGAATTATGCCATCTAAGTCGGTGGAAATGATTGCATAATTAGCACTTTCTAAGATGGCGCGTTGCAGACTGTTAACCTGTGCTAGTTCTTGGGTACGTTCTAAGACTTTGGTTTCTAGATTTTGGTTAAGTTGGATCAGTTCTTGTTCGGCGCGTTTGCGATCGCTAATATCACGAATCATAAACAGTGCATCATCCTCGCCACTCTTGATGATGCGAATTTCCTCATATTGCAGGCGATCGCCGATTTGGATTTGTTGTTCGTAGACTTGCAATTCCCCAGTTTGTATGGCTTTCTGTAAATAGTGAAGCTGCTGTTGAGCTAATTCTAGAGGCAATATATCGGTAGCAGATAGACCGACAAGATCAAAATCTCTATGGAAGGCAGCAATCTCACGGTAGGGAGTAATCATCTCGCGATAAACTTGATCGGCTCCAATCCGAAACATCAGATCGGGAATAGCCGCTAAAATAGCACGACTTTTGGCTTCACTCTCGCGGAGAGATGCTTCAGCTTGTTTGCGATCGCTAACGTCATTAGCACAACCAATCAAATGTGTAATATTGCCCTGTTCATCTTTGACCACAGAAAGCCTCAAACTAAGGCAGATGCGGTTTCCTGATTTAGAAAAGACAACAACTTCGGTTGCATGGCTACCCTTATCTAACAGAGGAGCGATTACCTCTGCTCCTAGAGCTTCAGCATCTTCATACATAAAGGCTACATTCCGTCCTAACACCTCAGCCTCTGTATAGCCATAGAGTTTCTCTGCGCCAAGATTCCAACTGAGAATTGTGCCATTGAGATCGGTCGTCACCACACCATCATGAATCTTTTCTAAAACTTGAGATTGCAACTGTAATTTTTTAGTCCGTTCCTGTACTTTCTCCTCCAGCGAGGAATTCAGGCTTTCCAGATTTTGATAGAGTTCAGCTTGATATAAAGAGATCGCTAAATGTGTGGATAGCTGATGCAATAACTGAATATCTTCTTCGTGCCATTGGCGGGGAGCATCACATTGATGCACAATCAACAAGCCCCACAGTGTATTCATGCCATTAAGCAAGATGGGGACTGCGAGATTTGCCTTTACCTGAAATCGCTCAAGGAGTTGAATATGGCATTCCATCAGGTTAGCCTCGTAAATATCATTCGCCGCAAAGACTTTACCCTTTTGATATTCCCCACCAAGATTTCCCTGAAAGCAAGTATCTTCGATTTGAGCATTCAAGCATGAATCCCAAGGTGAAATAACCGACTCGGCAATAATTTCCCCACTCATATCGGGATTAAATCGGTAAATAATCGTCCGATCGGCAACTAAAAAGCTGCGTATTTCTTGGACAATCGTATTGGAGACAGCCTCAAATGTGTGCACTCTGCGAATATGTAGCGCCATTGAGTCAATTACCGTTTGCTGCTGTTGCGATCGCCGCAGTTGTTGGATCAGTAAATTATTTTCTTGTATCTGATTGATAGAGGTTACGAGCGAAACCGCATTCACATCGTCTTTGATTAAATAGTCCGCCGCCCCCAATTTCATTGCCCGTAACGCTATTCGCTCATCTCCCTGCCCCATTAACATGATCACTGGCAGTTTGTTGATTAATTGATCAGTACTAATTGCTTCTAGAAACTCCAAGCCATCGCCATCGGGCAAGTTGTTATCCAGCAATACAATATCTGGCTGTTGCGATCGCCACAATTCCAACCCTTCTTCTAACGTTTCCGCCTCAATAATCCGATAAGAGTGCTCTGAGTCTGCCTGTAAATAACGTGCGTAACTAACGCGATCGATTTCAGAACCGTCCACAATTAAAACATTGATCTCAGTCTTTACATCAACACAATCCAATAACGGCAAAGGCACAGTTACAGATTCAGGTCGTAAATTTTCCATGGTCAGAAGCTCGCAAATTGAAAACTAAATATTAAGTTCGTGATGTAAAACTCAGAAACTTCAAAAAAAATCACAACCGAGAGTGTTAGGAAATAGGACTAACGCGATTAGCGGTGAGCATCATATTTTCTATAGATTTTCTATGGAATATCTTAGTGATTTTGGTTAATTCCTAATTCATACAGCAATTTGCTTTCACCCCCCTCAAATAATACTATCCCACATTCCGCACATAGGCGAAGAGGAGATATATGCAGTCATACCAAAGCACAAAATGGCTACGCCATTTTGTGCTTTTAAAACCCTTACAGGGTTTGGTTTTGAATTCATGAAAGTGTAGCCACACTTTCGTGAATTGGTATCACTCGTCTTAGGACATAAAACCCAAGAATTTATTGGCGGCGCTTTGTGCCGCCAATAAATTCTTGGGTTTTATGTCCTAGTAAACTTGGCGATAGCTATAAATCGCAAATCCCTTAGATCCTTGTCTCAATTTACGGAAGAACCTAACACTTGCTGAATTAAGAGATTAAGCTGTCGAAGCTTGACAGGTTTAGACAGATAGTCATTAGCTCCTGCCTCTAGACATTTTTCACGATCGCCTTCCATCGCCAGAGCTGTTAGGGCAATGATAGGAGTGTTAATTAAGTTAGGATCGAGGCGAATTTGCTTGGTTGCTTCTAGACCATCCATGCGCGGCATCTGAATATCCATAAGGATGAGATCGGGCAAGTTTTCTTTAGCTTGAGCAATAGCTTCTATTCCATTTCGAGCGATGATGATGCGGTAGTTGATGGCGGTCAGATAGGAATTGAAGGTTTGGATATTTGCTTCGTTGTCCTCTGCTAATAAAATAAGCGGCGCATTGTCAGAAATTATGTCTGGTGATGATGAGGTTGTAGAAGTTGGGGTAGAGGCGATCGCATTAAATGATGACATTTCACAGGGTAGGGCAACTGTGAAGCTGCTACCTTGTCCAACTTCGCTCTCAGCCATGACTTGACCACCATGCAGTTCGACAATCTGCTTAACTAGGGCTAGCCCTAAACCAGTACCTTCATACTGACGGTTGAGAGCGCTATCGACCTGTACAAAGGGCTGGAAGAGCATTTGCAAATCTTTGGCGGAGATCCCAATACCCGTATCGACTACTTGAAATAAGATCGTTGGCGAATTCTTATCTCTAAGTTGTTGAGGAATTGTCGCTTCTCCCTGCCATGTATCACCGCTACCGATCGCTACGAGAAGATTGATATTGCCTTCATAGGGAGTAAATTTGACAGCATTTGTGAGCAGGTTAATCAATACTTGTTTGATGCGACGTTCATCGACATTGATATTGACGTTGTTTATAAGAGGAGGAATATGGCTATGGAGTTGGATTTTCTTTTGAAATGCCTGCTGCTTGACGAAGACTAGACTGGAATCACAGACCTTTTTGACTGAAACTGATGCAATATCTAGTTCCATCATTCCCGATGAGATTTTTGATAGGTCGAGAATGTCATTGATCAGTGATAGCAAATGTTCGCCGCTTGAATCGACTGTAGAGATCGCCTTTAATTGCGTTTCGTTTAGTGCACCCAAAATCTCTTCTTTAAGGGATTCTGATAGCCCTAAGATGGCATTTAGTGGCGTGCGGAGTTCGTGGCTCATGTTAGCGAGAAATTCGTCTTTGAGCTTGGTGGCGCGGAGAAGTTCTTGATTAGCTAGCTGTAACTGGATTTCCGCTTGTTTGCGATCGCTAACATCAAAATTCACGCCAATCATACTTTGAGCATTACCTTGAGTATCTCGCTTAATCTTTCCATAGGCTTTAATGAAGTGAATACTGCGATCGGGATGAATGACTCGAAACTCATAATCATATTCTGTTTGTCCTAAGACGGCTTGTTGGAGTAAAGTCTCAGCACTATTACGATCATCGGGATGTACTGCGTTTGCCCAAATTTCATAAGGCAGATGGGAATTAGTTTCTTTTAAGCATCCATACAGTTCAAACATCCGATCATCCCAAACAAGAAGATTCTGTTGAATATCCCATTCCCAGCAGCCGATCGCGCCAGAGTTGAGTGCTAAAGCTAGGCGAGTAGTTGTTTTCTGTAGTTGCAATTCGGCTTTTTTGCGATCGCTGATATCTTCCACAATTCCTTCAATCGCCAAAAGTTCCCCTGCCTCATTTCTAACAGGATGTTCGGAAACTTGAATGGTACGAAGACTTCCATCAGGATGAATAAAACGCATCTCACTTTGACAAAAATCTTGCTCACCTTGAAGCATAGATAACAGCCTTTTTGCTGCGTTTGGAATTTCTTCTGGTAGCCAGTTGACAACATCACTCCAGTGTTGACCCAATACATCTTCTTTGATCAATCCAAAAATAGGATAGACCCCATCACTGACATAACTTAAAATTCCTTCCACTCCGCTATGACTAAAGACAACAAATTTTTCGCCCATCTCATCTACTAATCGTTGAAATTTATCCCGACTTTCTTCTAGATTTTTCTCCATTACTTTGCGATCGCTAATATCTTTTGCGAAACTTACAGCGCCAATTATTTGCCCATTGTCATCCCTAAGGATTGTCACTGACAATTCTACGGGAAAAGATGAGCCATCTTTGCGAATATGAATCCATTCCTCATCAAATAAGCCTTCTATCCCCATATATTTTAATGCTTCAAAGCCCACACCAATATCTTTACCCAATATTTTGGAAGCTTTGGCGATTTTGTCGCTCACCTCTTGAGCATCGTGGAAAATTTCGGGTGTAACCTGTCCGACAACTTCTCCCATACTGTAGCCCAACATATTTTCCGCGCCAGTATTAAAAGTCTGAATGATGCCATTTACATCTACAGAGATAATCGCGTAGTCAGTACCATCGAGAATAGCGCGTTGCAGTTGATTAATTTGCCATAGTTCTTGGGTGCGTTCTATAACTTTTGTTTCTAGGGATTGATTGAGTTGTTGCAATGCTTGCTCGGCGCGTTTGCGATCGCTTATATCACGAATCATCCAGAAGAGTTGAGTCTCCCGATTAAGACTATTAATATTTCGGATTACGGTAATTTCGGCAGGAAAACTATCACCCTGACGATTGATTAATGTGATTTCCCAAGTGTTTTTCACATAATCGGAGGATGACAGATAGTCGAGTTGTCTATAGAAAATCTCCTTATGGGAAGGATCGACAAAGACATCTAATGGCTTTGGTACAATGAACTCATGGCTAATACCAAGCAATTCTAAAATAGCTTGATTTGCTTTTAATATCTTGCCAGATAGGTCTGTCACCAGATAACCATCGGGCGCAAAGTCAAATAAATCTTGGTAGCGCTCCTGTTCGTATTGGAGTATTCGATGTTGATCTATCTGATCTTCCGTAGTGACCCGCAATTCCTCTACCGTACATTGCAATTCCTCACTAATTTTTTCTAATAATTCATTGCGATCTTCTAGCTCTGCTTGATGATGTAAGAGTAAAACCTCAATTCTTTGGCGTTCTGCTAGCTCAGTTTGCACCTGTTGATAAGCGATCGCTTGTTTAATCGAGATTGCTAACTGCACCGCTAGCTGCTGAAGTAGCTGAACATCTGACTCTAACCAAACCCTTGGAGCCGAGCATTGATGCAAAATGAGCAGACCCCATAAAATGCGTTTGTTCTCATTTGGCAATAGGATCGGCACGACGAGATTGGCGCGTACTTGAAATCTTTCTAGCAGTTGCCGATGGCAAGTTGTCAAATTAGCCGCATAAATATCATTGGCAACATAAATTCGACCCTCACAATATGCACCACCGAGATTGTCTCGAAAACAAGTATCTTCAACCTGCTCATTTAAGCGTGGCAGCCAAGGCGAGACGATATCTTCGGCAATAACTGTGCCACTCATATCTGGGTTGAATTGATAAATTATGGCGCGATCAGCCTTAATAAATTGACGTACCTCTTTAACAATGGCTCTGGAGATTTCTTCTAAATCCGTAAATTCCCGCATCCGTACAGCAATTTCAGCCATTAATATTTGCTGTTGTTGCGATCGCAAAAGTTGACGACTTAGCGCAGTTTCTCGCAGCACGCGATTAACCGTAGTAGTGAGTGATTTTGCCGTGATATCCCCTTTCAGCAAGTAGTCAGCCACCCCCAATTTCATAGCACTTACAGCCGTTTTTTCATTTCCCTGCCCCGTCAACATAATCACAGGAACTCGATCTTCTGCACGATCGATATTGATAGCTTCTAGAAATTCCAGCCCATCGCCATCGGGCAAACTCAGATCGAGCAACACAATGTCAGGCGGATGCGATCGGCACAGTTCTAGACCTTCTTCTAGGGTTGCCGCTTCGATAATGCGATAAGTTATTCCTGAGTCTGATTGCAAATAACGCGAGTACGTGGCGCGATCGCTTTCTAGGTCGTCCACAATCAAAACATTGATCCCAGTCTTTAGTTCAACAAAGTCCAATAACGGCAAAGGGTCATTTTCAGTTTCAGGTCGTAAATTGTTCATAGCTAGAAGCTCAAGAATTGAAAATAATGTTAAGTCGAGCCCTGATCAATTCGTTAAATTTTAATAAGTCCAATGCTATTCCCTATTCCCTATGTCCTAATATGACCAACTTACTGTCCCAAAATGTCTAAAGGCATCTTAGATAAAGAGAACTAAATGATCATAAAATCAAAGTCCTCACATAATTCTAGCTCTTAACCTAACACCTAACAACCTGTTAGGTGTTAGGTATTTGGAAAATCAAAAAATCCCTAACAGCCTGCAAGGTGACGATCGCTCCTTAAACCCCTAATCTAAGTACATCGAAACAAGCAATGTTCTTCATGACTTAATTAACCAGCTTGATTAGTTCAGGGCAAAACTATGACCACCGCAGCACTCACTTTCTTATCTGATATTCCTACTCAGTCGGGCATCACCACTCATAAAGTACGTGAGTTTTCGGCGGCGGACAAAACCACAACCCTCGAATTACTCAAGCAATATCGCAAAGCACCATCGGCATACCTACGCGATCGCCTTGTGCGTTTAAATATCGGGCTAGTCAAAAAAGAAGTACATTTTTGGGCAGATCGACACTCTGAACTATATGACGATTTATTGCAAGTGGGGGCGCTTGGTCTAATCGGAGCCGTTGATCGCTTTGAGCTAAATCGTGGTTATGCATTTAGTTCTTTCGCTGTCCGCTACATTCGCGGTGAGATTCAACATTATTTACGTGATAAAAGTTCGTCAGTTCGCATCCCTCGCCGTTGGATGGATTTGCAACAGCAATCAGTACGGGTGATGCAAAAGTTACGCAATACTTTGCAAAGAGAACCTTCAGCACAGGAAGTTGCCAATGCTCTCGGAGTCACGCTTATCGAATGGCAAGAAGCAAAACTCGCCTGCCAGAATCGTGCTCCCCTAAGTCTTGATGCACCTATTCGTTCTGAAGAAGAAGATGCCGCTTCCATTGGTGATCTAGTTGCTGATCCTAAAAGCAATATGCAATTACAGCAAGATGAGAAGTTCCGTCTACAACAGGCTTTAGCAGTTCTAGAACAACGCACTAGAGAAATCGTTGAGTTTGTATTTATCGAAGACCTACCTCAAAGAGAAGTTGCTAAAATGCTAGGGGTGAGTGCAGTCACAATTTCTCGTCAACTCAAAAAAGGCTTGTCAACTTTACGTTGTGTATTAGAAGCTGAAGCTTGCTAATATCCCTTCATATTTTTAAAAACCCAAAAAAGAGATGCGGCGCAAAGCGCCGCATCTCTTTTTTGGGTTTTATATTTTAGCTCAGTAGGCGATCGCTATATAATTACTAGTACCGTAAATGAACTATGGACAAGTCGCTATGCTCACTACCTTCACAGCGAATTATACAAAAATTGACTCAGGTTATATGGGACAGCTTATAGAATGGCAAGAAGTAATTACAGAGGGAGATACTCTTGAGCTATGTCGTGAATCCCTCCTAGATGCCTTACAGCAAATGATTGCGGCTTATAAGCAACAAAGTAAAGAGATTCCTACTGGTAAATCTTTGCTGGAGCAGATTCCTGTGGAAGTATCGAATTACAGCTAATGCTATATGCAAGCAAGCGGGAATTAGCCCAAAGTTTTAATAGATAGATGACAAACACGTAGGGGCAATTCATGAATTGCCCCTACGTGTTTAATTGAATTGTTCTGCCCAATTAGAAATCCAATTTAGAGTTTTATGCACAAGTTCGGATGTTGATGCTTCGCAATAGAGGCGCAACAAAGGCTCAGTACCGCTAAAACGAATTAAAAGCCAACTTCCATCTGCTAATCGGAACTTAAAGCCATCAGGAGCTTTAGCATCAATTACTTTTCGTCCCGCGATTTCGGTTAGAGAGAATTGCTGAAGAGTAGAGACTAGCTTCTCACGCGCTGCCATGCCAGATAGCTTTTCATCAATGCGATCGTAATGGGAAACAAAATTAGTTTGCTTTTGCAGATCGCTGTACAGAACGCTCAAATCTTTGTCTGATAGCGCGATCGCTTCTAGCACATACAAAGCCGAAAGCAAAGCATCTCGCTCAGGGATATGATTGCCATAGCCGATACCGCCCGACTCTTCGCCACCCAATAGGCAAGGAATTCCTGAAAGCATTCTCTCGGCAATATACTTGTAGCCAACAGGAGTTTCGTAAACAGGCAGATCGAAAAGAGCGGCGACTTTGGGCATTAAGTCAGAGCCACTGATTGTTTTAATCAGTTCTCCTTTAAATCCGCGATGCTTAGCAAGATGTTCTAGCAAGATCGGAATCAAGATTTGAGAACTCAAGAAATTACCTTCGCTATCCACCGACGCAATGCGATCGGCATCACCATCAAATACAAATCCTACTAGAGTTTTTTCGGGATGGTCATGATGATAGGTTTTGACTTGACGGAATAGCTCGGCAATATAGCGGGGAAGTGGTTCGGGCGCACCACCACCAAAGAGAGGATCGGTATTGCTATTGATTTCAATGAGACTGGCTTGGGTTGTGGATGGCAACTCTAAAACTTTCGCTAAACCTCCTGCGGCGGTTCCATGCATCACGTCTGCAAAGATGGTTAACTTTCCCAGCGCGATCGCCTCTTTGATCGCTTCGATATTCACCTTGCCGCGCAAAGCTTGGCAGTAACTTGCCCATGCATCAAAGGTTTCGATTTTGCCTTTTTGGGGACTTTCGTAGACAAAATCGCCACGGTCTAAAATTTCTTCAACTTTTGCAGTCACATCTTGCGATACTGAGCCACCAAATGCACCCTTAATTTTTAATCCCGAATAGTTAGCAGGGTTATGGCTAGCGGTAATTACCAAAGCGCCCAAAGCTTTGCGATCGTATGCAGCCCAACTAAATGCAGGTGTTGGCGCAAAGTCATCAGCAAGTAGGACATCAAAACCGATCGCGGCAACGGCTTCAGCGGTGCGTTTGGCGAAAGCATCGGACATGAAACGGCGATCGTATCCAACAATAATTGTGTTGCTGCCTGACTCACCAAAAGTTTCGCGGAGAATATGGGCTGCAATCGGGGCAACTGCTGCTAAGCGATCAAATGTAAAGTCATCGGCAATGATGCCTCTCCAACCGTCAGTCCCAAAGCGTATGGGAGGATGCAATGTGAATTTGCCGTGCATAAGCCTTTTAAAATTTCTTTTAGGTAAAGTTTATCGTGAATTCTGATCATGTAGAGTAGCTTGGCTATTTTTACTTCAGTGCAAAGCGCTGTAAAATAGCTAAGGAACCAGTTTTCTGTGACGCGGCGAAGCCGTGTCACAGAAAACTAAATGGCACAAGCCTAAATAACTTATTAAAACCTGAGATATGTCTACTCCTGAAGCTTTAAAAGAAAAATTTGTGGTGATCGCTAGCAAGCGTGAATTATTGGTGCAGTTGTCTCTCAAAGATAATTTGGGTAGCCTGAGCATCGATGTGATCCAAGCCTTAGAAGAACTTGATGATCTGTTAATTGAAATCAGAAAGATCTTCCCTGATTGGCAAAAGGATTAGGGTATCTCCATGCCTCCTAAATTAACTTCATTCCATTCTCAAGTTAATGTCCAGCGTCAAGTCAAAATCCCCATGCGCGATCGCCTTAACTTGACCGCTGACATTTATCGACCCAAAAATGTTGACACGCCTTTGCCCGTGCTATTGATGCGCTTGCCCTATGGTCGAGCGATCGCCTCTAGTTGTACCTATGCTCATCCCAGTTGGTATGCCAGCCAAGGCTATATTGTGGTGATCCAAGATGTGCGTGGTTGTGGCACTTCTGAGGGAGAGTTCTATCCATTTGTTAGCGAATATGATGATGGATTTGACACAGTGGAATGGTGCGCAAAGGAACTAGAGGGTAGTAGTGGCAAGGTGGGAATGTATGGATTTTCCTATCAGGGGATAACCCAATTTCAAGCAGCAGTGCAGCAACCTGAAGGACTAGTTACAATCTGTCCGACTATGGCAACGGCGGACTTGTATCACGGTTGGTTTTATTTTGGTGGTGCGCTTTGTCTGGACTTTGACTTAGGCTGGGCTTTGCAGCTAGCTCAAAATCGAGCATGGTATTTAAAGCAAGAACCACAAGCAACGAAGCTTTTTGATGCCCAAAAGCAGATCTCTAAATGGTTAGAGACAGTGCCATTAAGTGAAATAGAATTATTTAAGAATGAATCCTTTGGAGATTTCGGTAGATTCTTTTTTGATTGGATTGGGAATCAGCAAGCTGATGATGAATATTGGCAACAGCTAAATCCTCTGAGTTATTTCGATCGCTATGATTTACCTGCTTTACATATCGCGGGATGGGCAGATATTTTTATTGAGGCGACGATTAATACCTACCACCAAGCCAAATCTGCAACGACAAAACCGCAGCATTTAGTAGTTGCACCGTGGCAGCATATGCCTTGGCTCCCGAAAGTTGGTGAGATTGATTTTGGTGAAGCGGCTGTTTCTAAAATCGATCAATTGCAAGTGGATTGGTTTGATTTTTGGTTAAAGGGAATTGAGAATGGAATCTGCGATCGCGCTCCTGTGCAGATGTTCTTCATGGGCAAAAATCACTGGCTAGATCTACCAGAATTTCCCAAAGATTCTCTTACGAAAACACTCTATCTCTCTGCTCAAAAACAACTAAGCGACCAATCACCAATCACCAATCACCAATTACCTGATATCTACGTCTACGATCCCCGCAATCCCAACCCTACAACTCCCTACGGATTCTATGATCAGCGCAATGTGCATCATCGTTGGGATGTATTAGTGTATGAGAGTGCAGAACTGGATGAAGAGATAGCGATCGCAGGTATTCCCGATTTCGTTCTCTATGCGGCTACCACGGCTCCTGATACCGATTGGGTAATTAAGCTCTTAGATATTTATCCCGATGGTAAGCAAATGCTGGTGTCGATGGGTGTGTTACGGGCGAAGTTCCGTAAATCATGGACTGAGCCTGAATGGATAGAGTCTGATGTGGTAAATGAATATCGGATTAAGTTACGTCCAACCTGTCAGAATTTTGCTCAAGGGCATCGGATTGGCGTAGCGATCGCTAGTTCAGCTTTTCCTGCGATCGAACGTCATTCTAATACGCAGAAATTGCCATCTGAAGCAACTGTCAGTGATTTAGTAGAAGCAACACAGCAAATTTTTTATGGCGCGGAATATCCTTCTTGTTTGCAGTTGCCAGTTTGTTAGAGATAGTAATCAAGCGGACTAATCACGCCCTTACCGCCACGATTGAGTTGTATAATGAATGAAATTATAGAGTAATTAGCCTAAATAATGTATGATATCGTCGGGCTAACACGCTATTTAGGTGATTAGCCAAAATTTTTCTGTATAATGCACTATATAGGGTAATTAGCCAGAATTTTTCTTTATAATATCCCTGTTAGGGTGATTAGCCAGAAACTTGACTTTCAGCCTAATCACCCTATAGTCGTATTAGACAGAAAAATTCAGTCTAATATATAGTTATGCCGAAACCCGCGAAGTACGATAAGGTTGTCTGTTTCAACTCGAAATTAGGCAAGTCAAAATCGCGGATGAAAGTATAATGTGTGTATTGAAAGTGAATCCCAAGACAGAAAACTTTGACAAGATGAAAATCAAAAAGCTTAAAATTAAAAATTTCAGAAGCTATAAAGATGAAGTTGATATTGAGTTTTGTGATTTAACCGCATTTGTGGGAAAAAATGACATTGGAAAATCAACGGTATTGGAAGCATTAGACATTTTCTTCAATGAAGGTAAGGGAGTTGTTAAGCTGGACAAAGACGATATTAACAAACAGAACCTAGCCGAAGGCGACAATGAAATTATTATTGCGGTTACCTTTGAAGAGTTGCCAAATAGTATTGTTATTGACAGCACCAATGAAACAAACCTACAAGCTGAGTATTTACTCAACGCGAATACTCAACTCGAAATAATTAAGAAATTTCCCAACGCAGGAAAAGAAAAAGTATTTATAAAGGCTCTTCATCCTACTAATACATATTGTAAAGACTTACTTCTAAAGAAAGATTCTGATCTCAGAACAATTATTGACTCAAACAACATTGAATGCTCTAACAGAAATAGAAATGCTGCTATGAGAACAGCTATTTGGAATCATTTCAATACTAGCCTCGGCTTACAAGAGATTGAGATTGATGTAACTAAATGCGACGCAAAATCAATATGGGAAAAACTTCAAACCTATCTGCCATTATATTCGTTGTTTCAGTCTGACAGAAAAAATAGTGATGGGGATAGCGAAGTACAAGACCCACTAAAAGAAGCCGTTCGGCAAATTTTAGACGACAACGATTTAAAGCAAAAATTCACAGAGATAGCAACAGAAGTTGAGAACAAACTAAGAGAAGTTGCTGAACGAACGCTTGAAAAGATTCGAGAAATGAACCCTGATATTGCAAACAGCTTGAATCCAGTGATTCCACCATCTCATAGTTTAAAATGGAATGATGTTTTTAAAAGTGTGTCAATTGCGGGAGATGAAAATATCCCCATAAATAAAAGGGGTAGCGGAGTAAAAAGACTTATTCTATTAAATTTCTTTAGGGCAGAAGCCGATAGAAGAAGACAACAGCAAAATATTCCAAGCATTATTTATGCGGTTGAAGAACCCGAAACATCACAGCACTACGAACATCAAAAGATTCTAATAAAAGCGTTTTTGAGTTTAGCAACAGCACCAAATACACAAGTTATAATAACTACCCATTGTGCCGTATTGGTAAAAGAGTTAAGCTTTGATCATTTAAGACTAGTGAAATTTGAAAATGGGAGTAAAACTATTGATAATGTTTTACCTAACAGCCTTTCTTATCCCTCACTTAACGAAGTCAACTACATAGCATTTAAAGAAATTACAGAAGAATACCACAATGAACTCTATGGTTTTATTGATCTTGAAGGTCAATTGCCAAGTTTCAAAAATGGAAAATCAACAATGACTTATGTCAAGATTTCGAGAAACGGTTCTTTAGTACATGAACAAATCACCTTGACAGAATATGTACGACACCAAATTCATCATCCAGAAAATACAAACAATCCAAAATTTACGCCCACACAACTGCGAGACTCAGTGGACTTGATGAGAAACTTTATTCAGACGACGATAAATCTTGGTCATCTTGAAGGGGCATAACAAATCATTGGAGCGGACTAAAAAGTGATATTTTAGTAACAAGCGAAAAATGTCACCGCCGCTCAATTCAACCGTTAGTTGGTAAACCAATGAACAAGACTCCTCATAGGTCTTTTTGACAACCCCTTGATAGCACAAACGGTTAAGAGGGCTTTGTTTACGTTGAGTCTTCTTGATAGGAACACAAGTGTCCTGATTTTGTTTATCTCTATGATGCTCAGAGTAAGTTCCGTTACAACGACAAGTTGCTTTCTAACATACTCAAAAGATTTTGGGTTTAACTGGCGGTGTAAGCTCGCCAGCCACCATAGGAAGTAATTTCTTTTTGTCCTTCACATAAAAATGGTTCACCGAGAACGCCCAAGACCTCTTGTCCATTGGCTAAAACAATTTTGCCAATACATAGACCAGCAGGCTCAGACAATAAAATTGCACCCAAAGCATCGGGAGTAACTGACCAAATCTCTAAGGCGATCGCTTGTCCATTTTCGCTAACTCGTAGCATCGCAGGATGGCGATCGGCGATCGACCAAAGCCGATACATAGGCGCTGTTAGATCTTCTCTTACAAATACTGCCCCAACCTTCTGCAAGTTACCATTTAACTCTAGTCCTCGCATTAAAGTTCCATTTACGGCAAAATCAATCATCTGCATAGTTTTTTAGTGTAGTAAGTGTGGATAGCGCTTTGCGCTTTTACTCCATTAATTTTTAGTTTGAGCAACGAGGTAGATGCGATCGCTTAACTGCCTTAACAACTGCGCGATATCACCATCAGTTGATTGCAACTGAGCGACCTTTTCGCAACTATACATCACCGTTGTATGGTCTTTACCGCCTACCGCTTCACCAATTTTGGGCAAGCTGAGATTCGTGTGTTGACGCATGAGATACATCACATACTGACGGGCTTGGCTGATTTCTCTGCGCCGTGAATTTCCTAATAGATCGGCTAAGTCGATATTCAGCATTTCCGTAACTACGCTCAAGACCATCTCGGCAGATACTTCTACAGGTTCTTTGGGAGGATTGAGAACTGGTGCAACATTTTCTACCGTCATCGGTAGTCCTGAAATGGAAATATAGGCAACAGTACGCACTAACGCTCCTTCCAATTCGCGAATGTTAGAAGTATAGCTAGCGGCGATGTAATGGAGGACATCGGCAGGAATTTTGAGATGATCGTATTCGGCTTTCTTTTGCAAGATTGCCATGCGCGTCTCTAAATCTGGAACTTGAATATCCGCAATCAATCCCATGGAGAAACGAGAACAAAGCCGCTCTTGCAAACGGGGAATCTGAGCAGGTGGGCGATCGCTGGCTAATACGATTTGTTTGCCTGTTTCGTAAAGCGTATTAAAAGTATGGAAAAACTCCTCCTGAGTGTATTCCTTACCTTCGATAAATTGAATGTCATCAACTATCAACATATCGATCTCGCGGTACAGTTCCCGAAATCGCTGCATACTATCTTTGCGAATTGCCGAAATTAGATCGTTAGTGAACTGCTCTGTCGATACATAGGCGATTCTTGCTTTCGGTTCGATTTCTAGACGGTAATGGGCGATCGCTTGCATCAGGTGGGTCTTGCCCAAGCCCACACCACCGCATAAAAATAAAGGATTAAACTCACGCCCTGGGGACTCGGACACGGCAAGTGCCGCCGCATGAGCCATACGATTGGTGGAACCAACTACAAAACGATTGAAATTGTATTTAGCATTGAGGTTACTAGGACGTGGTACGTGACCGTTGCTATCTGATGACTGAGGGCTTTGGGTATTATTGAGCGTGGTGGGAATTGCCGCCGCCATTGCGTGAACTGCCTCGGCGGCGATCGCTGTTTCTAGCATCCCATCTTGACTAATCTCAGCACCATCAAGATTAAGATTTAGCTCAGGTTGACCCGTGGGTGGTTCACTACTTGGAGCCGCCTCAATATGAATTTCTACGGGGTAGCCAAGGATTTCCGTGACTGCATCCGTAATATTTTGAACATAATATTTATGCAGCCAATTTTTAGCAAAAATTGAGGGCGTGCGAATAGTCAAGCGATCAGCCGTAAGCTCATCAGCCACAACTGTCTTAATCCATCCTTCATAGGTTGGACGGCTAAGTTGGCTTTCAAGCAGTTCGAGAACTTGATTCCAGAGGGTTTCTAAGGAAATATCAACTGACATCGTTGGTTTTAGTCAAGAGGGCTAACAGCGGATCACGATCTTATCGCGTGGATTAAAATTTTGGAGAATTACTTAACTACTTGTGCAAAATAAATTATCGAAACCCGTAAAGTTGTGCCCCTACGGGGCGCAACTTTACAAACCCAAACTCTTAGAGCTGCACCCCTGCGGGGCGCAGCTCTAAGAGTTTGGGTTTGTAATTAATTATGTACACATCTAAATTAACTGGACTTTAGACTAAAAAGAAGAAAAGAAAGGCAGGAAGTGAATGTCACAAACTGCCAAAAGAGCAATGATCAATAAACCAAATTGACATTGACTACTATGATTTTCCAAAAATTACAAGAATTTCGCAAGTCGATATATGAATACCTAGGAACAGGAAAAGATGCAGTATTTGAATTAATGGATGCCGTCCTGACAAGTCCGAGCATTAGCTCGTATGTGAGTCTGTCAATGAATCCATTATTTCGGCGAAAATGGTCAAGTATTTATGAGGGACTGCGCGATAGCCGACCAGCAAGAGGAAAGTTGATGAAACTAATGGTGCAAGAGATCCCAACCGAAGAGCAACCTTGTCTGGCTGGAGATAATAGCGTGTGGTTGCGACCAGATGCGGAAACGCTGAAGGAAAGAGGATTCCATCATGGCAAAGACGAAAGTATCGGCGTAGGACAAAGCTACAGCACGTTGGCGTGGATTCCCGAAGCAAGTGGGAGTTGGGCGCTACCGATAAAACATGAGCGGATCACCAGTTTCGAGACTCCTGTGAGTAAAGCTGCCTTCCAACTCAAACAAGTCACAAAGCAGTTAAGCGTACGCCCCCTAGCTGTCTATGACCGAGGATATGGGAATGCAAGTTTTGTGAAAGCAACAGCGAATATTGAGGCGGATTTATTACTACGTTTGGCATCTAATCGCTGTGTTTGGGGAGTTCCGTCTGCCTATAGCGGTCGTGGTGCACCTTGTAAACATGGGCATAAATTCAAACTGAATGCCCCAGAAACTTGGGCTGGGGCAGCCACCACTATAGAAATTACAGACCCAAAAATAGGTCGGGTACGGGTAACTTATTGGCGTGACTTTCATTTCCGTACTTCTCCAGAAAGACCGATGCAGATTTTTAGAATTGAGGTGATTGAACCCTTGGGGCGCAACCGTAAGTTTCAGCCCATGTGGTTGGCTTGGTTGGGTAAAACTATGCCTGCTTTGGAAACTCTTTGGTTAAAATACTTGCGTCGCTTTGCCATAGAGCATTGGTATCGTTTTGCCAAGCAACGGTTACATTGGACTCTGCCCCAGATTACCTCTACTCAGGCGGCTGAGCGTTGGAGTGCTTTGATGCCTTTAATGACTTGGCAACTTTGGTTCGCTCGTCTCGATTGTGTTGATGCTCCTTTACCTTGGCAGTCTCCTCAGGATAATCTTGCTCCTGGTCGTGTCGCTCAATCATTTGCGGTAATTATTGCCGCGATTGGTACTCCTGCAATCCCTCCTAAACTACGCGGTAAATCGCCCGGACGCTCCTTAGGCGATCGCCTTCCTCCTCGTATTCGCTATCCGACTGTTAAAAAACACGCCTCAAAAAGAAAGAAAACTGAAAAGACTCCTGCGCCAACCCATCCAATTGCCATTTAGGTTCTGCTTCTCTTCTCAATTTTGAGCTGGATTTTGCTATTGCAAGCTCCTGCTCAATTTTCTCGTGTCTTTTGGTTCCTCTCTCATACCTGCCCATTAGTCCAAACTAAAGAAATTAACTGACTTAATGAATATTCTGCGGAATCCTCACACAAGCTCTAGAGCAAAATCTCAATCCAATTCTAGAGCGCGAATAGCTCTCACTATAGGCGATCCCGCTGGAATTGGTACGGAAATCATTTTGAAATCTCTTGCCGATCGCACTTTACTAGCTCTAGATGCTGAGTTTACGGTGTTTGGCGATCAACGCTATCTCAGAGACACCTATGATTTGTTAAGAAATCATGGCAATCTTCTAATCGCCGATCCCAAGCGCCTAGAGATTGTTGATATCTGCACAAATGAGGAGATTTCATTGGGAGTTGGCAATCGGGCTAGTGGGACGGCTAGTTTCGCTTATCTAGATAGCGCGATTACGTCAACTCTATCGGGAGATTTTGATGCGATCGTCACCGCCCCGATCGCTAAGTCAGCATGGAAACAAGCTGGACATGACTATGCAGGACAAACTGAGTTACTTGCTGAGCGTAGCCAAGTTGATGATTTTGGCATGTTGTTTGTAGGCAAATCGCCCCATACAGAGTGGGTATTCAGGACTTTGCTAGCGACGGTGCATATTCCTTTGAGTGAAGTAACGACACAACTTACACCAAAGTTAATTGAGCAAAAATTAGAGTTGTTACGCCGATCGCTGTTACAAGATTTTGGAATCACAAATCCACGAATCGCTATATCAGGAATTAATCCCCATAGTGGCGAGCAGGGACAACTAGGACGCGAGGAGCGCGACTGGTTACAGCCTTTAATTGAGCGCTATCGTCAACAGCATCCCAACGTACAAATCACTAATCCGATTCCACCAGACACCATGTGGATCAATCCAGCGAGAGCTTGGAATGATCGAGATCGGGTACAGCTTGGTCATGATGCCTATCTTGCGATGTATCACGATCAAGGTTTAATTCCCGTGAAGCTTCTAGCTTTTGATCGGGCTGTAAATACGACGATTGGATTGCCCTTTGTGAGAACATCGCCCGATCATGGGACTGCCTTTGATATTGCTGGTAAGGGTATTGCCGATCCTGCCAGTACGATCAAGGCGATCGCCTTAGCCGTAGAACTCGTCAAAATACGTAGAGGCAATACATGAATTGCCTCTACGTATGAAAAAAATAGGCGGCGCATTGCGCCGTCTATTTTTTTAAGATTATTCAGCAATAACTTGGATTTTGATGGTTGCTGTAACTTCAGCATGAAGCTTGATCGAAACATCAAAAGTACCTGTTTGATTAATTTCAGGAATCGTAATGTCGCGGTGATCGATTTCTAACATCGACTTCGCGGTAATCAACTGAGCAACTTCGCGATCGGTCACAGTACCGAAAATTGCATTACCTTCGCCAACTTTTTTCTTGATAATAAAGCCGCCAATGGTTGAGAGTGCAGTCTTACGGCTTTCTGCTTCTTGGCGAATTGCGATCAAACGTTGACGCTCAACTTCTTTGCGTCTTTCAACTTCTCTAACAACACCTGTGGTGGCACGAATAGCCATACCTTGAGGTATGAGGAAATTTTGGGCATAACCAGGCGCTACAGATACTAAGTCGCCGAGTTTACCTAATTTTGTAACATTTTTGGTCAGCATGACCTGCAAATTACTCTTTGCCATGTGCTTTTGACTCTTACTCGTTTAAAATATAGGTTGGGATCTATGAAAGTGTGCATTCAGCTCGCTTTCATAAATAGTTATGAGAATTACTGATAGCTATGGTCAAACATCGAAGTTAGAACTAATATAGATACATTAGAATTTACGGTTTTAACCAGACTTTCTAGTATAGCGAAAAAACTGGCTTTGTAGACTCTACAAAAAATTTACGATGCAGCGTTGGCAGTTATCTAAAATCTCTGGGCAAATTTTGCCTCTTCTGTTCCTTTCTCTGGTAGCCGTGGGGTTGCCTAGTTGTACAGGTAATCAGCCTCCTAAACCTTTTAGTTCAGAGGCTTTACCCACAGAAGCGATCGCTGAAATCAGTGAAATTCGCAGCTATCCAGTGCGAGTTAAGTACATTAATGCTACATCCTCCCGACCTGCAACTATTGGGGTGCCACTTAAGGTCAATGAAAGTGTCAGCACTGAGGATACCTCAACTGCTCAAGTGACCTTACGCAGTGGTGCAATTATCAGAATTGGCGGAAAATCAACTTTAACCCTCAAGCCGCAAAACCAAGTTGAATTTACCTCTGGACGCTTAGTCGCATGGGCTGCGAAAGATCTCAAATCTCCAGCCCAAGTCCAAACTCCGTTTGGCGAAATTTCCAGCAATGATGGCACTGTATATCTAGAAATACCTGAAAAAGCTTCTGAAGAGCGCCGAGTAATCGCTCTTGATGGCACGGTTACAGTTTTGCTAAAAAGTACATCAGAGATCGTCACCCTTGGCAAGGGGGAAGAAATTAGAGTCAAGGCTGACGGCAAAGCTTCTGCGCCAAAACGCCTTGACAAAGAAAGTATTGAAAAACGGATTGCCAATAACTCACTAATTTTTGGATTTAGCTCTCAGTTAGCTAGCTTGCCTCAAATCACCTCAGAATTTGGAGTCACAGCATCATTTAAAGAAGCGAAGACTATCGAGTTTCGCCGTTCTGACTTGCCAAAGACTCCTGCAAACAATAACCCAAATAAAGTTACCGCTACTTCTGTCCCTGCTAATAGCGATCGCAATGATCGACGCGAAGATCCGCCTGACAACAAGCAAAGAGACCAAACTGCCGCTAAGAATGATCCTCCAGCTACTCCAGAAGTAAAACCAACAACTCCACCTCCAGCGAACAATCCCCCAGAGCCAGTAAGAACAAACACGCCCGCTCCTACGCCTGTAAATACTACCGTGGCGACTCCTGTAGAACCACCCCAGCCCGCTCCTCTAGAGCCACCACCCCAGCCAGTTCAGCCTGAGATACCTGCCCCTGCGCCCGTAACTCCAGCCCCAAAACCATAAACTAAAAACGGCGCGTTGCGCCGTTTTTGGTTTAACCCAAAAGAGAATGGGGGGGGGCACCCCCCCCCGGGGGGTTTTGGGGGGTTTAATTATTTAAAATTTTTTTTTTTTTTTTTTTAAAAAAAAAATTTTTGACGCTTAAAAGAGTCTAAATAGGGTGTAGTGAGGACATAAAGATGTTGACAAATCAAAAGATATCTGGGGCGATCGCGAAAACTTTCTCTAAAATTTTCCCAAAAGTACTATTAGCAATAACGGTTAATGTAGCTAGTCTATGCGCTGTGAGCTATGGAGCCATTAATAACGCAGATGCGATTGAGCCTGACAGCCACAACCTAGGTAAACCCAAAAATATTCTTCTTGCGCGTAATCCATCATTAAGCCTAGATGGGCGAATTAGTTCAACCCTCGTAGATGAACAGGGTCGGCTATGGATTGGCACTTGGCAGGTTTAATGCAAGTGATCAAAGGTCTGGAAAAGCGATCGCCTCCCATATCTTTACAAATTCTACTATCACCGCGCCTTATTGAGAAGATAGTCGTGGTTACTTCTGGGTTGGTACAACTTTTAAGACTTGTATCAAATCGATCTGACTCAGGCAAATTGAAAATATTGCAGATCCAACTATCTTCGAGTCAGTTCTGGGTTTAGCTATGGATCAGGCTGGCTTTATCTGGGTTGGCATGATCAAGGTATTCTCATCGGTCCTACAATGCCAAAACCTATATGCTTGAACTTCCTGATATTCCCGGAACAGCCCGCGAATGTAATGCAGATTGATAATGCTGGCAATATTTGGGTTGGCACATTAAATGGCTTGTTTAAACTTAATCCTAGGACAGCAAAATCACGCAAGGATTCCCTATGTATCAGGTCAAATTGTCAAGCGATCGCGGTGGAGCCGTCAGGGAAAGATTTTAAGGCAGGAACGCCCCCGTAACGTGATTGAAATTAATCGAATACTAATAAAGCGATCTTTTGCATTAATTCTGTAACTGGACGCGATATTGTGGCTTTGGCAAGTAGTAAAAATGGTGAATTATGGATAGGTAGCAGAGACGGTTTAGTGCTCCTTCTGCACCTACAATGGCGCAATTACATCGTCGATCTATAATTTGCCCAGCAGTTCAGTCATCAATTTACTGGTTCACAATCAACAGATCTGGGTTGGTACTGAGGATGGATTGGAAGATCAACAGTAATCTTAAAAATTCAGAAATACCAGCAGCGGCTGCTACGGTCATCTACAAAATGCCTAGCAAGTAGAGATGGGCTTGGACTGTCAACCTCAAATAGAATTAGCATAGCTTCGCTATGCCCTCCTGTCAGTTTTGTATCAGCTATATTTAAGATCAGAAAAAAGCTATATAGCGGTTTGAAAATCATTAGGTTATGGGTAAGTTTAGACAATATTGTAACGCGATGTGTCTAAACTTCACTTTAACTGAGTTGTGGAGAAATAGTCGCAAAAGATGGATGTTTATTAGCAAAACTGTATGAAATCTTCACAGCCCAAATTTTGAATGTCGGAGGGACTAAGTTTTCGATCCTTTACAATCGCCTCTTTACTAGGACTAATTATCCCACCAGCTTTTTTCGTATCAAACTTATTAGCAGAAACCATTCGGCGATCAACTTTTAAATCGACTTCGCATTAATCGCGGATTACAGAAGCGATTACCGTATTTATCAAATATCTATTGATCACCTTAAGTAGGCGTGATCATTACACAAACGGCAGAAATTAATCTCAGTTCATAGCTGTAATTGCTGGTGTAGTAGAATTGGACTCGGCTTTGGATTGCAAAATATTGCCAGTAACTGTTAGCGGACTAGTTTGCTATTCGGGCAAACAATCAAAGGTTGGCGATTATATCGAAGTGGAGAACTCAAAGGCACAATTGAAAAAATTTCCATTCGCTCCACAATTATTCGTACTGAAAGATGACCTATTTTATTTGATTGTGCCAAATCAAGGTTTATCGAGGAGAACAATACTGTCCAGCTGGAGTTATACAGGACATACTTGCCGAATTCATCCTGTTAGTGTTGCTTACGATACAGATCTATTGGTGTTAACTGAAACCTTAACTGCGGCTCGGCATAGAACCTCGTGTGCTATCAACCCACCACACCAGAGTTTGGTTTAAAGCATTTGGGAAAGAATCGCGAGTTCGATCTATTGGTTTGGATTATTGATCCTGATGCCAACGAACCAATTCAGGTTCGATTAATTTTCGGATTGCCTATGAGTTTAGATCTAAAGGTATTAGAATTCCCTTTCCCCACTAGAGAGCTAATCCTGCAATCCTAAAGTACTTAGTCAAATTGCTGCAGAAATATCCGAAGACGAAAAAGAGAACCTTAGTGGTGCAGAAAAACCTTAAAGCGTTGACGCACATAGAATCTCATAATGGGACAGGAGATAGGGAAGGGGCAAAACATAGGATACTCAAGTTCTCAACAAAAGTTCTCATGC
Organism: Pseudanabaena sp. Salubria-1; assembly: GCA_023336205.1. GTDB lineage: Bacteria > Cyanobacteriota > Cyanobacteriia > Pseudanabaenales > Pseudanabaenaceae > Pseudanabaena. The sequence continues at coordinate 131,133 of JALQCR010000005.1, forward strand.
AAATGCCCCACCTCTATCTTCAACTACAACAACAAATAAATCCAATGGATTAAGCCAAAAGACAAACGACATCTGCAGAAGGATTTTGCTGAGGCAGTAACCGCAATATTACAATCAGGAAGTGCAAGTCTGGGTCGTGGTTGCCCTATTTGAACCATCAGGACTGCAAAGCAAGGAGCCAAATGGAAAGAAGACTAAACTACTTTGTGCATAATCCGCATCAGCGCTGAAACATTCTATAACCCATTGCTGAAGCACTTTCTACAAGCATTTGCAGGAGCATGGTGGGCAGTTCTAGATACGAGTATGCTGTGGGATAAATTTTGTTTAATAGAAGTATGGCGGTTGGGGAGGACAGGTCGATTGGCCTTGCAAGTAGTGCTGGAACATCGCAGTGCCACAGTTGGCTTTGAGGATTATCGTCCAGTATTAGAACAATTACTCGCCTATTGCCACCGCAAGCACAGTGACCTTACTTGCCGACCGAGGTTTTGAACATGGGAATTAATCCGTTGGTTAAGCCGAAATCAATGGTCTTGGGCAATTCGAGCAAAGACCGATCTGCAAATGACTCTAGCAAGGTTCAACCAGAGTGTGGAACAACTGATACCACCCTCCAGAGCAAGCTTATCTATTCCTAATGTTACGGTGCTGGGTGATATTAATTGTCCCACTTAGCTGCAACCCGTCCCAACCCAATGGCCTTCTAACAGTTTCATGGGCTGTCCTTACTGCTATTTCCCCATCATTACAGACCTTTGCTCTTTATGGCAGACGTTTCGGTGGGATTGAACCTCATTTTAAGGATTACAAGTCTGCGGCTTTTGATATTATTAGCTCTCATCTCCGCGATGCTCAGGCTCTCACTTGTTTATTTATGCTTCTTGCCACAGCTGTGATTAACTTTGATTCTCAGTATCATGTTGGTGCGTTTGGAGACGAGGCTTGGATTGATTGGCATGACCACAGAGGCTTGAGTTTTCTGCAACTCGGTCTCCGTCATCTTCACAGTCTTCTTTACCAACAGAAACCACTTCCTCAATTAGGGCTTTTCCTAAAGTAACCCTCCTCCTGCCTGTGCTTCTATTGCCAAACGAAATGTTAGATTTTCGTATTGAATTTTCTCGTGTTACCACTGTCTCAGGATGAGACTCGCCTAAGATTTCACCACTAAGGACTGAAGAACTTGTATACAAAATCTGCAAACTATAAAACAGACAAGCTCTAAACAGCTTCGGCTAATAATGAATTAGACACTGGCAGTCTGCGTGATTTATTACGAAAAATATCCTATTTTTGAAAGAAGTACAAGTAGAATATTTGCGTTAATTGCAGGGCTATCGTAAATATATTGACATTGAAGTGATTTGCCGTGTGATCCTAGTGAGAGTTCTACATTATTTTGTCTGGGGCGGTAGAAATTTTCTGAAAGGAATATTAATCAAGCGATCGCGACTTTAAGAGATGGAGCAGCTGCTCCAACTGAGTACGCTGTCGTACTTGACGGATCAGCCAAGACGTACCCTTTTTACCGAGCCTGGTTAAAAAATGCGGCGTTGAACGGAACAGCCGTCGTGAACAATCCTTTCTGGTGGGCGCGGACGAAGAGTTTTTTCAATAACTGCATCGCAGAGAAGGTTGGAGTTGCAGTTCCAAAACTGTTCTTGCCGAGCAATCAACGCCCACCTGAAACCGAAACAGATGCTTCCGAAATTTGAGCTTCCCGCTCGCTTGGGAAGAAATGTTTGAGATACGTTGGGTGGCCTGCTTTCTTCAAACCATTCTCTGGTGGCAGCTGGAAAACGTGTTTAAGGTGAGAATCTCCATGAGTTTTCCACGGTTTGAAATCAAACAGGTCAGCTCACAATGATGCTTCAGGAAAATATCAGCACGATGATTACTTCGATGCTATTGCCTTGGCGGAAGCCCATTCACGTGATGCGATATGCTCCCACAGGAACCACCATAGACGCTATGTTCAGAAGACGTTCCTATCGACGAGATCTACACAACCTGGTCGTGGATGGCGTTATCAAACTGAACCAGGCGCTTGGGTATGACTTTAACACGGTTGAGTTTACCGTGCGAGTGGGATTGCTTACGCAATTGACTACGGCCCAGCACAGATGCGGACTATCTGATGTTGGCGAAAGAACTTCAGTGGATCGTCGAGAATCTGCAAACATACTTTATTGAAAGGCTCAGAAGCACGAAGAGGCAAGATGAATTTAACCAGGAGCCTTCATGCAAATTCCGTAGAGAAGGCAATGGCGGCTGCGCCGACAGCAAACCAGCAACCCGCCGTAAGGTAGCGGCGAAGTGATCGCTATGGCCGCCAAGAAAAAAGTGAATTTTTTTCTCCTAGGGATTGAAGAAGAATTTCAAATTGTGGATCCGAACGATGGAGCTTCGGAGCCACATTAAAGTTCTCAGCGATGGAAGGTGAACTCCAGGAGAGCGTTCGGGCCGAAATGCGCAAATCGGTTGTCGAAACCGGGCTGGCATTGCCCTACGATCAAAGAAAGTTGCAAGGCAGGAGATCACCGATCTTCGAACTGGCCTGAGCAAGATCGCAAAGATGCGAGGTCACAGCCATTGCTGCCGCTGGAACTCACCCTTTTAGCCACTGGTTGGATCAAAGAAATCACCGTTCATAAGACGGTACGAGGCCTGGTTCAAAGAATTACAGGCTGTTGCTCGAAAGAACCTCATCTTTGGTCTGCACGTTCACGTTGGCTTTCCGGATCGTGAAATGCGATTCGTGATCAATGCTGCAGATTACTTTATCCCTCACATCATGGCTGTGAACGCAGCTCGCGCCGTTTGGCTTGGCCAAGACACGGGTTGGGGAGTTACCAGGTTAAGGTTTTGAGATCCTTCGCGCACGGATCCGCACCACTTCCATTCCCATTCGGCGCCTAAAGACTATGTTACGTAAGTCAAAACCAACTGTTATCGACAATCGAAGATTTGGTGGGATATACGCCTTCACCCGAACTGATACGATCGAGTTCCGCATGTGCGACGTGCAAATGCGCGTGGATGAAACCATTGCCATCACTGCGCTGTCAAGCCCGGTCGCAACGCTCTATCGATTTGAATCGCTCCGAACCTGACGTTCCGGGTTTACCGTCGCATGATGCTTGAGGAAAATCGTTTCCGAGCAGCTGGGTGGGACCGAAGGCAAGCTGATTGACTTCAGCAAACAGTGAAGTCCCCTACACGGAGCTTTTTGAGAACTTATTGACTTTGTTTCCGAGGAATCTGAGCGAGAAACTGGCTTTGGTGCGCAGATTACAAGGCTAAGGGATATCCTGAAAAATGGAACCGGGGGCGCAACGACAGCACGGAGTCTACGAAGAAACAAAGAGTTTCGAGAAGGTTGTTGAGTATATCGTTAGAGAAACTCACCATGGGCTTGGAATTGAACCACCCCTGGAACCAGAAGCACAGGCAGAAGTAAGGAATGAATCAGAACCGGTAGCGATTTTGGATATGTACCGTGGTCATGATAACCAGGATGCGATGTATTGGCGAACTCCTTGCAAGTGCAGGACTTAGGCCTGACATTCACGAAGTTCGTGACTCAAAATCCCAAGCGTATGTGACTACTCCGTGTCATCTCAACCGGTGGTCCTGGTGATCCGCACAGTCTCGTCCCATGGTGGGGAGCGGATTGTAGGGTACAACAACGAAATTCGCGGCCCGGAACCTTGGCCCTTCGGAACAAAGCGGTATCTCTTCATGATTTGCCATTCGTTTCAGATGGCCTGTATCTCATGGAATCCTGTACGGTTGCAGAGAAAGAAAGCCGCCTTCGGGATTTACCCAATCAATAAAACTGAAGCTGGATCCGACCATTGGATGCTGGAAGGCCTGTAGTCTTCTGGATCATCGACAGTCGCAGATGGCAGGTCGTCAGACATTCAAGAGAAATGGGACCAGTTTAGACGAAAGTGATCGCGATTGAGCAATCCAGGCCTCTGTCCCCGCTTGAGCGCGCAACGATGGCGATCGCATTTTCGCCCAAGGTATTTAACAGTTCCACCCAGAAGCGGATGAGTCCGGAATGCAGGCTTATCTGGACGATCCCGAAAGTTGAGAACCTTGCCGGCAAGCACGGCGCGGATCGCATCAAAGATTTAGGGCAGCTGGGTGACCCGCAGAAAGTAAATCGAACACATGGTTTGATTTTGTAAACTTCCTCAAAGAGCAGCTCAGTAAAATTATGGATCAAGTTACAGGCTGATTTTGAAAGTCGGTGGGGATAATTCCAAATATCTTCACTTGTGGGTTATGTGGACGATCCTTTACGAACTGAAGTACAGTTTCGTGTTTGCGAAACTCAGTTTTTTTGTCCGATGAGTTTACGAAAGAGTTGTTAAAGCCTCTGGTTCCATTGTTGAGCAGCTTCCAGACGCCACAGTTTTAGAAAGGTCTTTGGGTGCGGTTCCTCCCATGAAGTTGTTCCCAACTGTGATCGTCATCTCAGTTCCTCCCAAAGTGTTTGCCGTCGCAGAAGAAGACGGGAAATTAGTTCAGGCTTATTGAGTTGCAGAGTTTGCGAGCATGTTTGCTACCAAAGTCACTACTTGACGTGAGCATATCGAAGAAAGTCGGACTTGGTTCCGGATGATATGACTTGTTATTACTTTAGTGGATTCACAGAAGAGACCTACCTAAAAGCCCTGAAGGAAATTATCTTTGGGAATGAAGTTGGGGAGTCGTGATCCTTCTCGAAATTAGTCCCATTACCCGGACAAGGATTGACTTTCATGCACCAAAGAGATGATTGGAGTTAGGTACAAGTGTCTGAGAGCGATTTGTATAAAGTAGGTAATAGTTATTCTACAAGAATGCTTGAGATAAGTGAGTCAGGTCAACGCATTTATAACAGGAGTGATCTTTGATGAGCTGAAGAACGTTGATCTAAACTCAATTTCAGCCTGGAAATGACCTGGATGTTCCAGTGGATCCTTTTTTAAATTAGTTCCACCGGATCAGTAAGCACTCTTTGCCGGCTTTAAGTGACATCCTGCATTCCGCTTCCTATGTGTCATCGGAGAGCTTGAACAGATCCCAGAGGATTTACAAAACTTTGTTCTAAAGCCACTTTACTCCTTCGCGGGAGCAGGGTCATCACCAGTTACTCGAAATTATTGCCTCCATTTGAGCACCCGATGGATACTCTGCTTCAGGCAAGGTCAAGTATGCGGAATTTATTGAGACCCCGACCGGAAAAAGTAAAGCCGAAATTCGGCTGATGTATTTCTGGAATGAAAAACCCCATGTTAGCGAACACCCTCGTTCAGGTTAGCCGAAATCTAAGCAGCGTCAGCAGAAGCTACGACGGATGATACATGGATCAGGGCGACGACAGGTTATCACCTGTCTCAGCCGAATAACTTATCTAGCATGAACGATTTGAATTCCGTCACAATATGTTTCAAAGATGAGCCTCTCCCGCTTCGAATGGCGGAACCCGCCGTAAACCACCCCACTCTAATCGTGGTGAAGTTACGCGCAGCAGTTCACAATCAGGGTTCACCTTCTGTTCGCAATTCACATCGCGTACTATCACGTAAATGGGTCAGGCTTACACCTGTCGAACCGAGTGAGGCAGTGCAGACCCTTGAACTTGGCATCGTCAACGCTGGATTTATATTCTTTCCACCATCATCAGCACTGCGATTTTTTGGGCGTTTTGTTTGTGGTTAGGCGTGTCTGTGTGTCGCACTCCAGGACCTCTGCACCTGGATACTGAAGATCGGATGGAAGCCGAAGCCTTTCCGATCTCGTTTGCTCGTATTCGTGCCCGCTTGTTGCGGCTTTGTACATGTTCGTTTGGCCACAATTCTTAAGGATTTATGAGGGACGGCCATTCCTCGATCGTCTACCACCTGCAAACCGATGACTTTTGGCGGAGCAGCCTTTCCGAGTTTAGGCATCACGCTTCTAACCTTTGCGATTGCGGATTTTGATCGTCATTTGGTTGGGTAACAAGGGATTTTGTACTTACGCATACTACGGTGCGGCGTATTATGCAGACCGCTTTAGCCGTGGCAGAATCGCGTAACCGACGCATGCAATAGTTGTGGGCATTGCACTGCCGTGTGCACTTCGAATGTCGAGTTCGCCCGGTGAAGAACCACAAGATGGTTGTGGATTCGGATATCTGAAGTGCCTTGATTGTGTGGATGCCTGTCCGTCCGGCGCACTCTACTTCAGGGTTTGGAAACTCAGCGGTCACTCTTCAGCCAAGAGGCCTACGACATACATGGCCAGAAGAAATTGCAATGGCGCTTTTCTTCGTCTTTTCTCTCTACGCCTACCGGGGACTCTACGATCAGATTCCATTCCTCTTAGCTCTGGGGCTTTCCAGCATCACGGCATATTTGCTGATCACTGGACTCAAATTGATGTCCGGTTCTTCCGCTAAACTGCAGCGATTACAACCAGCGAAGAAATTGCTTCCTGCGGGTTTGTTCTATCTGGTCTGTCTCGTCACGTTGATCGCCTTCATCGGCCACATAGTTCGATCGTTCAATTTCACACGCATCAGGCCAATGGCGCTCTGGCCCAAGTAAGAGAAAATCGTCACGGGCCATGGGGCTGACGGAAGAAGAAAAATCGAAATTGCAAAAAGCGAGCCTCAATTCGTTTGAAACTGCTTCGAAATCGGTTTCTTTCCCGTAGCGAAAAACGAACACAAAGATGGCCTCGCTCGCTATTTTGGGTAGGAAGCCGAATCAAAAGGATCACTTGATCCGTGCCGTCAAGATTAGACTGGAAATCATATCGCGGCTCACCAACCTCTTTAACCCCCCCCCCCCCCCCCCCAGCGCCCCCCCCCCCCCCCCCCCAAACTCTTCTTTGGGTTTTGATATAGCGTTGCCATTTTGAGGATTATTTTTATCCACTTTCATAGGGAAAGCTGACAGTAAAGCAACTGCCTTCACCAATTTTGCTGCTAACATTTACATTTCCCCCATGTAGTTCAGCAAGTTTCTTTACCAAATTTAAACCTAGCCCTGTACCTGCATACTGACGACTGAGGCTACTGTTAATCTGCACAAAGGGCTGAAATAGTTTGTTAATATCCTCCATAGAGATACCAATACCATTATCAGACACGGAAAAACGAAGCTCAGGTTTTAAATCAGATTTTAAATTAGATTTTAAATTTTCTTCAGAATTTGCTTCTGATAAACCTATGGCAACATTGGCTAACTTTGCTTCGAGATTGACTGTTCCATTTTTTGGGGTGAACTTTACCGCATTGCTCAATAAATTAATTAGCAACTGTCGCATTCGGCGTTCATCAACCACGATCGCTGTTGGTACATCATCATGAATTATTAGATTTAATTGAATATTCTTTTGTGTAGCTAGGTGTTTAACAAAGCTGAGACTACTTTCGCAGAGATAACGTACCGAGACTGATGTTAGATCTAAGCTAAACATGCCTGCTTCAATTTTGGCAGCATCAAGAATATCATTAATTAACTCCAAAAGATGTTGACCACTTTTTTGAATTGTTTTTAACGAACCTTGTTGACGCTGATTTAGTTCTCCAAAAATCTCTTCTAGCAAACCTTCAGAGATCCCTAAAATGGCATTGAGTGGAGTCCGCAGCTCGTGACTCATTGCAGCCAGAAACTCGTCCTTAAGACGAGTCACTCGCTCTAGTTCTTTATTGGTTGCGATCAGCTTTTCATTGCTCAACTGGAGAGCTTCTTCGGCACGTTTGCGATCGCTAATATTTCTCACTAATACGAGGACTTCATCTTCACCACATGGACTCACCCGAACTTCCTCATAAACCCATTCGCCATATTTTTGGAGTTTATGTTCGTAGATTTGTACCTCACCTGTGATAATTGCTTTCTTGAATACCGCAAGTTGTTCAGCCAGAACTGTGGGTGATAAAGCTTCAGAAATATTCTTCTTGATCGGTATAAATGCTTCTTTATCTGGGACAATTGGCAACATATAATCAAGACATGTCCCATCTTGTCTGAGGCGTAGTAATAAATCGGGAATCGCATTGAGTATTTCTTGTTTGCGAGTTTCACTTTCCTCTAGATCGGCGGTTCTCTCCTGAATTCTAAGTTCTAATTCTTGATTGAGTTTGGATAGTTCTTGTTGAGTAGTTTTTAGCTCATTGATATTTTGAATTAACGCAATATCATACATAGGCTGGTTTTGAGGATCTCGAACTATAGAAACACTCAGCAGTCCCCAAATAAATTGTCCGTTTTTATGCAGAAATCGCTTCTCGATATGGAAGCTATCAATCTCATTGTCAAGTAGTTTCTTGTAGTGATAAAGATCAATTGCTAGATCTTCAGGATAGGTGATTTCCTGAAAAGTCAGCACTTGCAGTTCCTTCTCTGTATATCCCAACATTTGACATAGCGCTTGGTTGACACCTAGATGTTTCCCATCAGGTCTAGCTAGTGAAATTCCCACAGCCGCACTGTCAAATACACTTCTAAATCGCATTTCCGACTCGCGAAGCGCTTCCTCAGACTGCTTGCGAGCACTAATATTCCGAATAATTGTCAAAACTTCTTGATCGTTAACTTTAACTATCTGCACCTCTTCATATTGTATTTGCCCATTAATATTCCACTGCTGCTCAAAAGATTGAATCTTATCAGTAGCGATCGCCTGTTTGATTGCATGTAATTTGCGATTTGCTAAATCAATGGGCAGTACATCTGAAAGATGTTTGCTGATCGGATCAAAGTCAGATGGGAGTAAATCAGCGACATAGCTGCTTGAGAAGCATTCTAGATAAATGCCATCAACGCTAACACGATAAATTAGATCGGGAATTGCGTTTAAGACTGCTCTTTTTTGAGCTTCCACATTGGCTAGAGTATCTTCAGCCAGTCTGTTTTTTGCTAAGAGAATACTTTCTTGAGTAGCAACTCCAATTATTTTGTCAAAGTCATCAATCACAGGTAAATGGCGACATCGAGATTGGTTCAAGAGGTTGAGCAGTGACTCTAAATCTTGAATTTGCGATCGCCGAACTATCATTGGAGAATCCGAAAGCACGTCAACAATTTTCAAGTTCTGTAAATTTACTTGTTGCTGCACTAGATTTAATACATCCCACTTAGACAAAAGCCCAATCAACCTATTTTCGTCAACTATCAAAACACACCCTGCTCTAGCTTCAAGCAAGCTGCTATGGTCGTTGGGATGATTGAAGTCTGATGAATGAAATGATTGAGCTAATTGATTCATTAGACTAATCGCTTCTAATACCAAGCTTTCTGGCGCAACCACGATTGGGTAGCGATCGATCGCAAGATCAAGATAAATGCTGTTTTGTACTAGCATTGGTTTAGTCGTTAATTGATTAAGAGCTTGTCTAGAATGTCGGTCGATTATGACATCGTTGTGATTGGCATGAGCGCTCATGCCCAGAAATTGGTGAGTTTTGCGGTTCAATGTGAAGCCAGAGTTGCTTGGGTATGGGATCAAGAGTTTTGCGATCAGTATTCAAATGCTTATCTAAATATTGATCAGATTGATCATATTTTACTGTTATTGCAAAATAAGCTAAGCGATTGCCCCAAATCTGAGCGGGTGCACTTTTTTGCCCAGCAGATAGCCTCGATACGAGATAATTTTTGTCAGGAGGAATTGTTGGAAATCCTGCAAAAAAATGGGGTTGATGTAATTATTGGGGAATGTAAATTTCAAGGTAAAGTCCACAACTCCCATGTTTTAAAGGTCAGCGAAACTGCTTTTTCAGAAAGATCTAGAGCATTCTCTCAGCGCAGTCTCAGTTCACGAGCTTATGCGATCGCCCATGACATCACACCACAACGTAAAATCTTTGGGCTTGCTGAATATAATTACTTAACCGCAAATCAGCTACTAAATTTAAAAGATTTACCTAACTCGATCGCAGTTCTAGGTGATGACTCTAAGGCATGTGCGATCGCGCAAGCAATAAACTTTCTGGGTATAAATACAAGCTTAGTTACTGATCATAATCATATTTTACCAAATGTGGATGTAGCGATCGCGCGTACTTTGCAAGCGCAACTAGAAGCTGAAGGGATCAATGTTTATACTAACACCCAAACGACTGCGGTAAGCCAGATTGAGCATAGCCGAATAAGGATTTGGCTAGATAACCAAACGATAGAATGCGATCGCCTGTTAATCCCTGTAGCGCCAAAAGAGTTTGACTTTCCTAGCGATCGTCATATTTATCAATGTCATGGCGATCAAGATATTGCCAAGATCTTGCAACAAACCTTACAAACTGGGTTTTGGCGCTCATCATCCATTCCTCAAATTCCGACGATGATTAACGTATCAACCACGCCAACCGTTGCTCAGGTTGGAATGACTGAACTATTGGCAAGACAAAAGTATGGGCAAGCCCTATATATTTTAGAAAGCTCTACTGAAAACAGCTTATGCAAAATCATATGCAACCATAAGGGGCAAATTCTTGGTGCAAGTATGTTTGGCGATCGCGCCAAGCTAGTGATCGAAGCGATCGTGATCGCGATGCAAGGAAAAGTCAACGTCCAAAATATCGCTGTTTTGCAGGAGTTACAGATTACAGAGCAATGGGAAAAACTCCATCGCGATCGTCGCCAGCAAGCGAAATTCAAGAACTGGTTTACTGTTCGGCGTGATTGGAATATTTAGAGATAAAAACAGTGCTTTGCACTGTTTTTATCTCTAAATATTCTGAAATCTTTTTAATATCGATCCTTCGGGAACATCTCGAATAATTTCAGTGATTAATGTTTTTGCCCCAAGCTTTCCAGAAGCTTGACTCTGATCGATATCAACGATGAGGTTTTTAAAAAGTAACAATAAACTTAAGCCCGACCCAACAATTTGAATATAGTGAGCAACTTCGTTATTAAGCCCTAAACCTCCAGCAAAAACAGCGATCGCCAAAATCACCATTAACCATAAATACTTCTTCTGACTCGGATATTTGCCGATCGCCCAGCTCACGAATAGACCAGTAAAAATACCACTAATCAAGCCATCGACCCATCGCAATGGTGATATCAACATTCCGATCACCTCCGATATAAAGACCAAAGCTGCGATCGTAGTTGATGCTTGTAATTTTTGGATATGTCTTTGCGTGACTGCATTTTGGATTTCTAAAAGCGATCGCAATACATTCATCGCTAACAGTTCTTTCCCTTCAGTATTCAGCAAATCTAGAATTCGCTCTTTTAAAGATTGGATATGAGGCTTCGGCTGTTCCCAAACTTCTAGACTGTCGCGCCCATCACTATATTGAAGCCTTACCTTAAAAGGCTTCGGCTCTGCTGATGTCAAGACAATCTCTTGCGGTGAGATCAGCTTCTGCATGTCTATATTTTGTAACGCCTGATGAATGGCATCGCGATCGCACTCAGGATAAAGATCAGTTTTATTGAAAATCAACAAAATCGGCTTATAGTATTTTTGTAGATTAGCGATCGCCTCCTGTTCTAGCCTCGTCATATCCCCAGCAATCACAAACAAAATTAAATCAGCTTGTTTAGCTGATTCCAAAGCAAGTACTCCTCTTCTTTCGCCACCAATCTCATCAATTCCCTGTGTATCAATTAATCGCAGTTGAATTTTTCCGCCAGCATCCCACGCATACACTGCAACATCTTTAGTTGTGCCATGAGTAGCGCCCGTCTCGCTTAGCTTCTGTCCCAGTAAAGCATTGATTAATGATGACTTTCCCCGTGATACCATGCCAAAAACTGCGATCGCGATCGCGCTTTTATCTAGCTTCTCTTCAAGTGCTAATATTTCTGCGAGTTCAGATTCTGTTAATTCTTTTTGGAATAAATTGCGATAATTGGTTAGGCGATCGCACACCTGTTGTGGATAATCCTGCATGAAAAAGTTAACCCAGAATATCTCTCAAATCAATCTCAATATCTGGAATTACGCCACTTTTAATCACTACATCACCTGTATAAATAGCTTCTTCATAAAAGCCTTCAACCCAAGATAGCAGCATAATCTGGCTACGTACAGGATCGACTATCCAATACTCAGCAATTCCTCTCGCAGCATATTCAGAGCGCTTAAAGCGATAGTCCCTTGATTCATTCTCATGTCCAGCAGATACGACCTCAATTACCACCAATGGCGGTGGCATATCATGGGTAATTGTTCCTCTCTTCGTCATCTCTAAAGCTATCCGACATTCTTCGCCCAAAATTATCAGATCAGGTATTCTGACCTTAGCTCTACGACCACTTACCTCAATCGAGACTTCCTTGTATGCTAGCAAGTGAGGGGGAATAAATTTGCCTAGAGCAAAAAACAGTCGTCTTGATACATCAGAGTTAAAAATTGATTCTGGGGGCATTGCAACTAATTCTCCATCCTCTAGCTCATAGCGGGTATTACTGCCGTCATCATAGGCATAGTATTCTTCGTAGGATAGATACTTGACTTGGGGAATCGCGGCTTGAACCATAAATGTTATTCCATGCGCTGATTAAATATTATAAGCCCGAAAAGCCCTGCACTCAAGTGCGGGCTAAAAGCTCAAACCCGTTGAAACGGGTTAAGTATGCTCAAACCAAAACTGAGAACTTTTTAAAAGTGGTACTTCGCAACACTTTTAAAAAAGTTCTCGGTTTTGGTTTAGGGAACTCCAAAGAAAAAATGATCCTTATAAAACCCCAAAATATAGCGGCGGGCTGCGCCCGCCGCTATATTTTGGGGATCGATTATTTTGTGTAAGTCCCTTAACGAGTTAATCAACAGTGTTCCATAGTCTACTTCAGTGGACTTGAGCTTTTAGCCAAGAACTTGAGTTCTTGGTTTTTATTAAGCATTTACTAGTTCTTTCATCGGAGCAGCGAGAGCTTCTTCCAATGGTGCGCATCCTAGACGTTCTTCGAGAATATCCATTACCGTCCGCCCAAAGTCATCATCATCACGCTTCCATGCTTCTAGACATACTTCACCAAAGAAAGAACCTAGAGGTTCAGGATTCCAAAGCAACTTCTTGGCAGTCCAAGGCATCATGCTCATTGGGTTATAGCCTTTTTTGAGAATGTTGTTTTTGAAAGCATAATCTTCCAAATGTGTATGTGGTTGTAACCCAATGAAGAAGATCGCAGGTTCCACTTTATCCGCACCGAAAATAGCTTCTAGTTCGCGGTGATAGGCGATTGTCTGACGTACTGTTTCTAGAGTTTCATCGATCACATTAAAAGAATAGTTAACGGATACTAATTCGTTAAAACCTGCTGCTCTGAGATCGCGACAGTTTTGTAAAACTGATTTGAGGTTATAGCCCATGCGCATTTTACGAACAAGTTCTTGAGAGCCACTAGTAATGCCGATCTCGAAATAGCTCATACCCGTCTCTACCATTAACTGACAGAGATAAGGTGTGAGATTGTCAGCACGGATATAGGCTGCCCAATGGATATCGGTCATCCCAGATGATTTGACTTTTTCGAGAAGTTCTACAGCATCATCAATAAATTTTTTGGCAGGAATAAACTGAGCGTCGGTGAACCAGAAATTACGAACGCCGCGATCGTAAAGTTGGCGCATCTCCTTGATTACTTCGTCGGTGGGATTGATGCGAACTTGCTTACCCTCGATTACCGTATAAATACAATAACAACAGTTATGAGGACATCCCCGTTTTGTTTGCACACCGATATAAAAGTCGCGATCGCGGAAGTAGTAATTAAAATCTTCCCAAATCGATTCGATATATTCGTAATTGCAAGCACTTTTTTCAATCGGTGCGGGTTGCTCATGGATTAATCTGGCGCGAGGTTTAGTCTCACCAACCACATAACAGCGATCGCTCTCGATTTCACGTCCTTGCACCAAGCGCTCCAATAAAGATTCACCCTCGCCAACAGAAATAATTGTTCCTTTGGGTAACACGTTCCCTAACTGTTCATAAAAAACACTGACCGCGCCACCACCAATTACGGCTCTGGCTTCAGGATGATATCTTCTAGCTCGACTTAAGCCTCGCTTGATTAAATTTGAGTTACGCCAAAGCTCAGTGTAATAGGAGGTAAATAGGCGTAATCCATTGACAGCGCCACGGAATTTTTTGAAAGGATTTTTGGCATAGTAAAACTCAAAGGCATTTTGAAGGGGATTGCCACCTCTTCCCCCAACTGGTGCATAAATCTGAATATCACGCCATGAAAATACTAATAAGTTGGGCTGAAATTTGTCGATCGCCCGATCCAACGCCGCATAAAAATCTAGAGGGGGCACTGTGCCTAAGTCAAAAATATTTTGTTGCACATGGGGCGCAACCTTATGAATGTGATCGGATAAATAAACCACGCCAATCGGAAAAATCGGGTTGCATGGAAGGCGAATATAAAGAATGCGATCGCAGCCTACGGCTACACCAGATATATCCCTAGCTAAATCTTGAGGATCTTTTATGAAATCAGTGGTAGACATAGGATTTTATCTTTGATCTAAATTATTTCTTATCGTTTTTATTGTTTTTTGGGCTTTTACTGCAATTTTCATTTTTGAGAATTGCTTGATATTCACCGCTAAGTCTTTACATATCTTAATTATATTCACTTTCTCGCCAGTTAGGTAATCATGGGGATCGATAAATTGGGGATCAAACAGGGATCAAATTGGCGATTGCTGAATTGATAGTTGGTAGTAGTGTTTACAATCGCTAGTTGGTCTTGAGTGTTAGCTTTATGTACAAGCAAAGTGGCAAGATTATTATTTTTGTTAATTCCAAATATATCGGCAGGGTTTATTTGGTTTAATTAGGAATATTTTTGGGTTCATGACTAACTTAGGCTGGTTTAATGTTCAAAAAATCTTGTTAATTTTTGCTTAAACAACTTTATATAAAAAAATACTATGTCCATATTTGATCCCTTACCTGCTGATTTGCACGACAAAAAGATTGTCTGCTCTTATGTAAATGCAACCAGCAAAATCCAAATAGCTCGGATCACGGATGTCCCTTTATGGTATTTCGAGCGGGTTGTATTCCCTGGGCAAAATCTCATATTTGAGGCGATCTCATCGGCTCATGTTGAGATTCATACAGGTATGATGGCAAGCTCCATACTTTCAGATACAATTCCCTGTGTCCAATTACAGGTAGAAGAAGCTAGCTGTGCCTTGCCAGACTGGGTTCCCATCAAACATATTGATGATGACTCACTGCATGATCCATCGGAGCTGCTGAACCTACCTGAACCTGAAGTAGTCTCCTAACAATGGATTTTCTGGTCTTCAATTTTTCCCAGTTTTTGAATTATTTGAGTGGCATAAAAATGGACTTTTTGTCCCTTGATTATGCTTTATTCCTGCTCATCGTTACGGTTATTTATTGGCTCTTACCAAATGTGCAAGCACGCTTGTTAATTATTTTGACAGCAAGCTTAATGTTTTACTCATTTATCCAGAGGCAATATGTTTGGCTGTTGTTGGTGATGCTGGCGATTAATTTTTGGTTGGGAGGAGAAATTCGCAAAGGTGACAAATTTCTGAAGCAGTGGCTGCTTTTTGTGGGGATATTTTTTGATGTGCTACTGCTATTTGGGTTTAAATATATTCCTTTCGTCGCAACGGCGATCGGCAATATTACGGGTTTGCCAGTGGGGAGTTCGCTAGCGATCTGGGCGAAGGCAAACATCGTACCGCCGATCACGCTCAGCTTTTTTGTGTTTGAGTTAATTGCTTACTTAGTTGATACCTATCGCGGTAATAGTCCCGCCAAGGATTTTCTAAATTTTGCAGCTTATAAGTTATTTTTTGCCAAGCTGTTATCAGGGCCCATTACCCGCTATCAAGAATTTGCACCTCAACTAATCACGCGATCGCGTCCCGTTTTACCAGATATTGCTGAAGGTGTGTGGCTATTTGCTTGTGGAGCCGTCAAAAAAGGGATAATTGCAGACAATCTTGCCCGACTAGTTGATCTTAGTTTTCGGAATACTGAACGCGCAGGCAGTATCGATCTATGGTTGGCTCTATTTGCCTATGGCATTCAAATTTATTGTGACTTTAGCGGCTATATCGATATGGCTAGAGGTAGCGCTTTGTTATTAGGTTTCAAGCTACCTCAAAATTTCGATTTCCCCTATTTTTCGGCAAGTATTTCTGACTTTTGGCGGCGCTGGCACATGACCCTCGGCGCATGGATGCGAAATTATCTCTATATTCCCCTCGGTGGTTCTAGGGGCGGACTTTGGCGCACTTGCCTAAATTTGATGATCATTATGCTCGTAGTCGGGATTTGGCATGGTGCAAACTGGGGCTTCATTATTTGGGGTGTCTGGCATGGTGCGGCGCTGGTGGCTCATCGCCTCTGGATGGAAGTTTGCAGCGTATTTGAAGATTTGCATAAAATCTGGAAGCCTTTACCAATGAAACTGTTGGCTGTCGTGATCACCCAGTTGGTAGTGTTTGTTGGCTGGATTCCTTTCCGATTACCGAATTTAGTTGATACAAATATGTTTTTGCAAAGACTCTGGGGCTATGAAAGCGATCCCCAGTTCGGTGTAAAAATTTATGTGGAGTCTCTCGGTATTACAGCAGGACAGATCGCGTTATTACTATTTGGTCTATGCATTTGCTCTCTAGTCGCCTATCAATGCGATCGCGCTAAGTGGCAATTAAATTGGCAAGTAAAATTATTTCTAGTCCCAGTGAGCCTATTTCTAGTCAGCATCCTCAGCCCTGATAAGAAACTACCCTTTATCTACTTTGATTTTTAGATTGCCGAGCAGAATGGATTTTGGATATTAGCGATCGCTATTCGGCAATCCATAAGGCTCGATACCGTTTTGCTTGAGCAGCGACTCGTAATAATCACGCTCACGGCGAATTTCGTCATTGATCGCAAAGCCTTCACCCAAATTAGCAAGGGCTTTTTCGAGAGTTTTGATTTTTGTAGTTGTAGTCTCATTTCGCTCCTGCTCAGTGCGAATTACACCAAAAGCATCATCAAACCTGCGTTCTAGAGATTCAGACAGTAATGCCCAAACTAGCGCTAGAGCTTGTTGATTGCCCTGACTACTTTGATAAAGCCAATAAGCAGTTACTACGTCTAAAGGTAGAGCATTAAATCGGGTTTGTCCTCTTTTCATCAGAGGGTGACTCAACCTCAATACTGTCGGGCGTATAACCTTCTCCTCGTATGGCATTGATGCTCTTTGAGGACAAAACTTTAGTTTGGACTAATGGGCAGGTATGAGAGAGGAACCAAAAGACACGAGAAAATTGAGCAGGAGCTTGCAATAGCAAAATCCAGCTCAAAATTGAGAAGAGAAGCAGAACCTAAATGGCAATTGGATGGGTTGGCGGAGGAGTCTTTTCAGTTTTCTTTCTTTTTGAGGCGTGTTTTTTAACAGTCGGATAGCGAATACGAGGAGGAAGGCGATCGCCTAAGGAGCGTCCGGGCGATTTACCGCGTAGTTTAGGAGGGATTGCAGGAGTACCAATCGCGGCAATAATTACCGCAAATGATTGAGCGACACGACCAGGAGCAAGATTATCCTGAGGAGACTGCCAAGGTAAAGGAGCATCAACACAATCGAGACGAGCGAACCAAAGTTGCCAAGTCATTAAAGGCATCAAAGCACTCCAACGCTCAGCCGCCTGAGTAGAGGTAATCTGGGGCAGAGTCCAATGTAACCGTTGCTTGGCAAAACGATACCAATGCTCTATGGCAAAGCGACGCAAGTATTTTAACCAAAGAGTTTCCAAAGCAGGCATAGTTTTACCCAACCAAGCCAACCACATGGGCTGAAACTTACGGTTGCGCCCCAAGGGTTCAATCACCTCAATTCTAAAAATCTGCATCGGTCTTTCTGGAGAAGTACGGAAATGAAAGTCACGCCAATAAGTTACCCGTACCCGACCTATTTTTGGGTCTGTAATTTCTATAGTGGTGGCTGCCCCAGCCCAAGTTTCTGGGGCATTCAGTTTGAATTTATGCCCATGTTTACAAGGTGCACCACGACCGCTATAGGCAGACGGAACTCCCCAAACACAGCGATTAGATGCCAAACGTAGTAATAAATCCGCCTCAATATTCGCTGTTGCTTTCACAAAACTTGCATTCCCATATCCTCGGTCATAGACAGCTAGGGGGCGTACGCTTAACTGCTTTGTGACTTGTTTGAGTTGGAAGGCAGCTTTACTCACAGGAGTCTCGAAACTGGTGATCCGCTCATGTTTTATCGGTAGCGCCCAACTCCCACTTGCTTCGGGAATCCACGCCAACGTGCTGTAGCTTTGTCCTACGCCGATACTTTCGTCTTTGCCATGATGGAATCCTCTTTCCTTCAGCGTTTCCGCATCTGGTCGCAACCACACGCTATTATCTCCAGCCAGACAAGGTTGCTCTTCGGTTGGGATCTCTTGCACCATTAGTTTCATCAACTTTCCTCTTGCTGGTCGGCTATCGCGCAGTCCCTCATAAATACTTGACCATTTTCGCCGAAATAATGGATTCATTGACAGACTCACATACGAGCTAATGCTCGGACTTGTCAGGACGGCATCCATTAATTCAAATACTGCATCTTTTCCTGTTCCTAGGTATTCATATATCGACTTGCGAAATTCTTGTAATTTTTGGAAAATCATAGTAGTCAATGTCAATTTGGTTTATTGATCATTGCTCTTTTGGCAGTTTGTGACATTCACTTCCTGCCTTTCTTTTCTTCTTTTTAGTCTAAAGTCCAGGACAAAAAGCGTCGGGCGTTAATTTCATCTTTACCTACAGTTTCCGCAGCCTGAGTTTACGACATCCGATAACTGCCATCGGGTAACATGAATCCATCAACGATTAATGCTCCGATCGCTACAGTGGCACGGGTTGCTTTAATTGATTCACTCATAAATTTCAGCTTAGGTTATCTTTAGGGTGAGAGATTGCTAAGTTTACATTCAAGCACGGCATTTTCTATTATAAAAAAGCGATCGCAAAGTTTTTCAGCTTAAGGATTGATAACACCAACTGGGGCGGCGTAGCAGGTTAAATGTATCGAGATATCTAACAACTTGGCTAGGATCTTCAACTTTAGCAACCGCAACCGCATCAGCCAATAGGTCAACAGGTTTATACAAATCCCATAAAGGATGTACGACAATTACTTTCATATCACCTAATGTAAACCCAACAAGTTCTCCAAATTGCTGTGGTGAACAACTGCTAAATGATGAGCAAAAAGTATCGCGCAGGTTACTTGCTGTTTGGAGCCAACCTTCGAGATCTGGAGTGTCAAACTTGCCATCTAGTCCACCAGAGAAATTATCATTGGCTAAAACTCGTAACAAAGAAAGTCCTAAGCGCCAATCTAGCAAGCCGTGATAGTTCATGTTGCGATATTGCTGCAAGCAGTCATAGCAGGATGAGTCACATTTTTGGCGATGTTCATTTGACATTATTGCCGCCGCAAAGCTGTTTTTAGAATTTAGAATTTGTTCTTTGAGGATCTCTTCCCAATGTTTAGCTAACCAATCCGTAAATCCTGATCCATTGGCTAGACGATCGCTAATTACAAGTTCTCCAACTTTTGCACCATTTAGATCGACCTGTCGTAAACCACTGACATCTAATTCTTCGGGATCGATGTCTAATTCTTGTGCGGTGACAGAACGAACAATAAAGGCGGCAGAGTAGAAAGCGGCTTTTATTGCCGAACCTTGGGTAATGGGATCAAGGCATAAGCCTTCTGGGACTTTCACAGGTTGGATACGCAGAACGCCCGTAGTTTTTGGGGCAACAATGGCGATCGCTTCGGTTTCACCCGTCTTTGCAAACTTTACACCATTAGCCTTATTCTGAAATCTCTCATCAATCCACTGATACGACAACATTTTGTCGCCATGTCCAAAAGAAGATCTACCTACAGCCCCTTTAAATAGATTGCCACGATTATCGTTTACACGAAAAACACGACCTGATTCAGAAAAAGCAATCTGAGTATTTGTATTACTTACTACATTAAAATCTTGAGGCTCAGACTCAGCTACACTGCCAGCACCTGAAATCAAGATGTCATATTCAGCTTTGGCATCAACCCCAGCATTAAGGCTAGTACGAAAAGCCAAGGGTACAGCCCATTGAAAAATACGCAATCCTTGTTCTGCTGTTGCTTGGCAATTTGGACATTCTGTATGTGTAATCGGACTTTCTGAGGTTTCTGTACATTGGCAGCGCTGACACCTCAACATCCATTTACGGCTGGAAAGTGGTTGTTCGGAAGCAGGTCGTAATCCGCTTTCTTTATCTGGCAGTAATGGCGCAGTGAAACCGATTGAGGTATAGATTCGTTTATCTTTAGTCTTTTCAGCACTAGGAGAAAATTCAGTAATAGCTAAGTCTAAGTCTCGGTCTATAGTTGCAACTTTCTGTTTTCTAGATGGATCATGATGATATAAATCTCTTACTCTTGAAGGCATACCATACATGGGCAGAACACCACCTTCTGCTAAACGTTCTGCTACGCCATCACCAGTTAGTTCTAGGTTATTGATACATTCTGTAACCTTTTTGAATAAATCTTGGCGTATGTAACTCTCTAGCCGAGCTATATCAACATTTTGAACACCAATCAACAAAGCTTTGGCGATCGCAGTTACCTCCAGAGAAGTTTCTAGCCAATCTTGAACTTTTTGGCGGCGATTATCTTGTTCATGCCAATCTTTAACTGTACCGAATTCTCCATGACTATCTGGCGGTTTTGGGCTATCCCACCAATACACATCAGCATATTTAAAAGCACGTCTCAGGCATTCTTTTGCTAATAAGCGCTGGATAATTTCAACTTGTGACATTGAAAGAAATGGAACTGGTGGTGGATCGCCTGTAATTTTTTCTGGATGTCGATAATAAAATTCATCGTGGGAACGTCCTCGGCAAAGTGTTAGCGAAATTGCAAAAGGTTGTCCACGGCGACCCGCGCGACCTGCACGTTGTTGATAGTTAAAACGCATTGGTGGCATATTTGCCATGACGACAGCCATCAAACTACCAATATCAATTCCAACCTCCATAGTTGTCGTAACACTGAGAATATCAATCGTATCTACAACTGGTATAAAGTCTCTTTTCTGTTCGCCAATATTAACGACAATATTGCGAAAATGTCTCTGTCTCTCCGCTTGATCGTCAGTTTGTCCAGTTAATTCTTCACAATGTAATCTTATTGGCTGACGCTTATTGACTGCTTCTGTAGCATAATAATTTTTTGCATACAAATCTGCACAAGTTCCATTAGGTTCAGTAGGCAAAATAGAAAGACAATTTGTACAAATACCGCCTGCACTATGTAAATGAGGTCTACCACATGATTTACACTGCCATACAAGAGAATCAGGACTAGATACTTTTATCCATAAATGTAATGGGTTGACCTTTAGATAAGAATGATTTCCATAGTTGCAAATAGCTGTCCATAATGCATCAAAAGCTTGATTCTCTGATAGTTGGTTGTGGGCAATACATTTCTTGACATATTTTTTCAATCTTGATTTTGCATCATTCCAACTGCTCCAATCCTCAACATGGTATTTGGGATAACGGTATAAATCTCCAATGACACGCAGACATCCGTTACATATATCCGTAAATAAGTCAGATGATATGTGACATTGTGCAGCTAATCTTTGAATCATATCTGCTGACAAGTTAAGGCAAGCGTAGCCTAAGCCAGAACCTTCTGTACTATAGAATAGTCGGCTGAACAAAGCGTCACAAACTTCTGATTGTACTTTTGATATAAGAAAATACCGCTTGTCTATTGTTTCTTGTGATGGATTATCTTTCCACTTTAACGGTTGAGATTCAAAATCAAAAAAATCTGTCCAATAATGACTATGGTTGTCGTAATAGTAGTCTTGATCCGCAATATCGTTCCCAGCAGGATTGATGCCTAAACGAGCAAGTCTCTGAATAAGTGCGCCAAGAGTTGAATTTTCTCCTTCAAACAATACTCTTAGCGGAACTATACCTGTATTTCCTCGTTGTCCAATCTCATTGATTACTGATAATGCTTGCTCTTGAACTAATTTAAAGGCTTGGGGCAGACCTTCAGTTGGGTGGTTAGCAGACTCAAGTTTTTCGCGCAAATCATTAGCAGCATTAGGATTACGTTCGGCAAATTCTATTGCTTCATAGCGAATTGGTTGACCATGATCTTGGATATCTTCGAGCAGATATAGTTGTCCGATCGCTAATTGTTTTAATTCATCAATAATTGCTTCACGGACAATATCGTAATAGTGAGTACGCTCAATGCCGTTTGATATTGAGGCTGCGTTCTCTCGGCTGTCAGAAAATATGACTAGCTTGCGAGATTCCCTATCTTCAGGTAGTTGATAGAATAGCTCTTTTGAGAATAATTGGCTTAATCTAGAAAAACCAGTACGAAATCCTCTAATTGATGATAAACGAGATGTACGCTTGCTATAGTCAGTTCCACAACAAGGGCAAATAGATGGTTGCGCTGGCATAAAATCTTGATTTTCTTCTGGTGTTTTTGGCAAATGATAAACATAGCCTTTTACCCACTGGTCATCAGTTTTATAGGAATTAGGATCTCCCAATGTAACGCGACCACTGTAAATATCTAATGAAGCCATATCCCATCTAGCATTTTCTGAAGTGCTACCAAGTTTCGATCTCTGTGTCCAGCCTTTTTTGCTAAATTCTTTGTCATAAATATCTCTAGAAGCCCAAAATAGAGCATATTCGCGATAAGTTCTACGCTCCAAGAAACTACTAGCTTGTCGATCAGGAATACTCTCAATATCTGGATCAGTTGGTAAAAGTTCCCATCCCTCATTATTTTCTAGTTTTAGTCTTTTGCCGCCCCAAAATACTGTGCCGCATTGTTCACAGTAAAGCATCTCCAAAACGCGGTATTTGTCATAGAGAATAGGAGGATTATCTACAAAAAGCTTACCTACGGGTCTGTCTTTACTCTTATCTCCTTCCTCACACCCATAATTTGGTTTAGTGCAAGCCCAAAGCCCTTCAATATTTCTAAAAAACCAGTGCAGTCTAAAAGATGGTAACGAGGTATTTGTACTAACACCACGAGTAATCAGTAATCCTCTTAATGCTTTTATTAATTCAAGGTCACTTTCTTTCGTGTTTGAACTTAAACTTCCGAAGATTTTTTTTGCGAAATCAGCGATCGCCACAGCACGAGTTTTTTGATCAATCTCACAAGCCTTGATCATCCTAGAGCCAATAGCAAGGCTTTCAGACTCCATAATCTGCTGACATTGATTGTATATATCGGTTTGCTGCAAAGCCTCTATATTGCTGTTCTCATCTAGAGATTGAGCTAAATCAATAAATGGCTGGCTATCAATCAATTCTCCTATCTCAAAACTAGGAATTGGCTCAGACTTACCTTCTATAATCTGCTCAGATCCCCATTCTGTACCGAAAAACTGATTTAGAAATCCTAAACTCTCTGGATCGTTCGGTTCTAGAGAAGCACTAGAGGCAAGAATTCTGAGCTTAGGATGTCCAGGATAAAGTCCCAAGCGCTCTAGCAATAGTCGCAACAGATAAGCAACTTCTGTCCCTGTCGTACCCCTATATAAGTGCAGTTCATCAACAATCAAATGAAAGATACTATCTTCTTTCTCTAACCATGCCTTAGTTTTATCAAAAATATTCTTATCCACATCTCGCATCAACATAATGCTGAGCATGGAATAGTTGGTAATCAAAATGTCTGGCGGAGCATCCTGCATATCCCAACGACAGCGCATTTCTGAGCCATCCAAACGAGGAAAGAAAAATTGTACTTCCTTGGCTAATTCTTTAGCTTTCTGTGTTGCTTTCTCAATACTGTAGCCTTGCTGTAAAAACTTCTCACGCTCATCATTCTCAATTTTTTGAGAGTATAAATTAGCAGCATCAACAGATAATTGCATCTGCTTCATGTCCTTTAGAAGTTCTTTAATTTTGTCGCCATTGGGATTACCATTTTGTGTCTGCTCACGTCCAGCTACAGGCGTGACCCCGTTATAGCGACCAAAATAAATCCTGTTACCTTTTCTGTTTTTACTAAACCACTCCCTCGCTTCATCAGAATCCAACGCACGACGCAACCGCGTAAGCTGATCTTCAACTAAGGCATTCATCGGATATAAAATCAAAGCTCGTACCGCAGCATCACGGGTTTCATGTACTCTTTGTGAAACTCGATAAGAACGCTTAAAATGTTTCTTTTCTGGCTTACATTCTTTTTGCCAATCCTCATTTTTCCACCAATCGTTTAGACGAGGATGTTCACTATTGGGTGCTTGCCAGTTTCTTGATTCTTTAGCAAGATAAGCAAATAATGGCAATAGAAAAGATTCAGTTTTCCCAGAACCAGTACCCGCCGTTACGACCACATTTTGCCCTGCTAATGCTTGACTCAGCATCGTGACTTGATGGCTGTAAAGTTCATATTTACCAACTAGTCCACAGACAGCAAGACTTTTGAAATCTTGCAGAGCCGATTCATCCAATTTTGGGACATCAGCAATCTGAATATTATCAATAGACTTACCAGATTTTAGATAGCGTGGCAGAGGCTCAATCCAAGGCTCTTGATAAAATGCACCAGCTTCTCGCAATAGCCTTTCTCGCTCTTGCTCAATTTCAGGAAACTGAGTACCAAAAGCCGTCTTGACATATAAAATCAAGCTGTCACGAATTTTTTCAAAAGCACCAATGGGATCTTGCATAGATGATCTCTACTGTTAGATATCTAAAGATTGAATGATAAGGTTTTGATTGAGTTTACTGGCGGTCATTTCAGCAACTTGGGATGGAATTTCGTGAAATATCCTAAAATCTCTAATTTTTGGCAATAATTTTGCTAAAGAGTCTATTTTATCCATATATTCTGGCACATACCCAGAGCAAAGAGTTAAAGCTCTTTCTATCAAGTATGGTAATTTTGCCCCAATAGGTACAATCATCATATACTTGCGTTTATCATAAATCAGAACATTTAAGTGGATCGCGCTTAAAACCGCATAACGTCCCCAATCACGATCTATTTCTGTACTCTGACCATCTCGCCAAAAATAATAAGTTTGGGTATTACGTTTTAGATTTTTATACTGGCTAAGACGAATATTCGTTTCCGTGTCTTGATAAGAATCGAACTGCAAAGAATTGGTGTTAAATGTTTGACGTTGCCAATTGATTTCAGGAGCATCAGACCATTTGCGTGTGGATAGGTAATCCTGAAGGCTGCCAGAGAAATTTAATATTTCCCAAGCGGCGGGATTTTCTTTAAAGTGAATCTTGAGAGAGGTTGCAATTTTTCTTAACTCTTCAACATCTTCTACTTGAACAGTAATCCGTCTTGGTATTAATGACAGAGCCTCATCTGGCTGAATTTCGACATTAATATGCTTGCCCAAAGCATTACAAACATCGCCAATTCAAGGATGAAATGCAACGGGTTCTGATGAAGCAAAGAATACTTCGTAAGGAGTACGATAGTCAAGTGATTTTCTGGGTCTGTGATTGATCAAATTCACTGCCTTCTGAAAGTCCTCTTCTTTCACGATTTTAAAGTTTGTACTTTTGGGATAGAACTCTCTAATTAATCCATTGGTGTGTTCATTCAATCCACGTTCCCATGAATGATATGGATTCGCAAAGAAGGTCTCTAGTTTCAATCTTTCAGATAGCTTCTCATGCCCACAGAATTCTCTTCCATTATCAAAGGTCATTGTCTTTCGAGATGTTGATTCTATAGGCTCAAATAGATTGAATGTCACTCTGTTTATCTCATCCATCGTCTTGTTCTTAGCTAGTCCAGCAAGTAAATACTTCGATGCTTTATCAACATGCGTAACTACGATACCTGTGTGGTTGCACCCGATTACCGTATCACTTTCCCAATGTCCAATCTCTGTTTTTAAATCTGCAATCTTCGGTCGATTCTCTATCCCTACCCTATTGGGAATGCCACCTCGCTTCTGATGGCGACCTTTGCGCCTTCGTTGCTTTTGCTTCTGCCTCAGATATTGTTGATATATTCCCATCTCTTGATGGTTTGCATAGATCATCAGATAAATCGTCTCATAGCTGATTTTACCTAGCCCCTCCCTTTCCATTCTCCCTGCTAGTTGCTCTGGGCTGTGGTGTTGCTCTAACCGTTGTTTGACTTCGGCGATCGTCTCAGCACTGATGCTCTGAAATCTTACCTTTGCTTGTTTCCGTCTTGCTTTCATCAGGGCAACCGCAGTATCTGGCAAATAGCCAATCTGTCGCTCGTCTGTATTGCGCGATAACTCTCTTGAAATCGTACTTTTGTTTCGCTTCAAGCGACGACCTATCTCTGATACAGATAATTGCTCAATTACTCTTAGTTTATACAGTTCACTTCTTTCTGTGGTGGTAAGATGGACAAAGCTCATGAGGGTATCCTAATTATTGTGATTAATATCAGAATATCCTTATGAGTCCCTTTACGCAAAGATCTCTAGGTGTTGCATTTCATCCTTGAATTGGCGCATCTTTGATTTGTTCAAGGGTTTGAGGAGATCGCGCACCTGCTAAAACTGCTTGTGGAAAACCACCACAGGGCAACCTCACCAATGTAGGAGGAGATACATAAACTCTATTACTTGTGAAATCAAAATCACAATGTCCTAAAGACTCAAGCGATCGCACCACTTCCAGTCTTGTATTTTTAATGCCCTGTTTTTCTGGGTCACTAACATTGGCGATCAATGTATATAGAGAGCTAAAAGCCGATTTAAAAGCAGTCCAACTCATTTCCTGCTTGGCTGACAAAACATAAAGCAATCTATCGCTATTAAACACGCTCTGCCTCCTTCTCAAATCTTTTCCATAAGCTTCGTAAATCAGGGTGAGTAGGTAGATAAACTGTTTTACGTTCTCCCCAAAGCAATTTTTTCCAATCCTTCAATCTTTTCCTATCTTTACAGTTTATTGAAATAGGCTCAGATTCAGCTAAATTGCCACCACAGAAAAAGACTTGACTACGACGACCTTTTGAAATAATCCAAACAGGTGTCCAATCTTCAGGTATTGAGCTTGAAATTTGACCAGTTTTTCTACCCACAAAGACAACTCTTTGTTTGCCTTGAATAGGGAGCAAAGTGTTGAAGTTAAAACTAGGACAATCAAAGTCTTTGACCAACGCGCCAGCAAAGCCACTCGTGCCATCACTATCCTTTAATCTGTTTCCAAAACGATCAAACTTTTGGTCAATAATTTCTAACTGCCAAGAAATATTGTCTACTAAATGTAAAAACCGTCTCTTGATAATAGTTTCATCGCTTCTGACATCAATCACCAATTCCATCTCTGATGAATCCATAGGTAGTTCATAAACACCTGATCCATCCAACAACCTGTCATTGCAATATACTTGAATAGAACTATTCCAACCCTGTATAAATACCTTTGGTGGGGCAAACTTAAAGAATTTGTTACCTTGATCAATCCGAATCCCTCCTGAAAGCTCAAGGCGCAATGTGGTCGGAAAAGCCAATACAGGATATTCAGATTTAAGTTCATCTCTATAGGCGATCGCGACTTTGAAGAAATGCCATCTATCAGGTAAGCCATGAGCGATCGGCAATTTTTCAAAACTTTGACAGCTAGACTCTCCCCATTGCGTAAGCAGTTCTAAACAGTTTTCATGGGCAGCTACATAAAATGCTTGCTGAGTAGGAAGTTGACGCACCTCAACTAATCCTGATAATCCCTGACTCAGACCTTCGACGAATACTCGTATCGGAGATGCTGGCAATCTAAAGCACCATTTCGAGTCAGGCGATCGCATTTGTAGATCTTGACCCCAATCAAATTTTGATGCATCTAGTCTTTGTCCATTCATGGTTGTAAGTGGTGAAGACCAACCCATACCTTGTTCGTAGCACAAAAAAGAATGACGAGCATCTAAATTCAACAACAGGTCATCTTCAGAAAACTCATGCTTGGTAATGCAGCGCAAGGTAAAAGTAGTGAGTCTTGCAACGCGATCAACACTACAGCATAATCTTAAAAATCCATATACTCGACTTCCATCAATTGATGATACTTCAGCCGTTCCGTCCCAATTACTTAACTCTTCATCAATAATTATTTCGAGCAAAGCTTGACGTAATTCATCTGTGCTGATTGTTTCTCGTAATAATCTTAGCGTTTGGCTTCGTAGATCCTTTCGTCCATGTTTGATTAATAGAGATGCCATTTCATCTCCTGATGGTAGATTTGTCGGATCTAAATAAGCAGATGCAAAAATAGAGGGAAGTAATCGACGTTCTTCTTCACTTAAAAGCGTTTGTGCCAGAGGCAGTCCAATATGTTTCTGTTTGCCAATACTTCTGCAAATAAATATTCCCAGTTCACCAGATTTCTCCTGATTTGCCCAACGTTCTAGGTCTTGCCATAATTGCCAGATTTCGCTGAAATCAGGATATGTACCTGTAGCGATAGGCTCATTCAATAGTTTTCTCAATCTTGGGTAGTATGACTTAGGATCAAAATCTCCTTCAATACCAGCAGCAAGGACAAATAATGCTAGATAGCCAATGTAAGAGGGATACAGACCAATCTTTTGCCTCATGCTCCATAGTGCATCCTTACAAATCCCTTCAGATTTCTGCTTAAGCCTAAAACCAGTCTTAACTGCGTCGATAAAATCTACAAACCCCTTTCCTTTATCTTGCCCCAAATCGCTTATTAGCTCTTGTGTAACGTACAGATAAACATTTTTTCCAGCCATATCACGATGGAAAAAATGAGCAGCAATTAGATCATTCCAGTCTTTATATTTCATGTAAGAAAGCCATTACCCCCTATAGCAGATCGATAAATCAGTTTGTTTTTGTGTTTAGTGTTTCGCGTAAATAAGCTTTATAACTAGATAGACAGAAAAATAGAATTTATGTATCTATACTGATTTTATGATAAATACCTTAAATATTCAAACAAAAAACCTATTAACATTCATTGAATTCAGGTTTTCTTGAATTGGCGAAGTGTTGCCACACTTTTGTGAATTACTATAAGTAGCTAAGCCTAATTAATTGCACATCAAAAGCCGTAAAGTTGCGCCCCTGAGGGGTGCAACTTTACGGCTTTTAGTAATTTATTTTGCACAAGCACTTATTTTTGGAAATTAGAACTCCAATTTCTTCTCGATCATTCTGAGCAATTCTGATTCTTCAGGGGTGATGACACCATCTAATATGGCGAATTTCTGGCATTGGACAAACGGCTCATCTGGGTTTGAGGGGTAAATGGTACAGTGTCGATACAATTATTGGCGACATGGTAGGGCTGTAACTGTTGCTCCGAGAGGATTCTGATTACTATTAGCTGTGCTTATCCCCATGAACCCAGAAGAGCCGGACAAACAAAGATAATGCAAACTCTGGTTTGATATCTCTTAATAAAATATCAAGAGGAATCGGTGAATCTATATGATTTGAGATCGCATTGATCGATTCTGATTTGAGATTGGCTGACCTCAAATCAGTTAAAATATTTTCCTTACTTCTACCCTGATTTCCTGCCAAGATCACATGGACAAGAATTTGATCAATGATTTCTTCCTGTGGAATTGCACTTTTTAAGATTTCTTCGCTATCTTTTTGAATAGCTTCTAACTGCTCCTCAAAGTTGGCGGGGTTGAGCTTTGCTTCATAAAACGCGCAACTAGCTTGCCCCAATGTATAAAGCATGACCGCATTGGAACTTACGGCAATAACTGAGCCTGCAATCGGAATGTTCCTGAGCATTCCTAATCCTGCTTTGATCGCCATTTTGTCACCAAAAGCTAATCCAAATACTGCGACAATCTCACCTTTCCTTGTCGGATCTTTACAGCAAATACCGATCAAACCCGCCACAAAAGGAGCTAACTAAAAGGGTCGAAGCAGAGCCCACAATGATGAAACCAATTAAGAGCATCTTCATCAGTAATAGAATTAATAGCCATAGTAATTGCGTCGTCAAGAGCCGAAATTGTGCGAGCTTTAGCCGAGCGAATAATCTCTTTTAATT
The DNA here is from genome assembly GCA_023336205.1 of Pseudanabaena sp. Salubria-1. Lineage (GTDB taxonomy): Bacteria > Cyanobacteriota > Cyanobacteriia > Pseudanabaenales > Pseudanabaenaceae > Pseudanabaena. The sequence continues at coordinate 161,200 of JALQCR010000005.1, forward strand.
TTGACCAACATAACTCGATTGGCGATAAATCAGGAGAATAGGGAGGGATGAACTTAACCTGAGCACCAACGGATTCAATTAGGGTTTTAGCCATTGCAGCGTAATGTACAGGCAAATTATCCATAGCGACAATTGCCCCAACCCATAACCGAGGCAATAGTATTTTCTCAATGAAAACCAAAAAACTGGCGGTGTTGAGACTACCAGCAAAAGTCATCGCAGCAATCAACCCTTCATCACTCATGGCTCCAATTAAAGTGATGTTTCTACCTTTGTTACCTGGACGGTCATCATATACCCTACATCCTCCTTGACATCTACCATAAAGCCTCGTCATCGCTAGATTTAGCCCTGTCTCGTCAATGAATACAAGGTTTTTGACATCTATCGTATCTAGCCAACGACGAAACTCATAACGCAATTTTTTCACTCTTTCTGTCGCTTGTTCGCTGGCTACTAAAGTTTTTTTTTACGCCCTAATTCTAAGCGCTTAAGCGTACGACTCAATCCTGATACGCTCACTTCTATTGTCTTTGTTTCATGTAGTTTTTCTTTGATCTCTCTGAGATATATGTCATTTTGCGCTTCAACAATTGTCTTTACTAATTCTTCATCTTTGCCTTTGATTTTCGACCGCCGATCTCCTCCTTGGGGTTTTGCTGCTATTTCATTTGTTTCTCGATACCGACGCAAAAAATCTCGAACAAATGACAAGCTTACTTTAAATCGTTTAGCTATGCCTCTCTGCGTATTTTCTTTGTTTTCCCAAGCACTTAATATCTTTTTTCGTAAATCTAGCGAATATGCTGCCATATGTAATCTTTCCTTGATAATACTTTTAGCTTATTAGACTTGTGGCGGGTTTGATCGGTATTTGCTGTAAGATCCATTCCATAGGCCCTGGCAATTTGATAAACCATCTCTGCTTGAAGTGAGGTTGTAGCAATGAGATCCCCCGCGAAAAATACTGCCGCCGCACCAGGTATAATAGAAGTTGCAAATCCAGTTGCACCAGCAAATACTGCCTTTTGTTTGATAATTTTTTGGGCGATTTGATTGGGAGAATCGTTAGGATATTTTTGTTGTAGTCGCTTGACCTCAGCTTCTGCATTGTTAACATCAACTTGATCTAGTATTTGCAGCAGCCAATCAGCCTTGAAGGTTTGAGCGATTTTCTTCATCAAAAGACTGTTACTGATCTCGTTGATTGCATATCCTGTTCCACTGGTTGCTGTTGAAATGCCACCAACTACTGCGCCGCCAACTGTTTTAGTCAATGCACCAACTGCGTCACCAACTGCTCCTGCTGCATTTCCGATGGAACCTCCTGCAACAACAATGGAGCCACTAACTGCTCCTGCTGCGCCACCGACTGCGTTACCAACTGCTCCTGCTGCGCCAGAAACCGCGCTAAATGCTTTGCCCCATCTTCCTTTCTTCTGATCTGCTTCAGATGGAATAATTGAAGATTCAATCTTAGGGACTTCATCACTAGGTTCAGATTGCTCAATAGGATCGGTTGTCATAGTCAGTAACTTATTACAATTTTGCTAGAATTCTTAGGGCTAAGTATATTAAAGGATAATGCGATCGCCTAAACAGGTGCAAATAATTTCGCGACTTAGTTAAATGATAATGATAGATGATCGCTATTATTGATAGTTCAAACCTTACAAAATACTCTCACCTAACTTATTACTTAGTATTACACCCAGTGATCGCTATAAAATATTGCAGCAAGTTGATATTTAAGACCCTATGGCACTCAAACGACGACAATTATTGATATTAGGTGGATTAGCGTTGGGTGGTGGGATTGGTGGGGCTGCTTTTTCGGGAATTCTGAACCGCAAGCCTGATGAGATCGCACCTACAGAGACCAAATCTCCCATAGCCAATAACCCTAAACCAGCCAAATCTCCACCAACTGTCAAAAGATCGCTTAATCCTGCGCCCAAAGGTCTATATGCACCTGCGAGGGGTGATGTGCGAATTGTGGTGATTAGCGATCTCAATAGTGCTTATGGTTCTACTGATTATATTGATCAGGTTAAACAGGCGATCGCCTTTGTCCCAGACTGGGAACCAGACTTAGTGCTATGTGGTGGCGATATGGTGGCGGGACAAGACAATTCCCTTAAACCTTCCGAAATAGAAGCCATGTGGAAAGGATTTGACAAGCATATTGCCGCACCAATTCGCAAAGCCAAACTTCCCTTTGGATTTACGATTGGGAATCATGATGCATCAGGCTCCTCCTTTGGCGGAAAATCCACCTTTGAGAATGATCGCAATGCTGTAATCAAGTACTGGAATAATCCCAAACATGATCCAAATTTAAACTTTGTTGATCGCGCAGGATTTCCTTTCTACTATACATTTGAGCAGAATGATGTTTTCTTTTTAACTTGGGATGCATCTACAGCCGAAATCCCATCGGCACAACTGAAGTGGGTGGAAAAGAGTCTTGCTAGTGAAGTCGCTCAAAAGGCGAAGTTACGGATTGCGATCGGGCACTTGCCACTATATGCAGTTTCCAAGGGGCGCGAGACTGCTGGCAATTACTTGGAAGATGCTGAACGACTCAGAGCCTTATTAGAAAAATATAATGTGCATACCTATATTAGTGGACATCATCACGCTTACTATCCCGCCCATAAAGGCAAATTAGAACTACTCTATGCAGGCGTTTTAGGTGATGGACCTCGGCGCTTACTAAGTGGTGATCTAGCACCAAATAGAACAGTCACAGTAATCGATATTAAGTTGGAAACTGCGGAAACAATTTATACAACCTACGATATGGATACGCTAAAGGTTATTGATCAAAGTACATTGCCCCGATATATTGATGCGCCGAATGGTCGAATCACGCGCCGCGATATCAAAATCTAAATAATACCAAAACACAAAATGGCTGCGCCATTTTGTGTTTTTAAAACCCTTACGGGGTTTGCTTTTTAATTCACAAAAGTGTTGCCACATTTTCGTGAATTGGTATCAAGAAGCAATTTTTTATGTCGCGACAAAGCCGCGACATAAAAAATTGCTTCTTGATTAAAAATGGGAACATCACTTTTTGTCGTTGCCGAAAATGAAACCGTGCTGAATCCTATTTAATCTAGGTGATATCTTCAAAACAACAGAAATGGAAATATCGTAAAACCAAGGTTATTAAGGATTTAATTATATGCGTCACTTAACTACATTTGTTCTCAGTCTTGCTTTTTGTGTTCCCTCGATCGCTGCGATCGCACCTTCAGCAAAAGCCCAAGAATCTTCTGCTAAGTATGCTGAGATAAAAAATGAGCGGGTACTTACGGTCACAGGTCGTGGGGAACGCTCTGTCAAAACCACTAAAGCTAGAATTCAGCTTGGGGTAAATGTGGAAGGTAAAACTGCGATCGCCGTTCAAGAAGAAGTTGCGCGTCAAGCTAATAGCATTGTCTCGCGCTTGCAGCAACTAAACGTTGAGAAATTGCAAACCACCAGCATTCAGCTTAATCCCAAGTATGTCTATGAAAATAATCGCCAACGCCAAGAAGGTTTCACAGGACAGACTAGTGTGAGTTTTGTAGTAGCGATCGATCAAGCTGGTTCAGTCCTTGATGCTGCTGTTAACTCAGGAGCAAATCAAATTGAGCAAATTAGCTTTATCGCTACCGATACCGAGTTAAATGCCGCTAAGCAACTCGCTCTTCAAGATGCCATTAAAGATGCGCAAACTCAATCTAATACTGTTTTGAGTGCCTTAGGTTTTACTCCCAAAACTATCAAAACTATTAACATTAGTGATTCAGCGATCGCTTATCCAGTTCCTCAACCACGCATGGACTCATTTGCAAACAAAGCTGCTAGCTCTGTGCCAATTTTGGCTGGCGAGCAGAAAGTCGAAGCTTTAGTGACTTTACAAATTACTTATTAACTCACCTTACGCAGAAGCCCTGCACTCAAGTGCGGGCTAAAAGCTAAAACCCGTTGAAACGGGTTGCTTAGAAGTATTTTGTAGTCCACTGAAGTGGACTTGAGCTTTTAGCCAAGAACTTGAGTTCTTGGTTTATTTGCGTAATACTTGAGATCCCCTTTAACCAGTTACATGCTTGACTATATCCGTAATGGCAATGAAATTTATCAAAAGTCCTTTGCCACAATTCGCGCTGAGGCGGATTTATCAATTTTGCCACAGGACTTAGAAGTAGTTGCTGTACGCTTAATTCATGCTTGTGGGATGACGGATATTATCAGCGATCTTGACTATTCTGAAGATGTGGTTAAAGTTGGTAGGGTGGCGCTGAAAAATGGGGCAAATATTCTCTGTGATGCGCAAATGGTAGCCAATGGAGTAACCCGCAAGCGCCTACCAGCCAATAATCCTGTAATTTGCACCTTAAATGAGCCTGAAGTGCCAGAAATTGCTAAAACAATTGGCAATACACGCTCAGCCGCCGCAATGGAACTCTGGCGATCGCATATTGAGGGATCGATCGTCGCGATCGGTAATGCACCAACGGCACTATTTCGATTATTAGAAATGCTAGATCAAGGTTTGCCTAAACCAGCCGTTATACTAGGATTCCCCGTTGGTTTTGTCGGTGCGATCGAATCAAAGGCAGCTTTGGCGGCAAACAGTCGCGGCGTGCCCTTTTTGACTATTCATGGTCGGCGGGGAGGTAGCGCAATGGCTGCCGCAGCCTTGAATGCATTAGCGATGGAGAATGAGCTATAGCAATGTACTTAATTTGTTAGTAAGGGTAATTCATGAATTGCCGCTACTAGTCAAGCTATGCAAGGAAAAGATTCTCTCACAAATGATTTAGGATTGTTAGTATGAACCCAGTTGAAGAAGTGATTGCCAAAAAAGGAAATTTGTATGGCTTAGGAATTGGACCTGGCGATCCAGAGCTATTGACGATCAAGGCACATCGCATTTTGACTTCAGTTCCCGTGATAGCCTATCCCACTATGGAAAGCGGTAAAGTTTTGGCAAGGGCGATCGTTGCTGATTTTATTCGTCCTGAGCAGATTGAAGTACCGATGCCACTTCCCTTTAGTGTCGAGCGCTCTTCACAGCCATATTACGATATTGCCGCCGAAAAGATTGCTGAGCATTTAGAAGCAGGTCGGGATGTGGCGGTATTATGCGAAGGTGATCCGATGCTTTACGGCTCGTTTATGTATATTTTCAATCGGTTATCTGATAGGTTTCATACAGAAGTCATTCCAGGCATATCTTCGACTTTTGCCAGTGCTGCAATGTTAGGCGCTCCTCTTACTTATCGCAATGATGTGCTGAGTATCATGCCTGCAACCTTAGAAGCAGATATTTTACGCGATCGCCTTGCCGTTGCTGACGCGGCAATTATTATCAAATTAGGTAGACATTTCGCTAAAGTTAAGTCGGTTTTAGAAGAATTAGGGTTATTTTCACGCGCCTTATATATTGAACGTGCCACGATGCCTAATCAAACGATCAAGCAAATATCCTCAGTCGTTGCTGATGAAGTTCCTTATTGGGCGATCGTGATGATTCCCAGTCAAACTAATCCCCAATAAAAAAGAGGCAGTGCAAAGCACTGCCTCTTTTTTATTGGGATTGGTTAATTATTAGGAGAACCTGTAGTTGGCGTTGGGTTTGCAGAGGGAGTCATAGCTTTTGGGGTCGAAGCTGGTGTTGCTGTCGGCTGGGCTGTTACGGTTACTGCTGGTGCTGGTGCTACAGGCTGAGGCTGGACTGTGATCTCAACTTTGGGGGTTGGTTGCAAAGTCGCAGGACTTACTTCTCTAATAGTTGTGTTATTCCGTTCAATTATTGTTGATTTGTTTTCTTTTACCGTATCAACAGCACTCGGCACTAAGATTGGCGCTGGAGCGGGACGATTGTTTAGGTAATATGCAACTGCTCCTGCGCCTACAGCTAAGAAAAGCAAGACGAAGACAATAACAGCGTTAGAACTGCCATCATCTTTGACTTTAGTCGTGCGTTCTTCAGAAGTGCTGTATCTGTTCAAAGGAGTATTAGAGTTAGATGTAACTTTTCTACTTGTGGTTTCTTGATCTCTTTCGTCAGACATAATTTTTAATCGAACTCTTATTAATTGTTTAATACCAATTCACAAAAGTGTGGCTACACTTCTGTGAATTAAAAACCAAACCCTGTAAGGGTTTTAAAAGCACAAAATGGCTACGCCATTTTGTGTTTTGTTATAAGCTAGGTGTTGCAACGTATCGCAAGTAAGAATTAAGCAGATTTAACCAGGCGTAGCCCAAATAAGAGGACAACAGCGCCAATCGTGGCAACAATCAAACTACCAAGCAGTCCGCCGCCAGTAGATACACCAAAGGTGCTAAATAAGAAACCACCTAGCAATGCGCCAATGACACCGACAACGATATCTCCCACTAATCCAAATCCGCCACCTCTCATCAGTTGTCCCGCTAGCCAGCCAGCAGCTAAACCGATCAAAATAAACCAAATAAAACTCATACAATTCCATCCTTTTGTTAGTTAAGTTCGGAAGCTTTCTATTGCAGATTTCTCTATAAAAATCTCTACATCACAAGCTAAAAAGAGCTAGAAAGAAACTTACTCAACCATTCCTTTAACTTTATCTTTCGCATCTTCCATCAAAGTACGAGCTTTTGACTCCAATTGCCTTAGTGGTGCAGAAAAGCCTTAAAAGCGTTGACGCACATAGAATCTCATAATGAGACAGGAGATAGGGAAGGGGCAAAACATGAGATACTCAAGTTCCTCAACAAAAGTTCTCATGCAAATACCCCACCTCTATCTTCAACTACAACAACAAATGCGTCAATGGATTAAGCCAAAAGACAAACGACATCTGCAAGGATTTGCTGAGGCAGTAGCCGCAATATTACAATCAGGAAGTGCAAGTCTGAGTCATTGGTTGCCCTATTTGAGCCATCGGGACTGCAAAGCAAGGAGCCAAATGGAAAGACTAAACTACTTTGTGCATAATCCGCACATCAGCGCTGAAACATTCTATAACCCATTGCTGAAGCACTTTCTGCAAGCATTTGCAGGAGCATCGTTAGAACTGGTTCTAGATACGAGTATGCTGTGGGATAAATTTTGTTTAATAGAAGTATGCTTGATTTGGGGAGGACGGTCGATTGGCTTGGCGCAAGTAGTGCTGGAACATCGCAGTGCCACAGTTGGCTTTGAGGATTATCGTCCAGTATTAGAACAAGTACTCACCCTATTGCCACCGCAAAGCACGGTGACCTTACTTGCCGACCGAGGTTTTGAACATGGGGAATTAATCCGTTGGTTAAACCGAAATCAATGGTCTTGGGCAATTCGAGCAAAGACCGATCTGCAAGTGACTCTAGCCAAAGGTTCAACCAAGAGTGTGGAACAACTGATACCACCCTCAGAGCAAGCTTATCTATTCCCTAATGTTACGGTGCTGGGTGATATTAATTGTCACTTAGCTACGGCAAATCTAGCAATGGCTAACGGTTCATGGGCTGTCCTTACTGCTATTTCCCCATCATTACAGACCTTTGCTCTTTATGGCAGACGTTTCGGTGGGATTGAACCTCATTTTAAGGATTACAAGTCTGCGGCTTTTGATATTGTTAGCTCTCATCTCCGCGATGCTCAGGCTCTCACTTGTTTATTTATGCTTCTTGCCACAGCTTCCTTGATTGCTTTGATTCTCGGTATCATGTTGGTGCGTTTGGGGCAAAGGGCTTGGATTGATTGGCATGACCACAGAGGCTTGAGTTTTCTGCAACTCGGTCTCCGTCCTTACTTTTCCCGTTAAGTATGAATTTGAGCAAGAAGCCAACCTTGGCAAAGTTCACGTAGATTAGACCAGCCCCGCCAGAGGACTTGAATGCCAATGGGAGATTTACGACGATGTTCAAGATACCCGCCAAGGAAAGCAATCGACTCGATAGCCCAAGCAACGGTTAAAACAGGAGGAGATTTAGGGAATCTAGCCTTTAAAACCTGAATTTGGACAGGAGAAAGAATCTCAACGGCAGGAGCATCAGGTTGATTGCGATGGAGATAAGTAACCTGTAAAAGTTCGACCGCACAGACACTTAAAAAGCCTAACAATGTCTTCATCCCTTCAGCAGCAAGTCTATAGCGCTCACACTGACAGCCAGACTTAAAGATTTTATGGAAATCTTCGACACGCCAACGGTAAGTATACCAACGTAAAATCTTAATGGCAGTCTCTAGTTCTTCTACGACTTCAGTGGTCAACAGCATCCATTCCAAAGAGGTTTCACCTTCTGGGCAATCGATTTCCGTTGCATAGACAGCATAAACGGTTAATGGGTCACGATTGTCAAAACGATAGGGAACCCGTAGATGAACCTTAGAAAATCGTACAGCTAATTTCGCGATACGGGCTTTACGTTTACCAGTCTCTGGTACTTTGATTTCCTGTTCAAATCTTACGGGTTGCGACTCCAGTTTTTGCCATAGACGTTCGCTATTTTGGTCTAAGCTACGGTCATGGGCTGCTCGTACTAATACCCCTGTATGTTTCAGTTGTCGTACTTGGTCGAAGACTTCGGTGATATCTCCTTCGCGGTCGAAAATATGAATTACATTGGTGCTGCTACTTACTTGATGCTCGACTGCGGTCATCGCTTCTACCCATCGATAAGACTCTTTATCTTTGAATAACCTTTGTCGGGCTGCTTTTCGGTCAAGCGCCTGTCGTTGCTTTTTCGCTTCTGGAGTTTCATCTTGCGGTGGCTTTGCTTTCGGTTCTCGGTTCCACAATTTTTGCCATAACAACCCGATTACTTGTCCTTGTTCGGGGGCGATCGCTAAGGCACTATGCAGAATTAATCCGTTCCCACCGTTTCCTGTTGGTCCATACCCTTCCCGTTTGGCTTTAATTTTGCCATAATCTAGATAGGTGGTATCTCCTATGCATAAGACCAATTCTTGTTCTTCCACGGCTTCACTGGTCATTTGACAGTGTGGTTTTATGATCTTGCTAAATTCTGTTTTCCGATTGGCGAAAACTCATAAGCTCTTTTTAACTCAGAGCCACTTTTAAATATCTCTGACAAGGCTTTCCCAAATCCTTCACTTATCTTTTTGCCGATTGAGTAGGCTCTATCGCTTAGTCTCTCATCCCCTAATTCACAACTCGCAAAGTTTTTGTCCCACCAGTTCATCATTTTTCTTGCCTACTTTTACTTCATTTTTTATACTTTAACCTCATCTGGGCTCTTTCCCTGAAAGACTTTTCTATTATGCCTTTCAAAGATCCCGTGAAAAGTAAGGGTCTCCGTCATCTTCACAGTCTTCTTTACCAACAGAAACCACTTCCTCAATTAGAGGCTTTTCCTAAAAGTAACCCTCCTCCTGCCTGTGCTTCTATTGCCAAACGAGAAATGTTAGATTTTCGTATTGAATTTTCTCGTGTTACCACTGTCTCAGGATGAGACTCGCCTAAGTTTTCTGCACCACTAAGCTCCAATTGCTTTGCCTTGCCAGCAATCTGATCTTGGCGATCGCCTTTCAAATTCCCGAACGCTTCCTGTGTTTTTCCTTTTAGATTTTCGGCATTCGCTTTCAATCGTTCTGGCAATTTCACCCCATCTTTAATATTTTCAGTTACTTTCCGAGCATCAGCTTCAGCCTGCTTTGCCTTTCCAATGATTTGATTTTTGGCATCACCTGTGAGATTGCCGATCGCTTCTTGCGTTTTACCTTCAAGATCCTTGGCAGTTGCTTTAATGTTCCCCATTGAGGCGATCGCTGTATGAGGATTATTAGCTAGCTGCGTGAATGATTGTGCTGCCGAACTGTTCTTAACAGCAAGCCCAAAGACTAATGTAAGTGAAAGGATTGAAATTAATCCAATGTTTAATAATGATTGATAAACTTGTAAAATCATTTTAGTTCTCCAATTACTCTCAAAAAGCATGGTTTTGGATTGAATCAATTTAGTTAAAAAATTAGTCCGTAAAGAATAACTTATATCTCTAAATACTAGAATAAAGGTGGATTTTTGATGGTTAAAATGTCAAAATCTTAAATCTTAATTTTTTAGTTAATCAGATTTAATTAATAGAATTTTGGCTCTTCTGGGTTCATGGGGATAAGCACAGCTAATAGTAATCAGAATCCTCTCGGAGCAACAGTTACAGCCCTACCATGTCGCCAATAATTGTATCGATACTGTACCATTTACCCCTCAAACCCAGATGAGCCAGAATTTTTGACATCTTTTGCTTTCTTCTCTACAGATTCAGCTACATCCTTAGCTTTTTCTTTGACAATGTTGGCAACATCTTTAGCTTTTTCTTTGACAATGTTGGCAACGTCTACAGCTTTGTCTTTAGCATCTTCAGATGCATTACGAATATTTGCTTCAACTTGCTTTGCTTGTCCTTCAGCTTGCTTTGAAGAATCATGAGTGATATTGCCTATAGCCTCTTCAATTTTACCTTCAATATTTTGGGCTGCTGCTTTAGCTCTTTCTTGTAAACTCATAATTTTAATTTTCTTTATTTTTTATTTTCCAAATTCACTTTTGCAGCCTCATGAGTGATTTATTGAGTGAAATGAATAACTTGATTAAATACAACATAAAACTTAATACAGGGTGTTTTGTCAATGTATATGGATATCACCAGCTTTTTTAAAATATTTATTGCTCAATTAGTCTCTTAAATTAAGCAATAATTTCTTTACTACTAGTTTGTCTTTTAATCTTAATGTTGGGGAATGTTAACTATGTCTAATCAGAATGGCGTGATGATGCAGTATTTCCACTGGTACTTGCCTGATGATGGCAGTCTGTGGAATCAGGTAGTAGAGGAGGCTGAGGAATTAGCAAAAATTGGAATAACATCTATATGGTTACCACCTGCTTATAAAGGTACAGCTGGAGGTATGGATGTGGGTTATGGCATTTATGACTTGTTTGATCTTGGAGAATTTGATCAAAAAGGCTCAGTCAGAACCAAATATGGGACTAAAGACGAATATATTCGCGCAATTAAAGCCGCCCAGAAAGTGGGAATTAATGTTTATGCTGATGTAGTGTTTAATCATAAACTAGGAGCCGATCGCGAAGAAGAAATGGAAGCAACACCATTTAGTATGGAAAATCGGAATCAGGCGATCGGCGAATATCAACATATTAAAGCTTGGACTCACTTCACTTTTGAGGGTCGCAAAGGCAAGTATTCGATGATGGAATGGCATTGGTGGCATTTTGATGCGATCGATTACAACGTTTATAACGCAGGTGAAGACGCTATCTATTTGCTTAAGGGTAAATCCTTTGATAAAGACGTTGATCTGGAAAAAGGGAACTTTGATTACTTAATGGGGTGTGACCTTGACATGCGAAACTCGGAAGTCCAAGGGGAACTCAAATATTGGGGGGAATGGGTGTATGACACAACCCATGTCGATGGATTCCGATTTGATGCGGTTAAGCATGTGTCAGCAGGATTCTTTCCAGAATGGTTAGAGCATGTGCGTCATCATGCCAAACGGGATCTATTTGCAGTGGGAGAATATTGGTCTTACGAAGTGGAAGCTTTAAATAATTTCATCGCTGTTACTGAGGGCAAGGTGGATCTATTTGATGCACCTTTGCACCTAAATTTCCATCTCGCCAGTCAAGCGGGTCAGGATTATGACCTCAGCCAAATTTTTGAAAATACCTTGGTCAAAGATCAGCCGACCCTCGCGGTTACCTTGGTGGAAAACCATGATTCTCAGCCATTGCAGTCCCTAGAATCAATCGTCGAGGCTTGGTTTAAGCCCCTTGCCTACGCGCTGATTTTGCTGAGGCAAGAAGGATATCCTTGTATTTTTTATGGTGATTACTACGGCGCACATTACAAGGATTGGGGTAAAGATGGTAATGAGTACGAGATTTGGATGGAGAGCCACAAATGGTTACTTGATAAGTTCCTTTTTGTACGGCAAACTTATTGTTATGGTGAACAGTTAGACTATTTCAACCATCCTAATACGATCGGTTGGACAAGATTGGGCGATGAAGAGCATTCTGGTGGTGTGGCGGTAGTACTTAGTAACGGCGAAGACGGACAGAAATGGATGAATGTCGGACATCCAAATAGTACCTATATCGATATCACGGAGCATGTTGATGATCCTGTGACCAGCAATGACGATGGCTGGGCGGAGTTTCGTTGCAATGGTGGCTCAGTCTCTGTATGGATCAAAAAGTAGAGCTAATACCAAAATACAAAAAGGCTACGCCTATTTGTGTTTTTAAAATCCTTACAGGGTTTGCTTTTCAATTCATAGAAATATCGTCACATTTTTGTGAATTGGGATAAGTAGCTAGAATCAAAAGAGAGTAGCAGCGCAAAGCTCTGCTACTCTCTTTTGGATTAATTGTGCGCCACAAATCATTGGCGATTTTTGGTAGTCTTATATACATTACTTGGCAATGAAGAAATCTATGGCTCTCTATCGTTTAATCTATGTTAGTCAGGCGATCGCAGGACTAGAATATCCAGACTTGGTTGAAATTTTGGAGAAGTCCGAACGTAACAACAAAAAAGTAGGAATTACGGGAATGTTGAGTTTTGGTGATTCGATGTTTTTGCAGGTACTAGAGGGCAGTCGGCGTGTGATTAGCCAAACCTATAATCGTATTCTTTTAGATAAGCGTCATGTTAATGCTGAGCTGATAGATTTCTCGGAAATTGAGCATCGTGATTTTTCTTTATGGTCAATGAAGGTTGTCCAACTTGGTAATCATGCCGAAGTGCGCGATATTATCTTGAAATACTCAAGTTCGGATATATTTTCTCCAATCTCGATGACTGGTAAGCAGAGTTTAAATTTTTTGCGTGAATTGACTGAACTTTATCAAAAAGGATTAGTTTCCTAGATTTATCGGACTTTTCCCAAAACACAAAATGGCTACGCCATTTTGTGTTTTGGGATTAACCATTGGAATAAGTAAGCTGCACTAATCCTGTCTCAAAAGTCTTGCTATGCTCTAACTTTAAAGACAAAGTTGGCAGAGTCTGAGGGAACAAAGCGATGCCTTCGCCTAAAATTATGGGATGGATCGACAGAATAAACCTATCGACAAGATTGTTTTCTAAACATGTTTTAGCGATCGCGGCTCCACCAACTAGCCAAATATCTTTGCCATCTTGCAATTTTAAATTTTTAACAAAGCTAACTAGATCACCCGCAACAAAATTCACATTTTCATCGCGATCATGTTGGATAGTTCGGGAAAATACAAAACCTTGCTTATCAGGATAGGGATAATCACCCCAAAATTGGATCTGTTTATAGGTATTTCGCCCCATGATTAGGCGATCGCATGTCGCATAAAAATCCTCATATCCATAATCTTGGTCAGTAAATAGCCAGTCAACCTCCCCACAAGTTCGCGCGATATAGCCATCCAGACTCAACGCAATATACAAAACTAACTGACTCATAGTAGAAAATCCAAGCTTTTTTCAGGATAAATTAAGTACCTGTGCAGAATAAACTCTACCTCAACCCGTAAGATTGCGCCCCGCAGGGGCGCAATCTTACGGGTTGGGATGTGTAATTAATTAAGCGTGCCTACTTATTTCTCGTTATGAAATCAAATTTTGGGGTTTGCTGCGCCGCAGGCGCAGCAAACCCCAAAATTGGTTTTGTTGAAAGTCTGCCAAATGCAGATTTTCAACAAAACCAATTTTTACCCTGAGAATTGATGTTTTCAGGAAACCAACGATCTTTAGAGCCCCATTAAATGATATTTTGAGAAGCGGTTAGCTTTATATCTGAGTGTAAAAAAGTTAAACTCATTAGAGTTTGATCTTGTATGGTGTACTGCATTTTCTTGCGTATATCTTCTTGCACGTCATTTCATTGCAAATTTTTTAGATTCTGAGTTAGAGGCTGGAGTAAACAGCAAGCATGGTAACAACCGCAGAGAAAGTATCAGTAGGGAGCATCACTAAGGTCATTGGCCCTGTTGTTGATGCCGAGTTCCCAAGTGGCAAAGTCCCCGAAATTTATAACGCCGTTATCGTAACTGGTCGTAACTCCGCAGGACAAGACATTAATGTCACCTGTGAAGTTCAGCAATTACTAGGTGGAAATCAAGTTCGAGCTGTGGCAATGAGTACCACTGACGGAATCGTTAGAGGTATGAGTGTAACCGATACAGGCGCAGCAATTTCTGTTCCTGTCGGACCTAATACATTAGGCAGAATTTTTAACGTGTTGGGCGAACCTATCGATGAATTAGGTCCCGTTGTAACCGAAGAAAAATTCCCAATTCACCGTCCATCTCCTGCATTTACATCTTTAGAAACCAAGCCAAGCACCTTTGAAACGGGCATTAAGGTAATTGACCTTCTTGCGCCCTATCGTCGTGGTGGCAAAATTGGACTATTTGGTGGTGCTGGTGTCGGCAAAACCGTATTAATTCAAGAATTAATTAACAACATCGCTAAAAAGCACTCTGGTGTGTCGGTGTTTGGCGGTGTCGGCGAACGTACCCGCGAAGGTAATGACCTTTACCATGAAATGAAAGAATCGGGCGTACTTCAGTACCTCGCTCTTGTTTATGGTCAAATGAACGAGCCACCTGGAGCGCGTATGCGTGTTGGCTTAACCGCCTTGACCATGGCGGAATATTTCCGTGATGTCTCCAAGCAAGACGTATTGTTGTTCATTGACAATATTTTCCGCTTTACCCAAGCTGGTTCGGAAGTATCGGCACTGCTTGGTCGGATGCCATCGGCTGTAGGCTATCAGCCCACACTAGCAACAGATATGGGTGCTTTACAAGAGCGCATTACATCAACCACCGAAGGTTCGATTACCTCCGTACAGGCGGTTTATGTACCTGCGGATGACTTGACTGACCCAGCTCCTGCAACCACATTTGCCCACCTTGATGCAACCACCGTGTTGTCTCGTGGTTTGGCTTCTAAGGGTATTTATCCTGCGGTTGACCCTCTTGATTCTTCCTCGACAATGTTGCAACCAGGTGTCGTCAGTGACGAGCATTACCGTGTTGCTCGTGGCGTACAAGCAATTCTTCAGCGTTATAAAGAACTTCAAGATATCATCGCGATCTTGGGTCTAGATGAACTTTCTGAAGATGATAAGTTGGCTGTAGCCCGCGCCCGTAGAATTGAGCGTTTCTTGTCTCAGCCATTCTTCGTTGCTGAAGTATTTACAGGTTCTCCTGGTAAGTATGTCACCCTCGAAGAAAGCATCAGTGGATTCGATCGCATCCTTAAGGGTGAACTCGATGATCTTCCTGAGCAAGCGTTCTATCTCGTTGGCAACATCGATGAAGTAATCGAAAAAGCTGAAAAGTTAAAAGCTGGTAAGTAGATCATGACCCTAACTGTAAAAGTAATTGCCCCAGATCAAACGATTGTGGATACTGTCGCAGAGGAAGTGATTTTACCTAGTTCTTCAGGGCAATTGGGTATTTTAACTGGTCACGCACCTCTGATTTCGGCGCTGGAAACAGGCGTGTTGCGTTTTCGTAAGGATAAAGCTTGGGCTGCGATCGCTCTTACGGGTGGTTTTGCTGAAGTTGAAGAAAACGAAGTAACTGTTTTGGTTCGTAGTGGCGAATTAGGCAGCACGATCAATGCTGATGAAGCGCGTAAAAAACTTGAAGAAGCTGAGCAAGCTTTGGCTGGTATTAAAGCTGAAGATAAGCAAGGCAAAATTCAAGCTGAGCAAAGTTTAAGTATTGCTCGCGCTAGATTGCAAGCTACTACTGCTATCTAAATAAGGAAAACCTTATAAAAAAAGCGCTCACCTTTGGTGAGCGCTTTTTTTATTCGATAGGTGTAGCCAAAATCTTTTTGAGGGCGATTAAGCCTTTTTTGAGTTGGCGTGACACAGTGACAGCGCTAATTCCTAGAGTTTCAGCAACTTCACGGTGGGTAAATTCTTTGAGGAATACAAACTCGACAACCTCACGGGTGCGATCTTCTAGGAGGTCAAGAGCTTGTTGGAGCCGAATATTATCTTCTTGGGCAAGTTGAAAACTTTGATATTTGTGATCAGTAACTAGATCGCCGATGGATGTCGAGCTATCTTCACTTTGATCGATTGGCGTGTCAAGACTGATTGGCGATCGGTTTTGACAGGCGAGTTTAATGTCATACCATTCATTAACAGTAATACCTAGCTCGTTAGCTACTTCTTGGCTTGACGGCTCCCGTCCAGTTTCAGTCCGCTTATTGCGAATGATCTTACAGCCTTGGTTATAGGTGCTCAGCCAAGCGCGAGGCATTCTCACCGTCGGGCTTTTATCACGGAGATAATGTTGGATTTCTCCTTTGATATATGGCACAGCAAAAGAGCTAAAAGCGTTTCCTTTACTAACATCAAATCGCTCGATCGCATTAATTAACCCAATAGAACCAACCTGCATGAGGTCTTCAAAACTTTCTTGGCATTGATTTTTCCAATGATAGGCTTCGCGACGAACCAAGCCAATATTCAGGTTAACTAATTTATTCCGCAGTTTTATGGATGGGTTAGTGCGATAGGCTTGTAAAATTTCCAGAGTTTCTTGTTTTCGGGTAATTGTAGTTTGCGGATCAGCCTCTTCGACTTCTTGAGGTTCATTCCGACTGTCGAGATACTGTCTTTGCAAAAAATTCTCTAAATGCTGATGAATATGCGATCGCGCAAATTCAGAAAAATTTGGATTTATCTCAGGATTAAATTGAGTTAACGCTTTTTTTAAGCCTTGTTTGCCAACTTCGAGCAATTCGCGATCGCTTGATCTGCGTTCCCCAACTCTGCGGTTTGATACTCGGCGCTCGTTTCTGTCTGGGCGATCGCTGGAACGACGCTCACCAATATTTTTTTGGTTAATTAAGGAGATTGGTAAAGAAGTGATCGTTTCACGGATCAAACCCATATGAATTTCAATTAGCTGCTGCTGTAAGGGCTCAGAGGGAGAAATTCTATATCCCCGCAAAAGTGTAACTATGTTTTCATTAGTTAAATTATTTTTATCTAATGGCATAAGAAGAACATCCTCAATGATGCTAGCAGCCAGAAAATATGCCCAATACATTAGAGGAGAACTTTGCATACATGTGCTTGATACCGATAGTTGTCAATGACACATAAACTTGTGATGTTGTCCTTAGTGGTGCAGAAAACTCATGGGAGTCTCAAGATGAGACAATGGTAATACGGGCAAATTCGATACGAAAATCTAACTTTTCGCGTTTAGCAATAGAAGCAGAGGCAGGAGGAGGATTAGTTCTAGGCAAAATCTGCAAAATAGGAAGAGATTTTTGTTGGTAAAGAAGAGTGTGAAGCTGACGGAGACCGAGTTGCAGAAAACTCAAGCCGCGATGATCGTGCCAATCAATCGCAGCCCTTTGCCCCAAACGCACCAACATTATGCCAAGAATTACAGCAATCAGGTTAGCCGTGGCAAGGAGCATAAATAAACAGGTAAGAGCTTGAGCATCACGGAGATGAGAGCTAACAACATTAAAAGCCGCCGACTTATAGTCTTTAAAATGGGGTTCGATTCCACCAAAGCGTTTGCCATAGAGAGCAAAAGTCTGTAATGAAGGGGGAATATCGCTAAGGACAGCCCATGAACCGTTAGCCATGTCTAGGTTAGCCGTCGCTAAATGACAATTAACATCACCGAGTACGGTGACATCGGGAACTAGATAAGCTTGCTCTGCGGGAGGTATCAGTTGTTCAACACGCTTGGTTGTACCTGTTGGCAGAGTCACTAGCAGATCGCTCTTTGCGCGAATTGCCCAAGACCAGTGATTTTGCTGTAACCATCGGATTAATTCCCCATGTTCAAAACCTCGGTCGGCAAGCAAGGTCACCGTACTTTGTGGCGGCAATAGAGAGCGTACTTGTTCTAAGACGGGACGATAATGTTCAAAGCCAACTGTAGCGCTGCCATGCTCTAGTACTACTTGAGCTAGAGTAATCGACCTCCCTCCCCAAATCAAGCATACTTCTATAAGACAGAATTTATCCCACAGTATACTTGTGTCTAAGGCTAGTTCCAACGATTCTCCTGCAAATGCTTGGAGAAAGTGCTTCACCAATGGGTTATAGAATCTCTCGGCGATGATATGTGGATTATGCACAAAGTAGCTTAGTCTTTCCATCTGACTTCTGGCTTGGCACTCTCGATGGCTCAAATAGGGCAACCAATGACTCAGACTTGCCCTTCCTGATTGCAATATCGCGGCTACTGCCTCCGCAAATCCTTGGAGATGTCGCTTATCTTTTGGCTTGAGCCATTGACGCAGTTGTTCTTGTAGCTGAAGATATAGGTGGGGCATTTGTATAAGATCTTTTGTTGAGGAACTTGAGTATCTCATCTCTTGCCCTTTTTATTCCTCTTGTCTCATTTTGAGATTCTATGCCTGTCAACCCTTTCCAGACTTTTCTGCACCACTAAGGATGTTGTCTTTTGTTGATGCCCCTAGATTATACAGTTACAAAGCTTCGCTCTAAAACCCGAACCAATAAATTTTAAAAAGTATTGTCTAGCAACACTTTTAGAATTTCATTGTGGTTCGTTTCAATGAAGTTTGCTGTAATCCCAATTCATAAAAGTGTCGGCATACTTTTGTGAATTAAAAACTAAACCTAGTTATAGTTTTAAACATACAAAATAGCCTAGCCATTTTGTGTATTGGTATAACTTTATAACCTAATGTCAAATTGGGAAATTATGATTAGATTAACATAATAATTGCTTCATCTCCCGCAGGTAAATAGGTTTGATTTACTCGCATTACTGCTAAAGCATTTGTACCGATCGCACTAATCAGATTCCCAGAACTATAATTCTTCACAGGCTGAAAAATGGGGCTTCCTTTTTGATAAGTTAATGTTCCCCATAAATAAGTTTCGCGCCGTCCTTGTGAGTGTAAATCCTCTGTAGTGGTAGCTTTGATAAATTGTGGATACCAGTGAGTTTTATGCGATCCATTTAATTTGGCGATCGCGCCACGAATAAATCTCCAAAAGCTCATCATTGCCGAAACAGGATTTCCAGGAACTCCGAAATAGAGGACTTTATCCTCACTTCTATTCACATTAAGAATAGATCCAATGGAAGCGAAAGTTAAAGGTTTTCCTGGCTTAATCGCTACTGAACGCACATGGATATCAGCACCCATTTTTTCGAGTATTTCTTCGATATAGTCATAATCACCAACAGAAACGCCGCCTGTGGAGATGACAATATCGGCTGAATCGATCGCCTTTTGCATTACAGATTCCAATTCGATTTGATGATCATGCACTGCCCCAAAAGGAATTGCGATCGCTCCTGATTGTTCGAGCAATGTCGATAATGCATATAGATTTGAATCAATAATCTGTCCTAACTGAAGCGGATTGGAACTATTAAGGCTGACTAATTCATTGCCTGTGGAAATAATTGCTATTTTTGGTTGCCGATAAACTTTGACTGTTTGACATCTTGCTGAGGCTAAAGCTCCAATTTCTGTCGCGCCTAATTTTGTTCCTGCTTTAATCAGATTTGTACCAGCTTGAATAAATTCCCCTTTGCGGCGCACATATTCGCCTTGAGTAGGTTTAACTTTCAGATACAAAAGATCATCGATGCGTTCTGTGTCTTCTTGCATGATGATCGTATCTGCGCCAACAGGCAACATGCCGCCTGTAAAAATCCTTACACATTCGCCTTGATTTAGTGACTGAGAAATTGCGACACCTGCGGGGATTTCATCAGAGGCGATCGCTAGTTTTAATTCCTGCAAATTATCTAAATCGGCATAGCACAAAGCATAGCCATCCATCGCTGAATTGTCCCAATGGGGAAAGTCTAGTTCGCTCATGATATCTTCTGCCAAAATTCGATTTAGCACTTTCGACAAGGGCAAAATTTCACTATCGATTTCAGGATCAAAAGGTTTGACCAGATCTAAAATTATTTTTTCAGTTTCAGCAACAGTCAGCATCGCGATTTTAAAAGCGTAGAGGGCAGTACGTAGCGCTGCCCTCTACTATAGAATTTATTTATGCGTATAGATATTGTCACCCTCTTTCCTGAATTTTTTACCTCGCCATTGCAAACAAGTTTGCTGGGTAAGGCGATCGCAAATCAAATTGCCGATGTATATCTGACTAATCCTAGAGATTTCACCACCGACAAGCACCATCGTGTTGATGATGAACCCTACGGTGGTGGTGTGGGTATGTTAATGAAGCCCGATCCAATTTTTGCGGCAGTTGAGTCTTTGCCAATTTTGCCCAAGCGCGAAATTATTTACTTAACTCCGCAGGGTGAGCCGATGAAGCAGGATCTATTTAAGGAGTTAGTAACTTACGATCAGCTAGTTCTCATTTGTGGCAGTTACGAGGGAGTTGACGAGCGGGTATGTGAGCATTTAGTCACCCGTGAAGTTTCTCTTGGCGATTTTGTGCTTACCTGCGGTGAGATTCCTGCGCTGGCGTTGATTAATGGAGTGGTGCGGTTACGTCCAGGTACAGTTGGGAAAGAAGATTCGCTTAAGTTTGAGAGTTTTGAAGATGGATTATTAGATTATCCACAATATACAAGACCATCAGTATTCCGTGGTTGGGAAGTTCCCGAAGTATTGCGATCGGGCAATCATAAGTTGATTGCGGAATGGAGAAAGGAACAACAAATTTTAAGAACAAAGGAACGTCGTCCTGATATGCTTTAGCGATCGCTAGCTATTTTACTTTGTGGTAAACAAATTTGCGATCGCTCATTATTAGCATGTATTTGAGCAGGGTAACGTATTAATAACAAACATCTAAGTGCGTTACATTTCATTAACGCACGCTACAAGATTAGAGATCGCACGGCTTTATTATTATTTGCTAAAATCTACATAACTAAGCTGTGAGCAGAAATATCATGCAAGCAACTGTAATTGAAACAGAACAAGAACAAGAACCTCAAATTCATCTTTGGTCGATCTCGGACTATCACCAAATGATCGAGGCGGGAGTTTTGGATGAGGACGATCGCGTAGAACTGTTGGAAGGAAAAATTGTTTGTATGAGTCCACAACGACCATTTCATGCAGCAAGTGTGCAACGTAGTAGTAGATTACTATTTAAATTGCTAGGCGATCGCGCCGAAATTCGCATACAGTTACCCGTGACATTAGGGAATGATTCTGAGCCAGAACCAGATATTGCTGTTGTCAGGTTTGATGCTAATGAGTATTCATTTAGACATCCTGAAGCCCCTGACATTTATCTGTTGATAGAAGTTGCTGATTGGACTATCTCAAAAGATCGCAAGCAAAAAGCGCGTATTTATGGCAAAAACCAAGTTTTAGAATATTGGATTCTCGATTTACAAAAACGACAAGTTTACATATTCCGTCAACCAGAGGATGGAAGCTATCGTGAAGAATTGATTTTGAATAGCAATGATACTGTTACTATGCAAGCTTTTCCTGATGTGGCGATCGCTTTAGATGCTCTGTTTGCGATCGCGCAAAACTAAATTGGCGATCGCCCAGTACTAGCATCCGCTAGCGCAGCGTAACTCATTAATAACAAACATCAAAAATGTGCGTTACATTTCATTAATGCACGCTACCAGATCAGCGATCGCACTGACACACTTTTTATGGCTCTAGACCTAGTAATTCCTTTAAATATTTTTGCCTAATTAATCTTTCTTTTCTGTTATTTACACCTTCTTTTGCTGCAATTTGATAATCTGATGGAATCTCACTTTCAAAATCAATCAACTTATCTCGTAAATTCTCAGGAATATCTCCGACCTGTATAGTACCTAGCAACGAAAATAATGAAAACATATTAGCTTTATTAAACCAATATGAATTTGATGGCAGGTTCATGTCTAGAATAATCTTTGAAATTGTCTCAAATTTATTTAGTATTGCGTCTTTATTATCTAATAATTCCTTGTATTCATCTAAATACCTTGTTGCTAAATCATTACGTGTGTAAATTTCGCCAATATATGTCGCAATAAGATTTAAAGTGTACATTAAATGAATTTGTCTACTGAGTTCATATGGAGTAAAAATATTTCCTTCAACTATAAGCTTTTTAAAAAATGGGGCTCTTCTGGGTTTGAGGGGATTAATGTATAATGAAGCACAAAGATAAGTGGTGACAGGTATGGACTTGTATCTAGATAGGTTGCTAAATTTACCCAACACAACCGTTGAAAGTTTTACGGAAGAAGAAAATAAAATCACCCTAAAGTTGAGATTTTTACAGGATGAAATTACTTGTCCGCATTGTAATACGCATGGTGGAAAATTAAAACAAAATCGACCGATATTGATTCGAGATTTGTCAGTATTTGGGAAAATAGTTTATTTAAATACGCCGCGCCGCCAATTTTATTGTCAACATTGTCAAAGACATTTTACGGAAAAGTTACCCTTTGTAGACTGGGAAAGACGATACACACAAAGGTATGAGGAGTATGTTTATCAACGAGTACAAAGTGCGAGTGTGGAGCAAGTAAGTCGAGATGAATATTTGAGTTGGGATCAAATACAAGGGATTTTCAATCACCAATTTTCTCTAAAAAAAAAGATGATTGGAAAGAAGTAAAACGAGTGAGTATTGATGAAGTGAGTAAACGCAAAGGACATAAAGACTTTGTGACAGTCGTATCAAGTATTGACGCAGGAGCATTACTAGAAGTAATTGATAGTCATAAACAAGATGACATCATTGAAGTCCTGAAGCAGCAACCGATTGAGATAAGGGAAAAAGTAGAGGAGGTTAGCATTGATATGTGGGGAGGCTTTCCCAAAGTTGTCAAAGAAGTATTTCCAAATGCGAAAATTGTCATCGACAGATTTCATGTTATGCAGCCACTAATCAAAGAGTTAAATCAACTGCGTCAAAAAGCTAAAATCAAGATTAAAGGTAGTCGATTTATTCTACTAAAGAACAAGGTAGACTTAACAGAAGAAGAAAAAGTGAAGTTAGAAAATGTCTTGAAATGTTCTAAACGCTTGCGACTAGCTTATAATCTCAAAGAAGACTTTAGAAGTATTTTTGAGACTTGTAAAACTCCTGAAGAGGGTCAGAAACAATTAAAAGAATGGCTTCAAAAAGCTAAAGCTGTTTATGGCGCAGTTTTGGAAACCATTCGTAATCATCTTGATAATATTTGTAACTACTTTTTAAATCGTACATCTAGTGGTGTGATGGAGGGACTTAATAATCGTATTAAATTAATTAAACGACAGGCTTATGGTTTTTTAAATTTTCGTTCTAGATTATTAGCTTGTCTTTCTCATTAGATTTACTTATCCCCTTAAACCCAGAAGACCCCATTTATGTATTCCACAATAGCGGACATTCTTTGTTGTCCATCTACGATACATGATGTCGTAGTCATTGATTCTAAGTCAATACTACCTTTGGCAATAAATATTTGAGGAAATGGAAGTCCCATTAAAATAGTTTTTATAAAATCCACTTTATGAATAACACGCCAAACCAAGTTGGGTCTTCTGGGTTTAAGGGGATAAGTAAATCTAATGAGAAAGACAAGCTAATAATCTAGAACGAAAATTTAAAAAATTTAAAAAACCATAAGCCTGTCGTTTAATTAATTTAATACGATTATTAAGTCCCTCCATCACACCACTAGATGTACGATTTAAAAAGTAGTTACAAATATTATCAAGATGATTACGAATGGTTTCCAAAACTGCGCCATAAACAGCTTTAGCTTTTTGAAGCCATTCTTTTAATTGTTTCTGACCCTCTTCAGGAGTTTTACAAGTCTCAAAAATACTTCTAAAGTCTTCTTTGAGATTATAAGCTAGTCGCAAGCGTTTAGAACATTTCAAGACATTTTCTAACTTCACTTTTTCTTCTTCTGTTAAGTCTACCTTGTTCTTTAGTAGAATAAATCGACTACCTTTAATCTTGATTTTAGCTTTTTGACGCAGTTGATTTAACTCTTTGATTAGTGGCTGCATAACATGAAATCTGTCGATGACAATTTTCGCATTTGGAAATACTTCTTTGACAACTTTGGGAAAGCCTCCCCACATATCAATGCTAACCTCCTCTACTTTTTCCCTTATCTCAATCGGTTGCTGCTTCAGGACTTCAATGATGTCATCTTGTTTATGACTATCAATTACTTCTAGTAATGCTCCTGCGTCAATACTTGATACGACTGTCACAAAGTCTTTATGTCCTTTGCGTTTACTCACTTCATCAATACTCACTCGTTTTACTTCTTTCCAATCATCTTTTTTTTTAGAGAAAATTGGTGATTGAAAATCCCTTGTATTTGATCCCAACTCAAATATTCATCTCGACTTACTTGCTCCACACTCGCACTTTGTACTCGTTGATAAACATACTCCTCATACCTTTGTGTGTATCGTCTTTCCCAGTCTACAAAGGGTAACTTTTCCGTAAAATGTCTTTGACAATGTTGACAATAAAATTGGCGGCGCGGCGTATTTAAATAAACTATTTTCCCAAATACTGACAAATCTCGAATCAATATCGGTCGATTTTGTTTTAATTTTCCACCATGCGTATTACAATGCGGACAAGTAATTTCATCCTGTAAAAATCTCAACTTTAGGGTGATTTTATTTTCTTCTTCCGTAAAACTTTCAACGGTTGTGTTGGGTAAATTTAGCAACCTATCTAGATACAAGTCCATACCTGTCACCACTTATCTTTGTGCTTCATTATACATTAATCCCCTCAAACCCAGAAGAGCCACCAAGTTTCTTTGAAAATAAGGTGACATTATTAATCTTTTAGATTTTATTTCATTTACTAGATCAATTAATTCTTTAGATCTTACTTGGTAGCGAATCATATGCTCTAATATTCCTTTTGAATTCTTCTATACATTCGACTTGCTTACACTCAAAAAAATAGGCTCTATCGTTCAAACTATGCTCGACCAATATCTAAATGCCAACAAATTAGAGATCGCAACTTAAAATTATCAAAATTCCTGAAGCCATACCCAGATCGTTTAATTAGCTTTAACTTATTATTGATACCCTCAACAACGCCATTAGTAGTGCGGTTCTCAAAGTAATTAGTAACTTCTCCAAACCATCGACAAATTGTGCCAACACTATCCTTATACGTCTCCTTTGCTGTCTCCATCCAGTCGAGTAATTTTGATGCGCCATCTCCCCAATTTTTAGCATCTTCAAAGACTCTTCTAAACTCTTCTTTTTGCTGATGCATTTTCCCTAGCAATGGTACCACTTCTCGAATTTCTTCTAATTTTATTTTTTGCTTCTCTGTTAAATCTTTTTCGTTCTTTAGTAATGCATACTTACTCTGCTTAAGTGCTTCTTCGATTTTCTTTTTCTCGTTTACATTTTTGTTTTCTTTATTTGCTTTTTGCAGGTCATTTCGTGCTGTTTTTAGTTCCTCAGGAACTATCTTTGTTACATGGAATCGGTCGGCTACTACCTCTGCTTTTGGTATTAGTTTGTTGATCAGTCCTTTATAATTTCCACTTAGATCCATACTTACCTCAATAATTTGCTCTAACACCTCTTTTCCCCACCCCTCAAGCTCTTTCCTTATTTCTTCTTGTTTCCGTGATCGCACAAATCCTATCGGTATTTTTCTGTCTAAATCTACCAATACTACTATGTAGTCCCCTTGTCCTTTTCGTAATGCTATTTCATCAATCCCAAGTCGTTTTAATGGCTTTAAATCTATTCTAAGTTTTTTTTCGCTAATGTATTTTATCATCGACCACACTTCCTCATCTGTTAAGTCATTTTGCTTCCCTACATTATGCATATCGCTATGCAATACTTGCTGCACTATCATCTCTGCAAATCTGTTAGTTTGTTTTCGTCTCTTTCCTATAAATTCTAGTTCTTCACTGAACGGCTTTTCACATTTTTTACACTTGAATTGACGACGGTTTACTTTTAATAGTACTTCCTGTCCACTAATGCTTAAATCTCTTGCAAAATACCAGCGATTTTGATGCAGATGATTACTTTCTTCTCCGCATCTTGGACACTTTGCTTTTGTCGTTTTCGCTTCAACCTCTAAAATTAATCGATCTGCTACTTTTGTGTAGTTTTCTACTTCGATTCCTGGCAGATTTAAAAGTTCGGTTAGAATTGGCTGCATATTTGTTGTTTTGTATCTTATGTTACCTTAGCATCATTTAGACGATTGAGCCAAAAAATATTCTGACGAATAAATACCTCCATTGATATTTTTAAACTTTTCAAAATAGTTGTTTGATAAACGTCTAAAAAAATCTAGCCATTCTGACTTTTCACGACAATCAGGCATAAAAAAGGGATTTATAAATCCCTTTTTTAAATTTTTTATAAACTGTCTATCTGTTGGTTTACCTTTAAACTCTGGGAAGACTGATAGCTTTGTAAAAGCTAAAGTTTCTTTATGAGCTATTTCAAGAAAATGATTATATAGGTCTAGGCTTATAATCGAAATATCTAGGTCTGACTTCCCTTCGGTAAATTCAGTTTTATTGAAAAAGCTGAAGCCTGTTTTTGATGATCCTGTCACTTGAATACTTGTAAATGGTATTTTTAGATGTTGTTTTATTGTATTTTTAATTGTGTACTCAAGGTCTTCGTTGTCTTTGAAGACCATAGTTTGATATGAAAGGAATAGCTTTCTAGCAAGATCACTAGAATGTTCGCCTGCTGCAATTCCCTTTTTTAAGCTGCTTACAACATACATTTACATATTCCATTATTGATTTCAATTATTTAACACAATGTAATTGTTAGATAAAAAATTTTTATTTAACAATTATAAAGCATATAGTCTGAAAGTCAAGATTCGACCTAATCACCCTAAATAACAGAAAAAGCAGAAAGTTATTACTTGAGATTCTAATTAGTTTGAGTCATTAGACTAAAACTTTCAGTTAATTATATATTTAAACGATGACCAAAGCAAAAAGTCGATATGTTTGTAATAACTGCGGAGAAGACTTCCCGCAGATGTATGGGAAATGTCCCGCTTGCTCTAGCTGGGGAACTTTGCAAGAAGAATTAATACCTGTCATATCCACAAATACCAATGCGATCGCTACATTCTCGCATCTTGGTACAACCAGATCTATAGGTAAAGCCTAACCGAGAGAATCCTTAACTCTTTCGCAAATGACCGACAATGACCAAGTGCGATCGCTCAGAATATTATTAAAAGCTTACAATCCACTAAAGACAAAAAAGCATTGGATAGGTTTTTTGATTTTTCAAATGAGCATATGCTCATTTGAAAAATCCTATAGTAGAAGACACATTAAGAAACGAACCAATTGCTAACCTACTGAGTGTCTCGCAGAGCGCCAAAGGTGCAACTTTTTAGAATGGCTTTTTCCCGCCTATATTTCCACCGGGATTGTAGACACAAGATAAATAGACTGAATTTTGTGTCCATTTGCCGCCCATGACACTGGACTTGCGATTTAAGCCACAGCCAACCTCAGTTGTATCGCGCCAAACCATCTGAGTATAGTGACCACAGACCTCACCTGCCTGACAACTTGCTGACGCACTGTTCCAGAATGCTTTTTCTTCCCACCAACCAGTTGGACCAGTAGTAGCGATATTGTTACTTGAGGGAGCAGCACCAGCTAAATTTTCACCCGAATAGCTGCCCACGATTATCTTTTGGCGATCTGCTGAAGAACTATGTCCCCATGCATCTCTATTGACCCAGTCCTGAGCAAAATCAGCCAGTTTGCAGTTCCACTTGAGAGGGGGAACATTGACCTCAGCGCGTGCTGCATTATGAACCCGCAAAATCTCTTGGATTTCGGCGCTAGTTAATTGATTTGCCCCACTGCAAGTACTTCCAGAGTCATCATTGGCAGAAACTGGTGCGACTGGAACAGTCTTTGCTGGGGAAGGATTATTGGCGTTATTTGTAGAGGAATCAACAGCAAAGATAGTCTTTTTCCAAGATTCATTTTTCTTGTCTACACCACAATCCCAAAGATGAATCGGATTTCCATTCTCCCAATCGGGATTCATCTTTTGGATGCATTTATCAGGATTTGCTTTGGCTCGAATCTGTCCTGTTTGAGCATTGTAAATCCAAGATTCATTGTTTGTATCTATGCCACAATCCCAAAGATGAATTGGGTTTCCATTCTCCCAATCGGGATTCATCTTTTGGATGCATTTATCAGGATTTGCTTTGGCTCGAATCTGTCCTGTTTGAGCATTATAAACCCAAGATTCATTGTTCTGATCTACGCCACAATCCCAAAGATGAATCGGATTTCCATTCTCCCAATCGGGATTCATCTTTTGAAGACATTTATCAGAGTTTGCCTTCAGTTGAAGGGTATAGTTTGGTGATTGGGCAGATGACTGTGTGGTGACAGCTAATGTAACCCCAAACAAAATCGATAGGGGCAATGCTACTCGTTTCATTCAGTTATTTTGTACTAGTATATTTGCTTACACGGAGTGATTGGAAAGCTGATCGTTGTGCGAAACTACATCCATGATCGCAGTTATTGCGCCAATTCAAGGATGAAATGCAACGGGTTCTGATGAAGCAAAGAATACTTCGTAAGGAGTACGATAGTCAAGTGATTTTCTGGGTCTGTGATTGATCAAATTCACTGCCTTCTGAAAGTCCTCTTCTTTCACGATTTTAAAGTTTGTACTTTTGGGATAGAACTCTCTAATTAATCCATTGGTGTGTTCATTCAATCCACGTTCCCATGAATGATATGGATTCGCAAAGAAGGTCTCTAGTTTCAATCTTTCAGATAGCTTCTCATGCCCACAGAATTCTCTTCCATTATCAAAGGTCATTGTCTTTCGAGATGTTGATTCTATAGGCTCAAATAGATTGAATGTCACTCTGTTTATCTCATCCATCGTCTTGTTCTTAGCTAGTCCAGCAAGTAAATACTTCGATGCTTTATCAACATGCGTAACTACGATACCTGTGTGGTTGCACCCGATTACCGTATCACTTTCCCAATGTCCAATCTCTGTTTTTAAATCTGCAATCTTCGGTCGATTCTCTATCCCTACCCTATTGGGAATGCCACCTCGCTTCTGATGGCGACCTTTGCGCCTTCGTTGCTTTTGCTTCTGCCTCAGATATTGTTGATATATTCCCATCTCTTGATGGTTTGCATAGATCATCAGATAAATCGTCTCATAGCTGATTTTACCTAGCCCCTCCCTTTCCATTCTCCCTGCTAGTTGCTCTGGGCTGTGGTGTTGCTCTAACCGTTGTTTGACTTCGGCGATCGTCTCAGCACTGATGCTCTGAAATCTTACCTTTGCTTGTTTCCGTCTTGCTTTCATCAGGGCAACCGCAGTATCTGGCAAATAGCCAATCTGTCGCTCGTCTGTATTGCGCGATAACTCTCTTGAAATCGTACTTTTGTTTCGCTTCAAGCGACGACCTATCTCTGATACAGATAATTGCTCAATTACTCTTAGTTTATACAGTTCACTTCTTTCTGTGGTGGTAAGATGGACAAAGCTCATGAGGGTATCCTAATTATTGTGATTAATATCAGAATATCCTTATGAGTCCCTTTACGCAAAGATCTCTAGGTGTTGCATTTCATCCTTGAATTGGCGAAGTATTACCTTCAATACGATTACTTTCATACAAAAACTCAACTTCTAACGCTTCTTTAATAGTGACATTATCTAAAGATTGACGCAAAATATCTAGCTCGGCTTTGAGTTGATCAATATCAGCAAGGATCGATTCGATGGTTCTCATAAATTCAGAATATAAATTAAATTGCGCCCAAAGCTTTTAGCAAAGCCGCAAACTTAATTGTGGTTTCACTTTGCTCATTTTCCACCTGCGAATTTGCCACAATCCCCGCACCCGCAAAAATCCTTGCCCGATCGCCTTGAATATATCCCGCTCTAATCCCCACACCAAAAGTCCCTTCGCCATTACCATTTAGCCAACCAATGGGCGCAGCATACCAACCGCGATCGCAGGCTTCCCATTGCTGCATGAAACATACTGCGCGATCCCTTGGCTCGCCACCAACTGCCGCCGTTGGATGTAACTGCTGCAAAATATCAAGAGCAATCAACCAATCAGGATCGTCAATTTGAGCAGTGATCGGCGTATATAAATGCTGCACATTAGAAAGTCTTAGCAAACTAGTCTCCGCTTGCAGATCAATCGCTGCGCCCATACTTTGTAAACGATCACAGATCGAACGAATCACAATTTGATGTTCGCACATATCTTTTTCGCTATTGAGCAAGCGATCGCCGAGCATCAGATCCTCTTGCACAGTCTTGCCCCGCTCGATCGAACCCGCCACCGCATCACTGCGTAACCAAAGGCGATCGCTTTGAGCTTGAAATTGCAACACCACTTCAGGAGTCGCACCCAAAAAGGTTTTGCCCACACCATAATCTAGCAAAAAAGAAATGCATTCAGGATATTCACAACGCAATACATGCAGTACCTGAAACGGATCGAAATTGCGATCGGCTAACACATCCAACGCCCTAGCCAATACTACTTTCTCAAAATGCCCTTGATGAATCAAAGCCAAGGCGCGTTCGACGATCTCTGTCCAGATTTGTTGACCTTGAACCTCGACGATTTTACTCACTTCATGCACTGTTGGCACTTCATAGTGGGAGCTTTCTTGTAAATGCGATCGCAAATCCTCTAGTCGTTCTAATACTTCATCGGGCTTATCCCAAGGCTGAATGTAATGATTTAGAGTTAAAGTACAGCTTTTATCTTTGAGTCGTACCATCCAACGCGGAATAAAAAAGAGTAAAGTCGGAAACTCGATCGCTGGTTGATAATCATTGGGCTCTGCTAAATCGAGGTAGTCACTCGCATTACTCCCATTGCGATAAAACGAAAATGCCCCAAAAAAATGTATAGGAATTTGAGATTCTGGCGATTCAAGATCGGCAATCTTGGCAATGATCGCATTAGTTAAATGATGTTTGATAAATTTTTTGGCACAATCAAAGCGATCGCTTAAATCATGATTAGGAACTGAAACTTCCGCTACCGAACCCGCCGCCGCTAATACTAAATCGGCATTCGGCTGTTCCCAATAAAATTTTTGTTGCTGAGCTTCAGACTTACTTGCCAACAACAATAAAGGATTAATGCACTCCCAATTTTGAGAGTAACTAAATAAAATCGGTGACCCTGTGATCTGCGCTTGAGCGATCGCTTTAACAATCCAATCGTGCAGAGATTTAGAATCGATGCTGCTATAGGTGACACTCTGACGAACTTGCATGATTATATTTTAGCTTTATAGCGCAATCTGCAACTAAAATCATGAAATCCATGATTCTGTTGTCTATCGATGCTTAAACAGGATCTACAACGCTATATTTACCCTAATTTTTTATTAAATGGCATAATTAATTTGTATTACGTTTAATTAACACATCCTACTGGCTATAAATTAGTTTCTCTTAGTAATCTATATATGGAATGGAAATCGTGGTCGAGTGTCTCCTTAATGCAACGCTCAAATTTACCTAATCAGTCTGGTATTTATGTAGTTGTTGATGGAGAAGAACAAGTCTGGTACGTCGGACGAGCTATAAATCTCAATGCTCGCTGGAATGGCAAAGGACACCACAGATATAAACAGTTAAGTCGTGCAAATAATAAAAGACTATATAGGATTCACTGGCAGATTTTTCCACCTGACCAACTTAGTGAAAAAGAACAGAAATATATTGATCTACTTAAGCCTCATCTTAATTACAGTCGAGTTAGAACCTACGCAAGAAAAGCTATTCAGCCAAATCAAGAAATAAATCGCTTGCTCAAAACTCTCAATAAAAAGACTATGCTATTTCCAGATGTGAGGTCTGTTGTTGTTGGTTACTATACTGATGTAGAGGAAAATGAAGACGAAGAGGCATCTTTAGAAGAGTATATTTGCATAGTTATAGCAGTTCACATCAATGATGAGAGTGGTCTAATACTTAACTCATACAACAAATCATTGAGCAAAAGGGGAAACAATCTTAAGGGTTACTGGCAAGCTAATGAAAGTAACTGTGGTGCTTTAGACCCTGAAATACAACCAGCACTTATTCCTGTTTTTGTAATCGGCAATATTGTTTACGAATTTGTATGCTTCTCTGGTTTGATAGACAAGTTGGGAGATTATAGATCTAGTCTTCAAAACATACAAATAGCGGGACAATCTGTTCTTGCTTTAGCAGATTTAGACATTCTACCGACATTAATTACTGATGTTGGAATTTTTTCGCTAAGGAGTGAGGATTATATGCGTTATCGTATACCTGATCTACAATCTGCACTTCAACTCAATGAGTTTTTCTAATGTTATTTATACGATCTTATGAATTAACTTTAGGTGACTTAACTAATAAGATCGTCACCTGTTGCGATCGCCAATTCCTGCAAACGCTCTTGTTGATCCTTAGAAATACAGCTTTGAATCACTTCTTCGAGATCCCCCTCCAAAATCGGCGGCAACGTAAAATTCTGCCCCAAACGATGCTCTGTTAGGCGACTATCTTTATAGTTATAAGTACGAATTTTTTCAGACCGCGACCCAGTACCAACCTGCGATCGCCTCATTGAAGTAATCTCTGCTTGTTGTTCACGCAACTTAATTTCATAGAGCTTAGCCCGCAAAATCTGCATCGCCCGTTCTTTGTTTTGTAACTGCGATCGCTCCTCAGTACAAAAAATTCTAATCCCCGTCGGTTTGTGAAATAAATCGGCGGCAGTTTCTACCTTGTTGACGTTTTGACCACCAGCTCCACCCGATCGCGCTGTGGACATTTCAATATCCTTGGGATCGATATGAACCTCGACTTCATCAACCTCAGGCATAATCGCCACTGTTGCTGTTGAAGTATGCACCCGCCCCTGCGACTCTGTGGCAGGAACACGCTGCACCCGATGCACTCCCGACTCAAATTTAAGTTTGCTATAAACGCGATCGCCTTGAACTTCAATGATCGCTTCTTTAAAGCCACCCATTTCGGCAAGAGTCTCACTGATCATTTTTACTCGCCAGCCTTGACGCTCGGCATAGCGCGTATATAGCCGAACCAAGTCGCCAGCCCAGATCCCAGCCTCATCGCCACCCGTACCTGCACGGATTTCCAACATGATGTTTTTATCATCGTTAGGATCTTGAGGCAGTAGCAGGATTTGTAACTTTGCTTCAAGTTCTGCTAGCTTCTCTGATAACTCCTCGACTTCCATAGATGCCATTTCCATCAATTCAGGGTCATTTGACTCCTTCAAGATTTCTTGTGACTCTTTGTAATCTTGCTCCGCCTTACGAAAAGTCTCGTAGGTCAAAACCGTCTCTTCTAAAGAAGCACGAACTTTAGCAATGCGCTGAAACTCGCCATGATCGGTCGCCACGTCAGGATCACCCATCCGACGAGTCAGTTCATTGAAGGTCTGTTCAACAGATTCGAGCTTTTTGATTAAGTAAACAGCAGGCATGGAATTTGAGTTACCGCAAAAGAAAATGAAAAATTAGCAAGCTAGAGGTCAATCTTGGATTTACCCTTTGGCTAGACCTGATTTTCCACAGCAGCGTTTTCATCAAACATGCCGTACTTACGTAGGAAGCGTTCTACGCGACCTTCGGTATCAATAATCTTTTGTGTGCCTGTATAGAAGGGGTGATTGCCCGACCATACATCAACATTAATCTCAGGATGAGTAGAACCAATGGTTGCTACCACTTCACCGTTGCAAATTACTTTTGCTTCGGGATACCACTTCGGGTGAATTCCAGCTTTAGGCATAGTCTTAGCTATAAAAAATCAAAAATTAAGCTTTTCTAGACTAGCACAGAATTATGCAATCTAAAACAAGATGTAGAGCTTCGCCAGCAGTTTCAAATTCAAAAAGCAGCAAAGTATACAGATATAAGGAACCAGATAAAGGTAGAGCTTAAAACATAGCAAAAATGATAATCCTATCCAGTTAATGCCACCAACGATCTTAGTTTTTAGTGTTTTTTTAGATTTCCTGCAAGAGGGGATAGAGAAAATAAAAGACCCAAGAAGCGAAAGCAATGGGACAAAATTTAAAATCAGCGATGCGATGCTGTCGGCTTTCTCGATGTTTTTTATGCAGTGTCAATCATTTTTAGAGTATCAAAGACAATTGCAGAGTCGAAGTGGAAAAAATAACGTTCAAAGTATATTTGGAGTGGAGAAAATACCCTCTGACCAGCAAATACGCAATATCCTCGACCTAATTAGCGCCAAGAGTCTGAACGCTGTATTTGAGAAAGTGTATAAATTTCTGCAAATGGGAAAGCACCTGAAACGATATGAAAGATTGGATAGGAATTTACTGATTTGTTTAGATGGAACGGAGTACCATAGCTCATCGAAAATATCCTGCGAATGTTGTAGTACCCGTAATCATCGCAGTGGCAAAATAACATACTCACACACAGCAATTTTGCCCGTAATCGCTGCACCAGGTTGCGAACAGGTGATTTCTCTACCACCCGAATTCGTCACTCCGCAAGATGGACATGAGAAACAAGATTGTGAAACAGCCGCAGCGAAACGCTGGATTAGTAAACATGGGCATCTTTTTGAAGGACAGGCGATTACGTTATTAGGGGATGATCTCTATAGCCGTCAACCGATGTGTCAGAATTGTTTAGAGGCAAATATGAACTTCATTTTCACCTGCTTACCATCCAGTCATCCTAGTTTATATCAGTGGTTAGATTACATTGAAAAAAATGGTGAAGTGCAGAATTTGACGACTAAACACCGCAAGGGGAAATCTATAGAAATATATAGTTATCGATTTGTGAATCAGATACCTTTAAGAGAACAAGAACCCTCTCTGTTAGTGAACTGGTGTGAACTGACTGTTCGCAATAGTGTTGATAATTCTGAAGTCTACCGTAATGCTTTTGTGACTAATCATGCTGTTAATATTGACAATGTGGCGGTCGTAGTTGAAACGGGTAGATGTCGTTGGAAAACCGAAAATGAGAACCACAATGTGTTGAAAACCAAGGGCTACAACTTGGAACATAACTTTGGTCATGGACAAAAACATTTGTCATCGACACTTCTATCTCTTAATTTGTTAGCTTTTCTATTTCACACGATTTTACATTTAATAGATTCCAGTTATCAAGAGATTCGTCGTAAGCGTGGCACTCGTAGAGGATTCTTTCAAGATATTCTCTCTCTTACCAAGTACTTTTTATTTAAGAGTTGGCAACATTTAATCGACTTTATGCTTGATGAAGCCCCCGTCTTTGCAGATTCCTGTTAATTTTTAGACTCTTGGTTTTGTATATCTTGCTACTTTTTGAATTTGGAATTGCTGAGAGCTTCGCTCTACATCTTGTTTTTATGGATACCAAAACATGCCTTTGATGCCTTCGGGATCGGCGTTGAAACCTAGCTGACTATAAAACTCGACTACATGGGCCTCGGCAAACAAACTAATATTGCTAATGTCAGATTTGCGTAACTCTTTAATCATTTCTTCCATCATTGCTTTGCCTAAGCCCCTACCTTGAAATTCGGGATGAATTACCACATCCCATAATGTGGCGTTAAAAGCATAGTCTGAAGTAGCCCGAGCAAACCCAATTAAACGTTTAAAACCGCCGCGATGCTCCCACATTGAAAGGACGACAAAACTATGTTGTAAGGCAATACGAACTTTACGAATAGGTCGCCTCGCCCAGCCTACAGAGTCACATAATTCTTCTAGTTCATAGAGATCAAGATCTTTTTCAGTGCTAAAGAAAATCTGTCCGCTTTGGTTTGGTACTTGGCGAAGTTTTGTTTTTTTTGTTGGTTCGAGGGTGTCAGAACCAAATAAGCTTTTCCAGAACCCCATTTGAGTAAGCGATCGCCCTGTCTATTACAAATTCGTTACAGATATTCTAAACGCCTCTGTATTGTATCTGCTTTTGTTGAAATCAGGCGATCGCAAATACTAAAATGCTTTTGTTTATAGCTTTTGCTCGTCTTATACCCAAATACAAAATGGCGTAGCCATTTTGTATTTTTAAAACCCTTACTGGGTTTGGTTTTTAAATCACAAAAGTATGACGACACTTTTGTGAATTGATATTGCTGAGACAGAAAACCTAAGATATTAGAGACGACGCAAAGCGTTGTCTCTAATATCTTAGGTTTTCTGTAAGACTGGCAACAGATATAAATGCTAGGCGTATCCAGTCTTGTCTCTATGTTGGTAGAATTATGCCAGCATTGCTGCATTTAATTAATCCCCCGAAATATTGGCTTTTATTATTTAATTTCTGAAACAAGCAATGTTAAATTTGATCGCAATATTTCAAAGCTATAGTCATCCAATATCAACAATCGCACCTAAAACGATAGGTGCGCCGATATTTTGGGCTGTATTCTGGATCATGAAATGCGGTTGTGAGCGCTCAGGAGGTTGGCTATGACGTTTGGGCTAAAAACCTCAACGGTCGAATTACTGAAACGCTTTAACATGAGCTTTCCTCAGTTTTACGAGCAGTTTGTTAGTAGTGATATTCAGCTGCAAAATTTACGTTTGGCTTATCAGCTCTATCAAACGAAGGAAGCGGTAATTGAGTTAAAGTCTGAAAGCAGCAAGAGTGTGCTGTATTTTTCCTATCGTAATCAGTCTTTTTTACTAAGTGATATTTTTGGGGTGCTAGCTGCCTATGGCTTGACGATCCATAGTCTGAGTTTGTATGGACAGATTCATACACCGATGTTGGTATTTATCAAGTTGGTAATTTCTCGTGGTGGAAAATCTCTACCTCAGAAAACAGCAGAAAATGTGCGCAAGGCAATTAAAGAGACTCTACTAGGTCGTTTTGAGGTTGAGGAAATGTTGGCGCTAGAGTTTAACCTTGATAGCGGGCTTAAGAAAGTAGAGACAAACTTTTATGTCGATCGCGTGTTTCATTTGCCAGCATTGTTAGTAGAGGCAGATAGCCAACCTGGGTTGTTTTACAAAGTGATGAATGCGATTTGGCAAGAGGATTTATTAGTAGTGAATGCCAATTTGCTGGTTTGGCGAGGACGCACACGTTTGATTTTGTATTTATTGGGCCAAACGAAAATTTAATTCCTGAGTATTTAGGGACCAAAATTGCGGAAAGCCTCAAGCAGCGGTTGTCTTATTAAAAAAGAGTGACACAAAGCGTCACTCTTTTTTTAGTCTTTGAGTTGCGCGATCGCATCATATAGAGGTTGCCAATCATCATCAACGGAAATCCTCTCCCAGAGTTCTTCAATTTTAGGACGCAAGAAAATGATAGTGGGATTGGCTTGTTTGAGTTGCTGGGCAATATTTTCCATTTCTGCGATCGGCTGACGGATTAGCAATTGATGGTAAACGACGCGCCATTTTTCTAATAGCGGCACTTGCTCATCACTTAGTTGCCAATCATGGTCTGCAAAAATATTGTTTGTATCTTCACGCCAATTAGTTTGGAAAGATTGGCGGAGCTTAACAAAAAACTGGTTATAGCCGATCGCTTGCACGGATGATAATAACTCTAGGGTTGCCCCAATTAAATCCTCTGTTTCAGGCTCTGAGAGTGTGATAAAACCTAAACGCTTTAACATCATTTCGCAATAGGCTTCGCGATAGAAGTCCTTAAACTTCTCTAAAGAAGAGCGCATATCATCCTTGTCCATCACCATGCTGAGAGGATCTTGCAGCTTTTCGAGATTCCAATAGCAAGCGGCGGGTTGATTGGCATAGCTATAGCGTCCTGCGTAATCGAAGTACGCGGCTGTAAATCGCGGATCATAGTTAGGAATAAAGGCAAATGGTCCATAATCAAAGCTTTCACCCGTGATAGACATATTGTCAGTATTAAGCACCGCATGACAAAATCCTGCTGACATCCATTGAGCGCATAGAGTAGCGACTCGTTCGACAAGTTCTAAATAAAATATGCCATCTTGGTTCTCTTTACCCCAGATATGTGGATAGTAGATTTGAAGAACATGATCCAGTAATTTGCGAGTGAGATCAGCGCGTCCAATCCAACGCAACCTTTCAAAAGTACCAAAGCGAATATGCGATCTGGAAAACCTCACCATCACTGAAGATCGCGTTGGTGAAGGTTCATCTCCTCGCCATAAGTCTTCGCCTGTTTCAACGAGACTAAGGCAACGGGAAGTTGTCACGCCCATGCGGTGCAGCGCTTCAGAAGCAATTATTTCGCGGACACCACCTTTGAGGGTGAGTCTACCATCGGCGGAACGAGAGTAGGGAGTTCGTCCAGAGCCCTTGGTTCCAAAATCATAAAGTTCGTCGTCGAGACCACGTACTTGCCCATAGATAAAACCACGTCCATCGCCGAGTTGAGGATTATATTCTCCAAACTGATAGCCATGATAACGCAGTGCTAGAAATGGACGCACGGCTCGAAAATGTCCAAAGGCTTCGATAAAGTCATCGTCGCTGATCTCTGAGGGGGCGAGCCCTATCGTCGGTAAAATATCGTCATTACGCCAACGTAGTTTGTGCATCGGATATTCGGCAGCAGTAACGATGTCGTGATAGTCTGCTAAAGATTCGATCGCAGGTTCGTAGTTAAGATTAAGGAAAGGGTTGCTAGGGTGACTCATATCGAAGAAGTAAGCAGCGAAATGTTAAAGGCTTCTGCCATGATACTTGGTTCAGATCATGATCAAGATGCAACCTACTGGTATGAGGGGCGTTGTCCCTATAGTGGTAAATTGTTGAGCTTACCAAGAACTCTGCAAGCTGAGGCGATCGCAAAAGATTTAATGCAAGAACTAGGGCGCATTTATCCCCTTGATGTAGAAGGCAAAATGTATGGAGTATTACTAGCAGAATCATTAACAGGGGAAAGAGTTATGCTGAAAGCTTTTTCTGGTCTATTAAATGGGAAAAGTCAAATCGAAGGATGGATTGCACCGATCGCAGGTCGAGAAAAAGTTGCTATCGAGGAATCTATCACTCTGAGCAAATTAGCAACAATTAAACAGGAACTAATTGAGTTAAGTGAGATACCTGAACGGAGAGAATATGAGAAAAGCTCCCAAGCATATGAGTTGGAATTTCAAGCTTTATACGATCACCATCAAGTTTCTAAACAAGCAAGACAGCTAAAAAGAATTTCCAATGATTTAGATGCAAAAGAGATAGAAAAATTAGATCGAGAAAGTCAATTAGAAAAGATGGCAAGACGCGATTTTAAACGCGATCACGATCAAGTTTTGCTACCACTAAAAGAAGCGATCGCACTTGCTGACGCTAAGATGCAAATCCTTAAAAAGCAACGCCGAGAGTTATCACGCACTTTGCAAACACAGATGCATAGTGCTTATGTATTAACAAATTTTGCTGGAGAAACGCGATCGCTGCGAGAGTTAATTACTGAAGGAGCTATGCCAACGGGAATGGGAGATTGTTGTGCTCCCAAGTTGTTGCATTATGCAGCAACGAACCATCTCACCCCAATAGCTATGGCTGAATTTTGGTGGGGAAATCCTTCGGCTGATGGTTATAAGATTCAGGGAGAATTTTATGGTGCTTGTGTGGAGCGTTGTCAGCCATTGCTGGGATTTTTATTGTCAGGAAGAAGATCGCCCCCTGTTTTTGCAGGTTTTGCAACGCAAAACTTGCAAATTATCTATGAAGATGATTACCTGATTGCGATCTCTAAACCCTCAGGTCTTCTTTCTGTGCCTGGTAGATACTTAGATACTCAGGACAGTGCTCTCAGTCGGTTACATCAATCTCTAGGAGAAGATACACCTATTTATCCAGTACATCGCCTTGATCGCCAGACCTCAGGAATTTTATTATTTGCGCGTGATTTAGAATCTCTTCGCAGTTTAAATCATCAATTTGCACAAAGACAAATTCACAAAATATATGAGGCTTTACTATCAGGAAAGATAGAGCGTGAGCATGGGAAGATTGATTTACCATTGTGGGGTAATCCCGAAAATCGTCCCTTGCAACAGGTCGATTTGTTGCGAGGCAAACCTAGCGTCACTGAGTTTCGCTTGCTAAAAAAGCTAGAAAACAAAGAGGATTATTCGCGAATAGAATTTATACCCTTAACTGGTAGAACTCATCAATTGCGGGTTCACGCAGCAGATCCACGAGGGTTAGGGATGACAATCCTAGGCGATCGCCTTTATGGTTGTGATGCTGCAACTGATCGATTACATCTCCATGCTCGCGAGTTAACCTTCATACATCCGCGATCGCAAGAAGTAATTCATTTACAAATTTCTGTTCCTTTTTAAAACTAAATAAGGATGGGCGGCGCGAAGCAACACCCATCCTTATTTAGTTTTAAAAAAACCACATTTTTAGCTGTCTCGTGTGAGAAGCTTACCGAGATATTGATGTGCTTCTACCCAATCAGGAACAAGCTCGATCGCAGATTGGAAACAGGCGATCGCTTCGTCGATTTTGCCAATGTTATTCAAGAGAATCCCAAGATTAAAGTAAGGTTGAGCAAAATTGGGATCAATATCGAGCGCTTCTTTGTAAGCAATGATTGCATCTTTAATCTGATCTTTACGGATGAAAGCACTTCCCAAATTACAATGAGCATCAGCATAGGC
Source organism: Pseudanabaena sp. Salubria-1 (assembly GCA_023336205.1). Taxonomy (GTDB): domain Bacteria; phylum Cyanobacteriota; class Cyanobacteriia; order Pseudanabaenales; family Pseudanabaenaceae; genus Pseudanabaena. The sequence continues at coordinate 201,805 of JALQCR010000005.1, forward strand.
AGGATCGATTTGAATTGCTTTTTGGAAGCAAGCGATCGCATAATCTACACAATCATTGACCGAAGATTTCCCGTCAGCACTTAGAGCGTTAAACTTAAACATCCATGCTACACCAAGCGCATTGTAGTCTTTACTTTGCAGCAGTTCAGAGTTATGAGCATCGGCACGTTCATAAATTGTCTGCACCGCTTCAGGATCATTTTGGCGCAAATACACTAGAGCGATTGCCCGATAGCCGTCAGCATAATCGGGATTTGTAGCGATCGCTCTTTCATAACTAATAAGTGCTTCTGCGATTTTGCCACGCTCTTTCAGGCTATCTCCCAATTTGCAATGATATTCTGCCAAAAAGCGATCAGGGTGAAATTCAAGGGCTTTTTGAAAATGAGTAATTGCTAGCTCAGCCCATCCCATCTGTTGATAGACATTACCAAGTCCTAATTGCGCTCCTAAGGATGTGGGATCAAAATGCACAGCTTGACTAAAACTAGCGATCGCCTCCATCACATTTCCCTGCTGTTGATGAATTGTCCCAATGCGTTCATGGGCTGGAGCAAATTCTGGGTTGATCGCTAAGGCGCGTTGATAATTTTTCAGCGCGAGAGGAATATTGTCTGAATTTCGATAGCGATCGCCAAATTGTAGATATGTCTCAGGGGATTCAACAGTTGATGGATGGATAACATCAGTCATGGCAATTAAAGTCGGCTATAGTATTTGGATTTCCAATACAGTACTTGGCGCTATGCCAAAAAAATCTAATAACATATTTCCCCAAAACATTACAGCAATTTCAGACCCCTTCATGAAGTTTTCTTATGTCAGCAAACATTGCTACTCGATTCTTCTCCCTTGTTGTATCTACTAACTTCTTAGCAGCAATCGCTGCTCAGTCAGCATTTGCTCAAGTTGGAGAATATTGTCAATTTGATCGCGAAGCGATCGCGACTAAAGAAAATTTACGTAATGCTGCTTTTCAAGACACAAGCAAAGGTGCAAATCTAGATGCTAACCAAGCATATCAAGCGATCATCAAAGAACATAGCCAAGCTCTAAACACTTGTCGGCAGAAATCTTGGCTCAAAACCCAAGGAATATGGCTGCGCCTATATCCCTGCGATCTACTTTCAGGCAAGCTTGATGAAGTGATGGATCGGATCGTGAATAAGGGATATAACCAAGTCTTTATAGAGGTTCTCTCTGACGGCAAAATTTTGTTACCACAATCAGAGAATGTGACTGCTTGGAATTCTCTAGTTCTATCGGAGAAGTATAAAAACGTAGATTTATTGAAACTAGCGATCGCGAAAGGTCGAGAACGCGGGATTAAGGTTCATGCATGGGTATTTACGATGAATGTGGGAACTGGTTATGGGAGCGGATTAGATCGTAATGGATTGTCGAAATTAACTGTGGCTCGTCAAAATGCGATCGCTCGTAATGCTAATGGTGATAGTACAATTTCTATAGTTGAGAACTTGGGAAAAAATACTGCGGGAGAAGTTCCAACTAAAGATCAGTTATTTGTCGATCCTTACAATTATCAAGCTCAAAGTGATTTGTATTTGGCAGTGAATGAGGTTGTCAAGCGCAAACCTGATGGGGTAGCATTTGATTATGTTCGTTATAAGCGCGGCGCAGGTGCTGCCTCAGTGGTAAGCAATGTCCGCTATCTGTGGATTTACGGAGCGTCATCACTACAGGCTTTGCACGATCGCGCTGAGAATTTCCAAGGTCGAGAAATTATCAATCGCTTTCTCAAACAGGGTTATGTCACACCAAACGATCTTAAAGTAGTAAAAAAACTCTACCCCCAAGAAACGGAACCACTCTGGCAAGGTCGCCAACCATCTGATCAAAAAGAGTCTGCGATCGCATACTGGCAAAAAGAACTATGGCAACTGGCTGTGGGTCATGCTTTTATTGGTGTGACCTATTATTTAGATACTGTTTCCAAGCCTGTTTTTCAGCAAAAAATTCCTGCTAGTATTGCCTTCTTTTCCGATGGCAATCAACCTGTAGGCGAAGGATTTGATTCGCGAATGCAGCCTTGGCATTTGTTTTCTAGTACCTATGAGTGGCAACCGATGGCATATGCTGTCTGCGGTAAGCCAAACTGTATCGTGGAGCAAGTTCGTAGGGTTGCACAATATGCGCCAAGTGGGACTAAGATCGCGCCGATTTTAGTCGGACAATGGAATGCCCCCTTTACAAATCGTCCATCCTTGGAAGTGCAAATGCAAGCAATTCGTGCAGCCATACCTGCGATTAGTTCTATTAGTCATTTTGCCTTTGGTTGGCAAGTAGAAGAAGTAGAACTTTCGCGATCGCGTCAAATATGTAGACTCTAAAAAAGATAGGCGGCACTTTATGCCGCCTATCTTTTTGATTTTTGAATCACCCTAAGCCAAGTGTTGAGATTTATACTAATTCACAAAAGTGTGGCAACACTTCTGTGAATTAAAAACTAAACCCAATAAGGGTTTTAAAAACACAAAATGGCTACGCCATTTTGTGTTTTGGTATTAGTCATCATCATCACGGCTATTGCGACGTTCGACTTTGACGACTGTTCCAAAACCGGGGATTAGACGACTAGGTAAACCTACAAAAACAACTCTCACAACTTGGGTGGAAGTATTGATAGAAGTGTTAGTGGAGGAATTGTTGGAGGTGTTGTTAGAAGAATTGTTGGAGGTGTTGTTAGAAGAATTGTTGGAGGTGTTGTTAGAAGAATTGTTGGAGGTGTTGTTAGAAGAATTGTTGGAGGTGTTGTTAGAGGAATTGCTAGAATTAGCGATCGCTGTCAACAAAGCTTGATAAGACACCTCGCTAAAATAGTAGAGGTTCTTCTTCTGAAGATTGACGAACACAAGCTTATCTGAGATCTTGCACCATTCCTGAAAGAGTTAAGTAGGAATGGGTTTGAGAATAATTTCAAACCCATGACGAGCAGCAATATCGGCACTAATTTGGAGATACCTAAGAAGTTTCAACCAAAGGACAGAAGGAAATAAAACGGAAAGTGTCAAATCACAGGTAGCTTTCCAGTCCAAGACAGGAGGACTCGACCATTGATCAATCCAATGGGCCAAAAGATAAGCAAGCAGAGAGAGGATAAGCCAACGATAAACACCAAGTTTTGTAGATTGCCCAAAACAATGCAAACCAAAGCGATGTTTGATGGTTTTGAAGAATCCCTCAATCGCCCAACGCTTACGACCTAACATCACCAGATAAGCACCAGAATAAGGATGAGAAGAGACAACAAAGCGTAACTCCCGTTTACTATCAGCTCTTTTGAGCCAAAACCAAGAGATCGTCAAAGGCTGAGTTAGCCCTTCTAGCAAAATTTGTTGTCCACGTTTGCCATGACGATAAAGTTGTTTGACTGTACGGCCATCTTGAAGTTTACGATTGTTGCGTACACCGACAACGATGCGCCAAGTCTTGGCGCGGACAGTATTGAAAAACTTCACCGTACTAAACTCAGTATCAGCAAGGACAATCACAGTCTTGCCTTGGGTTAGTTGCTTGGGTACTGTCCCCAATAACTTACAAGCTAAGTCAGAGGGACTGGGGTATCCTTTGCCGCGCCATACTCTAAAACTCCATGGTACGCGCCACTCTCCATAGACCAGATACAGTACAACCAGATGTAGTCCTCGCTTTCCGTTTAGTATTCTCACCCATGGGTCTGGTTCGTTTTGGGTGGGATTGCTCAAATGTAAAAACTTGCCGCTTTTTTCTAGGGTAGTCAAGTCTATCAGTATCTTTAATGGCACTTGTTTCGATGGGCGATGCTTGGCGATTTGTCCCAAAATAGCCTGCCGTGTTGACCGAATTACTGCTCTCGTTGACCAGTTATAGTGATTGAGAAATCGGCTGAGTGCACTCGCTGATTTTATCTGTGTATGTTCTGGATAAGGATGCCTTTGTGCTTCGAGAAATAGTCCTAGTATTGCATTGAGACTTGCTGTTTGATACACACTTGGCATCAAACACAGAAGACTATACACTAGCCCTTGGGCGTGCTTAACGATGCTTTCCATGCTCGTTATTTAATTTACTACTACGCCCTTTTTTTCACATTTCTGCTCTTTCTGCAACCCCTTTTCTTGAATGGTGCAAGATCTCAGTTATCTACCGCATTGCTATTGCCTAGAGAGACAGGATCACTATCTTCTACTTCAGAAGACTTGGATTCAACATAGTTCAGCAAGCTCTGATTGTTGACAAGCACAAGCAGAAATTTGCTTTTGCCAGGAGCCAAGAACTTGGGACTTAAACCAACCAATTTCAACAGTTTAGGGTTGTTGACAACAATCAGAATTGTCTCTGTATTGACACTTGGTAAGGTTGTTGCACTAGATGGAACAATCAAATTCCCACTAGTGATGCGCCAATTCAAGGATGAAATGCAACACCTAGAGATCTTTGCGTAAAGGGACTCATAAGGATATTCTGATATTAATCACAATAATTAGGATACCCTCATGAGCTTTGTCCATCTTACCACCACAGAAAGAAGTGAACTGTATAAACTAAGAGTAATTGAGCAATTATCTGTATCAGAGATAGGTCGTCGCTTGAAGCGAAACAAAAGTACGATTTCAAGAGAGTTATCGCGCAATACAGACGAGCGACAGATTGGCTATTTGCCAGATACTGCGGTTGCCCTGATGAAAGCAAGACGGAAACAAGCAAAGGTAAGATTTCAGAGCATCAGTGCTGAGACGATCGCCGAAGTCAAACAACGGTTAGAGCAACACCACAGCCCAGAGCAACTAGCAGGGAGAATGGAAAGGGAGGGGCTAGGTAAAATCAGCTATGAGACGATTTATCTGATGATCTATGCAAACCATCAAGAGATGGGAATATATCAACAATATCTGAGGCAGAAGCAAAAGCAACGAAGGCGCAAAGGTCGCCATCAGAAGCGAGGTGGCATTCCCAATAGGGTAGGGATAGAGAATCGACCGAAGATTGCAGATTTAAAAACAGAGATTGGACATTGGGAAAGTGATACGGTAATCGGGTGCAACCACACAGGTATCGTAGTTACGCATGTTGATAAAGCATCGAAGTATTTACTTGCTGGACTAGCTAAGAACAAGACGATGGATGAGATAAACAGAGTGACATTCAATCTATTTGAGCCTATAGAATCAACATCTCGAAAGACAATGACCTTTGATAATGGAAGAGAATTCTGTGGGCATGAGAAGCTATCTGAAAGATTGAAACTAGAGACCTTCTTTGCGAATCCATATCATTCATGGGAACGTGGATTGAATGAACACACCAATGGATTAATTAGAGAGTTCTATCCCAAAAGTACAAACTTTAAAATCGTGAAAGAAGAGGACTTTCAGAAGGCAGTGAATTTGATCAATCACAGACCCAGAAAATCACTTGACTATCGTACTCCTTACGAAGTATTCTTTGCTTCATCAGAACCCGTTGCATTTCATCCTTGAATTGGCGAGTTTTGCAAACTAAGGACTATCCAAAAGATGCCGAATTCAAGGAAAGATTACTGGATGTGAAGCTCTATGGTAGCAATCGCAGTGAAAAAGCTAGATTAATCCTTGAATCTATAGAAGAATCATTTAGACATAAGGAGCAGATTAGTTTTGACAATCTCACAATTGAGCATATCTTGCCTCAAACTTTGAATAATTGGTGGAAAGACCATCTTGGTCAGGATTGGGAAATCACTTATGAGTTATTTCTGCATACAATTGGTAATTTGACTCTGACTGCCTACAATGGCGAACTTTCTAATTCTGATTTTGTGACTAAGAAAAAAGAATATCAGAATAGCCATTTAGAACTAAATTCATATTTTCAAGATATAGATACATGGAAAAGAGAAGACATTGAGAAAAGAGCTGAGAATTTGAGCCATGAAATCGTTAATATCTGGAAATACTTTGGTACTGAAGCTTTACAACATTCACAGTCCAATAGTTTAAAAGGAAGTATTCCAAAATCGCTGCATATATTTGGTGAAGAATATCCAGTCAGAAGTTGGCGTGATGTTTTAGAAGTCACGCTTAATACGATTGCCGATCTTGAGCCAGATCGGTTTCAAGATATCATGGCTCAGTTCCCGCGATTGTTGGGATGGGATCAGAAAAATTTTCGTAGTACTCGGCAGCTAAAAAATGGGGTTTACATTGAAACTAATTTTTCAGCTAAGGATATCTCTAGCCTGTGTCATCGAGCAATCGAAACAGCAGGTTTGTCTACTCAAGATTGGCATGTTGATACTGTAAAACCATAATATGTCATTTGTATATTTGATCCTCTAGACTTACCGCAAATTATCAAAAAACTGAAATTAATTACCCAATTCTTATGAAGTTTTTAACATTACTGGAGTTTAGACTAAAAAAGGAAAAAAGGCAGAGTAAAAGAGATACAAACTGCCTAAAGTAGATAAAAAAGAAAGACATATCTACAGTCATGATTATTGATAAACTACAGAACTTTCGTCAACAGGCATATAATTTTTTAGGAAATGGACGAGATGCAATATTTGACTTAATGGATGCAGTGTTAACCAGTCCAAGCGTAAAATCATTTGCAGAATTGTCATTATCAGCAGTATATCGACGGAAATGGTCAAGCCTGTATGAATCATTAAAAGATAGCCGTCCGAGACGGGGAAGGCTTAGACGACTGTGTGTCGAACAAATACCCAAAGATATCCGCCCCTTGCTAGCAGGAGACCATACAGGATGGGGAAGACCCCATGCTAAAACCTTAAAAGACAGGAGTTTTGTGCATCAACCGAATTTGGTTGAAGGCAACAAACCCATCGTGTTAGGGCATGACTACAGCACCTTGGGATGGGTGCCAGAAATGTCAGGGAGTTGGGCAATTCCGTTATGTCACGAGCGGATCAGTAGTTTAGAGACAGCAGCCCAAAGAGCCGCATTCCAACTAAGGCAAGTATGTCGAGATTTGTCGGTAAGACCGATCGCTACTTATGACAGCGAATATGGTAGTGCCGCATTTATAAATTTGACCGAGGATATACCCGCAGACTTACTGCTGCGGCTACGCCCGAATCGATGCTTGTACAAAGCTCCTGAGGAATATAGTGGCTGTGGTCGTCCCCGCAAGCATGGTGATAAATTCCAACTTGCGAATGCTGATAGTTGGGGAGACCCATCGGCAACTTTTACCCTAGAGGATGAAACGGTCGGACAGGTGCTAATCCAACAATGGTCTAATTTGCACTTTAAGAAAGCATCCCAACGACATTTCCAAGTTATTCGAGTCACCCATCCCCATTGCTCTGGTTTGTGGTTAGCTTGGGTGGGGGAAAAGATGCCGACTTTGCCTCAACTTTGGCGCTTGTACTTACGTCGTTTTGCCATCGACCATTGGAACCGTTTTGCCAAACAACGTTTACATTGGACTCTGCCCCATTTGTTGACTCCTCAGCAAGCTTTGCGATGGAGTGACCTTATGCCTTTACTCTCTTGGCAATTGTGGCTAGCACGTCAACTGGTTATTGATAGTCCTTTACCTTGGCAGAAAGCTCAAACTAATCTCTCCTTGGGGCGTGTCGCTCAGGGCTTTGCGACTCTTTTAGTCAGGATTGGCTCTCCTGCTTGTTCTCCGAAACCTCGCGGTAAGTCTCTTGGTTGGAAATCTGGACGCAAGCGAGCTCCTTTTCCTCGCTTTCCCATCATTAAAAAACGCGCTTCTCGTCCCAATAAGGTCAACAAAGACATCCTTAATTCCTAACCCTAAATATTCTCCTTTTCATTCTCTTGGATTTGCCCAGTTCTCCATTCTCTGGGTTTCTTTTTCCTGCTCTTTTTCTCGTTTTCTTAATCAACTTAGTCTAGACTCCAGTAACATTAAAAACCTAGTTTCTAATTTTCTGTAATTGAGTTAATAACCATGATGTTACTTGACCATGATCGCTTTCTCTTGATAAGCGTAATGCTTCTTCTAAAAGTGCAATTTCTAAACCTGTAATTACTTGCGATCGCGTAATTCGATAACTACCTTTAGCCCCATCAGAATCCGTAATTGCAAAGGCTAAAATTTCCACATTCTTAACATCAATTACCCAATATTCCTTCACGCCTAAATCTTCATACATCAAGCGCTTTTTACCAATATCATCCGCCCAAGAACTATTCGCAATCTCGATCGCCAAATCAGGAGCAGGATAAACATCTAAATCGACAACACCCGTACCCCAAGGAATTAACTGAGCGCGATCGCCAACATAATAAGAAATATCAGGCTGGACTTCTCTACTACCAACTCTACGATAAGAGCAGTTATCTTTGCTATTTAAAGCTAATCCATTCACGGCAACAAATAAGCCGATAGCCATGACGATTAGAGCATGATCGGCTGAATGGTCGGAGCCAGTGGACATAGGTTCGACTCTCGCTTCTCCATTGAAGTAATAAAATTTGGCTTTTTGATATTTTGGATCGTCGGCAACTTGGATAAATTCATCCCAAGAGACTTTTACCCAAGTATCTGGATTCTGCTCAATTATATTTGCAGATATATTTACAGATGGTTGATCAGCAGCTTTCTCAATACTTAATACAGCAACCATGTCTATACCTCATTAGCCAAATATTAAGGAAGTAGGCGCAAAGCGTTACCTTCCTTGATCTTAATACAACCGATCTAAAAAGTACCATGGTGTAATAAATACTAGACAAAAAAAGCCTACGCTACACGTGGGCTTTTTTTGTCTAGTATTTAGCGAATGATCGACTGGGCGGAGCAGTAAATTGTGGAGGGCGATCGCTATTTGAATTATTTGAGCTTTGAGAATTAGGACGCAAAGGCGGACGCATTAACGCTTCAGGATTAAAGCGATAGCCAATATTTCGGACTGTTTGAATCAAATTTGGTTGTTGCGGATCAACCTCTAATTTTTTGCGTAACGATAAAACATGAGTATCGACAGTACGTGGATTATTAATCTCATCTGGCCAAGCACGTTGCAGAAGTTCAGCGCGACTAAGGGCAAGTCCCTCCGACTGAGCAAGAACATAGAGCAAACTAAATTCTTGAGGAGTTAAATCGATCGCACTGCCCTTTAGTCTTACCTGTCGTTGTACCAAATCGATCTTCAGCACCCCATAATCAAGACAAGCAGGAGGTGCAGATGTACGTAATCTACGGGTTAAAGCCTCCACCCTTGCCAAAAATTCTTGCATCCCAAAGGGCTTCGTTAAATAGTCATCTGCGCCCGATTTTAAACCCTCCACGATGTCAGATTCATTGGTACGCGACGAAATCACGAATATTAACGAACTTCTTTGTTTATGAAGCCAGCGACACAACTCGATACCATCCCCATCAGGCAGATCGGTACTCAAGATCACCAAACTGGGCTGTTGCTTTTGAAACACGAGCTTTGCTTGCTGACAACTGACCGCCTGAAATACCGAATAGCCAATCTGCTGCAAATGCCAACCCAAGAGAGAAGCAAGATTCGGATTACCTTCTACAATTTCTATGCTGATTGGGATCAAAGAAATACTCTCCTGCCGAATAATGCTTATAGCTCTCGGATTATGAATCTGCATGATAACTTAGTGTGAAGCCGCATTTTGTAGCTGTAATTACCCTCTAGAGTGCGAAAAGCGCTGTCTTAAAGCTTATAAAGCGAGTGGCGGCGCGAAGCGCCACCGCTCGCTTTTTTCAAATAACTTTGCAAATCAAGTGAAATACAGAAATCCAGTTCCTACAGTTGATATCATCATTGCCCTGCGCGATCGCCCTAATCAACCCATCGTGTTAATTGAGAGACTAAATCCACCCCACGGCTGGGCGATCGTGGGTGGATTTGTTGATTATGGCGAACGTCTGGAAGATGCCGCAAGGCGTGAGGCTCAAGAAGAAACAGGGCTACAGGTGGAGTTAATCGACCTGCTAGGGCTTTATTCAGATCCTAGTCGAGATGAGCGTCTCCACACGATTAGTGCGGTGTATATGGCTGAAGCAGTGGGCGAACCAAAGGCTGATGATGATGCTAAGTCTGTTGGTTGTTTTGCGGCTTGGGAAATACCTAGCCAGTTATGTTTCGACCATGCTCAAATCCTGCAAGATTATTGGCGCTATCGCAACTATGGTATTCGCCCAAAAATATAGCGAAAAGCCACAAAGTGCTGGATTTTTGCTACATAGCTACCGTCGATTGTGTTAGGACAAAATCAAAACCCAAGAAGAGAATGGGGGGGGGGGGCGCCCCCCGGGGTTTTTTTTTTTTTTTTTGGACATAAACAAGGGGGCAGCTATATAGCAAAAAAGTTTGTTTTAAGTGTTGACAAAGGTTCAGTCATGTATGTATCTTAATAAAGGTCAAGAACACGCCCCCATCGTCTAGAGGCCTAGGACACATCCCTTTCACGGATGCGACGGGGATTCGAATTCCCCTGGGGGTATTCTTGAACAACAAAAAAGCACTTGCATTGCAAGTGCTTTTTTGTTGTTCAATTGCGCGATATACACGGGAACTTTACAGTAATTTTTCTAACCCGTAAATAAGGGACTTGAGCGCAAGGACTTTACGAACGCATAGCAACATACCTGCCATGTAACATGTGCGATCGCTAGCATTATGCTCAATTTTGAGAGTTTCACCCATCGCCCCAAAAATCACTTCTTGACGCGCCACTAGCCCCGGTACACGCACACTGTGAATGCGAATATTCTCGCCGTAGGTTGCGCCCCTTGCGCCTGTGAGATGTTCTTTTTCATCAACAAGAGCAGGATTGAAGGATTGACCTAGTTCTGAGAGCATTTGGGCGGTTTTAATTGCCGTACCGCTAGGAGCATCAGCTTTTTGATTGTGGTGCAGTTCGATAATTTCCACATGTTGGAAATATTTAGCGGCGGAGATCGCCGCCTGTTGCATCAAAATCACTCCGACAGAAAAGTTTGGGGCAATGATACAGCCTGTACTTGCCTTGTCGGCAAAAATGGCGAGATCGGCAATTTGTTGTTCGCTTAAGCCCGTAGTGCCGACTACAGGACGCACACCATAGGCGATCGCTGAGCGAATATTGTCATAAATAATGCTGGGATGTGTGACATCAACCATTACGGGTAATTGCGACTCTTGAGAGGCTTGGGCAAGCACGACTTCGAGATTATCGGTCACAGGTATCTCTAATTCACCAATACCAACCACTTCACCGATATCTTCACCGATGTGCTTGCGACCGATCGCTCCTACAAGATACATATCTGGCGCTTGGGCGATCGCTTTAATAATTTCGCGCCCCATTTTGCCTGTTGCCCCAGAGACAACAACAGGAATTTGTGTATTGGTCATAAAGTATATTTTTGCGGGATTATTTTGCAGGTCTACTTTGGCTAAATATAGCGCTTTTCAAGCAGGCGAAGTATAGAGTTGTTTCCCCCCCCCCCCCACCACCCCCCCCCCCCCCCCCCCCCCCCCCCCCCCCCCCCCCCCCCCCCGCCCCGCCCCCCCCCCCCCCCCCCCCCCCCCCCCCCCCCCCCCCCCCCCCCCCCACCCCACCCCCCCCCCCCCCCCCCCCCCCCCCCCCCCCCCCCCCCCCCCCCCCCCCCCCCCCCCCCCCCCACAACTCTATACTTCGCTATTTACTTTTTCCTAAGCCACACCATAGCCCGTATATTTTCGTACTGCTGGCTCTTGGAAGCCTAATACGATATCTTGCTTGGGGATGCCTGCGGCGACTAGTTCATCAGTTATACCGTCCTCAGTGCCATCACGCTGTACCCAAAGACGATTACCAATAATTTCAATATGAATTAAGCAACCATGTAAATGTCTTACGCCATCCCAGCCATCAGACATGATCAGGTATTGTCCATGCTCATCATCAAAAACTGCAATGTTTCTTACAGGTACATTGGCATAGGTAATTTGTGTATAGGGTAGTAAGACAGTACGGATAATTTGTCGATAACTTGCTAATTTATCCATCGTTTTAATACCTCCATTTCTGGATCAAACGTTAACAATTTCAGAACTTGTCTGTCTAACAAAAGCTTACCAATCGTCTCCTCAAACAAATCAACAAAAACTGACTCACGTACAGCTAAATACAAAATGCGATCGGGTTCAAGCACGCTAAGAATGTTGTGATACAAAACATACTGACCTAAAGCATTTTCTAAATCTCGGATTTCAGATTGGCTAACAAAGCTTTTGATCTCTACTGCAATTTTCTGATTATCCTTTTCTGCTGCCAAAAGTTTCTCAGCACCTAAATCTACGAAAAAATCCTTTTTCCCCATGCGTAAACTTAGTGGATCATGGGTAATTGTCCAACCATCCTTGAGCAATGCTGCTTTAGCGCTGTCATGAAACATATCTTTTGCAGGCATTTTTACCTCAAGACGCTGGGAAGTATCGCAAGTGTTGTATTACATTTACGAGCTTAGCTTACAAGCTAGCTGTTTTTGGGGCTAATCTCTCTATGTGCGAATTTAATCACTGCAACAATCGACAGGAAAATACCGCAGCTTAAGATCGCTAATATTGTTTCCTGTGGCTTTGGGGAAATAATTACAATAAATCCTTGATCTTTAATCAATGATGAAAAGCTAGACACACAGAATGGCATTAAATACAATCGAAATGTTTGCCAATAATCCACTTTGCTATCGCTAGCAGAAACGCTTAACACTAGTGCAGTGCCAATTACTACACTGATTCCCATGGCATTGATCCATATTTTAGGTGTCGGGTCAAAATAAAAAATGATGACAACTAAATACCAAATTAAATAGCACCATAAAATCAATTTATTGAGTTTGATATCTCGAAAATATTTGGCTCTTCTGGGTTTGAGGGGATTAATGTATAATGAAGCACAAAGATAAGTGGTGACAGGTATGGACTTGTATCTAGATAGGTTGCTAAATTTACCCAACACAACCGTTGAAAGTTTTACGGAAGAAGAAAATAAAATCACCCTAAAGTTGAGATTTTTACAGGATGAAATTACTTGTCCGCATTGTAATACGCATGGTGGAAAATTAAAACAAAATCGACCGATATTGATTCGAGATTTGTCAGTATTTGGGAAAATAGTTTATTTAAATACGCCGCGCCGCCAATTTTATTGTCAACATTGTCAAAGACATTTTACGGAAAAGTTACCCTTTGTAGACTGGGAAAGACGATACACACAAAGGTATGAGGAGTATGTTTATCAACGAGTACAAAGTGCGAGTGTGGAGCAAGTAAGTCGAGATGAATATTTGAGTTGGGATCAAATACAAGGGATTTTCAATCACCAATTTTCTCTAAAAAAAAAGATGATTGGAAAGAAGTAAAACGAGTGAGTATTGATGAAGTGAGTAAACGCAAAGGACATAAAGACTTTGTGACAGTCGTATCAAGTATTGACGCAGGAGCATTACTAGAAGTAATTGATAGTCATAAACAAGATGACATCATTGAAGTCCTGAAGCAGCAACCGATTGAGATAAGGGAAAAAGTAGAGGAGGTTAGCATTGATATGTGGGGAGGCTTTCCCAAAGTTGTCAAAGAAGTATTTCCAAATGCGAAAATTGTCATCGACAGATTTCATGTTATGCAGCCACTAATCAAAGAGTTAAATCAACTGCGTCAAAAAGCTAAAATCAAGATTAAAGGTAGTCGATTTATTCTACTAAAGAACAAGGTAGACTTAACAGAAGAAGAAAAAGTGAAGTTAGAAAATGTCTTGAAATGTTCTAAACGCTTGCGACTAGCTTATAATCTCAAAGAAGACTTTAGAAGTATTTTTGAGACTTGTAAAACTCCTGAAGAGGGTCAGAAACAATTAAAAGAATGGCTTCAAAAAGCTAAAGCTGTTTATGGCGCAGTTTTGGAAACCATTCGTAATCATCTTGATAATATTTGTAACTACTTTTTAAATCGTACATCTAGTGGTGTGATGGAGGGACTTAATAATCGTATTAAATTAATTAAACGACAGGCTTATGGTTTTTTAAATTTTTTAAATTTTCGTTCTAGATTATTAGCTTGTCTTTCTCATTAGATTTACTTATCCCCTTAAACCCAGAAGACCCAAATATTTCATTAACCATTTCATTATTTTTATGCCCCGAAAATTACAATAAAACCCAAAGAGGATGATTTGCTTGCTTCGCAAGCAAATCATCCTCTTTGGGTTTTAAGAAACCGATGCCCCGATTAATACAGGTTGATATCCTGCGGTAGCTGGTGAAACGGTTGAGATAAAAACTAGTGGCTCATCGCCATCGTTAAATACGCCATGAACACAGCCAGTCGGTGCGATAACAATATCTCCTGCGGCGATCGCTTCGGTTGTACCTTGTTGATCTAAATAATATTTGCCTTTACCTTGCAAAATAGTCCAAGTGTCTTGCCCGTGAGGATGAAGATGTGGGGCGATTTCCTGATTTGGCTTAATATACCAAGCTACAACGACGGTATCTGGTGATTCAGTAACGACTGAACGAATAGGCTCTCCGTCTGCTGCTTGAAAAAATTCTGCACTGTTGAAAATTCTGCTATTACTCATTTTTACAATACCCTAAGCCATCCTGTAATTTACAGACCTCATCGCTTTGATTGTCTTACTCAATATCTTTGCAGTTTGTCTAACCAAATACTTTGAGCAAGCTTTTATACCAAAACACAAAATGGCTACGCCATTTTGTGTTTTTAAAACCCTTACAGGGTTTGGGTTTTAATTCACGAAAGTGTTGTCACACTTTCGTGAATTGGTATTACAGAGTGACTCAAAGCCCAAAAGAGAGGCGACGCGGAGCGTCGCCTCTCTTTTGGGCTTTGAGCGCTAGAAAATATTTTTCTTGATTGCCTAAGTATGCTTTGAGGTTGTACTATGGGTAGCTGGACTGAAAAAATAGGAGATTAGTACTATGAGTCGCGTATGCCAACTAACAGGCAAAAAAGCCAATAATTCCGTATCGATTTCTTTCTCACACAAGCGTCATAAGCACTTACAACATGTAAACTTACAAGACAAAAGAATTTGGTGGGAAGAAGGAAAGCGTTTTGTAAAATTACAAATTTCCACCAAAGCCATCAAAACTTTGCAAAAGAAAGGATTATCAGCATTTGCTAAGGAAGCAGGTATTGACCTCCGCAAGTTCTAACCCAAATAGGGTAGCAAGCAGAAAGCGCTTGCTACCCTAAATATATTTTATGAACATTGGTATTGTTGGATTAGGACTAATCGGTGGTTCGCTAGGCTTAGATCTGCTCGCCTCAACGCAAGATCATAACCAAGCTCAAAATTATGTATGGGGTATTAGCCGCAACCCTGAAACCTGCAAACAAGCAGAAGCGATCGCTGCTGTAAATATCGCTGATACAGATATTGAAAATATTCCCGATCGCATTCTTGCTCAAACAGATATCGTTGTCATCTGCACACCGATCGCCTCGATCCTGGCCACAATTGCATTAATTGCACCAAAGTTACCCGCTAATGTCATCTTTACGGATGTTGGCTCGGTCAAAGCGGCAATCGTGGAACCTGCATCAAAGATCTGTCAGCAATTTAATCAGCAATTTGTGGGTAGTCATCCGATGGCTGGCACTGCCTTTCAAGGTATCTCAGCCGCCGAACGTAATCTATTTCAAAATCGTCCCTGTGTGGTTACGCCGAGCGAAGATCTTGATGCAGTGGCGAAAGTGCGATCGCTCTGGCAATCCGTGGGCATGAACATCCATGAATGTAGCCCTGAAGAACATGATCGCGCTGTGGCAATGATTAGCCATGCACCTGTAATGATTAGTGCAAGCTTAATTGCATCCTGTCAGCAAGAAGGCGATGATCGGGTTTTAAAATTAGCGCAAAGCTTAGCAAGTTCAGGCTTCCGTGATACTAGTCGCGTTGGCGGCGGCAATCCTGAACTCGGTCGGCTAATGGCAGAATACAATCAATCAGCAGTATTGCGATCGCTCCATACTTATCAGCAATCTTTGCAAGCAGTGATTGATTTAATTGAGAACAAACAATGGGAAGAACTAGAAGCTTTTTTGGCTAATACTCAACGCGATCGCCCATTTTATATAGACTGATCTATCTGTTGTAGGATTTTCGCTAAAAGGACAAGCTTTGAAATAGATCCGCTACAGGAAAAGTAAAGCCATTAATAACATCCTCGCCATCTAGAAAATCGCCTCGTTTCAGAAGGCGATCGGGTTCTTGGGCGGAACGATAGACTAGAACGTAATGTTGGATCGGATTGACAACCCAAACTAATCGAGTTCCATTCTCAAAATATTCTAAGATTTTGGTGTTAATTTCTTCAACCGTATTACCTGGGGATAGGATTTCGATCGCTAAATCTGGCGCACCTTCTAAAAAGCTAGTAGGAAGTTCTGAAATTCCCTGCAAGCGTTCTTTGGCAAAGAAAGAAATATCGGGAGAGCGTTTATTGCCATTTTTCATTTTAAAAGCAGTACTCGAATCAAATAGTACTCCTAGCTTTTGAGAAGAGACAACCGCAAACAAAGCCGAACTCAAGACAATGGAAATATATCCATGCAATGCTCCTGAATTACCCATTACAACTAGTTCTCCGTCCACAATTTCATAATGACATGCATCATCTGGAAGAGACAGAAAAGCCGCATCTGTCCAGACTTTTTTGTTTGGCTTGTTTACTGCCTCTGTAACTGAAGTAGACATAGGTTTTGCTCCTTTTCGCTGTTGATTTTGGGTTAGTAGAGCATTGCAAGATTTTAATGACTTTTTAAGGATTTGAGTAGACCACCACAGGCATCAAACAACAGATCGATCACATAATTAAATCCATCTGCGCCCCCATAGTAAGGATCGGGAACTTCTTTATCAGTGTAGGTTTCGCAGTAGTCACACATCATTTTTACCTTGTCAGTAAATTTTCGCTGCGGATCGAGCGCGAGAATATTGCGATAGTTGTCCTTATCCATCGCCAGAATTAAATCAAATTCTCTCAAATCCATCGCCTCAAACTGTCTAGCTGAACCAACAAAATCTAAGCCCCGTTCTTTAGCTGCTGCTCGCATACGACGATCAGGTAATGCACCCACATGCCAGCCGCCTGTTCCTGCCGAATCACAGATAAAGCGATCGCCTAGTCCTTCCTGCTCAATCAAATGATTCATAATATTTTCCGCCGCAGGCGATCGGCAAATATTTCCGAGGCAAACAAATAAAAGTTTTTTAGCCATATTTATATTCCATAAATTCTGTAAAGTGCTGCAAAGCAGCACTTTACAGAAAGAAGTTAAGCACAAAGCACTAAAATTTTCTCGACAACTTTAGGCGTAACATCTTGATTTTCGCCTAAAGCGACAAAACCACGTTTCTCAAAGCGATCGATGATTTTGGGAATCACATCTAACCCTACGCCATAGTCTGAGAGATGGGTAGGAACGCCGACAGACTCAAAAAATTCGCGAGTTTTGGCGATCGCCTGATCAATACGTAAATCTTCTGCACCATCGACCAGACCCCAAACGCGATCGGCATATTGTAAAAGCTTCTGACGTTTGCGATCGCGTCTAACAGTCAATGTATTTGGCAAGACGATCGCCAAAGTTTGAGCGTGATCGATGCCATGTAGCGCAGTTAACTCATGACCAATCATATGCGTTGCCCAGTCTTGAGGCACACCCACACCGATCAATCCATTTAGCGCCATTGTGGCACACCACATCACATTTGCCCGAGCTTCGTAGTTATGGAGATCTGCTAAGACTTTGGGGCCTTCTTCAATCAAGGTTTTGAGAATAGACTCAGCCATCCGATCCTGTAATGGCGCATTGGCAGGGTATGTCAAATACTGTTCCATAACATGAACATAGGCATCAACAATTCCATTACTGACCTGACGAATAGGCAACGAGAATGTTGTTTCAGGATCTAGTACTGAGAATTTTGGAAATACAAACGGACTAGAGAAAAATAACTTTTCTTGGGTTTCCCATTTGGTAACCACAGAGTTAGTGTTCATCTCTGAGCCAGTAGCGGGCAAAGTTAATACTGCACCAAAGGGAATCGCTGCTTTTACAGGGGCTTGTTTCGCGCAAATATCCCAAGGATCGCCTTCAAAGGGAACAGCAGCAGCAATAAATTTTGTGCCATCAAGAACAGAGCCACCGCCCACTGATAGCAAAAAATCAATTCCTTCGGCTCTAATCAGTTTAACTGCTTTGAGCAGTGTTTCCAGATGTGGATTTGCTTCAATCCCGCCAAATTCGAGAAAGTTATGACCCGCGAGAGCCGCCTTTACCTGTTCATAAACCCCATTGGTTTTGATGCTACCGCCACCATAGAGGACTAGAATTTTTGCACCAGCAGGAATTTCTGCACTGATATTCGCAATTTGACCTTTGCCGAATAAAATCTTGACTGGATTGTAAAAAGCAAAATTTTCCATGACTAACTCAAAAAACATTAAAGTTGATGCTTTGCATCAACTTTAATATAACTAAAATGCAAGATCTTCCGATCGCGAGCCTGAATAGATCATGCCTTTGCTGAAGTTAACGCTAAGCGGTTCGCCATCACGAATAAAGCCTGTAGCATTGTGTACCCCGATCAAAATTGGTATGCCTAGCCTTCGACCGATCACCACTGCATGAGAATCAAGACTAGACTCTTCAGTAATTACAGCGGATGCTTTGCGAATTACTTCGATATAGTCAGCATCAGTGCGGTCAATAACAAGGATTTCACCTTCGTTAAAGTCTCGGACATCAAGGTGATGGAAAGCAACTCTAGCACGTCCATGGACAATGCCTGAGCCGATGCTTAGCCCTTTGCCGACTACCGACGAAACAAACTCCACTTTGATTAAATCCGTAGAGCCGGCTACGTCTTGCAATGTGCCTGCCGACATAACAACTAAATCACCTGCGGAGAGCAATTTCATTTCTTGAGCAAGGTTGAGGGCTGCTTCAAAATTTTGTCTTGCGGATGGCAGGGATATTAATACCATTGGCTGCACACCCCAGACCATTTGTAAGCGTCTTGCTACTTGGACATTGGGCGTAACTGCCAAAATGGGAATCGGTGGGCGGAATTTACTGACATTGCGAGCCGTTGAGCCTGTTTTGGTAAGAGTAACGATCGCAGCAGCTTCTAGTTGAATGGCAATTCTGCCCACAGCTTGACTGATCGCATTGGGCACAGCTCGTCCCATACTTTCAAGTGGTTGCATTTTTAGATCCTGCTCTCTTTCGATCCGAACGGCAATTCTTGCCATCGTTTCCACAGCCAAGATCGGATATTTACCGACAGCAGTTTCGTTAGAGAGCATTACGGCATCAGTTCCATCAATGATCGCATTTGCCACATCGGAAATTTCAGCGCGGGTTGCACGGGGACTGCTGACCATGCTATCGAGCATTTGTGTCGCGGTAATGACAGGAATGCCAAGACGATTGGCAGTTTTAATCAATTGTTTTTGAGCGATCGGTACATCTTCGGCGGGTATTTCCACGCCCAGATCGCCCCGCGCCACCATTACGCCATCGCAGACCGAGAGAATCGCTTCCATATTGGCGATCGCTTCGTGCTTCTCGATTTTGGCAATGACGCTAGCCTTCCGACCTGAAGCCGCAATTAAATCTTTTACCTCCAGCACATCTTCAGGATTACAGACAAAGCTAAGTGCTACCCAATCCACGCCTTCAGACAAGCCAAAACGTAAGTCTTCGCGATCTTTATCGGTCATCGCACTGACCAATAAGTGCACATTTGGGAAATTGACCCCTTTATTATTAGAAAGTATGCCGCCAATGACCACGCGACAATAAAGATCACCTAATTCTACATTTACATCTTCGACGACCATCTCTACTTTGCCGTCATCGAGCATAATTACTGCGCCGATAGGCACTTCTTCGGCAAGGGTGTCATAGGTAATGCAACTAATTTCAGAATTCCCGTCCACTTGACGGCTAGTGAGGGTAAATTTATCACCTTTATTAAGAGTAATTGTTCCTTCTTTAAATACCCCAAGGCGAATTTTTGGCCCTTGCAAATCCTGCAAAATGCCCACAGGTTGATTGAGTTCGCTAGATACTTGGCGAATATTGCAAATGCTGCGATGGTGGTCAGCATGAGTGCCGTGGGAAAAGTTGAGGCGAAAGGTGCTTGCGCCTGCTTCAATAAGCTGGCGGATCATATCGGGGCTACTGGTTGCGGGTCCAATAGTAGCAACAATTTTTGTGCGACGAAAAGTTTCTCTAACGGTCATGGATTGTCAGCTAACGGCGAACCTCAAACATACCAGAATCTCATGACAATTCTCCAAGTTGTCATCACTCTTTGGGGCACGAGTTATGACAAAGAAAATTTTGCTTAGGGCATAAAAACCAAATAAATGAAGACGGCGCTTCGCTCCGCCTTCATTTATTTGGTTTTTGAGTGCTTACAGATATATTAGTTTTTGCCTAAGTTAATCCCAAACAAATTATTTAAACGATCGCGTACCCATGTCAGTGCGGCATATTGCGATCGCTGCAATTCTTCTTCATTCAATAATCCGAGGCTGATTAAAACCTGTTGACGTTCTGATAATTTCACAGCGATTTGTTCACCTAATTCCTTATGCTCACTTAAAAGTTTTTGCAATTGTTGACGCTCAACCACAAAAAGAACTGTATTAACTACCAAAGCTCGAACAGTTGCAGTCCGAGGCGTACCAGTTAGTAGAGATATCTCCCCAAAAAACTCACCATCTCTTAAAGTCGCGATCGCTTGATTATTCCTTTCAGAAAAAATTTCTACTGCCCCAGACAAAATAATGTAGAACTCCTCACTAGGATCGCCATCACGGCAAATCACTTCCCCAATGTCAATATATTTACGATAGCCCCTTGCAATTAACGCAAATAGTTCTACTTCTGTACTTCTTTCAAAATAGGATATTTTTCGTAATAAATCACGCAGACTGCCAGTGTCTAATTCATTATTAGCCGAAGCTGTTTTAGAGCTTGTCTGTTTTATAGTTTGCAGATTTTGTATATGTTCTTCGTCCTTAGTGGTGCAGAAAACTTAGGCGAGTCTCATCCTGAGACAGTGGTAACACGAGAAAATTCAATACGAAAATCTAACATTTCTCGTTTGGCAATAGAAGCACAGGCAGGAGGAGGGTTACTTTTAGGAAAAGCCTCTAATTGAGGAAGTGGTTTCTGTTGGTAAAGAAGACTGTGAAGATGACGGAGACCGAGTTGCAGAAAACTCAAGCCTCTGTGGTCATGCCAATCAATCCAAGCCCTTTGCCCCAAACGCACCAACATGATACCGAGAATCAAAGCAATCAAGGAAGCTGTGGCAAGAAGCATAAATAAACAAGTGAGAGCCTGAGCATCGCGGAGATGAGAGCTAACAATATCAAAAGCCGCAGACTTGTAATCCTTAAAATGAGGTTCAATCCCACCGAAACGTCTGCCATAAAGAGCAAAGGTCTGTAATGATGGGGAAATAGCAGTAAGGACAGCCCATGAACCGTTAGCCATTGCTAGATTTGCCGTAGCTAAGTGACAATTAATATCACCCAGCACCGTAACATTAGGGAATAGATAAGCTTGCTCTGAGGGTGGTATCAGTTGTTCCACACTCTTGGTTGAACCTTTGGCTAGAGTCACTTGCAGATCGGTCTTTGCTCGAATTGCCCAAGACCATTGATTTCGGTTTAACCAACGGATTAATTCCCCATGTTCAAAACCTCGGTCGGCAAGTAAGGTCACCGTGCTTTGCGGTGGCAATAGGGTGAGTACTTGTTCTAATACTGGACGATAATCCTCAAAGCCAACTGTGGCACTGCGATGTTCCAGCACTACTTGCGCCAAGCCAATCGACCGTCCTCCCCAAATCAAGCATACTTCTATTAAACAAAATTTATCCCACAGCATACTCGTATCTAGAACCAGTTCTAACGATGCTCCTGCAAATGCTTGCAGAAAGTGCTTCAGCAATGGGTTATAGAATGTTTCAGCGCTGATGTGCGGATTATGCACAAAGTAGTTTAGTCTTTCCATTTGGCTCCTTGCTTTGCAGTCCCGATGGCTCAAATAGGGCAACCAATGACTCAGACTTGCACTTCCTGATTGTAATATTGCGGCTACTGCCTCAGCAAATCCTTGCAGATGTCGTTTGTCTTTTGGCTTAATCCATTGACGCATTTGTTGTTGTAGTTGAAGATAGAGGTGGGGTATTTGCATGAGAACTTTTGTTGAGGAACTTGAGTATCTCATGTTTTGCCCCTTCCCTATCTCCTGTCTCATTATGAGATTCTATGTGCGTCAACGCTTTTAAGGCTTTTCTGCACCACTAAGGTTCTTCGTCTTCTGGATATTTCGCAGTAGCAATTTGACTAAGTACTTTAGGATTGTGCAGGATTAGCTCTCTAGTGGGGAAAGGAATTCTAATACCTTTAGATCTAAACTCATAGGCAATCCGAAAATTAATCGAACTCCGAATTGGTTCGTTGGCATCAGGATCATCAATCCAAACCAATAGATCAAACTCAAGTGATTCTTTCCCAAATGCTTTAAACCAAACTTCTGGTGGTGGGTTAGATAGTACACGAGGTTCATGCCGAGCCGCAGTTAGCAAGGTTTCAGTTAACACCAATAGATCTGTATCGTAAGCAACACTAACAGGGATATGAATTCGGCAAGTATGTCCTGCATAACTCCAGTTGACAGTATTGTTCTCGATAAACCTTTGATTTGGCACAATCACAAATAGGTCATCTTCAGTACGAATAATTGTGGAGCGAATGGAAATTTTTTCAATTGTGCCTTTGAGTTCTCCAATTTCGATATAATCGCCAACCTTGATTGTTTGCTCGAATAGCAAAACTAGTCCGCTAATAAAGTTACTGGCAATATTTTGTAATCCAAAGCCGAGTCCAATTCCTACTACACCAGCAATTACAGCTAAGGAACTGAGATTAATTCCCGCCGTTTGTAAAATGATCACGCTACTAAGGGTGATCAATAGATATTTGATAAATACGGTAATCGCTTCTTGTAATCCGCGATTAATGCGAAGTCGATTTAAAAGCGATCGCCGAATGGTTTCGCTAATAAGTTTGGATACGAAAAAAGCTAGGATAATTAGTCCTAGTAAAGAGGCGATTGTAGCGATCGAAAACTTAGTCCCTCCGACATCTAAAATTTGGGCTGTGAAGATTTCATACAGTTTTGTTAATAAAACATCCATCTTTGCGACTATTTCTCCACAACTCAAGCCAAAGTAAGTTTAGACAATATCGCAAGGCAATATTGTCTAAACTTACCCATAACCTAATGATTTTCAAACCGCTATATAGCTTTTTCTGATCTAAATATAGCTGATACAAAACCTCAAATAGGAGTGGCATAGCGAAGCTATGCCACTCCTATTTGAGGTTGACAAGCCTAAGGGGCAAAGCCCATCTCTCTACTTGCTAGGCATTTTGTAGATGACTGTAGCAGTCGCTGCTGGTATTTCTGAATTTTTAAGATTACTGTTGATCTTTCCTAATCCATCCTCAGTACCAACCCAGATCTGTTGATTGTGAACCAGTAAATTGATGACTGAACTGCTGGGCAAATTATAGATCGACGATGTAATTGCGCCATTGTAGGTGTTAGCGAGCACTAAACCGTCTCTCATACCTATCCATAATTCACCATTTTTACTACTTGCCAAAGCCACAATATCGCGTCCAGTTACAGAATTAATGCGTGCGATCGCTTTATTAGTATTCGGATTAATTTCAATCACGTTACGGGGCGTTCCTGCCCAAATCTTCCCTGACGGCTCCACCGCGATCGCTTGGACAATTTGACCTGATACATAGGGAATCCTTGCGGTGATTTTGGCTGTCCCAGGATTAAGTTTAAACAAGCCATTTAATGTGCCAACCCAAATATTGCCAGCATTATCAATCTGCATTACATTCGCGGCTGTTCCGGGAATATCAGGAAGTCTGGCATAGGTTTCGGCATTGTAGGGACTGATGCGAGTAATACCTTGATCAGTGCCAACCCAGATAAAGCCAGCCCGATCCATAGCTAAACTCAGAATCCGACTCGAAGATAGTTGGATCGCAATATTTTCAATTTTGCCTGAGTCAGGATCGATTTGATACAAGCCCGAAGTTGTACCAACCCAGAAGTAACCACGACTATCTTCTAATAAGGCGGTGATAGTAGAATTTGGTAAAGATATGGAGGCGATCGCTTTTCCAGACCTTTGATCAATTTGCATTAAACCTTGCCAAGTGCCAATCCATAGCCGACCCTGTTCATCTACGAGGGTTGAACTAATTCGCCCATCTAGGCTTAATGATGGATTACGCGCAAGAAGAATATTTTTGGGTTTACCTAGGTTGTGGCTGTCAGGCTCAATCGCATCTGCGTTATTAATGGCTCCATAGCTCACAGCGCATAGACTAGCTACATTAACCGTTATTGCTAATAGTACTTTTGGGAAAATTTTAGAGAAAGTTTTCGCGATCGCCCCAGATATCTTTTGATTTGTCAACATCTTTATGTCCTCACTACACCCTATTTAGACTCTTTTAAGCGTCAGATGTTAACACAAGAGATTGCGATCGCCACATCAATTTTAGACTTATAGCGCTTTGCGCTCAGACCCAAAAGAGAATGGGGGGGGGGTGGGGGGGCCGGGGGTTTTTGGTTTTTAAAAAAAAAGCGCCCCCCGCCGGGGTTTTTTTTTTG
>JALQCR010000069.1 GCA_023336205.1 Pseudanabaena sp. Salubria-1
CCCCCCCCCCCCCCCCCCCCAAAACCCCCCCCCCCCCCCCCCCCCCCCCCCCCCCCCCCCCCCCCCCCGCTTTTCTTTTTGGGCTTGCTACAAGCTAACTAGCCGCTTTAGATTCACGACGAGCCGAACTGTTCTCTTTGGGCTCACCCTTGATCTTTGTGAGTAGTGAGTTCCAGCCAAACTTAGTTAGAGCAACAAACCAGTTGCCTTCTAGCTCACGGAACATTGCCATATTCATATGGAATGAAGCATTAGCTTCATCGACAATACGTTCAGCAGTGGTGGCATCTACAGGCAAGGTGTCAAGGGCTTCACGATAGCGCTTTTTGAATTCACCATGATTACGAATGTCATTAAATTCATAGAACGCTGTTCCCTTGTCGTCTTGCAAACCCATCGCCTCTTTAGCAATTTTCTTCAGGATCTGACCACCAGAAAGATCGCCCATATACCGAGTGTAAGCATGAGCAACTAGCAATACAGGGTCACTAGCCGAAATCTCGCGGATACGAGCAAGATATTTTTCACAGGCTGGAGTAGGTTTAAACTCTTCGCGCCAATTGGAACCGAAGTAAAACAACATATCGAGTTCAAGACTCTTTTCGCGCCACAATTCACGATAGTAGAGTTTGCTGAGAACGGGATCGTTTTTATGAACTTCAAATTCAGCTTCGATCGCCTTATATACAAAGTAAAGGTTTCCAACAAGTCTGCTATAGGAGGTCTTGTCAACCACGCCTTTTAAAAAGCATTTGATAAAATCAGTACTTTCTGCTGCTGAATGAGATTTTTGTGTGCCTACACGCAAGAGTGTCGCTAAACCTTGACTCATGAGTTCTCCTAATTCTTTTTAATTTTTTTAATTTAAAGTGAGGTGATTGCTAATGCTAGGCAATACTTTGCACTGCCTAACATGAATTTAAAATTAGTAGTAAAAACAGCAATAAAAACGATTAAAGAAATATATGCTGGGATAAATAAATCCAGATAATTGCAGGTAAATCAAAAACTGCGATCGCAGCTAAAGCCTCAAAATCAACAGCTTTTGACATAAGTTTCAATTATATAAGCCAAGCCATAGAAAAATTTCTAGTCTGTAACAAATTTTCATCTACCATCCCTCCCATATAATGTATCTAGGATCTCCTAATGAGTAGAAGAGCTAAGGTTCATCACAAATTAGATTTTAGTCAAGCTAGCTTGAAGAGGTAATAAATTTTGGTTTTAAGCGGATACGAATACTTACTGGTATTCATCATTGTTTGTACGCTAGTCCCGCTATCGGGTTTAGGACTGTCTGCTCTATTAAGCCCAAAACAGTCAGGAGCCGCAGGTCGTACTACCTACGAATCAGGCTGCGAACCCATTGGCGGAGCTTGGATACAGTTTAATATTCGTTATTATATGTTCGCACTTGCCTTCGTTATTTTTGACGTAGAAACGGTATTTCTATACCCTTGGGCAGTTGCATTTAGTAAACTAGGCTTACTTGCCTTTGTGGAAGCTCTTATTTTTATTAGTATTCTTGTATTAGGTCTAGTCTACGCTTGGAGAAAAGGAGCCTTAGAATGGTCATGAAATCCGAAAACGTTGGTTTGGACTTTAGTATCGAAGAACAAACTCAACGCCTTATCAATCCTGCGGCAACTCCTCAAGTTACCCAAGACTTATCGAATAATGTCGTTTTAACAACTCTCAATGACCTTTATAACTGGTCAAGAATGTCTAGCCTATGGCCCATGCTCTATGGCACAAGCTGTTGCTTCATTGAGTTTGCAGCAATGATTGGCTCTAGATTTGACTTCGATCGCTTTGGACTATTGCCCCGTTCTAGCCCACGCCAAGCTGACCTGATTATCACCGCAGGGACAGTCACCATGAAAATGGCTCCAGCGCTAGTGCGTCTCTATGAGCAAATGCAAGAACCGAAATATGTAATTGCCATGGGCGCTTGCACAATTACGGGTGGCATGTTTAGCACCGATTCTTACACGACAGTTCGTGGTGTTGACAAGCTGATCCCTGTGGATGTGTATATTCCAGGTTGCCCTCCTCGCCCTGAAGCGATTATGGATGCAATTATCAAATTGCGGAAAAAGATTGGTACTGAAGGATTCAACGAAAGAGCCAATCTTAATCGTACTCATCGCTACTATGCTGTCAAGCATGAAATGAAGGTCGTAAGTCCAATTCTGACAGGACAATACCTAGAAATGCCCAGCCGTATGGCTCCACCTAAGGAATTGGTAGAATCTGGTATTCCTTTACCCGCTTTGCAAATGGCTCAAAAGGAGGTCGAAACCGTTGGCAGATAATGAGAATCAAGCAGCATTAGCAACAACGGAAGCAACCGCTCCCGTGTCGGAATGGCTTACTAGCAATGGCTTTGAACATGAGTTTTTGGGATTGGATAAGCAAGGCGTACCAATTCTAAAAATTGATCGCCAGTTTCTTCTGCCTTTTTCAACTGCGCTATATGCTTATGGTTTTAACTACATGATGTGTCAATGTGGTTATGATGCTGGCGCTGGTGATAGTTTGGTGAGTATGTACCATCTCGCTAAGCTGACTGATGATGGCATTAATAAAAGCGATCGCCTTGACGAAGTACGCATCAAAGTATTCCTCCCTCGCACCGATCCTCGTTGCCCATCGGTCTACTGGATCTGGAAAACTGCTGATTGGCAAGAGCGCGAAACCTTCGATATGTATGGCATCATCTACGAAGGACATCCCAATCTCAAGCGGATTTTGATGCCTGAAGACTGGATTGGCTATCCGATGCGAAAGGATTACGTCACCCCAGACTTTTACGAGTTACAAGACGCATACTAAAAAAGAAGCACCCTATGGGTGCTTCTTTTTTTATTGGGATTAGCACATTATCTAATGTTAGTAATTTTGGCTGTACATCGAACAAGCGGAGGATTAATATAATTAAGAGAAGTGAATAGCTTGTAAATAGTGAATATTTACAGTTAGGGAATGAGTAAAGATGAAACTTTACATTTGGCGATCGCTATTCCATTTGCCTGAATTGGGCTTGACGACAATCTTCCTTGTTGCAATTAGTTGGTTTGTGCCAAATGCAGTGAGATCAAAGGATAGTAGTTCTTATGGATTAGGCATAGTTCAAAATCGATATTATGAAAGAGGAACAATCAGATGTGCTAATTTAGGCAATCTAGTTGCTGTAGATCTTTTAGCTCCTGATGATGGCGCAAGAACACTTGCAGAACGTCCAACTTTCTATTGGTATATCGACCATAAATCACAAAACGAAGTAAAAAACGATAAAAATTTTTATATATATTTCATTTTGAAGGAAGGTTTTGGTGCTAATGCTAAATCAATTTTCAGATCGCGCTCAGTAGGGATTCTTAAAGCTAGTTCTGGACTATATAGGTTTACACTGCCTCCTAATTCTCCTACTTTGGAGATTGGAAAAACTTACGCTTGGCATATTCGCTATATGCAAGCTGATAGCGAAGCTCTAAATAGTAGTAATCAAATTGACACTAGAGCAATTGTCAAAAGGGAAAGTAACTCATCAGTAGTTGAACAAGTAAAAGTAGCTTCAACAAATCTAGAGAAGGCGAGAATCTTTGCAGAAAATCTCTATTGGTATGATGCTCTAGATGAATACACTAAATGGATTGATGCAAATCCTAATGACATGCAAGCGTCTCGTGAGAGGCTGTCCATGCTAGATCAAATCATTAAACGGAATCCTAAGCTGAAATGTATTGGTAAATATAATGTAAACAATTCAAGCTTAATTAATTCTAAGCAATCAACACTACAAATCATGCAATTGCAATCCCCAAATGACAGGAAATAAAAAGAACTTCCTGTATTAGTTTCAAATAAAACTAACCACAATAAATTTTTTAAAATTGTTGTAAAACAACAATTTTAAAAAATTTATGCCAATTCACGAAAGTGTGACTACACTGCTAATCAAAAACCCGACCCAGTAATACCAAATTAAGAAATGGCGTAGCCATTTCTTAATTTGGTATTACTGGGTCGGGTTTGAGCGCAAAGATTTGTAATCCTAAATCATAAAAAAGCACACCCACATGGTGTGCTTTTTTATGATAAATATCACCAAAAGGATGATTTATGGAGTCTATGGATAGTTATAATCGCTGCGGTTACGCCATTGCATTTCATTATTGACAACTTTAAGCAAACATTCCTCAACGATAAATGGTGCATTGCGCCAATTGATATCATCGCGTTGCAAGATCCAACTCAGTTGCTCCAATGAGTCTTCTAGCTCCGCTTCAAAACGAGCTAAAGGCAAAGGGACTTTTTCAATATTTGGAGCCTCGACGCAAACTGCGATCGCTTCTTTAAGAGCAGCTACTACCTCTTTACCGTATACTTCTCGCGCTCTCAGTCTTAAAGATTTGTAGCCTTTTTCTGAAGTTGCATACATGGGAGGAAGCCGATTTAATACATAGGCAGTTGCTTCACCGAGATCCACTGTTTCTGCGAGCGCAGGATGTAATTTTTGAATTTGATGATAGGCAAGGGACAGCACTAATTTTTCTAGTACATTACTGAATTGATAATTAACATCCACCATATAAGTTTGAAAATCTCTAGCTTTCTGCTGATCTTGGCTCGGATTGACTGAGGTTTGAACCTGTCTGCCTTTCCAAGAAATCTCAGGTTGCTTACGCTCAAAAGCTGTTTCATCTCCTCCAGCTGCTGCTTCTCGTCTACCTGTAACCAAGTATGTATTACTCACAGCACTTTTGAGCTTAACTGTCAGCAAGGCATTCTCTAGAGCCGTGGGAATATCCTTCCAAGAGGCATTTTCTGCACCTAAGATTTGCTGGAGTGCAGCAAGAGAACGTGCATGACTGGCGACCTCTTGCGATGGTAGAGGTCTAGAGTCTCTTAATGCGTCAGGTTTAACACTGACTAGTGCTCGACGAACTGCGGATTCAATTTGCGATCGCATTTCGGTAGTAGCTTTTTTGCGTTGTCTTAGCCAACCTAATTTTGATGTTGCGTACATCGGCGGTAAGCGGTTTAACGCATAGGCTGCGACTTCGCTTAAGTTAATCTGATCGCGGCGGTATTGGGGTAAATGAGAAATTTGTAAGTCAATTTCTGCAATTACTAATTCCTCTATTGCATTTTTGCAACTTTGCATATCAAGCCGTCCCAAACCTAATATGAAATTGAAGTATTTGTAAGATTAAGAAATACTAGTTTAAACTAAATCGCAAATTTTTTGAAAGGACAAATAAGAAATAAAAAACAATTTTTTAGTGGCGTAGCTTCGCTTCGCCGCTAAAAATTGTTTTTTATTTCTTACTACGATCAATTCGATACAGCCATAGCATTAAAGCCAAAACTCCAATCTGCAAAGCCAAGTTCCCCAAATTTGTCTCTAAGTCACCATTCCCCGCAATTAATCTTGTAAAAAAAACAACTGCCCCAATAAATCCTGATCCTGCAAAAGCAATATAGATAAATATGCGGAGACCTCGATAGGGAGATTTAGCTTCACGTCTGAGACGTTCGTACTGCTCAGGATTTAGTTTAGACACGATTTTAATTAGCTGTTATATAAAGGTGCAGCAATTCTCATTATAAAAATCGTTTTTTGAAATCCCACCTAAGGTGAGCTTTCAAAAAAACAATTTTGGTGATCCCAGCGCCAAAGGCGCTGGAATCACCAAAATTGTTTTCATAATGAGAATTGCGGATAAAGGTAGGCACGAAGCGCCCACCTTTATATTATTTGGATTTCATCGCCGTGCGATCGCATAGCCAGATCGTATTTCCTGTGATCAATCGTGATGGATATTGATTGATATCGCCTTTGGGCGCTAACACCGCAGTTAAAGCCTTCGCTTTCGCAGCACCTTCAATCATGAAAATAATCTCTTTGGACTGATTAATCAAAGGTACAGTCATCGTGATCCGAGGTTGTCCATCTTTTTCTCCGACGGTTACAAGCCGATCAATAACTTTGAGCGCCTTAGTATGTGGAAATAACGAAGCCGTATGCCCATCATCACCCATTCCTAGCAACATCAAATCAAATTGAGGGATTTCTCCCGCACTCACACCGAAAAATTCTTGAATATGCTGCTCGTATTTTGCCGCCGCGATTGCAGGATCATCAGCATCAGTGGGGACTGCATGGATATTTGCGGCAGGAATTGCTACGCGATCAAGCCATGCGGTACGAGTCATACCTTCATTACTTTGAGGATCGCTAACAGGTACATAGCGCTCATCTCCCCAAAAAACATGTACCTTTGACCAGTCCCATTCTTTATTTGCTAAGAGTTCATACAAGACGCGAGGTGTGCTCCCACCTGCGGCGACAATAGTAAATCTTTGACTTTTAGCGATCGCTTCATCATAGGCAAGCTGACACAATAACAGTGCTCTTGAGGCTATTTCAGCGCGATCGTTCCAAATTTCTACCTGTCTAGCCATAAAAAATACCTCTGTTGCGAATGAATAATGAGAATGAACTAATGATGCGTTTTGTATATTTTTTTATAAATATCGATTTGAACAATATCAATCAATTACAGCAATTATGAAACCAATTTTGAGGATTTCAGCCATATCGGAGCTGAAATCCTCAAAATTGGTTTTGATGAATCAATCCTGAGAGAGGTGTCATTTATTTCATTTTGTGTGATTTTTAACAATACTAACGAGCAAATGTACTAACCTATAAAATGTTAGAACAATATTAAGGTTAAGGTAAATCGTCATGACACCTGCTATCATACGCCTCTTCTGGGACTCGGTCAGTCAAGCCCAGCCAAATCTACTCTTAAACCTCGATGACGACGGTCTAATGAGTTGGTTAGTTGATCAAGTCCAGCAGCGCTCTTCACTAGACTCCCACCAACAAAATGATCTCAGCAATTACATTAGTAACCGTCTCCCCTTAATTCGAGAAATGGCATATCAGAGCTAGGTTGCGCGAAGGTTGGATGCTTTAAATTTGATTTTTATTTTAATATTTTATTTAGATTTTGACTGTGCTTCATCATTTTTCAGGGATTATGACTTGATCATTGAAGAGGCAAAACTATAAATATTTGGGGAATTTTTCTAGAGGGGGAAACAAGGTTTTTGACGATCCTATGCTCCAAAATGTTAGGATACTTGCCTGAGCTATATGATTGCTGATTTCATTGCTCTGCCAACTATTCACAGATATTTCTAGCGATTATTTCTAGCATATGGTATCTCCAAGAATTATTGATCTATTGCGTAGTGGTCAAACGAGTGACTCATATATTGTTCGTGGTTGGGTACGGACAAAGCGCGAAGGTAAGGGGATATCCTTTTTAGAACTTAATGATGGATCGTCATTACAGGGATTACAAATCGTTTTACCACAGACAATAGATGACTATGAAACACTAATTAAGCAGATCACTACAGGTACATCGATTGAGGTATCTGGAACTCTGGTCGAGTCTATGGGCAAAGGACAAAGGGTGGAAATGCAAGCGACTGCGATCGCGGTTTTTGGTCTTGCAGATCCTGAAACCTATCCTTTGCAGAAAAAACGCCACTCCATCGAATTTCTGCGCACGATCGCCCATCTACGTCCTCGCACGAATATGTTTGGGGCTGTGTTTCGAGTACGAAATGCCTGTGCGTTTGCAATTCATAAGTTTTTTCAAGAACGTGGTTTTTTGTGGGTACATACGCCGATTGTCACAGCTAGTGATTGTGAAGGTGCAGGCGAAATGTTTGGTGTCACCACTTTTGACTTAAATAAAGTTGCCGCAGCGGGTAAACCCGTAGATTTTGCGCAAGACTTTTTTGGGAAGCCAGCATTTTTGACCGTGAGTGGTCAGCTAGAAGCCGAAATTATGGCGAGTGCCTTTTCTAATGTCTATACTTTTGGTCCTACTTTTCGGGCGGAAAACTCGAATACTTCGCGCCACCTTGCCGAATTTTGGATGATTGAGCCAGAAGTTGCCTTTTGCGATCTTGAAGGTGATGCTGATCTTGCCGAAGATTTTCTCAAATATATTTTTAATTATGTTTTAGAAACCTGTCCTGAAGATATGGAGTTTTTCCAAGAACGGGTAAACGATCAGGTGATGATCAATGCTCGCAAAATTGTCGATGAGCAATTTGAGCGAATTACCTATACAGAAGCGATCGCTATTCTCGAAAAGTGCAGCAAAACCTTTGAATTTCCCGTGTCATGGGGATTAGATCTTCAATCAGAGCATGAAAGATTTTTAGCTGAAGAGCATTTCCAGAAGCCAGTGATCGTGATGGATTATCCCCTTGGCATCAAAGCATTTTATATGCGCGTGAATGAAAATACTTCAAGCGATCGCCAAACAGTTCGCGCTATGGATATTCTTGCCCCAGGTGTGGGCGAAATTATTGGTGGTTCACAGAGGGAAGAGCGCCTTGATGTATTGGAAGCCAGAATTCGTAGTGTCGGGTTAAATCCTGAAGATTATTGGTGGTATTTGGATTTACGTCGTTATGGTACTGTCCCTCATGCTGGCTTTGGACTTGGTTTTGAGCGTTTAGTTCAGTTCATCACAGGCATGGGTAATATTCGTGATGTCATTCCATTCCCTCGTTTTCCTCAAAGTGCAGATTTTTAGCTCTACATAAAACCCTAAAAGCAAAGGGAGGCGCGAAACGCCTCCCTTTGCTTTTAGGGTTTCTAAAATTCTGCTTTTTCGCCCATGATATAAGTTGCCGCGATCGCGCGATCGTCACCCATGATGATAGTGGCAAATAGTTGTTCGGAAATTTCGGCAAGTGTAGGTAGATTAGCTGAATCAAATGACTTATTTCTTAAAGCCATAATTGGTGTTGAGCGTAAATTTAGGACTACAAAATCAGCTTCCTTCCCAACTTCAAAATTGCCTAATTTATCCTCAAGACATAAAGCTCTTGCGCCGCCTAAAGTAGCTAAAAATAATGCTTGAAAGGCTGAAAGCTTTTGCGATCGCAACTGGGCGACTTGATAGGCTGCGCTAGCGGTGTGTAACATCGAGAAACTGGTTCCAGCACCCACATCGGTTCCCAATCCCACTTTCACAGGGGTTTCTAAAGATTTTGCCTTTTCTATTTTAAAGAGTCCACTACCCAAAAATAGATTAGATGTTGGACAAAAGGCGATCGCAGATTTCGCTTCTGATAGCCTCGCAAATTCTTGATCTGTAAGCTGTATTCCATGGGCAAAGATTGATCTTTCACCAACTAACCCAGCACGATCATAAACATCCAGATAACCTTCATTTTCAGGAAACGCTGCTGCAACTGCTTCTACTTCTTTAACATTTTCTGAAAGATGTGTGTGTAAATAAACATCAGGAAATTCCACTAAAAGTTTACGGATATTAGTTAATTGTTCAGGTGTTGATGTCAGCGCAAATCTTGGTGTGACAGCATAAAGTAGGCGATCGCATTTATGCCATTTCTCAATTAATTGCTTGGTTTCTATATAGGAAGATGTTGCGGTATCGCGTAAAAAATCAGGAGCATTCCGATCCATCATTACCTTGCCAGCAATCATTCGCAAATTGCGGCGCTGTGCTACTTCAAAAAAAGCATCTGTCGATTGTGGAAATACTGCCGTAAAAACCAGTGCTGTCGTAGTTCCATTTCGTAATAATTCATCAAGAAAAGTAGAGGCAATCTCTAAAGCATAATTGCGATCGGCAAACTTCCGTTCTGTCGGGAATGTATAGGTACTCAGCCATTCTAATAATTGCTCACCATAGGAAGCAATCATCTCCGTTTGCGGAAAGTGGATATGTGTATCGATAAATCCTGAGACAATTAAGCGATCGCGATAATCTGCGATCGGAATATCTGCATACTTAGTTTGTAAATCTTTGTAACTACCCAATTCTTTAACTTTGCCACTTTCAACTATCAGCAAACCATCGGGAAAATAGCGAATACAATCCGCTTCTGGGGCATAAAATGGATCAGCTATCGTATCTAGAAAACTGGCTCGAAACCCTTTGATAGTTTGATTTTGCATAGTTTAGAAAATTGGAACAAGTCAATGAATAAGGTGAAAAAAGCTTTGTTTACCAAGATAAACCTATTTTTTGCGCTTTTTGACCTTTATCGTAGTCGCAAAAAGTACAATAAATATTCAAAATTAGAGGCGAGGTAGAACTACGCCCTGCTCGCCCAATAAATAAACATTTCCGAGTCGAGGGTTTGGGGGGGGGGGGGGGGGGGGGGGGGGGGCGCCCCCCGCACCACCAAAATTCCTCGACTCGGAAGCGCGAGTAATATCAGTCTAAATTTTTACTAATGGGCAAAAACATCTGCATATCCTAGTAAATCTAAATAAACAAGCGTTGGAATATGTGCAAAACACGCCTTTGCCAAGTCGTAGCGATTTTCTCGAATCAGCATATCAATCAACTTGCGATAAACCGCTAATAGATAGCGAACATCATTAGCTGCATAGTGTAACTGAGCTTCTGAGAGAACTTTGACATTCCCCCAGTCTGAAGACTGCGAAGTTTTGTCTAATTCAATTTTTTCAAGTTCGCGTACCAGTTCCTTTAAGCCATGCTTATCTGTGTATGTTCTCGCGAGCTTGCTGGCGATTTTAGTACAAAAGATAGGATGAGTAGCAATGCTGAGATGTGCTTCCAGCATTGCTACATCAAACCTTGCAAAGTGAAAAACTTTAGTAACGTTGGGGGCTTCAAATAAATACTTGAGGTTGGGTGCTTCTTTAATTCCCTGAGCAATTCGGACTAAACTTACAGTCTCATCGTCATTGCAAATTTGGATTAGGCAAAGGCGATCGCGTCTGGGGATCAGCCCCATAGTTTCAGTATCAACTGCGATCGCTTCACAGCCAAGATATTCTTGAAGAGTCTCAAAATCGATATCGTTATCAAATATTTTAAAAGCTGGCATCTTAGTTTTGGGGTTAGATTCTTAAATTATCTCTAGCAGTTATACAGCTTTTGCAAAACAAAATTCAGTAATTCTCATTATCAAAGTTATTTTTGCTATAGCAGTAAAAGAGATAGCTAGGACAAGTCAAAGCCCAAAATCAAAGCGGGCGCAAAAGCGCCGCCACTTTGATTTTGGGCTTTATGTCCTAAGATAACCTTTTATTGCTGAACATTTAAAATCAGCAGACTATAAAATTTAATCAAGATGAGAATTGTTGCTGAGAATCATTTCTGTAGGTAATACTGACCAAATTAGCCCATTTTTTTAAGGTTGGCTTAAATTTTAAAGTTTTAATCGTGCAAAGCTAGATTTAGCTAGATACAAACTTTTTAAGTAAGCTATTTGTAGAATTGACAAATTATGATCCTAAAGCAAGAATAGGCAGTCTTTGCACAAATTTTGATTTTTAGACTGTTTCTACAAACAAATTTAGTGAGCAATTCTTAAAATAAGCGTTTAGTATCATGACTCTATTTTCTAAAGCTTATATAATGTATTCAGCTAAGACTAATAATATTGAGTGGGTCTTCTGGGTTTAAGGGGATAAGTAAATCTAATGAGAAAGACAAGCTAATAATCTAGAACGAAAATTTAAAAAATTTAAAAAACCATAAGCCTGTCGTTTAATTAATTTAATACGATTATTAAGTCCCTCCATCACACCACTAGATGTACGATTTAAAAAGTAGTTACAAATATTATCAAGATGATTACGAATGGTTTCCAAAACTGCGCCATAAACAGCTTTAGCTTTTTGAAGCCATTCTTTTAATTGTTTCTGACCCTCTTCAGGAGTTTTACAAGTCTCAAAAATACTTCTAAAGTCTTCTTTGAGATTATAAGCTAGTCGCAAGCGTTTAGAACATTTCAAGACATTTTCTAACTTCACTTTTTCTTCTTCTGTTAAGTCTACCTTGTTCTTTAGTAGAATAAATCGACTACCTTTAATCTTGATTTTAGCTTTTTGACGCAGTTGATTTAACTCTTTGATTAGTGGCTGCATAACATGAAATCTGTCGATGATAATTTTCGCATTTGGAAATACTTTTGACAACTTTGGAAAGCCTCCCACATATCAATGCTAAAATCTCCTACTTTTTCCTTATCTCAATCGGTTGCTGCTTCAGGACTTCAATGATGTCATCTTGTTTATGACTATCAATTACTTCTAGTAATGCTCCTGCGTCAATACTTGATACGACTGTCACAAAGTCTTTATGTCCTTTGCGTTTACTCATCATCACTCACTCGTTTTACTTCTTCCAATCATCTTTTTTTTTAGAGAAAATTATGATTGAAAACCCTTGTATTTGATCCCAACTCAAATATTCATCTCGACTTATTTCTGCTCCACACTGCACTTTGTACTCGTTGATAAACATACTCCTCATACCTTTGTGTGTATCGTCTTTCCCAGTCTACAAAGGGTAACTTTTCCGTAAAATGTCTTTGACAATGTTGACAATAAAATTGGCGGCGCGGCGTATTTAAATAAACTATTTTCCCAAATACTGACAAATCTCGAATCAATATCGGTCGATTTTGTTTTAATTTTCCACCATGCGTATTACAATGCGGACAAGTAATTTCATCCTGTAAAAATCTCAACTTTAGGGTGATTTTATTTTCTTCTTCCGTAAAACTTTCAACGGTTGTGTTGGGTAAATTTAGCAACCTATCTAGATACAAGTCCATACCTGTCACCACTTATCTTTGTGCTTCATTATACATTAATCCCCTCAAACCCAGAAGAGCCTATTGAGTAAAAGCTCTTATTGTCTAAAACAGTGTTGTTCAGAGTCTAAAACAAGCAACATTAATGGCAATAAAGTTTTTAGGCAGCTCAATATTTGGGTAACAAACATCTCATATCTAAAATGAGAATCGCTAAATATTTGTGTAGATCTCGCTAAAAACTTCGATCACAGTTATTGAGGGAACTCATTACCAACATAACAGTAACAGTCCAAAGCCCTGCAATGGATTTTATATTGCTGTCTCTGATGAGTTTGTTCGTAGATTACTGTAACTATTTAGCTGCTTGACTTTTTAAATGAATTAAAACTCTACTTGGTTAGAACAACTTCTCAGCAACAATAAGTCGTTTGCAGAAGTCATACTTAGAATGTTTTTTTGTTGATTACTAAGTAAGTAGGCTTAATTGTACATAGAACTACAAAACCTTTGCCATCTGCGCAGTGGGCAGCAAAGATTTTGAATCTGGATTTTAATTATGCCAAGTTACCTATTATTTAGTCAGTTTTGAAATTCAAGATTTTTTCTATTGTTCAAGAAAATATTGATATGGCACAGTTTTACAATCAAAATCAATCAAACCGATTTTCTGAACAAGTTACCGATATAACTTCAGGTAGCATTGAGAAAGCTCAGCAACATATCTATAATTTCTTTTTAGAAGTTATCAAGCGTTATGAATCTGAATTTATTTTAAATCAATTTGAAAAACTATTTATTAAGTATGAAGAAATTGACAATGTTAATGCTTATTATGCGTTAGGAGAAATCATATTTCATAACAAAGAAAGCGAGTTTAAATATACTCTTTTACGCTGTTGCTATATTCTCAATAACAATTGGGCAATCAATGGAAATATTAGTGCTTGCCAAAAGTTAGTTGATCTTTTTTTGGTGGATTCAATTGGTGCTCCTACGCGAATTCACAAATTAAAAAAGCTAAGACATTGGTTGCAAAGCTTTGCTCAATCTGAAGAATATAGTACCTTGCGATGGGTGCAATTAAAAGTGAAAGTTCAGCTCAATAAGAAATGGAAGAAAGATTAAGCCAATAAGCATCCCAATCTTGATTAGTACGGCAGATCCTAAGAGCAAGCATAGCCTTAGCATTTTCAATCGTCCACCAAGAGCCAGCAAGCTTTAAACGATTTTGAATAACATAGCGGTGACCACTCTCAATTTCACCAGAGCCAATGGGTAAATTGGAGTCAATCGTGCCCTGATAGTCTAGACGATTAGGACGATTGAAAAGATAGCGATAAGCGGATCTAACCACAGCCAGATTGTCAGGAACAGATTCAGGTTCTTGAAACGGCTTAAGAGCTTCAAGGACAGCCGAAGCATGATTGGATTTGAGTTGTTGCTTCTGCACATCCATCCATGCTTTCTGGAGATCTGGGGAACAAACGCGACTTGCATCGGCTGTGATATTCACATACATGATAGAAATCTAGTAAGTAGCGACTAAGTACACCAAAAACGCTGCTCGATTTGGCTAGCAATCCAAGGCGCACCGTCGCCAACCCCATGCACAAAGGTTTCTTCTCCCAATCCAGCACGGATAGCACAATCAAGTACGCTGCTCCTGCATCATCAGTCGAGCTCATCGTTGTCTGAAAATAGGCTGCTCTTGCTCAGGGGTACGCAAGCGAGGTTAGACGCGCTCTTTCCAGCTAATTTACGCGTCTTACGACGGTCAACTTCTTCGCCATCAGTTTCGCTTGCCGTTGTTTCACAATCGGAATCATTGTCCCATCCATCTCCGCTATTAAAAACTCACACCTCGATTGCTGGAATCCTGCTTCAACTCTGCGTTTTACGCTGGGCATGACTTTCTGTGATCTCCGTCCTGCACCAATTGGGATGTTTATTCACGATGTTCCATCATTTTTTTGGGATTTTCCCAAACGCTACATCTGACCCAAAGTCGGTAATCACTCTCTGCAATGGGCGTGAATATCCTCGGCAATGTACTTCGGCGGCTTTTTGAAATGGTCTCACTACCTGTTTGGACTCTCTTCCAAATTCGATGTACCTTTGCTCTAGTACTTCGATGCGTCCATATCGGCTGTACCAATAGAGTTTTTTTTACCACCTCGGTGTGAAGATGGATTCGCGGCGATATATGCTTCGCTTTGCTTGATTTCTTGCCGCGTTGCCCATGTTTGTAGTGCTGTTTGTCCTAACTGACGGATTTCTTCTATCACTCGTTCCTCGGCTGCGTCGGCTTTGATTAGATCACCTTCTGCATTTTCTACAACGGATAATAATCCTTCGATTTTCGCTTTCAATTCAGGATAATCGTTTAGTCTTTCTTCTATGCTTTTACTGGACGATGCTGTTTTTGTTTTTATATTCACGGCTCAATTTTATGACTTCTTTGGATTAGAACTGTTATCCATCATACTTTCTAACCTACTTTATTTCTCCCATTTCACTTTTAATTACACCCCCTTGCGATCGCTATCAGGGAGACCTGGTATTCGCAAAGTCTATCATAATTGGAGTGAACGCTTTTCTTCTTATCTATTAATTTCTGAATATGCCGATCCGAGGAAACCGCCAATTCAAGGATGAAATGCAACACCTAGAGATCTTTGCGTAAAGGGACTCATAAGGATATTCTGATATTAATCACAATAATTAGGATACCCTCATGAGCTTTGTCCATCTTACCACCACAGAAAGAAGTGAACTGTATAAACTAAGAGTAATTGAGCAATTATCTGTATCAGAGATAGGTCGTCGCTTGAAGCGAAACAAAAGTACGATTTCAAGAGAGTTATCGCGCAATACAGACGAGCGACAGATTGGCTATTTGCCAGATACTGCGGTTGCCCTGATGAAAGCAAGACGGAAACAAGCAAAGGTAAGATTTCAGAGCATCAGTGCTGAGACGATCGCCGAAGTCAAACAACGGTTAGAGCAACACCACAGCCCAGAGCAACTAGCAGGGAGAATGGAAAGGGAGGGGCTAGGTAAAATCAGCTATGAGACGATTTATCTGATGATCTATGCAAACCATCGGGCAGATGTGAACATATCAACAATATCTGAGGCAGAAGTAAAAAGCAACGAAGGCGCAGTACGCTATCAGAAGCGAGGTATTCCCAATAGGGTAGGGATAGAGAATCGACCGAAGATTGCAGATTTAAAAACAGAGATTGGACATTGGGAAAGTGATACGGTACTGCGCAAATCCACACAGGTATCGTAGTTACGCATGTTGATAAAGCATCGAAGTATTTACTTGCTGGACTAGCTAAGAACAAGACGATGGATGAGATAAACAGAGTGACATTCAATCTATTTGAGCCTATAGAATCAACATCTCGAAAGACAATGACCTTTGATAATGGAAGAGAATTCTGTGGGCATGAGAAGCTATCTGAAAGATTGAAACTAGAGACCTTCTTTGCGAATCCATATCATTCATGGGAACGTGGATTGAATGAACACACCAATGGATTAATTAGAGAGTTCTATCCCAAAAGTACAAACTTTAAAATCGTGAAAGAAGAGGACTTTCAGAAGGCAGTGAATTTGATCAATCACAGACCCAGAAAATCACTTGACTATCGTACTCCTTACGAAGTATTCTTTGCTTCATCAGAACCCGTTGCATTTCATCCTTGAATTGGCGAACCATTTGAACAACGTCAATACGCAGAGAATTTATCTCGCAAGATCAAAAAACAATTTAAGTTTGATCTTGCCATGTATACCGCTCGTATTGATTCAAAGTCAGGAGCCAATCCTCAACGTCAAAACCCAACCAATTTAGGGGATGGCGTATTACTTTTAATCAAGAGAGTGCTGAATAAGCAAGGCAATGATAACTATAGAAAAGCTGCTAGAAATCTTTACGATTATTCTCAAAACATAACTTTCGTAGAATTTAAATCTAGACTACTTGCATATTTAGGGATATCACAAGATGACTTGGAGATATCAGAAGTATTTCGTTCGACTGTTGTACAGAAATTAAAACATTTCCAAGAGCATCGTGACGATGAATTAATGACACTTAGCTTATTATATGTAACTTGCAATCGAGTTTTGCAATATCTATTATTAAGTGAGAGGCGTAAGCCGTCTGAATTTTTACAATTATCATTAGAATATGATAATTTTCTTAATCCAATTATTTTGCTGCTAAAAATTGTATTAATTCAGCCGCATATTCGCTTTTATTTAGAAGGATACGTGGCTGATTTAATCAAGTTTTATAGTGTCTATGAAGAAACTGAATGTCAAGCCTTCATTAATTTTCTTGATGTGTTGAATGTCACGCTAGCAATTTTTGATGAGGATACTGACTATAGCTTGATTAAAATGAAAAATATTGGCTCATCTGGGTTTGAGGGGTAAATGGTACAGTATCGATACAATTATTGGCGACATGGTAGGGCTGTAACTGTTGCTCCGAGAGGATTCTGATTACTATTAGCTGTGCTTATCCCCATGAACCCAGAAGAGCCAAAATATTGAGAATGATTTAACAGATGTTAATCTAGATAACTATCGTGTTTTCTCACAATTAAAGAGGATCGTAGATAGAAGCAAGCAACCAGTTGATAAAGAAGATACAACCGAAACTTTAAATTTTTAAACCAATAAATAGCTCTCTCCCAGCTACGCTGGGAGAGAGCTATTTATTGGTTTTACGATAAGGATTCTATCCATTCAAAAATACGGTTCCATGCCCACCATCGATCGCGATCGCCATATTGGTGCTGGCATGTTTTACTACTGACATAGCCGACATGACCACCTTGTTCTGTAACCATGAGTTTAATAGCAGGATTATCTTCAGCGATTTTTTCTAAATCGGGAATGATCGATGGGTCAAACATCGGATCATCGGCAGCAT
Organism: Pseudanabaena sp. Salubria-1; assembly: GCA_023336205.1. Classification (GTDB taxonomy): domain Bacteria; phylum Cyanobacteriota; class Cyanobacteriia; order Pseudanabaenales; family Pseudanabaenaceae; genus Pseudanabaena. Next base: position 17,603 of record JALQCR010000069.1, read on the forward strand.
AGAGAATAAAGGTTGGCTTTTGCAAATGCGGCATGAAATATAACGGACAACTGGCATCGTAATATTCCTCTACCGAGTCAAAGCCAAGTTTAGCAATTGTTAATTCATTATCAAATCCCCAAATGCTGTTAGCTCTCTCCACAGCATCACGATCAATTGATTCAGGATGCATTTTCGCCATGCCGCGTCCTAGCTTCTTTAATTCACGCGCGATCGCCTTTTCGAGAAATTTTCCCAGTTCATCTTTGACCAAATAAGTAAGCGATCGATTGGAGTCAACACTAGGACAGATTACTGCCCCGCCCGCAATATCCGCAGATGTAATTTCAAGATCACTTCCCCATTCTGCGATCGATTCTCCCGCCTTGATTCCCCACAAGGCAAGTTGTCCACCAAGAGAGTAACCCATTAGCCAAAAGGGAGATGGACATCCTAGTTGTTTGGCAGTATTGGCAATACGGATAAAATCTTCGCCTTCATATAGTCCATCTGATGTCAGAGCTGGTGATAACTCAGCAGTTTTGCCATGGGCTCGCCAATCAAATAAAACGACTGCATATCTTTTTGCGATCGCCTTCCGTCCAAGAATTTTGAGAAACCATTGATTATCTAAATCCCCTGTAATTCCGTAGGTTCCAATTATTGTGCCCTTAGCATTTTGAGGAATTGCATATTTTCCAAAGATGGGAATGCCCTTTGCACCAATAAATATATGCTCTTGATAGATGGGTTCTGCTTCTACCGTGAAATTTTCCCACTTTTTACTGACCCGAAGAGCCGTATAAAGAGTCATGAGCAATCCATTTGTTAGATGCCAGGGCGGAGTATAGAACATACGAAAAATTTCCTGTTTGTATTTCTTTACTACTATAGCTGTCGCTAGTTTTAGCCCTAAGCATGAAGCATTACTTCAAAAATAAATAGGCTCCTGCTAAAAGCGGGAGCCTATTCTATTACTACGGAGAGAGAGGGATTCGAACCCTCGTTAAAGTTACCCCTAAACAGCATTTCCAGTGCTGCGCCTTCAACCACTCGGCCATCTCTCCTCGCTTAACGTGACAAAAAACTTTTTTAAAGTTAGTTGCTTCGTTGCGCGGATTTTAATCATACCAAAACATGACACATGTGCAAGACTTGTGATCGCAAATTTTTGGTTAATTAGCGTAATGTCGCAAATTGTTGTCTTGACCATACTTTTTTACTTTATTCAAACCTATGTCAGCAATCCAGGGATTTCTTCGCTGGCTCTGTCGATATATCTAAAAGAAACCATTGGTTTGTCAGCAAGTGAGTCTGCTAATTTTATCGCGATCGCCTTTTTACCTTGGATGATTAAACCCATCTTTGGCACGATCGCAGATAGCTTTCCTCTATTTGGTTACAAATTTAAAGGCTACTTTCTGATCTGCTATGGTTTGGTAACTGGATTTTGCTTGTTTTTAGCTACCCTAAAATCTTATTCACTCCCTGTCCTAACCGTAGGTGCATTGCTGATATCTACCTGTATAGCTTTTTCGGATGTGCTTGCTGACAGATTTATGATCGAAGTTGGCAAGCCAAGCGGCAAAACAGGACAACTACAGTCTCTACAGTGGATGGGGTTGGGGCTAGGTGGCGTAATTACTTCTTATCTGGGCGGACAGATTGCTCAATATCAAAATCTCTCTTTCGCGTTTTTAGTTAGCGCTGTTTTGCCTCTAGCAGGAATTATTGCTGTAATGATTTGGATGCCAGAAACCAAAGTGAAGTCTGGAAAAATTTCCATGCATCAAAGCTTGCATTCGCTTTGGGAGGCGTTAAGATCGCCAAGTTTTTTAGCGATCACAGGTTTTGTATTTTTGCTTGGCACTATGCCAATACCACCGCTGTTGTATTACCAACGCGATGTACTGAAATTTTCTGAAGACTTTTTTGGCGTTTTGGGTGCATTTAGCTTTCTTGGGGTGGGATTGGGTGCGATCGCTTTTGGCATTTGGTTTCGCCAGTTCCATCAGGATATGTTACTCAAGCTGGCTGTGGTTGCTAGTGTCCTTTCGGCTCTTGCGATCGCTTTTATTTTTGACAAAAATAGCGCCATCCTTGTTCAAGTCTTTAGTAATTGTGCCGCTGTTATTGCCTTTCTCAGTCTTTCAGAGGTTTTCGTTCGTTCTTGTCCAGAACTAATTGAGGGTACATTTTATGCTTGCTTTGTCTCTGTCATAAATCTTGCGGCTACTTTTGGGGCGATTATTGGCGGCTGGCTCTACGATCAAGGTTTTGCTTTTTCATTGTTAGCGATCGGGGCTTCTCTCTATGGCGTTCTGGGCTGGTTTTTTATCCCACTTGTGAGTAGGAAAATCATCGGCGATCGTTTGCGATAAATTCTTTAACAGTTTCTAAACCCAAAAGCTTTTTCATGTTTTTGAATACTCCCATCAGTAAATCTTGTGCAGATTTAGTTAAAATCGAGATAGTCTCTTGGAGTGCTAGTCGTCCATTTTCACTTTGCCAAGGAGGAATCATCATCAAGCCTTTTGCTGCTAAAAATAGTCCGAATAGCTTAT
>JALQCR010000070.1 GCA_023336205.1 Pseudanabaena sp. Salubria-1
TGTTTTTATTTGTCAAGTTTTATATGAAAGAGGTTACTTGGTTTCGGGCATTGATGCAGTCGGCTTTGGCGTGGGAAAAGAACCTTTAGTTTCTCTATTTGCAAGTTACGGTATTAATGTACTAGCAACCGATCTAGAGATAGAGAAAGCAAAGTCACTAGGGTGGGTTTCAAGCAATCAACATAGCAATAACTTATCTGATCTCAACGAAAGAAATTTATGTGAAGACGATTTGTTTATAGAAAAAGTTAAATTCCAAAATATTGATATGAATAGCATCCCTGATGATATTGGAAAGTTTGATTTTTGTTGGTCTTCTTGTGCATTTGAACATCTAGGTTCAATAAAAAATGGATTAGAGTTTGTTTCTAACTCTCTCAAGTTACTCAAGCCCGGTGGAATAGCAGTTCACACGACTGAGTTTAATGTTAGCTCTAACGATAAAACCCTTGATAATAACCCTAGTTTTGTTATTTATCGCCGAAGGGATATTGAAGACTTTACTGCAAAACTTATAAGAGATGGATTTATGGTTGAAACTATAGATTATTCGGTAGGTGAAGATAAATTGGAAAGATACATCGATCTCCCTCCTTACTCGAATGAACCTCATCTAAGATTACAACTAGCTAATGAGTTTGTATCCACCTCTATTGGACTAATTATTAGAGTACCTAATTAGAGCATATAGTGCTTTTAAAGCAAGCAAGATATAAAGGTTTGTTTCCCTTCATTCGGTAGGGGAAACAAACCCGTACTCACTAGACTAGCAATACTACAAATACAAATATACAATCTTAAATAACTACATAAAATTACAAATCAAATTATGAAAATTAGAATCTGTTACGATATGACTATTTTAGGAACTTATTTCAGTTATTCTGATTCAAAAACAGGAATCTATCGCGTAGTAGAAGAGGTTCTTCTAGAGCTTTTAAAAAATGAAGAAGTTGAAATTACGCTAACTAGTTTATGTAGTCAGGCTCCAATTTTATCTGCTATAAATTGTCCTTTATATGTCCAAAATCAACTTAAGGATTACTCATATGATTTTGAGGATACCTTTAGGAGTAAGCTAGGTCTTGAATGGTTCTATCATAGTATTTTTGAAATTTATTTCTCAAAAGAATTTCAAAAACTTCCTAAATATTCTTGGGTCTTCTGGGTTTAAGGGGATAAGTAAATCTAATGAGAAAGACAAGCTAATAATCTAGAACGAAAATTTAAAAAATTTAAAAAACCATAAGCCTGTCGTTTAATTAATTTAATACGATTATTAAGTCCCTCCATCACACCACTAGATGTACGATTTAAAAAGTAGTTACAAATATTATCAAGATGATTACGAATGGTTTCCAAAACTGCGCCATAAACAGCTTTAGCTTTTTGAAGCCATTCTTTTAATTGTTTCTGACCCTCTTCAGGAGTTTTACAAGTCTCAAAAATACTTCTAAAGTCTTCTTTGAGATTATAAGCTAGTCGCAAGCGTTTAGAACATTTCAAGACATTTTCTAACTTCACTTTTTCTTCTTCTGTTAAGTCTACCTTGTTCTTTAGTAGAATAAATCGACTACCTTTAATCTTGATTTTAGCTTTTTGACGCAGTTGATTTAACTCTTTGATTAGTGGCTGCATAACATGAAATCTGTCGATGACAATTTTCGCATTTGGAAATACTTCTTTGACAACTTTGGGAAAGCCTCCCCACATATCAATGCTAACCTCCTCTACTTTTTCCCTTATCTCAATCGGTTGCTGCTTCAGGACTTCAATGATGTCATCTTGTTTATGACTATCAATTACTTCTAGTAATGCTCCTGCGTCAATACTTGATACGACTGTCACAAAGTCTTTATGTCCTTTGCGTTTACTCACTTCATCAATACTCACTCGTTTTACTTCTTTCCAATCATCTTTTTTTGGCTCTTCTGGGTTCATGGGGATAAGCACAGCTAATAGTAATCAGAATCCTCTCGGAGCAACAGTTACAGCCCTACCATGTCGCCAATAATTGTATCGATACTGTACCATTTACCCCTCAAACCCAGATGAGCCCTTTTTTTTTAGAGAAAATTGGTGATTGAAAATCCCTTGTATTTGATCCCAACTCAAATATTCATCTCGACTTACTTGCTCCACACTCGCACTTTGTACTCGTTGATAAACATACTCCTCATACCTTTGTGTGTATCGTCTTTCCCAGTCTACAAAGGGTAACTTTTCCGTAAAATGTCTTTGACAATGTTGACAATAAAATTGGCGGCGCGGCGTATTTAAATAAACTATTTTCCCAAATACTGACAAATCTCGAATCAATATCGGTCGATTTTGTTTTAATTTTCCACCATGCGTATTACAATGCGGACAAGTAATTTCATCCTGTAAAAATCTCAACTTTAGGGTGATTTTATGGCTCATCTGGGTTTGAGGGGTAAATGGTACAGTATCGATACAATTATTGGCGACATGGTAGGGCTGTAACTGTTGCTCCGAGAGGATTCTGATTACTATTAGCTGTGCTTATCCCCATGAACCCAGAAGAGCCGATTTTATTTTCTTCTTCCGTAAAACTTTCAACGGTTGTGTTGGGTAAATTTAGCAACCTATCTAGATACAAGTCCATACCTGTCACCACTTATCTTTGTGCTTCATTATACATTAATCCCCTCAAACCCAGAAGAGCCATATTCTTTGAAATCTATTCCTATTAGAGGTGTTTTAAAATTAATAGAAACAATTAAGCTTTACCTATATGATTGTTATCAGGAATTCAATAGTCAGAAATATGATGTTTTTCATAGCACTTATCACAAATTACCATCAATAGAACTTACCCGTAATTTACCTAGACTTTTAACTGTCTATGATTTGATTCCTGTTAAATACCCTAAATACGTTAACCTATCTTTAACTAACTACTTTAGAGAAATACTTAACAGTGTTAATATCAAAGATGACTGGGTAAGTTGTATCTCTGAATATACTCGCCAAGAATTTTGTGAATACACAGGAATGTCTCTTGAAAAGGTATTTGTATGCCCATTAGCAGCTGACAAACAGTTCTATCCCGTAACCAATTTTGAGACCATTAGAGAGACTAATAAGAATTATAGTATTCCTGAAAATCAATATTTTTTGTGTTTAGCTAGTCACCTAGACCCACGAAAAAACATTCCTCATCTCATTAACTCGTTTGTATCTCTAATTACAGAGCATTCTAATCTCAATGTTAATCTAGTTCTAATTGGTACAACCCGTTACAAAAGACCAGATATTGAACAAACTCTTCAAAAGATAGCCCAGTATAAAGATAGAATTATTATTACAGGTTATGTCCCTGATGAAGATCTTAGTGCAATCTATAGTGGCGCTACAGCTTTTGTCTTCCCTTCCCTCTACGAAGGGTTTGGATTACCTATACTAGAAGCAATGCAATGCGGTACACCTGTCATTTCGTCTAATTCAACATCTCTTCCAGAAGTTGTTGGTGATGCTGGAATTCTAGTTGATCCAAAAGATCAAGATCAACTATGTCAAGCAATGTTAGATATATTAAACGACGACACACTAAGAGAAACCCTAAAACAAAAAGGACTGGAAAGAGCTAAACAATTTAGTTGGGAGAAATGTGCCAATGAAACTGTAGAAATTTACAAAAAAATAATTGCCAGTAAATAAATCATGATTAAAGTTGCCTATGACATTTCTACATTAGGTCAAGGTTACATCAATCCTAAAGCCAAGACAGGAGTATATCGTGTTGTCGAGTCTCTATTTTTTGAACTTCTCAAATCATCAGAAATTGAGACTACAGCTATTCCTTTCAATCAAATTAGTACAATTTGGGAAAATACAAGCTCTTCACTTTATATAAAGAACCAAAACTTAGAAAAGCAAATACTCTTTGATCCTTGTTTTACCAGTCGCTTCAATTTGACCCCAATCTATCAAACAGCCATCAAACTACAAAGACAATTAATTCAATTTTCTCTTAAAAAATATCCAATTCTCTATAAACCTAGCCTATCAATTCAAGTCCCTTTCAAGTTAATCAGTAAGCTAGACATAAAACCCACATTTAACCCTCAAAAGTTTAATATTTATCATTCTCCATTTTACCCAATTCCTGATCGCACTACTACCCAAAACTTACATCGAGTTTTAACCATTTACGATCTCTTACCCATCCTAACCCCCCAAAACTTCACCAAAAATATATGCTCAAAATATAAATCTATTATCAATAGCATCGATCGCCATCAAGATTGGATTACCTGTATTTCGGAAAATACCAAACAGGATTTTTGCAACTATACAGGCATGAACCCAGAGCGAGTTTTTGTAACACCTCTTGCCGCCAGCGACAATTTTTATCCCATCACAGATTTAGAAGTAATTTTCCAAAAACTCAAACAATATCAAATTCCTACACAACCTTACTTATTAAGCCTCTGCACCCTCGAACCTCGAAAAAATCTTAACTTCCTTTTACAATGCTTTGCCCAACTCCTTGCCCAAGATCCTAGCCTAGAAATCAATCTTGTTCTTGTTGGCGTTAGTGGCTGGAAGAACAACAATATATTTCAAACTGTTCAAAGTAATTCCCTGTTAAAAAATCATGTAATTTTTGCAGGATATATCCCTGATCATGACCTTAGCGCAATCTATAGCGGCGCATTAGCCTTTGTCTATCCTTCTCTTTATGAAGGCTTTGGCTTGCCACCCCTCGAAGCCATGCAATGCGGAACTCCCGTAATCACCTCTAACACTAGCTCGTTACCTGAAGTTGTCGGTAAAGCTGGGCTTATGATTAATCCCTCTAGTAGAGATGATCTTTGCCAAGCCATGCTAACCCTAATTGATAACTCAAAGCTCAGAAATCAGTTATCCCAAAAAGGTATAGATCGCGCCACACAGTTTAGCTGGTCAAAATGTGCCACTGAGACGATGAAAGTTTATGAAACAGCAAATAAGTCTTAAATAATGACCTTGTCTAATTAGTGATCGCATCCCATAAAGTCACATAACGCCCTTGGGGCTGATGTCCAGTTACATAGCGTTTACTCAGATTTTCAACCCTAATTATAGTATCTGACTGATTCTAACTTTATCCAGATTTGGTGTGCTAGTTTACGAGTCAGCAGTAGCTACAAGCTTGGTTTAACCAAACGTTTTCTTCTTCTGTAAGTAAAGGAGATAATTTCTGCACTACAGCCGCATAGTAGCTTTCTAGCCATGAGATTTGTTGAGGATTGAGCTTGCTGCGATCGATCAGTTTATTGTCAAAGGGAATATAGGTTAAGGATTCAAACTCGTACCAAGGGGTTTTGCTAGGATTCGGCTCCTGAGAACTTTCTAATTCTTGCGCTACTTCTTTCACAAAATAGAGATTTTCCAAGCGAATACCACCCCATTTCGGTTGATAGTAGCCTGGCTCGATGCTGTTGATTGTGCCAAGATCGAGAGATTGATTAACGCGCTTACTTATACCATTTGGCCCCTCATGGACATTCAAAAATACGCCCACGCCATGCCCAGTACCATGTCCATAGTCAAGTCCACTTTGCCACATTGAAGAACGAGCAATGCCATCGATTTGACTGCCTGTTGTGCCTTTAGGGAATTTTTGCATCGCACAATTGATATGCGATTTTAGAACTTCAGTATAGCGATCGCATTGCTCATCTGTAGGCTTACCAATGCTAATGGCGCGAGTATCATCGGTAGTACCGCCATAAAATTGCGAGCCAGAATCTAACAGCAGCAATTCTCCATGGATTAGTTTGCTATTAGGATTAGGATTGCTGTAATGGACGATCGAGCCATTCGCACCAGTACCTGAGATTGTGGGAAAACTTAGATCATAGAAACCTTCTTGCTGTTTATATAAGCCTTCAATTTTATTAGCAACATCACGTTCACTGATGGTATTACCAGTATCAATTTGCTCTTCTATCCATTTGAGGGTGAGAGTTTTGGCTAAGCTAGCCTTGAGGTTAGCTTGTTGCATTTGGGCAATTTCTACAGCATTTTTATGCGCTTTGAAAGTCTCGATTGGGTGTTCAGCACCAACTATTTTCGCTTTGACATCCTTAAGTTGTAGATATGTGCCATAGGTGGTTTGAGCGATCGCAACTAATACATTTTTATGCTCAACAACTAGCGATCGCAAGGTGGGAATATACTGCCCATAATCAAGGATTTGTACTTGTCCAGCAAGAGCTTGGCGCACTGGCTCGTCAATGCGTGAGGTATTTGTAAAAAGGTATGCATCATTTATAGTGACGATCGCATAGCTAATAAATACAGGATTGCATTCGACATCGCGACCGCGCAAATTGTAAAGCCATGCAATCTGATCTAGCTTAGTCACAGGTAAAATTGCTGTTTTTTGCTTGCCCATCACTTCACGGACGCGCTCTAATTTCTTGGCTATATCCTCTCCAGTAACTGACTCAGGAAGAGCAATTACTGGTTGATTGCCAAAAGGTGGCATAGGCTCGCTTTCTAGCCAAGGACTTTGCGATCGCACTGTATCTACTAGATTTTCGATAATCGGAACTATCTCTACTCCAGCATTGCCCAAGCTTTCTGAGAAGCGCCGATATTGAGCGACAGTAATCGTAAAGGGATCAATACCTAATCGGAAGGTTTGTAATTGTTTTGCAGCGGTTTGACCAAGTTCTTCAAGCACTTCTTCTAAGGTTTGGTGCTCTTCTAGACCGACTTTGCAGACCTTTTGGAGATTAGCATCCACTTGCATATCTGCTTGCTCGTAATATCGTGAGTCTACAAATACCCAAGCTTTCTCACTGCTAATTAAAAAATCACCTGCGGAGCCTGTAAAGCCACTAATCCATTGACGACGTTGTTTGGCTTCGGGCAAATATTCGTTGAGATGCTCATCGGCTGAAGGGACAAAATAGGCATCTAACTTATGTTTGGCGAGTTGCGATCGCATAGCAGCAAATTTCTGAGCAGTTCCTTGTAATTCTATAGATGGGGATTCTGCGGGTAAAGTCTGCAATAAAACCATGAAGTTTTGGCAAATATAATTTGGTCTATAAAAATTCTAACCTAAGTACATCATCACAAAATAAAGGCGGCGCTTAGCGCCGCCTTTATTTTTAATCTACATAAGAGCCACGATATTTGATCCGTTCTTTGGGCTTGGCTGACTTTTGAGATTCTCTTGCGGCTGAGAGAGAATCTCGGAAATCTTGTGAGGATTCGTCTGCAATACTTGCAACATTTGCTCCTCGATATTTAATTACAGGCTGATCCTCATCAACATTTTTTTGAACGCTTTTAATCGCTAGGTCTTCTTGTCTATAGCGATTGCCTCGATACTGCATAACTTCAATTTCTTCTTCAATATCTCCATTAAATTCATCTTGATTAAGGGGCGAAGCAACAGACTGAGACGATTTATCAAGATTTCGGGATTTGGGCGGTGTGTAGAGCTTACTCAAAACTTTGAAACAAAAATAGGGCAGCCCCGCAGCAATCACGAGAATTACCAACAGCGAATCTATCTGCGTCAGTGCATCAGAAATAATGTCTATATGATTTGAGGCAGCCCACATAGAAATCATCGAGAAAACTGTGATTGCCGAGGCAACTTGTAAAGTGCGATAAATAAAAGACTTTTTCATGGGCTATTAGCCACAATTACCTTGAATGAACTTTACGTAATTGCATCGTAATCACTTGCGCTTATACAGATACGCTTACAAATACAATTAGCGACGTATTTTACTAACATAACCTTTATTGTCGATCTTAATCGCTATATTCGCTACGATTTTTGGTAGGGTTTAAGGGACAGATTGGTAAATAAGCAACTTTATAACTGGAAGAATACAAATGCAGGAATGGATTACTAATACCATGAACTCCCTAGGCTATCTAGGGATCGGGCTATTGATGTTTTTAGAAAATCTGTTTCCACCAATTCCTTCAGAGTTGATTATGCCTTTGGCGGGATATACAGCAACTTTTCCCAATACGCAAATTCAAGTTATTCCTGCGATCGTTGCGGGTGTGATTGGGACGATCTTGGGTGCGATCCCTTGGTACTATGCAGGATTATTGCTCGGACAACAGAGATTGCAGTTGTTAGCAAGCCGCTATGGTAAATGGATTGGCATTTCTGGCGAAGACATTGAGAAATCGACGAATTGGTTTCAAAAGCATGGTTCAAAGGCTGTTTTATTCGGTCGGCTGGTTCCTGGCATTCGCACGTTGATTTCCATTCCCGCAGGTATTAGCAAAATGCCTGTAGTCCCATTCTTTATCTATTCCACGATTGGGACGATTGCTTGGGTGACTTTGTTAACTTATGCAGGATATTTCTTGGGTAAAAATTACAAGTTAGTTGAAGACTATATCGATGTTATTACCAAGGTCGTAGTTTTTGGTGTTTTGCTAGCGATCGCTTCATTTATTGGCTATCGCCTATGGAAGCGATCTCGCAAATAAAACTCAAGATTGGTTTGGTGGGCAAAACTAGCCAAACTAATCTTGATTTGGGTTTGACCACAAAGCCCTGTAAAGAAATTGAGATCGCCTATATAATCAAAATAGCTAGATCAGTTCAGTACATCGGTCAGGGCAAAAGCCAAGCTAACCGAATATAAGCCTCATGCGTTATTCTCATTCGGAATCAAATACTCTGAGCCGCCGTTATGAACTGCCAACCTGTCTGCTAGAGGTTTGGACAGAGCGATCGCCTTTGTCGGATTGGCAGTCTCAAACTGTTGCTCAAAATTTAAGCTTTCGCCTACAATTAGCTCAAGGCAAAAAAATTATTAAAGGCAATCAGCAGCAAATCGTCAACCTAATTGAAGCTGTTACTACCTATTGCGATCGCTGGTTGACACAAGATGACTTTCAGTCTCTCGATCATGCGATCTCTGTTCCTCAACTGCCGAAGTTACAACTCTCGACCTTACAATTATTTGACCTGTACGAAAGCCTAGAACTCTGCACCAATGAGTTTGTGATTTTGCCAAACATAGTACTAGAAGTGCGCCGCCTCAACCCCAACTGGCTCAAAATTGTCGCAGGTGCGATCGCGATCATCGGCATTAGTATTGGCACAATCCGCCTAATCTCGCCACCCTTTGGTGAGCAACCCAGCTATCAAATTGCTTCTACGCCCTCAGCTTCCGATCCTGAGAAAGCATCAATACCTCCTGTTAGTTTTGACAACAAAGTAGAAAGTCGTGCAAAGGTGGATGCTTCTCCAAAATCGACAAATCCGATCTCGCTTAGTCCTAAGCCTTCTCTTTCTGAAGAAAAGAGTAATGTAGCAAATGCTCCTGCTGCTTCTAGCCTCTCTCAATCTCCTCAAAATATAAATCGCGATCGCAAAGATCTAGAGCAACCCAATAAAGTCGCGATCGCGCCAGAATCTGGTGTTGCTGATTCTATTAATTCCAATTCCCAACGTACGACGGATAATATTTCATCTATTACAGGTGCGATAAAACCATCAAGTCCAGCGACAAGACCAAGGAAATTAGAGGCTCCAAAGATTGATAATTCCTCTCAACCAACAACCTTAGCAGGTGAATCTGCTCCATCATCTACAGCCCCATCTGCACCGTTATCTATTCCTTCAGCAGAGCCTCGTGTGAATAGTAACAATGCCGCAACTAATATCAAAGTTAATATCAAAGTCTTACAGATTCAATCGAAATTGCCAAGTGATTTAACCTCAGCTTTGGTTCGTTACATCCAATCGCAGCAAATTCCTTCATCTGCAACAGGAACTCTCACTTTCGAGCTAGTGATTTCAGGAGATCGCATTAGTAATATATCTAATGATAATCAAGGTTCTACATTGAGAGATACTAATGCGATCGCAGAATTAGAAAAGAGCATTTCTGAATGGCGATCACCTAATTCTACTAATGGCAAAATCCGTCTTTTATTACAATTATCCCCATAAAAAAGAGGACGCAGAGCGTCCTCTTTTTTTATGAATTTAGTTGAAATACAAAACTAACTTTGTCACCTTTACCGAGAGAAATGCGATCGCCGACTCTAAGCTTATGACGATTGCCCGCAGGTAAGGGCAGATTATTGACATAAGTACCATTGGAGCTACCTGTATCCTCAAGATAAAAAGAGCCAGCCTCAGCGCGAATATCCGCATGGATACGCGAAACAATATCTGAATCTGGGAACCCAGACACATCAATATCGGGAGGAATTACCGTATTTGATTTTCCAATGTGCACAACTGGTAAATGCGCAGGAATTTCGATATTGAGATTAGTCTGCACATGGAGCAAAGACGCAGCAAATTGCTGCAACTGAGTCTTTACACTACCCATTTGCACACTTGGCTCATTCATAGGTGTGGTTACAGATGGATTTTGCTCCTCCGCTGCGAGCAAGTTTTCGATATCGGTAAACTTGGGAATAGTTGGTCCCTCGGCGAAAGAATTAGCGACTAAATTTTCTGCCGAATCATCTTTGGTCATTGCATCAGGTAAAGAATTTGACATAGCGCTGGAAGTAGATTGTATAGGGAAAACTTCTGTTGATGGCTCGATTGATGACGCGATCGCACTTTCAACATTAATATCTGGGAGCGGATTGGTTGCAGTTGCCGTACTTAGATTAAATCCACAATGTCCGCAGAACTTAGCATCTGATAATACAGTTGCACCACAACTAGGACATTGAATATTTTTGACAATCGGTAACGGCGTAAAACAGGCTTCGCAGTTTACGGCTCCGTCAGGGTTGGCATGGGCGCAACTAGGACAAATAATCATAAGGGCAACTTAGATGGATAGTTTTTATTCGCGATGAACCTAATACAAACCCAAATTTGTAAGGTTGCACCCCGCAGGGTGCAACCTTACAAATTTGGGTTTGACATTAATTTTGTCCATCTACTTAATTATCTAAAATTTAAGGATTTGCAGGAGTTTGTAGTACAGTTTTGGATGCGATACGTGTTTTTTTGCGATCGGCTTCGCTTAGAGTTGTGCCTTCTTGTAAACGGGTTGCATTATTTTGCAAGATCGTCGAGGCATTGTGATCGCCCATTTGCAAAGCTGTTTTAGCAGCAGATTGTAACATTGTCGCTGCCCCAGTGCGATCACCCTGTTGTAGCTTTTGTTCGGCAAGTTGGGTTTGGCGATATTTGGCTAAAGCTAATAAATAATTCTGCACCTGTGGATCGGCGTTTGGCGTAAAGTCTCGAACTAACTCGGCTGTGACTGCTACTAACGGTGACAATGAATTAGTTTTTGCTCTAGCAGGGATGTCAAAACGGACTTGAGCTGACAAAATCGGAATTTCCAAATTATCAGGATGTTCGACTGTATAACTAGCTGGGCTGACATAAAGATTAAATAGCACCACCCTTTCTACATCCGTCATCAGATCGCCAAGTCTGACAATAATCGCGTTCCCCTCGGTTTGGTAGTTTAGCTCGATTGTATCAGGAGAAACTTGGGCGATCGGCTTTAATTCCGCGAGTCTGACATGGGGTGCAAGCTGCAAAATCAGATGAGCATTGGTTAGCCCGATCGCTTGGACACGTTTTAATAATTTCTGAAATTCTTCTCCTGCCGCTTCAGGTGAGGGAATATATGCCATCGCACCACCGCCAGCGTCGGCAATACGTTCCAATACATCTTGATTCCAGCTATCACCAAAACCAAGGCTATGTAGGGTCATGTTGTATTCAGTGGCTAGGCGAGAAAATTGGAAACAACGTTCATTATCTCCATGCTCATTTTCGCCGTCAGTCAGCACAAAAATCTGGCTTACTGTGCCATCTTTGCCCTTGCTGCTTTCCTGTAAACCCAATTTGATACCATCATCGATACAAGTCCCCCCCGAAGCCTTAAGTGATTGAATTTTGGCTTTAATTGATTCAATCCTATCAACGGGTTGATTTTCGACTACCACATGAGCCTTGTGATCAAAACCAATTACACTTATGCGATCTTGAGGATACATGCAATCAACTAGATCCCGAGCGGCGCGTTTGACCGTATCCAGTGGTTGTCCTCCCATAGAGCCACTGTGATCTAAAACAAGACATAAGTTAAGCGGTGCATTATTGCCATCAAAAGCGGCGTTAGCGGAAATAGCGATCGCCAACTGGCGTTGGCTACTGCCTTGGCTACTATCGAGATTGCGATCGCTTAACTTACAGGTCAAATTTACGCTCATTTTTAAGTCTCTATTCCGAGAATTTCACAGGATTTTTCTAAGATTTCATCAGGGTCAAAAGGCTTAGTCATATAGATATCCGCCCCCACATCTTTTCCTCGACTGCGATCAAATTCTTGCCCCTTAGCTGTCAGCATGATTATGTACACATCGCTTAAGTCAGGATCAGCTTTGACTTTTTGACATACATCATAGCCATTCATCTTTGGCATCATTACGTCTAAGAATACTAAATTTGGCTTGTCACGCTGGATAGCCTCAAGTGCTTCCAAACCGTTAGTTGCTGTTAATAGCTCTACGTCATGATCCTCAAGCTCTTCTAATGTTTGCTCTAAAAGCAAACGGATGTGCGGCTCATCGTCAACAATTAGTAGTTTTTTGCTCATCTTTCAAGCCTGCGATGTATCTCAAAACTAATGTATCACTTACAGAGCTAAAATCGCTCAAAAATAATCTAGGAAAGTGGCGCTTTATGGCACTTCTGCTAGGTCTATGAGCATAATTAATTGCAAAACAAACCCATAAGGTTTCGCCCCTGTGGGGCGAAACCTTATGGGTTTGTTTTGCACAGGTAATCAATCTTTATAAATTACTTCAAAAACTTCGACTAGTTTCTTTTTTCCTTTGACTGGCAAAGTTCCAAACTCTCTAAACTCAAAATTTGACTGCGTTGCTTCGTAGACACTGCGTGTCACCAAAATCTGCCCACCCTTTGCCAATCCCTGCAATCGAGAGGCAATGTTCATCTCATCACCGATCGCAGTGTAGTCCATATGTTGAGGCGAGCCAATATTACCGACAATCACATCCCCAGAACTAATGCCAATTCCTGTGATGAAGTTCTCACGAATCCAGTCAATCGGTAAATTTTTGATGCGTTTTTGCATATTGATTGCCGATGCGATCGCCCAATATTCGCGATCGGCGATCGCTGATGGAGCACCAAACATCGCCACAATCATATCGCCCACAAACTTATTCACCGTTCCCTGATGATTAAAAATCACATCCACCATTTGCGTGAAATATTCATTGAGATAAGTCACAAGTTGTTCTGGCTCAAGTTCTTCGCACTTAGTCGTAAAATTACGGATGTCAGAAAACAACATGGCAATTCTGCGCTTACTAGTAGTTAGAGATACTTCCTCTTTCTCATTAATTACCGCTTCAGCCACCTGTGGCGAGAGATATCTTTCTAGATTATTTTTGATTCTCTGTTCGCGCAACTTGCTCTCGTGAAGAAGTGCATTCTCGATCGCTCCAGAAGCTTGCGTAACAATTGCGGTAAATAGCTTGAGATCTTGAGATGTATAGCTAACAGGCTCAGAATTACTAATATTAACTACACCAATCGCCCGATCTTTTGTAAGAATTGGCGCACAAATGATCGCATAACAGTCATTTTCATTGATAACGTAGCGCGGATCTTTCGTCGCATCATTGACTAGCTCAGCTCTACCTGTGGCATATACATGACCTGCAATTCCAACATTAGCAGAAACCTGAAAACTATTTACGTCCTCGGCAGTGCCTTTCGCTGAAACAATTTCCAGACAATTAGTTTGATACTGGACTTTAGACTAAAAAGAAGAAAAGAAAGGCAGGAAGTGAATGTCACAAACTGCCAAAAGAGCAATGATCAATAAACCAAATTGACATTGACTACTATGATTTTCCAAAAATTACAAGAATTTCGCAAGTCGATATATGAATACCTAGGAACAGGAAAAGATGCAGTATTTGAATTAATGGATGCCGTCCTGACAAGTCCGAGCATTAGCTCGTATGTGAGTCTGTCAATGAATCCATTATTTCGGCGAAAATGGTCAAGTATTTATGAGGGACTGCGCGATAGCCGACCAGCAAGAGGAAAGTTGATGAAACTAATGGTGCAAGAGATCCCAACCGAAGAGCAACCTTGTCTGGCTGGAGATAATAGCGTGTGGTTGCGACCAGATGCGGAAACGCTGAAGGAAAGAGGATTCCATCATGGCAAAGACGAAAGTATCGGCGTAGGACAAAGCTACAGCACGTTGGCGTGGATTCCCGAAGCAAGTGGGAGTTGGGCGCTACCGATAAAACATGAGCGGATCACCAGTTTCGAGACTCCTGTGAGTAAAGCTGCCTTCCAACTCAAACAAGTCACAAAGCAGTTAAGCGTACGCCCCCTAGCTGTCTATGACCGAGGATATGGGAATGCAAGTTTTGTGAAAGCAACAGCGAATATTGAGGCGGATTTATTACTACGTTTGGCATCTAATCGCTGTGTTTGGGGAGTTCCGTCTGCCTATAGCGGTCGTGGTGCACCTTGTAAACATGGGCATAAATTCAAACTGAATGCCCCAGAAACTTGGGCTGTTGCCGACACCACTATAGAAATTACAGACCCAAAAATAGGTCGGGTACGGGTAACTTATTGGCGTGACTTTCATTTCCGTACTTCTCCAGAAAGACCGATGCAGATTTTTAGAATTGAGGTGATTGAACCCTTGGGGCGCAACCGTAAGTTTCAGCCCATGTGGTTGGCTTGGTTGGGTAAAACTATGCCTGCTTTGGAAACTCTTTGGTTAAAATACTTGCGTCGCTTTGCCATAGAGCATTGGTATCGTTTTGCCAAGCAACGGTTACATTGGACTCTGCCCCAGATTACCTCTACTCAGGCGGCTGAGCGTTGGAGTGCTTTGATGCCTTTAATGACTTGGCAACTTTGGTTCGCTCGTCTCGATTGTGTTGATGCTCCTTTACCTTGGCAGTCTCCTCAGGATAATCTTGCTCCTGGTCGTGTCGCTCAATCATTTGCGGTAATTATTGCCGCGATTGGTACTCCTGCAATCCCTCCTAAACTACGCGGTAAATCGCCCGGACGCTCCTTAGGCGATCGCCTTCCTCCTCGTATTCGCTATCCGACTGCTTAGTGGTGCAGAAAAGCCTTAAAAGCGTTGACGCACATAGAATCTCATAATGAGACAGGAGATAGGGAAGGGGCAAAACATGAGATACTCAAGTTCCTCAACAAAAGTTCTCATGCAAATACCCCACCTCTATCTTCAACTACAACAACAAATGCGTCAATGGATTAAGCCAAAAGACAAACGACATCTGCAAGGATTTGCTGAGGCAGTAGCCGCAATATTACAATCAGGAAGTGCAAGTCTGAGTCATTGGTTGCCCTATTTGAGCCATCGGGACTGCAAAGCAAGGAGCCAAATGGAAAGACTAAACTACTTTGTGCATAATCCGCACATCAGCGCTGAAACATTCTATAACCCATTGCTGAAGCACTTTCTGCAAGCATTTGCAGGAGCATCGTTAGAACTGGTTCTAGATACGAGTATGCTGTGGGATAAATTTTGTTTAATAGAAGTATGCTTGATTTGGGGAGGACGGTCGATTGGCTTGGCGCAAGTAGTGCTGGAACATCGCAGTGCCACAGTTGGCTTTGAGGATTATCGTCCAGTATTAGAACAAGTACTCACCCTATTGCCACCGCAAAGCACGGTGACCTTACTTGCCGACCGAGGTTTTGAACATGGGGAATTAATCCGTTGGTTAAACCGAAATCAATGGTCTTGGGCAATTCGAGCAAAGACCGATCTGCAAGTGACTCTAGCCAAAGGTTCAACCAAGAGTGTGGAACAACTGATACCACCCTCAGAGCAAGCTTATCTATTCCCTAATGTTACGGTGCTGGGTGATATTAATTGTCACTTAGCTACGGCAAATCTAGCAATGGCTAACGGTTCATGGGCTGTCCTTACTGCTATTTCCCCATCATTACAGACCTTTGCTCTTTATGGCAGACGTTTCGGTGGGATTGAACCTCATTTTAAGGATTACAAGTCTGCGGCTTTTGATATTGTTAGCTCTCATCTCCGCGATGCTCAGGCTCTCACTTGTTTATTTATGCTTCTTGCCACAGCTTCCTTGATTGCTTTGATTCTCGGTATCATGTTGGTGCGTTTGGGGCAAAGGGCTTGGATTGATTGGCATGACCACAGAGGCTTGAGTTTTCTGCAACTCGGTCTCCGTCATCTTCACAGTCTTCTTTACCAACAGAAACCACTTCCTCAATTAGAGGCTTTTCCTAAAAGTAACCCTCCTCCTGCCTGTGCTTCTATTGCCAAACGAGAAATGTTAGATTTTCGTATTGAATTTTCTCGTGTTACCACTGTCTCAGGATGAGACTCGCCTAAGTTTTCTGCACCACTAAGATCCGACTGTTAAAAAACACGCCTCAAAAAGAAAGAAAACTGAAAAGACTCCTGCGCCAACCCATCCAATTGCCATTTAGGTTCTGCTTCTCTTCTCAATTTTGAGCTGGATTTTGCTATTGCAAGCTCCTGCTCAATTTTCTCGTGTCTTTTGGTTCCTCTCTCATACCTGCCCATTAGTCCAAACTAAAGTTTGATAACTATGTAGCATCACTGAAGCACTAGTAAAAGGGATTAACCGACTAGCTTCTTCAATTACCAGAGTACCGATTTCCTTCACGTCTAGACATGTGGACAGTTTGCTAGAGATTGTATACAGGAGATTAATCTCTCGATATTTATCCAAAGCATCTGCCGCTAGAGTTTTCTGCTCAAACTCACGGTTGACTATATAGCTTAAAAAATCAGCAACTTGCTCAACTTTTTCGTTACCTATTACCCATCCTAATATTTCATCGCTGAGGACTACAGGGACTTTATTTAAGCCCTCTTTTATGGCTGGGTTCTCACTGCTTTCTGTGCTGTTAGCATCAATAATAGTGGCTGCATCCATTCCCAAATTTGCAACCAAAACTTTCCCTTTTTGATCTTGAATTACAATCGGATAACTAAGTTGATTAACTAATCCTCTCAGTAAGGATAATATTTCCCTTTTGAGTAGTATCTTTTTGAGATTAATAGATTGCATAAGTTAAAAATTATATTAAGCATATTTAGAATGGGCGTTGCTTAATACCACCCATTCTAAATATGATAACTACTAATAGAGTAGAAACAAACGCCATAATGCTGAGTCATCGGCAGAATATTCGCTTTGCAATTTACCAGGGTTTCCGATCGCTTAAGTTAAATAGCTGAATTTCTATCAGGAAGCTTTTTATTGAGCTTACCTTTGCTAGACTGAAATTAATTCTTGAGACATAACATAAAATAAGGAATCGGGTAAGTTTAATATGCCTTACTCAGCAGAAATCAGTCGCCGACAACCTAGTTGTTTCCTATTTCTCATCGATCAATCTGGATCGATGGCTGATGCATTTTCTAACAATAGTGCTAGTAAAGGGACAGCGAAAGGAGCAAATGAAAGCTTACATAAAACTAGTGAACCGATTCAGAAAGCGCAAGCTGTTGCTGATGCAGTAAATCGTTTGCTAGACTCTCTCGGACAAAGATGCGTCAAGGGTAACGAAATTTACGATTACTTTGATGTTGGCGTAATTGGTTACAACAGTGAAGTTACATCAGCTCTGAATGGGCTTGCTGGTGATAATGCGATCGCCCCGATCGGCAAAATTTACGAAAATCCGTCAGAGCTAGAAAAACGCGCCCAAAAACTACCTGATGGCATGGGCGGTTTAGTTGAAGTTTACAATGACTTTCCCATTTGGTTTAAGCCGATCGCTAGTGGCGGGACGGCCATGTGCAGTGTATTTGCACTAGCGCGGATTTTGCTGGAGGACTGGATTGAGAAACATCCCAATAGCTATCCACCCACAATTATCAACATCACGGATGGCGAGTCTACCGATGGAGACCCGACAGAAGAAGCGATTAATCTCAAAAAGTTAAATACTTCTGATGGTTCAGTTCTGCTCTATAACATCCATCTCTCGGCTGAATATACGCAGCCTGTATCTTTTCCCAATACGGCGGAAGTATTGAGTGATCCCTATGCTCGTTTAATGTTTGATCTATCTAGCCCTCTTCCTTATGCTGCACAAAAAGCTGCTGAAAAAGAAGGCTATAAGATTACGCCTGATGCTAGAGCCTTCATGTTTAATGCCGATCCTGTGAAACTAATTCAGTTTCTTGATATTGGTACACGTACTGAGAATTTGCGCTAAAAAAAGGCGGCGCGATGCGCCGCCTTTTTTAATTATTCACCACCAATACTGTGGCAGTAATTGGTACAATGCCAGCTTCGTCGCTATTGAGAGCGATCGCAGCTGCATGGGACAAATCAAGATTGCGATTGCCGAAATAGGGACCGCGATCGTTGATTCTTACCACCACTGACTTCCCATTTTGCTGATTAGTAACTTTAAGATAGGTGTCAAAGGGCAAGCTGGGGTGAGCCGCAGTGAAATCTTGCTGTTCAAACTGCTCACCAGAAGCCGTTTGTCTACCTTGAAAATAGGGGCCATACCAAGAAGCAATGCCATCAATCTGTTCATCAGTCGGAGCTAGTCGATGCATTTGCTTTTGGGCTTCGACTAAAGTTAGCGGCTCTACTCCTGCGCTAACTCGTAAGTTGTTAATCCATTGAGTCAACTTTAGCGAAGGATTAACATCCTCTGATTTGGAGATTTTAAATAAGATCGCGTTTTTATACTTGCCAATATATTCATCATTGAAAGCCACAGCTTCTAGGCGATTTGGATCAAAGTCTGGGGCATTCATCGTAATGGAAAGTTTCGCTGCTGCGATTAATGCTTTTGGTAAAT
>JALQCR010000071.1 GCA_023336205.1 Pseudanabaena sp. Salubria-1
TTTCCTTTTAAAAAAAAAAAAAAAAACCCCCCCGGCCCCCCCCCCCCCCGCCTTTCTGTTATGTTAGTCTGGAAGCTTCGGCAGACTATCAGCTTTGGCTTCTTTATTTTGATTCCAAAGCAACATTCCTAATACGCCATCGAGCAAACCGCCGCCGCGATCGCCACCATTGACAGCCACGTCTGGCACAACCCGTACATTGCGATCGCCGATGGTTTGCATCAGTTGCAGGGCAACATAGGAGTTACCACCGAGAGCATCGACCCCAGCACGATAGGCATCAGCCTTAGCTTCACCAGTGACTCTGATCGCTTCGGCTTCACCACTTGCTTCTTTGACTTTGGCATTGGCTTGCAGTTCAGCAATTCTCACACCTTGTTCAGCTGTGACAACATCTCTTTGGATATCCGCAAGAGATGTTTCGCGGACGAGTTCTTGCCGTTGTGTTTGCGAAATCCGCTGGACTTCGTAGGTTTTACGTTGTTCTTCCGCAATCTTGCGATCGGTGAGAGTTTGCATCAAGGTTTCAGGCGGTTCAATCTGACCAAGTAATGTATCGACAGCTTGAACATCATAGGAGTGCATCGCGTTACGAATGAAATCAGCAGCTTCAGCTTGGCGATCGCTACGAGCAATCAAGAAATCTAGAACTGTATAAGCCTGTGCTGAGTTACGGAAGTAATTACCGACAGTAGGGCGCAACACATGATCGACTAGATTTTGCATCGAGCCGACTCTTGAAATCACTCTCGGTGCATCGAGAGAACCAACATGGATGATTTGGGCTACTTCTAGATTAAAGGCAAATCCATCGATAGAACGCACATTTAAAGCTCTGAGTTTAGAATCATAGCCATGTTCTTCAGTGCGATCGCTAAAGTTCAATACAATATTAGTAGTGGGAACTAGTTCTACTTTCATAATATGTGTATTTAATGGATGCTTCCCAGGATAAAGCGGCTCGATCCAGACACCTTTATCGCCGACGTTTACCAAGTGTCCGTGGGTGAACAAAGCACCACTGACATCATCTTGAGCACCACCGACAAAGGAGATGACCACACCGACATAGCCGATGGGAATCTCGGTCATTTTTACTTGTTCAATTTGGGCAAACCAAGGATTGATATTCCATGAGCCAGATAAAATTACTTGCTCTTGCAAGCCACGACGACCGCCGCCATTAATGAATAGCTGTGCATTTTGGAAATTATCATGTTCAGGAATAATCGCCCCTGCGATCGCCCCTGCCTCAATGGGAATTCCGTCCAGAGCTGTAACGATACCAACTTTTTCAGTCGCCACGGAATAGAGTCTTAATTCTGAAGGAGACATGCCATTTGCGGCGGCAGTTGCAGAGGTGACAATCGTAAATAACGCTGTATTAATCCGATAGGTTCCAGCAGTCAGGATACCAAGCTGCCTCCCTTTTTCGCCGCCAGCTAAAAGGAATTCTCTAGCGTTCTGGAAGTTATCACAGGGTACGGTTTTACCCAGAATGCGATCGGGTGGAATTGACTTACCATCGTTAGCAATAATCAGCCCAATTTCTCCTTGAGGAACCACGATTACAGATTCCTTGCGAATGCCATATTGCCAAGGGTAAAAGCCAAAGTGCCATCCTGGGGCGAGGGTATCCGCTTGATAGCCAGCTTCGCCATTGAGGGCAACTAGTTGTCCAGGTGGTAAGTCGCCCTTCAGTGAGAATTTCTTGACGACAATGCCAACTTCCCTCTCTCCGACAACGATCAGTCCTAAAATCCAACCCATCTGCGGCAAAAAGATAAATACGACCACTACGCCGCCAATCACCCATACCCACAATGGAAAGTTAAAATCGCCAGCTTGCATCATTTGTACAGGTTGCGATCGCGTTTGAGTTTGATCTTGCTGAGTTACTTTCTGCGAAATTTGCTGGGCGATCGCCGATCCATTACCCGTGACAACAGGCAATGTGACAGCACCAAGCATCGCGATCGCTGCACCTGAAACAAGCGATCGCTGCCAAAATTTCTTGCTAAAGTTTTGACCAATATCCTGAATATTAATTAATTTCTTCACAGGTAAAACCACTCTTTCAGAACTGCTGCTAATCTAGCGCAGTTGTCAGGGATTCCTCAAAATCCACTAAGAAAATTAACAAGCATCACAATATTGCCCAAGGACGGTTATTCTAAGGAGACTTCCATCCTAGCCAAGCATTGCGATCTCATAATCGACCCATGTAGCGATCGCAATATCGCAATCTTTAAGGAGACAGAAGATTAAGACGATTGTCTAGAACTCATGACTCACTGTAAGAGAGATCGCTTTTAAGGGATTGATTTTTGATGAGATCGCAATTAAAGCGCAAGTTTATATAGCTGAATAACGTATGATTGTTATTAGTGCTTAGCATTAGCTCCCCAAATAATTAGCTTTTTTAGGAGATAGAGATGGCAATGAATAGGAACTCAAAGAAGACTTTATTTTGCTTAATAACTACAATGATCGCGTTCTTGGGATTAGGAGTATGGGCAAGTAAGGCAGAAACTCCTAAGAAATCAATTCCACAAGGCGTGTTTAAACTTTCGGGTAGACCTGCTGTCTACTACTCTAATGGAGAAGGAGCCTACTGTTGGTATAACTCATGGTCTGAGCTAGTGAGGCTTACTGGAACTAGTAGACCTGATATCCGTCAGTACAAAACTTCGCAGCAGTGGGCGGTCAATACTCTTCGTAAAATGCGGTACGACGGAATATGTACTGGGGAAGAAAGTATTCCAGCAGCACATCCAGATCCTAAGATACTCCAATAGGGTATGTAACATTTCATTAGTGCACTTAAGCCTATTTAAACACTAGCGATCGCAAAGAAAATATTGGTTAAGCGATCGCTCAGAACTCTCAGTACTAGCGATCGCCCTCAACAAACCTTTAGTAGATAGATAATTGAGGCGATCGCATAGAAATCACGACTCACAGTAATAGCGATCACAATACGACAAACCTTTTAGCAGATACATAATTGAGGCTATCACGTTTGGCTTAGAGCATAATCTGATATAGTCTTTGTTGCGTTATAACCTCTAGTTAGGCAGAGGTAATTAATTTACACATAATTGAATTAGTGCAATGATTCCCCACAGAGAAACTCTTTTTAATGCACGTAAAATCTATTCACAGTGTGCAAAAAAAGTAGAACAAAGTATTACAGCCCAAGGACTTACTCCATTGCTCTCAACCCAGGTGATTGGGATAGGTGTTGCGGCTGAATGGCTAAGACGTGCAGCAGAAATGGATAATATTCATTACATAGGCAAGAACTTAAACAAGTCGAAAAGCAGCGATTTATTTATTGAACTTTTACGATTTAACTTCTCGTGGTTTGCTCTTAATGCAATCTTTACTCGGGGTGAACTACTATCTTTTTTTGGAAGTCCCACCAATAGAAAGAGTGAATACTCAGCATTTAATCTTCTTTACACTAGCGCTACAGTAGCTAATGAAGCAGTACGCTTGCAGAAACTTCATTTGTTACTAAATACACAAATCACAACACGGTTACCTAGTACAAGTAATGCTTCTATCGCAACAGTCTCGACAGTCTCAACATTAGAAGCTATCTGCCTGAAATACTTGCCAAGCAATCCTCATGGAGTGACTGCAAAATCTATTAAGCAAGCAGTAACGGCGGGAAATGCTAATTCTCTTGATATGCCTACACTTTTATACGGATTCCGAAACTGGTCTGTTCATGGCAACACACTACATGGTTGCTTTGGAAGTCATCCTAGATTTTACGAGTATGTATCTCTCCTTCAAGAGACTTTAGCTGACGTACATTACGGTACAGCTACAAAGCTATTCACATTATTATGAACCCTTAAAACCCTAAAACCTGATAACTCTTTCGAGCTATCAGGTCGCCACCCCGACCCGCCCATGAAATTATGGGGGCAGTTAGGGAGTTGATCTGTGTCCTGTTAAGTAGAGCAGGCTAAACTTTATATATAACTACTAAAACTTAGTTAGAGTCATAATTTTAAAATATATCACTCCTGATAATTACAGAATTTGATACATTGCATAACCTTATTTGATTAGTATTATATGTGTTAAGTATCTGTAGCGTCAAGCAGACTCTGGAGCATCAGCACTTGACACCACCCAGCAACTCAAACTTCGCAATGAAGCGATCGCTCTGTTTCTAGTAGATCAACGGATGCCGCAAATGAGTGGGGTGGAATTTTTGAACAGGCAAGTGAGATATTTTCAGAAGCAAAGCGGTTGCTGCTGACTGCCTATGCCGAAAAGTACAACTCTTTGCCTACTCGTGTGCACTTGCCATAATTGCCAGTATGCTGACAATTATGGCAAGTGCAATGATCGCACCTTCTTTACCAGAAATGTTGCTACATTTTGAATCAAGGCAAATAGCTGCATTTGTTCTAAAGTGAGTTCCACCGTTCAGCAGCCGAAGCGATCGCTTTGTCGCTAGGTTTCTCTTTGAGCATGGCAAGTTGTAATTCTTCGTAAATAATCTTGCGCAGCTTCTCGATATCTTTAGCAGGAGGAATCAAAACTTCGGATTGAGGCAATTGCGAAGCACTGATTAATCTAGCGCGATCAAGGATTGAGGCATCTTTGGCAGCTTCCGTAAAATAGCGATCGCTAGAACTCTTGACGGTGGAAGGCAAAAGGTTCTCTACTTTTGTAAAGGCTAACTGATTTTCAGCATTGGTTAAATACAGCGCGAATTTTACTGCCATAGCTTGATTTGTGGATGTAGTCGGTACGGCGACATTCATCACTGCTGCGCTCTTTTTTCCAGTTGAGCCAGTAATTTGTGAGCCAATATCAGTTACTTTGGCGGTTTCGGGTGCGTTCTGAGCCACCGTTTGTAGAAATTGGGGCCCAGTCAATAAAATCGCTAATTCACCAGCTTGATATAGTTCTACTGCCTTGCGATGTCCTTCAGTCAAGATTTCGCGGGGAATTAATTGTTTCTCAAATAGATTGACCCAATAGTCAAAAGCGGCTTTGCCAGCAGCATCGTTAAAAGCAGCTTTGCCATTGGCATCCAGTAGCTTCATTCCCATCTGTACCATCGCTTCAAGAACTTGTCCACCATCCATCGTCAGCATAAAAGCATATTTACCAGTTTTCGCTTTAATCTGTTCTGAAACCTTGGTGAGTTCTTCAAAGGTTTTCGGTGGTTTCGCGGGATCTAATCCAGCTTTTTCAAATAGCGATCGGTTGTAAATTGTAATATCAGTTGCCACATACCAAGGAAGCCCAAAAGTGACATTATCAAGTTGATTGGCTTTCCAAATGTTCGGAAAATAGCTTGCCTTATCAGCATCAGAGATGGCTTTCCCCATATCCACTAATGCTTTTTTCTCCGCTAGTTTAGAGGCAAATTGAGGATTTAGATTCACGACATCAGGAGCCGTTTTTGCTGCTACGGAACTCAAAATCTTGGTTTCCATCTCTCCCCAAGGAATATCGACCCATTCCACTTCAGCAGTCGGATTTTCCTTTGTAAATCCCGCAATCAAGTCCGTCATATACTTGTCAAACTGCGGTTTTAATTGCATTGTCCAGAAGACAATTTTGCTTTTCCCCGAAGCTGTAGGTTGAGTGGTTTGCGCTCCACAAGCACCTAATAGGAATAGCGTAGAGAGTCCGATAAACTTGCGTCGATTAAGGTTTGAGAAGAGATTAGGTGTCATATCAAAGGTACTAACTTGAACTTGATTATATATCATGTTATGTAGTACATGGACGACAAATCTCTTGCTACTAGAGCGGTAGGGCAAAGGATATTAGATTCTTGTCTAAATAATTTAGTCTAACTCTTTCCACCAAAAGTTTAGGATTAGTGGTGCGCAGCTTCGCCCCGCACCACTAATCCTAAGAAGGTATATGGCTACGGATGGTGTGTGTCAGTTCTATACCTTAGCTTTAAAGACTTCCACAGAACATCATCTTTGGGCTCATCGCCCTTAAACTTCTGCGTAAAGTGCATTTCTAAAATTGTTGACTGATACTGAAATAAAGAGAAGACTCTTGCAACTTTGAACTGCGATCGCTAAGGTTAAAATAGGGTGACGATCAAAGCAAAATATAGTCATAAGAAAAGCATCTAGAGGATGATTTACATCAATTTAATAAGGAACCGAATTTTGATGGCGCGGCTTTGCCACGGCATCAAAATTCGGTTCGGTAAATCCTGACCATGATCTTTGAAACAGCCCTGTGCTTTAGTCAAGCTTTCAAAAAAAATAATTTTTATAATGAGAATTGCTACAGATATACAACCCACGACTACCAGACAGCAGGTAATATGGGTTGTATATCTTGGTTTTAATTATGCCTAGGTACTTGTCGGGTGTAATTAAAAGTGAAATGGGAGAAATAAAGTAGGTTAGAAAGTATGATGGATAACAGTTCTAATCCAAAGAAGTCATAAAATTGAGCCGTGAATATAAAAACAAAAACAGCATCGTCCAGTAAAAGCATAGAAGAAAGACTAAACGATTATCCTGAATTGAAAGCGAAAATCGAAGGATTATTATCCGTTGTAGAAAATGCAGAAGGTGATCTAATCAAAGCCGACGCAGCCGAGGAACGAGTGATAGAAGAAATCCGTCAGTTAGGACAAACAGCACTACAAACATGGGCAACGCGGCAAGAAATCAAGCAAAGCGAAGCATATATCGCCGCGAATCCATCTTCACACCGAGGTGGTAAAAAAAACTCTATTGGTACAGCCGATATGGACGCATCGAAGTACTAGAGCAAAGGTACATCGAATTTGGAAGAGAGTCCAAACAGGTAGTGAGACCATTTCAAAAAGCCGCCGAAGTACATTGCCGAGGATATTCACGCCCATTGCAGAGAGTGATTACCGACTTTGGGTCAGATGTAGCGTTTGGGAAAATCCCAAAAAAAATGATGGAACATCATGGAATAAGCATCCCAATTAGTGCAGGACAGGAGATCACAGAAAGTCATGCCCAGCGTATATTAGAAACGCAGAGTTGGGAAACAGGATTCCCAGCAATCGAGGGTGTGGAGTTTTTAATAGCGGAGATGGATGGGACAATGATTCCGATTGTGGAAACAACGGCAAGCGAAACTGATGGCGAAGAAGTTGACCGTCGTAAGACGCGTAAAATTAGCTGGAAAGAAGCGCGTCTAACCTCGGCGCGTACCCCTGAGCAAGAGCAGCCTATTTTCGGAGCAACGATAGGCTCGACTGATGATGCAGGAGCAGCATTACTTGATTGTGCTATCCGTGCTGGATTGGGAGAAGAAACCTTTGTGCATGGGGTTGGCGA
Organism: Pseudanabaena sp. Salubria-1; assembly: GCA_023336205.1. Classification (GTDB taxonomy): domain Bacteria; phylum Cyanobacteriota; class Cyanobacteriia; order Pseudanabaenales; family Pseudanabaenaceae; genus Pseudanabaena. The sequence goes on from JALQCR010000071.1 coordinate 7,326, forward strand.
CGGTGCGCCTTGGATTGCTAGCCAAATCGAGCAGCGTTTTGGTGTACTTAGTCGCTACTTACTAGATTTCTATCATGTATGTGAATATCTAGCCGATGCAAGTCGCGTTTGTTCCCCAGATGCTCCGAAAGCATGGATGGATGTGCAGAAGCAACAACTCAAATCCAATCATGCTTCGGCTGTCCTTGAAGCTCTTAAGCCGTTTCAAGAACCTGAATCTGTTCCTGACAATCTGGCTGTGGTTAGATCCGCTTATCGCTATCTTTTCAATCGTCCTAATCGTCTAGACTATCAGGGCACGATTGACTCCAATTTACCCATTGGCTCTGGTGAAATTGAGAGTGGTCACCGCTATGTTATTCAAAATCGTTTAAAGCTTGCTGGCTCTTGGTGGACGATTGAAAATGCTAAGGCTATGCTTGCTCTTAGGATCTGCCGTACTAATCAAGATTGGGATGCTTATTGGCTTAATCTTTCTTCCATTTCTTATTGAGCTGAACTTTCACTTTTAATTGCACCCGTACTTGTCTAACTTTTTGAAGCCCAATATTTGGATCTGCATTAAGTATAAACAAAATTGTTAACTGAGATCTTGCACCATTCCTGAAAGAGTTAAGTAGGAATGGGTTTGAGAATAATTTCAAACCCATGACGAGCAGCAATATCGGCACTAATTTGGAGATACCTAAGAAGTTTCAACCAAAGGACAGAAGGAAATAAAACGGAAAGTGTCAAATCACAGGTAGCTTTCCAGTCCAAGACAGGAGGACTCGACCATTGATCAATCCAATGGGCCAAAAGATAAGCAAGCAGAGAGAGGATAAGCCAACGATAAACACCAAGTTTTGTAGATTGCCCAAAACAATGCAAACCAAAGCGATGTTTGATGGTTTTGAAGAATCCCTCAATCGCCCAACGCTTACGACCTAACATCACCAGATAAGCACCAGAATAAGGATGAGAAGAGACAACAAAGCGTAACTCCCGTTTACTATCAGCTCTTTTGAGCCAAAACCAAGAGATCGTCAAAGGCTGAGTTAGCCCTTCTAGCAAAATTTGTTGTCCACGTTTGCCATGACGATAAAGTTGTTTGACTGTACGGCCATCTTGAAGTTTACGATTGTTGCGTACACCGACAACGATGCGCCAAGTCTTGGCGCGGACAGTATTGAAAAACTTCACCGTACTAAACTCAGTATCAGCAAGGACAATCACAGTCTTGCCTTGGGTTAGTTGCTTGGGTACTGTCCCCAATAACTTACAAGCTAAGTCAGAGGGACTGGGGTATCCTTTGCCGCGCCATACTCTAAAACTCCATGGTACGCGCCACTCTCCATAGACCAGATACAGTACAACCAGATGTAGTCCTCGCTTTCCGTTTAGTATTCTCACCCATGGGTCTGGTTCGTTTTGGGTGGGATTGCTCAAATGTAAAAACTTGCCGCTTTTTTCTAGGGTAGTCAAGTCTATCAGTATCTTTAATGGCACTTGTTTCGATGGGCGATGCTTGGCGATTTGTCCCAAAATAGCCTGCCGTGTTGACCGAATTACTGCTCTCGTTGACCAGTTATAGTGATTGAGAAATCGGCTGAGTGCACTCGCTGATTTTATCTGTGTATGTTCTGGATAAGGATGCCTTTGTGCTTCGAGAAATAGTCCTAGTATTGCATTGAGACTTGCTGTTTGATACACACTTGGCATCAAACACAGAAGACTATACACTAGCCCTTGGGCGTGCTTAACGATGCTTTCCATGCTCGTTATTTAATTTACTACTACGCCCTTTTTTTCACATTTCTGCTCTTTCTGCAACCCCTTTTCTTGAATGGTGCAAGATCTCAGTTAACTTAACCCAATCTGTATGTAACAGACCTGAGAGATGTTATAAACTCTATATAATTGCTATTTGATTCGCTAAATTTTCTACTTCTAATGAGTAAAAGTAAGATCACTATTCTTGTTGTTGATGATACTCGATACAATCTGCAAATTCTATCAATCATGCTAGCTAATCAAGGCTATGCTGTTTTAGAAGCATCAAATGGAATTGACGCGATTGATCTTGCTAAAACATATATACCAGACTTGATTTTACTAGATATCAAAATGCCTGATATGGATGGATATCAGGTTTGTAGTAATCTCAAAACCCATCTATCAACTCAACAAATCCCAATTATTTTTATTAGTGCGATTGAAAATGTAGAAGAGAAAGTTGAAGCGTTTACTGTTGGGGGCATAGATTTTATTAATAAGCCTTTTCATCTAATCGAAGTACTAGCAAGAGTAGAGACTCATCTGCGGGTAAGCTCATTACAAGCACAACTTTTAGAGCAAACTAAACTTTTGGAAATTCAGAATATTAATTTGCAAAAAGAAATCTCTAATCTGACAGGATTTGATTGGGATTTATATTCGGAGGTAAAAGAAGCTATTGACAGGCAAGAGTTAAGATTGTTCTATCAGCCAATTGTAAATTTCCAAACTGACTTAATTACGGGTTTTGAAGCACTAATTCGCTGGCAACATCCAACGAGAGGCTTACTTGCTCCTATTCATTTTATTGATATTATCGAAGGAACAGATTTAATATATCCAGTTGGGCGGTGGGTACTAAATACTGCTTGCCAACAATTACAGAATTGGCAACAATCTTTTCCTAAATATACTGACTTGACCATGAGTGTAAATGTATCAACTAAGCAGCTTTCAGAAATCAACTTAGTTGAACATATACGTGAAATATTACAGGAATCACAAATCAATCCCCATAGTTTAAAGCTAGAAATAACTGAGAGTACAGTCATGGGCGATCGCGATCGCACTTTACAGATTCTCGATCAATTAAAAGATTTAGGCACTCAGTTTTGTATTGATGACTTCGGTACTGGCTATTCATCACTAAGAAGGCTAACTGACTTTCCTATAGATATTCTCAAAATAGATCGCTCTTTTATTGATAATGGAGAATGGGTAATTGTCAAAGCAATTGGCACATTAGCTTTTACGTTAGGAAAGAGTGTTGTAGTTGAAGGGATAGAGACATCTACGCAGCTAGCAATGCTCAAGACCTTATTTGGTTCTTCGCTAGATGGATGTTACGGTCAAGGGTACTTATTTGCTAAACCACTAGAAGCTGAATCTGCTTTTCAACTTCTGGCAAATAATACAATATTTGTAATTGAGAAGTAATACCAATTCACGAAAGTGTGGCTACACTTTCGTGAATTAAAAACCAAACCCTGTAAGGGTTTTAAAAGCACAAAATGGCGTAGCCATTTTGTACTTTGGTATAATTGATACTCTGAATCTAAACCCCAAAGAACAAGTGGCGGCACTTGTTCTTTGGGGTTTGTTATAAATCCTCAATCTGAAAATTTTCGAGAGCGATCGCTAGATGCGTCCAATGTGTCCCGCCTTGGAGAAATACTGTGTAAGGTTCACGCAAGGGTCCATCGGCTGAGAGTTCTAAGGTGCTGCCATCAATAAAAGTTCCTCCCGCCATAACTAACTGGCTAACATATCCAGGCATTTCCCCAGGAATAGGATCGACGTAAGAATCAATTGGAGAAAAGCGTTGGAGATTACGGCAGAATTCAATCAGCTTTTTAGGATCACCCAGTTGAATTGCTTGAATAATATCGCGGCGTGGTTCAAAGATCAGTGGTTTGACTTTGTATCCAAGTTGATCAAAAACATAGGCGGCGAGGTGGCTGCTTTTCATCGCTTCGCCGACCATTTGTGGTGCAAGAAATAGCCCTTGAAAGAGCAAACGATTGAGATCAAAAGTTGCACCGCCTTCGCGCCCAATACCAGGGGCAGTAAGGCGTTGGGCTGCTAGCTCTACATATTCAGTCTTACCTGCTATATACCCACCAGCAGTGGCGATCGTGCCACCAGGATTTTTAATTAAAGAACCTGCGATAATATCGGCTCCGACCGCAGTAGGCTCGCGATCGCTAATAAATTCTCCATAACAGTTATCTACAAAGCAGACAGTATTAGGATTTTGCTGTTTTACTAATTGAATTATCCGTTCTATATCGTCAATGGATAAACTTTCTCGCCATGCATAGCCACATGAGCGCTGAATTAATACCATACGAGTCTGGGGCTTGACAGCTGTTGCTAAAGCTTCCCAATTTATGCCTCCTGCTGGAGTTAGCTCCACTTGTCGGTAGGTAATTCCAAAGTCTTTGAGTGAACCTCTATAGTTAGCGCCTTGACTATCAGAGGTGAGTGGATAGCCGATTACTTCTTCGAGGGTGTCATAGGGCGCACCTGCAACCGACAAAAGTTCGTCAAGAGGTCTTAAAATCCCAAATAAACAACAGGCGATCGCATGGGTTCCTGAGACAAATTGCACGCGCACGGCTGCGGACTCTGCGCCCATTATTTGCGCAAATACTTCATCTAAAACATCTCGCCCCATATCACCATGTCCATATCCAGATACGCTGGCAAAGTGGTGTGCTCCCACACGGCGATCGCGAAAAGCTTGTAAAACCCGTTCAAGGTTTTTCTTTACATGGAGATCGATTTGGGTAAATGTGGGTGCAAGAGCGGTAACCGCTTCTGCTACTAGCAACTTCATTTTTTCAGAGGTCATTTATGCTTAGGATTTTTTGACGGTTTATGATCCTACGTGAATATGAGTGATTTTGTCTAGCAAAGTTAAATAGGGACTAGGGCAACCGCACACGTTTCTGAATATTTTGGTAAAATCCATTTCTTAGATCGAGATTGCTTGATTCTAGAATTTTGAGATCGCAAGTTTCACAATAAATACACAATTGATAGATTTTGAAAGAATTTCCTGTTTTGTATTCATTTTGATTGAAACCTTTACCTAACAAGCGTTTACAGTCTACTTATAAATTATTCAGAAACGTGTGCGGTTGCCCTGAAATAGGGACTAGGGCAACCGCACACGTTCATGAATAAATAATGAAGACTAAGGTGAGACTATGTTTAAGGCGTTAAGTATAAGCTTGAGATAGTTGTCATCCCATCCAGCTTTAAGTCGTTTAGTCTTGACTCCGACCTTAGTTTTTTTGTCACGGGAAAGTAAATTTAAGCCAACATGACGAATAACAGCTAAGTTTTCAGCAGTATAGCCTCGACAAGATTGAGAAGCATCTTCATCAAACCCAACATCAAGAATCCAATGCAGTTGATTTTCAATACTCCAATGACTTCTAACAGATTGAGAGAACCTGTGAACATCACTCTCAATACTCAGAATATAATATCGCTGTTGGATAGAAACTACGCCATTGACACTACGTTCTGATTCAACCATGCCAATACTTTTTAACCCTGTCCATTTCTCTGCGCCAATGAGAAATTCTGTATTACCCATAGTCCAATAGGATCTCTTCTCAATGCGCCCATGTCCTTTTTCTACTGTTGAATGGAATTGATGTTCGATATTATGGAATTTTTGCGAGCGAGCAGATGTGAATAATTGACTTACATCATCATGGAGATTACCTTGATTTCCTTTTAGCGCTAATACATAATCTGCACCTTGTTCAATGATTGTTTTGGCGATTTCGGTCTGACATCCCATTGCGTCTATGCTGACCAAACAACCTCGAATTGCCAACATTTCCAGCAATGGTGGGATAGCGGTTATTTCATTTGATTTCTCACTAACTTTTTTCTGTCCCAGAACCAAATGCTGCGTTGCCGACCAAACACTCACCATATGAATTAGGCTACGGGAGTTGCCTGCTTCCTTTGCTCCTCTCAACGTTTTGCCATCAATATTAATCAATTCTCCGTCTGTTGTTTTATGGACTGCTTCCATCCATCCTATAAAACATTTTTGCAATTCTGATGGGTTCAGTCGAGCAAATATTCTCTCAAATGTATCTGCTGATGGTATTCCATTTTCTAATTCTAAAAATGTCTTTAACCATTTTTCCTTTGATTTTCCATATTCTGCTATTGCTGTAAAATCATTTGCTCCGCTTATTGTTCCACATATGCTGATTACCAATATGTCTAATAGCTTATGTTCGATACTATGTGCTGCTCTGGGGTCTCGCAAGTTGCCAAAATGTGTCTCAATTAATGCGACTGGGCTGATTGTAGAAGACATGTCACTTTTTTACTTTTAATTTATATTGGTCATTTTACTTTGCCTTCTTTGTTTCGTTGTTTATTCATGAACGTGTGCGGTTGCCCTAAAATAGGGACAGCAATTCCTATTATAAAAAATTGTTTTTTGAAAACCCACCGACGGTGGGTTTTCAAAAAAACAATTTTGGTATTTCTAGCGCCAAAGGCGCTAGAAATACCAAAATTGTTTTCATAATAAGAATTGCTGAAATAGGAAAAAGAGACAAAAAACGCTATTTTTTCTGTCTAGGCTTGAATTTGTTCTAGTATCATATAGGTGAAATACATAGCAGTCCTAACTTGATTTCAGTAGAAAAAAGCTTCTCACATAAGTACCTGTGCAGAATAAATTACCCAAACCTATAAGGTTGCGCCCCGCAGGAGCGCAACCTTATAGGTCTGGATGTGTAATTAAGCGTGTCTACTTGTAGCAATCCTAATTCATTTGTGAGATTAAATGGTTTATCAGAAAGAGCCCATTAGGATCACTCTCTGATAAACCATTTGGGATTGGTATAGATGATTTAGGATTGCTATAGATAAATTTTAAATATTGTGAGGAAAAAGTTTTGCCTACACTCGGAGTAAACATCGACCATATTGCTACCATTCGCCAAGCTCGTCGAGGAACAGAGCCAGATCCTGTGGCAGCCGCCGTGATTGCCGAGTTAGCTGGCGCTGATGGGATTACCGTTCATTTACGGGAAGATCGTCGTCATATCCAAGAGCGTGATGTCCGATTACTGAGGCAAACCGTGCGTACTCGACTTAATTTGGAAATGGCAGCAACTCCCGAAATGGTAGCGATCGCGCTTGATGTCAAGCCCGACTATATTACGCTCGTACCTGAACGCCGAGAAGAAGTTACTACTGAAGGCGGCTTAAATGTGAAGGCACAATGCGATCGCTTAGGTAAATTTGTTCATCAATTACAGGGCGCTGGTATTCCTGTGAGTTTATTTGTCGATCCAGAATCGGAGCAAATACAGGCTTCAGCTAGAACAGGCGCAAAATTTGTAGAGTTGCACACAGGAACTTATGCCAACGCCAAAAAAGATGAAGAGCTGAAACATGAGTTAGCAGACTTAACTAGCAGTGGAGCTTTAGCGATCAAGCTAGGACTCAGACTTAATGCTGGACATGGCTTAACCTATTGGAATACCCGTGCCGTTGCTCAAATTGCTGGAATGGAGGAACTAAATATTGGACATAGTATTATCAGTCGTGCTGTGTTAGTTGGTCTAGAAAGAGCAATTCGTGAAATGAAAGAATTGATAAATGCATAAAAGAAAGGGCACTTTGCGCCCTTTCTTTTAGCCCTTTCTTTTATTTATGTAAACCAATCTTCATTCGCTCTTCAATATTTTTGATAACAATGTAAAGAATCGGAACGATGAACAGGCTCAGGAATGTTGCTACACACATGCCTCCCATTACCGCAGTGCCAATCGACTGACGCGCCGAAGCTCCTGCCCCCGTAGCAATCACAAGCGGGAAGATCCCAATAATTGTCGAGAAGGCAGTCATTAGAATTGGGCGCAACCGTTGCTGTGATGCCTCGATTACAGCTTTCGTAATGCTTAAGCCCCGTTCTCTCAATTGATTGGCAAACTCCACAATCAAAATCGCGTTTTTACTTGCCATTCCAATTAGCATCACCAAACCAATTTGGGTATAGACATCATTAGCGAAACTAGGATTGAATTGACCCCGAAACATCACTGCTAACAGAGCGCCCAATACCGCCAATGGCACAGTCAACATAATGATGATCGGATCGACATAATTCTCGTACTGAGCCGCGAGAACTAGGAATACAAATACAACTCCTAATCCGAAGATAAAGAAGGCACTATTACCAGAGCCAATTTCTTCGAGGGATAATCCCGACCACTCATATCCAAAGCTCTTAGGTAGAACTTCGCCAGCAATTTTCCCAATTGCATCGATCGCTTGTCCAGAACTGACCCCAGGAGCTGTGTTACCTGTGATTTGGACTGAGCGGAAAAGATTGTAATGATTGATGATCGAAGGTCCAACGGTTTGGGTAACTTTCACCAAATTACTGAGTGGAATGCTCTGTCCTGTTTGCGATCTCACATAGAGCTTATTGATGTCGTCTGGATTGGAACGGAACTTAGCATCAGCTTGTACATAAACTCGATAAGTACGACCAAAGGTATTGAAATCATTTACATATTGCGAACCTAGTAGAGTCTGCAAGGTACTGTAAATGTCTTGTAAAGATACTTGCAAAGCATTTGCTCTAACGCGATCGACTTCCACGGTCAACTGTGGCGTATTGCCATTGAAGTTAGGACGCAATCCTGCCAAAATCGGACGACTGGGATCGGGATAGGTACTTGCTTTACCGAGTAAGGCTCCCATTGTTTGTTCAATTGCAGGGAAACCCTGATTTGCCTTGTCCTGTAATTGGAACTCAAAACCACCATAGTTACTTAAGCCTTGAATCGCTGGTGGAGGAAATGGAATCACAAACGCCTCCTTAATAGAAAGCAATTCAGGCATCAAACCAAAAGGTTTAGGAGCCATTCCACCGATGATACTGTCAGATGAACGCAATCTTTCTTTCCAAGGCTTTAACGTCGCAAATACAATCCCGTTGTTAGGCGTGTTGCCACTAAAGCTAAATCCACCAATTGCGAAAATATTGGCTATTTCAGGATAAACAGGTTCGCCTTTTTCATCCTTACGCCGCATAATTCCTTCAATATTTTCTAGCACCTTTTCTGTGTAATTAAGAGATACACCTTCAGGAGCCTGCACAATCGTAATCAAATAGCCTTGATCTTCCTGTGGTAGGAATCCTCTAGGAACGATTGTATATACCCAATAAGTCGAGAAGAGTGAAATAGCAAACAGGATGATCAAAATTCCTTTGAAGTTAGTTGATTTAGTAACTAACCACTGATAGTTCTGTCTTGTACCATCAATTACCCAATTCACCCGATCAAAAAACCAATTACTATGTGGTTGCTCTTGCTTGAGTAACAATGCGGCTAATGTGGGCGAGAGCGTTAGTGCATTAAAAGTGGAAACTGTAATCGAAAAGGCGATCGTCAACGCAAATTGTTTATATAATTGCCCAGTCGTTCCAGGAAAAAATGCAACAGGGACAAATACAGCAATCAGTACTAAGGAGCTAGCGATTACCGCTCCCTGCAATTCATTCATGGCTGCGATCGCAGCTTGTACTGGATTCTCGCCATTTTCTTGAATACGGCGGCTGATATCTTCAACCACAACAATCGCATCATCCACCACTAGCCCAGTTGCAAGCGTCAGCCCAAATAGAGTCAGTGTATTGATATTGAAATTGAGGAGTTTGATAAAAATGAATGTACCAATTAGAGCAACTGGAATTGCGATCGCAGGAATTAAGGTCGAGCGCCAATTTTGCAGGAATAAAAAGATAATTACGATGACTAGAACAATCGCAATTAAAAGTGAAATAATTACCTCCTCTGTTCCAGCTTCAATAAAAGTAGTTGTATCAAAGGCAACCTCATAATTTAACCCAGGAGGAAAGCTTGGCTTTAATTCTTGCAATACTTTCTTAACTGCATGAGCAACATCCAAGGCATTCGCGTCAGGCAACTGTGACACCCCTAAACCAATACCTCTAGTTCCATTAAATCGTAGCGATGAGCCATAATTTTCAGCGCCTAATTCCACACGTCCGACATCACGCAGCTTAATAGGCGATCCATCACTTGCAGTTCTGATTACGATTTCTGCAAACTCTTCTGTACTTTTTAATCTTCCACTTGCCGAAATCGAAAGTTGATATTGTTGATTGGGCAGGTTTGGCTGCTGCCCAATTTGACCTACCCCCACTTGTAAGTTTTGTTGCTGGATAGCGGATACGACATCTTGAGCCGTTAACCCTCTCGCTGACAATCGATTAGGATCTAGCCAAATACGCATGGCGTACTTACGTTCGCCAAAAATAATAACGTTGCCGACACCCTTAACCTTCTTAATAGCATCAACAATATAAAGATCAGCGTAGTTACTCAGATAGAGATCGTCATATTCTCCCTTTTCAGCATATATACCGATCGCAAATAGAAACCCTGAAGATTCTTTGCTAACACGTACGCCCGTCTGCTGGACTGGTCCTGGCAACTGCGATTCCACCGTAGAGACGCGATTTTGGACATCAACGGCGGCAAGGTCTTTATCTTTGCCAAGATCAAAAACTAAATCAACAGTACTAGTTCCATCATTAGAACTAGTTGAAGTAATATATCGAACTCCTTCAATTCCGTTAAGTTCTCTTTCAAGAATATTTGTAACTGTGGACTCGACAACTTCTGCATTTGCGCCAACATAGTTGGCGGTAACAGTGACTTTTGGCGGCGTAATTTCGGGATATTGAGCAACAGGCAACAGGAAAATACAAGCTGCTCCCAATAGGGTGATCACTACTGAACAAACTGTAGCAAATACAGGTCGTCTGATGAAAAAGTCAGAGATTGATAGCAGCATGGGCAGAGATATAGAAATTAAGAGTTTCGGAAGTAAGCCTAGCCACTGACTACACAAGCAACCAATTTCTTATGACGTGGCTTCGCCGCGTCATAAGAAATTGGTTCATTAATCAAATACTTTCAAAATAATACTGTCAAAATATGGGGCAATAATAGCACGCCAGCAATTAGCAAAGCAGTAATTGCTGCAATTAGCACTGCTCCAGCGGAGCAATCCTTGGCAATTTTGGCTAACTGATGAAACTCCCGCCCCACAGTCAGATCGACCACAGCCTCCAATGCTGTATTCAATAATTCCAACACTAGGACTAGGGCGATCGTTAAACTAATAATCGAGCAATCGACAGCAGACAAGTGGAAATAAAGACTTAAAGACAATGCGGTCACGCCAATGATCAGATGAATCCGAAAATTGCGCTGTGTCCGAAAAGCGTAGCCAACTCCCTGACCAGCATATTTGAAACTAAGCAGCAAATTTGTGGCAATTTGAAAGGAATCGTTGCGTTGGGCTGCATTCTGTTCAGATGTTTCTAAGTTATCAGTCTTTGTCATTTGCTGGGATAAAGAAGTCGATTTAAACAAAAATAGTCTTGATAGCGATAAATCATTGTTCATGGTTATTATTTCCCAAGAGACTTTGCTACGCAATTGCCAAAAACTTTAAATATTTTAATGCTAGTAAATTAGTTTACTCAAATTACGCACACAAATACTTAAGGAACGCAAATTAAATAAACCCCAAGAATGTTGCGGCGGGGGGGGGGGGGGGGGCCGCAGGGGGGGTT
>JALQCR010000072.1 GCA_023336205.1 Pseudanabaena sp. Salubria-1
GAGTTCTCTGAGCGAAAAAATCTCCCTTGATGATATTTACAATGGTGATATCAAGGCAATTACTAGTATTCGCTATGACAGACCCAATGGAGTCAAAGATGCAAGATTTGAGATTGAGGAAGTAAAATCTTTTACATCAATTGTCACGGCTAGTGCATCTGAGGTAAAAGCTGGACGCATCTCTTCTGTATTTATCAATACCAGCAACTCATCTAACAATTCCTCAAACAACTCCTCGAATAACTCATCTAACAATTCCTCAAACAACTCCTCGAATAACTCATCTAACAATTCCTCAAACAACTCTTCCAACAACTCCTCGAATAATTCCTCAAATAACTCCTCGAATAATTCAGGACTTTCTGATCGCGATTTGGGAATTACAAATACTTCATCTCAATCAACAAGTTCACAGTCTAGCCAAACTGTAGTCGTACAAACTACCAATGTCCAGACAGGTAGCTCTGTCAAACCAATGAAGCCCATCGTTGTCTCTAAGAAAGATGATGACGACGATGACGATGACGACGATGACAATCGCAGATCGGTTCGCAAGGATCGTGATGACGATGAAGATGATGATTATGATGATCGCAGATCGGTTCGCAAAGAACGAAAAGATCGTGATGGCGTTGAGCTATCCAAGAAGAATCCTCATCGTGGGCATTTTAGCCTTGCCATTCTACAAAACCAGCCACGTCTATCTCAGGTAATTGCGCGGATATCGATCAGGTCAAAGCGTTCTAATGGATTTCTTGTAGAGCGCTTTGTCGGTGATTATCGCTTTAATATTAATCAGAGGGCAACTTTCATCCGTGGACTGAACCCAGGCGATCGCCTAATTGTCCGTTTGTTCGATTTGAATAATCGTCCTCTGGGCTATAGCGAAGTGCAACTGCTAAAGAACTTCTCAACTATTAGTCTGATTTTGCCCAGTGATCCACTAGCCTATGGCACTATTCGCACTGTCTGTGGTATCGACTCTCAGCGCATCGGCAAAATTGATCGCAATGTTAAAGTCTATGACTACTTTACTCAAATCCAAACGACAACAGTTCTCTCTCAAACAGTTGCGCGTTTTTTGACAACATCTCAAGGCATTCCCATTGGTTTGTTTAATGTTGCAGGGCTACCCCAAGCAACCAATCAATCTACCTATACTAATGCTTTTACCAAAGGTGATTATTCACTAATTAATCGTACGATTAACGTGTTTACTCAAGACATGCCTCCTGTAATGCAAGTTCTACCAGGGCAGCTAGCGTCAGTAATTCCTGTTACTAACTCTCAGTCTACCTTCGATGTAGTTCGCAAGATTCTAGATTTCAAAGATTTGCGCCCAAATGGCATTTCGACCTTATTTTAACTAAAAAAGGATGCTTAAGCATCCCTTTTTTAGTTTAATTCCCGAAAGTGTAATCATACTTTCGGGAATTAAGAACCAAACTCAGCGAGATTTTCATAGCTATAGCAATGAAAGAGATAGCTAGGACAAATCAAAACCCAAATAAATGAAGGCGGCGCTTCGCGCTGCCTTCATTTATTTGGGTTTTATGTCCTAAGCAAAACTTTCATTGCTATATACCCAAAAGAGAACCTCGGAGCTTTATGCCGAGGCTCTCTTTTGGGTTTGAAATCTTATACCAAAACACAAAATGGCTACGCCATTTTGTGTTTTTAAAACCCTTACAAGGTTTGGTGTTTAATTCACGGAAGTGTCGGCACACCTTTGTGAATTGGTATTACAGTAATTTTCGATCAAAAGCACCACAATAAATTTTTTAAAAGTTTTGTAAATCAACACTTTTAAAAAATTTATTGGTTTGGATTAGATTGCATTGAGTTAAGCATTGTAGCGATCGCTACACAAAGCCCAAATAAATATCTTAAAGGTGTCAAGATTAACTCTAAGGATAGAAAGCACAAAGCACCGCCTATCCTCTGACTATTTAAAGTGCAACTATATGAAAAAGATTTTTGTGCTTGATACTAATGTGCTGTTGTACGATCCAACTGCAATGAAACGCTTTGAAGATAATGAAGTCGTCTTACCAATGACCATTATTGAAGAACTCGATCGCTTTAAAAAACAGCCTGAGATGATCGGACGTAATGCACGTCAAGTGTCACGAGACTTAGATGAGTTACGTCTTCAAGGCAATATTATCAAAGGAATTGATCTTGAAAATGGTGGATTATTGCGAGTTGCTCTGTGCGATCGCGAAACTTTAAAAGCTCTGCCTATTGAACTTGAAGGCGATCGCAATGACAATGCCATTCTTGCAGTTGCGCTCGAACTTAAACGCGGTTGTCAATGTCGAGTCGTCATGGTCAGCAAGGATACCAACCTTCGCATCAAAGCTGATGCCTTAGGACTGGAAGCCCAAGATTATGAAACCAATAAGGTTGATATTTCAGAGCTCTATACAGGTATTACTGAAGTAACCGTTGATCCGACAAAAATCGACCAACTTTTTAAAAATGACGCGATTGCCATTGATGGCGAACTCAGTCCTAATCAAGCAGTGATGCTGATTGATCAATTCAATCCATCCCATACTGCGTTAGCGATCGCCATTAGTAGCAACCAAAATATGACCAAGCTCGTAGCCATCAATAAGCTGGTCAATTCAGGGATTGTAGGCATCAATGCGCGTAATCGCGAACAGAAATTTGCCCTCGATCTTTTGCTCAATGATGCAATTCCCTTGGTGACTCTCGTTGGTAAAGCTGGAACTGGCAAGACTTTATTAGCGATCGCGGTGGGATTGCACAAAGTTGCCGATGAGCGAGTATATACCAGACTGCTGATCTCGCGTCCTGTAATTCCTATGGGTAAAGACATTGGCTTTCTCCCAGGGGACATCAAAGAAAAACTCACGCCTTGGATGCAACCGATTTACGATAATTTTGATTTGATTTTTGGCTCGCAGTCTCCTAAAGATCCTAAAGAAAAGCGAAGTCTTCATCCCCATACTCGACGAGGACATGAAGACCTAATGGAACGAGGACTGCTTCAGATTGAACCTCTCACTTACATTCGAGGAAGAACTATTCCTCAACAATTTCTGATTGTGGATGAAGCCCAAAACCTCACGCCACATGAGCTTAAAACTATTCTTACCCGTGCTGGTGAAGGGACAAAAGTAGTTCTAACAGGTGACCCTGAACAAATTGATAATCCTTATATCGACGCTGCAAGTAACGGGCTAACCTATGTAGTTGAACGGTTTAAAAACGATCCTCTGGCGGGGCATATTACCCTCAGTAAGGGTGAACGCTCTCAGTTAGCAGAACGTTCTACCGAACTTCTTTAAGCCCAAAAAGATGAGAGGCGGCACTTTGTGCCGCCTCTCATCTTTTTGGGTGCAATTAAAAGTGAAAGTTCAGCTCAATAAGAAATGGAAGAAAGATTAAGCCAATAAGCATCCCAATCTTGATTAGTACGGCAGATCCTAAGAGCAAGCATAGCCTTAGCATTTTCAATCGTCCACCAAGAGCCAGCAAGCTTTAAACGATTTTGAATAACATAGCGGTGACCACTCTCAATTTCACCAGAGCCAATGGGTAAATTGGAGTCAATCGTGCCCTGATAGTCTAGACGATTAGGACGATTGAAAAGATAGCGATAAGCGGATCTAACCACAGCCAGATTGTCAGGAACAGATTCAGGTTCTTGAAACGGCTTAAGAGCTTCAAGGACAGCCGAAGCATGATTGGATTTGAGTTGTTGCTTCTGCACATCCATCCATGCTTTCGGAGCATCTGGGGAACAAACGCGACTTGCATCGGCTAGATATTCACATACATGATAGAAATCTAGTAAGTAGCGACTAAGTACACCAAAACGCTGCTCGATTTGGCTAGCAATCCAAGGCGCACCGTCGCCAACCCCATGCACAAAGGTTTCTTCTCCCAATCCAGCACGGATAGCACAATCAAGTAATGCTGCTCCTGCATCATCAGTCGAGCCTATCGTTGCTCCGAAAATAGGCTGCTCTTGCTCAGGGGTACGCGCCGAGGTTAGACGCGCTTCTTTCCAGCTAATTTTACGCGTCTTACGACGGTCAACTTCTTCGCCATCAGTTTCGCTTGCCGTTGTTTCCACAATCGGAATCATTGTCCCATCCATCTCCGCTATTAAAAACTCCACACCCTCGATTGCTGGGAATCCTGTTTCCCAACTCTGCGTTTCTAATATACGCTGGGCATGACTTTCTGTGATCTCCTGTCCTGCACTAATTGGGATGCTTATTCCATGATGTTCCATCATTTTTTTTGGGATTTTCCCAAACGCTACATCTGACCCAAAGTCGGTAATCACTCTCTGCAATGGGCGTGAATATCCTCGGCAATGTACTTCGGCGGCTTTTTGAAATGGTCTCACTACCTGTTTGGACTCTCTTCCAAATTCGATGTACCTTTGCTCTAGTACTTCGATGCGTCCATATCGGCTGTACCAATAGAGTTTTTTTTACCACCTCGGTGTGAAGATGGATTCGCGGCGATATATGCTTCGCTTTGCTTGATTTCTTGCCGCGTTGCCCATGTTTGTAGTGCTGTTTGTCCTAACTGACGGATTTCTTCTATCACTCGTTCCTCGGCTGCGTCGGCTTTGATTAGATCACCTTCTGCATTTTCTACAACGGATAATAATCCTTCGATTTTCGCTTTCAATTCAGGATAATCGTTTAGTCTTTCTTCTATGCTTTTACTGGACGATGCTGTTTTTGTTTTTATATTCACGGCTCAATTTTATGACTTCTTTGGATTAGAACTGTTATCCATCATACTTTCTAACCTACTTTATTTCTCCCATTTCACTTTTAATTACACCCATTGCTGGGAATCCTGTTTCCCAACTCTGCGTTTCTAATATACGCTGGGCATGACTTTCTGTGATCTCCTGTCCTGCACTAATTGGGATGCTTATTCCATGATGTTCCATCATTTTTTTTGGGATTTTCCCAAACGCTACATCTGACCCAAAGTCGGTAATCACTCTCTGCAATGGGCGTGAATATCCTCGGCAATGTACTTCGGCGGCTTTTTGAAATGGTCTCACTACCTGTTTGGACTCTCTTCCAAATTCGATGTACCTTTGCTCTAGTACTTCGATGCGTCCATATCGGCTGTACCAATAGAGTTTTTTTTACCACCTCGGTGTGAAGATGGATTCGCGGCGATATATGCTTCGCTTTGCTTGATTTCTTGCCGCGTTGCCCATGTTTGTAGTGCTGTTTGTCCTAACTGACGGATTTCTTCTATCACTCGTTCCTCGGCTGCGTCGGCTTTGATTAGATCACCTTCTGCATTTTCTACAACGGATAATAATCCTTCGATTTTCGCTTTCAATTCAGGATAATCGTTTAGTCTTTCTTCTATGCTTTTACTGGACGATGCTGTTTTTGTTTTTATATTCACGGCTCAATTTTATGACTTCTTTGGATTAGAACTGTTATCCATCATACTTTCTAACCTACTTTATTTCTCCCATTTCACTTTTAATTACACCCCATCTTTTTGGTTTTATGCGACGATGATGCAACAAGGAAAAAAGCTAAACTAAGGCAGTAATTTGTTGTAGATCCAATCATTCTTCTTGAGTCAATTCTTCATGAGCTATCTCGAAACTACCGCCGAATTTTATGCGGAAGCCGCAAAAACTCCACCAGTTGGTTTGTGCTGCATCAGCACACCACCACTGCAATATCCAAATCTTAAAATCCCTCAAATCATTGAGCAGATGAATTATGGCTGTGGGACAACCATCCATCCTACAGAATTACGCGGAAACCCAACAGTACTTTATATTGGCGTTGGCGGTGGTTTAGAGGCTCTTCAATTTGCGTATTTCTGTCGTCGAAAAGGAGGTGTTATTGCCGTCGATCCTGTCGCGGCGATGCGTGAAGTTGCTGGCCATAATTTACAATTAGCAGCTCAAGAGAATGATTGGTTTGATCCTGAATTTGTAAATATCCTAGAAGGAGATGCTTTTGCTTTACCAGTTGCCGATGCCTCGGTTGATGTGGTAGCCCAAAACTGTCTATTTAATATTTTTGAGCCTCAAGACTTACAACGAGCTTTAAAAGAAGTCTATCGAGTGCTCAAACCCAAGGGAAGATTAATTATGAGCGACCCGATCGCAACTCGTCCTATCCCCGCCAACCTCCAATCTGATGAACGTCTCCGCGCTATGTGTTTGTCAGGAGCATTGACTTATGATCAATATATCCATTATCTCGTTGAAGTAGGATTTGGACAGATAGAAATCCGTGCTCGTCGTCCCTATCGTCTGCTCGATACTCATAGCTTTGATTTGGATACACCGCTAATGTTAGAGAGTTTAGATTCTGTATCATTTAAGGTTCCCATTCCTAGTGATGGAGCCTGCGTATTTACAGGTAAAACCGCAGTTTATAGCGGCTCTGACTCATCTTTAGATGATCGTGCTGGGCATGTTTTGCAGCGTGGCAACCCGCTTTCTGTATGTGATAAAACTGCTTCAAAACTTGCAGGGAAGTTTCCTCAAGAGGTGATGATCACAGATTCCACTTGGCACTACAACGGTGGTGGATGTTGCTAATTAATAAGAAAGCCCTCACTCCTATTTTCTCTCCCAGAGACAAAAGGGAGCAACACTTTTATGCATCTTCGTATTTGCTGCTCTTTCTTTTTGTAGCGATCGCATTTTTATTGAGCAATGGATTTATGGTTAGTCCTGCCTTTGCACAAGATTCCGCTATCCAAAGCTTCAATCCCCAAGAGCTAATCCGCTCAGCCTTGAAATGGGTAGAAAGCCTAGGCTATATTGGTGGGCTTGTCTTTGTGCTCATTTATATTGTTTCTACGGTCGCCTTCATTCCTGGTTCGCTCTTGACTTTAGGTGCAGGCGTGCTATTTGGCGTTGTCTTAGGCTCTCTCTATGTTTTTGTTGGTGCTACTTTGGGTGCGATCGCAGCTTTTCTGGTTGGGCGATATTTAGCCCGTGACTGGATTGGCAAGAAGATTGAAGGCAACGAAAAATTTGCTGCGATCGATCGAGCTGTTGCCCATGAGGGATTCAAAATCGTGCTCTTAACGCGACTATCGCCAGTATTTCCATTTAATTTACTTAACTATGCATTTGGTGTCACGGGAGTTACGCTCAAAGACTATGCTCTAGCATCAGTGGGCATGTTTCCTGGGACGGTGATGTATGTCTATATTGGATCTCTAGCTGGAGATATTGCCCGTCTTGGCAGCGAAAATCAACCTACTGATTCCACAATTCAGTGGGTAATTCGGATTGTTGGTTTTATTGCCACAGTTGCTGTGACTCTATATGTCACTAGTATTGCTCGTAAGGCGATCGCAGAAATCAGCAACCCCTAACAGGCAAAGCGCCTGCGTAGCAGGTGCTTTGCCTGTTGATCTACCATTTACTAATCGCATCGGTTAGATGTAATGCTGCCGCCTGTACAGAAGCGATCGCCCTTGTGTAACCCAATCTGGTTGGACCTAATACGCCCACTGTCCCTACGGGCTTATCATCACAGAGATAGGTACTAGAAATAAATGTACAGTTTTGAATTGGCTCAATCGAGATTTCGGAACCAATTCTGATGCTTACGGAATTTGCGGAAGGAGTGGGCTGATCGATAATTAGCGCCATTAACGAAGCGCGATCTGCTTCTAGTAACTGCACAATATTTTGCACCTGACGCAGATTAGAAAACTCAGGCTGTCGCAATAGCTCCGTTAAGCCGCTAATAAACATTTGCCCCAGAGCCGTGCGATCGCATAGCTTCATAAGTTGCTGCAAAGACTGCTGTAACAACACCGCATAATTCTGAAACTGGCGATCGAGATCGTCCCATTGCAAAGCGCTATTTAGCTCCGACCAGTTCTTATCACGCAAATGTTCATTCAAGAAATTATTAAGAATATTTAATTCGCCTTCCAAAACTTCGGGCTTAGTTTCGGTGGGTAAATCCATCGTTACTGAGGCGGTGTGATAAGTGTCGCTAACGGCGATCGCCATCACTTTGCAATCATCCACCATTACTAATTGCAAATGCCGTATCCGCATTGTTTGCATATTTGGAGCTGTAATTACTGCAATGCAACCGCTCAGGGTCGCCAAAATCTGGGCAACATCACGCATCACCCCATCTAGACTAGACTTGCCGAGGCGATCGCTTTTACTCGCAAGAAACTGATGCTTGCTATAGGTTAGCTCACTTGCAGGATCAATCAATTCATCGACATAGACCCGATAGCCTGAGTCCGAAGGAACGCGCCCTGCCGATGTGTGTGGCTGAAATAACAAACCACTGCGATCGAGCATATTCATCACATTACGAATCGTGGCAGGGCTAATATCAAAGTCATAACCTGACACCAAAGCCTTAGAACCAACTGGTTCCGCCGTTAGAATATATTGTTCGATAGTTGCCCAAAGAACTTTTTGTTCGCGATCGGTGAGGTGTTGCTTCATGGGTTATGGCAGTGAAATAATATTGAAAAATTTATAAAAAAGGTTTTGATAAAAATCGAAAAAATAAATCAAAAAAATAAATGGAATAAAAAAAGTAAGTATTAAATTTTTACTGTTAAATTAAACTTTTGATTAAAGTCTAATTACTAGAATAACCAGATTCTAAAGAAATCTGGTAACAAGTTGTACAGTCATTTAACATTTGTAGATTTGTACGCCCCAAATCAAGACGTAAATCCATAAAAATAGTCTCGCTGTTTCGCTACAATAGCCAAATGTCTATTGAACAAACAGGTCAGATCTTCTAATTTATAGGTGGATATCGCTCAGAGCCGCTTATTCCGACCTTAAATTTGTTACTTTAAATAAATTCTTAAGACACCTGAGCTTTTCGCTATATTCTTCCCTAAGTCCACCACACAATTTTGGCAAGCGATCAATAATCTTCATGGAAAAACAAGAGCAAGCTACGGCAGTTGAGCAGCAATATCTTTGGGCAGTTGGTCTTGATACCGATGCATTCCCGCCCGATGCGCTGATTGGCGATCGCTATCGTGTCATCTCCTCGCAAATTGTTGTTGATACGGATGCTTATTCCCTGCCAGAGTTACCCCTTGAATTCCAGACTTATGTGGTGTCTTATCTGAAGCTATCTAGGCTGAGCTTACATTTGCCCCGCCCTTACGGCTTATTGCTGATGGGGGAAGAACTAAGTCTTTCTGAAATATTTTTATTAGAAAATGTGCCGATCGATCGCAACGGCAATCTTTGCCCGACCCTAACTGAGGTATGGGCGGAAGCATCAGCTTTACGGCAAATTAACTTGCTCGGGCAAGTCCTAAACCTCTGGCAACCCCTTGCTGAGCAAAATATGGCTCGTACCTTGATCGATCCCAAATTAGTGCGGGTCGATGGCATGTGGGTACGCTTGTTGGAATTGCAGGCGGATGTTGCCGCTGTACATATTTCGCAATTGGGTGATATCTGGGTGCAATGGCTAGATCTGGCTAAGCCTGAGATTGCTGAACCGATCGCTGAATTTTTCTATAGTCTTGGTCGTGGCGAATATGACATCAACAGTGCGATCACCTATCTCGATCAAATGTCACTTAAGGTAATGGAAAATCAGCCCCTCACGGTGCGGATTGCCAGTGCCACTGATGTAGGGCAGCAGCGCGAACATAACGAAGATGCTTGCTATCCTGACGTGAAGAGACAAAAACGCTCTGAACAAGCTGATAGTCTTCGCGATCGCCTTGCGATCGTCTGTGATGGTCTAGGTGGACATGAAGGCGGCGAAGTAGCTAGCTCTCTCGCCATCAAGACCCTCGAACAACAACTGAAGACTTTATTACAACAGGCTGAAATCGATCCCGATTTTTCTGCGCAGGGTTTTATAGCTCAATTGGAAATGGTGGCTCGCGTTGTTAACAATCAAATTGTTGCCATTAATGACCAACAGCAGCGTCAGGCGCAGCAACGCATGGGGACAACATTAGTAATGGCGGTTATGCCCCGTCCTAACGGTAATAACAGCAATGAGGTCTATGTCGTGCATGTGGGCGACAGCCGCCTCTACTGCGTCACCAAAGACAACTTGCGTCAAGTTACCCTCGATGATGATGTAGCTACTCGCGAAACCACGTTGGGTTATAACTTTTATGCCTATTCATCCCAACGCATTGATGGTGGTGCTTTGATTCAGGCTTTAGGCACAAGAGGTTCTGATATGTTGATTCCTCGTGTGCAAAGGTTTTTTATCGACGAAGACTGCCTCTTGCTGCTCTGCTCTGATGGGTTGAGTGATTTTGATCGGGTCGATCAGATTTATGACGACTATCTCCGCCCAGTTGTCAATGAAAATAAGCCTCTTGACCGCAGTTGCGAAGATCTGATTGATAAGGCAAATGAGCTTAATGGACATGACAATATTACGGTCGCACTGATGCGCTGTCGATTCGCACCTGCTGATGAGCAGGAGGATCTAGTAACCGAAAATAATATCCCTGCATCGATTTATACTGAAGAAAAAGATCTGGATACTGAAGATATTCAGCCTGAGTCTGGAGATCTAGCAGGTGCTCTTGCTTTGACATCACCCGACTCGACCGACTCAGAAGATACTGAGTTTGAGATCCGAGATAGAGAGAAAGGTCTCGATGTCAATTCGGCAAAAACAGAATTTGCAGTACCTAAGCAAACCAATAGTACTTTTATTATCATTTTGATTTTAGTAGCTTTGATTTTGGGTAGCGGCTTAGCAGCGATGCAGTTTCCTCAAGTTAAAAATTGGGTGCGCCAAAACTTACCTACTAATCTCCAGAGATTTGTCCCTTAATGCATGAATGACTTTCTCTCCGCGCAGGCGATCGCAACGGTTACACAAATGCAAGCGATCGAGAATTTGTTTTTTCAGGCAGGTATGCCTGTAGCATCCCTGATGGAAAAAGTCGCCTTACGGATCACTCAAAGGTTAACCGAACTCTATCCTGCTAAATCCCATCCGCGTATTGGTGTACTAGTTGGCTCAGGGCATAACGGTGGCGATGCCTTAGTCGTCGCTAGAGAATTACATCATCAAGGACGACAAGTCAAAATTTATGCACCGTTCCCAAAATCTAAACCCTTAACGCGAGTTCATGGATGCTATGCCAAAAGTTTAGGTATTCCTTTTGTTAGTTTGGAAGTATTGCAAGATTGTGATTTGCTAATCGATGGCATCTTTGGCTTTGGATTAGAGCGTGAAGTGGTTGGCGGTGTCGCGATCGCATTTAGCACAATCAATAATTGGCGAATTCCAGTTCTCAGTATTGATATCCCATCGGGAATCCATACCGATCGCGGCGATGTAATGGGAATGGCGATTCGTGCTACTAATACATTTTGTTTAGGCTTATGGAAGCGAGGTTTGCTGACAGAATCTGCAACGCCCTATGTTGGGAAGTTGGAAAGAATCGGGTTCGATATTCCCGAAAAATTTGTACTTCAGATTCTTGGTGAACAACATCAATTATGGCGAATTAATCCCCAAACAGTAATGCGCGATCGCCTTCCTATTGTGCGTAATCCCATAGCTCATAAGTATGAAGTTGGGCATTTACTGCTAATTGTTGGCTCTCAGAAATATGGAGGTGCTGCACTTCTTGCCGCTATGGGCGCTAAGGCAACAGGTGTGGGCATGTTGTCGATCGCAGTGCCTAATTCGCTCAAATCTTTGATTCTTGCCCAAGTTCCTGACGCTCTCGTCATTGGCTGTCCTGAAACTGAGTCTGGTGCGATCGCTTCTTTACCCGATCTTGATTTGCAAAAATATCAAGCGATCGCCTGTGGTTGTGGACTTTCTGCTGAATCACTCCCAATTGTGGAACAGATGATAAATAGCGATCGCTCTTTGGTTCTTGATGCTGATGGGTTAAATGCTTTAGCGAGTATGGGCAAATCTCAAATCACCCCAAAATTAAATCAACGCACTAGTGCGCTGATTATGACACCCCATTGGGGTGAGTTCTGTCGCTTATTTCCAGATTTGCGTGAAGTTGAAAGATTAGAAGCTCTGCAAACTGCTGTCAATCAAACACAAGCAACTATTCTCCTTAAGGGAGCAAGAACAGCGATCGCGTTCCCTCATGGCGCAACATCACAGACATGGATCAATCCAGAAAGTACACCAGCACTAGCAAGAGGAGGCAGTGGTGATGTTTTAGCAGGGCTGATCGGCGGGATGTTAGCGCAAGGCTTGGCTGCAAATGATGCCGCGATCGCGGCGACTGTTTGGCATTCTCAAACAGCGATCTGGCTAGCTAGTCAGCGTACGGAAATGGGTGTTGATCCTGTGACTCTTGCTCAAAATTTATTGCCATTCTTATCCACCGCACAACTCAAATAAAGGCGGCGCTTTGCACTGCCTTTATTTGAGTTGTGCTTGCAGTAACAAAGTTGCTTCATGGGCAGGAACGGGACGGCTGAAGAGATAGCCTTGTACGGCATCGCAATCATGCGATCGCAAAAATTCTAATTGCTCTTTGCGTTCTACCCCTTCGGCGATCGCTCTCAGGTTGAGATTATGAGCCATGGCAATAATTGCTGATGTAATGGCAGCATCATCTTGATTCTGAGGAGTTTCCCGAATAAAACTAGCATCAATTTTGACCTTGCTAACAGGTAATAATCGCAAATAACTTAGTGAAGAATATCCAGTTCCAAAATCATCAATCGATATACTCATGCCTTGAGATTTTAATTGCTTCAACATCGTAATCGTAGTATTTTGGTCTTGCATCACCAAGCTTTCGGTAATTTCTAATTCTAAATATTGTGCTTCAAGCTCAGTTTCTACTAAAATTTGCATAATGCGATCGCAAAGATCGACCACTTGAAACTGTTTTGCCGAGAAATTCACAGCCATCCGAATTGGCGGTAATCCTTGTATTTGCCAAGCCCGATTTTGCTTGCAGGCATTTCGTAGCACCCATTCGCCCAAGCGCACAATCAAGCCATGCTCTTCCGCAGCAGGAATGAATTGATTAGGGGGAACCCATCCGAGTTCAGGATGTAGCCAACGAGCCAAAGCCTCCATACAATCAATTTCGCCAGTGACAAGATTGATTTGTGGTTGATAGAAAACCTGAAACTCTGAACGCTCAAGAGCTTGGCGAATTCCATACTCGATCGCCACATATTCCTTAACTTTTGCGCCGATCGCATGGTTGTAGAGTTGATAATGATTACGCCCACGCTCTTTAGCGCGAAACATTGCGGTATCAGCATTTTTCATCAAAGTCTCTTCATCTTGACCGTCATTGGGATAGAGACTGATACCAATACTAGTACCGATATAAAGCGACATTTCTTCGACAAAGAAAGGACTTTCAAAGGATTGTAAAATCATTTGGGCAAATTGCTGGATTGACTCCACACTCTGCAATTCAGGCACAAGAATCATAAACTCATCTCCGCCCATCCTTGCCAAAAAAGTGCTGTCAAACATGCATTCGGTCAGTCTTTTTGCAACTTCGATCAGCAGGCGATCGCCTGCCGCATGTCCCATCGTATCGTTTACTAACTTAAAGCGATCTAAATCAAGAAACATTACCGCCAGTATCGGAGAAGTAGATTTGATTTCAATGAGACTATTTTTATTAAGATCGATTTGTAGTTGATCATGAGCCTTTACTAAAGCCGTTGAAAGGCGATCTCGAAAGAGAACGCGATTTGGTAAATTGGTGAGAGAGTCATGAAAAGCGAGGTGTTCGATCTCGGCTTTAGCCCGCTTACTTGCCGTAATATCTTCAACCGTTCCCTCAAAATAAAGAATATTTCCTGCCTTATCCCGCACTGCATGGACATTTTCTGAAGTCCAAATGATTGAATTGTCTCGACGATAAACCTCAGACTCAAAAAATTTAACATCTTCTTGTGCTTCCAAAAGTTTTAGGACTTACGCAAGAGCCATAGGGATAGAAGGATGCTTGAGTTGGGATTTTAAATAATCAGACAAAAGTCCAAATTTAAGTTGGTAGATAGTGTTACCAACTTGAAAAGCTAAACGCTTAAGATGATGCCAAACAAGCATGGCACAGGCGATATGATTACGCTGAATTCTGGACTTGCGGCACTGGCAAGCCTGAATACCCGTCAATTGTTTGAGTTCACGATGAAATTCCTCAATATTCCACCTAATGGAGCAAATAGCTTGTGCTTCAGGGGTATAGTCTTGAGTTAAGTCGTTAGTCACGACATATTCTGTCCTGCTGGAAGAAACAGTGACCCAGAATAGTTTCACCTTTTTGTCTTTGGGGAATTTATTGATTTTGATCAATTTCCCCTGCAATAATTCTTGCTCAGACCAAGTTAGCTGGTCAATCCGCTTATATTTTTCTACTCCACCACTATCATCGACTAAACGATTCGACTTGAGTGGACAGTAATAGATCTTACCGAGGTTATCAATTTCTGCCATTAATCTTTGCGTGGCATACCAACTATCCATCAACACGGTTTGAAAGGGTAGTTGTTTGCTATAGACTAATCCTTGCAACATATCGGATACATGGTCTAGTTTGCTTTTACCATCGCCTTTGGGGTCATAAATCCGATAGTCTACTAGCCAAAATTCATGCCGTTTGAAATTGACATAGATACAGGTGACTATCCCGATTCCTTGGACAACTCCATGCTCGTTACCACTGTATTGTCTTTGTGCCATCTCAATCTGCTTAGCATGACGTTTGTCTAAAACTGTGTCATCAAACAGCACGTACATGTACTTGGCTTCATCGGTAACGATAGTTGGTTCTACATTTTGCCAGAGTATCCTTGGGGTTAGTTTTTGTCCTCTCATGTATCGGTTGATTTGGTCGTGACTGTATCCCTCTATGTGTTCAGCTAAGTTTGTGATCGTATAGTTTATCTGGCTACTCAGTAGATACTGGCAATAGTCTAAGGTGCTAAATTTCTTTGACATTTGGCTTTGCCTAACTCTTCTTCTTTTTTACCTCTTTTTGCGCGTTGCGTAAGTCCTAAGTTTGATTAACTCCAATCGCCGTTGAGGATCGACATAGAGTTGATGTTCTATATCCGTAAGATTAGCAATCAAGTTTTCTGGGGATGCATATCCATATATCTCAGCTAGCATTGGATTGGAAATTAAAAATCTTCCATCGACAGTTGACTGAAAAATTCCTTCGATAGCATGTTCAAAAATACCACGATACTTAGCTTCAGCTCGTTTAAGGGATTCTTCAGCCTGCATCTTTTGAGTTACATCATTAGCCAGAATCAGTTCGCATTTTCGATTTTGATAGTCCAATGTATGCGCTGAAACATCTACCAAGATATGCGTACCATCTTTTTTGCAATGTCTCCACACTTCAGGCACACTAAATCCAGTTGATATCTTAGCGATCGTCTCTAAGAGTTTTGGAATCTCTTCAGGAGGTCGAATGTCTTGAATTGTCATCGAGAGAAATTCTTCTTCACTATAACCATAATGATTGATTGCAGCTTGATTTACCGCTAAAAAACGCAGTGTTTCCAAATCATAGATCCACATCGGATTAGGATTATTCTCGAATAAATAGCGAGTCCGATTTTCAAAATCTTGCTGGTTTTTCGCGGTCTGTTCCCAATCAGTAATATCTTCAAATCGATTTACAAAATGAGGCTCTTTTGATCCACTGATATCAAGATCTGTACTTTGGAGAACTTGAACAATCTGACCATCTTCACGGATATATCTCACATTGATATAACAATGATCGATTTCTCCTGACAGTAATCGCTCTTTGAGAAAATAGTAAGCCGATAAATCATCTGGATGACAAATCTGCTGATACTTAAGCTGGCAAATTTGCTCGGCACTATATCCTAATAAATCACAAAAAGATACGCTAATTCCCCGAATTTGGTCATCTAGAGTTGTCTCAAAAATACCAACTGTACTATTCTCAATGCATTTAGCTATTCGCATTAAGTTTTTGAGACGCTCTTGCTTGAGAATCTCTTGATATATGGGATTAAGATGCTTATATCTTTCAGCCAACTTTTTTTACCTTGTCGGTCTTACTATAGCGTTTTCCAGTTTAGTGAGTTATGGAAATAACTCACTAAACTGTGGACTTCAATGCTAAACCTATAATTTGCTCATTCGATAATGGCACAGGTAACTGCTGAATCTGAATGCGATCGCTATATGGTTTAAGTTTATTGGCGATTGCTTCAGTGATGCCACCTTCGGTTAAAAAATATGGCAACACAGTAACTTTATTTGTTCCCTGTGATATTAAATTCTCGATTTGAGTTTCAATTTTTGGCTCTACTCCCCAGTAAGCTGCGATCGCTTGGCTCTGTGTTGCCAAGTCCTCAACCACTTGATTTGCCCCAGCCCGACGACTCCCATGCGCCATTAAAATGCGTCCTTGCTTTTCTAAGTTTCTTTGTTCAGTATATTTCTCAAAGTGCTGTAATAGTAAACTCGGAATCTGAGAAGCTGTGCCCAAGTGAGGCAATGTCCGAAATATAAACTTATTTGGCAGTAGATCAGGAAAAATTATTTGTAAATTGCTTTGGGCGATCGCAACTTGTTTGGGAATATCATCGCTGACATGAACCCCTTCTAGTAAGAACAAAGGTAGGATCACAATTTCGGAAATACCGACTTGGATTACCTCAGTCGCAAATTTTTCTAATTGCTGCGATAGGCTAAGTTCCTGCCCTTCCAGACACCCGCCGCTAATATAGAGCTCACTTTGCGATCGCGCTACTGTAACTAAGTTTTGCAATGTTATCCATGAACGGCGATCGCTACTGCCATGGGTTACCAAAAAAAGGGCTGCGGCTTTCATCGCATCATACTCGGTATAATTGTAGTAATAATTATACTGAGTAACGCATATCGAAACTATTTACGGAAAAACTCAAGGACTGAAGGCTCATCAATTAAAGCAACTAGATCGGCTATATCGATCGCGCTTACCTCAAGATAGCCTTGTCACACCCGAATTGGCTCAACGCCTTGCCGCAGTCAGTGCTGAGCTAAAGGAATCTATCTGCATCTATGTTAATCGGCGCGGACAGGTGATCCGTGTCGCGATCGGTACACCCAATCAAACCAAGATCCCACCTTTGGAATTGCCTCGCTATGGTAGCGATCGCCTTAGTGGATTACGCTGTATTTGTGCAAGTCCCGATGCGGAGTATCCCAATCCCACCGACTTAACGGCAATGTTGATGCAACGCCTTGATGCGTTGGTAATTTTATCTGTAAATATTAAAGGTCATACTGAACGTGGCTATTTGGCACATTTATTGCCAGCTACCGATACAGAATTACCAGAACAACAGAATGCTTGGCGCGTGTCCAAACTAATGGCGGTGGAGGCGCTGTCTAAGCAAGATTTCTTAGAATTAGTAGAAGGGCTAGAAGAAGAATTTAGCCGTAATTTTGCTGGACTTGCTACTGACGATAATCAAGATCGGGTGATGCTAGTAGGATTGATGCTTCAAAAAGAAAAATCCGACTCTATGCCCTTTGCGATGATCGAACTCGGTCATTTAGTAGAAAGCGCAGGCGGCAAAGTGTTAGATGCTCTCTGGCAAAAACGCGAACGACCTCATCCTCAGACCGTTCTCGGTGAAGGCAAAGTCTTAGAACTAGCGATCGCCGCCCAAACTAAAGGTGCAAATCTCGTCGTATTTGATCGCGAACTTACGGCTTCCCAAACTCGTAATATTGAAAGAATGATCGGCTTACGAGTTAGCGATCGCACGGAAGTAATTCTCGATATTTTTGCTCAACGCGCCCAGTCGTCAGAAGGGAAGTTACAAGTTGAGCTAGCCCAACTCGAATATCGGTTACCGCGCTTAGCAGGGCATGGACAGGCTCTATCCAGACTTGGCGGCGGTATTGGGACACGCGGACCCGGTGAAACCAAATTAGAAACCGATCGCCGTGTGATCCAGAAGCGAATCACGTTCCTTCAGCAGCAAGTTAATCATCTGCAAGCACAGCGATCGCGCATTCGGCAAAAGCGTGTCGATCAAGAGGTTCCTACGGTTGCGATCGTTGGTTATACCAATGCAGGCAAATCGACTTTGCTGAATGCTATGACTAAAGCCGATGTCTATGCTGCCGACAAGTTATTCGCAACCCTCGATCCCACCACGCGCCGCCTCAGACTCACAGGTGAAGATGATAAAATTCATACGGTTCTGCTTACTGACACTGTAGGATTCATCCATGAACTGCCCAAATCTCTTGTTGATGCTTTTCGCGCCACGCTTGAAGAAGTATCTGAAGCTGATGTGTTGGTGCATCTAGTTGATGCTTCTCATTCATCGTGGGAAGCTCAACTCAAATCAGTGGATAAAATCCTCAAAGATATGCCGATCGCAGTGGGCCCAATTTTATTGGTTTTTAATAAAATTGATGCGGTTGAAGATCCTAAGGCAATTCTAGAGCAATATCCTGATGCGATCGCAATTTCTGCCCTCAAGCGTCAAGGCTTCGAGCAAATGAGTAAGTCATTGTTAAAGCTGATCGAATATGCGATCGGGGAACTCTAATAGGGTCTGTCTACTAAGATAATACCAAACCCCAAAGAAGAGTTGGGGGGGGGGGGGGGGGGGCCCGCGGGGGGGGGGGGGGGGTTTTTTTTTTTTTTTTTTGGGGGGGGGTTTTTTGTTTTTTTTTTAGTTGG
>JALQCR010000073.1 GCA_023336205.1 Pseudanabaena sp. Salubria-1
CCCTTCTATTCTAAAAAAACCTCCTACAAAAAAAAACAAAATTGGGGGGGGCGGGCCCCCCCCCCCCGACACAATTTTGGGTTTTATTTTAAAAAACTTTACTCTGCAAAGCTTTTTATTTCTTGTAGAGTTTTTACGAGCACCGTTCTATACTCAAATAGAAACGTATATCGAAGTTTATGCCAGCATCATTGCGAAACCGCCAACATGCTTTAATTTGCCAGTTAGCTGAATGCATCGAAAAAGTATGGCAGACCAACCTAGATTTATCTCCCTATAGAGTTCCAGAGGGACTTGGCTATATTGAGGGGCATCTAGAAGGCGAAAAGCTAGTGATCGAAAATCTTTGCTATCAAGCGCCCCAATTTCGTAAGCTGCATCTCGAACTAGCGCAAGTTGGTAGCGGGCTGGATATTTTACATTGTGTGATGTTCCCGAATCCCGAATATGCTTTGCCTATATTTGGCGCTGATATTGTTGGTGGACGTGGTGGTGCGATTAGTGCCGCGATCGCAGACCTTTCGCCTGTAAATGCTGGGCGATCGCTACCTGTTCGATACAATCAAGCTCTATCGGCACTGCCTGATCTCAATTTCTCTCAGCCCCGTGCTTTACCAGAATGGGCAGATATTTTCTCAGAATTTTGTTTGTTTGTGCGTCCAATGGGTGCATTAGAGGAGCA
This sequence comes from Pseudanabaena sp. Salubria-1, assembly GCA_023336205.1. Lineage (GTDB taxonomy): Bacteria > Cyanobacteriota > Cyanobacteriia > Pseudanabaenales > Pseudanabaenaceae > Pseudanabaena. The sequence goes on from JALQCR010000073.1 coordinate 683, forward strand.
GGCATTTTTGCAACGAGTGGGCGACTTTTTGACTCTCCATTGCCAAATAGCTAGCGAGACTAAGCCTCTAATCTCTGAGATTGACGTGGCAAGCTCGATCGCAGGTCAGCAATATTATTGCGAAAAGCAACAACAAAACGACAAAACTCGTCGGGTGCTAGAAAAATCCTTTGGTACAGAATGGGCTGATCGCTATATGACCACAATGTTATTTGATTCTGTTGCATAAGATTGCAACCTCTAAAAAAAGTTAAGGTGAAGCGAAGCGATACCTTTATGTAAATAGCCGCTATAGTTTAATGCACAAAGCAATTGATATAGGATTCTTACGTATGAAATTTGCTGGAACTTGGCATATCAAAAAGATGGAACTCTGGGACGAGGACTTTTGCAATATGGAAGTGCAAGCTTATGTCACAGTAGACAAAAGTGGTAATGGTGATTTTCAGTTTGGTTTGGTTTCAGGACAAATCGATGGGGAAGTCGTCGAAAATAGATCTGGGGAAAGGTTTGAATTTACTTGGGATGGCAACGATGAATGCGATGAGGCTGCTGGTAGCGGTTGGTTACAGTTGCAGGATGACAATTCTTTAGAAGGAAATATAAAATTTCATGGCGGAGATAAGTCACTCTTCTGGGCGACAAGAATCTGAAATATTTATTAAAACCAAATAAAGAATGCATTCTTTATTTGGTTTTATAATTCAAAGCACTATAATTTCGTTCTAAATAGTTTTAGCTGCTCTATCAAGCAATCAAAATATGGAGCCAATTCAGATTTCTGCTTTGAATCCAAACGTTTTAAACTTGCAGTCTTAATCCCCTCTAAACCAACAACCATCGCATCTAGCGGTACTTGCAACTCCTGATACAGCAAGTTCATATATTGCAATCCCTCTGTACTTAGATAGTCAGTACTCTGTTCTGTGATGCCATAAGTAATACAACGTAAAAAATGCCAGAAATCTCGCCAGCAAGCATTGGCTCTCTCAGCAGGATATAAACTGCCGCCTTCTTGGGTGATTTTGGGAAATGCTTGTAAAACCTCGGCTCTGGCTTCATCAACGATGTCATTAACGCGATCGCGTAGAAGCTGCACAATAGGAACAAACTTAGCAATCTCTGGAACAAGCTCTTGTATCTGTTGCAAATCTGCATCCGTGAGATAGCGACTTTGATCATCGGCAGCCTGTAAGCAGTGCATTACTTCAATAGGGTAGACATCTTGTAAATTAATAAAACTTACGATTCGCGATTTTTTAATTAGTTCACGAACTTTATCACTCAGTTGAAATTGAGACATGTTTAAAAGGTTTAATTAAAGTATTGTTATCCTATCGAAGTATCTCACCCTATGGATCTCACTCAAATCGAAACCGATCTCCAAAATCCTGATTTTCAATATCGGCTGAAAGCGATCGCATCTCTTAAAGATTATTCAGCAGATATTGCTGTTCCTCTCTTAATGAAACAGATAAAAGATCCAGAATTTTTAGTGCGAACCTTTGTTGCTCGTGAACTGGGGAGACAGAAAACATCAGAATCATTTGCCGCACTGCTTCAAATCATGCGCTTTGACAATACTCCCAATGTCAGAGCAGAAGCAGCTAACTCCCTATCTCTATTTGATCGAATTTCTGCTTCTCATCTAGTTCAAGCTTTTGTCAAAGATGATCACTGGCTAGTGCGCCGCAGTATCTTAGCGGCTCTAGTAGAAATGGAATGTTATGAAGAAGTTTTGGAAACTTGTAATCTCGGTCTGGCAGGGGAGGATGCAGGTGTAAAAGAAGCTTGTATCGATGGCTTAGGATCTCTATCTAAATCACGTCAGTCTGATGTAGCCCTTGCAAAACTTTTAAGTTTCAAAGATTCGGAATTGGAATATATCCGAGTCAGACTTGCTTATGCCTTAATGCAATTTGATACTGTGGAAGCTAAGGAAGCCATGTCTACGCTCAGGCAAGATAGCGACTATCGAGTAGTTGGCGCTGCCATGGAAAATTTGCTTCCTTAACAAAATAGAGTGGCGGCACGAAGCACCGCCACTCTATTTTGTTAAGGAAGTTTATCAACTGATGCTTTTTCACTACTTTAGGTATAGATAAGTATGAAACGTTTGTACATACACTAATGTGGAGCAAAACGCTATACTAAAAGTATCAATGTTTACAGAATTTAATATTGGGATCGCCAAAATTGTGAATAACAACTGGTAGCTCATGCCAATGTTGAGTGTTCTGGTTAATATAACAGGAGGAGACTATGTCTAATATCCCAACTGGCGGTCAAATGCTTTGGAAGCTTGAAGACGGCGAACGTGTCTTACATTTACGTCATAATGCAGCGGAACAATGGCGACACTATGAAGATTTCCCTGAATATGCGATACAAGACCCAGTCGGCTTTTCTAAAGGTATTGCTACTTTTGTCACATTACTAAAAAAAGATTGGATTGCAATTAAGTCCTAATAAAAGAGAATGTGGTGCATAGCACCACATTCTCTTTTATTCATCCCAATCATGCCATTCGACTTTATTTACTTCCAAATACATATCCACAGCCTGTCCAATTGTGGGAAAGAAGTCATCTTTGCCAATCTTGGTGAAGAGTCCGTAACGTTTTAGGCGATCTTTGGTGGGACCTTTCATCTCTGCGAAGCATAATTCGATGTGTGCTTCGCATAGGGTTTTATCAAGTTCAGCGATCGCATCCGCAGCAGTAAGATCGATATCAGTGACAGGTTCTGCGGCTACTAGTACCCACTTAGTTGTCGTTGGTGCGGCTATCACCGCTTGCAAAACCCGTTCACAAAAGGTTTCTGCATTAGCGAAAAACAGTGGTGCATCCCAACGAAAGATCACTAATCCCTGAATTTGTCTAGCTTCGGGATGGCGCGAGACATCATGATAGCCTTTGATGCCATCAATCCGACCCAGTACTGCATAATGTGGTCGCCATGCACTCCAAACAAAAGCCATCAAAGCCAAAACGACAGCGCTAAAAATGCCTTGAATCACACCGAGTATTGCCACACCACAAAAACAAACAATTGACAGGAAAAATTCAAATTTTCGCAACTGATACAGTCGCAAAGTTCCTTTAATTTCAAAAATTGCTAAGGCTGCGGAAATTACTACAGCACTAAGAGCTGCTTGGGGCAAATCTTGTAATAACATCGGCGCAATCCACAAAACTACAGAGAGACAAATTGCTCCCACTACTCCTGTAATCTGCGTTTTTGAGCCGGCTGCCTCAGCTACAGGTGTACGCGAAGCACTACTACTCACGGAAAAGCCTTGAAATAATCCTGCCGCAATATTGGCGATACCCAAGGCAATTAATTCTTGATTGCGATCGACTTTATAACCGCCCCGTAAGGCAAAGGTTCGTGATAACACGCTTAGATCGGCATAGGATACCAAAGCGATCGCTAAAGCGCTAGAAAACAAAGTGTTAAAATTGATTGGTGTAATGTTGGGAACTTGGAATGATGGTAAACCCTGTGGCAAGACTCCGACTACAGATATGCCCGATCGCTGAGCAAGGTCGTATAGAGAACTAATGATCGTCGCTGCCACCACTGCTACTAAGACCCCTGAAATTTTAGGGGCTATTCGTTTGAGAACTAGAATTACTAACAAACAAGATAATCCGATCGCTAGTGCAGTCGTGTTGGTTTTACCATCTTGAACACCTTGCCCAAATCCAATCAAGTCTTCCCAAATCGTATTACCTTTTATCGAAAACCCGAAAATCTTCGGTAATTGTCCAATTAAAACGGTTACAGCAATTCCATTGAGATATCCATAGCGAATTGGTTTAGAAAGCAGTTCGGTAATGAAGCCAAATTTTGCTAGTCCTGCAACAATGCAGATGACTCCCGAAAAAATTGCTAACACTCCTGCGATCGCGATCGCCTGTAGAGGATCGCCATTGGATAATGGTAGTATTGTCGCCGAAATAAGTGGAATTAGGGCTGAGTCAGGACCTAATACCAAAATCCGACTAGGTCCAAAAATGGCGTAGGCAATTAGTGGCACAATCGTGGCATATAGCCCATAGATCGCAGGTAAGCCTGCGGCTTCTGAATAACCCATACCTGCGGGAATGAGGATGGCGGTCAGTACCAGTCCTGCAACCACATCTTGGATCAGCCAAGGGAGTTGATAATTCCTTAACACGTCAATAATTGGGAGCCATCGTGCTAACCCATGAGGGCGTTCAGCAAGCGGAAATGGAATAATCGGTGGGGGCTTTGTCAACAATTCACCTCAATATTAAGGATTCTGCAATTTAAGATTTCTGATGGCGCGGCGAAGCCGCGCCATCAGAAATCTGGTTCTTTATTTTACGGCGAAGCCCTAAGTTTTTAGATAGACTTTCCAGATTACCCAAAAAATGACACTATGCTTAGCCAAAGAATTGTTGATATTACCTAAAACTTATGGCTCAAAATATCCAAATTGATAAATTTGCTCGATCTCAAATTATAGCGATCGCCCAGCAGTTCTCTCCTCAAAAACAAATTACTGACATTAAACCCTTTGGCAGTGGCAATATTAATGATACTTTTTTAGTCTCTTTGCAAGAATCAGCAGATCAATCTTTTATCTTGCAACGTATCAATACCAACGTATTTCATGAACCAAAGTTAGTCATGCAGAATATGCGGGTTTATACGAATCATGTACGCGATCGCTTGCAAGATCAACCACTAGAGCGACGATGGGATATCCCGAACATATTACCAACACAGCAGGGGCAAGACTATTGGCAGACTGAAAGTGGAGAGTTTTGGCGATCGCTTAGTTTTATTGCCAATTCACAATCCTTTGATGTTATGGAAAATATGGAACAAGCGCGAGAAGTTGGCTATGCTTTAGGAACGTTCCATCATTTGACTAGCGATCTAGCACCAGAGAGATTAGCGGATACTTTAGAGGGTTTTCATATTACACCACGCTACTTTCACCAGCATGAGGAAGTTCTTGTAAGCAGTAATTCTAAGCGATCGCCTGAAGTCGATTATTGTTTGAAATTTGTAAGCGATCGCAAGGGCTTAGCGCATATTTTAGAAGATGCAAAAGCCGCAGAGAAATTACCATTGCGAACAATGCATGGCGATCCGAAAGTGAATAATATTTTGTTTGATCGGCAGACAAAATTATCGGTGAGTATGATTGATCTCGATACGGTAAAATCTGGATTAGTGCATTATGACATTGGTGATTGTTTGCGCTCGGGATGTAATCCTGCTGGAGAGGAGACGAATCAATGGGAAGATGTTCAATTTGATACGGAACTTTGTCAAGGGATTTTGCAGGGATATTTCTCAACTGCGCGATCTTTTCTCACCGAGTATGATTATGCCTATATTTATGATGCAGTTCGGGTAATTACTTTTGAGTTAGGATTACGCTTTTTTACCGATTATCTAGCAGGCAATGTCTACTTTCATGTCAAATATCCTGAACATAATCTATTGCGATCGCTTGTTCAGTTTCGATTAGTATCGAGCATTGAATCTCAACAGTCAGTTATCAATAAAATCATCAAAGATATACAGCAGTAGCTCTGCACTCAATTAGCCCTGCACTCAAGTGCGGGCTAAAAGCTCAAACCCGTTGAAACGGGTTAATTTAAATTATTCTGTAGTCCACTTCAGTGGACTTGAGCTTTTAGCCAAGAACTTGAGTTCTTGGCTAAAAGCTCAATTAGCCCTGCACTCAAGTGCGGGCTAAAAGCTCAAACCCGTTGAAACGGGTTAATTTAAATTATTCTGTAGTCCACTTCAGTGGACTTGAGCTTTTAGCCAAGAACTTGAGTTCTTGGTTTATCTTCAATTATCGAAGGAAACATAGATGAAATCACCACAACAAATTTTAGAATTTCTAGATCGCAGTTTTAATGAGATCAAAATACCTTGCCTAGGCAATCTAAATGTTGACTATCTTTCGTCAAGACTTTTGGCATTTCGGGATGAGCATCAATGGGTGATTATGTTCAACTCAATTACTTGGTGTCCTGCTGGTGAAGGGCTAACTACAATTATTGAATGTGTGGGCAACTGTAATTTACAGGAAGATAATGCTCAACATGACTTCCATTTTAATAATAATCGCTACTTAATCACAGGACAAATTAAATACGATGAAGTGCTTAATGACTATCTCGTAACTGTGCGAGATAAATCTATTCCTTTAACAGAATTGAATATCATTTTTCGTCCAGATTTATTTTCGGAGCATGAGCCTGATATTGCGATCGCCTTGTTAGAAAACTATCGTGAAGAGCTATTGGCTAATCAGGAAGAATATGGAGTGTTTATTCCCGAAGGATTGACTGAGGTCTTACGCCTTGATGAGTGGCATCACCCAGATTGGGATTGTCCACCAAGTCAGACTGAGAGTTTTCCTCTCATTGCTGAAGTTCTATCTACTGGCAATCCTAATTTGTACAAACCACCATCAAAGCCCAATACTGACTGGAGATTTTGGTTCCCCAAGTAACAAACGAATGACGACACTTTGCGCCGCCATTCGTTTGTTATTGTTCAGCAATATTATCAATTTTTTCACGGATTGATAGCTGGACGAGAGCGCGAATGAGCGAAAATCCACAGAAAAAAGCACCTGTAAACGCTGCGATCGCCCAGCCAGTGTAAGCCGTCGTACTGACTAACAGCACAGCTCCAGCTAGCGCAAAGAAACCCGTTAAGCAGGCATAGATTAAAGCTTTAACAGCAATGTTAATTCTTTTGAGAGTGCGATCGCTTTCAGAAGACTTGACCTGAATCATCAACTCGCCACGCTCGATTCGCTCTTCCAATCGTTCTAATAAAATTTCCATACGACTGGGCTTATTTAGTTGATAAACCAGAAAATCTTTTGCTTGTTGAGCCAATGCTCCTAACGTATTGCCGCGACCTTTAGTGAGAACTATGCTTTTCACAAAGGGCTGGGCAGCGGTGGTAAAGTTATATTCTGGATCGAGAATTCTAGCAATCCCGTCAAGAGTGGTGAGGGACTTGAGGAGATAGGTCATTTGAGGAGGCAAACGGAAAGGCTGCTTCTCGAATATGGCTACCACTTCTCCTTTAATTTGCTCAAACTCATAGATGTTCACAGGTCTTTCCGTGAAGCGATCTAACACAAATTTTAACATGCGTTTAATCGGACTCATATCCGCGATCGGTTCGATGAAACCCATGCTTAGCAAGCTATCAACAACTTCATTGGTGTCTTTACGCAGTACGGCAAAGAAGGTCTTCACCATTTGATCCTTTGCCATAGTTTTGACTTCTGCCATCATGCCGTAGTCATAGAAAATCAAACTTCCACTAGGGCTAACGGCTAAATTGCCAGGGTGGGGATCGGCATGAAAGAATCCATCTTGGAGAAGCTGTTTGAGATAACAACAGATTCCCAATTGATTAATTTCTTTGGGATTCAATCCACAGGCTTCTAAGGCTTGGCGATCGTCTATTTTGATGCCAGGGACATACTCTAAGGTCAAAACCACTGAGGTGGAATAGTCCCAATAAATTTTAGGGATAACAATGCGCGGATAGCCTTCAAAATTTTTGCGAAAGCGATCGGCATTACCTCCTTCGATCGCATAATCAATTTCTTGATAAAGAATTGTGAAAAATTCTTGATAAATCCCTTCTAGATTATATTTGCGTGTCCAAGCAAAATAGCGGCGAAATACTTTGAGAAGTTTGCCAACCGCAAGTAAATCAAGATCGAATAGTTTTTTTAACCCCGGACGTTGGACTTTGACGACAACTTCTTCGCCACTATATAAAGTAGCTCGATGTACTTGCCCAAGGCTAGCGGCGGCAAGAGGAATTTCGTCAAAGTCGCGATAGATAGCATAAAGAGATTTTCCGAGTTCAAGTTCGATAATATCTCTAGCTTCTTTGGCGCTGAAGGCTGGCACTTTGTCCTGAAGTTGAGCCAAAGTACTAATGTATTCGGGTGGTAACAAATCGACGCGAGTGGATAAGGATTGACCGATTTTGATAAATGTTGGACCTAGTTTGAGCATATTGCGAACTAGCCATTCCGCCCTTTTGCTGCGAGTCCGTGATGTATTGTCTTGCCAAAATTTATCCCACCATATAAAAAACAGGAATGTAAACGCAGCTAAGAATACTTCGCGTTGACGTGCTAGTGAAGAACTTTTGCTTCTTTGCCAGCGTAGCTTTTTGTATGGTAATTGGGCGATCGCAGACATATTTTGCTAATAGTAGCTATGCCAACTAGCATTGCTTTGTTTATATTACCCAATTAATGCCGAAAATGTAGAGGTAGAGCAAAGCATTGCTAGCACTGTTCTCAAAATACAGCAAAAATGGCAAGACTTTGCTATGGTTATTTGTATTGGCGATCGCCAAAAACATTATGCATATCGAGCTTTTCACATTGTCCTTACCAATGTAAAAAGCTCAAGCTAAAATCAGTAGAGGTTTTATGGTTTTCAAGTTGTCGTAGATAACTTGAAAACAATGATATGTAAATCCTTGGGGCTAAAACTTTAATATCTTTTCAAATCATTCCTAGAGGTAACCTAATGGGTGAAATCACCAGAGATGAGATCCGCGAACGTTTAGGCAATATTGATCAAATTCGCGATATCATTTTCGGCGCACATTTGCGCGAATACACGAGTCGGTTAGATAAGGCTGAGTCGGATATTGCAGCTATGCAGCAAGATGTCCGTGATCGCCTTAGCGACTTAAAGTCAGTTTTAGCAAGTGAGTTAAGAACTGCGGTCGAGTCCATTGATAAGCGACTAAAATCGATTAGTGCATCAACTCAAGAAGAAGCCGCTGACCTTCGTCAACAGTTTGATCGCATTAACCGCAAGTTTACCAGTAGTATTGAAACTCTTGATGAGACTGTTGAGGCTCAGCGGGTATCGCTACGGGAAGAACTCGCCCAAACTAGAGATAATTTGCAAAATGATAATCGTGAACTACGATCGCTAGTTTTAGAAGAGCTAGACCGTCATTTCTCGATTCTTCGTGAAGACAAGCTCTCCAAAGACGATATGGCCGAGTTGCTATTTGAGCTAGGTATGAGACTTAAAGGTTCTGAGTTTGTCCCCGAGCTACGCGAGGCGGCAGAAGAAAAAGTCGAAGAGAAGTATGAGCGGGTGAGTATCCTCGATTCTACGCCAAAAGTCTCAACTAGTGCGGAGTCAGCTAGCCCTGCAACTAGAACTACATCACGCACTTCTAAAGCCAAGCCATAAATTCCATAAAAAGTAAACACAAAAGCAAAACAAGGGTCTTCAGCTCCTTGTTTTGCTTTTGTGATATGGCGAACCCAAATAAATAAAGGCGGCGCTTCGCGCCGCCTTTATTTATTTGGGTTTTATGTTCTAAGCAAAACTTTCATTGCTATAGTACAAAATACTGTCATTGTGCAAAAGTAGTATGTCAGAGCAAAAAGAAGAGCAACAGGGTAACTTCCAGAATAAAGCGCTCAGTGATGTTGAGAAGTTTTTACTCCTGCTCTCTGAGCTAAATATTATTGACTCTGAAAAGCCTAAAAATCTTCAAAATCAGCAACGCATAGATGATTCAAGCCTGTTAAATATTGATCATAAAGATGATAAATATATAGACATTAAGTCTAGTAAGTCCAGCTCCAGACGATTGGAGATCGAGCAGGACTTGTCGGCTCAGTCGAAACCTAAATATTTAGATGGGAAATCTTTAGATATAGAGCGATCGCCAAATGGACAGAACTCATTGGCTAAGCCCAGACAAAAATCTCCAGATGAAGATTTTTTAGATATAGTGCGATCGCCTTCCATATATCCTTTCCCTAGTCTGTTAGATGAGCTACCATTTTTAAGAGACATTCAGCCTGCTAATTTAAATGGGTTTGATCAGAATCATGATCAAGATCGACATCATGAAAATTTAAATCGCTCAAATCATAATGATAATGCAATCTTAGAAAAAATCGAATCCTCAACAGCGGAAGAAGTAGAGACGGTAAATCTTATCCAAGAGCTTCTTTTTGGTAGTGAAAATAACCAGGTTTTATCTTCACAGATTTCTCAAATAGCATCATTCCAAACCCCTCTGATAAAATCTCAATCCATTACTCAATTATCTTCTCAAGCGATTTCTCAGAATCCATCTCCATCTGCTCCCAGATCCCAATCACATTCACAAAACAACAATTTAGAAGAATTATCAGAGGAGGATGATAAAGCAATTCATATGTTACAGGATATTCTGGTTGTTCCAGAGCTAGAAGACTTACGAAACTTCAAAATTGCGGTTGAGCAAAAGCTGGGAATAGTCGAAAGTCAGGTTAATAATCCTGCAATCATGAACAAAATTGAAGGGTTGGAAAGTTTATTGCAAAATGCTTCTCGCCGACTTTCAGTAATGGATGATGAACAGAGCAATATTCCAATGGAGATTGATAAGGTTAGCGATCGCGTTGCTCAGTTAGAAAATCAACTTAATGAACCAGCGGAATTAGTTCAGCTTTTGTTGCCAATTATTGCTGAGTTGCTCAGTCTTAAAGCAGATCAAGCTAGGGAAGAGATGTGTCAGGCGATTACGCCAATTATTGCTGAGGTGATTTTTGAGCGATCGCAACTAGATCGAGTGTCAATGAGTCATGCGATCGCCGATCTTTTACCGAATGCGATTAGTGAACAAATTCGTAGTAACCCTGAGCAAATTGCCAAAGCGCTTGGGCCAGAAGTTGGCGCAGCAATTCGTGAACAAATAAGACTTGATCGAGATGAAATCGTTGATGCGCTTGCGCCAGAAATGGGAGCAGCCATTAAGCAACAGATTGTGCTTGAACGCGATGCAATGGTTGACGCTCTTTATCCAGTAATTGGGAATACGATCGCTAAATATTTCGCTGAAGCAATTCGTTCTATTAACCAAAAAGTTGAGCAGACTTTTAGTGTAGAAGGTGTCCAGCGAAAAATTCGCGCCAAAATGCAAGGTGTTTCTGAAGCTGAATTAATCCTTAAAGAATCGGTTCCCTTTGAAATTCAAGCCATATTTCTGATCCATAATCTTTCGGGCTTAGTAATGATCGACATCCAAAAAAGTGACCTTGATGATTTGATCGATCCCATTGACTCAGATATGCTAGCAGGTATGTTGACAGCGATTCGCAGCTTTGCTAATGAATGCATGTCTAGATCAGAAAGTACAACAGAACTTGATGCTATTAACTACAGTGGCTCCAAAATATTGTTAGAAGTTGCTGGATATTGCTATCTCGCAGTAATCATTCGTGGTGAGCCTGACTCAGCTTTAGTAAACAAGATTCGCGATGTATTTGGGCGGATTGTGCAAGTCTATGGCGATCGCTTTAAAGAGTTCGACGGCGATCCCAGTATGGTTCCAATGGAGGCTGAAATTGAACTCAAGACCTTAATGGAATTTGAACATGCTAAAAAATCTAAACAATCACCCAAAACTTTGATTTTTATGAGTTTAGGCATACTTGCTTTGATTTTGGTGCCAATAGGAATTTTTCAATATTATTCTAATCGCGATCGCCAACTTGAAGCTAAAGTTTTAGAAGCCATAACCAGTACGCCCGAACTTGCCGTCTATCGGCTTAATGTAGCAGTCGATGGCGATCGTCTGAAATTAACAGGCAAATTGCCAAATCAAAATTTACGTGATCGCGCTCTTCAAGTCGCGATCTCTGCCTCAAAAGCAGAAATAGCAAACGGTAAGATTAACAACAATATTTACACAGTCAACATCCCACCCGACCCTGAACTCGTGGCGAACGAAGTCCAGCGACTTACTAAAGCCCTAAACTATACTCAGGGGGTGAACATCCAGAGCCAGTTTAAAGATGGGCAAGTAACAATTACTGGACAGATTGAACAGCCGAGTATGATGCCAAAAATTACGCAGGCTTTCACTAAAATTGCAGGGATTAATATAGTTAGTAATGCTGCTACGATCTTGACTCCAAAGCTGTCAACACGTATCTACTTTCCCCTGTGGGTGACAACACTCGAACCATCTGACAACGAAAAGCTAATAGAGGTTAAGTCGTTTCTCGATCTTTACCCAGATTACAATATTAAGATTTTTGTCAAAAATGATAATATTGGCGATCCCTCCATCAACTATCAACTAGGGATGAAACGATCTCAAACGGTTCGAGCTGCGCTATTACAAAAAGGCGTAAATGCTAAACGCTTACATATTTCTGGGATAATAGATACATCTACTCATCAACCCTCTGACCAAATGTTAAGATGGATAGAATTTCAGCCGATTCTAAAGCCAATGTCCGTATCTAATTAAATGCATTCTCCTGCAAAAGTAGTTTCTCAAAAAATATGTCTTATCGGTGATTTTGGCGTTGGCAAAACCAGCCTAATCCGTCAGTTTGTTGATCGTCAATTTAGTGATAAATACTTGTCTACAGTTGGCGTAAAAATCTCTCGCAAGTTAGTGTCTATTAACAACTTGTCTGATAACACGCCAGTAGATTTAAAACAATTGCAATTAATTATCTGGGATATTGAAGGGAGTACAAGATTTAAGGCGATCGCTCCTAGCTACTTACAGGGAGCAAAAGGAGCCCTAATAGTTGGGGATGTAACAAGGCAATCAAGTATGCAAAGCCTCAAAGATCATGTACAACTTTTTCAATCAATCAATCCCACATCTAGTGTAATTATTTCCTTAAATAAAGTTGATTTGATTGATAAAAATGAAAGAGAGAATCTATTGCACTCTATCCCGACTGAATTCGCTAATCTCAACATATCTATATATATAACTTCCGCTAAAACAGGTGAAGGTGTAGATGAAACATTCCAAAAACTAGCTCGTCAAATGCTAATGCTAGAATAAGTTAATCTCTGTCGTTAAATATTTTTAATTCTATGATCAAAAATATGTCAAGCAAATAACAATTCGGTATTCTTTCACATCATGAGCTGCTATGAAACAGTCACAACTTCTCAAAAAACTTCTCACTGCTTCAGAGCGATCGTTCATTATGGTTGATCGTCAGCTTCTGATTACTGATACTTCATTCGGAGCCGAGCGATTTTCTGAATATCCCTACGAGCCATTGCTAAATAAAGATATTCGGAATGCATTTCCAGAAACAATTGGTTTAGAAGAATCTTTTAATAGCATTTGGCTTAACCAAGCTACTAGTTTTACGATTAAAGGGATTTGTCGTTCTACTAACCCCAATAAACCTCTCTATTTTGATTTTTATATTATCGGGACAAATGAATTAGAAGAGGTAGATAAAAACATCATTATCTGTATTGAAGATGTCACCGATATGATGATTATGTCTCAGGCTTTAATGCAAAGGGCAAATGAGTCTGATTTAATGGCTACTGCCTTGCAAAGATCAAATGAATATATTGATAAAATTATTTCTGCAATGGCAGATGCATTGATCGTTACTGATCATCAAGGCAGAATTAAAACTGTAAATCCTGCGGCCATAAATTTATTTGGTTATACCCAAAATGAGCTAGTTGACTGGTCGATCTCTTCATTATTTAAAAATCCCAATCAACTAGAGTTAATTCATCAAAACCATCTCGAAAATCAATCAGATGATGAACAATCTCTAGATAGCGATCGCTATTTTACGAACCTTGAAATATTATGCGTATCGAAAAACAAAGAAGAGATTTTGATCGCATTTTCTTGCTCAACTATACAAAACCAACAAGTCGAATACAGTATTGAATCAAATGACAGCTTTGTTTATGTTGGTCGTGATATTACAGAACTAAAACGTAAAGAACAAGAGTTATTAGCTGCCAGACAGTTTGCCGAGCAATCTGCCAAAGCTAAAAGTATTTTTTTGGCAAATATGAGTCATGAAATTCGCACTCCCATGAATGGTGTTTTGGGAATGACCGACCTATTGCTTGGTACATCTTTAGATGACCGTCAGAAAGACTTTGTCGAAAATATTCGGCTGAGTGGCAATCTATTACTCAGTTTGATTAATCGTATTTTGGATTTATCAAAGTTAGAAGAAGGTGAATTGGAATTAGAAAATTTGCCATTTAATTTAGAGCAATGTATAGAAGAAATCCTTGAACTTTTTGCTTTGCAAGTGCATAATCAGGGATTGGAACTTAATGCCTGTTTTGAAGAAGGTTTACCTAATTTTCTAATGGCTGATACGGTTAGATTTCGCCAAATCATGATGAATTTAATTGGTAATGCTGTTAAGTTTACTGCCGAAGGTGAGATCTTTGTGCAAGTCGAACGCGATCGCGCTTTTGAGCAGACTTTAACAATGTCACAACCTCAAATCTATTTACGGTTCTCTGTTATCGATACGGGTATTGGCATTGATCCCGCCAATCAGAACAAACTTTTTAGACCATTTTCGCAAGTTGATACTTCCACAAATCGTCGTTTTGGTGGGACTGGATTAGGATTAGCGATCAGTCGTCAGTTGGTAGAGTTAATGCAAGGTGAGATTGGCGTATCCAGTCCTGTTACAGACGGAAAAGGTACTTGCTTTTGGTTTAGACTTCCTTTTGCTGTTCAGCCAACTCAATCTCGCGATTCTTTGGATTATCATTCGCAAGATTTGAATAATCGAAGTATTTTAGTAATTGATGCAAATCAACATTCTCGTTATGCAATTCGTCATTACCTAGCAAAACTAGGTGCAGAAATTTATGAAATATCAAATGTTAGTGAAGCGATCGCCTATCTAGACTCAAAAAAGCAAGTTGATGTAGCATTAATTGATTGGAGCTTAACTGGTTTTAATGGATCTGAATTAGCGAAACAAATTCATGGAATTGAGAACTATGCCGATTTACCCCTTATCGCAATGTTAACTGCAAATCGCCAAAGTGAAATTGAATCAGTTATTAATCAAGGCTTTTGTGGATATGTGACAAAACCTTTTAAGGAGCAACGACTATTAAAAGCAGTATTCTTATCTTTAGGAATTGATCTTCCTGTTTTTATAAGCGATTCTCTCTCTTCTAGTATAGTTGTTCCTGATCTTCGTAATAATTCCAAAGAGAAAGGTAGCTTAGAAAAGTTCAAAAACTTAAAAGTTCTATTGGCTGAAGACAATATTGTTAATCAGAAAGTTATAATGACGTATCTATCTCAACTAGGCTGTCAAGCAGAACTCGCTGAAAATGGAGAACAGGTATTGCAGTTAATGCAGACTAAAGATTACGACGTTGTTTTGATGGATTGTCAGATGCCTTTATTGGATGGATATGCAACTACTGAGAGCATTCGCCAACTCGAAGCTACTGCTAAATTATCTAACCATATAGTGATCATTGCTATGACTGCTAATGCTTTCACTGAAGATCGAGATCGCTGTTTAGCGGTGGGAATGGATGATTTTCTGAGTAAACCGATCCGCAGGCAGCAACTTAAGGAGACTATTGAAAATTGGATCAAATAGTTTGTGGCGGGGCTTTGCCACGCCACAAACTATTTTTAATATTATGAAAAAAGTTCTCATTTTAGGTGGCACTGGTGATGCGGTTAAACTCGCTGCGAGACTTGCAACCATTCCCGAAATAGAAGTAATTAGTTCTCTTGCAGGACGAACCAAAAAGCCATCGGCTCTAGTTGGACAAGTCCGCATCGGTGGATTTGGTGGTGCGGATGGATTGACTAACTACTTGCAAGAAAATGCTATAGATTTTCTAATTGATGCAACACATCCCTGTGCGGGACAAATTACTTTGAATGGAGCGATCGCAGCCAACGCAGCTAAAATCCCCCATCTAATGCTCGTGCGTCCACAATGGGAGCAAGTGTCTGGCGATAATTGGATTGAAGTGGATAGTGTAGCGGCGGCGGCACAAGCAATTCCTGAATTTATAAATAGAGTGTTTATTACATCAGGTAGACAGCAACTAGAACCATTTTTGCTGCGATCGCAAATTCACCCAAAAACTTGGTATTTAATACGCTCTATCGATCCTCCTGATATTGAATTACCAAATAGCGAAGTAATACTAGATCGCGGACCATTTAGCTTAGAACAGGAACATCAATTATTACAAAACTATCAGATTCAAGCGATCATTAGTAAGAATAGTGGTGGTGCTGCCACCTATGCCAAAATTATGGCGGCGAGAGAATTAGGAATTCCGATAATTATGGTGCAACGCCCCGCCAGCCCTGAAGGTGAAAAAGTGACAAGTATCGAAGATGCGATCGCATGGTTAAAGCAGCTTTAGAACTCTTTGCATTTTAATAAAGAAGCAATTTTTAGTGGCACGGTCAAATCGTTTCACTAAAAATTGCTTCTTTAATTAAAGTTATAACGTTCCTGACGCTAGCTATAATTAGTGAAACTTGATCATAATGATAAATAAATTATAAAGGGATATAACGATTGACATGGGGCGATTAGGCGTTTTACTGCTGAACCTCGGTGGACCCGACAAACTAGAGGATGTCCGCCCATTTTTGTATAATTTATTTTCTGACCCAGAAATTATTCGCTTGCCTTCGCCATTACTGCAAGCACCTTTGGCATGGTTAATTTCGACCCTACGCTTTAAAAAATCTCAGGAAAACTACAAGAAAATTGGCGGCGGTTCACCGTTACGTCGTATTACTGAAGCTCAAGGACAAGCATTAAAAGCCCAGCTTCAGCAAAATGGTCATGATGTAAATGTCTATATTGGAATGCGTTACTGGAATCCCTTCACCGAAGAGGCGATCGCTCAAATCAAACGGGACAAGATCGAAGAATTAGTGATTTTGCCTTTGTATCCTCAATTTTCAATTAGTACCACAGGTTCTAGCTTTAGATTACTAAATCGTATTTGGCAACGAGATCCAGAATTACAAAAAATTAAATATACAGTTGTACCTTCTTGGTACGACAATGCAGGCTATTTGCAAGCCATGGCAAATTTGATCGCCAGCAAGCTTGATCATGTAAAAAATCCTAGTGAAGCCCATATATTCTTTAGCGCCCACGGTGTACCTGTCAGCTACATCGAAGAAGCAGGCGATCCTTATCAAAAAGAGATCGAAACCTGCGCAGCGCTGATCATGCAAAAACTTAATCGCGCCAATCCCTACAAGCTTGCCTACCAAAGCCGCGTTGGTCCCGTCGAATGGTTACAACCATATACAGATGTCGCGATCGTCGAGCTTGCAGAGCAAGGCGTAAAAGAATTGGTAGTAGTACCGATCAGTTTTGTGTCTGAGCATATCGAAACCCTCGAAGAAATCGATATGGAATACCGCGAAATTGCTGAACATGCTGGGATTGAGACTTTTGCAAGAGTTCCTGCTCCTGATACTGACCCGATTTTTATTCAAGCTTTGGCTGATGTCGTGACAAAAGCTTTAAGCGATCGCCCTATTACCTTTTCGGAAACTATTCAGCCTCAAAAAGACACTAAACTCTATCCTCAAGAGCGTTGGGAATGGGGAATGACCCAATCCGCAGAAGTATGGAATGGACGCTTAGCAATGCTAGGTTTTCTGATCTTGCTACTAGAGCTATGGCTAGGACGAGGAATGTTGGTTCAATAGCAATAGCAAGCCCAAAAAGAAAAGCGCCCGCGTAGCGGGCGCTTTGCCTTTTTGGGCTTTATAATAGAAACGTTGTCTTGTATATTTACGCCCACCCGCACAGGTTTG
>JALQCR010000074.1 GCA_023336205.1 Pseudanabaena sp. Salubria-1
AAACCCCCCCCCCCAAAAAAAAAAAAACAAAAAATCCGGGGGGCCCCCCCCCCCCCCACCACTTTTATTTGGGGTTGTCCTAAGTAAACCTTGCTATTGCCATACCATTCACAGCAATGATTGAGTTAGACAAATTACAACCTCAAGAGTAAAGGCGGTGCGAAGCTCCTCCTTTACTCTTGAGGTTGTCCTGAGCAAGGCTTACATTGGTATAAATAAATAAACTTCTTAGAGACTGTCAAATAGAATAGTGATGAAAAAATTACATCTGATTCTTCTCAGTTTGTCTATATTCTGGTTTGAAGGGCAAGCAATTCAAGCGATCGCTGCCCTACAGCCTAGCCAAAAAGGGAATATAGCTCCTACAAATTTAATGACGAAAGTATCAAATCATCTCACTGTCAACGATCTTGAGCAGCATCCTCTACTTGGTCATTTGGGGCAGCCTCTCGGTAAAATCATCACGATCGCAGGTGTCGTTCGCCAAGGAGAATTAGGTGCAAAAGCTAGCCCAAGAGATGTGTTAAGCGTTGAATCTGTAAACGATCGCCCTCTCGCTCAGCCCGTAACTATCGAATTTAATCTGTTTATGACAGCGCAAGTTGCCAAGCCTGTTTTAGGGCGATCATTTAAATATGTGGGCTATGAAACAGGAGGATTTACAGGAATTCCTCAAGAAGCATTTAAGTTCGTACCCGCCGTAGCGAAGACTGGTCATCGCTTTAATACTTCTTTTCAAGTGCTTAAAGAAGAGTTGGATATTGTTAAAACAAAATCGGATTTGACTCGGTTTAACAATCGCCGTGTTCAAGTGATCGGTCGCTATGTGTCGCACATTAGTCCAGCACCTGCAATCACGTCCAGCATAGATTTTAAAGGAACCTATACAACTGCAAATATTGTGCTAGAAGATGGAACAAAAATTCCGATTTACCCAACTCATCTTAAACAATCGTTGCGATCGCCTGACGAAGTCAAAACCTATGATGGAAAAATCGTTAAAGTAGTCGGTAAGATTTCTCTTGATCCCGATCAAAAGATACCTCCCAATCAACACACCACTCTGACGACCTTTGATGGAATCTGGCAATATACTCCCTTTCCACCGAAAGAATAGAATAATACCAATTCCTTAGTGGTGCAGAAAACTCATGGGAGTCTCAAGATGAGACAATGGTAATACGGGCAAATTCGATACGAAAATCTAACTTTTCGCGTTTAGCAATAGAAGCAGAGGCAGGAGGAGGATTAGTTCTAGGCAAAATCTGCAAAATAGGAAGAGATTTTTGTTGGTAAAGAAGAGTGTGAAGCTGACGGAGACCGAGTTGCAGAAAACTCAAGCCGCGATGATCGTGCCAATAAATCGCAGCCCTTTGCCCCAAACGCACCAACATTATGCCAAGAATTACAGCAATCAGGTTAGCCGTGGCAAGGAGCATAAATAAACAGGTAAGAGCTTGAGCATCACGGAGATGAGAGCTAACAACATTAAAAGCCGCCGACTTATAGTCTTTAAAATGGGGTTCGATTCCACCAAAGCGTTTGCCATAGAGAGCAAAAGTCTGTAATGAAGGGGGAATATCGCTAAGGACAGCCCATGAACCGTTAGCCATGTCTAGGTTAGCCGTCGCTAAATGACAATTAACATCACCGAGTACGGTGACATCGGGAACTAGATAAGCTTGCTCTGCGGGAGGTATCAGTTGTTCAACACGCTTGGTTGTACCTGTTGGCAGAGTCACTAGCAGATCGCTCTTTGCGCGAATTGCCCAAGACCAGTGATTTTGCTGTAACCATCGGATTAATTCCCCATGTTCAAAACCTCGGTCGGCAAGCAAGGTCACCGTACTTTGTGGCGGCAATAGAGAGCGTACTTGTTCTAAGACGGGACGATAATGTTCAAAGCCAACTGTAGCGCTGCCATGCTCTAGTACTACTTGAGCTAGAGTAATCGACCTCCCTCCCCAAATCAAGCATACTTCTATAAGACAGAATTTATCCCACAGTATACTTGTGTCTAAGGCTAGTTCCAACGATTCTCCTGCAAATGCTTGGAGAAAGTGCTTCACCAATGGGTTATAGAATCTCTCGGCGATGATATGTGGATTATGCACAAAGTAGCTTAGTCTTTCCATCTGACTTCTGGCTTGGCACTCTCGATGGCTCAAATAGGGCAACCAATGACTCAGACTTGCCCTTCCTGATTGCAATATCGCGGCTACTGCCTCCGCAAATCCTTGGAGATGTCGCTTATCTTTTGGCTTGAGCCATTGACGCAGTTGTTCTTGTAGCTGAAGATATAGGTGGGGCATTTGTATAAGATCTTTTGTTGAGGAACTTGAGTATCTCATCTCTTGCCCTTTTTATTCCTCTTGTCTCATTTTGAGATTCTATGCCTGTCAACCCTTTCCAGACTTTTCTGCACCACTAAGTACCAATTCACAGAAGTGTAGCCACACTTCTGTGAATTGGTATTACAAACTATTACTAATCAGAACAAAAGCCGACCAAAAATAAGGATGATTATAATTCACAGCGCCTTCTTTAATATTGCGATTAATCATGCTTAACTGAGCTTCTCGCAGAGATGTAGAAACATCAATATTTGCCTTTCGCAAATTATCATAAAAAGCGGACATCAGTATTTGTGTACCACCATCAGAAACCTTCCACAGCGAGGCGATCGAGGCTTTTGCACCTGCCCGATGGACTTGATAGCCAAAGCCTAAAATCTCTGTGCCAGTTCCCAAACTACCTAATCCTGTCTGACAAGCACTCAAAACTACAAGCTGTGTATCTTTCAGCTTTAAATCATTCACTTCTGCTAATGTGAGCTTACTGCCATCACCAAATAACAGATAAGAGTCAAAAGGACTACCATTTTTAAATTCTGCATGGGTTGCCAAATGGATGATGGCTTTACCTGTTGTTTTATCCCGAATTGCCTGACTCGTAAAATTCTGTTCTACATATTTACTAGTCGCAGGAAAAGTTGATGCAATATTCTCCACTTCTATAATTGAAGCTGGCAGTCCGCCTAAACCAAATTTGATCTCTCCAGGTTTACCGCCAAATGCTCCCGCTAAGATGGTTAAATCATTCAGCGGTTGGCGATCGCGATCTAGCAAACTGTATGAAATGAGATTATTGATGCGATATTTTTCTACTAGCCATTGCTTCCCGTTGTAGAGAGTTGCGAGGGGAATATAGCGCAACACCCCACCTGGAGCATAGAGAATAGTATTAGCATTTGCCTGTTTAAGATCAGATTCAATCGGTTTAATGAGGAGATCGTATAGCTTTTTAGCTGATGTCTTTATGTCTTCAGAGCTTGGATCTTTCAAGTCTGCATGAAAATCTGAGATCAGAACTTCTAGATCGGGTTTTGCGATCGCTACAGTACGCGCAGTGGGAATAGAATTAGCGGCAAAAACGACGATTTCTAGACGATCTAGTAGAACTAATGGATAGATGAGAACTACCCCTTGTGGTAGCTTTTGTAAGTATTCAGGAGCCTTATTGATCTCTGCTGGAGGAATCTGCTGGAGCTTTTGGGCTAACTCACGATTAAGTAAGGGTATTTCATTAAAGCTTGCCTTTGATAACTGGCGACTAATTTTTTCTTCAGGCTCTAAAATTTCTAGCCCTTGCGCTGTGCGATCGTTCCCTTTAATATTTTTAAGATAATCTTCCAGTTCTTGGATTTTTAATAGATCGATGATTTGTAGAGCTTCCATTACTCGTCCTTGCTTGAGCAATAAATCCGCAAGACTACGATATGTACCTGCAACCGTTCCTAAAAAAGAGCGCTGTTCGTCTTTACTCAATCCGCGAATATCTTGGCGAATCGATTCTTGAATGTTAACTGATTGTTTGTAATAGAGCGTTGCAAGTTCAGGTTGACCTAAATCTCCGAGCAATACTCCTAAATTATTTAAAGCTCTTCCTTGCCCACTACGATCTTTAATCTGACGGGCGATCGCTAAATCTTGCTGGTAAAAGAAGAATGCTTTTTCATATTTTCTTAATCGATTATAGGCAATACCCAGACCAGCAGAAGCTTTCCCCTCAGTGGCAATGTCTCTAATGTTACGGGCTATGGTTAATTGTTGCTCAAGAAAAACGATCGCTTGCTCGTATTGTCCGAGCTGCCGATAGTCGTTGCCGATATTTCCGAGGGTTCGACCTTCCCCATTGCGATCCTTAAGCGTGCGAAATATTTCTAAGCTTTGTTTGTACAAGACGATTGCTTGGGGATATTTCGCCAAGTTGCTATAAGCAGTGCCCAGATTATTCAGCGCTCTAGCCTGTCCACTTAGATCTTGCAATTCGCGGGCGATCGCTAAATCCTGCTGATAAAGAGAGATCGCTTTTTCATATTGCCCCAATTCGCGATACGCAATTGCAAGACCGCCTAGCGCTCTTCCTTCACCTGCGCGATCGCGAATCTCGCGAGTAATTGCCAATTGCTGCTGATGGAAGGCGATCGCTTTAGCGTAATTTCCTAGCTCACGGTAAGCAATACCAAGATTTCCAAGGGCATTACCTTCATTTTTACGGTCATTGAGTTGGCGCAGGATTTCTATAGCAGGTTGATAAACAGCGATCGCTTGTTTGTATTGTCCTAATTGAATATAGTTCAGCCCCAGACTATCAAGGGCATAGGCTTCAGCCTGACGATCTTTTAATTCACGAGAGATGGTCAAACGTTGCTGAAATAAAGGGACTGCCTTTGTAAATTGTCCAAGACTGTAGTAAGCAATGCCCAGATTATTCAATACCTTGCTTTCACCAGCACGGTCTTTGATTTCTTGATAAATCTGTAAGGCGCTTTGCCAAGACTGAAAGGCTTCCTCATACTCCCCCCCACGATATTGCCGAAGTCCTTGGTTGAGTAATTGAGCCGCTTGTGTCTTGCGATCGCTTTGCTCTTGCGCCCACATCCGCTCGCATACCAATGTTTGCACAGGCAAACTCGACAAAATAGTGATTAAAGCGATCGCACTCAACTTTCCATGCATAACATTGATCCTAATAAACCAAAAAGCACTACCTGAAGGCAGTGCTTTTGGAGATTGAATGATTTAAGAAATGCGCAGTAGCTCGACATCGAACATTAATGTCGCATTAGGAGGAATGACTCCACCTGCTCCACGAGCGCCATAACCGAGATCGGGTGGAATAATCAAGGTGTAGCGATCTCCAACACGCATAATCGATAAGCCTTCATCCCAACCCTTGATCACTTGACCAACGCCAAGCTTGAACGAAAAAGGACTATTGCGATCGCGAGAACTATCGAACTTAGTACCATCTTCGAGCGTACCTGTGTAATGTACAACTTTGCGCCGTGCGAGGCATGGCATAAATAGCTATAAAAAAGAGAGAAATTTTTACGGTTCTAATCTAGTAGAAGAGCATTTTCAATCTTACATTCTGCTGATAGAGGAAGAAAAAATAATAAAGTGGCGAATTTTTAAGATAAGTAATGCCCAACAAAAAGTATTAGAAATTAAAGATTGCAAAAGTAAAAGGCTCAATCGTCTAAATGATGCTAAGGTAACATAAGATACAAAACAACAAATATGCAGCCAATTCTAACCGAACTTTTAAATCTGCCAGGAATCGAAGTAGAAAACTACACAAAAGTAGCAGATCGATTAATTTTAGAGGTTGAAGCGAAAACGACAAAAGCAAAGTGTCCAAGATGCGGAGAAGAAAGTAATCATCTGCATCAAAATCGCTGGTATTTTGCAAGAGATTTAAGCATTAGTGGACAGGAAGTACTATTAAAAGTAAACCGTCGTCAATTCAAGTGTAAAAAATGTGAAAAGCCGTTCAGTGAAGAACTAGAATTTATAGGAAAGAGACGAAAACAAACTAACAGATTTGCAGAGATGATAGTGCAGCAAGTATTGCATAGCGATATGCATAATGTAGGGAAGCAAAATGACTTAACAGATGAGGAAGTGTGGTCGATGATAAAATACATTAGCGAAAAAAAACTTAGAATAGATTTAAAGCCATTAAAACGACTTGGGATTGATGAAATAGCATTACGAAAAGGACAAGGGGACTACATAGTAGTATTGGTAGATTTAGACAGAAAAATACCGATAGGATTTGTGCGATCACGGAAACAAGAAGAAATAAGGAAAGAGCTTGAGGGGTGGGGAAAAGAGGTGTTAGAGCAAATTATTGAGGTAAGTATGGATCTAAGTGGAAATTATAAAGGACTGATCAACAAACTAATACCAAAAGCAGAGGTAGTAGCCGACCGATTCCATGTAACAAAGATAGTTCCTGAGGAACTAAAAACAGCACGAAATGACCTGCAAAAAGCAAATAAAGAAAACAAAAATGTAAACGAGAAAAAGAAAATCGAAGAAGCACTTAAGCAGAGTAAGTATGCATTACTAAAGAACGAAAAAGATTTAACAGAGAAGCAAAAAATAAAATTAGAAGAAATTCGAGAAGTGGTACCATTGCTAGGGAAAATGCATCAGCAAAAAGAAGAGTTTAGAAGAGTCTTTGAAGATGCTAAAAATTGGGGAGATGGCGCATCAAAATTACTCGACTGGATGGAGACAGCAAAGGAGACGTATAAGGATAGTGTTGGCACAATTTGTCGATGGTTTGGAGAAGTTACTAATTACTTTGAGAACCGCACTACTAATGGCGTTGTTGAGGGTATCAATAATAAGTTAAAGCTAATTAAACGATCTGGGTATGGCTTCAGGAATTTTGATAATTTTAAGTTGCGATCTCTAATTTGTTGGCATTTAGATATTGGTCGAGCATAGTTTGAACGATAGAGCCAAGTAAAAACCTTATACTAAAATTCCCATAGGAATAGGATGGTAAAAAATAGCATTTAATAATTTTAGTAATCCGAAGGAGCACCTTTTTAACTTTGTTGGAAAGATAATTTCGTATGACTAATCAGCGATTTTATAGATATGTAGAGATGAAAATTTTTAATTTCTTATATCTATTACATCTGTTTATCTATTATCTCTATTTATAAGTACTGTCCTTTTGAAAGAACATACCCTAATTGTATGTCTTCTCATCAAGAATTTAGATCATTTTCAATACATTTATGAGGTATTTATGACCGAGTGTTATTTATTTTTTCGGCTCTTCTGGGTTTGAGGGGATTAATGTATAATGAAGCACAAAGATAAGTGGTGACAGGTATGGACTTGTATCTAGATAGGTTGCTAAATTTACCCAACACAACCGTTGAAAGTTTTACGGAAGAAGAAAATAAAATCACCCTAAAGTTGAGATTTTTACAGGATGAAATTACTTGTCCGCATTGTAATACGCATGGTGGAAAATTAAAACAAAATGGGTCTTCTGGGTTTAAGGGGATAAGTAAATCTAATGAGAAAGACAAGCTAATAATCTAGAACGAAAATTTAAAAAATTTAAAAAACCATAAGCCTGTCGTTTAATTAATTTAATACGATTATTAAGTCCCTCCATCACACCACTAGATGTACGATTTAAAAAGTAGTTACAAATATTATCAAGATGATTACGAATGGTTTCCAAAACTGCGCCATAAACAGCTTTAGCTTTTTGAAGCCATTCTTTTAATTGTTTCTGACCCTCTTCAGGAGTTTTACAAGTCTCAAAAATACTTCTAAAGTCTTCTTTGAGATTATAAGCTAGTCGCAAGCGTTTAGAACATTTCAAGACATTTTCTAACTTCACTTTTTCTTCTTCTGTTAAGTCTACCTTGTTCTTTAGTAGAATAAATCGACTACCTTTAATCTTGATTTTAGCTTTTTGACGCAGTTGATTTAACTCTTTGATTAGTGGCTGCATAACATGAAATCTGTCGATGACAATTTTCGCATTTGGAAATACTTCTTTGACAACTTTGGGAAAGCCTCCCCACATATCAATGCTAACCTCCTCTACTTTTTCCCTTATCTCAATCGGTTGCTGCTTCAGGACTTCAATGATGTCATCTTGTTTATGACTATCAATTACTTCTAGTAATGCTCCTGCGTCAATACTTGATACGACTGTCACAAAGTCTTTATGTCCTTTGCGTTTACTCACTTCATCAATACTCACTCGTTTTACTTCTTTCCAATCATCTTTTTTTTTAGAGAAAATTGGTGATTGAAAATCCCTTGTATTTGATCCCAACTCAAATATTCATCTCGACTTACTTGCTCCACACTCGCACTTTGTACTCGTTGATAAACATACTCCTCATACCTTTGTGTGTATCGTCTTTCCCAGTCTACAAAGGGTAACTTTTCCGTAAAATGTCTTTGACAATGTTGACAATAAAATTGGCGGCGCGGCGTATTTAAATAAACTATTTTCCCAAATACTGACAAATCTCGAATCAATATCGGTCGATTTTGTTTTAATTTTCCACCATGCGTATTACAATGCGGACAAGTAATTTCATCCTGTAAAAATCTCAACTTTAGGGTGATTTTATTTTCTTCTTCCGTAAAACTTTCAACGGCTCATCTGGGTTTGAGGGGTAAATGGTACAGTATCGATACAATTATTGGCGACATGGTAGGGCTGTAACTGTTGCTCCGAGAGGATTCTGATTACTATTAGCTGTGCTTATCCCCATGAACCCAGAAGAGCCCTTTCAACGGTTGTGTTGGGTAAATTTAGCAACCTATCTAGATACAAGTCCATACCTGTCACCACTTATCTTTGTGCTTCATTATACATTAATCCCCTCAAACCCAGAAGAGCCAACAAAATCGACCGATATTGATTCGAGATTTGTCAGTATGGCTCATCTGGGTTTGAGGGGTAAATGGTACAGTGTCGATACAATTATTGGCGACATGGTAGGGCTGTAACTGTTGCTCCGAGAGGATTCTGATTACTATTAGCTGTGCTTATCCCCATGAACCCAGAAGAGCCGTCAGTATTTGGGAAAATAGTTTATTTAAATACGCCGCGCCGCCAATTTTATTGTCAACATTGTCAAAGACATTTTACGGAAAAGTTACCCTTTGTAGACTGGGAAAGACGATACACACAAAGGTATGAGGAGTATGTTTATCAACGAGTACAAAGTGCGAGTGTGGAGCAAGTAAGTCGAGATGAATATTTGAGTTGGGATCAAATACAAGGGATTTTCAATCACCAATTTTCTCTAAAAAAAAAGATGATTGGAAAGAAGTAAAACGAGTGAGTATTGATGAAGTGAGTAAACGCAAAGGACATAAAGACTTTGTGACAGTCGTATCAAGTATTGACGCAGGAGCATTACTAGAAGTAATTGATAGTCATAAACAAGATGACATCATTGAAGTCCTGAAGCAGCAACCGATTGAGATAAGGGAAAAAGTAGAGGAGGTTAGCATTGATATGTGGGGAGGCTTTCCCAAAGTTGTCAAAGAAGTATTTCCAAATGCGAAAATTGTCATCGACAGATTTCATGTTATGCAGCCACTAATCAAAGAGTTAAATCAACTGCGTCAAAAAGCTAAAATCAAGATTAAAGGTAGTCGATTTATTCTACTAAAGAACAAGGTAGACTTAACAGAAGAAGAAAAAGTGAAGTTAGAAAATGTCTTGAAATGTTCTAAACGCTTGCGACTAGCTTATAATCTCAAAGAAGACTTTAGAAGTATTTTTGAGACTTGTAAAACTCCTGAAGAGGGTCAGAAACAATTAAAAGAATGGCTTCAAAAAGCTAAAGCTGTTTATGGCGCAGTTTTGGAAACCATTCGTAATCATCTTGATAATATTTGTAACTACTTTTTAAATCGTACATCTAGTGGTGTGATGGAGGGACTTAATAATCGTATTAAATTAATTAAACGACAGGCTTATGGTTTTTTAAATTTTTTAAATTTTCGTTCTAGATTATTAGCTTGTCTTTCTCATTAGATTTACTTATCCCCTTAAACCCAGAAGACCCATTTTTTCTAGTTCGAAACAGATTCCATCATATGGGTGACCCATCAAGCATATGCTCTAAGCTTGATAAATCAAGTGATATTTTAAAGTGTCTTCCTGATGAATTATATTTCAGCCCAGGCCAGCACTCAAGGGGGCATTACATGCTGTCAGAACCTTTCAATACTCCTGATCCTCAAGGGTTTGCTCAAGAATTTTCTCACAAACTAATTGCGCTTGCAGAGACTGACGAAGAAGTGAAAGAGATACTGAGTTTTGAGGTAACAGGAATAGAACTACAACAGAGTTACAGCATGAAAGCTTGGAAAATCTCATTTCCCAAATTTTGATTTGGATCGGAGGACTTTTGATTTGGATCGGAGGACTGATTATTTGCTTCGTGGGCGTACATGACAAAGTTTATACCGTTTCTCAATCTCAGTTTTTTGCTCTCTTACTCGAAAGTTGCTAGTTCGAGATCACATACATCAAATTAAGATGATTAAAAAATTTGCAGCATAAATCCCTGCAATAATCAAAAAGCACCACCTTTAGGTGGTGCTTTTTTGATTATGAAATACGTAATAGTTCCACATCAAAAATCAAGGTGGCATTAGGAGGAATAACTCCACCTGCGCCACGAGCGCCATAACCTAGATCTGGAGGAATAATCAAGGTGTAGCGATCGCCAACACGCATAATTGATAAACCTTCATCCCAGCCCTTGATCACTTGACCAATGCCAAGCTTGAACGAAAAAGGACTATTGCGATCGCGAGAACTATCGAATTTAGTTCCATCTTCGAGCGTACCTGTGTAATGAACGATTACGGTATCGCCTTTTTTAGGAGTTGCACCTGTACCAGCAGTGATCACTTTATATTTGAGACCAGTGCCAGTTTCTTTGATTTCAGAATCACTCATACTAATTAAAGGTGCTGCTGCTATTTTTACTTCTGTTTGATTTGGCACACCTGTAGATGGCGCGCCTGTGCTGGCAACTGCTGGCTGTCCACCTGTAATTTGCGCAACTACAATGACCAGTACCGCAACTGCCATAATGCCAAAGCTAATCAAAATTCCTTTCAAGGTTACATTCTCCAATCAATTATGTGATGACTTAGCTTTTGGAATCTTATACCAATTAAGTAAAGTATGACTAGACTTCACTTACGCAATAGCAATGCTCATTATGAAAACAATTTTGGTGTTTACAGCGCCAAAGGCGCTGGAAACACCAAAATTGTTTTTTTTGAAAGCCCACCTAACATGGGCTTTCAAAAAAACAATTTTTATAATGAGCATTGCTGCTTACGCAAAAAACAAAAAAGAGTCCGCTTAGCGGACTCTTTTTTGTTTAACATGCCAGGAACGAGATTTGAACTCGTGACACGTGGATTTTCAGTCCACTGCTCTACCAACTGAGCTATCCCGGCGCTGTGCGTTTTTTAGCGCTTTACTAAGATAACACTGAAGGGGATTTTCGAGCAATAGAATTTAAAATTTTTTTAGAAGTTTGTAATAAGTAGCTAAGTACAACTCCAAAAAGCTGTACCGCCTGCTCAGCAGGCGGTACAGCTTTTTGGTTTTATATCATCAGAGAGACGGCACATCGAGCTATCTCTCTTTTCTAGTAGCATCACTACGATCCAGTGACTAGCCAAACAACTGATCGAAAACCATCGCGCAGAGATTTGGCTGGATTCTCGGATTTAATACTAGAAGGAATTGAGATAGGGTGCATCTCAATTCCACGACTGCCTAAAATAATCTTGCCAATCACAAGAGCGCGGGGCATATGAAACTCTGAAGTCAGTACATACACATCCGTAATTTTGCGCTGTTGAAGCTCGGTCACCATTACCGTAAAATTGGTGACCGTATCGACAGCACGATAATCTAAGTGAATGCGATCGCGTTTTACCCCGGCTTGATCAAACACATATTCAGCGTATTCTTCAGGACTACCTGATGATACAAAAATCGGGAGCTGTGGATGTTGTAAAGCAAACTGAGCAGCAAATTTTTCGCGGGTGGGAGAGCCCCCCAACACTAAAATCGCTTGTGGTTCTTTAGGCGCAGGAATGGAGCTGATTGGTGGTAAGCATGGCACTCCAAAAATCATGCATCCAGAGCCAATTAACCCAGTTAAAGCTGTCATAGAACTTTTGCTAGGGAATTGGTTAATCATCATTATTAATGCGTTGCGAATCAGCAAAATATTATCTGCTTGATGGAACAATATGCAACAAGATATTTCCGTAAATTGTTAAGATACTCACCCTTTTGGTAAGTATCTTAATAATCTAAAAATCTAATTCGCGTCGGCCCTCGATCGCTTTAGCAAGAGTTACCTCATCTGCATATTCTAAATCACCACCCATCGGAATGCCAAAGGCAATTCGCGTAACTTTTGTAAAGGGTCTTAATAATCCGCCCACATATAAAGTTGTTGTTTCACCTTCAACGCTAGGCGCGATCGCCATAATCACCTCAGAGACTTTGTTGCCGCTGACGCGCCGCACTAAACTTTGGATATTCAGTTGATCAGGACTAATCCCGTCCATTGGCGAGATTAGTCCTCCAAGAACGTGATATTTCCCACGATATTCGCGAGTTCTTTCAAGGGCAATTAAATCGCGGGAGTCAGCTACTACACAAATTAATGCATTATCACGACTAGGGGTAGCACAAATTTCACAAATGGGTTCTGCCGAAAGATGACCGCATATGGTGCAACTACCAACCTGTTGCTTAGCCTGAATTAATGCTTGAGCAAGAGCTTCAACCTCTTCTGTGGGGCGTTTAAGAATATGAAGCGATAAGCGTTGAGCAGTTTTCGCCCCAACACCTGGCAGGCGTTGCAATTGTTCGATGAGATTAGCTAAGGGTCGAGTATACAAAACGGCGAAGGCATGAAGTAACGTTAACAATTTTAACGTTACTTCATACCTAAAACCATAAGGGCCTGTACCGAATAATTACCCAAACCCGTAAGGTTGCGCCCCGCAGGGGCGCAACCTTACGGGTTTGAGTTTGTAATTAATTATGCTCATCTACATAAAAGTAAAGGGCAGCGCTTCGCGCTGCCCTTTACTTTTATAAATTAGCTTTAGCAAAACGATTTTGTAAATCGTAAGCTTCTCTTTCCATGAGATTATTTTCGTACTTTTGCTTGGCTCGTTTATATTCCACAAAATATTGATAGCCAAATTGGTCTAGCCCCCCATTTTGAAAGCATTGGCGCACATGCACCATTTCGTGAGCCAAAATTGATAGTTGTCGGGGATCTTCGGGCTTGAAACCATCTCGCAGATAAATGCGATCGCAATAGGTTTGGGCGATCGTCTCAACTTGACCAAAATGGACAGCGACATTACCCAATACCCAACGATCCATCATTTGGGCGTTATAAATGACCTGCACACGATCAATGTAATCAATAAAATATCTCCTAAGGTAACGCTTCTGAACATTGTCCAAAGGTACACCTTCGCCATTCTTTGAACGCATGGTTCTAGAGGCCGCTTGATATGCGATCGAGCCAGCCTGTCCCCAAGCTTCATCAGCTAGGCTCGATTTTGTTTCCGAGTCCGCAAAAAAACTGACATCTGACATGCCTATGGTTGCGACTAATGCAAGAGTCAGCAAAATTAAAAAGACTATTCTACGAAAGCTATTCATAATGCTTTACAGAGCTTTTAGGATTCTGCAATTTGAACTTTTAGTGGTGCGGCTCCGCCGCACCACTAAAAATTTGTTTCTTGATTTTAACTAATCGTCTTGAGAGTTTTGATTTAGTTCGTTAGAAACAATCACAACAGTGATGTTGTCGCGACCGCCGCGTAATTTAGCTGATTCGATCAGAGTTTGAGCTGCTTGTTGGCAGTTACGAATGCCCTTGAGATGGTGTGCAATTCGATCATCGCTGAGTTCTTCAGTCAAACCATCACTACAGATCAAGAAGCGATCGCCTGGTTGCCATTCGATTTCACGAGCTGCGGTTGCTTTAACATCTTCACGTCCCAGACATTGCAGCAACATATGTCGCCAAGGATGGCTTTTAGCTTCTTCAGGGTTGACAACACCTGTTTGAATTGCTCTAGCAATCCATGTATGGTCTTCACTGATTTGATCAAGTTTTGCGCCGCGCAAGCGATATAACCGCGAATCACCAATATGTGAGTACCAAGGCTGTTCATCTCGAAATAGTAATACGACGATAGTTGTGCCCATATCCGATCGCACAGGATTAGCAGCTTGATCGTTAATAATTGCTTGATTTGCTTTACTAATCGCATCTTGCATTAGTTTTTGGATGTCTGTTTCAACATCCCAAAGTGCTTCTAAACATGCGCGAATGGAATCGACAGCAATCTTGCTTGCTACCTCGCCGCCTGCATGTCCTCCCATTCCATCAGCAACGACAAAAAATCGTCCCTCAGGGTCGATATGGTAAGAATCTTGGTTGGCTGATCTGACGCAGCCAGTATCGGTTGCTCCCGCAAATAGACGCTTCATGTTAGGTGGTTCGGCTCGACGTATTGAATTGACCAGTTTTGCTACAGCAATCTTTAGTTTACCCTTCACAGGCAAAATCTACAGAAATATCCAAGCAATCCATATTTTAGTTTTTCTATGTTGTAGCAGATGCTCACTATGAAACTAATTTCAAAGTCATCGAAAAACGGAATATGGATTATCTTTCAGGACGATCGATTTTTGATAGCAACCGTAATAAAACTAAGACAAACAGCCCTGCTACGATCGCAGCCATCAAGGCGGGGATCTGTGCGCCATTCACAAATAAAAGTGTGGCGCACAATAAACTAGTTGCGCCCAACAAGGCATAAATTCCACCTATACCCACATTACTTAAGCGCCGTAATAAGCGATCGGTTTCTTGCGATTTGACTCTAACCCGAATATCTCCACGATCAAGTTTGGCAAGGGTTTCATCAATGCGACGGGGCAAAGCGATCGCTGTATTACTGACCTGTGCAGCTTGCCTACCTAGTTCACCCAGAAAAGCTGTGGATAAATTTCCTGATTCTTTAGCACTACCATTTTCCATAAGATTTGTTGCGTAGGGTTTTGCTACTTCCATAAAGTTAAAGTTGGGATCGAGTCCTTTACCCAGCCCTTCAAGCGTAGAAATTGCTCTTAAGACAAAGGTAAATGTGGCGGGAAATCGAAATGGTTGGTCATAAGCAATATCGTACAAATCATCACTAATCGCCGCTACCGACTGTTTTTCCATCGGCTGCCCCATGAAGTTATCGAGCATGTACTGCACAGACCGTCTAATTGGACCAGTATCACCTGTAACTTCTAAAGCGCCCAGCTCGATTAAGGAATTAACTACTGCTTCTGCATCTTTTTGAGCGATCCCGAAGAAAGTCTTTAATAATTTTTCGCGGGTAATTGATTGGATCTGTCCCATCATCCCAAAATCGTAGAAAATCAATTCGCCTTTGCCAGTCACCGCCAAGTTTCCGGGATGAGGATCGGCATGAAAAAAGCCATGATTGAGTAGTTGCTCCAGATAAGCTTCTGCGCCAATTCGGGCAATACCTGTGCGATCAATGCCAGCAGCTTCGAGTGCTTCATAATTGCTAACCTTGATTCCTGGCATATACTCTAGCGTCAGCACCCGCCGTGAAGCATAGCGCCAATACACACGCGGAACCATAATACGGCGATCGCTCTTGAAGTTACGCCGAAAGGTATCTGCGTTCTTACCTTCATTTAAATAATCGGCTTCTTCGTAAAGAATTTTGCTGCATTCCTCATAAATGCCCACCCAATCGCGTCCTCGCCCATGTTTAGGATGATTTTGAAAGTATTGCGCGATTCGCTTAAGAATTCCTAAATCGATCGCAAATAATTTTAATAATCCCGGCCGTTGGACTTTGACGACAATTTCTTCGCCTGTATGTAATTGCGCCTTATGCACCTGTCCAAGACTTGCTGCCGCAAGGGGAATCGGATCGAAATAACCAAACATTTCGGCGATCGGCTTGCCTAAATCTGACTCAATGATTTGTTGTGCTTTGGTGGCTGTGAAGGCGGGAACTTTATCTTGTAATTTTGATAGCTCCTCTACTGACTCCGCAGGTAAAATGTCGGCGCGAGTAGAGAGTAATTGACCGACCTTAATAAAGGTTGGTCCCAATTGAAGCATTGATTCACGTAGCCAAACAGCGCGTTTGCGAGTACGCTTTTTGACTTTAGCTTCATTCTTGCCACCGACATAGCTCCATTTTTTGCCATCGATCCAAACCATCCACGAAAAGGTCAGGACTGTTCGCCAAATGTCGATGCTGCGGGCGAATTCAGAGTAGTTGTCACGACTCCAGCGATAATTTGGTTCAGACGGTAAAGCTGGCACGATTCACTAACTTTGGTAGGACTATCAAAAATCTGTAACAAACCTTCACATCTTAGCCTAAATCTTTACATTTTAATGCAACTACAGTCTAGCCACAGCAATTCATATTTTAAAAATCTGTTTTATAGCAATAAACGGTTTACTTAGGAAATAAAACCCAAAACAAAAGTGGGGGGGGGGGGGGGGGGGGGGGGGGGGGGGGGGGGTGTTGTGTTTTTTTTTTTTTTTTTTT
>JALQCR010000075.1 GCA_023336205.1 Pseudanabaena sp. Salubria-1
AAAAAAAAAAAAAAAAAAAAAAAAAAAAAAAAAAAAACCCAAAAAAACCGGGGGGCGCCCCCCCCCCCCCCCCTCACACTATTTGGGCTTTATGTCCTAACAAGTAATGACGGCCGCTATATTTGTTCTAAGATTACTCAATGAAAAGTTGGATTCGATATAATTTTTTCGATAAAAAATTGATTTATCAATCCTTTGAATATTTGAGATATAGCGATCGCACTTTCTCTTTGAACTTTTCGCGCACATCGTCAGGCTCAATAATTTCGCAGTCTTCGGCATAGGGCATAATTTCGCGATAGAACCAAAATGTACTGGTAACTGTACGGCTAATTTGGCGAATGGGGGAATCATGTAGCCAAATATCATCAACGTCATCTTTTCTCGGTTTATAGGCAAATGCGAGTTTGCCTGAAAGTTGGAACGTGACAGTAACTTGAGCAAGTTGCGATCGCCATTTACCTTGGATTGGGGTAATGGCGGCTTCAGCAGGGATGCGATCGATCCTTAGACATCGGTTATGTTTGAGGGCTTCGATGTCATCATTACCTATAGTTTCTGCACACCAACAATCAAGGTATAGCCGCTTGTCGTGGGGGCTGATTTTGGCATGATAGATCGAGAACTCATGGGGATGATCGGCGGCATCACGATAGATCAGTCGAAAGGGTTGATTTTGCTTGATGTAGCGATCGAGAACTTGCCGCCAAATTTCGGGAGGTTTGTCTAAAAATCGCTCAATGTCTCGACGTAATGGTGCTGTAATTTCGCTACGTTCAAGTAATAGGTTAGCGATCGCTTTGGCAAGATCGATTTCACCGTAATCGATTAATAGTCCCAAAGTACGATTTAGGGCTTCAATGCGATCGCTTGACCAGTCATTATTTTTGGAGATTTGAATTTGCTTGCGGGCGATCTCCTCTACGAGTTTGGAGATATTTGGGCGATCGCCCCATTTCATGCCAAGTTCGAGTGCTAGTTCCTCTAACTGCGCTTTGTCGCGATCGGATATAGATAATGTGATTGATTCACCTTTACGTCCCATTGATTATTTTGTACGTACATTTTGTACGTTTAAGCTCTTGTTTACTTTAATTATCTGTGTAAGAATAAGCAAAAGCAACAAGTTAAGTACAAATTAATTGGGCGATCGCGCTTTCCGATATTTATGAGGATGTGAGGTTATGACGGAATACAAAATAGTTCTCAAGCCTGTTTATTCTGAGACGGTGGAAACCCCAAAAGGGATCGAAATTCCTGATGGTTGGCGCTTGGCTTGGCATCAGTTAGAAACTTTTAAAGCTTTGCAAGATCCAGATATTGATGTGGTGTTTAATACTGCCATGACTGGCGATGGTAAAAGCTTAGCGGCTTATTTGGGAGTCTTGCAAGGAAATACAGAGGCGATCGCACTCTATCCAACTAATGAACTTGCCCGCGATCAAGAAAATCAAATCCGTAAATATGTGGAAGATTTTCAGACTAGAAATGAGCCTCGAATTGCAAGATTAAATAGTGCTGAATTAGAGTTATATGCAGAGAATGAAGGTATTAAAAAGTCGGCAGCAATCGCTACTCATGGAAGTCAACGCGAAATCTTAATTACCAATCCTGATATCTTTCATTATTTACATCGTGGCGCTTATCTAATGCCCAAAGATAGTCCTGACAAGCTTTGGGGCAGAATTGACAAGGATTTTAATCTATTCATTTTTGATGAATTTCATATATTCAGCGCTCCTCAGATAGCGAGTGTTCTCAATACAATTTTATTAATCAAGCGAACTAATAAGAAAGAAAAGAAATTCTTGTTTCTTTCTGCAACACCCGATAAAGATTTAATCGAAAGACTAGACAAGGCAAAATTGCGCTATAAATTAATCGATCCTAAAGCTTCAAATAAGTATCAATTTCCTGATACTGAAGGGCGATTTCAAGAACTAGAAAAGGATCAATGGCGACTGGTAACGAGAGCAATTACTTTGCACTTTGTGGCATTAGAGTCGGCAAATAAAGCATCTGAAACTTGGCTCAAAGATAATCTAACCCTAATTTTGCAGCATTTTTTAGAACATCGTGGGACAAAAGGCGCGATTATTCTTAATTCGATCGCCTCGGTAAAAAGGCTAACGCCTTTGTTTGCGGAAGTCTTTCAAAAGCATGGGTTAACGGTTGGCGAAAATACGGGTTTATCTAGCAAAACCGTTAAAGAGCGATCGCTTGCCTGTGATTTAGTTTTAGGAACTAGCACGATTGATGTGGGTGTGGACTTCAAGATTAATTTTTTGATTTTTGAGTCTGCGGATTCAGGTAGTTTTATTCAGCGTTTGGGCAGATTGGGACGACATCAGGGGTATGTGAATGCGGAGGGACAAGAAATAAAGTTTGATCGGTTTGTTGCCTACACCCTTGCACCTAATTATTTAATCGAG
The DNA here is from genome assembly GCA_023336205.1 of Pseudanabaena sp. Salubria-1. GTDB lineage: Bacteria > Cyanobacteriota > Cyanobacteriia > Pseudanabaenales > Pseudanabaenaceae > Pseudanabaena. The sequence goes on from JALQCR010000075.1 coordinate 2,433, forward strand.
CGTTTATTTGAGAAAGCAGATTCGCCATTTACGACAAATGGAATTTACGATCGCGCTTTTTTGAGCGTAAACATTTACACCACTTATCGCAAAATCAACGATTTTAAAAGTTATTACAGTCGGTGGGGTGCTTTACAGTCTTTTGATTTGTATCGCAAGCTGGGGCATAAGACGATCGCTCAACAATATGAAGGTAGTCGTGACCAATTTCGCGCCGATTGTGAAGAGGTGTTTGGTGTGAGTTTGAGTAAGGTTGCGGGTAAGGTGAAAGCCTGTCAAGTGGAATGGCAAGAGAAATTCAACAAAGATAAAGGTAATCCGATCGCTGAGGATGCTAGTAGTTTTCGTGGATCGAGTCCGTTGCAATGTGGTTTGTATGATATGGCGGAGCCGAATGAAGGCGATCGCTTTAAAACCTATGACTTAACTGGCATTCTCAGTAACTTAGAAATTGAGCCAATGACTGAGGCGGCGTTTATGCGTCTGCTTAAGGAAACATCAGAGCGAACAGGTCAGCCAATCCCTAAAAGTCGCTTTGAGTATTGTATGGGCTTTATGAAGTTGTTGAGTTACAGGGAGGAGCGCTCTAACTGGAAATTTGCGTATAACGGCGATCTAAAAGAGGTTGCTGATAGTTGGAAAGTGCAAGTCCTTTCAGGGATTGGGGTCTGGCAACCAGATAACCGATGGATTGACAAAGTTAATGAACGTTTGAAAAAACAAGCGATCGTTGCTTATGTCCTCAATCGTCCAGTTTCTGAAATAAAAGCAAGGTTGCTATTGCCGATGCACTTTCAGATATATGGGATTTGTGACCAGCAAACTCTCCTCGATCCTGTACCAAGTTATGCGATCGCCTTTGGACAATCAGCTTTGTTACTGGACACATTGGCATACACCTTTAAAAACAAAAAAGGAGGCGAAATATGGATCGCTTAGTTTCAATCCCTAAAAGGGTTTTCGGTGTAATAGTACGGGGTGAGCTTGAAAGCTTGAGAGTAGCGTCTAAATTTTCAATCCCTAAAAGGGTTTTGAGCTTAAAAAGCTTGCTACAAGCACCTACCACTAATGATTGAGTCTACCATATGTATAGTCAATTAATTTTGTTTATGTCTTTAGACTCTAATCTCATTCACTCGTGTTATGATACGTCCTAGGGATAGCTTGAAAGCTTGAGATTAACGACTAAGATTTGTTGGACGGCTTTTTAGCCCTTCTGACGCTCTATCAGACATTCTAAAGCTCAGCATCCCGTGTCCAACTATATATAGGAAAACACATGAGCAAAAAACAGATGACGAATCAAGTTGCCCCATACTTACAGCTATCACTTCCTCTGAATCGCCAGCCACTTCTAAAACTTAGGAGTAAAATCCGCAGTAAAGAGACAAGAGAGCTACTTGATTCAATTTGGACTAACGCAACTATGATCAAGTCCCGACTCGACGATGGATCTATTCAGTCTCCAGAAGTCCGAGTTGGCTTGCGAGAATTTCTTTCGTCTATTGGGATGCGGTAATCATAGCTAAGCTGTAGATTATCAGGGAGTCTTCTTAATATTTATTGTTGTGAAGACTCCCTTTACTCAACCTTGGATCTTGAATGATAGTAAGGAGATAATCAAATGATAGAGCATATACACATACCCAACCGATCGCTATCTGAATTAAAACAACTCGTACCAAATTTAGTTCAAGAGATTCCTTTCTTGAAACTTCTAATTCTGTTCGGCTCTAGAGCGACAGGACAAAATCACGAAGACAGCGATTATGACTTTGCTTTGATCTGCGATCCAGAGATTTATCAAGATTGGAAAAGAAAAGGAGGCTCTTGGTTTGGTCTATATTCAATCTTTGAGAATATATTTGAACTTCCTAACGAAGCAGTCGATCTTGTCGATCTTAATCGATGCTCTGAGATACTGGCTCATGTGATTGCTTGTGATGGCAAGCTTTTGTATGAGAAGCGATCAGGTGAATATGATGAGTTTCTTAAGAGAAGCTTGATGAGTCATGAGCAGACAAAAAAAATGCGTCAGGAACAGCGTCAAAGCCTTGAACGCAAATTGCAGGTATTAGGTGTATGAAAGAGATTAATCCCGAAGTAGTTCGGCGTAAACTTGGTGAGATTTTAGATTATATCAATGATCTAAAAAGCTTTGAAATGCTTACACTAGAAGAGTTTTTATCTGAACGATATAGGCAATTCACAATAGAAAGAATCATGGAACTCATCGTCCAAGCAGCCATTGATATCAACAGATATTTGCTCAAGAAAAAAGGAGTAAACCCTAGTTCATTATCAAGCTATAAAACTTTTGTAGAAATTGGTAAGCTTGGCATTATTACTGAATCATTAGCAGAAGTAATCAAGCAATCAATAGATACTCGCAATGCTCTAGCTCACAGATATGATGACATTTCACCTGAAGAGGTATTTGAAGAAATTGCAGATATTCTAGAGAAATATCCAATTTATGCAAGACAGGTTTCAACATTTCTTGAATCGCTAGATGAAAATCCTGAAGAGTCAATCTAAAACATATATCAATATCAGATTCCAATCATTTAGGTTTATTAAATTAAAATTGTGACTAAACAAAAAAGAATGAGTGAAGACGAGAACCAGTCATCAATCTTTAATAGTATTTCTATCTCAGAATCAACTAACTTATCGAATGATTCTCAAGACGATGAAGACTATCCAGAGATGGATTTGGATGAGATTGATACAGATGAGGATTTGGATGAGAAAAGCGATCGCACTATCGAGACAAAGCAAGAACTGCTGACATTAAAACTCATGCGTGAGGCGATCGCAGCTCAAAATCCTGACGATCCTGTCATGAAAGATTTTGCAGAATATGTATTGCCTAAGCTTTTGCCTGTCGTTGTTGGCGTGACTGCAAAAGGCGGTAAGTTTTTTGATGAACTTGATCGCAAAAATGAGGTATTAGGAAAAGAAAAAGTGAGGCGTGATAATGCTGCCGATCAATCACTTGGTACGCATTTATTAAATGGATTATTTCCTGCGAATCTGATTGAACAGAGATTAGAGAAACTTAATACAACCGTTAGACGGAAAGTTGGAGAGTTTGAGCGCAGGCTGGTAATTGCAGGATTTATTTTGCATGACTTTGAAAAGTTCAATTATGCACTATTTCCTGAAATGCCAGAGAAATATAAATCGTCTAAGCGCGATCAAGATATTCGCAAACTCTCTTTAGATGAACATCGTGAAATCATTGCCATATTTGTAGTTGCTTTAGGGCTAGATCGATTTATTAGCAATACTTCTGAGCAATGGAAAGAATATATTGATGATTTACTCTGTATTGCTTACAACGCTCAATGTCGATGGGATACTAACTGGAATTTCTCGGATTTTGGATTAAGCAATCTAAGTCTAGACGATCGCACTTTGCGCTGCCTCACCGATCTCACCTGTTTAGCGGATTCTCTCGCATCGATTGTGAAACATCCACAGGATGCTATCAAAACTAAGTTCAAGGAGCTAATGCATCAGCTTAGTGATGGACAATTGCGATTTACTTACCACAGTATTTCTGAGAATCGTGGCGTACTTACAAATGTAGCGAATAACGCCTTAATGGATGCTCATGTTGCTCTCAATACAGAAGAAAACCGATACTATCAACCCCTTTTGTATTTGCCGACAGGCGTAATCTATCTCACTTTGCGAGATGCGCCACCAGTCCAAGTAAAAGGATTAAGCGATCGCGTGGTTGCGAAAATCAAAAAACTTTGTGCTGACCAATTACGTGATCGGCAAGTTGGTTTCAGTCGTGGCAACGTGGGCATGAAGTTCGCTGACTATTACAATCTGTTTTTTGATTTTGAAGAGTTTTTGCGCTTCTCTGTTGATGTGGTCATTAACAAGATCAAAACTAGTAAAGCACCAGATAAGGCAAGTAATCTCGCCACATTTCAGCGCAAAGGATTTCTATCAGAAGATCTGAAATTTGATTTCAAAGAAGATCCGCGCATTGATCATCTTGCGGAACTTGGCGCGTTAGTTGTTAAACAACTTTGGGAAGATTATCTAGTCAAAGTCAAAGACTTGCGAAAACTTGATAAGAAATTACCAGCACCCCGTGAATTAAATCTCACACTTGCATCTCTTGAGTTTTTGGGTTTAACGGATTGGCGATCGCAAGTTATCGAACTTCAAGAACTCAAAAATACGGGCGGTATTGCCTATGAGTGGTACTACATCGCCGCTAAGTATTTAGAATCTGAGGACGGATTAGGCTCATTAGATGTCCGTGATATTGGCTATAAATTGGTTAATTACTTTATCGAACTCACCAAGCCAATTCGTGAGCAGTATCAATTACCTGACCCTTGGCAAGATTTAAAAGACTGGTGCGATCGCGTGGTGATGTTGCCTAGTCAAGAGGTTAAGACTAATACCGATCAAGCGAATATTTTCTTAGAAGAATTAAAGTTCTACAATGCCGCCAAAAAATCGGGACGTGGGAAACAAGCGATCTGTTCTATTTCCCATTCACCTTACACGGTGACAGAACAAATGGAATCATCAGTACTATTCACGCCGCAAGTCTATACAAATAAGCAAATGCTAGGCGGCTCTAATGCCAAGCGTAATATTTCTAGTATTGCGGGAATCGAGATTATGTTGCGGCAAATCTTGATGAATCAAACCCAAGCAGTCGGCAAGTCCTTTGAAGATGGCAAATATCGCTATCTCTATTTCTATCCCACTTATTACTTCACGCCTGAAACCAATAAGTTTTTACAAAAGGCTTATATGAATATTGCCCAAACCCGTTTTGATACCAGCCTTCGTAATCATTTTGTATCCAAAGATTTACAGGCTGATTTTAGTTCCGCAAATTATCAAAGTGCCGATAGTTTTTTAATCGATGAGGTAACGGGCGATCGCAAAGATCACACCTTCAAAATGAAATATCCCGAAGATCAGCCAATGACTTTCTATTTCATGGCAATGCCACCAAGTCGAGATGCTACCGACACAGAGTCATGGGTAATGCCAAGTTGGTTAGCCCTAGCTTTTCCAATGATTCTAGATGTGAAAACCGTTGTTTCTGAATCCCCAGTACCTCCATTTATTGATGGTACTGAGTTTGAAGAAACCGTGTTTCTCGATAGCGCTCCCCATGCGTTTCGAGTTCTCACAGGTGGCGATCGCTTCCGTTTAGATTACATTCTCGACGGTTGGCAAGATCTCACTGGTGGAGAGCATCCTGCGCCACTGAATAAGCTCACGGCTGCCTATGCGATTCATCTTGATGTTAATGCTAAACAAAGTAAAGGAGGTTATGATGCGAATTGGGGACGACTAACGGAATTAGCGAAAGACTTTGAAACTAGCCCACTATATGTATTTGCGTATCTCAATAAATGGGTTCGCAATGCCAAAGTTGATGCTCCTAGCATCGCTAAAATCCAACTTTATACCTATAACTTCTATCCATGTTTTGATGCTTACGCAAAACATTCTCCAAATTCGACAAGTTCCATTAAACTAGAAATACAGGAGCAATCACCCTTGGATCATCCCAAAAGACTGACAGAACTATATCGTGAGTTCTATCGTGCAAGTAAGCGCTATAACCCTAAGGCTAATGCTGTTCTTAAACCAATTAAAGAAGCATCTGACGCTATTCTAAATGTTGATCCTAGCTCAAAGGATCAAGCTCTTGTTCACGTTGTCGCTGCTAAAGTAGGTAAGCTGATGGATCGTGTTCATGCCTCAACTGCTGAAGGTTATGCTGTTTTTAAAAGAACAGAGAGCGAGCAGGAGCGCTTGAAAATTCTAGAGTTTGCAAACTATTTTGTTGATGATGTTTTCTATAAAACTTTTAAAGGCGATCGCGCCCGTCTCGCAGGTCGGCAAATCAACTTGATTCGCGATACCTGTGAGTTTCTCTATCGACTTGCACAGGATCAAGAAAATCAGGAACGCAAAGCCAAAGGTGAAGCAATCGAAGAACCTGAAAATGACGATCAAGACTAACTTTCTTTAACTACCCATTACCAATTAACCATCACTTTAGGAAATTCAATCATGACATTGCTTAAATCCATCGAATCCAAATTCTTTCATTCTGAAATCCCTTATAAGCCAATGGGAAAATATGTTCACTTCTTGACTGTGCGCGTGACTGAATCCTATCCACTGTTTCAAACTGATGGAGAATTGAACAAGGCTAGAGTCAGCGCAGGGCTTAAAGATCGAACGCCGATCAGTCGCCTTGCCATGTTTAAGCGTAAGCAATCTACGCCTGAACGTTTAGTTGGACGTGAGTTGTTGCGGAACTATGGCTTCATGACTGCCGAAGAATGCGAATACAATGTCAAATTTGCGATGAACAATCCTGATTGCATTATCTATGGTTTTGCGATCGGTGATTCTGGCTCGGAAAAATCCAAAGTTGTTGTTGACACAGCTTTCTCGATTACACCCTTTGACGAGTCTCACGAAACCTTTACGCTGAATGCTCCATACGAAAACGGCACAATGGCATCAAAAGGCGAAGTCGGCTCTGAAGTTGGCAAAATCACAAGTCGGATCAATCAACAAGATCATATTCGTCCACAAGTGTTTTTCCCAAGTATTGTCACTCTGAAAGATCCCACCGAAGCAGGATTTCTCTATGTCTTCAACAACATTTTGCGAACTCGTCATTATGGAGCGCAAACGACTCGCACTGGTCGCGTGCGTAATGAATTGATTGGTGTCGTGTTTGCCGATGGTGAAATTACTAGCAATTTGCAATGGACACAGGCAATTTATGATCGCATTCCCACTGACATTCTGCAATCCATTGACCCATTGAGAGAGGATTTGGTTTTGGACAATGCTAAAGAAGCGATCGCCGAATTGTTAGCTGATGAATTTACCGTACATCACGATTTTATCGGTACAAACTTTGATGCTTTATTGAATGAAGTCAAAGCGCTGACTACCAGTGAAGAAGGGATCAAAGCAATTTTGCAAAAAGCTGATGATGAGGCAAAAGCCTATGCCGCAGTGCATATTGCTAAACCCAAAAAGGCTGAAGAAAAGGAAAAGAAACCTGCTAAGGCAAAGTAACCATGACACACATCTATCGCGCTCGATTAGAATTACACGATTCGCTCTACTTTGCCACTCGTGAGATCGGACGCTTGTATGAAACCGAAGCGATCGTTCATAACTATGCACTTTGCTATGCCTTGGGGCTAGTTGATAGCGATCGCTACAATACACAAGTCCCTGAAGAACATGAATATCGCTACTTTTGCCGCGAACAGGTTCCCATGTATGAGGAGCATTTGAGCAAACTCAATGAGGTGGGAATCTATGTCACCCCTGCGCGATCGCTACAACATACTTCTGTGTTGCATACATGGAAATATGCTAATAACAACTACCACGTTGAGATGGAAAAGACGAAAACGAATATTCCTAGCTTTGGCAGAGCTAAGGAAATCGCACCCGAAAGCACTTTTGAGTTTTTCATCTTGTCTCAAAATCCTTTACCTAAACCTTCTAAATGGATTCGTTTGGGTAAATGGATGAGTAAGGCAGAGTTGACGGTCAAAGCGTTAGATAAAGCTAAGCAGGGGAATGGAGATTTTATATTTCCTTATCCCCTTAATCCCCTTGATGTGATGTTTACTCACAAAGTCTTGAGCTATGACACAGTAAATATGCCTCCCGTTAGTCTGATTCGCAATGTCAGTATAAACGGACATTTTTATGAGTTTGACGGCTTCAAAATCCCTGCTCGTATGGAGTATCGCTTTAAGGTATAGGAACAACTATGACAATTTACTTAATTCGCGACCGCGCTACTAAAGAACAAATTGACGAAATGCTGCAAGAACTTGGTGAATATATCAAGTTAGCCGTCGATATTGAACGTGGAATTTTAGCAGGTGGTGGTGAATTTCATGCTGACTGTGAGAGCGTTTTGCTAGAAGATGGTAGTGAACAACAAAATATTTGGGGAGCCGATTGGTATCCAGATGCTCAAGAGGTAACTTATGAATCTCTAATTAATATTCGTCCCAAACAGGGTAATAGAACACTAGAGGTTCTGATTCCAGACGTTCGTGTAAAAATTGAAGAGATTGCCAAAAAACTATTGAGTAACCTATGAAAAATTGGAATGCATTAAAAGAAAGATATTTAAGTGATTTGCTCCCTAACCGCTTAGGTGGGCTATCAGCAAATCTAGCTCGAATCAAAACCTTGACAGGTAAGGCAATCAGCCAAAATACTATTGAATATTTGATCAGAGAAAGCAAGTTTTTCATCGAATGGACAGCTAGCGATGCTGACATCGACACGGCTGGCGAATTGGTTGAATTACAGATTCAGCTTGCACTGTGGCAATTGCGCTGGACGAAAATCTGGGCAGATCCAGCACAACGTATGGAAGTTGCTGCACAAGCACAGATCTGGTCAGATCGAATCTTGGAGCGATCGGGACTTTTGGATTAAGGGATTTTAGCTTTTAGCCGTGAAGCGCAAATCTATGTCATCCCTGCGCGATCGCCTTGGATAGAACGTTATTTTTGAGGATATCCCAAATGCTTGCTAGACAACCACCCCTAACCTACTCAGAATATCTCGCCTACGAACAAACTAGCCCCACTAAGCATGAGTTTGTAAATGGACAAGCTTTTGCAATGGCTGAGGAAGATGAAAATCATAATTTGATTGTTGGCAATCTAGTTGGCTGTATCCTTCCACATGTGCGCGTTACTGGCTCTCGGTTGTTAGCTCTAGCGATGAAACTAACGCTCGCCTCGGCAAATAACGCCACCTACTATCCTGACGTGATGGTGGTATGCGATCGCACCGATAGCGATCCCTACGTCAAACAGAAACCTTGCCTATTAATCGAAGTTCTATCTCCTTCCACAGCCATGCTAGATCGGCGAGAAAAGCTTTTCAACTATCAGAAATTGGAATCTTTGCAAGAATATGTCTTAGTTTCTCAATCTGAAATCAAAGTAGAACTCTATCGCCGTGATCCTGAAGGTTGGTTAGTCCAATCCTTGAGCATGGGAGAAATCTTACAGTTGCAGTCAATTGATTTAGCAATCGCCCTTTCAGATATTTATGAAGATGTCGAGTTATAAAATATGCCCCATAGTCTCGTTGTAAATTTCATGCCGAAAACACCGATTTATCCTGAATACCTAACAGGACGGCATATTCACGCACTTTTTTTGACATTGGTTAGCTCTGTAGATCAAGAATTAGGCGATCGCCTGCATGGTGAGAAAGCAAATAAAGGATTTGGGTTGAGTCCAATTCAATTGGCGACTAGCGATCGGCGCTTAGCTGTTAGCTCTGACCAGAACTTTAGCAAACCCAATCTAAAAAAAGCTAACAGCCAACAGCTAAAAGCTAGAAGCCTCTCTTGGCACAATCAAGAAATCCCCACCTCAACTCCCTGCTGGTGGCGAATCACCCTATTAGATGAGGTTTTATTTAGCAAACTAACAGGACTTTGGCTCAATCTCAATCCCGATCGCGCATTTCATCTTGGTTCCGCCGACCTCTATATCACCAGTATTCTCGGCACACCACAATCGAGCCAACCTTGGGCAAACTTCGCCACCTACCAACAAATCTACGATCGCGCCTCAGATATAGAAAAAACGATCGCCTTTCACCTCGCTACACCCACCGCATTCCGTCAGGGTAAATACGATTCGCCATTACCCACTCGCGACAATGTATTTAAAAGCCTATGCGATCGCTGGAACACCTACAGCGAAATTCCCATCAATCCCGAAATTATCGAATATATCTTTCCCAGTAAATTTGACATTAAGACAGAAGTTGTCAAGAATTACGACACCCATAGTTTTATCGGTTGTGTCGGTGAAATTGGTTATCGAATTCTCGGTGATGCTTCACCAGATGCGATCAAACAAATTAATGCCCTAGCAGACTTTGCAATGTTTGCAGGAATTGGACGCAAAACCACAATGGGAATGGGAATAGCGAGACGAGTATGAATGAACCAATCCCCATCGCCGCTTTAAACCAATACGCCTACTGTCCTCATCGATGTTGGCGGATGTTTTGTGCAGGAGAATTTGTCGAGAATCATTACACGATTGATGGGACAGATCTACATCAACGAGTACATACAGTTGGCGAAAATCAACGGGAAGAAACATGGCAAATCAGGGCAATCTGGCTGAAGTCGGAACAATACGGATTGATCGGCAAGTCGGATTTGATTGAAGAGGTTGATGGTAATCTCTATCCAATTGAATACAAACGTGGACATAAAGGGGAATGGGATAACGATGCGATGCAAGTTGTGGCTCAAGCCCTCTGTCTAGAACAGATGACAGGAAAAAGCATAACTAAGGGCTATGTTTATTATGCTCAAACGCACCAGAGACAAGAGATTGAAATTACATCTGAGTTGCGGAATGAGGCGATCACGGCAATTACCGATATCTCGCAAATGATGGAAACTGGCAAAATACCTCCTGCTATCTATGGCAATCGGTGTAAAGGTTGCAGTCTGTTTACTCAGTGTGTACCGATGGCAAAGGAAAAGGTTAGTAAATATAAGGAAGGAGCTTAAAAGCAATGGGAACGGTTTATGTAAGTCAGGATGACTCGTTTATTGGCAAGACCGATGAACGTTTAACGGTGAAGGCTGAGAAAAAACAAATCCTAGATGTACCATTGATCAAAATTGATGGATTAGTAATCCTTGGTCGTGCCACAATTTCTCCTGCGGCGGTGATAGAACTGTTGGAGCGCAAAATCCCGATGTCATTTATGACGGGAACAGGTCGCTTTCTCGGTCGTTTGGAACCTGAGTTAACTAAGAATATTTTTGTAAGGCGATCGCAGTGGGATGCAGCAGGAGAAACTCCGAAGGCGATTCATGTGGTGCAAGCTTTTGTGCGCGGTAAGTTAAAAAATTATCGTGGGTCATTAATGCGGCATCTGCGGGATTATCCTGACAATGACTTACAGAAAGCAATTGATGCTCTCGAACGGGCGATTGATTCGTTGGCGGTAATTAAGGAGATCGCTAGTTTGCGTGGTGTAGAGGGTCATGGCAGCGCTGTCTATTGGCAAGCTTTCCCCAAACTAATTCGCGCCGATGGTTTTAGCTTCACGACTCGCAACCGCCGCCCACCGACTGATCCTGTGAATGCGATGTTGAGTTTTGGCTATTCCCTATTACGTCATGATGTGCAGGGAGCATTAAATATTGTCGGTTTCGATCCTTATCTTGGCTATTTGCATACGGAGCGCTATGGTCGCCCCAGTCTTGCTCTTGACCTAATGGAAGAGTTTCGCCCCTTGATTGTCGATGCGATTGTGTTGTCGGCAATTAATCGAAAAGCGATCGCGCCCAAAGATTTTACTTCTGAACCTTTGAGCAAGGCGATTTCTCTATCTAATGAGGCGAGAAAAGTTTTCTTAACGCTGTACGAGCAGAAGAAACAGTCAGAATTTAAGCATCCTGTAATGGGTCGTAAATGTACTTATCAGGAGGCTTTTGAGCTTCAGGCTAGGCTGTTGGCTAAATATCTAATGGATGAGACGGATAAGTATCCTCCTTTGGTGATGAAGTAATGTTCCTAGTTATTTCCTACGATATCTCCGAGGATAAGCGCCGTACTAAGATTCATAAGATACTCAAGTCCTATGGGCAATGGATGCAGTTTAGTGTGTTTGAGTGTGAGCTTACTGATGCTCAATATGCAAAGTTGCGATCGCGTTTGAGTAAGTTAATCAAGCCTGATGAGGATAGTATCCGTTTTTATACGCTATGTGCTTGCTGTCAGCCTAAAATAGAACGTATTGGCGGTGAACAGGTGCGGGATAACACAATATTTTTCGCTTGATTTCTGGTTCATTGGTTGCGCGTGTTGGTGGATGTTTTTTTAATAGTATGCAGTTTGGTATTTTACAAGTCTTGGTAGGTATGTTTTTGAGGGCGATCGGGCGAGTTGGTCGATTCGCGCAAGTCTGGAATGTGTTGGTAAATATAGTTTTGTATTGGTTGGTGGAAGTTGTAAAACCTGTTCAGCAGGTTCCAATCTGCTACAATTTGTATGCTTCGCGCAAATGCACCTTGAAAACTAAATATGATATACTTCACAAGCGCGGGCGGCTTCAAAGCCTCTGAAACCCTTTTAGGGATTGAAACAGCGCCAAACCCCCGATCGCCACACCAGCACCGATGCTTCAAAGCCTCTGAAACCCTTTTAGGGATTGAAACTAAAAGTTAGGTGTCAGTGATCGGTATGTTTCCGATGCTTCAAAGCCTCTGAAACCCTTTTAGGGATTGAAACGCTTGTGGCAGCGGCTGGTTTTCTTTTGCCCCCTGCGGCTTCAAAGCCTCTGAAACCCTTTTAGGGATTGAAACTACTTTCTGCTTTTCGGGTTGGGCCCAGTGGCGATCGCCTGCTTCAAAGCCTCTGAAACCCTTTTAGGGATTGAAACCTAGTAGCGATCGCCTATTCAATCCATTCTCTACTAGCTTCAAAGCCTCTGAAACCCTTTTAGGGATTGAAACTCGTTGATTGATAGGTGCGATCGCTAACGCTGTTCGCTATCGCTTCAAAGCCTCTGAAACCCTTTTAGGGATTGAAACAAAACAGCCATGAAACTTTCTCCATTATTCTTGAGAAGGCTTCAAAGCCTCTGAAACCCTTTTAGGGATTGAAACGAGATTGATCGATGGTTCCCTAGCTCTAAGACTTGCCATGGGCTTCAAAGCCTCTGAAACCCTTTTAGGGATTGAAACACGAGAATGAAATTTCGCGACAGCTTCAGCCGCATTGACAGCAGCTTCAAAGCCTCTGAAACCCTTTTAGGGATTGAAACACGAGAATGCCCCACGTAGAGCAGTGATCCGCAATGCTTCAAAGCCTCTGAAACCCTTTTAGGGATTGAAACAACTGAAAATAACCAATAACAGCAGTCGGCTTTGATAGCTTCAAAGCCTCTGAAACCCTTTTAGGGATTGAAACAATAACTTCCTTGGCTCTATCCACCGTCAAGTCTCGCTTCAAAGCCTCTGAAACCCTTTTAGGGATTGAAACAAACATATTTGTATGTAATTGTTCGCTACTTAAAGCTTCAAAGCCTCTGAAACCCTTTTAGGGATTGAAACAATATTTTCTAATCTCAGACGAAGCTCACTATGGCTTCAAAGCCTCTGAAACCCTTTTAGGGATTGAAACTAACTTCAACACCTCTGCTAGCTAAAGCTGGAAGAGCTTCAAAGCCTCTGAAACCCTTTTAGGGATTGAAACCAGGTCAAGGGTGGTTTTAGATTTGGCCATAACGGGCTTCAAAGCCTCTGAAACCCTTTTAGGGATTGAAACTGGACGACTTCGGGCAATAGCGATCTCCCTTAACTGCTTCAAAGCCTCTGAAACCCTTTTAGGGATTGAAACTTCTTTAGGTAGACCAGCATTAATTGCTGCCTCGCTTCAAAGCCTCTGAAACCCTTTTAGGGATTGAAACTAGAAAATAGCTTTTGAGCCTGTGAACTACTACTCGCTTCAAAGCCTCTGAAACCCTTTTAGGGATTGAAACATATGTACCGTTTAAATCTTTTTCAACTGTAGCCGCTTCAAAGCCTCTGAAACCCTTTTAGGGATTGAAACGCAAAGTTCTCATGAAGCGCTCAATGTGTGGCTTCTCCCAAGGCTTCAAAGCCTCTGAAACCCTTTTAGGGACTGAAATAGCGGCTTAGAGCATCCTTGAATTGACGTTAGCATTTCTTGGG